>NZ_SHKK01000001.1:4800000-6000000 GCF_004217135.1 Micromonospora violae
CTCGGCGAGGCGGTCGGCTTGTAGAGCCAGTTGCGCAGCGACCGCTCCTGCCCTCGGGCCAGCCGCTGCACCGTCTTGACGTCGCCGGCGTTGCGCTGGATCAGGGCCAACGTGTGCAGCACCTGGTCGTGCACCATGGCGGCCAACTCGGCCCGCTCCTGCTCGCGGATGCGGCCCTCGCGCTCCGAGCGGAGCTGGCTGTACGTCCGCCAGAGCACCGGCGCGGCGACCACGCCGACGCCGGCCAGCCCGACCAGCGCGAAGATCACGCCGTTGATCACCGCGTCGAAGTTCTGAGCTGGCGAGTAGACGGCCGCGACACCGATGATGCCGACCGCGACCAGCACGCCCCCGCCGATGAACCGGAGCACGAAAGCCCGCCGGTCGCTCTCCTCGACGACCGCGCCGAGCCAGGGCACCGGCATCGTGTCGCCCCACTGTCGCCGCCGCTCGGGCGCGGACTGGTGCCAGATGACCCCGGCGCCGACCGCGATGATGGCCACCAACCAACCGGCGGTGCCCGCCGCGCCGACCGAGTCGAAGACCATCACCTGGATCAACAGGACACCGAGCCCGATCCCCACGAACGGCAGGAGCTGGGCGACGTCCCGTCGGGGCGGCACCGCGGTGTTTCCGGGTCGCAGCGGCACCACGGCCCAGAAGGCCGCGTAGAGCAGCAGACCGAGCCCGCTCAGCCCGAGCAGAACCATGAACGCGACGCGCACCCGCAGCACCGAGATGCCGAGATGGTCGGCGATACCGGCGGCGACGCCGGCGGCCATCCGGTGCTCCGGGGCGCGGTAGAGGCGCGCGGGCGGGGTCACGGTGCTGATCGGAAGCTCCCTGGATGATGGTGGCGGGCAGGTCGAGGTGGGTGACTCGATCGTCACACGCTGCGGCGTCCATGACCACGGGGACGCCCCCGACATTCCGGCCGCCGGATCTCAGGGTGGGGTCAGGGTCGGGTCCTGAGGCAGTTCGGGTGGACCGGGCAGCAGGATCGAAGCATGACCGAGGACGCTGCCCCGCCGCCCCGACCGGGGTCGGCACAGCCGGGCGGTTCAGCACCGCCCCCGCCCACCACCACACCCAGCGAATGGACCGAGCCCAGCACGTTCGGGCCGCACGCTGGCACCGACGCCACCGCGCCCGGCGGTCCGACGGGCGGCTACGGGTCGCCCGGCGCGGGCTACAGCCCGGGCCCAGGGTTCGCGGCGGGCACCGGCTATGGCCCGGGCGGCACGCCACCCGGGCCGGGCGGCCCCGGCCCGTCCGCGCCGCCACCGCCGCTGGGCGGCACCGGCTTCACCTCACGGTACGGGCTGGTCCGACCGCGCGAGGGCCGATACCTGGCCGGCGTCTGCGCCGCGATCGGCCGCGCCACCAACACCGATCCGGTGCTCTGGCGGGTGCTGCTCGCGGTGCTCGGCTTCTTCGGGGGCATCGGCATCCTGGTGTACGTCGCCGCCTGGCTGATCATCCCGAACGAGGGCGACACCGCGTCCCCCGTCGAGTCCATGCTCGGACGCGGTCGCTCCAGCATGTCGCCGGTCACGGTGATCGTCTTGAGCATCCTGGCCGCAGCCAGCTTCGCGTACATCGTCACCGACGCCTTCCGCGCGGTGCTGCTCGGCGCGGCCATCCTGGTCGCCGGCGCGCTCCTGCTCAACCGGGACGGCCGCAACCCGCGGCCCGGCACCCCGGGTGGTCCGCCGCCCGCCGCACCGCCCGGCAACCCGGCCGGCCCGGTCCCGCCGGTGGCCTGGCCCGCGCCGTCGTACGGCGCCGCGCCGTCGACCGGCCCGGCGGCGACGCCGCCGATGTTCGGCACCGATCCGGGGTACGCCACCGCGTCGACGGGGGCGGCGCCCACCGTCACCACCCCGGCGTACGACGCGCCGCCGACCAGCGGTCCGCTGCCGTCCACCGGGACGCCGCCGGTGTCCGGGGTGGGCCCGATGAGCGGGCAACCAGCCGGCCCGACGGTTACCCAGCCCGGCTGGCCGAGCACCGCCATGCCCAGCGCCGGCTGGCCGTCGGCACCGGTGAGCAGCACACCTGCGGCCCCGGCCGGCTATCCGACCGCCCCGCCGCCCTCCGGTTACCGCCCCCCGTTCGCACCGCACGGCCCGTACGCTTCGCCGACCCCGGCCGCGCCTCCCGCGCCCAAGCCGCCCAAGCCGCCGAAGCGACCCAAGGAGCGGTCGCCGCTCGGCGCGGTGACGTTCTCGCTGATCTTCCTGGTGCTCGGGCTGGTCGCCCTGCTCGATTTGCTGGACGTCTTCCCCATCGGCGCCTCGGCGTACTTCGCGGCCGCACTGGCCACCATCGCCCTGGGGCTGCTGGTCGGCACCTGGTTCGGGCGGGCCCGCTGGCTCATCGCGCTCGGTGTGGTGACCGCTGCGGCGCTGGGCACGGCGACCGTCGCCGAGTCCTACGACCGGATTCGCGGGGTCGACGGCGCGGTGACCTGGGCGCCCACCGACCACCGCGACCTGGCGGACCGGTACGAGAACAGCTTCGGTGACGCCGTGCTCGACCTGCGCGGGCTCGACTTCGCGAAACGGGACGCCCAGGTGACAGTGGCCGTCAACTTCGGCCAGGCGACCGTGGTCGTGCCGCCGAACGTGGACGTCACCACCGTGGCCGACGTCAACGCGGGTGACGCCAACATCTTCGGCAACCGCTCCGGCGGGCTGGACGGCCGCCTGCGGGAGTCCACCGACGTCGGCGCCGACGGGCCCGGTGGCGGGACCCTGCGCCTCTACATCCATGTCAATGCCGGCAACCTGGAGGTGACCCGGTGAAGGCTCACCGCACGGATCTGGTGTCGTTCGCCTTCGGGCTCGTGTTCCTGGCGCTCTCCGCCTGGTGGCTGCTCGCCCAACTCCTCGGGCTCGCGCTGCCACCGGTCGGCTGGTTCCTGGCCAGCGCGCTCATCCTGATCGGGGTCTTCGGGCTCGTCGGCGCGCTGCGCTCGGGTCGGTCGAACCAACCGAAGCCGACCGCCGAGGCCGAGGCCGTCGCTCCGGTCTCCGGCACGTCCGTCTCCGGCGCACCCATCTCCGGGACGCCCGCGCCGGTCTCCGGCGCCGCCACGTCGACCTCCGGCGCGGCTCTGCCGGCCTGGGAAGCCGAACGGTCCACCTGGGACGCTCCCGCAGCGGACCCGACCCGCACCACGGACCCGACGCTCACCTTCGACCCCACACCGCCCTCGGGAGCGGCACTCTCCTCGGACCCGACGGTCAAGACGCCGACCACCGAGGTGCGGGCGGAGGATGCGCCGACCACCGATGTGATCCACCCGGCCTGGCTGGCACATCCGCCGACCGAGCCGCCGACCGAGCCGCCAACCGAGCCGCGGTCGGAGCCGCCGACCGAGCCCGTCGGCGACCAGCCGGGCGACGAGCGGGACGCTCCACGCCGGGAAGCCTGACCTGGGTCACCTGGGCCGCGCCGGTCCACCGCATCCCCACGGCGGTGCGGCCGGCGCGGACGGACGCATATGCTGGCCGGTGGAGATCTCGCCTCCGCCGGCCGGCCCGTTCCCGCCCATGGTGGTCCCGCCGCGATTCCCGTCTCTACCCCCGTCAGGAGCCCGCCCGACATGACCCAGTCCTCCGCCGTGCGTACCACCGGCCGGTCCGGTCCGGTCCGCATCGGCGAGCGAGCCGCCCGTACCCTCATCGCCGAGCTGGCCCGGATCAACGACGCAAAGGCCGCCCTGCTCGTCGGGGTGAACCCGGACTCCGCGGTACTGGCCGCGGCGGTCGAGGCGCTGCTCCCCGGTGACCGGCTCACCGTGGTGCCCGCCGAGCCGTCCGGCGCTGCGGCGCTGCGCGAGCACGTCACCGCCCAGGGCCGCTGGGTCGCCGACCGGGTGAGCGTCGTCGACTCACTCGCCGAGGCCGAGGCCGCTGCGGTCGTCATCGCCGGCGAGGTGTTCACCGGCACCGCCGAGGCGACCCGCAGCAGCATCGAGGGCCTGGCCAAATACCTGACCGACGGGGCGGTGCTGAGCGTGGCCACCGACGCCACGCCCGGCCGGACCGAGGGTGCCGCCGCCGAACTGGCCCGACAGGACGCCCTGTACGGCGTCGGCGCCGACCTGGTGCTGCGCAACTCGCCACCGGTGCGGGTCTACCGACTGCGGTTCACCCCGGCCAGTCCGGCCACCGCCGACAGCCTGGCCCCCGCGTACCGGCCGTCGAGCGTGCCGCTGACCCGGGGCATGCACATCGACTCCAACGGCGTGGCGGCGGCGGGCATCGCGCTGGGCCTCGCGGCGCTGGCCCGGGTGGCGCGCCCGTCGTCCAAGCTGTGGCTCCTGCCGGCCCTGGCCGCCGGGCCGGTCGCCGCGTTCTTCCGGGACCCGGAACGGGACGTGCCGGAGGACCCGAGCGCCGTGGTCGCCAGCGCGGACGGCAAGGTCCTGTCGGTGCAGCGGCTGCACGACGAGCGCTTCGGCGACGGTGAGTGGCTGCGGATCGCGGTGTTCCTGTCGGTGCTGGACGTGCACGTCAACCGCGCCCCGGTCGCCGGCAAGGTGGTGGACTACTTCGTCGCCGACGGCGGCTTCGTCAACGCCATGAAGCCGGACGCCGAGCACAACGTCGCGGCGTACACCGTGCTGGACACCGCCCGCGGCACGGTGGTGGTCGCGCAGCGGACCGGGCTGATCGCCCGCCGGATCGTGCAGCGCGCGCCGATCGGCGCGCTGCTGGCCAAGGGCGAACGCTTCGGGCTGATCCGGTTCGGCTCCCGCACCGACGTCTACCTCCCCGCCGAGGCCGCGGACCCGCTGGTCGGGCCGGGCGACAAGGTGGTCGGTGGGTCCACGGTCATCGCGCGCTGGCGCTGACCCACGAACGCGAAACGGGGCGCCGCTGTCCGCGGCGCCCCGTTTCGTCTGCTCAGATCAGACGGTACGGCGCTGCCGCAGCCAGAGAACCGGCCCGCTGACCAGGTAACCCACCACGATCAGGGCGAACGTCAGCCGGACGTCGACCAGCGCGCCGATCACCGGAGCCAACCAGACCCACGGCGGCAGCTTCACCAGGCGGGCGAGCTTGGCGTACGGGAAGCTCGACACCATCGCGAAGGCCAGCAGCGCCACCCCGGCGACCAGAACGTCACCGGGCACCGGCAGGCCGATCGCCACGGTCACGGCGAGCACCGCGGCCGCCATGGTGGTGGGCACCCCGCAGAAGAACCGGCCGTCCTTCGGCGAGACGTTGAAGCGCGCCAGCCGGATCGCGGCACACGCCGCGACCAGGGCGCACGCCACCGCCGCCGCGGCCGTGGAGACGGAGCCGGCGAGCGAGGCGTAGACCACGACCGGCGCGGCGAGACCGAACGAGCACATGTCGGCCAGTGAGTCCATCTGCGCGCCGAACGGGCTGGCCACACCGAGCCGTCGAGCCAGCGCGCCGTCCAGACCGTCGAAACCGACGCAGGCGATCAGGCAGAGCGCGGCGGTGCGCACCTCGCCCTGCATGGCCAGGAAGATGGCCAGCATGCCGAGCATCAGGCTGGCCAGCGTGCAGGCGTTGACCAGGCCGAACTTCATCCGGCGCGCGATGGTGCGCTCGCCGGGGAGCAGCGGGATCGAGCGGGCCTCATCGGCCTGCGCCATCGGCGGCATCGCCGGGCTGACCGGCACGACCGCGTCGATGGCGGCTCGGTCCAGGCCCAGTGTCGGGTCCACCCGCAGTGTGGGCCGGCTGAGCCGGTCCAGGCCGTAGCGGCGGCGCTGCCGGTCGGCGTACCTGTGCTCGGTCGGGGCCAGGTCGGTCGGGTGCAGGTCACCGTCGCGGCGACCGACCCGGACCAACAGCACCTGGCGGGCGAACGTGCTGCTGCGGCGCAACCGGCCCGCCCAGCGACGCCCTGCGGGGCGCGGACTGTCAGTAGTACGACGCCGGCGCCATGGGGCTCTCGGCACGTTTCCTCCATCACCGGATCTGCTGGCCGCCACTCGGCGGGTGCCCGGCTGTCTCGTGTCGGACCTTGCATGGCCCGGCAGCCGTTTTGCGGAGTACACCATCGCATAGGGGAACGTGGCTTGGCGATAGCTGCCGGCGGTACTTATATCTGGCCTAAACCGCTCGAACCGCTCGCTTGTTCCCATCCCGGGCCTCATCGCCCGTTTCCTCCATCATTCCCGCCTTTGACTGTACCGGAGGGTCACCAAGTCGGCTCATCGAGCCGGGTGCTATCGGCCACTCTGTCCGATTGCCACCGCAGCGACGTCGCTCAACGGCAGGTCAACCGCCTCAGCCCGGGTGAACCACGCCGCCCGCGCCGTCGACCCTCCCGCCGACTCGGTGACCACCGCCTCAGTGGGTACGTCCACCAGCACCCGATAGATCACCCGTACGCCATGCCAGTCCAGCGGCCGACCCTCCGGGCCCAGCGCGGCAGGATTGTGCAGATTGTTGACGCCCAGAAGCTCCACCACCCGGCCCACCTGGCCACCCTCCTCGACCAACTCCCGAAGCAGGCCGGTGGCCGGCTGTTCACCGTGATCAGTGCCACCGCCCGGCAGATGCCACAGGCCGGCCCCCGGGTAGCCCTCCGCGATCTGGGTGAGCAGGATCCGCCCAGCAGGATCAGTGACCAGCCCGTACGCCCCGAAGCGCAGCCGGCGGTCAGGGTGCGGTGGCGGGAACAGTCCCCGCGACCGGCGCGTCCCGGACGGCAGCGGCGTCACCGGCAGGCCGAGCGCCTCGGCGGTGAACGGGGTCAGCGGCACCTGCGCCACCTCCGCGAGGGAGAACCAGCAGACCTCATCCACCAGGCCAGACGCGCCGTCACCGCTCCCGGGCCGCGCACCCTCGGGCCCCCCGCTCTCGGGCGGCGCACCCTCGGGGCTCGCGCCGTCGCGCGTAGTGACCTCGAACAACAGGCGGTCGGTGTGCAGCGCGACCGGCTCCTCCGGGAAGGTGGCCACATCGGCAACTACCGCGAGTAGCCGCGCCACCGCCACCACCAACCCGGTCTGGTCGGCGACCTCGCGGACCACGGCGCGCTCCGGGTGCTCGGCATGTCCGACGGCACCGCCCGGCAGCCGCCAGGCTCCCGGGAACTCACCCTCCGTCCCGTCCCGAACCAGCAAGACCCGATCCGCGTCCCACAGAAGCCCATAGGTAGCGACCCGCCGCATCAATTGCACCTTCACCCACCCCCGCCTCGCGCCCCGGCCCGTTGATCATGAAGTTACCGCCCTCCATCTCGCCTTCCGACAGTAACTTCATGATCAACGCAAGGTGGCGCACCGGAAACCGCAGGCTGGCGAGCCGGCAGACGGACGTTGATCAACTCGGGTTCATGAAAGGCGCGGCATCCCAGGCACGGGGATACCGCGGTTTCAAGAAACCCGAGTCGATCAAGCCTGGAGAGCCCTCGCAGAAGCGGCCCGCCGGACCAGCCGCGCCTCGCGCGGACTGGTCGGGGTCAGGCCAGGCGGGCTGCGTGTACCGCTTCGGCGGTCACCTCGGTGAGGCGGTGGGTGGGGAGCGCGGCGAGTTCGTCGCGACCGAACCAGCGGGCCTCACAGGTGGAGCCGCCCACGTCGGCGACGGTCAGCGGGTTGGGCTTGTCGACGACGACGCGGTAGAAGGCGCGTACGCCGTGCCAGTCGATGGGGTAGCCCTCGGGGCCGAGCGAGGCGGCGTCGCGGTGGCTGGCGACGCCGAGCAGTTCGACGAGGCGGCCGGTCTGCCCGGTCTCCTCGACCAGTTCCCGGATGAGGGCCGCGCCGGGCTGCTCGCCGTAGTCGGTGCCGCCGCCGGGCAGGTGCCAGCAGCCGGCGCCGGGGTAGCCGTCGGAGACCCGGGTGAGCAGAACCCGACCGGCGGGGTCGGTGCAGACCGCGTACGCGGCGAAACGCTGGGCCCGGTGCAGCCCGTCGGGGCCGGGCACGGCATAGAAGGAGGGGAACTCGGGTGCCTCGTCGGGCACCACGTCGGTGGAGGACGCGGGCAGCCCGAGGGCGCGTGCGGTGAACGAGCGCAGCGGCAGCTCGCGCGCTTCGTCGAGGGTGTACCACCGGGCCAGGTCGGTGGGGCGTTCGCCGGCCCGGTCCGCGAGGGTGCCGCCACGGACCGCCACCCGGTAGATCAGCCGGTCGGTGTGGATGGTGATGCCCCGGTCGGGGAGCGCCCGCATGTCGGCGAGGACGTCGGCGAGGTCGGAGACGGCGACGGAGAGGCCGGTCTCGGCGGCGGTTTCGCGAACGACCGTGTGGTTCGGGTCCTCGCCGTGGTCGACCGCCCCACCGGGCAGCGACCACGCGCCGGGAGTGCCGGAGCGCTCCGAGGCGCGGACCAGCAAGACTCGGCCGCTTGAATCAGCACAAACTGCGTATGCCGCGATCCTGCGGAGCGGCTTGAGCAAGGTGGTCACGGAAGCAAATTCTCCCCGGGCCGCGTTACCGGAACGGAAAAGAGTCGGATTCCTGACTGTCTGACCCCGCTCAGGGATTGGTCAGGGTAATGATCCGGGCGGTCACCGAGGGCAGGCCGGGCAGCAGCGCGGACCGTGGGGGTATGACATCCACCACCGCTCCTCACGCCCCGTACAAGCAGCTTCGGCGACCCACCACCGACCGCATGGTCGCGGGGGTTGCCAGTGGCGTCGGCCGCTACTTCGCCGTCGACCCCACCCTGGTCCGGGTGATCTTCGCGGTCACCGGTCTGCTCACCGGCGGGCTCGCGCTGTTCGCGTACCCGATCATGTGGTTCCTGATGCCGGAGGAGCCCACCGGCGCGCCGGCCTGGCCGCACGCCGCGGGCGTCGCGCCGCAGAACGGCCCGCCGCCCACCGCCGGGCCCGCGCCCGGCGGACCACCGCAGGGGTACGCGCCGACGGCGCCCTACCCGCCGACGACCCCGTCCAGCACGCCGCCGGTGGGCTGAGCGCCGCTCACTCCCACTCGATGGTGCCCGGCGGCTTGCTGGTGACGTCCAGGACCACCCGGTTGACCTCGGCGACCTCGTTGGTGATCCGGGTGGAGATCCGGGCCACCACGTCGTAGGGCAGCCGGGACCAGTCGGCGGTCATCGCGTCCTCGCTGGAGACCGGGCGCAGCACCACGGGGTGCCCGTAGCTGCGCCCGTCTCCCTGCACGCCGACGCTGCGAACGTCGGCGAGGAGCACCACCGGGAACTGCCAGACACCCCGGTCGAGGCCGGCGGCGGTCAGCTCCTCGCGGGCGATCAGGTCGGCCTGGCGGAGCAGGTCGAGGCGTTCCTGGTCGACCGCGCCGATGATCCGGATGGCGAGGCCGGGGCCGGGGAACGGGTGCCGCCAGACCATCGCCTCGGGCAGGCCGAGTTGGAGGCCGAGCGTGCGGACCTCGTCCTTGAACAGGGTGCGCAGCGGCTCGACCAGCGCGAACTTCAGGTCCTCCGGGAGGCCGCCCACGTTGTGGTGGCTCTTGATGTTGGCGGTGCCGGTGCCGCCGCCGGACTCCACCACGTCGGGGTAGAGGGTGCCCTGGACGAGGAACTCGACGTCGCCGTGCGCGGCGATCTCGCGGGCCGCGGCCTCGAAGACCCGGATGAACTCGCGGCCGATGATCTTGCGCTTCTGCTCCGGGTCGGTCACCCCGGCGAGCGCGCCGAGGAACCGGTCGGCGGCGTCGACCACCTTCAGCTTGATCCCGGTGGCGGCCACGTAGTCCTTCTCGACCTGCTCGGCCTCCCCGGCACGCAGCAGACCGTGATCGACGAAGACGCAGGTGAGCTGGTCACCGACCGCCTTGTGCACGAGCGCCGCGGCGACCGCCGAGTCCACCCCGCCGGACAGGCCGCAGATGACCTCCTTGTCGCCGATCTGGGCGCGGATCCGGGCGACCTGCTCGTCGATGATGTTCTCGGGCGTCCAGGTCGGCTCGATGCCGGCGATGTCGTAGAGGAAGCGGGTCAGCATCTCCTGACCGTGCGCGGTGTGCCCCACCTCCGGGTGGAACTGCACGCCGGCCCGACGCCCGGCCAGGTCCTCGAATGCGGCGACCGGTGCGCCCGCCGACTCGGCGGTCACCGTGAAGCCCTCGGGGGCCTCGGTGACGCAGTCGCCGTGGCTCATCCAGACCGGCAGGTCCGCCGGCAGGTCCCGCAGCAGCACACCGGGGTCGAGGAGGCGGGGGCGCAGCGGGGTGCCGCCGTACTCACGGTTACCGGTCTTCGTGACCGTGCCGCCGAGCGCCTGGGCCATCGCCTGGAAGCCGTAGCAGATGCCGAAGACCGGCACGTCAGCGCTGAACACGCCCGCGTCGATCTGCGGCGCGTCCGGAGCGTAGACGCTGGCCGGACCACCGGACAGGATGATCGCGGCGGGGTTCTTCGCCAGCATCTCGGCGATCGGCATCGAGTGCGGCACGATCTCGGAGTAGACCTTCGCCTCACGGACCCGGCGGGCGATGAGCTGGGCGTACTGGGCTCCGAAGTCCACCACGAGGACAGGGCGAGGCAGGCTCATGTGCACGAAGCCTACCCACAGTCACCACCGCTCCCGGCACCGGCTCGCCGGGTGGGCCGACGAGACTCACTGACGCAGCGCTCCCGGGGCGTCCGCCGGGACGGCCGGGTGGTGCGGGGGCACGGGGGCGAGCCGGCGGTACGGGGAGGCAAGGGGTGGGCGGGGGTCCTGCTCGCCCTTGTTGGGCCAGAAGGACGTCGCCCGTTCCGCCTGGGCGGTGATCGTCAGGGACGGGTTCACGCCCAGGTTCGCCGAGATGGCGGCGCCGTCGACGACGTGCAGCCCCGGGTGCCCGTACACCCGGTGCCAGGGGTCGATCACCCCGTCGGCCGGGGTGGCCCCGATGACCGCTCCGCCCAGGATGTGCGCGGTCACCGGGATGTCGAAGGGTTCGGTGACCGAGCCGCCGGGGGTGCCGCCGATCTCGTCGGCGAGCATTCGGGCCGCGGTGTTGCCGGCCGGGATCCAGGTCGGGCTGGGCGTGCCGTGGCCCGGGCCGGTGACCAACCTGCGGCCGAGCGGGCCACGCCGCCACCGGGTGGTCAGCGAGTTGTCGGCGGACTGCATGACCAGGGCGATCACTGTCCGTTCCGACCAGCCGCGTACCGACAGCATCCGCGCGGCCAACCCGGGCTGCCGCACGATGCTGCCGAGCCAGCGGCGCACCCGGTGCGGGCCGCCGTCGACCAGCAGCGACTGGAGCAGCCCCATCGCGTTGGAGCCCCGCCCGTAGCGGACCGGCTCGATGTGTGTCTGCGGGTCGGGGTGGAACGAGCTGGTGATGGCCACCCCCTCGGTGTAGTCCAACCGCTCGGAGCGGGCCCGTTGGCGGGGCACCGAGGCACCGAGGATCGCCTCCGAGTTGGTCCGGGTCAGCTCGCCGAGGCGGGGTGAGAGCCCGGGTAGCGCCGCGTCGGCCCGCATCGCGTGCAGGAGCCGCTGGGTGCCGAGCGCCCCGGCGGCGAAGACCACCTGGTCGGCGTGGATGACCTGCCGACCGGTGCGCAGCCAGGCGCCGGTGCGTTCGGTGTGCACCTGGTACCCGCCGCCGTCGGCGGGCCGGACCGCGGTCACCGTGGTCAGCGGGCGGACCGTGACCCCGAGCCGTTCCGCGAGCCAGAGGTAGTTCTTGACCAGCGTGTTCTTCGCCCCGTGTCGGCAGCCGGTCATGCACGAGCCGCAGTGCAGGCAGCCGGTGCGTTCCGGGCCGGCACCGCCGAAGTACGGGTCGGCGACCCGTTGGCCGGGCCGGCCGATGTGCACGCCCACCGGGGTGGCGTGGAAGGTGTGCCCCACTCCCATCCGCTCGGCCACCGCGCGCATGGCCCGGTCCGCGCCGGTGTCCACCGGGTACGTGGTGACGCCGAGCATCCGTTTCGCCTGGTCGTAGTGGCGGGCCAACTCGTCGCGCCAGTCGGTGATGTCGCGCCACTGTGGGTCGTCGTAGAAGGCCGGCAGTGGTTCGTAGAGAGTGTTCGCGTAGACCAGCGAGCCGCCACCCACCCCGGCCCCGGAGAGCACCAGCACCCCGCCGCCGGAGCGTCGGTCGGCCGGGCGGAGCAGGGTGAGCCGTTGGATGCCGTAGCAGCCCAGCTTGGGCGCCCAGAGGAAACGGCGGAACCGCCACGACGTCTGCGGGAACTCGTCGTCGGCGAAGCGGCGGCCGGCTTCCAGCACCGCGACCGAGTAACCCTTCTCGGCCAGTCGGAGCGCGGTGACGCTGCCACCGAAGCCGGATCCGATGACGACCACGTCGTACCGCATGGAGGCATCATTACTCGCGAGTAGCGCTCGCGCCAGCGGCACTTTTCGCGCGATCATGCTCCGGCCGACCGACCCGGCGCCTCCCGGCCGCAACCCGGAGCACCCGTCGGAGCGTTGTTCACCGGACGGGTGGAAGGAAACCAGGATGGTTCTCGGCTCGATGGCGCCGCGCCGACGGTGGCTGCTGCTGGGGTTGACGGCCCTCGCCGTCGTCGCGCTGATCGCGGCCGGCTCGGTGGTGGTCACCCGACTGACCGGCGACGACAAGCCGGGCGGCGCTCCGGTGGCCGGCTCGTCGACCCCGTCACCGGTCGGTACGCCGACCCCGAGCCCCAGCGGTCCGCCACCGGGCGCGGACATCACCGGCCCGCTCAACCTGCTGCTGGTCGGTGTGGACACCCGGGTCAGCGTGCCCGGCTGGGAGCCGCACTCGGACGCCGTGCTGGTGCTGCACGTACCCAAGGGGTTGGATCGGGCGTACCTCTTCTCGCTCCCCCGCGACCTGGTGGTGGACATCCCGGCGTTCCCGAAGGCCGGCTACAAGGGCGGCAAGACCAAACTCACGCACGCGATGAGCTTCGGTAGCCGGGTGCCGGGCAAACCCAAACAACCGAGCACAGCCCAGGGGTACGAGCTGCTGCGCAGCACGGTCAGCGGTTACACCGGGCTGCGCATCGACGCGGGCGCGGTGCTCACGTTCAACGGGTTCGACCGGCTGGTCGACGCCCTGGGCGGGGTGGACATCTACGTCGACCAGCGGGTCGAGTCGCGGCACCGCCGACCGGACGGCAAGTACCGGGAGAGCGGGCCGGGCGGCTACATCGGGCCGCAGCAGGTCTACGAGAAGGGCCAACGGCACCTCAACGGCTGGCAGGCGCTGGACTACTCGCGGCAGCGCTACATCACCGGCGGCGACTACGCCCGGCAACGTCACCAGCAGCAGCTGATCCGGGCGATGACCCGCAAGATCCTGGACGAGGGCCTGGCCCGGCAACCGGAGCGGGTCGACCAGGTCGTCTCCGCGCTGGGCGACACGCTGGTCTATGTGGGCGGACGACGGATCGTCAATATCGCGTACGCCCTGAGTGGCCTGCCGGAGAACCGTTTCACGCTGGTCGGGCTGCCCGGTTCCGGCGTCGGCAAGGGCAGCGCCTACCGGGGCGAACAGCTGACCACCGAGGGTCGGAAGTTCCTCACCGAGCTGCGTGCCGGCCGCGCCGACGCGTACCTGGCCGCCCACCCCAAGCTGGTGGTCAAGAACTGACCGCAGCTCAGAGCCGCTTGGGCAGGGCGGGCTTCTCGGTGCCGTAGAGCCAGTCGTCGAAGAGCGCGTCGAGCTGCTTGCCGGAGATCCGCTCGGCCAGGGCCACGAACTCGGCCGTGGTGGCGGTGCCGTCGCGCTTCTCCGCCGCCCACGTCTTGACGATCTCGAAGAACGCCTTGTCACCGACGGCCACCCGCAGGGCGTGCAGGGTCATCCCGCCGCGCTGGTAGACCGACTCGCTGAACAGCTTGTCCACGCCCGGCTTGCCCGGCGGTGTCCTCCACACCTGTGCGGACACCTCGGCGTACCGGCGGTTGAACGCCTCCTTGGCGGTGTACGCCTTGGTGTGCTCGGCCCAGAGCCACTCCGCGTACGTCGCGAAGCCCTCGTTGAGCCAGATGTCCTCCCAGGTGGCCAACGCGACGCTGTCGCCGAACCACTGGTGGGCCAGCTCGTGGGCGACGACCTCGGTGTTCTCGCCCTGCCGGAAGAAGCTCGCCGCGTAGACCGGCCGGCTCTGCGTCTCCAGCGCGTAGGATATCCGGCTGTCGGAGATCACCACACCGCCGTACGCGTCGAACGGGTACGGCCCGAACACACTCTCCAGGTAGTCGGCCACCACGGTGGTCTGCGCGATGGACGCGTCCGCGTTCCCCTCGGCCAGGGTGGTGGTGACCGCGCTGTAGACCGGGCGGCCCTTGTGCTCACCGGTGGTGATCCGGAACTTGCCGATCACCAGCGTGCTCAGGTAACTGGCCATCGGCGACTTCTCCGACCACTTCCAGGTGGTCCACCCGCCCGAGCTGGTCTTCCCGCCGGGAACGCCGTTGCTGACCGCGGTCAGCCCGTCCGGGACGGTGACCTCGAAGTCGTAGGCCGCCTTGTCCGACGGGTGGTCGTTGACCGGGAACCAGGTGCTGGCCGACTCGGGCTGCCCCAGCGCGATGGCACCGTCGGTGGTGTGCCGGAAGCCGCCGTCACCGAGCGCCTCGTTCTGCAACGGTTTCGGCTTACCCGCGTAGGTGATCTCGACGACGAACCCGTTGCCGTTGATCAGGCCGGACGCCGGTTTGATCACCAACTCGTTGCGCTTGCGGCGGTGGGTCGCCGGTGCGCCGTCCACGGTGACCGCGCTGACGGTCAGGCCGGCCAGGTCGAGGTTGAACGTCGACAGGTCGGCCGTGGCGGTGGCCCGCACTGTGGTCGTACCCGTCAACTGGTCCTTGGCCGGGTCGTAGCGCACCTTCACCGTGTACCGCCCGACGTCGTAGCCGCCGTTGCCGTACGTCGGGAAGTAGGCGTCGCCGACCCCGTCGGCGCCCGCCGTGAACGTCCGCGACGGTGTGGGGGACGCGCTCGGTAGCGCCGTCGCCGGGGCCGCCGAGTCGCATCCGGACAGTGCGAGCGCACCGGTCACCAGCAGGCCGGCACCCCTGCGCAGTCTGTGCCGCGTCCCCCGCATCCCACACCCTTTCCGCACGGTGACCGGTCACGGCCTCCGCCGCTCCGCGCGAACGACCACTCACCCGCCGCTCGCAGGCGGCAGCATATCGATCGGCCGAGCCGGCCGGGTCACGGCAGTGTGGGGGCCGACCCGCCCACCAACCAGGCGTCGAAGAGCGGACGCAGGTGCCGTCCGGCGACCCGCTCGGCGAGCGCGACGAGGTCCTCGGTGGTCGCGTTGCCCGCCGCCCGCTCGGTGGTCCAGGTGCGCAGGATGCGGAAGAAGACGTCGTCACCGACGGTCCGGCGCAACGCGTGTACGGCGAGCGCCCCCCGCTTGTAGACGGCCGTGCCGAACATCTGCTCCCGGCCCGGCTCGACCGACGGCTGCGTCCAGTCGGTCGCCGCGTACTGAATCTCGAAGTTGCGCTGGGCGGTCCGGCCGCCGTCGTGCTCCTCCCACAGCCACTCGGCGTAACTGGCGAAGCCCTCGTTGAGCCAGATGTCACTCCACCGGGTCAGCGACACGCTGTCGCCGAACCACTGGTGCGCCAGTTCGTGCGCGACGACGCTCGGGTTCGGCCGGTCGTCGGAGAAGAAGGCAGGCCCGTAGACCGGCCGGGACTGGGTCTCCAGCGCGTAGGAGATCCGGTCGTCGGCGACCACGATCCCCCCGTACGAGTCGAACGGGTACGGGCCGAAGCGGCTGGCCAGGAAGTCGACGATCGCGCCGGTGCGGGCCAGCGACGTGGCCGCGCCGCCGCTGGCCGGAAGGCTCGCGGCCACCGCCGTGACCATCGGCCGACCGGCGTGGGTGCCGGTCACCACCCGGTAGTCACCGATCACGAGCGTGCTCAGGTAACTGGCCATCGGTGCGCGCTCCGACCAGCGCCAGGTGGTCCAGCCGTCGGCGCTGCTCTTCGGCCCGGGTACGCCGTTGCTCAGCGCGGCCAGGCCGTCCGGGACGGTCACCGCCAGGTCGTAGGTGGCCTTGTCCGACGGGTGGTCGTTCACCGGGAACCAGGTGGCAGCAGAATCGGGTTGGCCGAGCGCCACGGCCCCGTCGGCGGTGTGCAGGAAACCGCCGCTGCCCAGCGCCCCGTCGTCGACGGCCGTGGGCACGCCCGCGTACTCGACCGTCACGGTGAACTGCTGACCGCGCGGCAGGCCGCCGCGGGGCGTCACCACCAACTCGCCGTCGCCGCGCCGGTGGTCGGCCGTCGCGTCGCCCACGGTGACGGTGCGGACCTCCAGGCCGGAGAGGTCCAGATTGAACCGGGACAGGTTCTGGGTGGCGGTGGCCGTGATGACGGCTCGACCGGTCAGCTGGTCGGTCGACGGGTCGTAGCGGACGTCGAGGCCGTAGTGCGAGACGTCGTAGCCGCCGTTACCGTGCCCCGGCACGTACGGGTCGCCGACGTCGGCCGCACCGGGCCGGAAGCCGTCGCGGTCGTCACCCGTACAACCGGCGGCGACCAGCCCGAGCACGCCGGCCAGCGTGGCGGCGACGCGGAGTCTCCGTCCGGTCAGGACCATGCGTACCCCTCCTGCGGCAATGCGGCCGGTGGCGGCCGTCCGGTCAGGACGAGCGTAGTCAGCATCGCCGGCCATGCGGTGAGTATCAGTAACTCGGTCCGGCCCCGGCTGAACGCGACGAAGGCCGGCCCCGCAGCAGCGCGGGGCCGGCCTTCCGGCGTCTGACGGGTCGGTCAGCGGTCCAGGACCAGACCGACCTTCTGGAACTCCTTCAGGTCGCGGTAACCGCACTTGGCCATCGCCCGGCGCAGCCCACCGAACAGGTTGAGCTGACCGTCGGCCTCGTCCGCCGGCCCGAAGAGCAGCTGCTCCATCGACCCGAGCGGCTCACCCGAGACCTCGAAGGCACCCCGGGGCAACGACGGGTGGCTCGCCGCCGAGTGCCACCAGGCACCACCGGCGGGGGCCTCATCGCAGAGCGACAGCGGCTCACCGAGCATCACCGCGTCCGCGCCACAGCCGAGCGCCTTGGCGATGTCGCCCGAGGTCTGGATGTCACCGTCGGCGATCAGGTGCACGTACCGGCCGCCGGTCTCGTCCAGGTAGTCACGGCGGGCCGCCGCGGCGTCAGCGATCGCCGTGGCCATCGGCACCCGGATGCCCAGCACCGACTCGGTGGTCGACCACTCGTCGCCACCGATGCCCACGATCACGCCGGCCGCGCCGGTACGCATCAGGTGCAGCGCCGTCTTGTAGTCCGTGCAACCACCGACGATCACCGGCAGGTCCAGGTCGGCGATGAACTCCTTGAGGTTCAACGGCTCGTCGGTGGTCGACACGTGCTCGGCCGAGACGATGGTGCCCTGGATGACCAGGATGTCCACCCCGGCGTCCAGGATCACCGGTGCCAGCGCGAGGGTGTGCTGCGGGGAGACCCGCACCGCCACCGTGCCACCGCCGGCGCGCAGCTCGCGGACCCGCTCCGCGATCAGATCCGGGCGGATCGGCTCGGCGTACACCTCTTGGAGCCGCTTGGTCGCGCGGGCGTCCTCGTCGAGGCCGGCCAGCTCGTCCAGCACCTTCGTCGGGTTCTCGTAGCGGGTCCACAGCCCCTCGACGTTGAGCACGCCGAGGCCGCCGAGCTGACCGAGACGCACCGCCGACGACGGGCTCATGGTGGCGTCGGAGGGGTGGCCGACGCACGGAATGCCGAACGGGTACGCGTCGAGCTGCCACGACGTCGAGACGTCATCGACGTCCCGGGTGCGGCGGCTCGGCACGATGGCGATGTCGTCCAGGTGGTAGCCGCGCTGCGCGGTCTTGCCCAGCCCGATCTCGACCACGTCACGCATGGGGGACTCCAGGTGGTTGGGGGTGGTGGGTCAGCGGGTGTGGTAGTTGGGCGCCTCGACGGTCATCTGGATGTCGTGCGGGTGGCTCTCCTTCAGGCCAGCCGCGGTGATCCGGATGAGCTGGCCCCGGCGGTGCAGATCGGGGATGTTCTCCGCACCGGCGTACCCCATGGCCAGACGCAGACCGCCGACCAACTGGTGGGCCACCCGGGAGAGCGGCCCCCGGTACGGCACCTGACCCTCCACGCCCTCGGGGACCAGCTTGTCGTCGCTGAGCACGTCCTGCTGGAAGTAGCGGTCCTTGCTGTACGACTTGGCCTGGCCCCGGGACTGCATCGCGCCGAGCGACCCCATCCCGCGGTACGTCTTGAACTGCTTGCCGTTCACGAAGATCAGCTCGCCGGGGCTCTCCTCGCAGCCGGCCAGCAGGCTGCCGAGCATCACCGTGTCGGCGCCGGCCACCAGGGCCTTGGCGATGTCGCCGGAATACTGGATGCCGCCGTCGCCGATCACCGGCACGCCGGCCGGGCGGGCGGCCCGGGCCGCCTCCATGATCGCGGTCACCTGCGGCACGCCGACCCCGGCGACGATCCGGGTGGTGCAGATCGCGCCCGGCCCCACACCCACCTTGACGCCGTCGGCACCCGCGTCGACAAGCGCCTTCGCGCCGGCGTACGTGGCCACGTTGCCGCCCATGATGTCGACAGTGACGTCGGCCTTGAGCCGGCGGACCATGTCCAGCACAGCCCGCTGGTGACCGTGCGCGGTGTCCACGATCAGCACGTCGACGCCGGCGTCGACCAGGGCACGGGCCCGCTTGTAGGCGTCCTCGCCCACGCCGATGGCAGCGGCGACCCGCAGGCGACCGGCGTCGTCCTTGCTGGCGTCCGGGTACTGCTCGCTCTTGGTGAAGTCCTTGACGGTGATCAGACCGCGCAGCCGACCCGAGTCGTCGACGATCGGCAGCTTCTCGACCTTGTGCTGACGCAGCAGCGCCAGGGCGTCGTCCTTGCTCACCCCGACCGGTGCGGTGATCAACGGGGTGCGGGTCATGATCTCGCGGACCGGAGTGCTCGGCTCGGAGACGAAGCGCATGTCCCGGTTGGTGACGATGCCGACCAACTGGCCGTCGCCGTCCACCACCGGAACACCGGAGATGCGGTAACGCCCGCACAGCTCGTCGACCTCACGCAGGGTGTCGTTCGGGCTGGCGGTCACCGGGTTGGTGATCATGCCGGACTCGGAGCGCTTGACCAGGTCGACCTGGAGCGCCTGATCCTCCAGAGAGAGGTTGCGGTGCAACACGCCGATGCCACCCTGACGGGCCATGGCGATCGCCATCCGGGCCTCGGTCACCGTGTCCATCGCGCTGGACAGCAGCGGAATGGACAACTCGATGTTGCGGGTGAGCTTCGTCCGGGTGTTGACCCGGCTGGGAACCACGTCCGACTCGCCCGGCTGAAGCAACACGTCATCGAAGGTGAGACCGAGCGGAACCACCCGGGCGGAGCCAGCCGGCAACTCGGGCAGGTGGCCGCCCAGGTCGGCGTGCTCGACGCCGGCCGGAAGATCGGTGCTGGGCGAAATTTCCACGATTGCTCCCCTGAGCTGCTCGGATGGGCTTCAGCGAGGTGGCGCGCGCGGGCACCGGAGCGCGCCACGGTGCTAGCACGTCGCCTCATCGTACCCAGTGAGCTGGGCGACCTGTCCGTGGCAGGCCGGCCGGCACGGAGGCCGGGGGGCGGACGTTCGCGCCGCGTTGGGTCTACGGTGAGGGGGTGCACGACGAGCCCATCGACCCGTTCAACGGCGACCCGGCCGATCCGACCGCGGGTCTGGACGACCCGGGCGATGACCCGACGCCGGATCCGCTGACCGACGTCGAGCGGCAGGATGTGCTGGAAGACCTCGCCGACCTGGAGATCTACCAGGCTCTACTGGCCCCCATCGGGGTCCGCGGGCTGGTGATCGAATGCGAGGACTGTCGGGAGCCGCACTACTTCGACTGGGACCTGCTCCGCGGCAACCTGCGCCACCTGCTCAACTCCGGTCGGCCCCGGGTGCACGAGCCCGCGTACGACCCCGACCCGGACCACTATGTGACCTGGGACTACGCCCGGGGGTACGCCGACGGCGTGCACGACACCCTGTCCGAGGGCACCGAAGACGAACCGGGCGCCCCGACCGCCGCCAAGTGACACCGGCCGCGCCGCGCGGCCTCGCGGTGGGTGGCTCGCCGCCGTACCCCAGTGGGTCTTGCCGTGCTGCCGCGCCGCGCGTACGTCAGGCGACCAGGCCGGCCCGGAACCCCGCCGCCACCGCGTGTGCCCGGTCCCGGGCGCCAAGCTTGCGGAACAGCCGGCGGGCGTGCGTCTTGACGGTGTCCTCCGAGACGAACAGCTCCCGGCCGATCTCCGCGTTGCTCTTGCCCTCGGCCATGCCGAGTAGCACCTGAAGCTCACGCTCAGTGAGGCCGATCGACGCCCGACTGGGTCGGGTGTTCGGGGCGGGACGGCCCGGGTCCGACTGCGCCGCCGGCTCGCCGGTGCCCGCCTCCGCCTCGTCGTCACCGCGCTGCACCGGCACCGACGCCAGACCGGCCGGCCCGTCAGCGGTCGAGGCCGCCCAGCCGGGTTCACCAGAGCCACGCGGCGACGGCCCGGAACGACCGGAGCCACCCACCGCCGCGGCATCGCGGGCCGGATCGGTGATCCGCTGCCGGGAGGCTCGGCCGGGCGCGGTCAGCAGCAGGAGAGCCTTCGCCACCGCGCTGGTCAGGTCATGGTCGACGTTCTGGATCAACCCCCGGGCACCAGCGCTGATGGTGGCCGCCGCCGCCTCGGACTCCTCGGTGCCGAGCAGCAGCACCGCCGCCTGCGGCGCACGCGCCAACACCCGGCGGACGAAGCCGGCGCTGTCCGGCCGGGTGAGGGCCGTGTCGGCCAGCACCACGTCGGCCGGTCGCTCGGCCAGCCGCAGCATCACCTCGGGATCAGAGACGGCGGTACGAACGATCGCGGACAACCCCAGCCGCGCGGCAGCAGAAGTAAGGTGCTGGGCCGCGAGTGGTGTCCGAACGCACACAAGAACGGTACGCACTGTGGTCTCCTCTCCGCCAACGAGCAGACCATGACGCGGTCGGCTGGGGAGGGGGTTCCCGGCAATCCTTCGAACTTTTCCGACAGATGGGGCAAAAGCCGCAATTTCCCGGACGTTTTCGATCACAGACGTGTGAGTTGGCAACAGTGCGGGTACCGGGAGATCCAGGCCGGGAACGGTGCGCCTGCGCGGCCCGCCGCCCGGACGCCGGCCATAAGGATTCTCGCGGAGCCGCGCGGGAGGAGGGGTGCTGATGTCGAACGTACGTAGACTGCCCGGACCCATCGTCGATCTCTGGGACTGGCAGCGACTCGGTGCCTGCCGAGGACGCGACAGCGCCCAGTTCTTCCACCCTGACGGCGAGCGTGGGTCGTCCCGGTTGCGCCGCGAATCCGCCGCCAAGTCAGTCTGCCGCGCCTGCCCGGTACGCGCCGAGTGCGCAGCCCACGCACTGTCCGTACGCGAACCGTACGGCGTGTGGGGCGGCTTCAGCGAGTCGGAACGCCTGCGACTGCTCGCCGTCGGCTGGGAGGACCTGGCAGACCGCCGCCACGCCCGAGTCGACGTCGCCCGGCTGGAGGCCCGCCTGGGCCGGCCGCACAAGTCCACCGTCCCGGCCCAACGCAACGTCGCCTGACCTTCACCAGCCCCGGCCACCGCTGTACGCGCCGTTCGACTGCACGCGCCGTTCGACTGCACGCGCCGTTCGACTGCACGCGCCGTTCGACTGCACGCGCCGTTCGACGCGGAAGTCCTGATCGGCCGGGCGGACCCACATCCGCGAAACCGCGCCCCCACCTGGAGGCGCGGTTTCGCGCGTTCCATGCCAGCCGACGCAGGGCACCGCGCGCGGAGGTCCGCTCGGGTCGCCTGGTGGGCGGTTTGCCACATTTATCGCGAGTCCGACACGTCGAGCTGTGATCAAACTTCTTGATCGACTCGGGTTTCATGAAGTCGGGGTGTCCCGGCGTCCCGGATCCCCCGGTTTCCATGAACCCGAGTGGATCACCCAAGTGAGGGCCGATGTGACGCCGTCGGCCTGACGTGGTGTGGGTGGTTTGTCCGGTGGCGGGTGGTTGTGGGGTGTGGTCGGGTGCACCCGTGGGCCGGAATCGTGGCGGGCCCGGGGTCGTTACACACCCTGACGCTCGCAGCACCACCGCCGCCCCTCACGAGTGCGGGACGCCGGTCCCGGCTGGTTGGAATGCCAGCCTCCGCCCGGTCGTTGAAGTCCCCACGACCAACCGCACCGCCTCGACGAGGGTGCCCGGCAGGTGGTCCAACCCCCGGGAATGACCCCGGCCGCCCGGTCGTTGCAGTCCCCACGACCAACCGCACCCCGATGAGGGTGCCGGCGGGTGGGCCGCCCCGGGAATGACCTCGGCCGCCCGGTCGTTGCAGTCCCCACGACCGACCGCACCGCCTCGATGAGGGTGCCTGGCAGGTGGGCCAACCTCCGGGAATGACCCCCGCCGGCTGGTCGTTACACAGGGACCCGGCGCCACGAGCCCTCCGCCCGTGAGGTCGCCGACCCCTGACGCCCAGCGGGGCGTCACCCCCCAAGACTTTCCCTCTTGTTTGTGCAGCGCCGGACGAGGTGCTCACACCCCTGCCGCCGCCCCCCCTTGGTGGTTCGGGTGTTCCTACCCCCGAAGGAGCTACCCCTCATGAACACGATCATCCGTAAGAGCGTGCTGTCCGTTGCTGGTCTCGCGTTCGCCGGTGGTGTCTTCGCCGGCCCGATTGCCGCCCACGCCGCCACCCCGACCGTGGACGCCAAGCCGGTCGCTATGGCCGTGCAGTCGGCACCGAAGCCGCAGGGCGACCAGTCCCACATCGCCCTCAACGACGAGCAGACCGCCAACGTGAAGGCGATCATCGCCGCCACGAAGAAGGCCGGTATGCCCGAGCGGGCCGCGGTCATCTCCATCGCGACGAGCCTGCAGGAGTCGAAGCTGGAGAACCTGGGTCACCTGGGTGACATGAACGACCACGACTCGCTGGGCCTGTTCCAGCAGCGCCCGTCCAGTGGTTGGGGCACCCCGGAGCAGATCACCAACCCTGAGTACGCCACCACCGCGTTCCTCAAGGGCCTCAAGCAGGTCGACGGGTGGCAGGACATGCCCCTGACCCAGGCCGCGCAGACCGTACAGGTCTCGGCCTACCCGGACGCCTACGCCCAGTGGGAGCAGCAGGCCACCGACCTCGTCACCCAGCACTGGAACAGCTGACCCACAACACCACCGCACCACCCGCACGATGGCACCACCGCACGACAGCAGCACAGCAGGACACCGACCGCTGGCCGGCACCCGCAACCCGGGGTGCCGGCCAGCGGCACTTCCGCGTCCGGCGCCGCCGGCACGCGTCGCGGTCACGCGTCGCGGTCACGCGTCGCGGTCACGCGTCGCGGTCACGCGTCGCGGTCACGCGTCGCGGTCACGCGTCGCGGTCACGCGTCGCGGTCACGCGTCGCGGTCACGCGTCGCGGTCACGCGTCGCGGTCACGCGGTCCGAGGCGCAATGCCCGATGTCTTGCCCGGGCAGCGGTGCCCGATCCCCGCGGGCGCGGGGCGGGCGGTTTGGGCGGTGGCTATCTGTAGATCTTGGACACTTTCCGTTCTGGCGGCAGAACGGAAAGTGTCCAAGATCTACGTTCATGAGCTGATTACCGCCGCTCAGTCAGTTGGTTCGTCGACTCGACGGACAGTCGCACTGACCCACGGACCACCCCGCCGACACAGCCGACCGAACCCACAGACCACGTGCAGACGCCGCCTACCGGCCCCGCGGACCACGGCGCAGACGCCGCCTAACGACCCGATGAGCGGGGCGCGACCGCCGGCCGCCGAAAACCCGGGCGCGACGCTGCGGCAGGCTCAGCGGACGGTGACGGTGACCGTGTGCCAGCCGGTGGCGCCGTCCGGGGCGACGTCCTGCGTACGCTCGGTTTGGGTTGCACCGGTCGCGTCCGTCGCTCGGACCTGGAGCTGGTGCTCGCCCGGCGTGGCGTCCCAGCGCCAGGACCATTGCACCCAGGTGTCCACGGAGACGGTCGGGGCCAGCACGGCTTCCTGCCACTGGCCGTCGTCGACGCGTACCTCGACTTGGCTGATGCCCCGGTGCTGCGCCCAGGCTACGCCGGCGACGGTCACCGGCCCGGCGGTCAGTCGGTTGCGCCTGCGGGGGGTGTCGATCCTCGACTGGGTTTTGATCGGCCCTTGGGCGGACCAGCCGCGCGGCACCCAGTACGCGTCGAAGTCAGCGAACCGGGTCAACTCCAGCTCGGTCACCCATTTGCAGGCCGACACGTAGCCGTAGAGGCCCGGCACCACCATCCGGACCGGGAAGCCGTGCTCGACGGGCAGCGGCTCACCGTTCATCCCGACGGCCAGCAGGGCGTCTCGTCCGTCGCGCAGCACGGCGGTGGGGGTGCCGCAGGTCCAGCCGTCGACCGACCGACCAACGACCTGGTCGGCGTCGTCGTCGGGTTCCACCTCGTCGAGCAGTTCACGCAGGGGTACGCCGAGCCAGCGGGCATTGCCGATCAGGTCCCCGCCCACCTCGTTGGAGACGCAGGCCAGTGTGACGTACCGCTCGACCAGCGGTCGGGCCAGCAGGTCGGCGTAGCTGTAGGTGCGCTCCTGACCAACCCGCCCGTGGATCCGCAGCCGCCAGGTGTCCGGGTCGACCTGCGGCACCACCAGCGCGGTGTCGATCCGGTAGAACCCGAAGTTCGGGGTGACGTACGGCGCGAGCTGGGTCAGCGCGAGGTTCGCGCCGGCCGGCACGGCTGGCGCGGGGGCGACCGGCGCGGGCAGGCGGATCGCGTCCCGGGCTGCGGACACGCCGCGCCGACCCGCCAGCCAGCGCCCGCCGAGACCGGCCACCACGGCCGTGCCGAGCAGGGCCCCGCTCCCGGTGAGGAACCGCCGCCGCGACTCCGGGTCCACGCCCGCAGGCCCGACCGGCTCGACCGCCCCTGCCGGCCTGGCAGGGGCAACCGGCACCGGCCCAGCGGGAGACACCGGCACCGGCCCGGCGGGCGAAGCCGGCCCAGCGGACGATGCTGACACCGCAGCGCCGGACGAAACCGGTCCGCCAGACGACGCCGGAGCGATGTTCGGCGTGGGTGGTGACCAGGACCAGGGGTTCAGCTCGAACGGTCCGGCGATGAACAGCCAGAGCACCAGTGCGCCGAGGCTCGCGCCGACCAGGGATGGCAGCGCGTCGGCGAGGTCCGCGCCGGAACGGGTCACCGCGGCGGCCACACCGATGGCGCCGAACACGGCAATGCCGGCCAGGCCGAGTGCCAGCCGGCGAATTGCGAGTACGCCGAGGAGCGCGGCGAAGCCTCCGAGCAGTACGGCCGTGCCGACCAGCAGCGCGATCTTGTCGGCGGTGCCGAAGATGTCGATGGCGAGTTGCTTCAGCGACTCGGGGACGGCGTCGACGACGACCCCGCCGACCGCGACCAGGGGCGCCGACCGGGGGCCGGTCAACACCGCGACCGGTTCGGCGATCCCGATCGCGACGGCGGCGGCGGTGATTCCGGCCAACGCGCCGTACCGCCGTGACGTGGTGCTCATCGGCCCAGTGTGCGCGATCATCTTGCCCGGCCGCCAACAACGTCAGCGTTCGGTAAGACCTCAGTGCGGACCCGCGGAGAACGACAAGGGGCACACCGCCGTACGACGGTGTGCCCCTTGGTGTCGCTACCGGATCAGAAGCCCGGGCCGTGCTGGTGACCGTGGCCGTGGCCGTGCCCGCCGGCGGCGGCCGGCTCGGCCTGCTCCGGCTTGTCCACCACGAGGCTCTCCGTGGTGAGCAGCAGACCGGCGATCGAGGCGGCGTTGGTGACCGCGTTGCGGGTCACCTTCACCGGGTCGATGATGCCGGACTTGACCAGGTCGACGTACTCGCCCTTGGCGGCGTCGAGGCCGTTGCCCCAGTCGAGGTCGGCGACCTTCTGCGTCACGACGTAGCCGTCGTGGCCGGCGTTCTGGGCGATCCAGCGCAGCGGCTCGACGAGCGCCTTGCGCACGACCGAGACGCCGACCTTCTCGTCACCGGTGAAGCCCAGGTCGTCGTCGAGCACCGAGAGGATCTGCACCAGGGCGGCGCCGCCGCCGGGCACGGTGCCCTCCTCGACCGCGGCCTTGGTCGCCGCGATGGCGTCCTCGATGCGGTGCTTGCGCTCCTTCATCTCGACCTCGGTGGCGGCGCCGGCCTTGATGACGGCGATGCCACCGGAGAGCTTCGCCAGCCGCTCGGCCAGCTTCTCCCGGTCCCACTCGGAGTCGGAGGCCTCGATCTCCTTGCGGATCTGGGCCACCCGGTCGGCGACTTCGGCCTTCTGGCCACCGCCGTCGACGATCGTGGTGTTCTCCTTGTCGACCACGACGCGCCGGGCGGTGCCGAGCACCTCCAGGCCGACCTGGTCGAGCTTGTAGCCCAGCTCCGAGGCGACCAGCTCGGCGCCCGTGGAGATCGCGATGTCCTGGAGCATCGCCTTGCGCCGGTCACCGAAGCCCGGAGCCTTGACCGCGCAGACCTTGAGGGTCTTGCGCAGCGAGTTGACCACCAGGGTGGAGAGCGCCTGGCCGTCCACGTCCTCGGCGATGATCAGCAGGGGCTTGCTGTTCTGCAGGACCTTCTCCAGCAGCGGCAGCAGCTCCTCGATCGCCGAGATCTTCTGGGTGGTGACCAGGACGTACGCGTCCTCAAGGACGGACTCCTGGCTCTCCAGGTCGGTGACGAAGTTCGGCGAGATGAAGCCCTTGTCGAACTGGAGACCCTCGGTCACGTCCAGTTCGGTGGTGAGCATCGAGCCTTCCTCGACGGTGATGACACCGTCGCGGCCGACCCGCTCCATCGCCTCGGCGATCAGATCGCCGATCGTGGAGTCCTGCGCGGAGATCGTCGCCACGTTGGCGATCGACTCCTTGCTGGTGACCTCGGCGGCCCGGCCGAGCAGCGCCTCGGAGACCTTGACGGCCGCCGCGTCGATGCCCCGCTTGAGGCCGGCCGGGTTGGTCCCGGCGGTGACGTTGCGCAGGCCCTCGCGCACCATCGCCTGGGCCAGCACGGTCGCGGTGGTGGTCCCGTCGCCGGCGACGTCGTTGGTCTTGGTCGCCACCTCCTTGACCAGCTGCGCGCCAAGGTTCTCGTACGGGTTGGTGAGCTCGATCTCCTTGGCGATGGTCACACCATCGTTGGTGATCGTCGGCGCACCGAATTTCTTGTCCAGGACGACGTTGCGCCCGCGCGGGCCGAGGGTGACCTTGACCGCGTCCGCGAGGGTGTTGACACCGTGCTCCAGCAGGTGTCGGGCGTCGTCCGAGAAGCTCAGGATCTTCGCCATCAATGTCCCTTCGAAGCGCCATTGCCCCGGCCCGGCGAGCCGGACCGGGGCAATGGAACTGATCGGTTGCTTACTTCTCGATGACCGCGAGGACGTCGCGGGCGGAGAGCACCAGGTACTCCTCGCCGGCGTACTTGACCTCGGTGCCGCCGTACTTCGAGTAAAGGACGGTGTCGCCGACCTTCACGTCAACCGGAACCCGGTTGCCGTTGTCGTCGACGCGCCCCGGGCCCACAGCGAGGACGGTGCCCTCCTGCGGCTTCTCCTTGGCGGTGTCGGGGATCACGATGCCCGACGCCGTGGTGGTCTCAGCCTCGTTCGCCTGGACCACGATGCGGTCCTCGAGCGGCTTGATCGCAACCTTGGTCGCGGTAGTCACGGGCATACCCTCCTGGGGTACTGGTTTCGTTGCTGACCAGCGGGGCTGACCAGCGTCAATCTGCCTCATGCCACCGGGCGGTGCCGTCGTCGCGGGTGCCGGTCCGCCTGGCGTGCGCACCCGGGTCGTGAGACCCGGAAGCTGGCACCCTCAGGGTGAGAGTGCTAATCGCAGGTTATTCCGTGGCTAGCACTCCGTCAAGGAGAGTGCCAGCGCGTCGCGCCCCGCCAGGCAGGATTTTGGGCTCGACCGGGACAATGGCCAGGTGGATCTCGAACAGCTGGCGGCGCTGCGTACCCCTGAGGGGTCGGCCGCGCTCACGGCGGCGGCCGGGCTGGCCGGCGGTGATCCACTGGCCGCGGCGTCGGCGTTGCGCGCGGCCGGGGTGCCGCCGTCGCTGGCCGCGGCGGCCCTCACCCAGGCCGAGCTGCGCCACCGGGCGGTGGGCAAGTTCGGTCCGGCCGCCGCCGGGATGTTCCTCACCCGCCCCGGCCTGGAGCAGGCCACCCGCCGGGTGGTCGCCGACCGGCGGGCCGCCAGGTTGTCCGCGGCCGGAGTGCGCACCCTGGCCGACCTCGGGTGCGGGCTCGGGGCCGACGCGCTGGCCGCCGCCCGCGCCGGCATCCGGGTGTACGGGGTGGAGGCCGACCCGGTGACCGCCGCGATGGCCGCCGCCAACGCCGAGGCGGCCGGCTTGGCCGAGCTGTTCACGGTGGAGTGCGGCGACGCGACCAGGTTCGACGTGTCCCGGGTCGACGGGGTCTTCTGCGACCCGGCCCGTCGCACGACCGGCACCGGGCGGCGGATCTTCGACCCGCGCGCCTACTCGCCACCGTGGGACTTCGTCACCGGGTTGGCCGAGCGGGTGCCGCACACCGTGGTGAAGGTGGCCCCCGGCCTGGATCACGCGCTCATCCCGGCCGGCGCGGAAGCGGAGTGGGTCGGCGTGGACGGCGACCTGGTCGAGGCGGCGCTCTGGTGCGGCGCGCTGGCGGAGGTGCCCCGCCGGGCCAGCGTGTTCCGCACCGGGATCCACCAGCTCACCGGCTCGGGTGCCGCCGAGGCGCCGGTCGGGCCGCCGCGCCGCTACCTGTACGACCCGGACCCGGCGGTGGTCCGCGCGCACCTCGTCGCCGAACTGGCCACCGATTTGGACGCCACCCTGGGCGATCCGAGCATCGCCTACCTCTACGCCGACCATCCGATCCGTACCCCGTTCGCGCGCTGTCTGGAGATCACCGACGTGCTGCCGTTCTCGCTCAAGCGCCTGCGGGCGTTGCTGCGCGAGCGCGGCGTGGGCCGGGTGGAGATCCTCAAGCGGGGTTCGGCGCTCACCCCGGAGCAGCTCCGGCGGGACCTGCGGCTGGCCGGGGACGCGGCGGCGAGCCTCGTGCTCACCCGGGTCGACGGCGCACCGACGGTGCTGATCGGCCAGCCGGTCGAGTAACGCGTCGGCCGGCCCGTCGGGTAACGCGTCCCGGCCAGCCGGTCGACTAGCCTCGTCGCTGTGGCGGGACAGGGCACGCCGGCGACGGCACTGTTGGTTAAGCGCGGGATCGCGCATCGCACCCATCCGTACCGGGTGGCGCCGGACGCCCCGAACTACGGCGCGTTGGTGGCGGTGGCGCTCGGCGTGGCGCCGGAGCGTGTGTTCAAGTCG
Source organism: Micromonospora violae (assembly GCF_004217135.1). NCBI lineage: Bacteria > Bacillati > Actinomycetota > Actinomycetes > Micromonosporales > Micromonosporaceae > Micromonospora > Micromonospora violae. The sequence continues at coordinate 4,829,287 of NZ_SHKK01000001.1, forward strand.
CTGGTGACCGAGGTCGACGGCGCACTCACCGTGGCGGTCGTTCCGGTCACCGGTGAGTTGGATCTGAAGGCGCTCGCGGCAGCGGTTGGCGGCAAGCGGGCGGCGCTGGCCGACCGGGCGGTCGCCGAGCGGGCCACCGGCTACGTGCGCGGGGGGATCAGTCCGCTCGGGCAGCGCCGGCGGCTGCCCACGGTGCTGGACGAATCCGCGCTGGATCTCCCGACGATCTACGTCTCGGCTGGTCGGCGCGGTCTGCAACTCGAACTGGCCGCGGCGGATCTGGTGGCGTTGACCGACGCCCGCACCGCGCCGTTGCAGACCCACTGACGACCTTCGTTACGTCGATTGCTCCGTGGGATACCCGCGGAGTAACAGTCGCGTTGCTGAATTGTTATCGCCCCCAACAAACTTGGCACCTGCGCGGTCTTGTGGAGCCGGTGTGACGCGAAATACGTTGCCGGACGCAACAAAACAACACCTCCCCCACCTCCGAAAGGACCCTGCACATGCGTAAGGGGCTCCTCACCATCGCCGCCGTGGGTCTGCTCACGACCGGTGGCTTGACCGCTTGCAGCGAAGACTCCGACCCTGGTTCGACCGGCTCCGCCAAGACCCCCAAGATCGGCGTGATCCTCCCGGACAGCAAGTCATCCGTCCGCTGGGAGACCGCGGACCGTCGATTCCTGGAGGAGGCGTTCAAGGCCGCCGGCGTCCAGGCCGACATCCAGAACGCCCAGAACGACAAGACCGCCTTCCAGACCATCGCCGACCAGATGATCACCGGCGGCGTCACCGTTCTGATGATCGTCAACCTGGACTCCGGCACCGGCAAGGCCGTGCTCGACAAGGCCAAGTCGCAGGGCGTCGCCACCATCGACTACGACCGGCTCACCCTCGGCGGCTCCGCCCAGTACTACGTCAGCTTCGACAACGAGACCGTCGGCAAGCTCCAGGGCGAGGGCCTGTCGAAGTGCCTCACCGAGAAGGGCGCCAAGAACCCCGTCGTGGCGTACCTGAACGGCTCCCCCACCGACAACAACGCCACCCTGTTCAAGGCCGGCTACGACTCGGTGCTCAAGCCGAAGTTCGACTCCAAGGAGTACGTCAAGGGCCCCGAGGACGCGGTGCCGGCGTGGGACAACGCGCAGGCCGCGACGATCTTCGAGCAGCAGCTCACCAAGGCCAACGGCAAGATCGACGGCGTGCTGGCCGCCAACGACGGTCTCGGCAACGCGGCCATCTCGATCCTGAAGAAGAACAAGCTCAACGGCAAGGTGCCGGTGACCGGGCAGGACGCCAGCACCGAGGGCCTGCAGAACATCCTCGCCGGCGACCAGTGCATGACCGTCTACAAGGCGGTCCGGGAAGAGGCCAAGGCCGCCTCCGACCTGGCCATCGCGCTCGCCAAGGGCGAGAAGAAGGAAACCGGCCAGACGGTCAAGGACGGCGACCGCGACGTCCCTGCGGTGCTGCTCACCCCGAAGGCCATCTACAAGGAGAACGTCAAGGACGTCATCGCCGACGGCTACGTGACCAAGGAAGAGGTCTGCGCGGGGGCGTACGCCAAGCTCTGCGCCGACGCCGGCATCAGCTGACCGACGCCGCAGTACCCGCCGGGACGACAACCGCCGCCCGGCACGGGAGCACCTCTCCCGTGCCGGGCGGCGCCCGCCGGACGGGCCCCGACACTCCCTTAAGAAGGAGACCCCCGTGTCCGCGACCCCCCTGCTGGAACTCCGCGGGATCGACAAGAGCTTCGGTCCCGTCCAGGTGCTCCGCGACGTCGCCCTGACCGTCCACCCAGGCGAAGTGACCGCACTGGTCGGTGACAACGGCGCCGGCAAGTCGACCCTGGTGAAGTGCATCAGTGGCATCCACCCCACCGATGCCGGCGAGTTCCTGTTCAACGGTGAACCGGTGCACATCGGCAGCCCCCGCGACGCCGCCGCGCTCGGCATCGAGGTCGTCTACCAGGACCTCGCGCTCTGCGACAACCTGGACATCGTGCAGAACATGTTCCTCGGCCGGGAGAAGCGCAGCGGCGTCGTCCTCGACGAGCCGACCATGGAACAACTGGCCGCCGAAACCCTGGCAGGGCTGTCCATCCGCACCGTCACCTCGCTGCGCCAACACGTGTCCAGCCTCTCCGGTGGTCAGCGCCAGACCGTGGCCATCGCCAAGGCGGTGCTGTGGAACAGCAAACTGGTCATCCTGGACGAGCCGACCGCGGCACTCGGTGTGGCACAGACCGCCCAGGTGCTCGAACTGGTCCGCCGTCTCGCCGACAACGGCCTGGCCGTGGTGCTCATCTCGCACAACATGAACGACGTCTTCGCCGTCTCCGACCGGATCGCCGCGCTGTACCTCGGCCAGATGGTCGCCCAGGTGAAGACCACCGACATCACCCACGCGCAGGTGGTCGAGCTGATCACCGCCGGGCGCTCGGGCGGGCTCGGCATCGCCGCCGACCCGGGCAGCAACGGCGACGGCCCGCAGCCGGCCGACTCGATCTCAGGAGGCGCCCGATGACCACCACCGCCGTGCGGAAGGACGGTCCCGCGGCCGTCACACCGGCACCGACCGTCGGGGGCCACGTCCGCAACTACCTGAGTCGGGTACGCGGTGGCGACGTCGGGGCGTTGCCGGCCGTACTCGGCCTGATCGTGCTCTGCACCGTCTTCGCGATCATGCGGCCGTCGTCGTTCCTCTCCGCCGGCAACTTCGCCAACCTCTTCACCCAGGGCGCGGCGGTCACGCTGATCGCGATGGGCCTGGTCTTCGTGCTGCTCCTCGGCGAGATCGACCTCTCCGCCGGCTTCGCCAGCGGCGTCTGCGCGGCGGTACTGGCCAATGTGGTCACCGTCCTCGGCTACCCCTGGTGGGTCGCCGTGCTCGCCGCGGTCGCCACCGGTGTGGTCATCGGCACCGCGCTCGGCATGCTCGTCGCGAAGATCGGCATTCCGTCCTTCGTGGTCACCCTCGCCGGTTTCCTCGCCTTCCAGGGCGTCGTGCTGCTGCTGGTCAAGGAAGGCACCAACATCTCCGTACGCGACGAGGTGCTGGTCGCCATCGCCAACCGCAACCTCGCCCCCACGCTGGGCTGGGCGCTGACCGCCGTCGCGGTCGTCGGTTACGCGGCGGTGCAGTTGCTGCGTCACCGAAACCGGGTGGCCCGCGGCCTCATCACCGACCCGATCGCGGTGGTGGCGCTGCGGATCGGCGGGCTCGCCGTCATCCTCGGCACGGCGGTGTACGTGCTCAACCTGGAGCGCAGCCGCAACGTCCTGATCACGTCGCTCAAGGGTGTGCCGATCGTGGTCCCCATCATCGCGGTGCTGCTGGTCATCGGGACCTTCGTGCTCCAACGCACCAGCTACGGCCGGCACATCTACGCCGTGGGCGGCAACCGGGAAGCGGCCCGCCGGGCCGGCATCGAGGTCGACCGGATCCGCATCTCGGTCTTCATGATCTGCTCGTCGATGGCCGCCATCGGTGGCATCGTGGCGGCCAGCCGGGCCAACTCGGTCGACCCGAACACCGGGGGCAGTAACGTACTGCTCTACGCGGTCGGCGCAGCGGTGATCGGCGGCACCAGCCTCTTCGGTGGCAAGGGTCGCGTCCTCGACGCCGTGCTCGGCGGCGCGGTGGTCGCGGTCATCGAAAACGGAATGGGCCTGATGGGGTACAGCGCGGGAGTCAAGTACGTGGTCACCGGCGTCGTGCTGCTGCTGGCCGCCAGCGTCGACGCGCTCTCCCGCCGCCGCGCGGCAGCCACCGGCACCCGCTGACCGCGCGGGAGGTAGCACCAGCATGCGCCCAGGACCGAGCCAGGATGACGTCCGACGGCAGAACCTCGGGGCCCTGCTGCGGCACGTGCACGTCCACGGGGCGACCACGCGTGCCGAACTGACCACCACGCTCGGGCTCAACCGCAGCACCATCGGCGCGCTCACCGCCGACCTGTCCGCAGTGGGGCTGGTCAGTGAGGGGGCACCGAAGGAGACCGGCCGGGCCGGACGACCGTCACTTGTCGTCCGGCCCGAGTCGGCCCGGGTCTACGCGTACGCGTACTCCATTGAGGTCGACCGGCTGCGCGCCGCACGCGTCGGGCTGGGCGGCGCGGTCCTGGACCGCCGGGATCTGGACCGGCCACGCGGCCTGCTGGCCGCGGAGGCCGCGCCGCTGCTGGCCGGCGCGGTCAAGGAGATGCAGCAGTTGGTGCCGCCGGACGCGATCTGCGTCGGTGCCGGCGTCGCGGTCTGCGGCATGGTCCGCCGGGACGACGGCCTGGTCCGACTCGGCCCCGCCACCGGTTGGGTGGACGAGCCGATCGGCGCGGCCCTCGCCGACGAGTTGGGCATCGACGTGCCCATCACCGTGGGCAACGTGGCCGACGTCGCCGCGTTCGCCGAACACGCACGGGGTGTGGCGGCGGGTTGCGACAACGTTCTCTACCTGTACGGCGACGTCGGCGTGGGTGCCGGCATCATCGCCGGAGGGCGTCGGCTGACCGGGCACGGCGGGTACGGCGGCGAAGTTGGCCACATGAAGGTGGTCCGCGACGGCAGGCCCTGCGAGTGCGGCGCACGGGGCTGCTGGGAGACCGAGATCGGTGAGCACGGCCTCCTGCGCGCCGCCGGACGCTCCGACGCCCGGGGCCGCGACGCGCTGCTGGAGGTCTTCGACGCCGCCGACCGGGGAGATGCACGGGCCCAGACGGCGGTCCGACAGGCCGGCGACTGGCTCGGCTTCGGGGTGGCCAACCTGGTGAACGTCTTCAACCCCGAGATGGTCATCTTCGGTGGCACCATGCGTGACCTCTACCTGGCGGCGGCGGCCCAGATCCGCAGCCGACTCAACTCCAACGCACTCGGTGCCTGCCTGGAACACGTCCGGTTGCGTACCCCGAAACTGGGTGCGGACGCGCCGCTGATCGGTGCCGCCGAGCTGGCCTTTGAACGGCTCCTCGCCGACCCCCTCGACGTGGGCTGACCCGCGTACGCTGTCCGGCGTGGATGTCGAGCTGCGCGCCTCCGACGACGACCGCAACCGGGTGGTCGCCGTGCTGCATCAGCACACCGCGGCGGGCCGGCTGACGCTGGACGAGTTCTCCGAACGGGCGGGGGCGGTGTGGACGGCCCGCACCCTCGGTGACCTGGCCGCGCTGACCCGCGACCTCCCCGCCCTGCCGGCCCCGGTCGTCGACGCCGGCCCGGTCGCGCGCGGGCGTCAGGAGTTGCTGATGGTGTTCGCCGCCGCGGCGCTCACCCTGCTGCTGCTCGGCGGCCTGCTCGCCGTCACCCGCTGATCCGGGTCGCGCTGCGATGAACTGATCACGCGATCAGTCCGTACCAGTGGGCGGACGGGCAACCGGCAGGTTACGGCTGCCCGGTCCAGACGCGTTCCGGTCCGGACCGAGGAGGCACCACAGACATGGCACCGCTCAGCTCCGCCCATCGCCGACTGGGCACCCGGACCCACCGAGCGGCGTTGCTGCTCATCGCGATCATCGCGGGGGTCGGTGTCCTGCCCGGAGTGGCCGTCGCCGCGCCCGCCGGCGGTCAACAGCTCAACGCCGCCGACATGACACTGCTCAACGGGGTACGGCTGGCCGGACTGTGGGAGATGCCAGCCGGCCAGATGGCCGCCGAGAAGGGACAGTCGGCGAAGGTCCGGGAGATCGGCGCCGGCATCGCGACCGAGCACCAGAAGCTCGACGAACTCGTCGTGGAGGCGGCCAACAAACTCGGCGCGACCATCCCCTCCGAGCCGACGGCCGAGCAGAAGGGCTGGCTGGCCGAGATGCAGAAGGCGTCCGGCGCCCGCTTCGACCAGATCTTCGTCACCCGGCTCCGGGTCGCCCACGGCAAGATCTTCCCGGTGATCGGGGCGGTACGGGCCAGCACCCGGGACGCCACCGTCCGCAAGCTCTGCGAGGACGCCAACGGATTCGTCCAGCACCACATGCAGATGCTGGAGAGCACCGGCCTGGTCCGCTGGCCGGAGTTGCCGCCGGCCGCGCTGCCCGCCCCGGGTGAGGACGGGCTGCTGGCCGCCGCCTCCGCAAACACCGGCCCGCAGGTCGGGGTCAGCAGCACCGTCGTCTGGCTGGTCTTCCTCGCCGCGCTGGGCACGGGCGGGATCGCCACGTACCGGATGTTGCGCCGCAGCTGACGGTCAGCGGCGGCAGTGGTTGGCGGCTCGCGTCACCGGTCGACCTGGGTGAAGTCCCAGGAGTGCGGGGCGCGGGCCACCAACAGGGCGGGCGGGTCCGGCAGGGGGCGCGGGTTGCTGCGCCACTTGGAGATGACCACCACACGGTGGTCGGTGGAGGAGAAGACCTCACTGGAGACGTGGAGCGGGTCATGCTCCAACTCGGGCAGGGCGGTGTCGCACACCCAGGTGATCAGGTCGGCGACCCCGTACGCCTCGGCCCGCGCCTCCCACATCCGCACGATCATGTCCGCCCCCGTCACACACTGACCGTGGTCAACGGCAGCGCCGAGTCGGCTGGCAGGTCCAGCCGGCTCGGAGCGACCCCGGCGGCGACCAGGTGCGAACCGAGCGCGGCCACCATCGCCCCGTTGTCGGTGCACAGTTTCGGCCGGGGTACCCGGACCCGGATGCCGTACTTCTCGGCCCGCTGCTCGGCCAGCGCCCGCAACCGCGAGTTCGCCGCCACTCCCCCGCCGATGACCAGGGTCTCGATGCCCTGCGCGCGGCAGGCGGCGAGCGCCTTGCTGGTCAGGACGTCACAGACCGCCTCCTGGAAGGACGCGGCCACGTCCGCCACCGGCACCGGCTCGCCGGCACGCTGACGGGCCTCGACCCACCGGGCCACCGCGGTCTTCAGCCCGGAGAAGGAGAAGTCGTACCGGTGCGCGGCGAGATCCTTCGCGGCGGTCAGGCCGCGGGGGAAGCCGATCGCGGTGGCATCGCCGGCCCGGGCTTCGCGGTCGATGGGCGGACCGCCCGGGAACGGCAACCCGAGCAGCCGGGCGACCTTGTCGAAGGCTTCCCCGGCCGCGTCGTCGATGGTGGCGCCCAGCGGGGTGACACCGCGGGCCAGGTCGTCGACGAGCAGGAGGGACGAGTGGCCGCCGGAGACCAGCAGGGCGATGGCGGGTTCGGGCAGTGGGCCGTGTTCGAGGGTGTCCACCGCGACGTGGGCGGCGAGGTGGTTGACGCCGTAGACGGGTTTCTCGGCGGCGAGCGCGTACCCCTTCGCGGCGGCGACGCCGACCAGCAGCGCACCGGCCAGCCCAGGCCCGGAGGTGACCGCGATCGCGTCGATGTCGGCCAGCGTGACGCCGGCCTCGGTCAGGGCCCGGTCCATGGTCGGCACGATGGCCTCCAGGTGCGCCCGGCTGGCCACCTCCGGCACCACACCCCCGAACCGGGCGTGCTCCTCGACGCTGGAGGCGAGCGCGTCGGCCAGCAGGGTGTGCCCCCGCACGATGCCGACGCCGGTCTCGTCGCAGGAGGTCTCGATACCCAGGATCAGTGGTTCGTCAGCCATGGTCGTGTGGTCCGTCCCCGGTCGGCTCGGTGTCGCGCCGCATGACCAGCGCGTCGGTGTTGCTCGGTTGGTAGTAGCCGCGCCGTACCCCGATCGGTTCGAACCCGTACGTCGCGTAGAGCCGCTGGGCGGCGGCGTTGTCCACGGCCACCTCCAGCAGGGTGCTTCGGGCGCCGCGCCGGTCCCCCTCGGCGAGCAGTTCCTCCAGCAGGGCGCGGCCCACGCCGCGCCGCTGGGCGTCCCGGCGGACCGCGATGTTCTGCACCCAGACCTCGTCCGGCGGCACACCGGCGAGCCCGGCGTAGCCGAGCACCGAACCGTCCGCGTCGACGGCGACCCGGTAGTGGTGCCCGTTGGCGAGTTCGCTCCAGAACATGGCCGGCGACCACTGCTCGGCGCCGAACAGGTCCGCCTCGATCGGCAGCACGTCGACGATGTGCCACCAGCGGAACGGTTCGAGCCGTACCGCTGTCACGGCAGGACCGGTTTGCGGCCGGTCGCCGCCACCGCGTCGGGGCGGCGCAGGTAGAGCGGGGTGAGCCGCTCACCGGACGCGCCCGCCCGGATCCGCTCGGCGGCGAGCAGGGCCAGCACGGTCGCGTCCGGATAGCGCGGCTCGACCCGGACGGGGAGGTCCAGGACCTCGGCGTACCGGTGCGCACCGTCGCCGACCGCGATCGCCGCGCCCAGTTCGCGGGCGCGCGCGGCGGCCACCGCCGGCGCGGACACCTCGGGCCCGACGATCCGCTCGCCGGCACCGTCGTAGACGGCCCAGTAGAGCTCCTTGCGCCGGGCATCGCTGGCAGCCAACACCGGCGCGCCGGACGCAGCCGGGTAGCCGATGGCGTCGAGCGAGCAGACGCCGTAGGTGGGGATGCCGAGCACCTGACCCATGGTCGCGGCCGTGACCAGGCCGACCCGCAGCCCGGTGAACGGCCCCGGGCCGAGCCCGGCGACGATGGCGGTCAGGTCACGCGGGCGCGCGTCAGCGTCGGCGAGGACCGCATCCACCTGGGGCGCGAGCAACTCACCGTGCGCGCGGGCATCGACCGTGCACCGCTGGGCCCGCGACGCCACGCCGTCTGCCGAGACGTCCATCAGCGCCGCGGTGACCGCAGGGGTCGAGCTGTCCACCACGAGTACGAGCACGGTAAGTCAGCCTAGCCGCCTCCGCCCCACGCCCCGGTCACGCCCCGCCCCCGCGCCGCAGTCACGCCCCGCCCCCACGCCCCGGTCACGCCCCGCCCCACCACCGCCCACGGCCCTCGCCCCGCCGCAGAGCCGCCCCACCGCCGGAGCCCCGCCGTAGCCCATCCCGCCCTCCGGGAGCCCCGGGCATGGCCAGCACGATGGACGCCGCCGGCGGATGGTGGGCCTTACGCCGATGAGCCTGATGTCTGTGAGTCATCGTGATGACTCACAGACATCAGGCTCATCGGGGAATGTGGCGCCACCGCTCGTCCGGGCTAGGCGGCGGGCCCGGCTGCGCGGAGGGGCTGTGGGGTGGGTTCGGCCGCGCCGAAGGGCTGTGGCGGCGGCCCGGCCGCGCCGAGGGGCTACGGCGGCCGGGCGGCCCTGCGCCGAGGGCTCCGGCGGCTAGGTGGGGCTTCGGCCCAGCATGAGTCCCCGATTTGCCGCAACGGGACCGCAGGCATCTCGCCCTCAGGTCCACCATGCCGGGATGTCATCGACTCGCCTCGTCACCCTTCTCGGCGCTGCCGTGCGGCATCAACGACACCTACGCGACCTGAACCAGCGTCAGTTGGCCGCGCTGGCCGGTGTCGACCAGGCAGCGGTGGCCCGGTTCGAACGCGGTGAGCGAGCCCCGACCATCCCGGTGCTGGAGCGGCTGTTTGCCGCGATGGACGTGCAGTTGGTCATCGGGGTCGAGCCGTTGGACGCGCACCTCGACACCCAGATCGACGACCTGGCCGCCCGGCCGATCGCCGAGCGGATAGACGCGCTTTGCCTGGATCGGCTGCTGGACCGGCTCACCGACTTCCCGCAGGTGATCACCGGATGCGCCGCAGCACTGTTGCAGGGCGCACCGGTGCCGGTCGACGCGCTGGAGATCGCCCTGCGCTGGCAGGACAGCAAACCGTTCACCCGCTGGCTGGAGACGAACTACGGCCAGCGGTGGAACGCCCGCTGGGGTGAGTTCGGTGGAGTCTGGTTGGAGCCCGAGGAGCCCGGCGAACACCTGTGGTCGACCCGGTACGGGGAGATCAGGGCCACGATGTGCGACGAGCTACCCGAGACGATCGAGGTACGCCACGGCGGGCGGAGTTACCAGGTGGTGCCACTTGTCGAACTGGAACTGAGCGAGCCGCGCGCCGCCGAGTTGTTGCGCCGCTACCGGGACCAGCAGTTGGCCAGCGACCGCTGACCCAACTGCCGGTCGAACCCGCCGTGCACCGGCTAAGCCGGCAGTGCGCCCGCTCAGCCTGCGGTGCGCTCCCAGTCGATGGTGGGCAGGCCGGCGTCGGCGAGTGCCTTGTTGGCGGCGCTGAACGGACGACTGCCGAGGAAACCGCGCGGGTTCATCGGGCTGGGGTGGCCCGCCTCCAGCACCACGTGCTGCGGATTGGTGACCAGCGCCGCCTTCTTACGGGCGTAGCCACCCCAGAGCAGGAAGACCACCCGCTCGGGTGCCGCGTCGAGGGCTCGGATGGTCGCGTCGGTGAACTCTTCCCAACCGGCGTTGGCGTGCGAGCCCGGGGTGGCCTGACGGACGGTCAGCACCGCGTTGAGCAGCAGCACACCCTGGGCGGCCCAACCGTCGAGGTTGCCGCTGCGCGGCTTCGGGACGCCCACGTCCTCGCCCAACTCCTTGAAGACGTTGCGCAACGACGGCGGCACCGTCACACCGTCGCGGACGCTGAAGCTCAACCCATGTGCCTGCCCGGCCCGGTGGTAGGGATCCTGCCCGAGGATCAGCACCCGGGTGCCCTGCGGTGGGCAGAGCCGGTATGCCGAGAACAGATCCTCCAGGGGCGGGAAGACGGTCTGCGTCGCGTACTCCCGTGAGACGAACTCGCCCAGCGCGGCGGTGCGTGCCGGGTCGAGGTGCGGGGTGAGCACGGCACGCCACTGCTCCGGCAGCAGGGCCAGCAGATCCAGGGCGGGAACGTCGTCGGGCATTGGCAACCTCTCACAGCGCGGGTCGGTCCCCCGCACTCTAGGCACCGGGTACGACACCAGCCGAACTAGCCCAGGTCGGCGAGCCGCCGGGCCCAGTCGCCGCCGACCGGGTCCAGTTCGACGATGCGGGTGTCGTCGTCGCGGCGGTCGATGCGAACCCGCAGGTGCGCGTCCACCAGCTGCTCCACCAGGCCCTCGCCCCACTCCACCACGGTTACCGAGTCGTCCACCGACGCGTCGAGGTCCAGGTCGTCGATCTCCGCGCGCGGGTCGGTGGCGGCACCCAACCGGTACGCGTCGGCGTGCACCAGTGCCGCCCGGCCGCCTCGGGTCGGATCGGGGCGGTGCACCCGGGCGATCACGAAGGTCGGCGAAGTGATGTCCCCGAGGACACCGAGCCCAGCACCGATGCCCTGGGTGAGCGCGGTCTTACCGGCGCCCAACGGACCGGTCAGCAGCACCAGGTCGCCGGGGCGCAACAGCCCGGCCAGCCGCCGGCCGAAGTCCCGAGTGTCCTCGACGGTCGGCAGCTTGACGACGTGACTCACCGTTCCTCCACGCTCTGCAATGACTCCAGGAACCGCGCCAGGGCGGCGTTGACCTCGTCCGCGTGCTCCAACATGACCACGTGACCGCTGTCCTTGATCTTCACGAACTCGGCATGCGGCACCCGGCGGACGATCTCCTCGGAGTGCGTCACCGGAGTGATCATGTCCTTGTCGCCGACGACCACCAGCACCGGAGTCGCCGCCAGCGCCGCCAGCGCCGGGAAGCGCGAGTGGGTCGCCAGGGTGCGCAGGTAGCGGGTCACCGTATCGGCCGACGTCCGGGAGTTCATCGTCTCCACGTAGGACACCAGCGACGGGCTGGGCTTGCGGGTGCCGAAGCCGTACTTGCGGGTCAACAGCCAGGCCACGTTCGACGTCGACTTGCGGGCCTTGTCGATCACCGGCCCGCCGTAGCGGGTGGCGTTGCTGACCATGTACAGCACCGGGCCACCGACCCGGCCGAGCAGCGCGGGCGCGACCAGCTTGGTCTCCGCGACGAGCCCGCCCGACGTGGCCATCAGCACCGTGCCCACCACCCGGTCACCGAACAACTCCGGGAACAACTCGGCGAACGCCATGATGGTCATGCCACCCATCGAATGGCCGACCAGCACCAGCGGCCCGTCCGGCGCGGTCCGGTCGATGACCTGGCGCAGCGTCTGGCCGAGCACGGTGAGGTCGTACTCGCCGGTCTCCAGCCGGCCGGACCGGCCGTGACCGGGCTGGTCGTACGCCACGATCCGGTAGTCACCGCGGGCGGCGAGCATCTGGCGCTGGAAGTGGAACGTCCCCATGTCCAGGCAGAAGCCGTGCACCAGCACCACCGTCGGGTGCCCCGGCGCCGGCCGGGTCGGCTCGACGACTTCGACGTGGATGTCCGTGCCGTCCGGCAACTCGAGGCGGAACGCCTCGTCGTACCGCTGATTGTCGAACGTCTCGTGCGCGTAGCGGTCGGCCGGGTCGGCCTTGAGCCGGCGGACCAGGGTCCGTTCGGTCGCGACCCCGGCCGCCAGACCCGCGGCGGCCACCCCCACCGCCGCGCCGACGATCCCCGCGACCCGACCCGCGGCCGTCCGGGGACGCGGAATGCGGTAACTCATGGCCGGTCGCCGTCGTAGACCCGGGGCACCCGCGTGCCGCCGAACCGGGTGACGATCTCGTAGTTGATCGTGCCGACCGCGTCGGCCCAGTCGTCCGCGGTCGGTTCGCCGTCGACGCCGCTGCCGAAGAGCGTCGCCACGTCGCCGTCGGCCACCGGGTCGTCGCCGCAGTCGAGCACGAACTGGTCCATGCAGACCCGCCCGGAGATCGTCCGGCGTACGCCGCCGAGCTGCACCGGGCCGGTGTTGGACGCGTGCCGGGGCACCCCGTCGGCGTACCCGAGTGGCACCACGGCCAGGTTCGCGGCGGCTTCCGTCGTGTAGGCGTGCCCGTAGGAGACGCCGGTGCCGGCGGGCACCCGCTTGGTGAGCATCACCCGGGCGCGGGCGGTCATCGCCGGCCGCAGCCCGTACGTCTCGCCGGCCACCGGGGAGAGCCCGTAGATCGACAGGCCGGGGCGGACCAGGTCGAAGTGGGTGTCCGGGCGGGTGAGGGTGGCGGCCGAGTTCGCCAGGTGTCTCCAGCGCGGTCGTAGCCCGGCCCGCTCGACCATGGCCAGCCCTTCGTGGAAGACGGCCAGTTGACGGTCGGTGGTGGGGTGGCCGGGCGAGTCCGCGTACACGAAGTGGCTCCACACGCCGACCACCTCGACCAGGCCGTCGGCCTGCGCCTTCGCGGCGGCGTCGAGCAGCGCGGGCCAGTCGGCGACGGTCGCGCCGCCCCGGGACAACCCCGTATCGATCTTGAGGTGCAGACGGGCGGGACGCCCGGCGAGGCGACTCGCCTCGATCATCTCGTCCAGTTGCGCCAGGCTGGCCGTGCCCAGGTCCACCCCGGCGCTGACCCCCTCGTGCAGCGGCAACCCGGGTGCGAGCAGCCAGGCCAGCACCGGCACGGTCACCCCGGACCGGCGCAGGGTGAGCGCCTCGTCGAGGGTGCAGACACCGAGCCAGTTCGCGCCGGCGTCGAGCGCAGCGCGGGCGGCCGGAAGCATGCCGTGGCCGTACCCGTCGGCCTTCACCACCGCCATCAACTCGGCGGTGGTGCCGGAGCGGAGCTTGCTCACGTTCTCGCGGATGGCGTCAAGATCGACGCGTACCTCGGCCTGCCACATGCACCCAGCCTACTTTCCGCCGTGATCACCGCGGGCGGCGACGCACGTGCCGACGTGGCAATCCGGTCACCGCGCCAGGAGCCGACCCGATCAGCCCAACCGGGCCAGCACCGGGCGCAACGCGGTCGCCACGTCGGGCGCGGTCACCGGCCCGCCCCGGGCCGCCTCCCGCCCGGCGAGCCCATGCAGGTACGCGGCCGACGCCGCGGCCCGGTCGGCGGGCACCCCGGCGGCCAGCAGCGAGCCGAGCAGCCCGGCCAACACGTCGCCGGTGCCGCCGGTGGCCAGCGCCGGGGTTCCGGTCGGGTTGACGTACGCCCGACCGTCCGGCGTGCCGATCACCGTGCGATCGCCCTTGAGCAGCACCACCGCGTTCATCCAGGCGGCCAGTCGCAGCGCGGAGCCGACCCGGTCGGCGCCCGGCTCCTCCCCGCAGAGACGGGTGAACTCCCGGTCGTGCGGGGTGACCACGATCGGCGCGTCCCGACCCCGCAACCGGTCGGCGAGCGAGCCGTCCACCAGCAGGGTCAGCGCGTCGGCGTCGAGCACCACCGGCACCGGGGCGGCCAGTACGGCACGCAGCTCGGCCGCCGCGTCGGCACCGGTGCCCAGCCCGGAGCCGCAGACCCAGGCCTGCACCCGGCCCGCGTCGGCGACCCGATCACTGGCGATCACCGAGGGGTGCTGGTGCAGCACCTCGGCGCGGGCGCTGCCGGCGTAACGGACCAGACCGGTCGGCCCGGCCAGCGCGCCGCCCACGGAGAGCACCGCCGCACCGGGGTAGGTCGCCGAGCCGGTCGCCACCCCCACCACCCCGCGGGTGTACTTCTCCGATGCCGGGCCCAGTTCGGGCCACCAGTCGACCAGGTCGGACCACTCGGTGACCCGCATCGCCGGGGTGCCGCGCAGCCACGGCCGCAACCCGATGTCGACCAGCTCGACCTGCCCGGCCAGCGCGGCGGCCGGCCCGACCACCAGGGCGGGCTTCAGCGCGCCGAAGGTCACCGTCACGTCGGCGCGGACCGCGGTGGGCCGGCCGGACGCGGACAGCGGCACGTGACCGGTGTCGACAGCGACCCCGCTGGGCACGTCGACCGCCAGCACGGTGGCCCGCTGTCCGTCGCTGCCGCGCAGGTCACCGAGGCGCTGGACCAGCTCGTCCGCGTTCGCCCGTAGCCCGCCGGTGCCGCCGATGCCGACGATCCCGTCGAGGACCAGGTCGACGGGGCCGGCCGGATCCGGCACCAGCCGGCCGCCGGCGGCGCGCAGCGCGGCCAGACCGGCGGCGTGTGCCCGCCCGGGGGTGAGCAGCAGGGCGGACACGTGGACGCCTCGGCGGGCCAGCCGTTCCCCCGCGTACAGCGCGTCGCCGCCGTTGTCGCCGGAGCCGACCAGCAGCAGCACCCGAGCCCCGTAGACACCGCCCCGCTCGGCGAGCAGAAGCGCGGCACGGCGGGCCAGGCCGGCGGCGGCCCGCTGCATCAGCGTCCCCTCCGGCAGCGTGGCCATCAACCCCGCCTCGGCCGCCCGTACGTCGGCCACCCGCCACACCGCTCTCATGCCACCGTGTCCCATTCCGTTCGCGGGCGGACCGCATCGGCCCGCCCGGCCGACGTCATCGTTCCGCGACCACCATCGCCGACGCGATCCCGCCGTCGTGCGACAACGAGAGATGCCAGTGGTTGACCCCGCGCGCCTCGGCTGCCGCCGCGACCGTGCCGGAGACCGCCAGCCAGGGGCGGCCATCCGGGTCGGCCACGATCTCGCAGTCGTGCCAGTTCAGCCCGGCCGGGGCGCCGAGCGCCTTGGCCACCGCCTCCTTGGCGGCGAACCGGGCGGCGAGCGACTCGGGCGAGCGCGGGTTGCCGGCGCGGGTGTGCCGCTCGGCCTCGGTGAAGAGCCGGCCGGCGAGCAGCGGCGTCCGTGCCAGGGCCCGGGCGAACCGGTCGACCAGGACGACGTCGATGCCGACAGCGACGATCACCACACCACCCTACCGGCGGTGCGGGCCGCAGATTAGCCGTCGGGCTCGCGCTGGGCAACGCCTGTGGACAGCCCGGGGTACGCGGCGACGTCGGCTGTCCACATGGCATCCCGCACCTGCTGGTACGCGCTTAGCGTCAGCGCGTCGATGCCGATCGTCCACGGGGGTGTGGTCATGACCGACGAGCCGTTAGCCGTCCGGCCGGAGGAGTTGCGGGCGGTGGCCGTCCTGCTCGACGACGAGGCGCGCCGGTTGGCGGTTGGCCTCGCGGGGTCTCCCGGGCTGGTGGTGGCGGCGCCCGACTGGCGAGCGGGCGCGGCCCTGGCCGGGTTGGAGGCGGCCGGGCACGCCTGGTTCTGCCGGCTGGGCGCCCGGGTCGCGGCGGCCTCCGACGGGGTTCGGGCATCTGCCGAGGCGTACGAGACGGTGGACGACCGGGCCGCCGACCGGTTCGCCGCGCTGCCCCGGTGAGCGGCGTCGGCTACCGACAGCTGTGGGCTGTCGACCCGGACGGGTGGCGGACCGCCGGTGCGGCGTGGGCGGGTTTGAGCGGGCCGCTCGACCGGCGCGTCGACGGGCTGCGGACCAGCGGAGGGCGGTTGCGGGGCGGTTGGTCGGGCGGGGCAGCCACGGCGGCGGACACCCGGCTCGCCGGTCTCCGTGACGAGCTGGCGTCGGTCGCACCCGCGCTGATCGAGGTCGACCAGGTGCTGGCCGAGTTGGCCGGTCGGCTGGCCGGGGCGAAGGCACGGCTCACCGAGGCGGTCGCGCAGGCCGATGCGGCCGGCCTGCTGGTGGACCGCTCGGGCCGGGTGCACCTCGATCCCGCCCGGGTCCGGCCCACCGACCGGGCAGGTGTGGCAGCGGCGGCGATGGCGGCGGCTGGGGTGGCCGCGGCCCTGGGGGCCGCGCTCGACGGGGCGGCGGCGGCCGACCGGGTCGCCGCCGACCGGTTGGCTGAGCTGGCCCGGGCCGCCGACACCGGCTGGGCGTCCCCACCGCCGCCGGGCCGACCGGCCCCGGGTGCCGCGCCCGCGCTGGTGAGCGCCTGGTGGTCCGGGTTGACCCCGGCGCAGCGACGGTGGTTGATCGGCCGTGAGCCGGCCCTGGTCGGCCGGTTGGATGGGCTGCCGGCGGCCGCCCGCGACCAGGCCAATCGGTTGCGGCTCGACGGCTGGCGGGCGGAGTTGCTGGCCGAGCGGCGTCGGCTGTTGTCCCGGGTGCCGCCGGGGCCGCTCGCGGCGATCCGGCTGCACGGGGTGTCCGGACGGTTGGCCGGCCTGGACGCGCTGGTCGAGCGGCTGACGTCCGGCGGTGCGCCGCGCGCGTACCTGCTCGGGTTGGATCCGGCCGGTGAGGGGCGGGCGGTGGTGGCGCTCGGCGACCCGGACCACGCCGACCGGGTGTTGACCTATGTGCCGGGGATGACCGCCGGCCTGGACGACGCCCCCGGCGAGCTGGGCAGGGCGGCCCGGGTGCTGGGCCGGTGCGCGGCGCTCGCCCCGGGTGAGCGCAGCGCGGCGGTGCTCTGGTTGGACTACGACGCCCCGGATCTGCTGACCGAGGCCGCTTCGGCGGGTCAGGCCCGGGACGCCGGCCCGGCCTTGCACCGCTTCCAGGAGGGGCTGCGCGTCAGCCACGACGGGCCACCGGCCCGGCAGACCGTGCTCGGGCACAGCTACGGGTCGCTGGTGGTGGGTGTGGCGGCCCGGGAGCACGGGCTCGCCGCCGACGCGCTGATCTTCGTGGGTTCGCCCGGTGTGGGCACGTCGCACGCCGCCGAGTTGGGCGTGCCACCGGGGGAGGTCTGGGCGAGCAGCGCTCCCGACGACGTGATCCGGGCGGCTCGGCCCGTGGACGAGCTGGGGCGACGGGCCCTGTTCGGCGCGGCACCGCTCGCCGCGGTGCTGGGCTGGCCCGGTCGCACGGGGCACGAGCTGTGGTTCGGTCACGACCCGGCCGACCCCGGTTTCGGTGGGCGGGTGTTCCCGAGTGGTCGCGGTGGGCACACCGGCTACTGGGAGGCGGGAAACCCGGCGTTGGACGGGATGGCCCGGGTCGTGCTGGGCCGCCCGCTGTGACGACGGAACCCCGGCCGCCGTGGGGTGCGGTGACCGGGGTTCCGGGAGGTGAACGGTGGTTACTCGACGGTGACCGACTTGGCCAGGTTGCGGGGCTGGTCCACGTCGTGCCCCCGGGCGTCGGCGATTTCGGCGGCGAGCACCTGCAACGGCACGGTCGTGACGAGCGGGGCCAACAGGGTGGGCGTCCGCGGCACGTAGATCAGGTGGTCGGCGTACCGGACGACGGCCTGGTCGCCCTCCTCCGCGATGACGATGGTCCGCGCGCCACGGGCCCGGACCTCCTGGATGTTGGAGACGACCTTGTCGTGCAGCATGCCCCGGCCGACCGGCGAAGGCACCACGCAGATCACCGGGGTGCCCTTGTCGATCAGGGCGATCGGGCCGTGCTTCAGCTCACCGGCCGCGAAGCCCTCGGCGTGCATGTACGCCAACTCCTTGAGCTTCAGCGCACCTTCCAGGGCCACCGGGTAGCCGACGTGCCGGCCGATGAACAGCACCGTCGGCTCGGACTTCAGCTCCCGGGCCAGCTCGCGGACGGGCTCGATCCGGTCGAGCAGCTCGCGCAGCTTGCCGGGAATCTCCTGCAACTGCGCGACCACCGCGCCCACCTCGTCGGCGAACTTGATCCCGCGCACCTGGGCCAGGTGCAGGCCGATCAGATAGCAGGCGACGACCTGGGTGAGGAACGCCTTGGTGGAGGCGACGGCGATCTCCGGCCCACCGTGGGTGTAGAGCACGGCGTCGGATTCGCGCGGGATGGTCGAGCCGTTGGTGTTGCAGACCGCCAGCACCCGGGCCTTCTGGTCCTTGGCGTGGCGCAGCGCCATCAGGGTGTCCATCGTCTCGCCGGACTGCGAGATGACCACGATCAGCGTGGACCGGTCGAGCACCGGGTCGCGGTAGCGGAACTCGCTGGCCAGCTCCACCTCGCACGGGATCCGGGTCCAGTGCTCGATGGCGTACTTGGCGACCAGGCCGGCGTGGTACGCCGTGCCGCAGGCCACGATGAAGATCTTGTCGACGTCGCGCAGATCCTGGTCGCTGAGGCGGACCTCGTCGAGGGCGATCTCTCCGCTCTCGGTGAGCCGGCCGAGCAGCGTGTCGGCGATGGCCTGCGGCTGCTCCTCGATCTCCTTGAGCATGAACCAGTCGTAGCCGCCCTTCTCCGCGGCAGAGGAGTCCCAGTCGATGTGGAAGTCCTTGCCGGCGGCGGGCTGGCCCTCGAAGTCGGTGATCTCGATGGTGTCGCTGGTGATCAGCACGATCTGGTCCTGGCCCAGCTCGACCGCTTCCCGGGTGTGCTCGATGAACGCGGCAACGTCGCTGGCCAGGTAGTTCTCCCCGTCGCCCCGGCCGACCACCAGCGGCGAGTTGCGGCGGGCGCCGACGACCGCACCGGGCACGGCGGCGTCCACAGCGAGCAGGGTGAACGCGCCCTCCAGCCGTTGGCAGACCACCCGCATGGCGGCGGAGAGCAGCTGCGGGCTGTCCGGCTGGCCGGCCGCGCGCAGCTCGGCCAGTGCGGCGGCGAGCAGGTGCGCGGCGCACTCGGTGTCGGTGTCGCTGCTGAACTGGACGCCGTCGGCCTCCAGCTCGGCGCGGAGCTTGGCGAAGTTCTCGATGATGCCGTTGTGGATCACCGCGACCCGCCCGTCGGCGGCGACGTGTGGGTGGGCGTTGCGGTCGGTCGGGCCGCCGTGGGTGGCCCACCGGGTGTGCCCGATGCCGGTGGTGCCGTCACCGATGCCGATCGGGCTGGCCGCGCAGGAGGTCGGGTCGTCGGCGGCCCGCTCGGACAGCACCTTCTCCAGGTTGGCCAGCTTGCCGGCCTTCTTCTCGGTCAGCAGCTGATCCTCGCAGACGATCGCGACGCCTGCCGAGTCGTAGCCGCGGTACTCCAGCCGCCGCAGCCCGTCGAGGACGATGCCGAGTGCGGGGCGTGCGCCCGCGTATCCCACGATTCCACACATGGCCCGCAGCCTAACCCAGTTTCACTCATGATGTGTGCTCGAAAGTCGGGTTATCAATCACGGAATCTGAGCGATCGAGGGCCGGCGGGCCGCAAACCGGGACGACCTACGCGGCCCACCTCGGGTCCGCCGGGGACGAGGGGGTTGCGGCACGCCTTCGGGTACGACAGTCTCTCGGCGGGTTCGGCGTGCCGCTCCACGGCTCGTTCGTCCCATACCCACTCCCGCCCGGAGCAGCCATGTCCGACGCGCCCCCGCCCGATCCGTCCCCCGCTCCCCCACCGGACCCGCCAGCCGGCAACGCGTCGGGGCCCCCGGGCGCGGGCTCTCCGGCCGCAGATCCGGCAGCACCGCCGGCGGCTCAGTTCCCGCCACCCGACCCACTGGCCCCGGGCCAACCCTGGGCACCACAGGCACCGTGGACACCAGCACCGTGGACGCCGGTGCCACCGTCCGCGCCGTGGGCACCGCCGCCGCCGGCGACCCAGTGGACGCCCCAACCGCCCGCCGCGCCCGGGACGCCGCCCTCGCCACCCGATGCCTCCGAGTCGACGCCCGCCGGGCCACCGTCACCCGGCTGGCCCACGCCCGACGAGGGCCCCGCGCCCAGCGGCGAGCCGCCGACCTACCCGCCGGCCGCCACCTGGCCGCAGCCAACCGGGTTGCCGCCCACCGGCTGGCCCACGCCCACCGGCTGGCCCACGCCCACCGGGCCGCCCGGCGGGTGGTCGCCCCCGCCCGGGTATCCGCCCCCGCCCGGGTATCCGCCCCCGCCCGGTTATCCGCCGCCGTACGCCTACCCCGGCCCTCCCCAGGCCGGCGGCGCTCCGACCACGCACAGCGGCCGGGCGGTCGGGATCGTCATCGCCGTCTTCGTGGCGCTGGTGCTGGCCGTCTGCGGCTGCCTCTGCGCGGGCAGCCTGCTGCTCGACGACGGCAGTCAGGACTCGTTCTCCGAGGAGCCCTGGGTCGTTCCCGACGAACCAGCATCGGGGTCGACGGTGAGAGCCAGGTGACGCTAGGGCTCGGGCAGTGGGTGGCCGTAGGCTGGCGCGGGTGATGACGAGCACCGATGTCGACCCGCTGGTGGCCCGGATGCGGCCGTTCGGCACGACGATCTTCGCCGAGATGTCCGCCCTCGCCGTGCGCACCGGCGCGGTCAACCTCGGCCAGGGGTTTCCCGACACCGACGGTCCGCCGGAGATGCTGGCCGCCGCCGCCGAGGCGCTGCGTGGCGGGCAGAACCAGTACCCGCCCGGCCCGGGGATCCCCGCCCTGCGTGCGGCGGTCGCCGCCCATCAGCGGCGGTTCCACGACCTGGCGTACGACCCGGACAGCGAGATCGTGATCACGGCCGGCGCGACCGAGGCGGTGGCCGCGAGCATCCTCGCCCTCTGCGAACCGGGCGACGAAGTGGTCTGCTTCGAGCCGTACTACGACTCGTACGCCGCCTCGATCGCACTGGCCGGCGCGGTCCGCCGGCCAGTGACGCTGCGCCCATCGGCCGACGGTCGGTACGCCTTCGACCCGGCAGCGCTGCGCGCGGCGTTCGGCCCCCGCACCCGGCTGGTGCTGCTCAACTCACCGCACAATCCGACCGGCAAGGTCTTCACCCCGGCCGAGTTGGCGCAGATCGCCGAGTTGTGCCAGGAGTTCGGCACGTACGCGGTCACCGACGAGGTGTACGAGCACCTGGTCTTCACCGACGCGGCGAGCCCACACGTGTCGCTGGCCAGCCTGCCCGGGATGTGGGAGCGGACGCTGCGCATCTCGTCGGCCGGCAAGACGTTCTCCTGCACGGGGTGGAAGGTCGGCTGGGCGAGCGGCCCGGCGGCGCTGGTCTCGGCGGTGCTGCGGGTGAAGCAGTTCCTCACCTACGTCAACGCCGCGCCACTGCAACCGGCGGTGGCCGTGGCGCTGGCCCTGCCGGACGACTACTACACCGGCTTCCGGGACAGCCTCCAGCAGCGGCGTGACCAGCTCGTCGGTGGTCTCACCGACGCCGGTTTCGACGTGCTCGACTCGGAGGGGACATACTTCGTCACCGCCGACATCACCGCTCTCGGTGGCCGGGACGGGGTGGAGTTCTGCTGGTCGCTGCCGGAGCGCTGCGGTGTGGTGGCGGTGCCCACGCAGGTCTTCTACGACGACACCGACGCGGGGCGGCGGCTGGTCCGGTTCGCCTTCTGCAAGCGTCCCGAGGTGCTGAGCGAGGCGGTCACCCGGCTGCGCGCTCTGGCCCCGAGCCGCTGACCCGCCCAGAGTCGATCGGCTCCGGGTCGGTAGCCGACTGATCCGCCACCGCCGCCGCGAGTCGGGCGAGCAGTTGGCCTTCGTCACCGAGCAGCGCCGACTCGGCGTCGTCCACGAACGACAGGTCCGCGGTCACGTGCCGGCTGGCCGCGGTGAGCAGCAACCCGACCACCGGGTCCTCGGCGGCACGCCGCAGGCCGTCCAGGTTGCGCAGTTCGCGCAGCAGGTGCCCACGCTGGTTGCTCAGCACCGCGCGAACCGTCGCCGCGGAGCCTGACCGGGCGGCGGCGGTGACCTTGAGGAAGAAGTCGTCCCGGAATCCGCCGCTGCGGGGGCTCGGCTCGGCCAGCCACCGGGCCAACTCCGCGCGGCCGGCAGGGGTGATCTCGTAGACCACCCGATCCGGTTTGATCGGCTGCGGTTGCCGTTCGGCGACGACCAACTCGTCCCGGGAGAGCCGGTCGAGGATCTGGTAGAGGTGACCGATGTTCAACGGGCCCCACTGTGGGCCGACGGCGGCCTCGAACGCGCTCTTGAGCTGGTAGCCGTGGCTGGGGCCACCAGTGAGCAGCGCGAGGACAGCGTGCTGGATCGCCATGTCACCTCCGGTACGGGTCTTGCATTGTCACAATGTATCGCGCAGAGTGGGAGCCAGCACACGGGGAGGCGCGATGCTTGGCTTCATCTGGAGGCAGCTGCGCGGTCGTGCGGGGCGGTCGGTGGCGTTGTTGGCCGGCGTGCTGGTGGCCACCACCGGCTTCGTGGTCCTGACTGGCGCCACCACCACCTCTCACCTGGACGTCATTGGCACCGTCGAGCGCAACACCCAGGTGGCCTACGAGATCCTGGTGCGTCCGCACGGGACCCGCACGCCGCTGGAGGCCGAGCGCGGGCTGGTCCGCCCCAACTATCTCTCCGGGCTCTTCGGCGGCATCACCACCGAGCAGTACGAGCAGGTGAAGCAGGTCCCCGGCATCGAGGTGGCGGCCCCGATCGCGATGCTCGGCTATTCCACCACTCTGCTGCCGACGCCGATCGACCTGACCGAGGCCGTCGACCGCTCGCTGGACCAGCAGGTCATCCGGGTCGACCCGACCTTTCACGCCGAACGCGGTCTCTCCAGCGCACCAGGCAAACCCCGGTACGTGTACGTGACCACGAAGCCGTTGATCTACCCCCGGATCGAACAGGGCTTCGACAGTGCCGCCGTGCCGTACTCCGATGGGCGGTCCTACCCCGCGTCGGACACCTGCGGGCCGGTCCCCCGTGAGGTGCAGCCGAACGGGCGCAGCCTCCCCATCTGCGATCCGGGATACGCGCTGCTGGGCAACCCGGGCACCTACTCCGAGCGCGAGGACTGGTCCCTGCACGCCGTCCACCTGCGGCCCGACGGCCGGTTCCAAGCCGACTCCTCCGTCCTCGCTACCGACCGGGACAACACCTCGGCACCCAGCGACCGCCTGGTGATGGCGTACGACCTGACCGTGCCGTTCCTCCTGGCCGCTGTGGACCCAGCTGCCGAGGAACAACTCGTCGGACTCGACGACGCCGTGGTCACGGGTCGATCCATCCGCACCGACGACACGGTCGCCGTCAATCGCGGGGGCACAGTGGATTACCACCAGATCCCGGTCCTCGTCACCAACCGACCCTTCATCGACGTGTCGCTGACGGCCAGGTTCAGCCGGCTCGCGATCAGCCCCGCAGGGGTGGAGGTGATCGACCTGGAGGAGACGTTGAGCCGCCCCGCGGGCACTCCCGCCGGGTCCGGTCGGTACGACCTCACCGCCGGGCACGGGGCGATGCTCGCCGAGGAGCTTCTCCAGGCCGGGTGCTGCCGCGGCCAACTTCAGACGGTCGTTCAGTCGGCCGAGGTGCAGTACGACCAGCTACCCGACGGCAGCCTGCGGGCCCGCCCACAACCGCCCGGCGACCCCCAGGTGTACGGCAGGATGGAGACGTTCAACCCGCTGCCCCGACCCTGGCTCGCCGACGACACCGGTTCCCGATCGATCCGGGCGCTGCCGCTACCCACCGGCGCGAGCACCCCCAATCGCTTCTGGCGAGCCGTCGGCGTCTTCGATCCGGGCCGGCTGGCCGGGTTCAGTGACCTCGGCCAACTGCCGCTGGAGACCTACCAGGCACCGACGGCAGAGGGTGCCGACGACCGCAGCCGGGCAGCGCTCGGCGGTCAGCCGCTGACCCCCAGCGGCAATCCGGCCGGTTATCTCTCCGCGCCGCCGCTGCTCCTCACCAACCTCGGCAGCGTGCCGAAACTCCTGACGGGTGGCGGCGGGTCACAGGCCAAGGCCCCGATCAGCGCGATCCGGGTACGGGTGGCCGACGTGGGCGGCTACAGCGAGCGGTCGGCCGAGCAGGTCCGACTGGTCGCCGAGCAGATCGCGGCACGCACCGGACTGGACGTCGACATCACACTCGGCTCGTCGGGGGCGCCGCAGACCGTGGAGCTGCCCGCCGGCTCGTTCGGCCGGCCGATGCTGCGGCTGACCGAGAACTGGTCGGCACTCGGCGTGGCATCGGTCATCACCCAGGCGGTGGACCGCAAGAGCATGGTGCTCTTTGTGCTGGTCCTGGTGGTCTGCGTCCTCTTCCTCGGCAACGCGGTCAGCGCCGCCGTCCGCGACCGGCGCTCCGAACTGGCGGTGCTCTCCTGTCTCGGCTGGCCGGTCCGCCGCATCGCGGCGCTGATCCTGGGCGAGGTCGCCCTGCTCGGGCTCGTCGCCGGTCTGCTCGCGCTGGTCCTCGCGATTCCGCTGGGCATCGCGCTTGGCATCGACGTCGACTGGCGGCGCGCCGCCCTGGCCGTACCCGTCGCCCTGCTGCTCGCGGTGGCCGCGGGCCTGGTGCCGGCGCTGCGGGCCGCGCGCACCCACCCGGCCGCCGCCCTCCGCCCGATCGTCGCTCCCGCCGGCTGGGTACGCCGGCCACGCACCCTCTTCGGGTTGGCGCTGGTGAATCTGGCCCGCACCCCCGGGCGCACGTTCCTCGGCGCCGGAGCGCTGGCGATCGGGGTGGCCGCGCTGACGCTGGTCACCGCCGCAGCGTGGGCGTTCCGGGGCGCGATCGTCGGCAGTCTGCTCGGCGACGTGGTCTCACTGAGCGTGCGCGGCGCGGACACCGTGGCCGCCGCGGCCACCGTGCTGCTCGGTGCCGCCGCGGTGGCGGACGTGCTCTACCTGAACATCCGTGACCGGGCCGCCGAGTTGGCCACCCTGCGGGCGATCGGCTGGACGGACGCCGAACTCGGCCGGCTCGTCGGCTACGAAGGGCTGGCGCTGGGGCTTGTCGGCTCGACGACCGGCGCTGCGATTGGCCTGGCCAGCGCGGGTTGGCTGATCGGCGCCCTTCCCGGCGTGCTGCTTTTGGTGGCCGCGCTGGTCGCGCTGGCGGGCGCGCTGGTGAGCGCCGCCGCCGCGCTGGTGCCCACCGCCCTGTTGCCGCGCCTACGACCCGCCCGACTTCTGGCAGAGGAGTAGCAGTTCATGAGCGAGCAGATCGGTAGCGCGATCTCGGTCGACCACCTGACCCGACGATTCGGCGCCGGCGCGGACCAACTGACCGCGGTCGACGACGTGTCGTTGGAGATCGCGGCCGGGTCGGTGGTGGCGCTGACCGGGCCGAGTGGGTCGGGCAAGTCGACACTGCTGCACCTGATCGGTGCGATCGAGCAGGCCGACAGCGGCACCGTCACGGTCGACGACGTGGAGATCACCTCGCTGCGTCGGGCCGCGCTGGCCCGCTACCGGCAACGGGTCGGATTCGTGTTCCAGCGCTACCACCTGCTGCCCGCGCTCACCGTCCTGGACAACGTGATCGCGCCCGTCCTCCCCCGCCGGGGCCGCACCGACCACACCACCCGAGCCCGCGAACTACTCGACGCGGTCGGCCTCACCGGGCGGGAGCGCGCCCTACCCGCGCAGCTCTCCGGCGGCCAGCAGCAACGGGTCGCCATCGCCCGCGCACTGATGGGCGCGCCGGGCCTACTGCTGGCCGACGAACCCACCGGCAACCTCGACTCCACCACCGGCAGCCAGATCCTCGACCTGCTGCTCGACCTCCGCGACCAGCACGGCATGACTATCCTGCTCGCCACCCACGAACAAGCCATCGCCGCCCGCTGCGACCGACTGGTCCGACTGACCGACGGACGCGTGGCCGAGGACCTCGACCTCACCGACGGCGAAGACCCAGCCGACACGTACGGACGGGCGACCCAACTGCGGTTGTGACGCCGGTCAGCCGACTGCGCGGTATGGCCGAGCGTCGCTGACCGGCGGGGTCAGCCGGCGGCGTGGGCCGGGCCGGTGCCGTCCGCCGATGGGGGCGAGGATGCGTCGACAGCGGACGACCCGGCCTCCGACGGTGTGACCGCCAGGGTGGCGAGCAACGCGCCGCCGTCGGCGGATGACACCGCCTCGGCATCGTTGACGAAGGCGAGGTCCGCCTCGACGTGCCGGCTCGCTGCGGCGAGCAGCAGCCCCACCACCGCGTCGGCTGCCTGGCGGCGCAACCCGTCGAGATTGCGCAACTCCCGAAGCAGATAGCCGCGTTGGTTGCTGAGCACGGTGCGGGCGGTCTGCGCGGAACCCGATCGGGCCGCCGCGGTGACTTTGCGGAAGAAGTCGTCCCGGAAGCCGCCACTGCGTGGGCTCAGCTCGTCGAGCCAGCGGCCGAGTTCGGCCCGCCCGGCGGGAGTGATCTGGTAGACCACCCGGTCGGGTTTGACCTGCTGGGCCTGCCGCTCGGCGACGACCAGGCTGTCCCGGGAGAGCCGATCGAGGATCTGGTACAGGTAGCCGATGTCGAGTGGCCCCCACTGTGGACCGGCGGCGGCCTCGAAGGCGCTCTTCAACTCATCGCCGTAGCTTGGGCCGCGCACGAGTAACGCGAGGACCGCGTGCTGGATCGCCACTGTCTCCTCCGATCCCACTGACCGACCGGGTCAGGCCTTGCATTGTGACAATGTAACGCGCAGAGTGTGGGAAGCACACGGGGAGGCACAACATGCTCGGGTTCATCTGGGCGCAGCTACGCGGCCGTGCTGGTCGGTCGGCGGCGCTGCTGACGGGCGTGCTGGTGGCGACCACCGGCTTCGTCGTCCTGACCGGCGCCACCACCACCTCCCGCCTCGAGGTCACCGGCGCGGTCGAACGCGACACCCGGGCCGCCTACGACATCCTCGTCCGTCCCCACGGGGCACGCACGCCGCTGGAGGTCGAACGTGGACTGGTTCGCCCGAACTACCTCTCCGGCCTCTTCGGCGGCATCACTCCCGCGCAGTACGAGCAGGTGAAACAGGTCGCCGGCGTTGACGTGGCCGCGCCGATCGCCATGCTGGGCTACTCGACCTCGTCCGTGTCGGTCCGGTTCGACCTGACCGACGCGGTCGATCGTTCCCTGGACCAGCAGGTCATCCGGGTCGACCCCACCTTCACCGCCGAACGAGGGCTCTCCACGGCCCCGAGCCGTCCACGCTACGTGTACGTGACCAAGCGCCCGCTGCTCTACCCCGAGGGGGGCGACCCGAACGCCTCCTCGATCCCGTACTCGGACGGCCGGATGTACCCGTACGACCTGCAGTGCGGGGATGTCCCACGGGAGGTGCTTCCGGACGGGCGGACCCAGCCGATCTGCAACCCACACACGATCGGGAGGTCGTCGGACGATGGATGGACCTCCGAACGGGAGAACTGGAGCGTCGACACCGTTCGACTGTTGCCCGATGGACGTTTTGAACAGAACCGCTGGCTGTCCGGTCGCGCCGAGCGCGTCGCCACCGACCAACTGGTGGCCACCTACCGGGTGACGGTGCCGTTCCTGCTGGCCGCCGTCGACCCCGACGCGGAGCAGCGGCTCGTCGGCCTCGACGACGCGGTGATCGAGGGCCGCGCTCTGCGACCCGACGACACGGCCATCGACACCCATCTCCCCATGCATGTGCCCGAGCGGTCCATCCCGGTGTTGAGCACCAGCCGCCCCTACCTGGACGCCACCGTGCGGTCCGCCCTCACCCGGCTGCCGCAGGCGCGCCCCGCCGGGCTGAGCATCCCCGACCTGGAGCAGGCGCTGTCCGGCGCCACCGGGGTCAAGGTCGGGACCGAGGAGTACGCGCTCGCCGACGGGTACCTCGACCTGCTGGCCGCGGGGATCTCCCCGACCGGCTGCTGCTGGGGCGAGTTGCAGACGATCTTTCAAGCGGGTGCCCCGGAGTACGACCGACTCCCCGACGGCACCCTCCGCGCAGTCACCCGAGCGCCGTTGGCGGCCAAGACCTTCGGCACCGAGAACATGTACAACTTCAACGGACGTCCGTGGTCGGCCGACGACACCGGCTTCCGCCCGCTGACCTCGGTCCCCATGCAGCCGACAGGCGCAACAATCGACCAGGTTCGGAACTGGCGGACCGTCGGCATCTTCGATCCCGAGAAGTTGAGCGGCTTCAGCGACCTGTCCCGGCTGCCGCTGGAGACGTACGAGCCGCCACGCCTCGACGGCGCGGACGAGCGCAGCCGCCAGGCCCTGGGCGGCCAGCCGTTGGAACCGAGCGGCAACCCGGCCGGCTACGTCTCCGCGCCGCCCCTGCTGCTCACCAGCCTGGCGGCGGTGCCGAAGCTGATGGAGGGCAGCCCCAGCCCCACCCGGACGGCGCCGATCAGCGCGATCCGGATCCGGGTCGCCGACGTCGCCGGCTACACCGAACGGTCCGCCGAGCGGGTCCGACTCATCGCCGAGCGGATCGCCGACACGACCGGGCTGGACGTCGATCTCACCATCGGCTCGTCCCCCGCCCCGCAGACCATCGAGCTGCCTGCGGGTTCGTTGGGCCGGCCCGACCTGCGGCTGGCCGAACCGTGGTCCGCACTCGGGATCGCCTCGGTCATCACCAAGGCGGTCGACCGTAAGAGCCTCGTTCTGTTCGGGCTGGTGTTGGTGGTCTGCGCGCTGTTCCTCGGCAACGCGGTCTCCGCCGCCGTCCGGGACCGCCGCCCCGAACTGGCGGTACTCGCCTGCCTGGGCTGGTCAGCCCGGCGGATCGCGGCGCTGGTCCTCGGCGAGGTGGCCGCGCTGGGGCTCGCCGCCGGTCTGCTGGCCCTCGGGCTGGCGTTGCCCCTGGCCGCCGCGCTGGGCATCGAGATCAGCTGGTATCAGGCAGCGCTCGCCGTACCGGTGGCTCTGCTGCTGGCGCTGGTGGCGGGCGTGGTCCCAGCGCTGCGGGCTGCGGGCGCGCACCCGGCCGCCGCGCTGCGGCCCATGGTCGCCCCGGCCCGGTGGGTGCGGCGGCCCCGCAACCTGTTCGGGATGGCCCTGGTCAACCTGGTCCGCACCCCCGGGCGCACCCTGCTCGGGGCCGGAGCGCTCGCCATCGGGCTGACCGCGTTGACCCTGGTCAGCGCCGCTGCCTACGCCTTCCGTGGCGCGATCGTCGGCAATCTGCTCGGCGACGCCGTCTCACTGAACGTACGGGGCGCGGACACCCTGGCCGCAGTCGTCACTGTCGTGCTGGGCGCGGGTGCCGTCGCCGACGTGCTGTACCTGAACGTCCGGGACCGCGCCGCCGAGTTGTCCACGCTGCGTGCTGTCGGCTGGACGGACACCGAGCTGAGCCGCCTGGTGGGTTACGAAGGGCTCCTCATCGGCACGCTCGGGGCGGTGGCCGGCGCGGGGCTCGGGCTCGCCGGGGCCGCCTGGCTGGTCGGTGGTCTGCCGACCGCCCTGATCATGGTCGCTGCCGCCGTGGCGCTCGGCGGGGTGCTGCTCACCTGTCTGGCGGCGCTGGTGCCGGCCGCGTTGCTGCGCCGGCTCCCGACCGCACGGCTACTCGCGGAGGAGTGACGAGGGAGGTGACCTCAGGCGACCGGGCTCGCGGTGCGGACCAGCTCCGCGATCCGCTCGGCGACCTCGCGGGCGGTCGCCTCGGTGGCCGCCTCGACCATCACCCGAACCAGCGGCTCGGTGCCCGACGGGCGCAGCAGCACCCGACCGGTCTCCCCGAGCTCCGCCTCGGCCCGCTCGACCTCGGCGCGCACGGCCGGCGCGGCGGCACCGATGGTGCGGTCGCCGACCGGCACGTTGATGAGCACCTGGGGCAGCTTGGTGACCACCGAGGCCAACTCGGCGAGGGACTGCCCGGTGGCCGCCATCCGCGCCATCAGGTGCAGACCGGTGAGCACCCCGTCGCCGGTGGTGGCATGGGCGGGCATGACGATGTGGCCGCTCTGCTCACCGCCGAGCGCCAGCCCGGAGGCGCGCAGCTCCTCCAGCACGTACCGGTCGCCGACCTTGGTCTCGATCAGGCGGATGCCCTGCGCGGACATCGCGAGCCGTAGCCCGAGGTTGCTCATCACGGTCGCCACCAGGGTGTCCTGGGTGAGCGTGCCGGCGTCCCGCATGGCCAGCGCGAGGATCGCCATGATCTGGTCGCCGTCCACCTCGTCGCCGTCGGCGGTGACCGCCAGGCAGCGGTCGGCGTCGCCGTCGTGGGCGATGCCCAGGTGCGCGCCGTGCTCGACCACGGCCTCGCGCAGCGCCTCGATGTGGTTGGAGCCACAGTCGTCGTTGATGTTCAGCCCGTCGGGCTCGGCGTGGATGGCGATGACCTCCGCGCCGGCCTCCCGGTAGGCGACGGGGGCGACCTCGGCGGCAGCGCCGTTGGCGCAGTCGACCACGACCTTGATCCCGTCGAGCCGGTGCGGGATGGTGCCCACCAGGTGCTGGACGTAGTGGTCGGCGCCGTCGAGCAGGTCGTGCACGCGGCCGACACCCGCGCCGATCGGGCGGTCCCAGGCGGTGGTGGCGTTCGTCTCGACGGCCGCCTCGATCTGCATCTCGATCTCGTCGGGCAACTTGTGCCCACCGGCGGCGAAGAGCTTGATGCCGTTGTCCGGCATCGGGTTGTGCGATGCGGAGAGCATCACACCCAGGTCGGCTTTGGCTTCGGCGGTGAGGAACGCCACCGCGGGGGTGGGCAGCACGCCGACCCGCACCACGTTCGCGCCGGCGCTGGTCAGACCAGCGACAACGGCGGCCTCCAGCATCTCGCCGCTGGCGCGGGTGTCCCGGCCGACGACGGCGAGCGGCGGATGGCTGCGGTCCGTCTCGGCGAGCGTGTGCGCGGCGGCCACCGCGAGCGCCAGCGCCAACTCCGGGGTGAGGTCCGCGTTTGCCCGCCCGCGTACGCCGTCCGTGCCGAACAACCGACCCATACCCGCCAACCTCCGAATGAGCACTGCCTGTGAGGAGAAAGCGGAACGGCCGACCCACCTCCCCGCAGTGGGGAGGCGGACCGGCCGTCCGTCAGAAGTACAACGCGCTGGGAAAGATCAGCGCTTCGAGTACTGGGGAGCCTTACGGGCCTTCTTGAGGCCGTACTTCTTGCTCTCCTTGACCCGGGCGTCACGGGTGAGGAAGCCGGCCTTCTTCAGGGCCGGGCGGTCGTCCGGCTCGTTGACGATCAGCGCGCGGGCGATGGCCAGCCGCAGCGCACCGGCCTGGCCGGTGGTGCCGCCGCCACGCAGGTTGGCGATGACGTCGAACTGCTCGGGCTTCTCGGCGGTGACCAGCGGGTCCTTGATGAGCTGCTGGTGCACCTTGCTCGGGAAGTACGACTCAAGGTCGCGACCGTTGCAGGTGATCTTGCCGGTGCCCGGGACGATACGGACCCGGACGATGGCCTCCTTGCGGCGGCCCACGGTCTGGATCGGCCGGTCACCACGAGGCGCGCGGGCAACGGGCGCCGGCGCCTCGGTGGCCTCGGGGGCTTCCGGGGCGACCTCGGTCTCGATGATGTCGGTCATGCTGCTTCCTTCGCCCGCGCTCACTGCGCGATCTGCTTGATCTCGAACGGCACCGGCTGCTGCGCGAGGTGCGGGTGCTCGGCACCGGCGTAGACCTTCAGCTTCTTGATCAGCTGACGGCCGAGCTTGTTGTGCGGGAGCATCCCCTTCACAGCCAGCTCGATGGCCCGCTCGGGACGCTTGGTCAGCAGCTCGTCGTAGCCGACCTGCTTCAGACCACCCGGGTAACCGGAGTGGCGGTAAGCGACCTTGGTCTGGCGCTTGTTGCCGGTCAACGCAACCTTGCCCGCGTTCACGATGACGACGAAGTCGCCCGTGTCGACGTGCGGCGCGAAAGTCGGCTTGTGCTTACCACGCAGCAACGTGGCGGCGTGGGTGGCCAGGCGGCCCAGCACGACATCAGAGGCGTCGATGACGTGCCACTGACGCTCGATCTCACCCGGCTTCGGGCTGTACGTACGCACAGGTCTACCTTGTCTCGTCGTCGGTCTGGGGTCGCGCGCCGAGGTGACCAGAGTTAGCAGGCCGGACCAGCGCGCACGAACGACCAAGCGTACCTGATGGGGCACGCCTCTGGATGTCGTACAACAGCAGGCAACGATACCCGCCGCCCCGACCGCAGGTCAAAACGGGGGTACGGTGCCGCGCGGCGACGCGCCGGGGGTGACCCGGCTCACACGCCAGCGAGCCGACCCGCCCTCGGCCGACGGTAGACGACCCAGGTGATCGCGAAGCACAACGCGTACCAGCCGATAAAGGCCAGGTAGGCGGCGTCGGCGTTACCCGAGCTCAGGAACGACTGGCGGAACGCGATGTTGACCATCACCCCACCGAAGGCGCCGATCGCCCCCGCGATGCCGATCAACGCGCCGGTCATCCGTCGCGCCCACCGCGCGGCGGCCTCCGGATCACGCTGGCCGGTGGCCACGGCGTCCGCCGCCCGCGCCCGGAAGATCGCCGGGATCATCTTGTACGTGGAGCCGTTGCCGATGCCGGAGAAAACGAAGAGAGCGATGAACCCGGCCAGGTAGAGCCCGAAGGAGCGCTCCCGGGCCGCGTACAGCACCGTGCTCGCGCCGGCCGCCATCGCCACGAAGTTCCAGAACGTCACCCGGGCCCCACCCAGCCGGTCGGCGAGGTGCCCGCCCAACGGGCGGATCAGCGAGCCGACCAGTGGGCCCAGGAAAGTCAACCAGGCGGCGTCGACCGCGGTGGGGAACCGCTCGGCGAACTGGAGCTGAAGCACCTGGCCGAAGGCGAAACCGAAGCCGATGAACGAGCCGAAGGTGCCGATGTAGAGCAGCGACATCACCCAGGTGTGCGGGTCACGGGCCGCCGCGCGCAACGCGCCCGGCTCGTTGCGCGCCCCGGGCACGGTGTCCAACCAGCGGGCCGCCGCCAGCGCGGCCAGCACGATCAGCGGCAGGTAGACCGCCGGCACCAACCGGGGGTACGCGGCGCCCGCGGTGGCGAGGACCGCCAGGCCGACCAGTTGCACGGCGGGTACGCCCAGGTTGCCGCCACCAGCGTTGAGCCCGAGCGCCCGCCCCTTGAGGTGTTGCGGATAGAACAGGTTGATGTTCGCCATCGAGGAGGCGAAGTTGCCGCCGCCGACCCCGGTGAGGCAGGCGAGGACCATCAGGGTGGAGTAGGACACCCCCGGTTCCAGCAGCACCGTCATCGGCACGGCGGGCACCAGCAACAGCAGTGCGCTGATGATCGTCCAGCGTCGTCCGCCGAAGCGGGCCACCGCCAGCGTGTACGGCAGCCGCAGCACCGCGCCCAACGCGGCCGGCACGGCGGTGAGCAGGAACTTCCCAGCCGGGTCGATGCCGTACGCCGGGCCGAGGAAGAGCACGGTGACCGACCAGAGACTCCACACCGAGAAGCCGACGTGCTCCGCGAAGATCGAGACCCAGAGGTTGCGCCGGGCGATCGATTCGCCGCCGGCCGCCCAGAAGTCCGGGTCCTCGGGGCGCCAGTCGTGCAGCGGTTGCCGGCGGCCGGTGACGGCGGGCGGCTCGGCGGTGACTGCGGTGCTGGTGAGCGTGCTCACGGCGGCTCCTCCTCGTCGATGTGACGAGGACGAACGCTAGGAACGCCCGGTTACCTGGCAGTGCCCGTCGCGGGTCGGGCCGGAAACGGCTATCGCACCACCGGCCAGCGACGGTGGTGAGCACGCCAGAGCTGCCGGCGCGGCCGGCGGGTCAGAGCTGTTGGAGGATGCGCAGGGCGCGGCCGACCCGGAGCATGGTGTCGGTGTCGGCGACGTCCACGCACCCGGTGAACCACTTCTTCATGGGTGAGGAGATCCGGTCGGGCATCACCACGTACCGGCCCATCGACACGGCGAGCGGCGAGTCTCGCAGCAGCGACTCCTCCACCACCTCGGCCACGATCACGATGGGCACGTCGGTGGAGTTGTAGACGTCCGAACTGATCACGAGACCGAGGCGTTCCCGGGCGCCCTCGATGCGCCAGATCTCACCCCTACGCAGCACGCGGCCGTCCGCCGGAGAACAGGTCGTTGACCATGCCCGCCTCGCGGGCGTCGGCGAGAGCGGCGGACTCCAGATCAAGGCTGGCGCGACCCACGGCGGCGGCATGCGCGGTGAAGACCTCGCGCAGCGCCTTCTCCCGGGCGGCCTGGTCCATCCACGCGGAGAGCGACAGCCCTTCGCGCTTGGCGAACCGCCGCGCCTCCTCGATCGTCTCGTCGGTGAACGAGAGAGTCACCTTGGCAGTCATGCCGAGCAGATTACCCAGCGGTGTGACCGACAGTCATCCCCGCGCTCACCGACTCCTCCCCCGGCGACGAAACGCACATTCCACCGGGTTTACCCGACCCGGCCGCCGAACACCGCGAAGCGCCACTCCTTGAAGTAGCAGTCGACGTCGACCAGGCCCGCCTCGGCGAGCCACCGGCACTGGTCGGCCACGGTCGCCGGAAGGTCGTGGCGCATCCGCTCCTGGGCACCCGCGATCTCGTCGGGAGACGCGCCCAGCTCGGCAATCCGCTCCAGCCACACCTCGTCATACCGCCGGTCCAGCACCGGGGTCGGGCCGGCGACCTGTTCGGCGTTGACGAACACCCCGCCCGGTGCCAGCACGGCGGCGGCCCGCCCGTACAGCGCGCGCTTGCCGGCGTCGTCCAGGTGGTGGATCGCCAGTGCGCTGACCACCGCGTCGTACCGGCCGGGCGGCAACTCGTCGGCCAGGTCGGCCCGGACCGTCCGGTGCGGCACACCCCGGGCGTCCAACTGCTCGCTGGCCCGGGCGAGCATCGCCGGCGCGCCGTCCACCAGGGTCAGCCGCACTCCGGGCACCGCCGCGGCGAGCAGCAGCGAGAGCAGCCCGGTGCCCGCTCCCAGATCCAACACCTCCGGGGTACGCCCGGCGGCGAGCGCGGCCCGCAGCGGCGGCGCGGCCACTGCGACGGCGGTGCCGTAGAAGCTGTCGAAGCAGGGTATGAGCCGACGCCGCGCCTCGTCGTACGTGCCGGCCACCGCGTCGAAGACGTCAGTCACGCCCATCGCAGCCTCCCATAATTTGAGACAGATTTCCCATATTATAGGCGCTGCCGCGTCAAAGCCGCGCACCCCGAACACACGAAAGGCCCCCGGCTTCCTGAGATATCCAGGACACCGAGGGCTGTGCGTGCTGCGTTGGTTAGCCGATGGGGCCGATTGACTTCGCCAGGTCGACGAAGCCGGACCATGCCGCCGGCTCGAAGGTCAGCGTCCCGCCGTCGCGGTCTTTGGTGTCACGAACGAGGACAACGCCAGGGATGTTGTCAGCAACCTCGACACACGAGCCTCCGTTGTTTCCGCTCTTCGTGCTCTTACGCCACTGTGCGCCGGTCAGGTCCATGATCCCGCTGCTTTCCTGATCAGGTCGAGGGACTGTTGACGGGAAAGGGCTTCGCTCCTGATGCGTTCCCATCTGCGATTCAGCGTAACAACGTCCGCAGTTCCATTCACGATCTGCGCTCGCACCTGGCTGTCAATATGCGCGACCTGCTCGCCGTCGGGCAGCTCGGCCACGATGAAGCCCCCACCAAGGCCCGGATACATCCCGACGTCCTGCGGCACCACGAGCACCTGCACCATGGGCAGAACCGCGCACGCGGCGAGATGGGCAACCTGCTCACGCATCAGCAACCGGTCGCCGTATGCCGACTGGTACAGGACTAGTTCGTGCACGACCGCGACCAGCAGGGGCGGGCGTTCACGGCGGAGGATGGCCTGCCGGTCGATGCGGGAGGCGACCACATCGTCGACTTCGCCCATCGTCAACGCTTCGCCGGCCAACGTCGCCCGCGCATACGACTCAGTCTGCAAAAGACCGGGCACCCAGGTGTGCTCGAACCAGCGGATTGCAAGGGCTTCGCGTTCCCAGTCGACCCACTCGCGCAGCCATTGCGGCTCACGTCGTTTGAGGACATCCGGCCAGAGGTCCCCAACGTCCCTCCCGAGGAGCGCGGCCAGCTTTGCGCGCCGACGGGGCTGCGGCACGCGTCCCGGGCTTATCCACCGCGCTGCCGTCTTCGGATCCACCCCCGTCTGAGCTGCCAGGCTTTCGGCTGTCTCGCCAGCTTCAGCCATGGCCGCCTGAAGTGCATGATTCATCCCGCCTCCAAGACGAACGTCCCGAACGTCCCTGGGAATAGAGCTACGTCGTGTACTGATCCCATCGCTCTCGGCAATGTAACCGGCAGATGGCGCGGCCGGTAGGGACTCGAACCCGGCGGTCGCGTTCGTACCGGGGCCGCCCTCGCCCCACCGGGTAGATCTTGGACAGTTTCCGTTAGCTCGGCGGGCTAACGGAAACTGTCCAAGATCTCGAGCGGCGAGCAGCAAAGGCGGCCCCTTCCCAGGACGACTAGGGGGAGCACCGTGCCGGACAAGCCGCCCGATCCGAAGCCCGAAGCGAAGCCCGAAGCGAAGCCCGAAGCGAAGCCCGAAGCGAAGCCCGAACCGAGGCCCGAACCGAGGCCGATGACCGGCCGGGCCGCCGTCGTCGGGCGTGCCCTGGGCACCGGGGGCCGTTCCTCAGCGGGCGGCGAACCGGCTCGCCCGCACTCCCGGCGACGGATCGGTGAACGCGCGAGCGGGTCGGTGCGGACACCGCGCACGGGTGAGGTCCTGCACCTGACCCGCACCGCGAGTGTGCAATTCTTCCGCCCGATCTTCGTCCGCGTGATTCGCGTACTGGACTGGCCGACGTACGACGGGTGGCTGTGGATTGACGCCTACGAATTGGCCGCGAATGGCGACGCAGTCGCGCGCCGGTCACTGTTCGTGATGCCCGCGGGCCTGATCTGGCCGGACCCGCCCGCCCCGCGCTCAACCACCCGCAGGCCCGTCAAGCGCCCTCCGGTGCGGGTCGGATGACCAGACGTCCTCGTCCGCACCAGCCGATGCGCCCGGCGTGGCTCTGCCGTAACTGCGCCGCTCCCTGGCCGTGTTCGGCGGCTCAACTGCACCTCGCGACCGAGTTCTACGGCCATTCGATCGCCCTGGCGTTCTACCTGGCGGCGACCATGCAGGACGCGATCGACGACCTGTACTCCCTGGGCCTTCGTCCTGACCCGCGAGCACTGCACGCCCGTTTCCTGGGCTGGCTGTCTCTCACCCGCCGACCACGCCGGGCCGATCTGCGCTGACCGCCCGCAAGGAGGAAGTGCGCTGCCCTTCAGAGCTGATGTCGCAAACAAGTCAACCGCCGATGTCGTCAGCGATTCAGCTCCAAAGGCTCCGACTCGCACCCTCCAACGCGCTCGCTGCCCCGGTGCGGTGTGAGCCCCACTTGACAGGACCGAAACAGAAGGGACCCGGACCGGAAACCGCCCGGCGGCACGCTTTCCCGACATGACAGACGGTGCACGGTCGGCAACTCCACCGGGGCTGACGCCCCGAGAAGTGGCGACGCACTGCCCGTACTGCGCACTGCAGTGCGGGATGACGCTGCGCGAGGACGACGCAGGGGTGACGGTCCTCCCGCGCCAGTTCCCCACCAACCGGGGCGGGCTCTGCCAGAAGGGGTGGACCGCCGCCGAACTGCTCGACCACCCGGAGCGACTGACCACCCCGCTGGTGCGCGACCCGGCCACCGGCGCACTGCTCCCGGCGAGTTGGGACACCGCGCTCGAGAGGGTGGTCGCCGGCATCCGCGCAGTTCAGGACGACGCCGGCCGGGACGCGGTCGCCGTCTTCGGCGGTGGCGGCCTGACCAACGAGAAGGCGTACGCGCTGGGGAAGTTCGCCCGGATCGGGCTGCGCACCCGGCACATCGACTACAACGGACGGTTCTGCATGTCCTCGGCGGCGGCCGCCGGGATGCGCGCCTTCGGCATCGACCGCGGGCTGCCGTTCCCCCTCGCCGACCTGGGCCGGGCCGACACCCTGCTGCTGGTGGGGGCGAACCCGGCGGAGACCATGCCGCCGCTGGTGCGCTGGCTCACCGAGCAGCGCCGCAACGGCGGCCAACTGATCGTCGTCGACCCCCGGGTCACCGCCACCGCCCGCCAGGCCGACCTGCACCTGCAACCGCTGCCCGGCACCGACCTCGCGGTAGCGAACGCGCTGCTGCACATCGCCCTCACCGAGGGGTGGGTCGACCGGGCCTATGTGGCCGACCGCACCAGCGGATTCGACGCGGTCCGCCGTGGCGTCGCCGCCTGGTGGCCGGCCCGTGCCGAACAACTCTCCGGGGTGCCGGTGGCCGACCTGGAGGCGACCGCCCGCGCGCTGGGCACCGGCGGTCGCGTGATCATCCTGACCGCGCGCGGTGCCGAGCAGCACGCCAAGGGGGTGGACACGGTCACCGGGTACGTCAACCTCGCCCTCGCCCTCGGCCTGCCCGGTCGGGACGGCTCGGGGTACGGCTGCCTCACCGGCCAGGGCAACGGCCAGGGCGGCCGGGAACACGGGCAGAAGGCCGACCAACTCCCCGGCTACCGGCGGATCGACGACCCGGCGGCCCGGGAACACGTCGCCGGGGTCTGGGGTGTGCCGGCCGACGAGCTGCCCGGCCCGGGAGTGCCCGCCTACCAACTGCTCGACTCGCTCGGCACCCCGGGCGGTCCGCGCGCGCTGCTGGTGTTCGGGTCGAACCCGGTGGTCTCGGCACCCCGGGCGGCCCGGATCGAGGGCCGGCTGCGCGACCTCGACCTGCTGGTCGTCGCCGACCTCCTGCTGTCCGAGACGGCCGCGCTGGCGGACGTGGTGCTGCCCACCGCGCAGTGGGCCGAGGAGGACGGCACCATGACCAACCTGGAAGGTCGGGTGCTGCGTCGGCGCGCGCTACGGCCGCCCCCGCCGGGCGTCCGGACCGACCTCGCCATCATCGCCGACCTGGCGGCGCGGCTGGCGACCGCCGAGACGCCCGCCACCCAACCACCCGCCGCGCGACCGCCCGGCACCGAACCAACCAGCACCGGACCAGCCGGCACGCGACCGGAGGCCGTCGCGGCGGCCCGGTTCCCGGCCGCCCCGGCTGCCGTGTTCGCCGAGCTGCGCCGCGCGTCCGCTGGTGGGGCCGCCGACTACGCCGGCATCAGCTGGGACCGGATCGACGCCAACGACGGGGTCTACTGGCCCTGCCCGACCGAGGACGGGCCGGACACTCCGCGACTCTTCGCCGACCGGTTCGCCACCCCGGACGGCCGCGCCCGGTTCCACGCCGTCGACCATCGGCCCGCCGCCGAGGAGGTGTGCGCCACGTACCCGCTGCATTTCACCACCGGTCGGGTGCTGGCCCAGTACCAGTCGGGCACCCAGACCCGGCGGGTGGCCGCGCTGCGGCGCGCCGCCCCGGAGGCGTTCGTCGAACTGCACCCCGACCTGGCCACCCGGCTGGGCATCGACGACGGCGACCCGGTACGGGTCACCTCACGCCGAGGTGAGTTCAGCGCCCCGGCCCGGCTCAGCGCCGGGATCCGACCGGACACCGTGTTCGCCCCGTTCCACTACGCGGGGGCCGGTCGCGCCAACTCGGTGACCAACGACGCGGTGGACCCGATCTCCGGGATGCCCGAATTCAAGATCTGCGCGGTCCGGGTGGAGAAGGCATGACGGCCCGGGTGGTCATCGTCGGCAACGGGATGGCGGGCGCTCGCCTCGCGGGCGAACTGCATGCCCGCGAGGGCGACCGGAAGGTCACCGTGCTCGGGGCCGAGCCGCACCGCGCGTACAACCGGATCATGCTCTCCACCCTGCTGGCCGGCCGGATCGACGAGCCCGACGTGGAGCTGACCGAGGCCGCCGGGCACGGCGTCGACCTGCGCAGCGGCGTACCGGTGACCGCCATCGACCGGTCCGCGCGGGAGGTCCGCACGGACGACGGCGAACGCATCGGCTACGACCACCTGGTGCTGGCCACCGGTGCCCGCGCGGTGGTGCCACCGCTGCCCGGCCTCGACCCGGCGGCGCTGCCGGAGCGGGTGGTTCCCTTCCGGACCCTGGACGACTGCCGGCGGATCCTCGCCACCGCGGAGGGCGCGCGAAGCGCCCTGGTGCTCGGCGGCGGGCTGCTCGGCCTGGAAGCCGCCCGGGGGCTGGCCGCGCGCGGGTTGGCCACCACCGTCGTGCACCCGAGCGAACACCTGATGGAACGGCAACTCGACCCGGCGGCCAGCGCGGTGCTCGCGGGCACGCTCACCGGTTTCGGCATCACCGTCGAGCTGGGGGTGTCGGCGACCGGCGTGGCCGCCGACGCCAACGGCGTCCGCCTCGACCTGGCCGACGGCCGATCGATCCGGGCCGACCTGCTGGTGCTCTCCTGCGGCGTACGCCCGGACACCGCCCTCGCGCAGGCCGCCGGTCTGACGGTGCGCCGCGGCGTGGTGGTGGACGACCGGCTGCGCACCAACGACCGGTCCATCTCGGCGATCGGCGACTGCGCGGAGCACGACGGTGTGCTCACCGGGCTGGTCGCGCCCGCCTGGGCCCAGGCCAAGGTGCTCGCCGACGTGCTGACCGGTACGGACCCACTGGCCCGGTACCGGCCCCGACCGGTGGTGACCCGGCTGAAGGCCGCCGGGATCGACCTGGCCTCGATGGGGGACGCGGCCGGTGGCGGGCCTGGCGAGGAGCTGACCTTCGCCGACCCGGCCCGCGGCACGTACGCCCGGTTGCGGATCCGGGACGAGCGGCTGATCGGCGCGATCCTGCTCGGCGACAACCCGGCGGTCGGCACGGTGATCCAACTCTTCGACCGTGGTCAGCCGGTGCCGAGTGACCGGCGGGCGCTGCTGCTGGGCCGGGCACTCGGCGCGGTCGGCGCGACCCCGGCCGCCTCACCGGCGTTGATGCCGGACGCGGCCACGGTCTGCCAGTGCAACACGGTGAGCAAGGGCGCACTGGTCAGAAACTGGCGTTCCGGGGCCCGGACGGTCGATGCGGTGGTGGCCGCGACCCGGGCCGGCACCGGATGCGGCGGATGCCGGGACGCGGTGAGCGGCATCGTCGACTGGCTGAGCCAGGCGGAATCGGTGGAGGTGACGCGATGAGCGGCGGCGACCTGATCGTCATCGGCAACGGCATGGTCGGGCAGCGTTTCGTGGACGCGCTGCACGCCCGTGACCCACAGGGCAGCTGGCGGGTGACCGTGCTGGCTGAGGAGGGACGTCCGGCGTACGACCGGGTGCGGCTGTCGGCGTACTTCGACGGGGTGAGTGAGAGCGAACTCAACCTGTACACACCGCACGACGGGGTGCGGCTGCGACTCGGTGAGCCGGCCACGGCCATCGACCGGGACCGTCAGGTGGTGACCACCGCCGTCGGCGAGTACCGCTACGACGCGCTGGTGCTGGCCACCGGGTCGTACCCGTTCGTGCCGCCGGTGGCCGGCGCGGAGCTGCCCGGGGTTTTCGTCTACCGGACGCTGGACGACCTGGCCGCGATCCGGGCGTACGCCCAGGGTCGGCGGGCCGGCGCGGTGATCGGTGGCGGGCTGCTCGGTCTGGAGGCCGCGAACGCCCTGCGACTGCTGGGGCTGAGCACCGACGTGGTCGAGTTCGCCCCCCGGTTGATGCCGGTGCAGGTGGACCAGGCCGGCGGCGCGATGCTTCGCCGCTACGTCGACGATCTGGGCGTACGCACCCATCTCGGGGT
The DNA here is from genome assembly GCF_004217135.1 of Micromonospora violae. Taxonomy (NCBI): domain Bacteria; kingdom Bacillati; phylum Actinomycetota; class Actinomycetes; order Micromonosporales; family Micromonosporaceae; genus Micromonospora; species Micromonospora violae. The sequence continues at coordinate 4,870,931 of NZ_SHKK01000001.1, forward strand.
GGCGACCACCGCGATCCGTTCGGGCCCGGACGGCGCCGTGGACGCCCTGGAACTCTCCGACGGCACCGCCATCGACGCCGACCTGGTGGTGGTGGCCGCCGGCATCCGGCCCCGCGACCAGTTGGCCCGGGATGCCGATCTGCCGCTGGGTCCACGCGGCGGGGTGCTGGTCGACGCGACGTGCCGTACCGCCGACGAGCGGATCTGGGCTGTCGGCGAGTGCGCGGCGGTCGACGGCACCTGTCACGGTCTGGTCGCGCCGGGGTACGCGACAGCCGAGGTGGTGGCCGACCGGCTGGTCGGTGGCGCGGCGACCTTCCCGGGCGCGGACACCGCCACCAAACTCAAGCTGCTCGGCGTCGACGTGGCCTCGTTCGGCGACGCCCACGGCGCGACCGAGGGCTGCCTGGACGTCACGTTCACCGACCCCGCCACCCGGGTCTACGCGAAGCTGGTCCTCTCCGACGACGCGCACACCCTGCTCGGCGGGGTGCTGGTCGGTGACGCCAGCGCGTACCCGACGCTGCGCGCCAGCGTGGGCGGCCCGCTGCCGGCGGCACCGCTGGCACTACTCGCTCCCGACGGTGGCGGCGCGGACGCTGGGGCGTTGCCCGCCACCGCGCAGGTCTGCTCGTGCAATGCGGTGACCCGGGGTGATGTGGATGCCGCCATCGCCGACGGCTGCGCGGATGTGGCGGCGTTGAAGGCGTGCACCCGGGCCGGCACCAGCTGCGGCTCCTGCGTGCCGATGCTGAAGCAGCTCCTGGACGCGGCCGGGGTGGCCCAGTCCAGCGCGCTCTGCGAACACTTCGACGTCAGCCGGCGGGAGCTGTTCGAGATCGTCCGGGTACGCGGCATCCGCACCTTCTCCCGGCTGGTCGCCGAACACGGTCAGGGCCGTGGCTGCGACATCTGCAAGCCGGTGGTGGCGTCCATCCTCGCCTCGCTGGGCAGCGGGCACGTGCTCGACGGCGAACAGGCGTCGTTGCAGGACACCAATGACCACTTCCTGGCCAACCTGCAACGCGACGGCAGCTACTCGGTGGTGCCCCGGATACCGGGCGGCGAGATCACCCCGGAGAAGCTGATCGTGATCGGTGAGGTGGCCCGGGACTTCCAGCTCTACACGAAGATCACCGGCGGGCAGCGGATCGACCTGTTCGGGGCACGGGTGGAGCAGCTGCCGCAGATCTGGCGGCGGCTGGTGGACGCCGGCTTCGAATCCGGTCACGCGTACGGCAAGGCGCTGCGCACGGTGAAGTCGTGCGTGGGCGAGACGTGGTGCCGGTACGGGGTGCAGGACTCGGTGGGGCTGGCCGTCGCGCTGGAGCTGCGGTATCGCGGGCTGCGGGCACCGCACAAGCTCAAGTCGGCGGTCTCCGGTTGCGCTCGGGAATGCGCGGAGGCGCGCAGCAAGGACTTCGGCATCATCGCCACCGAGACCGGCTGGAACCTCTACGTCGGCGGCAACGGGGGCTTCCGGCCCCGGCACGCCGACCTGTTCGCCACTGATTTGTCAACAGAAACCCTGATTCGACTAATCGATAGATTTTTAATTTATTACATCCGCACCGCCGACCGGCTGCAACGCACCGCCGGCTGGATCGAGGCGATGGACGGCGGCCTGGATCACCTGCGCTCGGTGATCGTGGACGACTCGCTCGGGCTCTGCGCGGACCTCGACGCGGCGATGGCCCGGCACGTGTCGTCGTACTCCGACGAGTGGCGCGACGTCCTGGACGACCCGGACCGGTTGCGCCGCTACACGTCCTTCGTCAACGCCCCTGACGTGCCGGACCCGTCGATCACCTTCACCCGGGAACGCGGCCAACCCGTTCCCGTACGCGCTGACGGTCCGCCCGGCGGTCACCGTCCGCAACCCGTCACTCTCGGCCTACCGGAGGTACGGCGATGACCCAGACCCTGACGCTGACCTGGACCACTGTCTGCCGTCTCGACCGGTTGGAACCGGACCGGGGTGTCGCCGCCCTGGTCGACGGCGTCCAGATAGCCCTGTTCCGGACCGCCGACGGGCTGTTCGCGATCGACAACCGCGACCCGGTCTCCGGGGCGTACGTGCTGTCGCGCGGCATCGTCGGCAGCCGGGGTGGGGTGCCGACGGTCGCCTCACCGCTGCACAAGCAGGTGTACGACCTGCGCAGCGGGCACTGCCTCGACCTGCCCGGGGTGGCGGTGGCCCGCCACGACGCGCGGTGCCGCAACGGGCTGGTCGAGGTGCGGCTGCGACAGGAGGGTTGATGCGCGAAGAACTGGCGGGCTTCACCATCGGGGTGACCGCCGACCGGCGGCGCGACGAGTTGGCCGCGCTGCTCGAACGACGGGGTGCCCGGGTGGTGCTCGCCCCGGCGTTGCGGATCGTGCCGCTCTCCGACGACACCGAGCTGCGCGAGGCGACCCGCGCCTGCCTCGACCAGCCGCCGGACATCCTGATGGCCAACACCGGCATCGGCATGCGCGGCTGGCTGGAGGCGGCTGAGGGCTGGGGGCTGGCCGAGCCGCTGCGCTCCGTGCTGGCCGGCTCGTACGTGGTGGCGCGGGGTCCGAAGGCACGCGGCGCGATCCGGGCGGCCGGACTGCACGACCAGTGGTCGCCCGCCTCGGAGAGCTGCGACGAGGTGGTCGATCACCTGCGCCGGCGCGGCGTGGCCGGGCAGGTGATCGCCATGCAGCTGCACGGGGAGCGGCAGCCCGACTGCACGCTCGCGCTGGAGGCGGCGGGCGCCACGGTCATCGAGGTGCCGGTCTACCGCTGGGCACCGCCGACCGACCCGGCACCGCTGCACCGGTTGATCGACCTGATCGCCGGCCGGCTGGTGGACGCGGTGACGTTCACGTCGGCGCCGGCGGCCGAGGCGTTGCTGCGGGCCGCCGGGGACCGCAGCGAAGCGGTGCTGTCCGCGTTGCGCAGTGATGTGCTGGCCAGCTGTGTCGGCGCGGTGACCGCCGAACCGCTGCTGCGACGCGGGGTGCCGGTGAGCGCGCCCGGTCGGGCCCGGTTGGGCGCGCTGGTGCGGACCATCGTCGACGAACTGCCCCGCCGGACCGTGACGTTCAAGGCCGGTGGGCACCTGCTCACCCTGCGCGGGCACGCCGCGGTGATCGACGGTGAGCTGCGGCCCCTCGCGCCCGCGCCGATGGCGGTGCTACGGGCGCTGGCCCAGTCCCCGGGTCGGGTGCTGTCCCGCACCGCGTTGCTGCGGACGCTGCCTCGGGGCGCGGATGAGCACGCCGTGGAGATGGCCGTCGCCCGGCTCCGGGCCGGGTTGCGCGCGCCCCGCGTGGTGCAGACCGTGGTGAAGCGCGGCTACCGGCTGCGGGTCGACTGAACGCGTCACGGCCGGGCGTCACGCGCCGGCCGTGACGCGACGGTTCAGCCGACCGGCGTGGGGAAGCCCCGCCCGTGCTCGGACTGGAGCCGGAGCATGGCGTGCTCGACCACCGTCACCAGCACCTGCTTGACCGAGTCCCGCTGCCGGGCGTCGGTCATCACCAGCGGCACCTGCGGCGAGATGGCCAGCGCCTCGCGGACCTCCTCCGCCTCGTACTGGGGAGCGCCGTCGAACTTGTTCAGCGCCACCACGTACGGCAGGTTGCGGTTCTCGAAGTAGTCCAGCGGGGCGAACGCGTCGGTGATCCGGCGCGTGTCCACCAGCACGGCGGCACCCACCGCACCGCGGATGATCTCGTCCCACATGAACCAGAACCGGGTCTGACCGGGGGTACCGAAGAGGTACAGGATCAGGTCCTGGGCCATGGTGATTCGGCCGAAGTCCATGGCGACCGTGGTGGTCTCCTTGCCCGGCACCTTGGACGGATCGTCGATGCCGACGCCCGCCGCGGTCATCAACGCCTCGGTGGTCAGCGGTGTGATCTCGGAGATCGCCCCGACCAGTGTCGTCTTGCCAACGCCGAAGCCGCCCGCGACGACGATCTTCGCGGAGACGATTCCCCGGTTCGGCCGCCCCCCCTGCGGGGTCATAGCCTGCGAAGTCCACTTAGCACCCTTCCAAGCAGTTCCATCCGCTCCTCGAACCCCTCGGCGGGAGCAGCAGTGTGTAACGTCAGCAGGCTCTCGGCCACCATGTCGGCGACCAACACCCGGGCGACGCCCAGCGGCATCCGGGTGTACGCGGCGATCTCCGCCAGCGATTGCGCTCGGCCCTCACAGACCGTGGCGATGCGGTGCTTGTCATGCCCGGCGAAGCGGGACTCGGCGACCTGGGTGGGCGAGGCGGTGAGGACGGCCTCAAGGGCGATGTCCTGCCGGGGTTCAGTACGGCCACGGGTGACCGCGTACGGACGTACCAGCGCGCCACGCGGGTCACGTCGTTGGTCCATCCCCGATCACCTCCTCGTCCCCTACCGAGCCGGCCGGTGCCGACTCGCGTCCCTGGTCCGGCGCTCGGTGCGAGCGCCGCCCTCCGGTGCTACGAGCGCACCGCGTCGCGCGGCAGCGGCACCAGCGCGGCACCCACCCGCTCGACCAGCAGCGCCATCTCGTAGCCCACCTGGCCCACGTCGCAGCTGCGCGCGGCCAGCACGGCCATCGAGGAACCGTCGCTGATCGACATCAGGAAGAGGTACCCGCTGTCCATCTCGATGACTGTCTGCAACACCCCGCCCGCGCTGAACATCCGGGCCGCGCCCTCGGTCAGGCTCACCACCCCGGAGGTGATCGCGGCGAGCTGGTCCGCCCGGTCCGCCGGCAGATCCCGGGAGGACGCAAGCAACAGCCCGTCGGCGGACACCGCCACCACGTGGGCGATACCGGCCACGCTGTCGGCGAAGTTGGTGAGCAGCCAACCCATGTCCTGCATGGCAGCTGGCCTGTTCATCGGCTCTCCTTGGTCGAGGTGCTGTTCAGGTCCGTTCCGGCCGTCCGACCGCGCTGCACGCCACGGTGGTAGGCCGACAGCAGACCACGTACTTCATCCGGGGTCCGCCGGCTGCGGTCCCGGCCGCTCTTCGGTTCGATGCCACCGGGCACGAGTTGTGCCTGCGGCACCCGCTTGGGCAGTCCGGAACGGGTGGTCCCGGCGGGGGCCGGTTCGGCAGCCCTGCTGGCCCGGGACCAACCCTCGTCCGCCGCCGTACGCCAGGCATTCGGGTCGGCGGCGGGTGCGGCCGGAGCCGGCCGGGCGGCCGGGGGTGGGGAGTACGACGGCGGTGCCGACGGCGCCGCGCCGTACCCGTCGGTGCTGCCGCCGAGGTCCCCGGCGCGCGCGGTGGTCGTACCGTCGGTGTTGGCGTTGCCCGGGGTGCGGGTCGGCAGTTTCGGTCGGGCCGGCGGTGCGGCCGGCACGGACGCGGCGCTCGGCCGGCCGCCGTTGCCGGGGCGCAGCCCGGCGTCGGCGGCGGCGGGCGCTGGCGGTTCGTCGAAGTTGGGCCGGGTGAAGATCGCGGTGGCGTCGTCACCGTGCGACCGGAACCAGACCGCCTCCATCTCCCGGAAGATCGGCGCCTCGGCGGGGAAGTCGGGCCGGGTGCTGACCGGGACGGCGGGCACCGACGGTGCGGCCGGCGGTGCCACCGCGCCCGGGCCGGCGACCGGCCCGACCGGGAGGCCCTGGACGCCGAGCGCATCGGCGCCATCAGTGGCGGAACCACGCCGAGGTAGCGGGTCGACGGTCGGGTAGGCCACGGTCGGGCTGCCCAGTGAGGCGCCCGCCGCACTGTTGTAGGTCGGCTGCGCCGGCGGGAGCGGGGCAGCCGGGGCCGGGGCCGCGGGTGCGGGTGCGGGTGCGGGTGGCATGGTCGAGCGCGGCCCGGTGTAACCACCCGCCTGCACGGCGGGGGTGGTGTCGCGCGAGTCCAGCGGCGACTGCCACGGGGCGGGTGCCGGCGTGCTGGTCCGCCACTGGTCGGGCAGCGTCGCCGCCGACGTGGCGGCACCGGCGAACTGCTCGGCGTGACCGACCGGCGTGAGCGGCGTCTGCTCCACGGCCATCGGCTGACGCGGCCGGGTGAGCGCCTGCTCGCGGCCACGGTTGGTGGGCAGCACCACGGTGGCGGCGGGCAGCGTCACCTGGGCGACGGTGCCGCCCTCGACGTTGCGGCGCAACTCCACCCGGATGCCGTAGCGGGAGGCGAGCCGACTCACCACGGCCAGACCCATCAGCCGGAACGCGGCGACGTCGACGCTCGGCGGGGCGGCCAGTCGCCGGTTGAGCGAGTCGAGCTGCTCGTCGGTGAGGCCGAGCCCGCGGTCCTCGATCTGGATCAGGACGTAGTCGCGGATCCGGCGACCGTCGGCGACCACCGTGGTGTTCGGCGGAGAGAACCGCGTGGCGTTGTCGAGGAGCTCGGCGACGAGGCGCACCACGTCGTTGACCGCGTGCGCGGCCACCGAGATGTCGGTGTCGACAGTGCCGAACTCGATGCGGTTGTACAGCTCCACCTCGGACTGGGCGGCGCGCAGCACGTCCACCACCAGCGCGTCGTCGCGACGCGGTACGGCGGAGTCGGCGCCGGCCAGGACCAGCAGGTTCTCGTCGTTGCGGCGCATTCGGGTGGCGAGGTGGTCCAGTTCGAAGAGCTGCGCGAGCCGCTTCGGGTCCTCCTCGCCGCGCTCGATCGCGTCCAGCTCGCCGATCATCCGGTCGACCAGGGTCTGACTGCGGCGGGCCAGGTTGAGGAACATCGCCGAGACGCTGGTACGTAGCGCCGCCTGCTCGGCGGCGACCCGCACCGCCTCCCGGTGTACGACGTTGAAGGCCAGCGCCACCTGACCGACCTCGTCGCGGGTGTTGAGCTGGATGGGGTCCCGGACCTGTCGGACGATCTCGTCCACGCCGCCGTCACCCACGCTGCCCATGTTCTGCAGTCGCTGCACCGCGTCGGGCAGGTCGTGGTTGGCCACCGAGAGAGCGCCCTCGCGCAGCCGGCGCAGCGAGTGGTTGAGCGAGCGGGCCAGCACCACGGCCAGCGTCACCGCGATGATCAGGGTCAGCAGCACCAGGATCGACTCGATCGCAGCCTGCCGGATGACGTCCGAGCGCGCCTGGTCGGCCTGCTGGAGCAGTCGGTCCTGTAGTTGGATCTCAGCCCAGCGCATCAGGTCGTTCACGGCGCCGATGGCCGCGGTGGCGTCCTGCGCGCTGACCAGCGGGCGCTGCCCGACCGAGCGGGTGATGTCGTTGGCCACCCGGTCGGACAGGCCGACCGCGTCGCCGGAGACGGTGCTGTCGACGAGGGCGCGCTGCACCGGATCGGCGGCGAGCGAGAACGCGACCAGGGCCTCCTGCTGACCGGTCAACGTTGCCACGAACGAGGAGAACTGCTCCGAGTCGAGCTGGCCGGCGATCAGCGCGGTGAAGGCGACGGCCTCTTCCTCGGCGACGGCGGCCTTGGCGCGGGCGAAGGCGGAGACCGCGCGGCGGCTGTCCGCCAGGCTCTCGTCGCCGGGCAGCTGGGCCAGGCCGTCGCCGTACGAGACCAGGTCGGTGAGGATGACCCCGTAGCGGAGCACCGCTTCGGCGACCGCCATCTGCCGGCGGTCCAGCACCTCCTGTCGGGTGCCGTCCAGGGTGGCCAGGTGGTCGTCGATGGCGACCAGCCGGGTCCGCAGGGCGGCCGGCACCTCGCCGATCCGGCCCCGCTCAGCGCGGTACTCGTCCACCCGCTGCTGCGTCTGGCGGACCCGCAGGTTGTACGCGTCGGCGGACTGCTGCGGGCTGGCCAGGTACGCGGCCGCGGCCATCCGTTCGGCGTGGAGGTCCTGGGTGAGGGCGCTGACGTCGATGGAGAGGGCCGTCAGCGACCGGGCCCGGGTGGCGTCGAAGGCACCCTCGCCGACGGAGATCAGCCGGACCGTGGCCAGCGCGATCACCGCCGCCACCGGGACGACCAGAATCAGCGCCAACTTCGACCGGATCCGAGCGTCACGCAGTCTCGGCATCCGTTGGCGCGTACGCCGACCGCTGTCGCCGAGCGCGGGCAGGTTCGTCGGTCCGGTGCTCACGACATCGCCTCCGTCGTTTCTTCCCCGCCTGAGCCGCCGAGCCATGCCGTAAGCGGAGGGGACCACGCGCGGCACGGCCGCGATTTCATCAGAGAAGATCCTGTTTGGGAAGCCGCAGTGAGGTAGGAAACGGTCGGACGGAGCGCATCCCGTGTTCCGGTCAACTGATACCTTCATTTCCGCAAGCCCCTGATCAGGGCATGTAACTCCAGAGTGGTCACGCGTGTGTGCAAAGTGAGCTTTTGCAAACATTGCGTTACCCCAGCATGTGGGATGGCCGTCCCGAAAATGCAGCCGGGGTCCGCGCTTGACCACAGCGCCGGCCATTGGCAAGGTTTTGCAGGCTTCGCGCACACCGTACGGCAGAGGAGATCCCGTCCTCCACTGAGGACGGATTAGCGGCGGTGACCGGGCAGCGCCCGCGCCCGCACCTGGAGGACTGAGTTGAGCCCCATCCGCTCCGCGACCATCGCGGCGCTCGCATCGGCCGTAGTGGCCACCACGCTCACCGGCTGCCAGTTCGGCGGAGCGGAGAAGGACACGAGTCCGATCGTGATCGCCGCCGATCTCGAACTCTCCGGGGCCTCGGCCCTGGTCGGTCAGACATACCAGCGGGCCCTGAAACTCAAGGTCGAGCAGTTGAACTCCTCCGGAGCGCTGAACGGCCGGAAGATCGATCTGTTGGTCAAGGACAACCGTTCCGACGCCGCCGAGTCGCTTCGCAACATCGCCGACTTCAGCAGCGATTCTCGGGTCAGCGCCATCATCATGGGCGGCTGCAACGAATGCGCGCTCGGTGCTGTGGGGACCATCAACGAGAAGCGGATTCCCACCATTGCGCTCGCCGCTTCCGGCTCGATCGCCAGCCCGGTCGCCGAACGGCGCTACGTGTTCAAGCTGGGCCCCAACGCCGCGGACAGCGCCGCGGCACTCACCACCGAACTGCGCCGCAACAACATCCGCAAGGTGGGGATGCTGGTCAGCGACGACGACTACGGCCGGGAGGGCACGAGCGCGCTCAAGAGCGAGCTGGACAAGGCCGACATCTCGCTCCGCCAGCAGCGGGTCAAGACCACCGACACCGATGTCAGCCAGCAGGTGCAGCAGCTAGCGTCGGGCAAGCCCGACGCGATGGTCTTCTGGACCCCGCCGGAGCAGGCCACGCTGGCCGCCACCAGCGCCCAGCAGACCACCTTCCGGGGGTCGATCTACTTCGACGCGGGGGCCGCCGGGGAACTCTTCCTCGGCTCGGCGGCCAAGGCGACCGAGAAGGCCACGCTGATCTTCACGCAGACGATGGTGATCGATGACGTTATCGCGACCACGCCGGCCAAGGCGGCGCGGCGGCAGTGGTTCCAGGACTACACGGCCCGCTTCGGTGGCTACAACGGGTCCTCGTCCTTCGCGGCGGACGCCGTCCAGCTGATCGCCGACGCCGAACTGCGCGCCGGTGGCGAGGCCGGAAAGGTCAACCGCGACGGCCTTCGGGACGTGCTGGAGACGTCCCAGATGGACGGCCTGTCCGGCCCGATCCGCATCACGCCGGACAACCACAGCGGTCTGATGCCGCAGGCGCTCACCACGCTGGTCGCCCGCAATGGTCGCTGGCGGTTGGCGGGGTAACGGCTCTGGGCCTCGTGTGGCTCGCTGGTCCGGCGGGTTTGTCGGGGTGCCGGGTGGGGGGTGTGGCCGACCGTGCCCGGCTCCGGGCGGTCAGGCTTGATCCCTCCGCCGGGCACGGTCGGCCACACCCAGCTCGCCTGCGGCTTCGACGCACAAGGGCCGGCCTCCTATCGGGGGGGCCGGCCCTTTGCGTTTCCTGGGGTTGATCTTGGCCTGCTGGTGGTCTGCCTTCAGCGACTGCTGGTGGTTTCTCTCACCCACGGCAGGGCGATCCGCTCGATCAGCACGAGCGCCGAGTAGAGCAGGATGCTCACCAGCGCCACCAGCATGATCGCCGCCCAGGCGGTGGCGGTGTCGCCGATGCCGGCGTACTGCGTGATGACGTAACCGAGGCCGCTCTCGCCGGCCTGGAACTCACCGATCACCGCGCCGATCGCGGCCAGCGGCATGCCCACCTTGAGCCCGACGAAGATCTGCGGCAGGGCGGCCGGGAAACGCACCTTCCGGAACGCCTGCCAACGGGAGGCGTTCCAGGAACGCACCAGTTCGGCCAGGTCAGCCGGCGTGGTGGTCAGCCCGGTCGCGGTGGAGAGCACGATCGGGAAGAAGCAGAGCAGGAAGACCATGGTCAGGATCGGCTTCTGACCCCAGCCGAGCGCCACCACCAGCAGCGGGCCCAACGTGATCTTCGGCACCGCGTTCACCGCGACCAGCAACGGCGTGAACATCCGCTCGACCGTGCGGGAGCTGGCCAGGGAGAGTCCGATCAGGACACCGGCGGCCACCGAGAGGGCGAACCCGGTCAGGATCTCCAGCATGGTGTCCCAGGTGTGCTCCAGCAACTGGGCCGGCTTGTCGACGAACGCGGTGAGCACCTCGCCGGGTGGGGGCAGAGCTGCGGGGTGGATCAGCTCCAGCCGGGCGGTCAACCACCACACCGCCAACGCGACCAGGAGGCCGACCGCGGGCAGCACCGTATCGGCCCCGGCCCGGAGACCGGCACCTCGACCCGTGCGCCCCGCGTCGGGGCTGGCACTCGGGGGCGAAGGCTCCGCCACCGCCGGGTCCGCTGACCGGACGTCGGTCATCTCTGTCCTCCTCGAAATCCCACGGCCCGCCGGGGGCCGACGGGCGACGGGGGTACGCCCCACCGGGTGCGGCGGGACGTACCCCCTGATGACGACCGGACGATCAGGCCTTCGGCGCGAGGCTGAAGTCGATGATCTGCTCGGGGGTGATGTTCTGCTTCAGCGCGCCGGCGCCCTGCAGGATGGCGATGCTCTTGGCGACCCGACCGCTGTCCAGGGTGCCGATCGCGGTGCCGGTGTTGCCGGAGCGGACGTACGCGGCCATCAGGTCCAGCTCGGCGGCGGCGGAGACCGGGTTGGTGGCGTCGACGTTCTTCTTCAGGATCTCGGCGGCCTCCTTGGAGTTCGCCAGGCTGTACTCGAGGCCCTTGAGCAGCGCCGCGGTGAACCGCTTCACCATCTCGGGCTTCTCCTTGGCGATCTTCGAGGAGGTGATCAGCACGTTGCCGTAGAGGTCCTGCATCACGTTGCTGTACGGCAGCATGACAGCCTTCTTCTTGGCCACGCCCTCGATGGTGGGCTGACCGACGACGAACTGACCGATGCCGTCCACCGAACCGGCGGCCAGGGTGCCGATCAGGTTCTGCGCCTCACCGTTGACCCAGGTCACCTTGTTCACGTCCACGCCGGCGAGCCGGGCGTACGTCGGGAAGAGGTTGCGGACCACGGACCCGGGGGTGTCGGCGAGCTTCTTGCCCTCCAGGTCCTTCGGCGAGCTGATGTTCTTGCCCTCGACGGTGGCGATGGCCGCCATGGTGCGCTGCTGGATCGCGGCGACCGCGGTGAAGTCCTTCGCCTGGCCGTTGCCGAGCTGGAGCAGACCGCCGGTGAGGTCGATCGGGCCGAAGTCGGCCTGGCCGCCGACGACGGTCTGGATGACGCCACCGGTGCCCTGGCCGGCCTTGATCTCGACGTCGAAGCCGGCTTCCTTGAAGAAGCCCTTGTCCTTCGCCACCCAGGCGTAGGAGTCACGGCCGAAGTTGCCGAACGAGGTGAGGTAGGTCACCTTCTCCAGCGTCTTGCTGTCGCCGCCCTTGGCGTCGGCCGAATCCGACCCGCTGCTGCAGGCGGAGACAAGGGCGAGGGCGGTGGCCAGCGCGGCCGTAGCGACCGTACGGGTCAACCTTCTCATCAGTGCACCATGTCCTTTCCGACCGGGGCCGGCAGGCCACCGGAGGGGGTTATTGACGGGCCGGCGGGAGGGGCGGAAGCCGGACGCCGCCGTCGTGAGGGGACTCTTCGCGGGCACAGCGTACGAGAAACCCACAGTTGTGACGCCAGGTGCATCGGGTTGCGGAACGGAAACAACCTGACGACGACCCCAGGCGGTGTCATACCTCGACGGGCCAGCTAGCCTTTGTCGGATTCCTGACCGTCGACTCAGCGGAGGTGCGCCGGAGATGATCCGACTGTCCGGGGTGTCCCGCACCTTCGAGGGCCGGTCCGGCCGGGTGGAAGCGCTGCGCGGCATCGACCTCGACGTCGCCGAGGGCGAGTTCGTGGCCGTGCTCGGCCGCTCCGGCTGCGGCAAGTCCACCCTGCTGCGGCTGATCGCCGGGCTGCTCCCGCTGACCGCCGGTGAGATCACCGTCGACGGCACGCCGATCACCCGCCCGCGCCAGGACATCGCCATGCTGTTCCAGAAGCCGGCGCTGCTGCCCTGGCGCACCGTGCTGGACAACGTCCTGCTCCCGGTGGAGATCTTCGGCTGGAGCCGCGCCAAGCACCGGGAGCGGGCCCGGCAACTGCTCGACGTGGCCGGCTTGGCCGGCTTCGAGAAGCGGCTGCCGCACGAGCTCTCCGGCGGCATGCAGCAGCGGGTATCACTGTGCCGGTCGTTGATCGGCGAGCCCCGCGTGATGCTGATGGACGAGCCGTTCTCCGCGCTGGACGCGCTCACCCGCGAGGAACTGTCCGGCGAACTCCAGCGGGTGCACATGGAGAACAAGCCGACCATCGTCTTCGTCACCCACTCGATCGACGAGGCGGTGCTGCTCGCCGACCGGGTGGTCGTGCTGAGCCCCCGCCCGGGCCGCATCCGCAAGGTCGTCGACGTGACCATCCCCCGGCCCCGCACCCTGGGCCGCAACGCCCACCTGGCCGACGTCGCCCAGGTCAGTGCGGACCTGCACGAACTGCTGATGGAACGCGAGCAGCCGGTACCCACCGGCCCGGAAGGACACTGACCATGCGGGTGTCGGTCTTCACCGAGCCGAACCGCGGCGCCAGCTACGACACGCAGCTCCGGTTCGCCCGGCTGGTCGAGGCCTGCGGCTACGAGGGCTTCCTCCGCGCTGACCACTACCAGTCGATGGGCGCCGACCAGGGCCTGCCCGGCCCGACGGACGCCTGGCTGACCCTCGCCGCGCTGGCCCGGGAGACCGAACGGATCCGGCTCGGCACCCTGGTGACGTCGGCCACGTTCCGCCTGCCCGGCCCCCTCGCGGTGATGGTCGCGCAGGTCGACCAGATGAGTGGCGGCCGGGTCGACCTGGGCATCGGTGCCGGCTGGTACGAGCGCGAGCACACCTCGTACGGCATCCCGTTCCCGGCGGTCGGCGAGCGCTTCGACCGGCTGGCCGAGCAGCTTGAGGTGATCACCGGGTTGTGGGCGACCCCACCCGGGCAGACCTACAGCTTCACCGGCGACCACTACCAACTGGTCGACGCCCCCGCCCTGCCCAAGCCGGTGCAGGTGCCCGGGCCGCCGATCATCGTGGGCGGGCGCGGCCCCAAGCGCACACCCGAACTGGCCGCCCGGTACGCCAGCGAGTTCAACATGCCGTTCAAGTCCGTGGCCGCCACCGCCGAGGCGTACGACCGGGTGCGCGAGGCGTGTGAGCGCGCGGGCCGCACGGAGTCCGGGCGCGAGCCGTTGGTGCTCTCCGCCGGGATCGTCGTCGCCATCGGCCGGACCGACGCGGAGGCCCAGCGTCGGGCCGCCCCCCTGCACGTGAAGAGCGCCCTGCCACCGGAGGACCCGGTGGTCGGCTCCCCCGCGCAGCTCGTGCAGCGCCTCGGTGAGTTCGCCGCGATCGGCACCACCCGGGTGCACCTCCGCCTGATCGACTTCGATGATCTCGACCACCTTGAGCTGATCGCCGCCGAGGTGCTGCCCCAACTGGACGGAGCACGATGACCAACGTGATCGACGGAACCGAACTCGGACCGGTGGGTCAGGAGATCGTGTACGAGAACGACCGGGTCCGTGTCTGGCACATCCGCCTCGAGCCCGGCGAGGGGCAACCGCTGCACCGGCACGACCACCCCTACCTGGTGGTGGCGGTCGAGGGGGCCAAGAACGTCATACAGACCGTCGACGGGACCCGGATCGACGCCGACGAGCCCACCGGCGGAGTGGTCTACCGGGACCCGGGCGCGGTGCACATGCTCACCAATGTCGGGGATACGACTTACCTGGCCCGGCTGGTCGAGCTCAAGTAGGCCCGCCGATAGCCACCGGCGCGCCGTGCGGCGCGCCGGTGGCTATCGGGTGTACCAGGTGCGTAACGTGCCGGACATGGCCTTTCGGACCTGGGGCAGACTGCTGCTCACGGCGCTCGGGGTGAGCGTGCTGGCCGGAGCCGGCCAGCTCGGCGTCGCGTACGGTTTCGGCATCGTCCGCCTGACCGGCGCATTCACCGGCACGACCGTCAACCAGTGGCCGGCCCAACTCGTCTGGGTGGGCTGGTTCGCCGCGAACGCCGCCGTCGCCGGCGCCGTCCTGACCGGACGCCTCGCTCACCGCGACGCCCCGGCGGCCAGCACCAGCCGGCAGTTGGCGGTCGGTGGCGCGGCGGCGCTCGGCGCCACCGTCATCGCCCCGCTCTGCATGCAACCCGCCCGCGCCGCGGAGCTGATCTCCGTTGACCCGGTCTGGGCGGTGGGCATCTGCGCCGTGGTCGGTGCGGTGATCGGGGCGGGCGCGGCGATCGCCGTCCTGCTCCGGCCCGAACTGGGCTGGAACATGGCCGCCGTGGCCGGCGCGGTCTGGCTGCTGGCGCTGATCTCCGTCCTGCCGTCGCTCGGCACGGCCGGCCCACTGCCGACCGTCCGGCTCGGCGTCCTGGAGCCGAGCTGGCTCGACGACGCCGCCGCCCAACGGTTGGCGCTGCTCCTACTCCCGACCGTGGCGCTGCTGGCCGGCGCGGCAACTGCCGGGCTGGCTCGCTGGCGGGGCCAGCCACCACTGGTCAGTGGGGCCACCGGGGTGGCCGGTCCGGTGCTGGTGGCGTTCGCCTACCTGACCGCCGGTCCGGGCGACGCGGTGGACCGATACCAGGCCACCCCCTACTACGGCGCGTTGATCGCGATCCTCGCCGGGGCGCTCGGCGCGGCCGCCGCCGCGCTGCTGCGCTGGCCGGTCACCCGTGCCGCCGATCCGCAGACGATCGAGCCCACCGCCATTCTGCGGCCGCTGCCCGCCGGCCCGGCGCTGCCCAGCGCCGCGTCGGGGGACGACCGGGACACCGCCGAGCGCACCGACTCCGAGTCGGCCAACGCCGCACTGTCCACCGGCGCGCAGCGTGGCGGCGTCGTGGCGGGTCCGCGGGCAGTTGGCGAGCCCGATGGCGTACGCACCGTCCCGGCCCACTGGGACTGGCCGGAGACCACCGCGAGTGGCCAGCACGGTCCGACTCCCGCCGCCCCGGCCCAGCCCGCGGCCTGGCTGACCGCGCCGACCGGTGAGTTCACCGCCGCCGGGCAGACGTCCTCGGCGCGCCGAGATGATGTCCCGGCCACGACCGAGCCCTCAACCAGCGCTGACGTCAGCCACCGCGCCGACGTCAGCGACCGCACCGACGCCACCCCGACCAGCGCCGCGGCCGGTCGCGTCGACGCCGCAGCCGCGACGGATGACCGAGCGGTCGACGAGCCGATCGGCAGCACGGCGACCGGCACGACCAGCTCGGACGCGACCAGCTCCGACACCGGCCGTACGGCCGGGACCACCGCCGCCCCGACCAGCACGGACAGCGGCACGGGCGGCGGTGCGGACAACGGCACCAGCGGCACGGAGGCGGCCGGCGCGACCGGCACGGAGGCGGCCGGCCACGCTACGCCCGAAGCTCCGCGGACGATCAGGCCGCGCCGGACCCGTAAGTCGAAAGCCAATCCGGACGCCACCGCCTCCGAGCCGGCTGACGACACTTCCCCTGCCGGTTCGGCAACCACCGACGCGGGGGCCACCGAATCAGCGGCCACCACTGACGAGACGCCCACCGGCCCCGCAAGGAAGGGCAGCCGGTCGGCCAGGTCCGCCGGCAGCAGCACCGGCCCCGACGCGGCCACCGACGCCCCGGCACCCGGCCGGGGCAAGCGGTCCGGCCCGACGACCGAGGTCGCCTCGGGTACGGCAGCAGCCGGCACCGCCGCGAAGCGAGCACCGGCGACCGCCGCAAGCGAGGCGACGCAGGTGCCGGCCGACCCGGAGTCCCCGAGCACACCCGCCGAAACCACCGAGGCACCGACCGGCGTGACTCCAGCGCCGGCCACCACGACTGGCGCGAAGCGGACGCCGGCGCTACCCACCTCGACCGGCCATTCCGGCGCGGAGGCCGCTGCTGCCCCGCACGTTCCCAAGGCTGGCCCGGACGTTCCGAAGGCTGGCCTGGACAGCAGCGCAGCGCCGACCGGCGCGACCTCCTCGACCAGCGATTCCGCAACGGCCGGGGCTGGTGGCACCGACAGCGCACGTTCTGCCGTCGAGGGCGTGCCCACCGCCGGGTTGTTCGGGGTCAGCGCCGCCGGCGACTCGGACGCGGACCTGTGGACGCCCGCGCCGTCGGCGTGGCCGGTCACCTCGACGTGGGCTGTGCCACCGCACGCCGCCGAGCCGGGGCCGACGGCATCGGAGGGGTCGAGCGGTTCGGGCGAGCCGAGCGGGTCGACGCCCCGGCCCCGGCATCGTCCCTCGTTGCCGGACCTGAGCCAGGCCGGCACCTGGAACGCCTTCGACACGTCTCGGCGCGCCCGGTCGACGCGATCGCAGGACAGCTCCACGGCGGCCGAAGCCAGCCCGACCACCCCTGCGGCCGAGCCCCCGGGCTCGCCGGGCTCTCCCGGCACGATGGGCGCGCCCGCCGCCGCCAGCACCACCAGCGACAGCACCGCCAGCGACAGCGGCACCGGTGAGGTGGCGGCTACCGAGGTCATATCGACGCCGCCGAAGGTGGCGGAGCAGCCCTCCCGGCGCGGGCGGCTCGGCGGGCTGTTCCGCCGCAACCGTTCCCGCGCCGACGAGGAGAGCCCGAAGACGTCAGACGACGCGGAGCCGCTGGCGACCCAGGACGAGGAGTTCGTCGACTGGGTCGCCGGCCTGAGCAAGCCGGTGTCGGACAACGAGCCCGAGCGGGAGAACGGCCGACGGTCGTTGCGTTCCACCGGTCGCCACCACCGCGACTGACCCGGCCGCCGCACGCCGCCCGCAGACACCGACCGGCTGATCGACTCGGGTTCACGGAAACCGGGCTGAACCGCCCGCCCGGACACCCCGACTTCAATGAACCCGAGTCGATCGCCGCAGGGTCACCCGCGCGGTCAGGCGAGCGGCAGATAGACCCGTCCGCCGCCGGAGACGAACTCCTCCGACTTGTCCTTCATGCCGCGCGCCGCGTACTCCTTGAGCTCTTGGGTGATCTTCATGGAGCAGAACTTCGGGCCGCACATCGAGCAGAAGTGCGCGGTCTTCGCCGGCTCGGCCGGCAGGGTCGCGTCGTGGTACGAGCGCGCCGTCTCCGGGTCCAGCGAGAGGTTGAACTGGTCCTCCCAACGGAACTCGAACCGCGCCTTCGACAGGGCGTCGTCCCAGGCCTGCGCGCCGGGGTGTCCCTTGGCCAGGTCCGCCGCGTGCGCCGCGATCTTGTACGCGATGACGCCCGCCTTCACGTCGTCCCGGTCCGGCAGGCCGAGGTGCTCCTTCGGCGTGACGTAGCAGAGCATCGCCGTGCCGAACATGCCGATCATCGCGGCGCCGATCGCCGAGGTGATGTGGTCGTACGCGGGTGCGATGTCGGTGGTCAGCGGACCGAGCGTGTAGAACGGCGCCTCGTGGCACCACTCCTGCTGCAGGTCCACGTTCTCCTTGATCTTGTGCATCGGCACGTGGCCAGGCCCTTCGATCATCACCTGGACGTCGTGCGCCCAGGCGATCTTCGTCAGCTCACCAAGCGTGCGCAGCTCGGCGAACTGCGCCTCGTCGTTGGCGTCGGCGATCGAACCGGGGCGCAGCCCGTCGCCGAGGGAGAACGTCACGTCGTAGCGCGCGAGCAGCGCGCAGAGCTCCTCGAAGTTGGTGTAGAGGAAGTTCTCCTCGTGATGCGCCAGGCACCACGCCGCCATGATCGAACCGCCTCGGGACACGATTCCGGTCACCCGGTCCACGGCCAGCGGCACGTACGGCAGGAGCACCCCGGCGTGCACCGTCATGTAGTCCACGCCCTGCTCGGCCTGCTCGATCACGGTCTCCCGGAACACCTCCCAGCTCAACTTCACCGGGTCGCCGCCGACCTTCTCCAACGCCTGGTAGATCGGCACCGTCCCGATCGGCACCGGCGAGTTCCGCACGATCGCCTCACGGGTCTCGTGGATCCGCTTGCCCGTGGACAGGTCCATCACGGTGTCCGCACCCCAGCGGGTGGCCCAGGTCAGCTTCTCCACCTCCTCCGCGACCGACGAGCTGACCGCGGAGGTGCCGATGTTGGCGTTCACCTTGACCAGGAACGCCTTACCGATGATCGCCGGCTCGCACTCCGGGTGGTTCACGTTGAGCGGGAGCACCGCCCGACCGGCGGCGATCTCAGCCCGCACGAGTTCCGGGTCGACGTTCTCCCGGATCGCCACGAACTCCATCTCCGGCGTCACCACACCGGCCCGCGCGTACGCGAGCTGGGTGGGCCGGCGACCGTCCAGCCCGGCCAGCGGCGTGCCCGCACCCCGCACCGGTGCCACGTCACCCCGCTCGGCGATCCACGGCCCACGCAGCGGCGGCAGCCCCACCTCCGGGTCCGAACCGGGGCCGGACGTGTCGTAGAGCCGCACCGGCGGCAAATCTCCGGTCAGCCCCACCTCCGCGAACGGCACCCGGACATCCGGCCGGGAACCCTCGACGTACACCTTGCCTCGTGCGTGCATGACAGCCTCCTTGGTGATCAAGCGGACCAGCCGAAGTGGTTCAACGGCCCGCGCCCCGCGCCCAGCTCCCAGCCCCGCGCGCCGGTCAGCGCACGGAGCACGTATTCCTTTGCGGCCCCCACCGCAGCCGGCACCGGATCACCCAGACCGAGCCGCACCGCGATCGCCGCCGAGAACGAGCACCCGGTGCCGTGGGTGTGCCGGGTCGCCACCCGGGGTGCGCGCAACAGGGTGGTGACGCCGCCGCCGTGCAGCACGTCGACCGCTTCACCCCCGTCGAGGTCACCGCCCGTGACCACCACGTACTCCGGGCCGCCGGCCACCAGGGCCTCGGCGGCCACGACCATCGCGGCCACGTCGTCCACCGGGCGTCCGGTGATCGCCGCGGCCTCCGCGCAGTTCGGGGTCGCCACCCTGGCGTACGGCAGCAGCCGCTCCACCGCGCCCACCACGCCGAGCCGGTGACCACTCGTGGCGACCAGCACCGGGTCGACGACGAGCTGAGGCAGCCGGCCGTCCCGAGCCGCGTCCGCCACCACGTCCGCGATCGCCGGGGTGCCCAGCATCCCCGTCTTCACCGCGCAGACGGCGAAGTCGGTGAGCACACTGTCCAACTGCTCCGTGACCGTGCGCGGCGGCAGCGGCAGCACCGCGTCGACACCTCGGGTGTTCTGCGCGGTGACGGCCGTGAGGACGCTGGTGCCGTACGCGCCCAGCGCGGCGAAGACCTTGAGGTCGGCCTGGATACCGGCACCTGCGCCGGAGTCCGAGCCGGCGATGGTGAGGATGGTGCGCGGGGTCATTTTCCGTCGCCTTTGGTTGCGGTTGGGGGCTGCGGCGGGCCGTTTCTGGTTGCGGTTGGGGGCTGCGGCGGGCCGTTTCTGGTTCCGGTTGGGGGCTGCGGCGGGCCGTTTCTGGTTCCGGTTGGGGGCTGCGGCCGACCGTGCCCACTCCGGGCGGTCAGGCTTGATCCCTGCATGGGCACGGTCGGCCGCAGCCCCGATCGTGGGGACCTGGCTGACTCCGCGCCGGCTTTAACGAGCTTGGGGGTGACCGCCTTGGCATAAGCGCTGGTCAGACTCGCCGCTGTTTCGGTGGGGTCTTCTGCTCGCATGAGTGCGCCCAGGACTGCTACGCCGGTGGCTCCTGCTTGGACGCAGGCGGTTACCTGCTCCGGGGTCTCGACTCCGCCGAGGGCCAGCACGGGAACCTGACTGGTCCGAACCAGGCTGCCCAGCCCTGCAATGCCCAGGGGTGGGCCGTAGCCCGGTTTCGTTCTTGTGGGCCAGATTGGGGAGATGGTGGCGTAGTGCTCGGTGGTGAGGCGGGTCAGCTCGGTGTGGTCGTGGCAGGAGCGGCCGACCAGCGGGTGGGTCGGCGGCGGGTACGGGCCGGCGGCGGGCAGGTGCACGGCGTCACCGCCGAGCGGGTCGGGGCCGGCCACGATGAGGGTCCCGTCGACGTCGGCGAGGATCGCGCGCAGGTCGGCGGCGACGGCGGCCCGTTCGGCGCGGGGCAGGTCCTTCTCCCGCAACACCACCCAGCGCACTCCCCCGGCCACGGCCCCCGCCACAACCCGCTCAAGCCGACCGCGAGCGACCAGCCGATCGGTCAACACGACAACCCCCGCCGGGATCTTGGAAGGAATGGGCCCCTCCAGGGGCAGATTGCTTCCAAGATCTGCTGCCGGGTGGGGTGCGGGGTGGGCGCGGCCGGGGGTCACAGCTCGGGTCGACCCTCGTCGGGGGTGGAGGCGAGCGCGTGGAACCGGCGGGCGATCCGCCCGGCGCCGGCGGCCAGCCGGCCCGCCTCGACCGCGTACCGCATCGCGGTGGCCATCGCCACCGGGTCGGCGGCGCGGGTGACCGCGCTCGCCAGCAGCACCCCGTCACAGCCCAGCTCCATGGCCAGCGCCGCGTCGGACGCGGTGCCGATGCCGGCGTCGAGGATCACCGGCACGTCCACACCCTGCCGGATGAGTCGAATGTGGTGCGGGTTGCCGACGCCGAGCCCCGACCCGATCGGCGAGCCGGCCGGCATCACCGCGGCACAGCCCACGTCGGCGAGGCGGCGGGCGAGCACCGGGTCGTCGCTGGTGTACGGCAGCACGGTGAAGCCGTCGGAGACCAACTCCTCGGCGGCGCGGAGCAGCTCCACCCCGTCGGGCAGCAGCGTCCGCTCGTCGCCGATCACCTCCAGCTTGACCCAGTCGGTGTCGAACGCGTCCCGGGCCAGCCGGGCCACCTTCACCGCCTCGGTCGCGGTGTGACAGCCGGCGGTGTTGGGCAGCAGGCGTACGCCGCACCGGTCCAGCAGCTCCAGCAGCCCACCGGTGGAACCCGGTGCCGTGCCCACCCGGCGCAGTGCCAGGGTGACCAGCTCGGTCCCGGAAGCCCGGATCGCCTGCTCCAACACGTGCAGGTTCGCGGCGCCGCCGGTGCCGAGGATCAGCCGTGAGGTGAAGGTCTCCCCGCCCAGTTCGAACGGCACGCCGCTCACCCGCCCTGCGCCGCGGTGAGCACCTCGACGCGGTCACCGTCGCGCAGCGCCCGGGCCGGCCAGCCGGTCCGGGGCACCACCTCGCCGTTGACCGCGACCGCCACCCCACGTGGGTGCGCCACGATGTCGCGGACCAGGTCCGCCACCGAGGCCCCAGCGGGGACGCTGCGCCCGGCCCCGTTCACCGTCAACTCCACCGGTCCCCCTCCATCGTCGGTTCAGGTCCGCCCACCGCGACACCGGCCAGGTCGAAGCGGTCGGCCCGCAACGGCGTGAGCAGCGGATCGGGTACGCCGCCGAGCACCAGATCGGCGATCAGGTCGGCGGTGATCGGGGTGAGCACGATGCCGTGCCGGTGATGGCCGGTGGCGGCCAGGACGTTCGGCCGGTCGGGCAGCGGCCCGACGATCGGCGTGTTGTCCGGGGTGCCCGGGCGCAGCCCGGCGACCGCCTCGACCAGGTCGTACTCAGCCAGTTCGGGCAGCAGGTCGATCCCGGCGCGGAGCAGCCGCTGGACCGCGCCGACGGTGACCGTGGTGTCCGAGCGTTCCTCGACCGTCGCGCCGAGCACGACCTCGCCGTCGACGCGGGGCACCAGGTAGATGGGCTCGCCGTCGGCGTACCCCCGGATCACGTGCCGGAAGCCCGGCGCGACGCCGTCGGGCGCGCGGAGTCGGAGGATCTGGCCCTTCACCGGTCGCACCGGCAGGCCGGTGAGCGCGGCGGCCCCGCAGCCGGTGGCGACCACGGTGACCTCGGCATCCACCTCGGACAGCCGTCGGACCGACTGCGCGACGAGCACCGCGCCGGCCCGCCGCGCGGCCGCGCGCAGTGCCGGCACCAGCAGTCGGGGGTCGACCTGGTGGTCGGTGGGCGCGATCGCACCGCCGCGCACCCGTGGGGCGAGCGCCGGTTCGCGGTCGCGCAGCTCGCTGGGGCGCAGCGGCGTCACGGGCAGCCCCAACCCCTGCTGGTACGCCCAGAGCCGGCGCGCCTCGGCCAGGTCGTCGCCGGTGAGCCCGACCAGCAGGGTGCCCTCGGTGCGGTAGCCGATGTCGATGCCGGTCGTCTCGGTCAGCTCGGCGGCGAACGCCGGCCAGCGGGCGGCGGACGCCAGCAGCAACTCGGTCAGTTGCCGCTCCCCGAAGTACGCCTCGGCGACCGGCGAGAGCATGCCGGCGGCCACCGCCGACGCCCCCGAGCCGGGTGCCGGATCGTGCACCACCACCCGCAGCCCGCGCAGGGCGCACCGCCAGGCGATCGCGAGCCCGATCGGCCCCGCTCCCACCACTGCCACGTCCGGCCGGACCCGGTCGCTCGACGGCGCTGACGGGGACCGGCCGGTCAGCACGTCAGGGCCTCGATCAGCGCGGCGGTGGCCCGTGCCGGGTCGGCGGCGGTGGAGACGGCACCGACCACCGCCACCCCGTACGCCCCGGCGGCCCGCAGCGCCGGCACCCGGGCGGCGGTGACGCCGCCGATCGCGATGACCGGAACGTCCACGGCGTCGACGACGGCGCGCACCCCGGCGGGTCCGATGGGATCGGGTAGGCCGGTCTTGGTGCCGGTGTGGTGGCACGGCCCGACGCCGAGGTAGCTGGCTCCCGCCGCGACGGCCTCGTTCGCCGTGCCCGGCGCGCGGGCGGTGGCGCCGAGCACGGCGGTGGGGCCGAGCACCCGGCGGGCGGCGGCGACCGGCAGGTCGTCGGCGCCGACGTGCCCGCCGGCGGCGCCGACCGCCAGCGCCACGTGCAACCGGTCGTTGACCAGGCAGGTCGCCCGGTACGGCGCGCAGAGCGCCAGCACCCTCCGGGTCAGGTCGTACGCCTCGCGGTCGGTGGCGGAGTCCTCGACCCGGACCTGCACCACCAGGTCGGCTCCGGCCACGGTGAGGGCGGCGCGCACCACGCTGAGTGGGTCGCGACCGGGTCGGGTGTCGGTGATGAGATGCAATCGAGCCAGGGACGGCACGGCAACGCTCCTCCCTGCGCCGGCATTACCCGGATCAGGTTCGACGGTCGGGGGCTGTCAGCCCCCCTCTCAGCCCGGTACACCGGGCTCCCGTGGGTTACTTGCGTGTCACCGTACGACAGATCCGCCGGCCTGCCAAGGCGCGGGGTGGGCGACGGCCGGCGGACCGGCCGGGCAAAAAACGAGCAAGATCCATGGGGCACTTCATGTGGTCCTGTTCGGAATGTCGCCCACCGTTGCAGAACCGTTACCCGTCTGCATCTTGCCCGACATCGAGCCAGCCGAATTAATTTGTTCAGCGATTCGACAAAATGTCGGTGGGGGCACCCTGGCACGGTGTGATCCACCGGCTCCATCAGGGACGGCATTCGGCGAGCCGACTCCCGCGATCTCTGTCACTACGACACAGGAGGCGGCGTGTCCCGTTCTCGTCGTGCCCGCGTACCCATCACCGCAACCCTAGTTTCCCTGGCCATGGCCTCGACAACCCTGTTCGGCGCGCCTGCCCAGGCGGCCGCCCAGGCCCCCGCCCGGGATGCCCAGGCGGCAGCCCCGGTCAGCCAGGTGGCCCCGAAGGCGGCACAGGCCGCAGCCGATCCCTTCTCCGTCCTCGTCTTCTCCAAGACCGCCGGCTTCCGGCACGACTCCATCCCCACCGGCATCGCCGCCATCCAGCAGCTCGGTGCCGCCAACGGATTCACCGTGGACAACTCCGAGGACGGCGCCGCATTCAACGACGCCAACCTGGCGAAGTACAAGGCGGTGATCTGGCTCTCCACCACCGGTGACGTGCTCAACGCCGACCAGCAGGCGGCGTTCGAGCGCTACGTGAAGGCCGGCGGCGGTTACGTCGGCATCCACGCCGCGTCGGACACCGAGTACAACTGGCCCTGGTACGGCGACCTGGTCGGCGCGTACTTCGCCAACCACCCGCAGAACCAGACGGCCACGGTCAAGGTGGAGGACCACGCCCACCCGTCCACCGCCGAACTGCCGGACCGCTGGTCGCGGTTCGACGAGTGGTACAACTACCAGAGCAACCCCCGGCCGGACGTCCACGTGCTGGCCAGCCTGGACGAGAAGAGCTACACCCCCGGCGCTGGCGCGATGGGTGCGGACCACCCGGTCGCCTGGTGTCAGGACTACGACGGTGGCCGCTCCTGGTACACCGGTCTGGGGCACACCCGGGAGTCGTACGCCGAGCCCCAGTTCCTCTCCCACCTGCTCGGCGGCATCCGGACCGCGGCGGGCGTCGAGAACGCCGACTGTGGCGCCTCGAAGACCTCCAACTTCGAGAAGGTCACGCTGGACAGCAACACCAGCAACCCGATGGAGTTGGACATCGCCCCCGACGGGCGGGTCTTCTACATCGAGCGCGACGGTCGCGTGCAGATCGTGAAGCCGGACACCGGCAACACCGTCACCGCCATCGACCTGGACGTCTTCACCGGTAACGAGGACGGCCTCATCGGCATCCGGCTCGACCCGGACTTCGCCACGAACAACTGGGTGTACCTGTACTACGCCCCGAACGACGGGGTCACCCGCAACCTGCTGTCCCGATTCACGGTGACCGGCGACACCATCAGCCCGGCCAGCGAGAAGCAGGTGCTGCGGGTCGACACCCAGCGCAACACCTGCTGCCACGCGGGCGGCAGCATGACCTTCGACGGCGAGGGCAACCTCTACCTGGCCACCGGCGACAACACCAACCCGTTCGAGTCGAACTCGTACTCGCCGATCGACGAGCGGTCGGGTCGCCAGGACTACGACGCGCAGCGCACCTCCGCCAACACCAACGACCTGCGCGGCAAGGTGATCCGGATCCACCCCGAGGACGACGGGACGTACACCATCCCGGACGGCAACCTCTTCGCGCCGGGCACCGAGAAGACCCGTCCCGAGATCTACGCGATGGGCTTCCGCAACCCGTTCCGGATCGGCACCGACCCGAAGACCAACACCCTGTACGTCGGGGACTACGGGCCGGACGCCAACTCGGACAACCCGAACCGCGGCCCCCGCGGTCTGGTCGAGTGGAACATCGTCACCCCGGGCAACTACGGCTGGCCGTACTGCACGGGCACGAACGAGGCGTACAACGACTACACGTTCCCGTCCGGTCCGAGCGGCCCGAAGTTCGACTGCGCCGCGCCGGTGAACAACTCGCCCAACAACACCGGCCTGACCAACCTCCCGCCGGTGGTCCCGGCGACCGTCGACTACGGGTACGCCGGTGACGCGCGTTACCCGGAGATCGGCGGCGGTGGCGCCCCGATGGGCGGCCCGGTCTACCGCTACGACGCCGACCTCAACTCCAACCGGAAGTGGCCGGCGTACTACGACGGTAAGGCTCTGCTCGGCGAGTGGAACCAGAACAAGATGTACACCATGCAGGTGACCCCCGACGGCAAGTCGTTGGTGGACATCAACCAGCTGCTCACCGGCATGAGCATGATCCGCCCGATGGACTTCGAGTTCGGTCCGGACGGCGCGCTGTACCTGATCGAGTGGGGCAGCGGCTTCGGCGGCAACAACGACAACTCCGGCGTCTACCGGATCGACTACACCGCCGGTGACCGTGCGCCGATCGCGGTGGCGTCCGCCAACCCGACCTCGGGCCCGGCGCCGCTGGCTGTCACGTTCTCCAGCACCGGCTCCCGGGACCCGGACGGTGGCACGCTCACCTACGCCTGGACGTTCGGCGACGGGCAGACCTCGACCGAGGCCAACCCGACGCACACCTACGCCACGGCGGGCAACTACACCGCCCAGCTCACCGTCACCAACCCCAAGGGTCGTACCGCGGTGGCCAACGTGCCGGTGACCGTGGGCAACACCGCGCCGACGGTCTCCATCGAGTTCCCACCGGACGGCGGCTTCTTCAACTGGGGCGACCAGGTCCGTTACTCGATCAAGGTGACCGACCCCGAGGACGGGCAGATCGACTGTGACAAGGTGCAGCTCCAGGTGCTGCTCGGTCACGACGAGCACGCCCACCCGCTGGAGCAGCACACCGGCTGCACCGGCACCGTGCAGACGTCGCTCGCCTCCGGGCACGGCGCCGAGGCGAACGTCTTCGCGGTCTTCGAGGCCACCTACACCGACGAGGGTGGCGCCGGCGGGTCCGGCGCGCTGACCGGCCGGCACATCGAGGTGCTCCAGCCGAAGCAGAAGCAGGCCGAGTACTTCACCGCCACCGGGCGTGCCCCGGTGAGCACCGGCGGCGGAGACCCCGGCGTGCAGCGGGAAGCCGGCGCCGACAGCGCCGGTGGCGGCCAGAACATCGCCTTCATCGAGGACGGTGACTGGTGGTCGGTCGCCCCGGCGGACCTGACCAACATCACCGAGATCCGGTTCCGGGCCGCCTCGGCCACCACTGGCGGTCGGATCGAGGTCCGTGCGGGTGCGGTTGACGGACCGGTGGTCGCCACGGCCGTCGTACCGTCGACCGGCGCGTGGCAGACGTACACGGACGTGAGCGCCCCGGTCACCGGTGCTGCGAGCGGCTCGCTGTACTTCCTGGCCCGTGATCCGAACGGCGGAACGGGTTCGCTGTTCAACGTCAACTGGATGGACTTCATCGGCCGCGGTGTCACCGAGAACGCGCCGCCGGTGGTCAGCGCCACGGCCACCCCGGCCACCGGCACCGCACCGGTCACCGTCGAGTTCGACGGCACGGCCACCGACGCCGATGGCGACACCCCGCTGACGTACGCCTGGGACTTCGGTGACGGAGGCACGGCGACCACGTTGGACGCCAGCCACACCTACACCAGCCCGGGCCTCTTCACGGCCACCCTCACGGTGACCGACAGCAAGGGCGCCAAGGCGTACGCCACCGTGCCGGTGCGGGTCGACGCTCCGGACACGTCCTGCTTCGGGGCGCGTTCGGACGACTTCAACGGCAACAGCCTCGACAAGGAGCGTTGGACCAGCGTCATCCGCGAGAACCAGCTCTATTCGCTCAGTGGCGGCGCGCTCCTGCTGCCCACTGCCGTGGGTGACCTCTACGGCGCTCGCAACGACGCCACGAACCTGGTGCTCCAGGCGGCCCCGACCGGCGCCTGGGAGATGACCACCAAGGTCACGCTCCCGGTGACGGCCAACTACCAGCAGGCAGGTCTGCTGGTGTACGGCGACGACGACAACTACGCCAAGCTGGACCTGCTGTACAACGGCAGCCGGTCGGTGGAGTTCATCCGGGAGACCGCCGCCACGCCGCGCAACGAGGCTGCCGACAGGATCGCCGCTCCGGCGGGTGACACCGTGTACCTGCGGGTCACCAGCGACGGGACGAACCTGACCGCCGGCGTCTCGGCCGACGGGCAGACCTTCACCGCGGTCGGCCGTTCGGCCGCGCTCGCCGGCATCACCAACCCGCGCATCGGGGTCTTCGCCCTCAACGGCGGCACCGAGGCACCGGTCGTCAACGCGGCCTTCGATTCGTTCCAGGTCACGCCGGACGCCCCGGCCGGCCCGGTCGACCCGTCGGACGAGTTCAACGGTGACACGCTGGACAAGTGCCGGTGGGACGCGATCCTTCGGGAGGACCCGACCGGTTACCGGGTCACCGGTGGCGCGCTGCGCATCGACGTGCCCAACGGTGACATCTACGGCACCGACAACACCGGGCCGAAGAACTTCATCCTCCAGACCGCGCCGTCGGGCGACTGGACCCTGGAGACGAAGGTCGACGGCAGCCTGCTGAACGAGCAGTACCAGCAGGCCGGTCTGCTCGTGCAGGCCGACGACGACAACTACCTGAAGTTCGACTTCATCGCGGACAACCAGGCCGGCTCGGCGGTGACGCGGCGGATCGAGTTCCGCAGCGAGATCGCCGGGGCGGTGCAGAACCCGCAGCCGGAGGTGACCGGACTGACCACCGCCGAGTGGTTCCTGCGGTTGGCTCGCACCGGCGACACGTTCACGGCGTCGTACTCGGCCGACGGGACGACCTGGACCGCGTTGGAGTCGTTGACCAACAGCGCGGTCGGGGCCACCCCGAAGGTCGGGTTGTTCACCCTCGGCGCCAACCAGACGGCGTCGAAGACGGCCGCGTTCGACTACTTCCGGCTCAGCACGGAGGTGGCCGACGAGACCGCACCGGTGACCACGGCGGCGGTTTCCGGCACCCCGACCGAGGGGTGGCACACCGAGCCGGTGACGATCACGCTCACCGGCGCCGACGAGGGCGGTAGCGGCCTCGCCAGCACGGAGTATCAGCTGGACGACGCCACCACCTGGACGGCGTACACCGCTGCGGTGGCGGTCAGCGGGGACGGCGAGCACGAGCTTCGGTTCCGCTCGACGGACAAGGCCGGCAACGTGGAGGCGACGAAGACCGTCTCGGTCAAGATCGACGCCACCGCGCCGGTGACCTCGGCGACGTTCGCTCCGGCGAACGACGCCGGCTGGCACAACGGGACGATCCCGGTGGTGCTGGCCGCGACCGACGCCGGTTCCGGCGTCAACACGGTGGAGTGGTCGCTGGACGGTGGCACGTGGACGCCGTACTCGACGCCGGTCGAGGTGACCGGTGACGGGGAGCACGAGCTGCTGTTCCGCTCGACGGACAAGGCCGGCAACGCCGAGACGCTGAAGTCGGCGGTGGTGCGCATCGACGGCACCAAGCCGACGCTGCTGGTGTCCGGGCTCGCCGACGGTCAGCTCTACGGCGACAGCCAGGACGTCCGGGTGTCGTGGCAGGCCGTCGACCCGACCTCGGGCATCGCGAGCGTGGTCGGCAAGCTCGACGGTCAGGCGTACGCCAGCGGCACGCTGCAGGCCATGTACGACCTGTCGCTCGGCCTGCACGAGCTGACCGTGACCGCGACCGACAAGGCGGGCAACGAGACCACCTCGACGGTCCGGTTCTTCGTCACCACCTCGTTCCGGGACATGCAGAGTCTGCTGGACCGGTTCAAGGCAACGGGGCGGCTCTCGACCAAGGCGCACCGGCAGTTGTCGAACAAGCTCGACAACGTCCGGGCGTCCGAGGCGGCCGGCGACGACAAGGCGGCGGTCCGGCAGCTGACCGCGTTCCGGACGCTCGCCTCCGACACCACGTTGGTGACTGAGGCGGAGATCCGGGACGTCCTGATCCGGGACGCCGACGCCATGATCGTTCGGCTCGGCGGCACGGCCAGCAAGGCCGGGGTCAAGGCGAACGACGGCGACTCGGTCAAGGGTGCCGGGCGGCTCGGTGGCGATGCCACCCGGCTGGCACCCGGTCGCCAGCTCTGATCCGACGAGGCCCCTCCCCGGCGCTACGGCGCTGGGGAGGGGCCTCCCTCATCGGTAGGGAGGAGATGTCCGTGACGGTCATCCGCAAGGCGTTCGCCGCCGTGTTCGTCGGACTGGCACTGACCCTGTTCGCCGCCGCCCCGGCGGCGCAGGCCGCCCCGGCGGCGCAGGCCGCCCCGGCGGCGCAGGCCGCCCCGGCGGCGCAGGCCGCCCCGGCGGCGCAGGCCGCCCCGGCGGCGCAGGCCGCCCCGGCGGCGCAGGCCGCCCCGGCGGCGCAGGCCGCCCCGGCGGCGCAGGCCGCCCCGGCGGCGCAGGCCGACAAGCTCAAACTCACGGTGGCCGGCGACGGGGCCGAGGGCGTCACCATCCAGGCCACCCACCCCGACGGCCGCCGGCTGGAGCAGGTGGTGCGGTTGGTCCTCACCGCCACCGGCCCGGACGGGCAGCGGATCGGGCCGGTGCAGTTGGAGCCGCAGCCTGAGGGGCACGGTTTCTACAGCAGTGGGCCGGTGCTCTCGGCCGGCACGTGGAAGGTGACGGTGAAGTCCCCCGCTCCCCTGCAGGGCGAGGCCACCGCCACGGTGCAGGCCCGAGCGGCCCAGACGCCGCCCGCTCCCGAGCCGGTCGCGGTGACCAAGCCGACGGACGGGGCAGGCGGTGCAGGTGCCGACTGGTGGCCGTTCGCGGCGGCCGGTCTCGTCCTGGTGGCCGCGGCGATGGGGGTGGCCATGCTGTTCGGCCGCCGCCGCACCGACTGACGAAGACGATCCCGTCGCACCGACGGACCACGAAGATCGCGCCGCACCGACGGACCACGATGATCTCGCCGGAGCGGCCGCCTGACCGACACTGACGGCGAAACGGGCCGGGCCGCAACCAGCGGCCCGGCCCGTCGTCATCTCACCCACCAGACCGGGGTTGGTCGGTCACCGCCAGCCCTCGCTGGCGTCACCTGGCTGCCCCGCCCGGCATGATCGACTCGACTTTCCTGAAACCGCGCCTTCCCCGGCCCCAGGTCACCCCGACTTTCAGGAACACGAGTCGATCAAGGCGCCGCGTCGGCCGCACCGCACCGCACCGCACCGCACCGCACCGCACCGCACCGCACCGCACCGAGCCAGGCTGGACCGAGCCCAGCCGGACCGAGCCCGGCCGCACCGAGCCCAGCCGCTCTGCTCAGAGGATGGCGCGCAGCGCCGCCAGATCGTCGTCGCTGGGCTCCCAGGTGCCAGCGGCGGCGTTGGCACGCACCTGCTCGGGCGTGGTGGCACCGGCGATCACCGAGGTCACCGCCGGCTGGGCGGCCAGCCCACCGATCGCCACCTGGAGCATGGTCAGACCCCGCTCGGCCGCGTACGCCTCGATCGCCTCGATGGTGTCCCAGTCGGCTGCGGCGAGCCGCTCCGCGTACCGGCCACCACCGGAGAGTCGGCTGCCGGCCGGCGGCTGAGCCTCGCGCTTGTACTTGCCGGTGAGCAGCCCGTTGGCGAGCGGGAAGAACGGCAGCATGCCGAGGCCGAACCGCTCACACGCCGGAATCACCTCGGCCTCCACCGAACGCTCCACCAGGCTGTAGTGGTTCTGCGCGCTGATGAAGCGGGACCGGCCGTTGGACGAGGCGACCCAGTCCGCGTCGGCGATCTGCCAGCCGGCGAAGTTGGAGTTGCCCAGGTAGCGCACCTTGCCGTCCCGGACCAGGTCGTCCAGGGCCGCGAGGGTCTCGTCGATCGGGGTGCCCGGGTCGGGCTCGTGCATCTGGTACAGGTCAATGTGGTCGGTGCCGAGCCGACGCAGCGACGCCTCCACCGCGCGGGCGATGTAGCGCCGCGAACCGCGGGCCCCGAAGTCCGGCCCGTTCAGGCCGTTCATGTCCATGCCGAACTTGGTGGCCACCACCACGTCGTCGCGGCGTCCCTTGAGCGCCTGCCCGAGCAGCTCCTCGGAGCCGCCCTGCGGCTCGCCGTAGATGTCGGCGGTGTCGAACAGGGTGATCCCGGCGTCCAGGGCCGCGTCCACCACCGCCCGGGTGCCGTCGAGGTCGAGCTTGCGGCCGAAGTTGTTGCAGCCGATGCCGACCACGGACACCACGAGCCCGGAGTCGCCCAGCCGGCGATAGGTCATGTCAGTCACGAGATCCACCCTATGCCGGTCGGGTGCGGGCCACTCCGGCGGCGGCTCAACCGACCACCTCGGTGACCAGCTCACGGGCGGCGCCCAGGGTTGCGGTCAGCTCGGCGGGGCTACGGCCGACGGCGCTGAGCAGAGCCTGCGCCCGCTGCTCGAAGTGTGGTGGGGCCCCGGGCAGCCGCCCCGCGGCGGCGATCATCCCCTTCTCGTTGACAAGCCACCGGCCCGCGCGGGCGTGCAGCACCTGGGCGAGCACCCCGACCACCCGGAACAGGCACCCGGCGACGTATCCGCTGTCCCCGCCGATGGCGGCCTTGGCCGCTCCGGCCAGCAGAAACCCGGCCTCCCAGCCGCCGGCCACCAGCGTGTCGGCCAGCGCGGGCGGATAGTCCCGGGTCTGGTCCCGCAGGCGGGTCAGCTGGCCGGTCGGGTCCGCCAGCACCTGGCACAACGCCACCTCCCCGACGTAGGCGGACGAGTAGAACCCGAGCGGGTGCCCGGCCTGCACCCCGACCTCGTACCGGCCGGCCTGACAGTCAGTCCAGACGCGCTGCACCCGGTCTAGGTCCCGGTAGATCCAGTCCACGGCGACCCCGCCGATCCGCAACCAACCGCCCCCGTCGACCCAGGGGCCCCAACCGCCGGGGGCGGTGAGCGCGACGTCGGTGTCGTCGGCGACCGTCGCGGCGACCGCACGCAGCGCCGGCAGGTCCAGCTCACCCCGGTAGTACAGGCCCAGGTCCCAGTCGGAGTCGGGACGGTGTTCACCGCGCGCCCGGCTACCACCGAGCGCCACGGCGACCACCCCCCGGACGGCGCACAGCCGATCGGGCAGGTCGACGGGGATCACCCGACGTCCCAGACCGGTTCCGGGGTCTCCACCACCTCGTTGTCGCCTCGGAACAGCACGAACCGGTCGAAGGAGCGGGTGAACCACCGGTCGTGGGTGACCGCGATCACCGTCCCCTCGAAGGCGTTCAGGCCCGCTTCGAGAGCTTCCGCGCTGGCCAGGTCGAGGTTGTCGGTGGGCTCGTCGAGCAGCAGCAGGGTCGCCCCGGACAACTCCAGCAGCAGCACCAGGAATCGGGCCTGCTGCCCGCCGGAGAGCGTGCCGAAGCGCTGGTCGCCCTGCGCGGCCAGCTCGTAGCGACTGAGCACGCCCATCGCCGCGTGCCGGTCCATCCCGGTGCGGTGGTCGTCGCCCCGCCAGAGGATCTCGACCAGCGTCTTGCCCATCAGTTCCGGCCGGTCGTGGGTCTGCGAGAAGTGCCCGGGACGGACCCGGGCACCGAGCCGGGCGGTGCCGTCGTGTGCCACCGGAGCGAGCGCGCCCGCGCCGTCGACCGGCCCGTTCGCCGGGTCCGGGTCGGTGCCGCCGCGGGCCAGCAGCCGCAGGAAGTGCGACTTGCCGGTGCCGTTGGCACCGAGCACCGCCACCCGGTCGCCGTACCAGATCTCCAGGTCGAAGGGGAAGGTCAGGCCGTCCAGCTCCAGCTGCTCGCAGACGACCGCGCGCTTGCCGGTCCGCCCGCCGCTGAGCCGCATCCGGATGTCCTGGTCCTTCGGCGGTACGGGCGGCGGCCCGGCCTCCTCGAACTTGCGCAACCGGGTCTGGGCGGCCTGGTAACGGGAGGCCAACCCGTCGTTGTACGCCGCCTTCTGCTTGTACATCAGCATCAGCTCGCGCAGCTTCTGGTGCTCCTCGTCCCAGCGCCGACGCAGCTCGTCGAGGCGGGCGTGCCGGGCCACCCGCGCCTCGTGCCAGCTGGCGAAGCCGCCCGGGTGCACCCAGGCGCTGCCGCCCTCGACGGCGACCACCCGGTCGGCGCTCTGGGCCAGCAGTTCGCGGTCGTGCGAGACGTAGAGCACCGACTTCGTCGACTCGCGCAGTCGCGCCTCCAGCCAGCGTTTGCCGGGCACGTCGAGGAAGTTGTCCGGTTCGTCGAGCAGCAGCACCTCGTCCGGGCCGCGCAGCAGCAGCTCCAGGGCGAAGCGCTTCTGCTGGCCCCCGGAGAGGGTCCGCACCGGCCGGTCCCGGACGGCGTCCCAGGGTTGGCCGAGCACGATTGTCGCGACGGTGTCGAAGAGCACCTCGGCGTCGTACCCGCCGACCTCGCCCCACGCGCCGAGCGCATCGGCGTACGCCAGCTGGGCCTTGCCCGCGGCGTTGCTGAACTTGCCGCGCGCCTCGGCGGCCCGCATGGCCGCCTCGGTCTCGCCGAGCCGCCGGCCTGCGTCGCGCAGCGCCGGCGGGGCCAGCGACAGCGCCAGGTCGGCGAGGGTCGACTCGTCGCCGATCATGCCGATGAACTGGCGCATCACGCCCAGCCCGCCGGCGCGTGCGACGACGCCGGTGCGCACCGGCAGGTCACCGGCGACCATCCTCAGCAGCGTCGTCTTTCCCGCGCCGTTGGGGCCGACCAGGGCGACCTTGCTGCCCTCCCCGACCCGGAACGACACGTCGGCGAAGAGTTCCCGACCGTCGGGCAGGATGTGCCCGACCGCTGCCACGTCCACGTATCCCACGCCGGGATCCTGCCCCAGTCAGGGGCGGGGGGTACATCCAATTACCGGGTGACGCGCAGCACGCGGAAGCCCTTCTGGCTGGCGTACCGTTCGACCTGCCAGCTCTGCTCGGTGAGCCAGCGTTGCAGCGAGTCGCCGCCGAGGTGCCGGGCGACGACCAGCCAGCCGACGCCGTCGGGGGCGAGTCGGGGCAGCCAGCGCAGCAGCAGGTCGTGCAGCCCGTCCTTGCCGATCCGGATGGGTGGGTTGGACCAGAGTTGGGCGAAGCGGACGTCGTCCGGAACGTCGTCCGGTGCGCTGACCCGGACCCGGTCGGCGGCGCCGACCCGGACCGCGTTGGCGGCGGTCAGCTCGCGGGCCCGGGCGTTGACGTCGACGGCCCAGATTGTGCTGGCGGGGGCGAGGTCGGCCAGCACGCAGCTGATCGGCCCGAATCCGCAGCCGAGGTCGAGCAGGTCGCCGCCGGTGTCGGCGGCGGGCAGCTCAGCCTTGCGCAGGAGCACGGCGGTGCCCGGGTCGAGTCGGCTGGCGGAGAAGACCCCGCCGGCCGAGGCGAGCCGGTAGTCGCGGTCGGCGACGGAGAACTCGACCTCGCGCGCCGGGGCGTCGCTGGTGGGCTGAGCGGTGAAGTAGTGGTCGCCGGTCACCTGGCAATTCTCGCATCGGCCTGCGGGTGATCGTCGGGGCGATCCTCTTCCCCGGGGACCTGGCGCGACCCGCACGTACAATTACCCGAAATTACCCCCTAAAGGGACAATGGCTCCTACTCTGGGCGACATGGTGTATCGGTACCAGTCCGATGAGGACGCTTTCGAGGAGTACCCGGAGCCCGGGTCCGATCTGTCGGCGCTCGGCGCCGGTCCGCCCCCACCGGCCGGGCCCTCTCCGTCACGCTTCCCCACGCCGTCGCTGCCCCGGCCGAACCAGCTCTCGCTGCCGTCGTCGCAGCCACCGCCGACTCGGATCGACGTTCCGCAGCCCGCGCCGACCCGGGCCGACATCCCGCCCGCCCCACCCCACAGCCAGATCTACTCCTCGGCGACGCCCGCGGAGCCGCCCACCCGGCGCAGCGGCGGCCGACTGTGGCAGGTCCTCATCGGCGGCGCGGCCGTCCTCGTGCTGCTCGCCCTCTGCGGTCTCGGTGCCGCCGCGTTTCTCATCGACCGCAACGAACAGCCGCAGACCAACCCGACATACCAGCCGAACGCCGCACCCACAACGCACACGTCGGAACGGCTGGCCCTCGACTCCCGGGACACCGACCAGGCCCCGCTCACCGCCAAGGAACTCTTCCCCGGCAAGGAGTTGAAGCTCACCGACGGACAGCCGAGCTATCAGGTGCTCAAGACCCAGTCCAGCGGAAGCTGCGCCGTTGCCGCCACCGACGAGGTGGCCGACCTGCTGGTCCGGCTCGGCTGCAACCAGGTCGTCCGAGCCACGCTGAGTACGCCCGACGGCGACCACCTGGTCACCACCGGCCTGTTCAACCTCACCGACAAGGTCAGCGCGGAACGAGCCCGGGACCGGCTCCGGCAGGTTCTCGACGAGCGGCAGGGCCGGTTCCGTGGCCTCACCGCCGACGACGTCGACGGCACCGAGGTCCTGGCCAGCGCTCCGGCCCGCGTCGGCTGGCAGGTCCGGGGCCACTACCTGGCGTACGCCCTGGTGGTCCGCGAGGACGGGGTGGTGATCAAGGCGGGTGACGCCAAGGTCCGCGAGATCCTGTTCGACATGATCGAGCTGCACCTCAGCCGGGGCGTGCTCCAGAGCCGGGCCGACGGTGGCACCGCCGCACAACCGACAGCGGGCCCGACCGGCAATAACGCGAACCAGGACGACGGCCTGCCGGGCGACTGACCCGGCGGGCGGTCAACCCTCGATCGGGACCCGCAACCGGCGGGTGAGGGTGGCGCGGTGGGCGTACTCGCCCGGATCGGCCGGGTAGCCGACGGCGACCAGGGTCAGCCCGTGCGCGGGGGCCACAGTCACCTCGCTGGACCGCTCCCGCTGGCTGAGCAGGGTGCCCGGCCACTCGACCGGGCGACGGCCGTCCCCGGCCACCAGCATGGCCCCCACCAGGCTGCGCACCATCGCCTGGCAGAACGCGTCGGCCTGCACGGTGGCGACCAGGATGCCGTCCGGGTCGCGACGCCAGTCCAGTCGGGTCACCTCGCGCAGCGTCGTCGCGTGTTCCTTGCGCCGGCAGTACGCGGCGAAGTCGTGCTCCCCCACCAGCCCGGTCGCGGCCGCATTCAACGCGGCCAGGTCCAACGGTTTCGGCCAGGCCAGCACCTCGTGCCGGCGCAGCGGCTCGGCACCGAAGGGCGCATCGGTGACCCGGTACTCGTAGCGCCGGAAGGTAGCCGAGAACCGGGCGTCGAAGTCGGCCGGCACCTCGGTCATCGCCCGTACCCGCACGTCGGTCGGGAGCAGCCGGGCCAGGCGACGCAGCAGCCGCCCCTCGTGCTGTCGCCACACCTCGACCGGCAGGTCCACATGACACACCTGCCCCGTGGCGTGCACCCCCGCGTCGGTCCGCCCGGCCACGGTCAGCCCGGTGGCCGTACCGGCGCCGAGGACCAGGTCCAGGGTCTCGACGAGCACCCCCGCGACGGTACGACGGGTCGGCTGGGCAGCCCAGCCGGAGAAGCCGGTGCCGTCGTACGAGACGTCCAGCCGTAGCCGGATCCGCTCGTCCACCTCGTACCTCCTGTTACGGGTCGGGCCCGGCACCCCAGGGGGGTGCCGGGCCCGAGAATGCCCTTCGATCAGGCCTTGTTCTCGGTGGCCTCGTCGCTGTCCTCGCGGGCGGCGGCGGTGTCACCGGACACCGACACCGGCGCCTCGGAGTCCTGGTCGGCCGGGGCCGACTGCGGGGCCTCGTCGGCCGGGGCGAGCGCCTCGACCTTGTCCTGCTGCGCGGCCTTGCGGGCGGCGGTCTTCTTGTTCACCTTCGGCTCGGCGACCTGAAGCTCCTCCACCAGCTCGATGATGGCCATCGGAGCGTTGTCACCCTTGCGCGGACCGGTCTTCACGATCCGGGTGTAACCGCCGGGGCGGTTGGAGTACCGGGGCGCGATCTGGTCGAACAGGGCGTACACGACGTCCTTGTCCTTGACGACACCCAGCACCCGACGCCGCGAGGCGAGGTCACCGCGCTTGGCCTTGGTGATGAGCTGCTCGGCCAGCGGGCGCAACCGCCGGGCCTTCGTCTCGGTGGTCTGGATCTTCCCGTGCTGGAACAGCGCGGTCGCCAGGTTGGCCAGCATCAGCCGCTCGTGCGAGGGGCTGCCGCCGAGGCGGGGGCCCTTGGTGGGCGTGGGCATTTTTGGTGCTCCTCAGTTGTGGCGGCAGCGCGGACTAGAGCTGCTCGGTCTCGCGGTAGTCGTCGGTGTCGTAGTCGGCCTCGCCGAAGGTGTCCACGACGTGCGCCGGGTCGAAGTTCGGAGCCGAGTCCTTCAGCCCGAGACCCATCCCGGCGAGCTTCATCTTGACCTCGTCGATCGACTTCTGACCGAAGTTGCGAATGTCGAGGAGGTCGGCCTCGGTACGCCCGATGAGCTCACCAACGGAGTTGATGCCCTCGCGCTTGAGGCAGTTGTAGGAGCGGACGGTGAGGTCCAACTCCTCGATCGGCAGAGCGAGGTCCGCCGCCAGCTGGGCGTCCTGCGGGGACGGCCCGATGTCGATGCCCTCGGCGGTCTCGTCCAGCTCCCGGGCAAGCCCGAACAGCTCCACGAGCGTCGAACCGGCGGAGGCCAGCGCGGTGCGCGGACCCATCGACGGCTTGGTCTCGACGTCGATGATCAGCCGGTCGAAGTCGGTGCGCTGCTCGACGCGGGTCGCCTCGACGCGGTAGGTCACCTTCAGCACCGGCGAGTAGATCGAGTCGACCGGGATGCGGCCGATCTCGGCGCCGGACTGCTTGTTCTGCGCCGCCGTCACGTAGCCGCGACCCCGCTCGACGGTCAGCTCCATGTCGAGCCGGCCCTTGCCGTTCAGGGTGGCGAGCTTCAGGTCCGGGTTGTGCACCGAGACGCCGGCCGGCGGCTGGATGTCGCCCGCGGTGACGTCGCCCGGGCCCTGCTTACGCAGGTACATGCTGACCGGCTCGTCGTGCTCGGAGCTGACGCACAGCTC
The DNA here is from genome assembly GCF_004217135.1 of Micromonospora violae. Lineage (NCBI taxonomy): Bacteria > Bacillati > Actinomycetota > Actinomycetes > Micromonosporales > Micromonosporaceae > Micromonospora > Micromonospora violae. Next base: position 4,909,265 of record NZ_SHKK01000001.1, read on the forward strand.
CTTGATGTTCATGACGAGCTCGACCACGTCCTCCTTGACACCGGGGATCGTGGTGAACTCGTGCAGCACACCGTCGATCTTGATCGAGGTGACGGCCGCGCCCGGGATCGACGACAGCAGCGTGCGCCGCAGCGAGTTACCCAGGGTGTAGCCGAAGCCCGGCTCGAGCGGCTCGATGGCGAACCGCGACCGGGTCTCGTTGATCGACTCCTCGGAGAGGGAGGGTCGCTGGCTGATGAGCATCTTTTCTCTTCTCTTCCGGGGCGCCCGCTATTTGACGCCCACGACACAAACTGTTCCGGTGGCCCGCCCCGAAGGGCGGACCACCGAACGAGCTCGGACTACTTGGAGTAGAGCTCGACGATCAGCTGCTCCTGGACCTGCGTGTCGATGACCTGCCGGGCCGGGAGGGAGTGCACGAGCACCTTCATCTGGCTCGGGATGGCCTCAAGCCACGCCGGAACCGTCTTCGAGCCGGCCTGAGCCTGCGCGACGATGAACGGGGTGAGCTCCTTGCTCTTGCCCCGAACCTCGATGATGTCGTGCTCCTTGACGCGGTACGACGGGATGTCGACCTTCTTGCCGTTCACCGTGAAGTGACCGTGCTTGACCAGCTGGCGGGCCATGTCCCGCGAGTGGGCGTAGCCGGCCCGGTAAACGACGTTGTCCAGCCGCGACTCGAGGATCTGCAGGAGGACCTCACCGGTCTTGGCCTGCTTGCCAACGGCTTCCTCGTAGTAACCGCGGAACTGCTTCTCCAGCACGCCGTAAACCCGGCGGGCCTTCTGCTTCTCACGGAGCTGGAGCAGGTACTCCGTCTCCTTGGTGCGGCCGCGGCCGTGCTGCCCGGGCGGGAACGGCCGGGACTCGAACGGGCACTTCGGACCATCGCACTTGCTGCCCTTGAGGAACAGCTTCATCTTCTCCCGCCGGCAACGGCGGCAGTCTGCACCGGTGTAACGAGCCATCTCTCTCTACCTCTCAGACCCGGCGACGCTTCGGCGGACGGCACCCGTTGTGCGGCTGCGGGGTGACGTCGGAGATCTGCCCGACCTCGAGGCCCACGGCCTGCAGCGAACGGATGGCGGTCTCCCGGCCGGAACCGGGACCCTTGACGAACACGTCGACCTTGCGCATGCCGTGCTCCATGGCGCGACGCGCGGCGGCCTCGGCGGCCAGCTGCGCGGCGAACGGAGTCGACTTACGCGAGCCCTTGAAGCCAACCTGGCCGGCGGAGGCCCAGGAGATAACCGCACCGGTCGGGTCCGTGATGGACACGATGGTGTTGTTGAACGTGCTCTTGATGTGCGCCTGCCCGTGGGCGACGTTCTTGCGTTCCTTGCGCCGGACCTTCTTGACAGCGGCTCCGGCACGAGCCTTCGGTGGCATAAGTCTTCTGCGCTCCTAGTTGACTTCCCGATACAGGTTGCGGCCTGGCCTAGCTCGGCGGACCCAGACCCGTATTCCGGTCTACGTCTTACTTCTTGCCGGGCTTCTTCTTGCCGGCGACGGTCCGCTTCGGGCCCTTGCGGGTCCGTGCGTTGGTCTTGGTCCGCTGGCCACGCACGGGCAGGCCCCGGCGGTGCCGGATGCCGGCGTAGCAGCCGATCTCAACCTTGCGGCGGATGTCAGCGGCGACCTCGCGGCGCAGGTCGCCTTCAACCTTGTAGTTGCCCTCGATGTGGTCGCGGAGCTGCACGAGCTCCTCGTCCGTGAGGTCCCGAGCGCGCTTGTCCGGCGAGATGCCGGTGGCGGCGAGTGTCTCCAGGGCGCGGGTGCGACCGACCCCGAAGATGTAGGTGAGCGCGATCTCCATCCGCTTCTCGCGGGGGAGATCCACGCCGACTAGACGTGCCATGTGCGGGCGTACTCCTCGTAATGTGTGGCGGAGGTGTGGACCCGTCCCACCCCGCTACCGGCCGTCCCGTCCTTCCGACGCGGTGAGCGCCGGCGACCGGGATCGGTCGCTGCCCGAGCGGGCCCCGGCCTCCGACCGGGGGTCAGCCACGCAGAGGTACGTCTGGCGTACCGCTCGCGGCTGGGACGAGCATGTGTGATGTGTGTGTCGCTGGGGATCTGCGTGGACCAACGCCATCCGGCCGTGGCCGGAAGGGCTGAGTCAGCCCTGGCGCTGCTTGTGGCGCGGGTCGGTGCAGATGACCATGACCCGGCCGTGCCGGCGGATAACCCGGCACTTGTTGCAGATCCTCTTGACGCTCGGCTTGACCTTCACGGTTGCCTTACTTCCCATCTGGCCCGGAGACGCGCGAGGCGCGACACCGGACGTCGAAGACGGACACGGGACTTCCCGGCCGTCGTCAGGACTACTTGTAGCGGTAGACGATGCGCCCGCGGGTCAGGTCGTACGGCGAAAGTTCGACGACGACCCGGTCCTCAGGAAGGATGCGGATGTAGTGCTGCCGCATCTTCCCGCTGATGTGAGCGAGCACCTTGTGGCCGTTCGCGAGCTCCACCCGGAACATGGCGTTCGGCAGGGGCTCGATGACCCGACCCTCGATCTCAATGGCTCCGTCTTTTTTCGGCATGTCCTCCGCTGTCCTGACGTCGATTGCTCCGGGCGGCCCACAACGTCTTACACGGAAATCTGATCAGAATCAGAAGCCCGCGCCAGCCGCGGCTCCAGCTCCCACCGAAGCGCAGGGTGGGCATGCCGGAGTGGACGCTGTGCGCCGATCTGAAAGTGTACGCCGGCCTGCACTCCCCCGCCAAACCGACCACCCCCCAACTCAACCAACCCCTCCACACCCCCACCCCTGGCCCTCGTTGATCATGAAGTTATGGCCAGGACACGCCGGCACTGACGGCAGTAACTTCATGATCAACGGGTCGGGTGGGGGTTCCGGGGACTGGGGTGGGTGGGGTTAGAGGCCGGATGGGGGGTCGTTGGGGTTGAGGGCACGTTTTGTCCGCTTACGCTCGCGGCGGCGCTGGCGCCTGATGGCCTCGCGTCGGGGCTCCGCCCCGGCCAACCCCGTTACCGTGCGGACCACCAGCACCGCGCCCCAGGGCCCCGCCACCCAGGCCGGCCAGAAGTACAGCAGGTCCTGGCTGAGCAACGACGTGACCGCCCAGATGGTCACCACGATGGCGATCACCCGCAGGTACGGGGACCACACCTCGGCCAACCAGCGGGCGGTGACACCCCGGACGGGGACCTGACCGGCCTCGTCGCCCGGCAGGCTCACCGTCGACGCGGCGGCCGGCGCCAGGCCCGACCGCTGCGCGGGCGTCACCGGCGGCAGATCCGTGAGCAGAACCTCAAGGTCGGCGTAGGTGCGGGCCGCGTAGGCCCGTTGCAACCGCTCGTCGTACTCGTGCAGATCCAGCCGACCCTCGTTCAGTGCGACCCGCAGCCGGTCGGCGACCGCCGAGCGGTCCGAGTCCGAGGCTCGCATCCCGTCCCGCCCGTCCATGCCGGCAAGCATGCCACCGCCGCGCCACTTCCGCCCGCCCCCAAGGCTCGGTCGATCATGAAGTTGTCGCCAGCGTGACCGGCGTGTCAGCGCAACAACTTCATGATCAACGGGGAGTGGCGGGGGTTAGGGGGTTTTGGAGGTGGCTGGTTGGCGTGCGGTGACCAGATCGCCCAGCCGGGCCCGGCCCCCGTCGAACGCGGTGAGCACCCAGACCCCGTCCGGCAGCAGCGCCATCGAGTGCTCAACGTGCGCGGCCCTCGAGCCGTCCCGGGTGACGACCGTCCAGCCGTCGGCCAATTCGACGGTACGCGGGGACGCCATCGTGATCATCGGTTCGATGGCCAGCGCCATTCCGGGGACCAGTCGCGGACCCTTGCCCGGCCGACCGTGGTTGAGCACATGCGGGTCCTGGTGCATCTCGGTGCCGATGCCGTGCCCGCCGTAACCGTCGACGATGCCGTACCGACCACCCTTGCGGACGGCGGTCTCCACCGCGTGCGAGATGTCGGTGAGGCGGCCCTTGCCGCTGGCCGCGCCGCGCGCCGCGGCGGCGATGCCGGCCCACATCGCGTCCTCGGCGACCTCGGCCATCTTCAGCAGCGCCGGGTCGACGTCGCCGACCCCGACCGTGATCGCGGAGTCGCCGTGCCAGCCGTTCAGCACCGCGCCGCAGTCGATGGAGATCAGGTCACCGTCCTGGAGCACCTGCTTCGGCGACGGGATGGCATGCACGATCTGCTCGTTGACGGAGGAGCAGATCGACGCCGGGAAACCGTGGTAGCCCTTGAACGACGGAACGGCACCCGCCTCGCGGATGGTCGCCTCGGCGATGGCATCCAGATCGGCGGTGCTCACGCCGGGGGCGACAGCCTCCCGCATCCGGCGAAGCGCCTCGGCCACCACCAACCCGGCGGCGCGCATCTTCTCGATCTGGTCAGGGCTCTTCAGCTGGATGTCCAGCTGGGGACGACGCATGGAGCGATTACCTTTCGTGGCCGTTCAGCGGGGCACATAACGCGTACCCCGCTGTTCGCACTCTATCCGCCGTGGCCCGGCGGGACCTCAGCCGCCGTACGACCGCAGCGCGTCGATGGCCCGGGTGGTGACGTCCTCCACCGGGCCGGTGGCGTCGATCCCGACCAGCTTGCCCTGAGCGCCGTAGTAGTCGACCAGGGGTGCGGTCTTCTCGCTGTACTCGCGAAGCCGCGTGGCGATCGTCTCCGGCTTGTCATCGTCGCGCTGGAACAGCTCGGCGCCGCACCTGTCGCAGATCCCCGGCCGGGTGGTGGCGTCGAACTCGACGTGCCAGATCTTGCCGCAGCCCCGGCAGGTACGCCGACCGGAGAGCCGCCGGATCACCTCGTCGTCGTCGACGACCAGCTCCAGGACCAGATCCAGGGCGGTGCCCAGATCGGCGAGGAGCTTGTCCAGAGCGGCCGCCTGCGGAGTCGTCCGCGGGAAGCCGTCGAGCAGGAAACCCTCGCTGGCGTCGGGCTCGGCCAGCCGGTCCCGGACCATGTTGATGGTGACCTCGTCCGGAACCAGCTCGCCCGCGTCCATGTACCGCTTCGCCTCGACACCGAGCGGCGTGCCCTGGGTGACGTTCGACCGGAAGATGTCTCCGGTCGAAATCTTCGGCACCGAGAGGTGCGCGGCGATGAACTCGGCCTGCGTGCCCTTGCCCGCGCCCGGCGGGCCAACCAGAACGAGTCTCATCTACCGCAGGAACCCTTCGTAGTTCCGCTGCATGAGTTGGCTCTCGATCTGCTTCACGGTCTCCAGACCGACGCCGACCATGATGAGCACAGCGGTGCCGCCGAACGGGAAGTTCTGGTACTGCTGGTTGTCCAGCCAGATGAAGAAGAAGTTCGGCAGGATCGAGATGACACCCAGGTAGATCGCGCCCGGCAGGGTGATCCGGCTGAGGATGAAGTCCAGGTAGTCGGCGGTCGGCTTGCCCGGCCGGATGCCCGGCACGAACCCGCCGTACTTCTTCATGTTGTCCGCGACCTCGGTCGGGTTGAACGTGATCGAGACGTAGAAGTACGTGAAGAAGATGATCAGCAGGAAGTAGACCGAGATGTAGATCGGGCTGCTCGGGTTGACCAGGTTGTTCTGGATCCACGCCTGCGTCTTGCCCGGGTCGGTCTGGTCGAAGAACTGCAGCGCCAGCTGCGGCAGGTAGAGCAGCGACGAGCCGAAGATGACCGGGATCACACCCGCCTGGTTCACCTTGAGCGGGATGTAGGTCGAGGTGCCGCCGTACATCCGCCGGCCGATCATCCGCTTGGCGTACTGCACCGGGATCCGGCGCTGCGCCTGCTCGATGAAGGTGACCGCGGTGATGACCACCAGGACCAGCACGATGACCAGGGCGAACATGTCCCAGCCCTTGCTGGTCTTGATCTGCCAACCCTCGCTGGGCAGCCGCGCCGCGATCGAGGTGAAGATCAGGACGGACATGCCGTTGCCGACGCCACGGTCGGTGATCAGCTCACCGAGCCACATGACCATGCCGGTGCCGGCGGTCATCGTCATCACCAGGATGGACAGCGTCAGCCAGTCCGGGATGCCGGTGCCCGTCGGGATGATCGGGAACTGGTCGCAGCGGTTCTGGAACAGCTGGCCCGAGCGGGCCAGGGCCACGAACGCCGACGCCTGCAGCACACCGAGGCCGAGGGTCAGGTAGCGCGTGTACTGGGTGATCTTCGCCTGACCGGCCTGGCCCTCCTTGCGGAGCTGCTCCAGGCGCGGGATCACGACGGTCAGCAGCTGCAGGATGATCGACGCGGTGATGTAGGGCATGATGCCCAGCGCGAAGACCGAGAGCTGGAGCAGCGCTCCGCCGGAGAAGAGGTTGAGAAGGTTCACCACCCCGGTGGTGTCACCCTGGATGGTGTCGAGGCACTTCTGCACGTTGCCGTACGAGACGCCCGGGCTGGGGAGCGTTGCACCCAGCCGGTAGACCGCAATGATGCCTACTGTGAACAGCAGCTTCTTGCGCAGGTCAGGCGTACGGAACGCACTGAGAAAGGCGGACAGCAACTTCTTCCTCCTGCGCGAGGCGGGCCGCCGGTGATCCCTGGCGGGTCGGGGTGGATCACGGGCGAGTGCCCGCATTCCATGGCTGGGATGGGACTCTAACAGCCTCACCCCGGTCCGGGCAGATGCGCCCGACTACATAAATCGATTCCGATGTTACCGGGCGCTCAGGCCCCAGGCAGACCATGGCGCCCGCCAGTTGTTCTCAACTGGACGAGCGCCATGGTTCGTACGCCTTACAGCTCGGTGGCGGAGCCACCGGCAGCGGCGATCTTCTCCTTGGCCGACGCACTGAACGCGTGCGCAGACACCTGGAGCGCCACACCGCCGAGGTCCCCGGTGCCGAGGACCTTGATCGGGTGACCCTTGCGGACCGCGCCGGACTCAACCAGCTCCAGCGGGCCGACCTGGCCACCGTTCGGGAACAGCTCAGCGAGTCGGTCCAGGTTGACCACCTGGAAGACCACCTTGAACTTGTTCTTGAAGCCCTTCATCTTCGGCAGGCGCATGTGGATGGGCATCTGCCCACCCTCGAACGCCGCCGAGATGTTCTTGCGGGCCTTGGAACCCTTGGTACCGCGACCAGCGGTCTTGCCCTTGGAACCCTCACCGCGACCCACACGGGTCTTCGCGGTCTTGGAACCGGGCGCCGGGCGCAGGTGGTGCACCTTGATCGTCATTACTCGACCTCCTCGACCTTCACGAGGTGGTTGACCGTGAAGATCATGCCGCGGATCTCGGGCCGGTCCTCCTTGACCACCACGTCGTTGATCCGCTTGAGACCGAGCGAACGCAGCGAATCACGCTGGTTCTGCTTGGTCCCGATACCGGACCGGAGCTGGGTGACCTTCAGGCGTGCCATCAGGACGCCACCCCCGCCCGCGACGCCAGCATGGCGGCCGGCGCGACGTCCTCCACCGGCAGACCACGACGCGCCGCGACCTGCTCGGGGGACTCAAGCCCCTTCAGGGCCGCCACGGTGGCGTGCACGATGTTGATCGGGTTCGACGAGCCGAGGCTCTTGGAGAGCACGTCGTGGATCCCGGCGCACTCCAGCACGGCACGCACCGGTCCACCGGCGATGACACCCGTACCGGCCGAGGCCGGCTTGAGCAGCACCACACCGGCAGCGTCCTCACCCGTCACCGGGTGCGGAATCGACTGACCGATCCGCGGGACCTTGAAGAAGTGCTTCTTGGCCTCCTCGACACCCTTGGCGATGGCCGCGGGCACCTCCTTGGCCTTTCCGTAGCCCACGCCGACCGTGCCGTCGCCGTCGCCCACGATCACCAGGGCGGTGAAGCTGAAGCGACGACCACCCTTCACGACCTTGGCGACGCGGTTGATCGCGACGACCCGCTCAAGGTGCGGGGTCTTCTCGACGGGCGCGTTTCCGCGGCCGCCCTCACGGCGGTTGTCGCGGCGACCACCCTCGTTGCCACCGGACCCGCCGCCACGGCGCTGTTGACCTGGCATCAGCAGCCTTCCTTCTCTCTCGTGACGGGGTTGTTAGAACTCGAGCCCGGCTTCGCGGGCGGCGTCGGCAAGCGCGGCGACTCGCCCCGCGTACCGGTTGCCACCGCGGTCGAAGACGACCTTGGAGACGCCGGCGGCCTTGGCCCGCTCGGCGAGCAGCGCGCCCACCTTGCCAGCCAGGGCGCTCTTGTCGCCCTCCGCACCGCGCAGCGAGGCGTCCAGGGTCGACGCCGACGCCAGGGTGTGACCCTTGGTGTCGTCGACGACCTGGGCGACCATGTGCCGCAGCGAGCGGGTGACGACCAGGCGCGGACGCTCGGCCGTACCGCTGACGTTCTTGCGGACGCGGAAGTGTCGACGCGCACGCCCAACGGCGCGCTTGGCGGCGACACCGCGGCGGCGCTTGAGCAGCGTGGCGCTCACTTCTTACCTGCCTTTCCAGCCTTGCGGCGGATGACCTCGCCCTGGTACTTGACGCCCTTGCCCTTGTAGGGCTCCGGCGGGCGGATCTTCCGGATGTTGGCGGCGATCTCACCGACCTGCTGCTTGTCGATGCCAGCCACGTGGAACAGGGTCGGCCGCTCCACCGTGAAGGTGATGCCCGCCGGGGCGGACACGACCACCGGGTGCGAGAACCCGAGCGCGAACTCGAGGTCCGAACCCTTGGCGGTGACCCGGTAACCGGTGCCGGCGATCTCCAGGCTCTTGCGGTAGCCCTCGGTGACCCCGACGATCATGTTGGCGATCAGCGTACGGCTCAGGCCGTGGAGTTCCTTGGCCTTGCGCTCGTCGTTCGGCCGGTTGACGCTCAGCTGCCCATCCTCGGCCCGCTCGATCGTGATCGGCTCGGCGAGGGTGTGCTCAAGCTGGCCCTTGGGCCCCTTGACCTTGACGGTTTGCCCGTCGATCGTGATATCGACGCCGGCTGGTACCGGGATCGACTTACGTCCAATTCGCGACATTTCTACCTGTCTCCCGTTACCAGACGAAGGCGAGGACTTCCCCGCCAACACTCCGCTTGCGGGCCTGCCGGTCGGTCAGCAGCCCCTGGGACGTCGAAATGATCGCCACGCCCAGCCCACCGAGCACCCGTGGGAGCCCGTCCGACTTGGCGTACACCCGGAGACCGGGCTTGGACACGCGCTTGATGCCGGCCAGGCTCCGCTCGCGGTTCTGGCCGTACTTCAGCTCGACGACCAGTCGCTTGCCGACGGCGCCCTCCTCGGGCTCCTCGACCGACCAGGTGGCGATGTAACCCTCGGCCTTCAAGACCTCGGCGATGTTCGCCTTGATCTTGGAGTAGGGCATCTTCACCTGATCGTGGTACGCCTGGTTGGCGTTACGCAGACGCGTGAGCATGTCTGCGATCGGGTCGGTCATCGTCATGGATTTCGTCAGCCTTTCTCGCCGGGGTTCCCGGGGCATCAGCCCCGGGCCTACGGCGAAGAGCAATACCTAATCGGTGCAGGAGTTCCCAGCCGACGGCCGGGACGCGGTCGCCCTTACCAGGAAGCCTTGGACACGCCCGGCAGCTCACCGCGGTGAGCCATCTCCCGGATGCAGACCCGGCAGAGCCCGAACTTGCGGTAGACCGCCTTCGGACGCCCGCACCGCTGGCAGCGGGTGTACGCGCGAACCGAGAACTTCGGCTTCGCGGCCGCCTTGATGATCAGCGCCTTCTTGGCCATCTCAGTTCTCCTTGAACGGGAAGCCCAGGAGCTTGAGCAGCGCCCGGCCCTCGTCGTCGGTCGTGGCGGTCGTAACCACCGTGATGTCCATGCCCCGCTGCCGATCGATCTTGTCCTGGTCGATCTCGTGGAACACCGACTGCTCGGTCAGACCGAACGTGTAGTTGCCGTGCCCGTCCAGCTTGCGCCCGTCCAAGCCGCGGAAGTCGCGGATACGCGGCAGCGCGATGGAGAGCAGCCGGTCCAGGAACTCCCACATCCGGTCGCCACGAAGGGTGACCTTCGCGCCGATCGGCATGCCCTCGCGGAGCTTGAACTGCGCGATGGACTTGGTCGCCCGCCGCACCTGCGGCTTCTGGCCGGTGATCGTGGCGAGGTCGCGGACCGCACCATCGATCAGCTTGGCGTCGCGAGCAGCCTCGCCGACACCCATGTTGACGACGATCTTGACCAGCCGCGGCACCTGCATGGGGTTGCCGTAGCTGTGCTGCTCACGCAGCTGGGCCACGATCTCGTTGCGGTACCGCTCCTTGAGGCGCGGCAGGGTCTTTTCGGTAGCCGTGGTCATCACAGGTCCTTACCGGTGCTACGCGCGATGCGGACCTTCTGGCCGTTGTCGTCGATCCGGTAACCGACGCGGGTCGGCTTGCCGTCGGAGTCCAGGACCTGCACGTTCGAGACGTGGATCGGGGCCTCCTGAGTGACGATGCCGCCGGTCTTGGCGCCACGCTGGGTGGTGCTGATGCGGGTGTGCTTCTTGACCCGGTTCACGCCCTCGACCAGGACCTTGTCCTGCCGCGGGTAGGCCGCAATGACCTTGCCCTTGGCACCCTTGTCCTTGCCGGCGATGACGACGACCGTGTCGCCCTTCTTGACCTTCACGGTCACAACACCTCCGGCGCGAGGGAAATAATCTTCATGAACCGCTTGTCCCGCAGCTCCCGGCCCACCGGGCCGAAGATACGGGTTCCACGCGGGTCCCCGCCGTCCTTGATGATGACGGCGGCGTTCTCGTCGAAGCGGATGTACGAGCCATCCGGACGGCGCTTCTCCTTGGCCGTGCGAACGACGACCGCCTTGACGACGTCGCCCTTCTTCACACCGGCACCCGGGATGGCGTCCTTGACCGTGGCCACGATGACGTCGCCGATGCTCGCGTAGCGCCGACCCGAGCCACCGAGAACCCGGATGCACAGGATCTCCCGAGCACCCGTGTTGTCGGCGACGCGCAGTCGCGACTCCTGCTGAATCACGTCTATCTCCTATGTCTGCCGGTTCTCCGGCCGCCGTAGCGGCCGGAGCCTGGCGGAACCAACGCCCGACGCAACGCCGGGCGAGCTCGAGCCTTCGCTACTTGGCCTTTTCCAGGATCTCCACGATCCGCCAACGCTTGGTGGCGCTCAGCGGCCGGGTCTCCATGATGAGAACCCGGTCACCGGTGCCAGCGGCGTTCTGCTCGTCGTGCACCTTCAGCTTGCTCGTACGACGCATGATCTTGCCGTACAGCGCGTGCCGAACCCGGTCCTCGACCTCGACCACGACGGTCTTGTCCATCTTGTCGCTGACCACCAGGCCCTCACGGACCTTGCGGCGGGACCGCGCGGCGGCGGTGGCGGTCTCTTCGGTCATGATGCAGTCACCTCAGTCGGCGCGGCCGAGAGCCCCAGCTCGCGCTCGCGCATGATCGTGTAGATCCGGGCGATCTCCCGACGGATGACCTGCAACCGCCGGTTGTTGTCCAGCTGCCCGGTTGCGGCCTGCACGCGGAGGTTGAACAGCTCCGCCTTGGCCTCCCGCAGCTTCGTGACCAGCTCCTCCTCGGAGAGCTCACGCAGCTCGGTCGCCTTAACGCCCGCTGCCATCAGGATTCACCCACTTCGCGCGTAACAATGCGGCACTTCATCGGGAGCTTGTGGATCGCGCGACGCATGGCCTCTCGCGCGATCTGCTCGTTGGGGAAGGACATCTCGAAGAGAACCCGCCCCGGCTTGACGTTGGCGACCCACCACTCGGGCGAACCCTTGCCGGAACCCATCCGGGTCTCGGCAGGCTTCTTGGTGAGGGCCTGGTCCGGGAAGATCGTGATCCAGACCTTGCCACCACGCTTGATGTGGCGAGTCATCGCGATACGTGCCGACTCGATCTGCCGGTTCGTCACGTACGCCGGCTCGAGAGCCTGGATCCCGAACTCGCCGAACACCACCCGGTTACCACCCTTGGACGCGCCACTGCGGTCCGGGTGGTGCGGCTTGCGGAAGCCCTTCGGGGGCTTGCGCGGCATCAGCATCTGTCAGCCCTCCTGCTGCGTTTCTGCCGGAGCAGCAGTGGCGGCGACAGCTGCGCTGTCGACCGGCTCGCCGCTCGGCGTCTCGGCCTGCTGCGCGATGGTGGTCGCAGCAGCCCGGCCGGCCTCGGTGCCACCAGCCGTGGTGCCGGACGAACCCGACCGGCCACGGCGCGGACGCTCGGGACGGTCGCCGCGCTCACCACGACGCGGGCGGGACGGACCGGCCTCGGCCGGAGCCTCCCGGCCCGGGACGGCGTCGCCCTTGTAGATCCAGACCTTCACACCGATCCGACCGAACGTGGTACGGGCCTCGAAGAAGCCGTACTCGATGTTGGCCCGCAGCGTGTGCAGCGGAACCCGGCCCTCACGGTAGAACTCGGTGCGGCTCATCTCGGCGCCGCCGAGGCGACCCGAAACCTGAACCCGGATGCCCTTGCAGACCGGGTTCTTCATCGCCGACTGCATGGCCTTGCGCATCGCCCGACGGAAGCTGACCCGGCTGGACAGCTGCTCGGCCACGCCCTGCGCGACCAGCTGAGCGTCCGACTCGGGGTTCTTCACCTCGATGATGTTCAGCTGAACCTGCTTGCCGGTGAGCTTCTCCAGCTCGCCGCGGATCCGGTCGGCCTCCGCACCCTTACGGCCGATGACAATGCCCGGCCGGGCGGTGTGGATGTCGACGCGGACCCGGTCGCGGGTGCGCTCGATGTCGACCTTGGAAATCCCGGCACGCTCGAGGCCCTTGGACATCATGCGGCGGATCTTGACATCCTCGCCGATGTAGTCCTTGTAGAGCTTGTCCGCGAACCAGCGTGACTTCCAGTCGGTCGAGATGCCGAGCCGGAACCCAGTGGGGTGAACCTTCTGACCCATTACTCGGCGTCCTCCGTCTTGCTCTGCGCTTCGGCCGGTGCGGCCTCCGTGGCCGGGGCGGCCTTCTTCGCCGCGGCCTTCCTCGGCGCTGCCGGCGCGACCGCTTCGACCGCCACGGTGATGTGGCAGGTGCGCTTGCGGATTCGGTACGCCCGACCCTGCGCCCGCGGCTGGAACCGCTTCATCGTCGGGCCCTCGTCCACGAAGGCCTCGCTGACGAGCAGCGCGTCGGGGTCCAGCCGCTCGTTGTTCTCCGCGTTGGCGATCGCGCTAGCGAGCACCTTGTACACCTGCTCGCTCGCAGCCTGCGGCGCGAACTGCAGCACCGTGAGCGCCTCCTTCGCGGGCAGGCCGCGGACGAGGTTGACCACCCGGCGCGCCTTCATCGGCGAGATGCGCACGTGCCGCGCAACCGCCCGCGCGCCCGGAAGCACCGGAGCGTCGCCCTTTCCTGGCATCGCTGTAACCCCTTGTTCCCTCTATCCGTATGCCCGCGGCGTCAGCGCCGACGGCTCTTCCGGTCGTCCTTCTCGTGACCCTTGAACGTGCGGGTCAGCGCGAACTCGCCGAGCTTGTGCCCGACCATCGCCTCGGTCACGAACACCGGGACGTGCTTGCGTCCGTCATGCACGGCGATCGTGTGCCCCAGCATCTCCGGGATGATCGTCGAGCGCCGCGACCAGGTCTTGATCACGTTCTTGGAGCCCTTGTCGTTCTGAACTTCCACCTTCTTGAGCAGGTGGTCGTCGACGAACGGGCCCTTCTTCAGGCTGCGAGGCATGTCTTATCTCCCTCAGCCGCGCTTACGCGTGGCGTAGCGGCGGCGGACGATCAGCCGGTCACTCGGCTGGCCCTTACGGCGGGTGCGGCCCTCGGGCTTACCCTGCGGGTTGACCGGGTGGCGACCACCGGAGGTCTTACCCTCACCACCACCGTGCGGGTGGTCGACCGGGTTCATGGCGACACCACGGACGGTCGGGCGCTTGCCCTTCCACCGCATCCGGCCGGCCTTACCCCAGTTGATGTTCGACTGGTCGGCGTTGCCGATCTCGCCGATGCTGGCGCGGCAGCGGACATCCACCCGCCGGATCTCACCGGACGGCATGCGCAGGGTCGCGTACGCGCCCTCGCGGCCGAGCAGCTGGATGCCGACGCCTGCGGAACGGGCCAGCTTGGCGCCGCCGCCCGGACGCAGCTCCACGTTGTGGATCGTGGTACCGACCGGGATGTTGCGCAGCGGCAGGTTGTTACCCGGCTTGATGTCGGCGCCCGGACCGGACTCGACGCGGTCGCCCTGCTTCATGTCCTTCGGCGCGATGATGTACCGCTTCTCGCCGTCGGCGTAGTGCAGCAGCGCGATGCGCGCCGTGCGGTTCGGGTCGTACTCGATGTGAGCGACCTTCGCCGGCACGCCGTCCTTGTCGACCCGCTTGAAGTCGATCAGACGGTACTGGCGCTTGTGACCGCCACCGTGGTGCCGCGTGGTGATCCGGCCGTGGGCGTTACGCCCGCCCTTCTTCGGCAACGGAGCCAGCAGCGACTTCTCCGGCGTGGACCGGGTGATCTCGGCGAAGTCAGCGACACTCGAGCCACGTCGGCCCGGCGTCGTCGGCTTGTACTTACGGATAGCCATTGTCTACACCCCTCAGCTGACCGGGCCGCCGAAGGCCTCGATGCGGTCACCGTCAGCCAGCTTCACGATCGCCCGCTTGGTCGCCTTGCGCTGACCGAAGCCGGTCTTGGTGCGCTTGCGCTTCCCCTGGCGGTTGAGCGTGTTGACCGTCAGGACGCGGACGTTGAAGATCTGCTGGATAGCGATCTTGATCTCGGTCTTGTTCGCGTCCGGGTGCACCAGGAAGGTGTACCAGTTCCGGTTCAGCTCGCTGTAGCTCTTCTCCGAGACGACCGGCGCCACGATGATGTCGCGCGGGTCGGCGATGGTGCTCACTTGCCACCCTCCTCGGTGGTCTCGGCGGGCACGCCCAGGAATTCGTCCAGGGCGTCCTTGGTGAAGACCACGTCGTCGGCCACCAGCACGTCGTACGTGTTCAGCTGGCCGGACTCGATCAGGTGCACCCGCGGCTCGTTGCGCAGCGACACCCAGTTCAGCTCGTCGGTGCTGCTCAGCACGACCAGGACCCGACGGGCCTCGGTGAGCTTGGTCAGCGTGGCCAGGGCCGCCTTGGTCGACGGCTTCTCGCCCGAGACGAACGCCTCGACGACGTGCACCTGCCCGGCGCGGGCCCGGTCGGAGAGGGCACCCCGCAGAGCGGCGGCCTTCATCTTCTTCGGGGTCCGCTGGCTGTAGTCGCGCGGCACGGGACCGTGCACGACGCCACCGCCGGCGAACTGCGGCGCGCGGATCGAGCCCTGCCGGGCGCGACCGGTGCCCTTCTGCTTGTACGGCTTCTTGCCGCCACCGGCGACCTCGCCGCGGGTCTTGGCCTTGTGCGTGCCCTGTCGGGCCGCCGCGAGCTGGGCCACCACGACCTGGTGCATCAGCGCGACGTTGGCCTGCACGTCGAAGATGTCCTCCGGCAGCTCGACCGAGCCGCTGGTGGTGCCTTCGACGGTGCGCACGTCAACGGTGGTCACTTGGCCGCACCGCCCTTCTTCACCTTGCTCTTGGCCGCGGTACGGACCAGAACGAGCGCGCCCTTGGGACCAGGAATGGCACCCCGGACGAGCAGCAGGTTGTTCTCGGTGTCGACCGCCTGGACGGTGAGGTTCTGCACGGTGTACCGCACGCCACCCATCCGGCCGGCCATCCGGGTGCCCTTGAAGACACGACCCGGAGTGGCGCAGGCGCCGATGGAGCCGGGCGAGCGGTGCTTGCGCTCGACACCGTGGCTGGCGCGCAGACCGTGGAAGCCGTGCCGCTTCATCGGGCCGGCGTAGCCCTTGCCCTTGGTCTTGCCGGTGACGTCGATGGTGACGCCGGCCGGGAACTCGTCGACCGTGATTTCCTGGCCGAGCGAGTACTCCCCAGCGTCCGTGGTGCGCAGCTCGACGATGTGCCGGCGCGGCGCCACGTCCGCCTTGGCGTAGTGCCCGCTGATCGGCTTCTTGACCTTGCGCGGGTCGATGGTGCCGTACGCGAGCTGGACCGCGGAGTAACCGTCCTTCTCGGCGCTACGAACCTGGCTGATGACGCACGGGCCGGCCTCGACCACGGTCACGGGGACAACACGGTTGTTGTCCCAGACCTGGGTCATGCCGAGCTTGGCGCCCAGGATCCCCTTGACTTGCCTGTCCATTTGTCCGGTCCCTACAGCTTGATCTCGATGTCGACGCCAGCCGGCAGGTCGAGGCGCATGAGCGAGTCGACCGTCTTCGGGGTCGGGTCGATGATGTCGATCAGCCGCTTGTGCGTGCGCATCTCGAAGTGCTCGCGCGAGTCCTTGTACTTGTGCGGCGAGCGGATAACGCAGAAACGGTTGATCTCCGTGGGCAGCGGCACCGGGCCCGCGACCTGCGCCCCGGTGCGCGTCACCGTCTCGACGATCTTCCGAGCCGAGGAGTCGACGACCTCGTGGTCATAGGCCTTGAGCCGGATGCGGATCTTCTGTCCCGCCATGGTGGCTTCTGTTCCTTCTCTCGATGCCGCTGTGTTGCGGGCGCCTGTACCGGCTGGCACAGGCCCACTTCGCCGACCCCCGCGGTCGGGCGTGTCGCGCCCTCGGGCCGAGCTCCGCCCCGTGGTTCCGGAGTGGTGCTGACCGCGCGGTGGGTCAAGGCGCCGATCGCATTACCGCGACCTGAACGCCGTGCGAGGGTGGTTGGCGACTGGGCCGCCAACCACCCTACGCTCGACTGTCTCGCCACCCGGAGGTTCAGCGGAAGCCGAACACAGGCGACGAACTGTCGTTACGCAACCTGACTAGTATGCCGCACGACCGGCGGCGGGTCTAATCGGGGTTACCTAGTTCACTTGACGATCTTGGTGACGAACCCGGCGCCGACGGTGCGGCCACCCTCGCGGATCGCGAACTTGAGGTTCTCCTCCATGGCGATGGGCTGGATCAGCTTCACCGCCATGGACGTGTTGTCACCAGGCATGACCATCTCGGTGCCCTCGGGGAGGGTGACGACACCGGTGACGTCCGTGGTCCGGAAGTAGAACTGCGGACGGTAGTTCTGGAAGAACGGGGTGTGCCGGCCGCCCTCCTCCTTGGAGAGGATGTAGACCGTCGCCTCGAACTCCGTGTGCGGGGTCGTGGTGCCCGGCTTGATGACGACCATGCCGCGCTCGACGTCCTCGCGCTTGGTGCCACGCAGCAGCAGACCGACGTTCTCGCCTGCGCGGGCGTCGTCCAGGGTCTTCCGGAACATCTCGATCGCGGTGACCTTGGTCTTGAAGCCCTTCTCGCGGATGCCGACAACCTCGACGTCCTCGTTCGGGAGCAGCACGCCACGCTCGACACGACCGGTGACGACGGTGCCACGACCGGTGATCGTGAACACGTCCTCGACGGGCATGAGGAACGGCTTCTCGGTCTCGCGCTCCGGCTGCGGGATCGCGGTGTCGACCGCGCTCATCAGCTCAAGCAGCTTCGCGGTCCACACCGGGTCGCCCTCGAGCGCCTTCAGCGCGGAGACCTGGACGACCGGCAGGTCGTCACCCGGGTACTCCTGCGAGGAGAGCAGCTCACGGACCTCGAGCTCGACGAGCTCCAGGAGCTCCTCGTCATCGACCATGTCGCTCTTGTTGAGCGCCACGACGATGTACGGCACACCGACCTGACGGGCCAGCAGCACGTGCTCGCGGGTCTGCGGCATCGGGCCGTCGGTCGCCGCGACCACCAGGATCGCGCCGTCCATCTGGGCGGCACCGGTGATCATGTTCTTGATGTAGTCGGCGTGCCCAGGGCAGTCGACGTGCGCGTAGTGCCGCGACTCGGTCTGGTACTCGACGTGCGCGATCGAGATCGTGATACCGCGGGCCTTCTCCTCCGGCGCCTTGTCGATCTCGTCGAACGGCGTGTAAGGGTTCAGGTCCGGGTACTGGTCGTGCAGGACCTTGGTGATGGCCGCCGTCAGCGTCGTCTTACCGTGGTCGATGTGACCAATGGTGCCGATGTTGACGTGCGGCTTAGTCCGCTCGAACTTAGCCTTCGCCACTGGTGTCCTCCTGTGGACTTCTTGGTTCGTACGCCCGGCGCGCCGGTCGGCGCTTAGGACTCTGTCGACAGCCTTTCCGGCCTGACGGCCGGAGAGCCTTTGTGGGTTCTGCGGCGATGAAGCCTACAGGCCCGGTCTCACGCGATCCGATCGTGGTGGCCGCGGGCGGGTGAAACCTCCCGCGACCGACCACGAATCACCTGCTCAGGGCTTTACTCGCCCGTTGCCTTCGCGATGATCTCCTTCGCGACGCTCTGCGGAACCTCGGCGTAGGAGTCGAACTGCATGCTGTAGCTAGCCCGGCCCTGGGTCTTCGACCGCAGGTCGCCGACGTAGCCGAACATCTCCGACAACGGCACCAGGGCCCGGACGATGCGGGCGCCGCTGCGCTCCTCCATCGCCTGGATGATGCCGCGGCGGGAGTTGAGGTCACCGATGACGTCACCCATGTTCTCCTCAGGAGTGGTGACTTCAACGGCCATCATCGGCTCGAGCAGTGCCGGATCGGCCTTGCGGGCCGCGTCCTTCATCACCATCGAGCCGGCGATCTTGAATGCCATTTCCGACGAGTCGACCTCGTGGTACTGGCCGTCCAGCAGGGTCAGCTTCACGCCGACCAGCGGGAAGCCGGCCAGGACGCCGTACTGAAGCGCGTCCTGCGCACCCGCGTCCACCGAGGGGATGAACTCCCGGGGGATGCGGCCACCGGTGACGGCGTTGGCGAACTCGTAGGTCGGCGACTCGTTGTCCAGCGGAAGCGGCTCGACGCTCACGATCACGCGGGCGTACTGACCCGAACCACCGGTCTGCTTCTTGTGGGTGTACTCGACCTTCTCCACCTTGCGGCGGATGGTCTCGCGGTACGCCACCTGCGGCTTGCCGACGTTGGCCTCGACGTTGAACTCGCGGCGCATCCGGTCGACCAGGATGTCCAGGTGCAGCTCACCCATGCCGGAGATGACCGTCTGACCGGTCTCCTCGTCCAACTGGACGCGGAAGGTCGGGTCCTCCTCGGCCAGGCGCTGGATGGCCGTGCCCAGCTTCTCCTGGTCGGACTTGGTCTTCGGCTCGATCGCCACCGAGATGACCGGCTCCGGGAACGTCATCGACTCCAGGATGACCGGGTTCGCCGGGTCGGAGAGAGTGTCGCCGGTGGTGGTCTGCTTGAGACCCTGCACGGCGATGATGTCGCCGGCCTGCGCCGACGGACGCTCTTCCCGCTTGTTGGCGTGCATCTGGTAGATCTTGCCGATCCGCTCCTTGCGGTCCTTGGTGGAGTTGACCACCTGGGAACCGGAATCGAGCGTGCCGGAGTAGACCCGCACGTAGGTGAGCTTGCCCAGGTGCTTGTCCGTCTGGATCTTGAAGGCCAGACCGGAGAAGGGCTCCGAGTTGGACGGCTTACGCAGCAGCGGGGTCTCGCCGTCGGGGGCCGTACCCTCGATGGCCGGAACGTCCAGCGGCGACGGCAGGAAGTCGACAACGGCGTCGAGCATGGGCTGGACGCCCTTGTTCTTGAACGCCGAGCCGCACAGCACCGGGTTGGCCTTGCCGGCGATGGTGGCACGCCGGACAGCGGCCTTGATCTCCTCAACGGAGACCTCGTCGCCCTCCAGGTACTTCTCCATCACCGCGTCGTCGACGTCGGCGAGGGTCTCCATCAGCTTCTCGCGCCACTCGGCGGCGGAGTCGGCCAGCTCGGCCGGGATCTCCTCAACCGCGTAGTCCTCACCCTTCTGGGTCTCCCCGCGCCAGGTGAGGGCGCGCATGCCGATCAGGTCGACGACACCGATGTGGTCACCCTCGAGCCCGATCGGGATCTGGAGAACCAGCGGGGTGGCGTTCAGCCGGTCGATCATCATCTGCACGCAGCGGAAGAAGTCGGCACCGGTGCGGTCGAGCTTGTTGACGAAGCACATACGCGGGACGTTGTACTTGTCGGCCTGCCGCCAGACGTTCTCCGTCTGCGGCTCCACGCCGGCGACACCGTCGTAAACGGCTACCGCACCATCCAGGACGCGCAACGACCGCTCGACCTCGACCGTGAAGTCGACGTGGCCAGGCGTGTCGATGATCTGGATCGTGTGGCCCTTCCACTCACACTTGGTAGCAGCGGAGGTGATGGTGATACCACGCTCCTGCTCCTGCTCCATCCAGTCCATGACGGCGGCGCCCTCGTGGACCTCACCGATCTTGTACGTGATGCCGGTGTAGAACAGGATTCGCTCGGTGGTCGTGGTCTTACCGGCATCGATGTGCGCCATGATGCCGATGTTGCGTACGTTGGCGAGCGCGTCTGCGGCGGCCACTTCAATCCCTACTTATCGTCGTCTCGACTCAACTGGTGGCGGTTCCGGCGCCCAGAGGCGCCGGAACCAGGGTGTTACCAGCGGTAGTGCGCGAAGGCCTTGTTCGACTCGGCCATCTTGTGCGTGTCCTCGCGCCGCTTGACGGCGGCACCGAGGCCGTTGCTCGCGTCCAGCAGCTCGTTCATCAGCCGCTCGACCATGGTCTTCTCGCGGCGGGCGCGGGAGTAGGTGACCAGCCAGCGCAGGCCCAGGGTGGTCGCCCGGGTCGGGCGGACCTCGACCGGAACCTGGTAGGTGGCGCCACCGACTCGACGGCTACGCACCTCGAGGGTCGGCTTGACGTTGTCCATCGCCCGCTTGAGGGTGACGACCGGGTCGGTGCCGGACTTCTCGCGGCAGCCCTCGAGGGCCGCGTACACGATCGACTCGGCGAGCTGACGCTTGCCGCGCAGCAGGATCTTGTTCACCAGCTGGGTGACCAGCGGCGAGTTGTACACCGGGTCAGCGACCAGTGGCCGCCGCGGAGCGGGTCCCTTACGCGGCATGTCAGCTCTTCTCCTTCTTCGCGCCGTAACGGCTGCGCGCCTGCTTGCGGTTGCGGACACCCTGGGTGTCCAGCGAGCCGCGAACGATCTTGTAACGCACGCCGGGGAGATCCTTCACCCGGCCACCGCGAACGAGCACGATCGAGTGCTCCTGCAGGTTGTGACCGACGCCGGGGATGTAGGCGGTCACCTCGATCTGGCTGCTGAGCTTCACGCGAGCGACCTTGCGCAGCGCCGAGTTCGGCTTCTTCGGGGTGGTGGTGTACACGCGGGTGCACACGCCGCGCCGCTGAGGGGAACCCTTCAGCGCCGGGGTCTTGGTCTTGGTCGTCTTCGCCTGGCGGCCCTTTCGGACCAGCTGCTGGATCGTGGGCACCGGGTTTCTCCGCTCCCTTCGGCCGCATTCGCGACCGCGCCGTCTGCTCGTTAGCCGGCCTGATGACCGGCTCTCCTACATTCCGACCAGGGTCGCCTTGCGGAGACCCCGGCACCCGCGGTCGGGCGTGTCGCCCTCGTCACGGCCCGGTTGCGACGCTTTCGCGTGCGTACCGGGTTTTGTCACCGGCGCGCGGGTCGCCCCGCCCCGGATCCTTGGCCTGCCGTGCCGCCGTCCGTAAGCCGGAAACAGCGCACGCACGAGTTGCCCGGGCACGCCCGGGCACAAGGGGAAAGAGTACCTACCACAACCGCCCAGGTCAAAACGGAATGGCCCGGCGACTGTCTCACACCCGCCGGCCGGATCTCGTCCTGCCCCGTCGCCCGCGATGGGCACCTACGCGGACAAGTGTACCGGCTACCCCGCAGAAGCACCCATCGGCCCCGAGGGGCCACCGGAAGCCCGCCGCAGGCGACCGTCAGGTGCCGCAGCTGTCGGTGCTCACCCTCAGGTCAGGGCGAGCAGCAGGGCCAGACCCAGGCCAAGGACGCTGAGCAATGCCCCCACCGCGCCGCAGCTGATCCCGGCCATCGCCAGCCCACGGCCGGTGAACTGGACCGTCCCGGGCGCGGCCGGCCGGCTGATCTGCCGCCGGCCGAGCAGCCCGATGACGACCGCCGCACCGCCGGCCAGCACCCCCAGCGCGGTGAACGCTCCGGAGGCCCAGGCCCCGCCGTCGTTCGAGAAGCCCACTCCGAAGCAGATCACCAGGAGCGAGACCAGGACCGATGCGATCCCCGCCACCAGCGCCCCGATGGCCAGCCCGGAGGTGACCGGCGCCACGTCCAGGTGCACGACGCCGAACGGCGTACCCGAAACCGCCTCCACCCGCTTCGGCGGCCGGCGTTGGTCGTCGGTGGGCGGCGCTACCGGACCCCCCTGCGGGCCACCCCACCCGGGCGCGTGCCCCGGCGGCGGACCCCAGCCGTACGGCGCTCCCGGCGGTGGCGGCGGACCCCACCCGGGCGGCGCACCGGGCCCGGACGAGGGCGGACCCGAGCCGTACGGCGCACCCGGCGGCGGACCCCACCCCGGCGGCATACCCGGCCCGGACGACGGCGGACTCCAGCCCGGCGGTACACCGGGATTCGACGGCGGCGGACCCCAGCCGTGCGGCGTTCCCGGCCCGAACGAGGGCGGACCCCACCCGGGCGGCGCACCCGGCCCGGACGACGGCGGGCCCCATCCCTGCGGCGTCGACGTCGGCGCGCTGGAGACCGGGGACGGCTGGCCGGAGCCAGGCGCGGTGGTCGTGCCCCACGCGGTGTCTGGTGCCGGAGGCTGCGGGGGCGACACCGGCGGGTGTGACGGGCCACTCGGGTCCGGTCGCGCCCAGTCACTCGGCTCGGACGGAGGGGTCGGCGGGTCCGGTGGGCCGGCCGGTTCGTCCGCAGGGGGCCGCGCCGGTTCCGTCACGAGGTCCTCCTGTCGAAAGGCCGCCACGCCACACGGCGGACACCGGCCAGGCTACCGTCGCGCGCACTGCCGCCCGCGTCGGGCGCGGCCACCGACGACTCAGTCCATGTTCGTCGGGTAGTCGTGACCGAACGGGGTGCCGGCCAACCGGACCACACCGATCACCACCGCGGCCACCACGCTGACCGCGACCAGCAGCAGGCCGGCCCAGGCCATCCACTCCCCCCGTCGCAGCCAGACGCTGCCGGTCAGGAAACCCCCGGAGGCGTACGCCTCGCGGCGCGCCTGCCGGGCCAGTTGCAGGGCCACCGTGGCCGGCACCACGCCACCGATGAACAGCCCGGTCAGCATGCCGAGCAGGCCCAGCGCGAAGACCGCCCGTGCCTTCGTGGCGCGGGCCGGGTCCGGGTCCAGCGGGTGGCGCAGCCCCTGCTGGGCGACGGACACCTGCCCGGGTGCGGTCGTCATCCCTCCATCATGCCGAACCCGGCCCGGGGGTGGGTGGGCACGGACACGACGAGGCCCCCGGCTTTCACCGGGGGCCTCGTCGTGTGACTGGTGCTTAGCGGTACGACCCGAAGTCGAAGTCGTCCAGCGGCACGGCCTGCCCGCTGGCCGGCCCGAACCCGTAGTCGGTCTCCGGGTAACCGGTCATCGAGTAGACCTTGGCCTTGGCCTCCTCGGTCGGCTCGACCCGGACGTTGCGGTACTTGCTGATGCCGGTACCGGCCGGGATGAGCTTACCGATGATCACGTTCTCCTTGAGGCCGACCAGCGAGTCGCTGCGCGAGTTGATCGCAGCGTCGGTCAGCACCCGGGTGGTCTCCTGGAAGGAGGCCGCCGAGAGCCAGGAGTCGGTGGCCAGCGAGGCCTTGGTGATACCCATCAGCACCGGACGACCAGCGGCGGGCTCGCCGCCCTCCGAGACGAGCCGGCGGTTCTCCGACTCGAACAGCGCCCGGTCGACGAGCACGCCCGGCAGGAACTCGGTCGAGCCGGAGTCGATGACCGTCACCCGCTTGAGCATCTGGCGGATGATGATCTCGATGTGCTTGTCGTGGATGAGCACACCCTGCGAGCGGTAGACCTCCTGGACCTCACTGGTCAGGTGGACCTGGACCGCCCGCGGACCCATGATCCGCAGCAACTCGTGCGGGTCGATGGTGCCCTCGGTCAGCTTCTCGCCGACCGCGACGTGACCGCCGTCGTGGGTACGGAGCTTGACCCGCTTCGAGATCTTGTCGTAGACGATCTCGTCGCTGCCGTCGTCCGGCACCACGATGATCTTCCGCGAGCGCTCGCCGTCCTCGATCCGGATCCGACCGGGGGTGTCGGCGATGGGCGCCTTACCCTTCGGGACCCGAGCCTCGAAGATTTCCTGCACACGCGGCAGACCCTGGGTGATGTCCTCACCCGCGACACCACCGGTGTGGAAGGTACGCATCGTCAGCTGCGTACCGGGCTCACCGATGGACTGGGCGGCGATGATGCCGACCGCCTCGCCGATGTCGACCGACTTGCCGGTCGGCAGCGACCGGCCGTAGCAGGCCGCGCAGACGCCCAGCTTCGACTCACAGGTGAGCACGCTGCGCACCCGGACGGTCTCCACGCCAGCGGCGACGATCTTGTCGACCCCGATGGAGTTGATGTCCTGCCCGCGCTCGGCGACCACGGTGCCGTCCGGCCCCTTGATGTCGTCGGCGAGGGTACGGGCGTGCACGCTGGTCTCGGCGTGGGTGTGGACGACGAGCTTGCCGTCCAGCCGCTCGCCGATCTGCATCGGGATCGCCCGGTCGGTGCCGCAGTCCTCTTCGCGGATGATGACGTCCTGCGAGACGTCCACCAGACGACGGGTCAGGTAACCCGAGTCGGCGGTCCGCAGCGCGGTGTCGGCGAGACCCTTACGGGCACCGTGCGTGGAGATGAAGTACTCCAGCACGGACAGACCCTCCCGGTAGCTGGCCTTGATCGGCCGCGGGATGATCTCACCCTTGGGGTTGGCCACCAGACCACGGATCGCCGCGATCTGCCGGAGCTGGAGCAGGTTACCGCGAGCACCCGAGTTGATCATCTTCCACAGCGGGTTCTCCTGCGGCAGCGCGGTGTCCATCTCCTTGGCAACCTCGTTGGTCGCCTTGGTCCAGATCTCGATGAGCTCGCCGCGACGCTCCTCGGCGGTCATCAGACCACGCTGGTACTGCTTGTCGATCTGGTCGGCGTCCTTCTCGTACCGCGCCAGGATCTCCGCCTTGCGCGGCGGAGCGATGACGTCCTCCATGCCGATCGTCACGCCGGACCAGGTGGCCCAGTGGAAACCGGCCTCCTTGAGCCCGTCCAGGGTGGCGGCCAGCGCCACCTTGGGGAAGCGCTCGGCGAGGTCGTTGACGATCGCGGAGAGCTGACCCTTGCGGATCTCGTAGTTCACGAAGCGGTAGCCCTGCGGCAGCGTCTCGTTGAACAGCACCCGACCCAGGGTGGTCTCCACGGTCAGCGGGTCACCCTCGACCCAGCCCTCCGGGGCGGTCCACGCCTCGGCACCGGATCCGTTGTCGACCCCGATCACGTCACGCAGACGGATCTTCACCGGCGCCTGCAGGTGCAGCTCGCCGTTGTCGAAGGCCATCCGCGCCTCGGCGTCCGAGCTGAACGCCCGGCCCTCGCCCTTCTCACCGGCGGTGAGGTGGGTGAGGTGGTACAGACCGATGACCATGTCCTGGGTGGGCATGGTGACCGGCTTACCGTCGGCCGGCTTGAGGATGTTGTTCGACGACAGCATCAGGATCCGCGCCTCGGCCTGGGCCTCGGCGGACAGCGGCACGTGCACCGCCATCTGGTCACCGTCGAAGTCGGCGTTGAACGCGGTGCAGACCAGCGGGTGGATCTGGATCGCCTTGCCCTCGACCAGCTGCGGCTCGAAGGCCTGGATGCCCAGGCGGTGCAGGGTCGGCGCGCGGTTGAGCAGCACGGGGTGCTCGCCGATGACCTCTTCCAGCACGTCCCACACGACCGGGCGCTGACGCTCGACCATCCGCTTGGCGGACTTGATGTTCTGTGCGTGGTTGAGGTCGACCAGCCGCTTCATCACGAACGGCTTGAACAGCTCCAGTGCCATCTGCTTGGGCAGACCGCACTGGTGCAGCTTGAGCTTCGGGCCGACCACGATGACCGAACGGCCGGAGTAGTCGACGCGCTTGCCCAGCAGGTTCTGGCGGAAGCGGCCCTGCTTGCCCTTGAGCATGTCGGACAGCGACTTGAGCGGGCGGTTACCCGGACCGGTGACCGGCCGACCACGACGGCCGTTGTCGAACAGCGCGTCGACGGCCTCCTGGAGCATCCGCTTCTCGTTGTTGACGATGATCTCGGGCGCGCCGAGGTCGATCAGCCGCTTGAGGCGGTTGTTCCGGTTGATCACGCGGCGGTACAGGTCGTTCA
The DNA here is from genome assembly GCF_004217135.1 of Micromonospora violae. Lineage (NCBI taxonomy): Bacteria > Bacillati > Actinomycetota > Actinomycetes > Micromonosporales > Micromonosporaceae > Micromonospora > Micromonospora violae. The sequence continues at coordinate 4,935,327 of NZ_SHKK01000001.1, forward strand.
GGTCCGAGGTCGCGAAGCGGCCACCGTCGAGCTGCACCATCGGGCGCAGGTCCGGCGGGATGACCGGGACGCAGTCCAGCACCATGCCGAGCGGCGAGTTGCGGGTGTTCAGGAACGCCGCGACGACCTTGAGTCGCTTGAGCGCCCGGATCTTCCGCTGGCCCTTGCCGGACCGGATGGTCTCCCGCAGGCTCTCGGCCTCGGCGTCGAGGTCCATGTTCTGGACCAGCGCCTTGATCGCCTCGGCACCCATGGAACCGGTGAAGTACTCACCGAACCGGTCGCGCAGCTCGCGGTAGAGCAGCTCGTCGGTGACCAGCTGCTTCGGCTCCAGCTTGCGGAAGGTGTCCAGCACCTCGTCCAGGCGGTCGATCTCGCGCTGGGCCCGGTCGCGGATCTGGCGCATCTCGCGCTCTCCGCCCTCCTTGACCTTGCGCCGGACGTCCGCCTTGGCACCCTCGGCCTCCAGCTCGGCCAGGTCGGCCTCGAGCTTGGCGGCCCGCTTCTCGATCTCCGAGTCGCGGCTGTTCTCGGACTGCCGCTTCTCGGCCAGGATCTCGTTCTCGATCGTCGAGAGGTCACGGTGACGCGACTCGGCGTCAACGCTCGTCACGACGTACGAGGCGAAGTAGATGATCTTCTCGAGATCCTTGGGCGCGAGGTCCAGCAGGTAGCCCAGCCGGCTCGGAACGCCCTTGAAGTACCAGATGTGGGTCACCGGAGCGGCGAGCTCGATGTGCCCCATCCGCTCACGGCGAACCTTGGAGCGGGTCACCTCGACGCCGCAGCGCTCACAGATGATGCCCTTGAACCGGACGCGCTTGTACTTACCGCAGTAGCACTCCCAGTCCCGCTGCGGACCGAAGATCTTCTCGCAGAAGAGCCCGTCCTTTTCCGGCTTCAGGGTGCGGTAGTTGATGGTCTCAGGCTTCTTGACCTCGCCGTGCGACCACTGACGGATGTCGTCGGCGGTGGCGAGACCAATGCGCAGCTCGTCGAAGAAGTTGACGTCGAGCACTATGTCCCCTATGTCGTCGTCTGTACTGCTAATTCTCGGGTGGGGTCGGGGGCCGGTGAGCCGGCCCCCGACCGCTCACCTCAGACCTCTTCGACCGAGCTCGGCTCGCGCCGGGACAGGTCGATGCCCAGCTCCTCAGCGGCCCGGAACACCTCGTCGTCGGTCTCGCGCATCTCCAGGGCCACACCGTCGCTGGAGAGCACCTCAACATTGAGGCACAGCGACTGCAGCTCCTTGAGCAGCACCTTGAACGACTCCGGGATGCCCGGCTCCGGGATGTTCTCGCCCTTGACGATGGCCTCGTAGACCTTCACCCGGCCGAGCACGTCGTCGGACTTGATCGTGAGCAGCTCCTGCAGGGCGTAGGCAGCGCCGTACGCCTGCATCGCCCAGCACTCCATCTCACCGAAACGCTGACCACCGAACTGCGCCTTACCACCCAGCGGCTGCTGCGTGATCATCGAGTACGGGCCGGTCGACCGAGCGTGGATCTTGTCGTCGACCAGGTGGTTGAGCTTCAGGATGTAGACGTAGCCGACCGCGATCGGGTCCGGCAGCGGCTCACCGGAACGACCGTCGAACAGCTGCGCCTTGCCGGTACGACCGATCAGCTGCTTGCCGTCCCGGTTGGGCAGGGTCGACTCGAGCAGACCGGAGATCTCCTCCTCGCGGGCACCGTCGAAGACCGGGGTGGCCACGTTGGTGTCCCCCTCGGACTCGTGCGCGTCGATCGAGCGGAGCTGGCGCTTCCACTCGGCGTCGTCGCCCTCGACCTTCCAACCGGTCTTGGCGACCCAACCGAGGTGGGTCTCCAGAACCTGACCGATGTTCATCCGGCTCGGCACACCGAGCGGGTTGAGCACGATGTCGACCGGGGTGCCGTCCTCCAGGAACGGCATGTCCTCGACCGGCAGGATCTTCGAGATGACGCCCTTGTTGCCGTGCCGGCCGGCGAGCTTGTCGCCGTCCTGGATCTTGCGCTTCTGGGCGACGTAGACCCGGACCAGCTCGTTGACGCCCGGCGGCAACTCGTCGCCGTCCTCGCGGGAGAAGGTACGCACACCGATGACCGTGCCGGTCTCGCCGTGCGGCACCTTCAGCGAGGTGTCCCGAACCTCACGCGCCTTCTCACCGAAGATCGCGCGGAGCAGCCGCTCCTCCGGGGTCAGCTCGGTCTCACCCTTGGGCGTGACCTTGCCGACCAGGATGTCACCGGGGACGACCTCGGCACCGATCCGGATGATGCCGCGCTCGTCGAGGTCAGCGAGCATTTCCTCGCTGACGTTCGGGATGTCGCGGGTGATCTCCTCCGGACCGAGCTTGGTGTCCCGAGCGTCGACCTCGTGCTCCTCGATGTGGATCGAGGTGAGCACGTCCTGCTGCACGAGGCGCTGCGACAGGATGATCGCGTCCTCGTAGTTGTGGCCCTCCCAGCACATGAACGCCACCAGCAGGTTGCGTCCGAGCGCCATCTCGCCCTCGTCGGTGCACGGACCGTCGGCGATGACCTGACCGGCCTCGACGCGGTCGCCCTCGAAGACGACCGGCTTCTGGTTGACGCAGGAGCCGGCGTTGGAGCGGCGGAACTTGTGCAGCAGGTACGTCCGGCGGTGGCCGTCATCCTGGTGGATGGTGACGTAGTCGGCGCAGAGATCCTCGATCACACCGCCGACCTCGGCGACCACCACGTCGCCAGCGTCGACCGCGGCCCGGTACTCCATGCCCGTACCCACGAGCGGCGCCTCGGCCTTGACCAGCGGCACCGCCTGGCGCTGCATGTTCGCGCCCATCAGTGCCCGGTTGGCGTCGTCGTGCTCGAGGAACGGAATCATCGCGGTCGCGACCGAGGTCATCTGCCGGGGCGAGACGTCCATGTAGTCGACGGCGGCGGGGACGACGTCCTCGGTCTCGCCGCCCTTACGACGGCAGAGCACCCGGTCCTCGGCGAACGTGCCGTCCGCCTTCAGGCGCGCGTTGGCCTGGGCCTTGACGAACCGGTCCTCCTCGTCTGCGGTCAGGTAGTCGATCTGGTCGGTGACCCGACCGTCGACGACCTTCCGGTACGGCGTCTCGATGAAGCCGAACGGGTTGACCCGGGCGAAGGTGGACAGCGCGCCGATCAGGCCGATGTTCGGGCCTTCCGGCGTCTCGATCGGGCACATCCGGCCGTAGTGGGACGGGTGCACGTCGCGGACCTCGAAGCCGGCCCGCTCCCGGGACAGACCACCCGGGCCGAGCGCACTCAGCCGACGCCGGTGGGTCAGGCCCGCCAGCGGGTTGGTCTGGTCCATGAACTGGGACAGCTGGGACGTCCCGAAGAACTCCTTGATCGCCGCCACCACCGGGCGGATGTTGATCAGGGTCTGCGGGGTGATCGCCTCGACGTCCTGCGTGGTCATCCGCTCACGGACGACCCGCTCCATCCGGGACAGGCCGACCCGAACCTGGTTCTGGATCAGCTCGCCCACGGTACGGAGGCGCCGGTTGCCGAAGTGGTCGATGTCGTCGGCCTCGTAGCCGTCCTCACCGGCGTGCAGCCGGCACAGGTACTCCACGGTGGCGACGATGTCGTCCTCGGTCAGCGTGCCGGTGGTGATCGGCACGTCGACTTCGAGCTTCTTGTTGAACTTGTAGCGCCCGACCTTGGCGACGTCGTACCTCTTCGGGTTGAAGAAGAGGTTGTCGAGCAGGGTCTGGGCGTTCTCGCGCGTCGGCGGCTCGCCAGGGCGCAGCTTGCGGTAGATGTCGAGCAGCGCCTCATCGGCGCCGGCGATGTGGTCCTTCTCGAGCGTGGTCATCATCAGCTCGGACCAGCCGAACCGCTCACGGATCCGCTCGGCCGACCATCCGATGGCCTTGAGCAGGACGGTGACGGCCTGCCGACGCTTACGGTCGATGCGTACGCCGACCGTGTCGCGCTTGTCGATGTCGAACTCCAGCCAGGCACCCCGACTCGGGATGACCTTGACGCTGGAGAGGTCGCGGTCGGAGGTCTTGTCCGGCTGCTTGTCGAAGTACACGCCCGGAGACCGGACGAGCTGGCTGACCACGACGCGCTCGGTGCCGTTGATGACGAAGGTGCCCTTGGGCGTCATCATCGGGAAGTCACCCATGAACACCGTCTGGCTCTTGATCTCGCCAGTGGTGTTGTTGGTGAACTCCGCGGTCACGAAGAGCGGAGCGCAGTAGGTCAGGTCCTTCTCCTTGCACTCCTCGATCGAGGCCTTGACCTCGTCGAAGCGCGGCGCTGAGAAGGAGAGCGACATGGTGCCGGAGAAGTCCTCAATGGGACTGATCTCTTCAAGGATCTCCGCGAGACCCGATCGTGCGTGCGGGTCGTCCGCCGACCGGCCCTGCCAAGCCTCGTTGCCGACGAGCCAGTCGAAGGACTCGTTCTGGATGGCAAGGAGGTTGGGGACCTCGAGGTGTTCGGTGATCCTGCCGAATGAAACTCGGCGGGGAGCGAATGCGCTCGACGTACGACTGGTCTTCGCAGGGCGGGAAGCTGCCAAGATGCGTCCTTCCGAGGACCGGTGCTGCAGAACGGCTGGTACGCGTGCACTCCAATGACCCCACCAGAAATATCCGTAAACGGACATTTCCGAGCAGGGGTCAAGTCGGAAGGCAGCGCAAACTAGCAGTGTAGCCGAGAGGCTAACCGCTGTCCAGCCCACCCCGCAGGTAGTTTGCGGAGCGCGCCTCGGCCCCCGTCAACCGGGGTCTGCCGGGCCGCTCAGAACGCAACTCCCCACTGGGCCGCTCGGGTTACCGCGGCTGATGGTGCCGCCGCTGTCATACCCACGTCGTGGCCGTCGCAAGCGCGGTGTCTTGCTGGTGTCAGCGTGCCTGGCAGCCCCGGGCCGCGTCAAGGGCCGGTATTCGCCTCGCTCCGTGTTTCCCCCGGAGGAGCGACCCACCGCCCTCGATCCGGTCGACAGAGTCGCTGGTCGGAGGCCAGCTCAGGCCGATCGGAGCCAACTCCACCAATACGGCGGGCGGCGATCCGTGTCGGATCACCGCCCGCCGCGACGCGTTGGTGTCCCGGCTCATGAGCCGGGTACGCGTTGGTGGAACGTCAGGTCACTTGAGGGTGACCTTGGCGCCCTCACCCTCGAGCTTGGCCTTCGCCTTGTCGGCGGTCTCCTTGTTGACCTTCTCCAGGATGGCCTTCGGCGCGGACTCGACCGCGTCCTTGGCCTCCTTGAGGCCCAGGCCGGTCAGCTCACGCACGACCTTGATGACCTGGATCTTCTTGCCGCCGTCAGCCTCGAGGATGACGTCGAACTCGTCCTTCTCCTCCTCGGCCGGGGCAGCAGCGCCACCGGCGCCACCGCCGGCAGCGGCAACCGCGACCGGAGCAGCGGCGGTGACCTCGAAGGTCTCCTCGAACTGCTTCACGAACTCAGAGAGCTCGATCAGCGTCATCTCCTTGAACGCGTCGAGCAGCTCGACGGTGCTGAGCTTCGCCATATCTGGCGTCCTTTCCTGATTCTGTTAAGTAAGAACTGGTGCGCCGTGGGGGCCTCAGGCCGCCTCGGCGCCCTCCTTCTCGCGCTTGTCCTGCAGTGCAGCCGCCAGACGGGCGGTCTTCGACAGCGGGGCCTGGAACAGGGCCGCGGCCTTGCTCAGGTTGCCCTTCATCGCGCCGGCCAGCTTGGCCAGCAGCACCTCGCGGGACTCCAGGTCGGCGAGCTTCGTGACCTCGGCCGCGGAAATGGCCTTGCCCTCGAAGACACCGCCCTTGATGACGAGCTTCGGGTTGGCCTTCGCGAAGTCGCGAAGCCCCTTCGCCGCCTCGACGACGTCGCCCGAAACGAAAGTCAGCGCGGTAGGACCGGTGAACAGCTCGTCGAGGCCGGTGATGCCCGCGTCCGTCGCGGCACGCTTAGCCAGCGTGTTCTTCGCGACCGTGTAGCTGGTATCGGCGCCGAGCGAGCGCCGAAGCTGGGTGAGCTGGGAAACCGTCAGACCGCGGTACTCGGTCAGCACGGTGGCGCCCGAGCTACGGAAGCTTTCGGTCAGCTCAGCGACGGCCGTGGCCTTGTCGGCCCGGATCGGCTTGTCCGCCATGTCCCTCCTCTCTCGTTAGTCGAGGCTGGTCCCCGTCTTGGCCGAAGCCGGAACGGGGGCGGAGGCAGCGCGACAACGAAAAAGCCCCGGCGCAGGGCGCACGGGGCGAGGGCCGGTGGATCACCATGGTCGGCGGACCAGGTTCACTGCCGAGTTACGCTTGCCGCCCTACGCGGGTCGCCCGTTGTCGCGGGACCTTCGACCATGCCGAAGCACGGTGACCAGCGGTCTCTGGGTGGTTCCTCATCCATGAGAACACGGATGACGGTGTGAAGAGTACGCGCCCCGGCCACCAGCACCAAATCGCGCCCTGTGAGCCGCGCCACCACCGCCAGCGCCGGTCAGCCCTGGGCGCGCCGCCGCCACAGGTAACCGCCGGCGACCGCAGCGCTCCAGGCCAGCGCCCACCCGCTCAGCCCCAGCAGGGTCAGCGCGGCGGCCTCCCCGCCCGTGGCACGAGCGGCGGCCATGATCGGCGGCGCCAGCCAGGGGACCACCGAACCGGACAGGCCGAACACCACCGCGCCGACTCCGCCCAGGGCCAACACCGCGACGCCGTACCCGGCGCCACCCACCGACGCCCGGCTCGCCAACGCCCCAAGAGCAACCGCCGCCGGTACGACCAGCAGGTGCACCCACGCACCCAGCGCGAGCCCGACCGGAATCGACCGGTCCCCCGGGTCGACCGGACCGGTCACCCCGCCCACCAACCACGGAAAGAGCAGCGCGATGGCCACCGTCACCAGCGCCGCCACTCCGGCGGCGAACAGCCCGGCCAGCCGCTCCCGCGCCACCCCGAGCGTCACCTGCGCCAACCGACGCTGCACGTCCGGCTCGACGTCCAACAAGATCTTGGTCTGCCAGGCGAGCACCGGGAAGAGCACCACCGCGGAGACGCCGTACGCCTCCGCCGGCTGGGCCCGGCCGCCGCCGTAGAGGGTGCCGAGCGCGATCAAGCCGGCCAGCAACGGCGCCACCGCCCGACCGGTGCGCAGGAAACCGGCCAACCGCATCCGGATCAGCGCGCTCACCGGGCCTCCCCCGCCGCCGGCCCGAGCACCGGGTCGGTGCCCTCCGGCTGCTCCGCCGCCAACTCCCCGGCCACCCCGAGCGACGGCTCGGCGGGTCGGGCAGCACCGGCCACCCGGAGCGGCTCGGCGGGTCGCGCCTGAGATGCGACGGTGGAGGCGTCGGCGCGTACCCGCAGCACCTGGTGGCCCTCGGCGCGCAACCGGGCGACGGTGCCGGCGACCCGCGCGGCCGGCACCGCGACCTCGACCACCGCGATCGTCTCGTCCGTCGACGGCGTCTCCTCGGAGAGCGTGCCGTCGGCCACCAACCAGCGGCGCGCGCCCGGCAACCGGACCGTCTCGCCACGGTGGTCGCTGACCAGGACGGACCCGTTCGCGGCGAGCACCTCGTCGATCAACTCGGGCACCAACTCGCGGGTAGCGGCGTCCAACCCCTCCCACGGCTCGTCGAGCACCAGCAGGCCGGGCGGGCGCAGCATCGCCTGAGCGAGGCCGACCTTCTGCGCGGTGCCCTTGGACAGCTCAGGCAACCGGACCGAGCGGAAGGCGGACAGCCCGAGCCGGTCGGTCCAGGAGGAGACCGCCTCGTCGGCCGCAGCCCGGCCCAGCCCCGCCACCCGGGCCATCCCGGTCAGGTAGCGGGTCACCGTGAACGGCTGGTCAGCGGGGAACCGCTCCGGCACCCAGCCCACCCGCGCCGGCCGGTCGGTGACCCGGCCCCGGCCCGGCCAGAGAACCCCCGCGGCCACCTGGAGCAGCGTTGACTTGCCCACCCCGTTGCGGCCCAGCACGATCGCCACCTCGCCGGGACCGATCCGCACATCGACGCCGTGCAGCACCCACGGCCCCCGCCGGTGGTACCGCAACCAGACGTTCTCCAGTCGCATGGGTCCGAGCCTGCCACACCTCGAACGCGCAGGGGCGCCGCCACAGTCGTGGCGGCGCCCCTGCGAGGCGAACTGTCGACTCAGGCGTCGGCCTGGTCCTCCCGAAGGTTCTTCACCAGGTTCGGGTCGACCGGGACACCCGGGCCCATCGTGGTGGTCAGGATGACCTTGCGGAGGTACTTGCCCTTGGCCGCGGACGGCTTGGCCCGCAGCACCTCGTCGAGCACCGCGGCGTAGTTGTCCACCAGCTGGCCCTCGGTGAAGGAGGCCTTGCCGATGATCAGGTGCAGGTTGGAGTGCTTGTCCACCCGGAAGGTGATCTTGCCGCCCTTGATGTCCTGCACCGCCTTGGTGACGTCCATGGTCACCGTGCCGGTCTTCGGGTTCGGCATGAGACCGCGCGGGCCCAGGATCCGCGCGATCCGGCCGATCTTGGCCATCTGGTCCGGCGTGGCGATCGCCGCGTCGAAGTCGAGCCAACCACCCTGGATCCGGGCGACCAGCTCATCGGTGCCCACCTCGTCCGCACCCGCGGCGGCAGCCTCTTCGGCCTTCGCGCCGCTGGCGAACACGATCACGCGGGCGGTCTTACCGGTGCCGTGCGGCAGGTTGACCGTGCCGCGGACCATCTGGTCCGCCTTGCGGGGGTCGACGCCGAGGCGCATGGCGACCTCGACCGTGGCGTCGAACTTGACGTTGGTGGTCTCCTTGGCCAGCTTCACGGCCTCGGTGGGGGTGTAGAGCTTCGACCGGTCGATGACATCGGCGGCCTTGCGGTAGCTCTTGCTGCGCTGCATTGCTGATTACTCCTGTGGTCTCTGGCGGGCCGCTCGGCGCGAGCCCTCCCACGGTCGGAACGAAGGTCGGGACCGACGTCAGTCGTTGACGGTGATGCCCATCGACCGGGCGGTGCCGGCGATGATCTTCTCGGCCTGGTCGAGGCTGTTGGCGTTGAGGTCGGCCATCTTCTTCTCGGCGATCTCACGCAGCTGAGCGCGGCTGACCGAGCCGACCTTCTCGGCCTGCGGAACACCCGAACCCTTCTGCACGCCGGCGGCCTTGATCAGCAGCCGGGCAGCGGGCGGGGTCTTCAGGACGAACGTGAAGGACCGGTCCTCGTACACGCTGATCTCGGCCGGGACGATGTCGCCCCGCTGAGACTCGGTCTGCGCGTTGTAGGACTTGCAGAACTCCATGATGTTCACGCCGTGCTGGCCGAGCGCGGGGCCGACCGGCGGCGCCGGCGTGGCCTGGCCCGCCGGCAGCTGAAGCGTGAACGTCTTGACGAGCTTCTTCTTCGGAGGCATGTCACTTCCTGGGGCTTGGAGCTGGGAAAAAGCGGCTGTCGCCGCCCTCGGGCGCGCACGGTCAGCGCGGTGCGACAGCGGCGACATTCAAGAGTAGCGCAGGCCGCAGCCCACTCGTCCGCCGAGGTCGAGCGAGAGCGCGTACGCCGACGTCGGCGGCGGGTCGGACCCGCCGCCGACGACCAATCAGATCTTGGCGACCTGGTTGAAGTTGAGCTCCACCGGAGTCTCGCGACCGAAGATCGACACCAGCACCTTGAGCTTCTGCTGGTCGGCGTTGATCTCGCTGATCGTGGCCGGCAGCGAGGCGAACGCACCGTCGGTGACGGTGACGGAGTCGCCCACCTCGAAGTCGAGGACCTTGATCTCCGGCTTCGCCTTCTTCTGCTCGGTCTCCACGGCCGGCGCCAGCCACTTCAGCACCTCGTCGAGCGAGAGCGGGGCGGGCCGGTCGGCCCGGTCGGTCGCACCGACGAAGCCGGTCACACCCGGGGTGTTCCGGACGCAGGAGTAGGACTCGGCGGTCAGCTCCATCCGGACCAGGATGTAGCCCGGGAAGACCTTGGCCTGGATCTGCGAACGCTTACCGTTCTTGACCTCGACCTCTTCCCGGGTCGGCACCTCGACCTGGTAGATGAAGTCTTCCATGTCGAGGCTCGTGATCCGGGTCTCGAGGTTGGTCTTGACCTTGTTCTCGTAGCCGGCGTACGAGTGCACCACGTACCAGTCACCCGGCGCGTAGCGCAGCTTCTGCCTCAGCTCCGCGACGGGGTCGTAGTCCTCGTCCGGTGCGGGCTCGGTCGTTGCGAACTCCGGCTCGCTGGCGGCCTCAACCGACTCGTCACCAGCCGCCGTCGCGACCGTGGACTGATCGTCCACCGGTCCGGCGGTCTCGTCGTACTCAGGCACGCTCGCTCACTTCCGTCACTATGGCTGGAGGCAGCCGGTCAGTCCGAGTTGCCAAAGACAAACAACACGACCTTGGCGAAGCCGAAGTCCAGCACACCCACGATCGTCAGCATCACCGCGACGAACGCCACCACCACGGCGGTGTAGGTCAGCAACTCCTTGCGGGTCGGCCAGATGACCTTACGCAGTTCGGCTACGACCTCGCGGAAGAACCGGGCGATGCGGCCGAAGACGCCCACCCGACCCGTTTCCGACCGGGTGGTCGGCCGGCTGTCCGCCGACTCCGCCCGGGCACGGGACCGCGTGGCGGTGCCTCCCCGGGAAACCGGCTCGTCCGCGCTGGAGGCGTCGTCGTCGGCTACCTCGTCGACGACCTCGTCGTCCAGACGATCGTCGCCGGCGTCCTCGCCGTGCCGCTTGTTGTCGGCCACTTCGCCCTCCGTCGCGGAATCTTGGGTCGCACGCCGAGCGGCGTACGCGGCGCTGGTCACGCCGGCCGGACCCAACCGTCCCGCGACGGGCCGCGGCCGGCGGATCACCCGGAGGGCCCGATTGCCTCGGAACCACCCCGCCGATGCCACCACCACGGGCCGGACGCCGCCAAGCTGGCGGCGCGACCCACGGGAACGGTCAGGCCTGAGGCGCAGGGGTGACAGGACTTGAACCTGCAGCCTGCGGTTTTGGAGACCGCTGCTCTGCCAATTGAGCTACACCCCTATGCGGCAACACTCGCCCCACGCGGCCACAGACGACCGAGCAGGGGTCACTTGCCCCACGGCGGACCAGTGTACGGGTAGCCGCCCGACTTTCCCAACCGGTCTCTCCGCCACGCGTGGCGGGCTCGGTTCAGCGCGCCGTCCGGATGGTCGCCCGCGCCTGCGACAGCACCTTCTCACCCAGACAGGTGGCGGTCACCTCGAGTCGGGTGAGACCGTCCTCGGTCACCTCCCGCACCCGCGCGGTGACCTCGATCTCGGTGCCCTGGTCGTCGTCCGGGACCACCACCGGCCGGGTGAAACGCACGCCGTACTCGACCACCGCGTCCGGCGACCCGGCCCACTCGGTCACCGCCCGCCCCACCAGCGCCATGGTGAACATGCCGTGGGCGATCACCCCGGGCAGACCCACCTTGGTGGCGACCCGGTCGCTCCAGTGGATCGGGTTGAAGTCGCCCGAGGCCCCGGCGTAGCGGATCAGGTCCGCCCGGGTCACCTGAAACGTCTGTGCTGGCAACTCCATCTCACGCCTCCCCACGGATGACATACCTGGCCCAGACCGCGACCACAGGTTCCCCGCCGACGGTGCTCACGTCGGTGCGCGTGGTCAGGAAGCCGTGCCCACCCCGGGTGCTGACGTCCTCGATGGTGTTGGTGCAGACCAGCTCGTCGCCTGCGACCACCGGCCGGGTGTACGCGAACCGCTGGTCGCCATGGACCAGACGGCTGTAGTCGACACCCAGGGCCGGGTCCTCGATGATCTGGCGGCTCGCGGCCATCGTCACGATCACCGGGAACGTCGGCGGGGCCACCACGTCGGGGTGGCCCAGCGCCTGCGCGGCCGCCGGGTCATGGTGGGCCGCGTCGGTGGCGCCGATGGCGCTGGCGAACTCGCGGATCTTTTCTCGGCCCACCAGGTAGGGGGCGGTCGGCGGATAGGTCCGGCCGACGAAAGAAGGGTCCAGAGGCATGCCGCGAACCTACACGGAAAGCCCTATCGCCGACCCGACCGGTAGGTGGCGGCGGAGCCGCACCAAACCGGTCAGATCGGCGATAGGAAAGCTTCGACAGCGGCCGGCCCGAAAGGCCGGCCAGCGATCAGCGGGTCTCGCGGTGGACCGTGTGCCGACCATCACGCGGGCAGAACTTCTTCAGCTCGATGCGGTCGGGGTCGTTGCGCCGGTTCTTGCGCGTGATGTAGTTGCGCTCCTTGCACTCCACACACGCCAAAGTGATCTTCGGCCGGACATCGGTAGCCTTCGCCACGGCGGAGTGCCTTCCTCGCTAACGGAAACAACTACGACGCGCCAGCCTAGACGCTGACAGCGCGGACATGCAAAGTGGGCGCCAGAAGCGCCCATTCTTACGACCACCGGCAACTAGCCCGGAAGACGAGAGTAGCGGTGGCCGGACTTGAACCGGCGACACAGCGATTATGAGCCGCTTGCTCTACCATCTGAGCTACACCGCTGCGATGGGTCCAGCTGAACCCTCGAGCCCCCTTACGGAATCGAACCGTAGACCTTCTCCTTACCATGGAGACGCTCTGCCGACTGAGCTAAGGGGGCCTGCGCGATCTCCCCGTGGGGCGCGCAGGAGTAAGAGTACACGGCCCGGCTCGACAGGTGAAATCGGATCCCCCGTGATCGTCCGTGCCCTGCTCAGGGCACGACACGAAGGCGCGGCAACTCCCCGTTGGAGATTGTTTCCGGCTCCACCTGCGCACCGAACCAGGCCGCCAACCGCTCGTACGGCAGCGGCCTGCTGAACAGGAAGCCCTGCCCGATCTCACAGCCGATGTCCTGGAGAAGCTCCAGGGTCAGCTCGCTCTCCACCCCCTCGGCCACCACGGCCAAGCCGAACTGCTGGGAGAGAGTCACCACCGCGTTGACGATCGCCAGGTCCCCCGGATCGGTCGCCATGCCCTGCACGAAGGAGCGGTCCACCTTCACCTCGTGCACCGGCAGCCGCCGCAGGTGCGCCAGGGACGAGTCGCCGGTGCCGAAGTCGTCCACCGACAGCCGTACGCCAAGATCCCGCAACCGTTGCAGGGTGGGGATCGGCCGGTCCGTGCCGTCCAGCACCCCCGACTCGGTGATCTCCAGGGTGAGGCGCTGCGCCGGCACCTTGTACTCGGCCAGCAACTCCTGGACCCGGTCCGGGAAGTGCTGATCGATGAGCGTACGGGCCGAGAGGTTGACCGCGATGGGCAGCGGCTGGTCGGCCAGCGCCCAGTCCCGACTGCGGCGAAGACCCTCGCGGAGCACCACCTCGGTGAGCCGGCTCAACTGGCCGGTGTGCTCGGCCACCGCCACGAAGTCCTCCGGAGCGACCGTGCCGTGCGCCGGGTGCTCCCACCGGGCCAGGCACTCGACACCCACCAGGCGCCGATCCCGCAGAGTCACCTTGGGCTGGAAGTAGACCTCCAGCTCGCCCTGGTCCAGGGCTCGGCGCAGATCGCCGGCCAGGCCCAGCCGGCGCAGCGAACGGGACTCCAGCGCCGGGTTGAACAGCTGCACGCTGCCCGGCACCGACTTGGCCGCCGTGGCGGCGAGGTCGACCCGAAGCAGCAGGGTCGCCGCGTCGCTGCCATGATCCGGGTGTACGGCCACCCCGACGGCGGTGTTCACGTCGAGGGTGAGCGCGTCGAAGACCATCTCGTCACGGATCTGGTCGCGCAGCTGGGCCGCCAGCTCAAGCGCGGCCTCGGCGCTCTCCAACCGCAGCGTCACCAGAAACTCGTCCCCGCCGGCACGGCCCACCAGAGCCGACGACGGCGCGCTGGCCCGCAACCGGGTGGCGACCTCGATGAGGACCTTGTCCCCGGCCGCGTGCCCCAGCGACTCGTTGACCTGCCGCAGGCCGTCGACGTCGAAGAGCAGCAGCGCCACCACCTCACCCGGCGCGCGGATCTTGACCGACTCATCCAGTGCCCCGGTGATCCGCCGACGATTGGGCAGCCCGGTCAACGTGTCGTGGTGCGCATCGTGCCGAAGCCGGTCGACCAGTCGCGAATTCTCCAGGGCCACGGCCGCGTGCGCGGCGACCGTCTCGAAGACGGGAATGTCTCCGGACGTGAAGTGCCCGACGTCGCTGAGCCGGTTGACCACCTCCAGCGTGCCGATCACCGCCTGGCCGGAGTAGAGCGGCACAACGATGATGTCCTTCACGCCGGTGTTGTGCAGCGACGCCCGCAGGCCCTCCTCGCCTCCGAGGCGGACCCCCATCGCCAGACTGCGGCGCTGACGTCGGGCCTCCTCACGCAGGATCACCGGCGTCGGCGACGTGTCCAGCAGGCCGGCGTCGTCGACCCGCGCGGTCAGCATCACCTCCGGGTGACGCCCCTGCGCCGGCAGCCACAGCGTCGCGTACTCGGCCTGCATGAGCCCCCGGATCCGACCGAGGAGGACGTCGGCGAGGTTGCCGCTCTGCCCGTTGGCGGTCATCGCCTGGGTGAGTTCGTACATGTCGCCGAGGGTCCGGTGCTGACGGAAGAACTGCTCGTACGACCGGTAGACCTTCGCGAGCGCCGCCGCGAGCACGACGATCAGCACCGACGACCACCAGGTTGTGTGCACCGCGATCAGGACGACCAGCCCGACGACGATGTTGACACCGGAGGTCAGCAGGGGCGGCAACGCGTTGCGCAGCACGCCCAGTGCCGCCTGCCACCCGTGCATGATCGCGATGACGCCCGCCACACCGGCCAAGGTCGAGATGAGGATCGTGCTGGCAGCGACGAAGAGCACAGCCCACGTCCGTGGCCCGACGTTGCCGTCCACCGGCGGGAGCGCCAGCAGCACGAGGCCGGCGAGCGATGCGGCGGCGGAGGCGTTGGCGACGTTGAAGGCCAGCTTCGCCGGGCCGAAGCGGTAACGCAGATGGGTGATCAGCGTCGAGAGCGTGTACGCCGCCACCACCATCAGTGGAGGCAGGAAGAAGAACGCCACCACGAGGGGAATCTCGGTGAGCCGCGAGCCGAAGGACTGCCGCCCGATGACGAAGTTGAGCATCGGCAGGCCGGCAACCACCATCACAGCCAGCAGAACTGCGGCGAGGCCCCAGGACCGGAAGTGGTCCTGACTGACCAACCCGATGATCGTTGAGAAGATCGCGGCCGCGAACGCCAGCGGCCCGGTGATGAACCACGCGTACTGAGCCGGGCGGCTAGGAGACCCAGAGCCGCCTGACGCGGACCGGCGGTCGGCCATACCACTCCTTACCGGTCACTGCGACAGAATCATGCACTGCCGGTGAACGAGGCTGGCGACACCGTCAGCCGTGGCGTGGGTGCCGCCTGCCTCGGCCTAGCGGAGTGGTGCTGTCCAGACGAAATCGAAAGCTTGGAACTCCCCGAAGCCGGAAGCCCCGCCAGCCACTACCGCGAGAGCCAGCACTGCAACCACCATGCCGACCCGCCGGGCCAGCCTTTGACCAGACATCGTGTGCTCCTCATGGCAGGGGTGTCGGGAAGGCAAGATTCCACGATGGTGCCACACGAGGCGCAACCCGCAAAGCGGTCGGACGGTTGAGCAGCGCGGGCCCGACCAGTCGGCCCGAGGGTTTCAACGACGGATGCCCAGCAAGGTCGTTGGCTCGCCGGGTGAGGCGCGCAGATGATGCGTGTTCAAGTTATAGCCGCAATTTGCATCTACGTCATGGATGCCGCTTCCAGGCCCAAAGCCCGCCTCCCGTGCAAAGCCGGCAGGCAACTCCCCCACTGCGATGACACCGGCCGGACGGGTTCGCAACCGGTGACCAGTTGAACACAACAATCCTCCGGGATCCATAGGATCGGAGCCTCTCGATTATCACAGCCACAGGCAGGCGCTTCGAGTCTCTGTAGCCTTCGCGACGGATCGACGGACTCCATACGTTTCCCGCTGGCGTCTGGTCGTCGGTGTTCGGGCGGTGGCGGTGAACGGACCCGCACGGCCCGCGTCCAGGGCCAGATGGCGAGGGCTCGGACCTACCGGCTCGGACCTACCGCAGCGGCCGGAACGCGGCCCGCACCTCGGCAGCGAAGAGCTCCGGTTCCTCCCAGGCCGCGAAGTGGCCGCCGCGGTCCGCCTCGTTGAAGTACGTCAGGCCGGGGTAGACCGCCTCGGCCCAGCTGCGCGGAGCGGCCCAGATCTCGCCGGGGAAGGTGGTGAAACCGACCGGAACGGCGACCGGCGGCGGAGCCTGACCGGAAGCCATGGCCGCCGCCTGGAACCGTCCCAGCTCCCAGTACCACCGGGCGGACGAGGCGCCGGTGGCGGTCAGCCAGTACAGGGTGACGTTGTCGACGATGGACTCGCGGGTGAGGCCGCCCGTCGTCGCACCGTCGACGAACGCCCGGGACATCTTGTAGTAGCTGTCCGTGTCATGGTCGAACATCCAGGCAGCCAGCCCGACCGGCGAATCCAGCAGGGAGTACCCGATCGTCTGCGGTCGAGTGGACTGCTCCAGGAAGTAGCCGAAGCCGTCCTTCGCAAACAGGTTCAGCGCGTCGAGCGCCGCGCGCTCCTGCGCCGACTCCGCAGGCAGTTGGTCCTTGATGCCGATCGCCCCGGCGAGCAGGTTGACGTGGATGCCGAGCAGCCCTTCGGGCCCCTGGCGGCCCATCGCGTCCGTGACGGCAGCGCCCACATCGCCCCCCTGTGCGACGTAGCGCGAGTAGCCGAGACGCTGCATCAGCACCGCCCAGGCCCGCGCCATGCGGTTGGAGTCCCAGCCGGGCTCGGTCGGTTCTCCGGAAAAGCCATAGCCGGGCAGGGATGGCAGCACCAGGTGGAAGGCGTCCTCCGGAGAGCCACCGTGCGCGGTCGGGTCGGTGAGCGGACCGACCACCCCGAGCAGCTCGACGACCGAACCCGGCCAACCGTGCGTCATGATCAGCGGCAGCGCGTCCTCGTGCTGCGACCGTACGTGAATGAAGTGGATCTCGACGCCGTCGATGCTCGTCGTGTACTGCGGCAACGCGTTCAGCTTCGTCTCGAACGCACGCCAGTCGTGGTCGGTCACCCAGTAGCGGGCCACCTCCTGCATCGTCGCCAACTGCACCCCCTGGGAGCGGTCGGTGACCAACTCGCGACTGGGCCAGCGGGTAGCCGCAATCCGGCGACGCAGATCGGCGAGCGCGTCCTCCGACGTGTCGAGCCGGAAGGGACGAATTTCGGTGTCGTTCGGCATCTTCCCCACCGCCAGGTTGCGTCGGCTCGCGCCAGAGCACCGACGGTGCTCGCACTCGCCCAGTCTCACAGCGGGCCAGCTCCCCCGGACCCAAAACGCGAATCCGATCACCGGTAATCCCTCTTCAGGGAGCAGGTTCCAGCTGGCCCGGGCAGCCGCTGTGAACAGCAATGCCGACCGATAGCCGTACAGGAACAGCCGCCGGTCGCGAACCCAGACAGACGACACCGGGCGACGTGCACAGAGCATGTCAACGGGAGGTCCCGCTGGCACCTGCCGCCCTCACGTGTCTAGTCCCACCTGATGCTTGACGGATCCGTCCCACCACATGCTTGTCAGTTGACCTAAATGAATAGGCCGGCCTTGCGGGGTCGTGGCTGTCAGCTCCAGAGGTCTTGGCCTTCGCGGCCGGAGGGGTCGAGGGTGAGGAGGTCTTCGTGGAGGCCATCGAGGCACCGTCCCGTCGACTCGCCGGCAGAGCTGACCTCGATCAGAGCCCAGGACGGGAGTTGGCCGATGCGGTGGTCGTCGTCGGCGAGGTGGCAGAGCATGGCGAACACCGTTTCGTAGGCCACGGCTCGGGCTAGCTGGGTGAGATCTTGCTGGCCTGCTCCCGCTTCGAGGGCCCGTCGGGCAGCGGGGATGTTGGTAATGCCGTTGCGCCAGTCGTCAATCATCTGCGGCCAGAGTGTGCGCAGGAGGCGGTATCTGGCCAGCTGCGGGATGTCCTCCTCGATTTCGGAGCGGGCCCATCCGTCTGGGTCGTCGCAGCCGAGCTGGTCCAGCGCCTCCAACAACGATCGTGCGCGGTCGCGGACGTCGGTCGGCAGCTGCTGCAACCAGGTCCGCTGATCCTCCACGCCGCAGATTGAAGCACTCGCCCGGCGGCGATGCTTGGTCGTCGTCGTCCATGGCGTGACCCGATGCTTCTTGCGGGGTCGGCTGGCCTTGAGGTTGCGGACGGGGCTGGTCGGTGGTGCGCCGGACGATGCGGGTGCCGTCGTCGCAGGCGATGGCCAGTTCGGTGTCTGTGACGTGGATGGTGACGGTCTTGCCGGCGTGGACGCGGCCGAGGGCGACTTTCTGCCCGAAGATCATGACGGCGCCGCTGTTGGACGCGCGACGCTGGACCTGCACCGGCCCGGCCGCAGGCTGTGGAGGTGGTCCGGCTGGTCGGGCCCCGCGCAGCCGCGCCACCTCGCCCGGGCTGAGGGCGGGGGCAGGCCCTGCTCCAGCACCTCGGGTAGCCAACTTCCCGGTGACACGCATGCGACACAGCCAGCGAGATCGAGCAGGCTGGAGCGGTACTGAGTGAGGCTCACAAAAGAGGCCCCTGACCGGCGTTCACGCTGGTCAGGGGCCTCTTTCTGCACCTGGTGGCGGGTAGAGGATTCGAACCTCTGAAGCTTTCGCGACGGATTTACAGGGCGTCCGTGATCTTGCCGTTGGCAGGCGGCCTGAGCTGCTACTTCTCTCCTGTCAGGCGAACGCTGTTGCTCTGTCGCCCACCATCTGCCCACGCCCACATGTAGTGCGCCTCAGTCGTCCTTCGGCATCGGCCACACGTCGCGGGAGTCGTTGAAGGCCCGTCCCTGCGGCGGCTCGACCGTCAGTGACTTCAGCGCCCCCGGCAGCGAGGCCGCACCTCGTCTCATCGCCCGCAAGAACCACATGGTCAGGCGTACCACTGCGAGCACGGCGACCAAGCCCAGCGCCACCGCTACCGCCAGGTTGAACATCACTTCGTAAATCACCTAGGCATTCTCGCCCGCCACCCCAGAGCCAAACCCGGTCAGTCATCCGAGGGCGTCGCCGATCTTGTCGTTCATGGTGTCGTCTCCGCCGTCGATGCAGTTGGCGTAGACGCGGAGCAGGACGGCGACGCCGTGGCCCAGGCGTCGGGCGACCTCGGTCGGCGGCACGCCGGCATTCAGCCAGAGCGAGGCCGCCGCGTGCCGCAGGTCGTAGGGCCGGCGGACGAGCGGCGAGGCGACCTGCGATTCGGTCAGCGCCTTCTCGCGGGCAAGCTTCCACCACCGGTCGTAGACCGACTCGGAGAGCGGCCCACCGTGCAGGCCCCGGAAGAACCGACCGTCCGGGCCGACACCGTGATTCTCGACGTGCACGCACAGCAGCTCGACGAGCCGGGGCGGGATCGGGACCGTACGAGTCTCGGCCCTCCCCCGGTGCTTGAGCCCGCGCCGTTCGTGGGAGCCGCCGTCATCGGTCCAGTGCGACCCGGCGCGCGGCGAGGTACCGGCGAGCACCAGGCGGCCCCAGCGGTATTCAATCTTCTCGTGGTCGCAGGACCGGGAAGGCTTGACCGCCGCCAGGTCGTCGAAGTCGGCCCCGCAGTCGGCGCACCGGCCGGCAAGGTCGCAGTCCTCCCGCCGTAGGTCCGCGGCCTCGGAGGGACGCATCCCCGCGTAGTAGAGACAGCCGAAGAAGGCCGTGACCTTGTCGGCGCGTTTGCCGAGAGATTTCACCGCCTCCAGCAGCGTGGCGACCTGGGCCGGGTTCGCCACCACCCGCCGGTCGATGGACTGGGCGACCTCGGGAGCAGTCCACTGGACCCGGTCGACCGGGTTGGAGGCGATCAGCTCCAGCTCGACGGCGTACCCGAGCACGTTGTAGAAGGTGGCGCGCTTCCGCTGGACGGTGGAGGCAGCCGCGGGCTTGCCGTCGAGGCGTACACACAGGCTGTCGAGGACGCGGCGGACCATCGCGGGCGAGTCCAGCTCGACGACCGGGAGGGACGCGGTTTCCAGCCAGGCAAGCGCTGCCGCGTGGTCGGGCGGGATCTCGTCGGACCAGCGGCGGGGGTTGAGGCCGTAGAGGTAGAGCGCTTCACGGAGCAGAGCGTCAGTCGGTCGGCCGCGCTTTGTCGGCCGGGTCAGGGTGACCGTGATCGAGGTCAGCGCCTCGACGATCGAGCGCCGGGTCTTGGCCGCCGCCCGGGGCCACTTCATCTCGACGTACGCGCGGCTGTGGGCGTACCAGGTGGTGGGGTTCTTGGTTCTGGCCTCGGAGACCGGGCGCCCGGTTGCGGGGTCGAAGGGCTCCCCCGCGTTGGCCGCCTGGACCAGCTCGGCGCGGAACGAGTGCGCCAGGGCCTTGGTACGGAACATGTCCTCGAAGCGTTGGCCGCTCACCGCCCAGCGGACCCGCCACGGCCGAGCCTTCCGGTCGGCGCGCTTGGCGATCTCCCAAATCTGGACCTCGTAGCTCTTCATGCCGCGTCCTGCTCCAGGTCCCCGAGCCACCGACCGAGCGCCGACCGGCGGACCCGCAGCTGTCCGTTCGGAAGCTTGATCACCCGTGGTCCCTTGCCGGTCTGCCGCCAGTAGAACCAGGTCGAGCGCGGTACGCGCAGCTCGGCGAGCACTTCCGGCACGGTCAACAACTCCTCGTTCACTGCGGTTCCTCCCCGTCGTGCTGTGCGCTGTGCTGAGTTGCCGAAAGATCTGGGGACTCCTGCGCGGCCCGGTCCTTGGCGGCGAGCAGTTCGGACCGCCAGCGCGCGCGTTCGCTGATCGACCGCATGAGTCGGTGGGTCATCGGGCCGACATCGGGGTCGTCGGGTCGGGCGAGTTCCCATGCGTGCCGGACCCGTTCGGTGGTGTCGCCCTGGTCGTCGACGAGCTGGGTGCCGTCGGTGGTGACGCCGAGCAGTGCCCGCACCCAGGCCCGCGCGTCGTGCTTGTGGTCGGCGAGGGTCTTGCCAGACCAGTCGCGGGAGATGAGGATGCGCCGGCCGCCGATGCCGAGGGTGTCGCGCTGGTGGACCTTGCCCTTGCAGCGGCCGGGCTTGAGCTTGGCGTGCGCCTTCTTCGGCTGGACGCCGTAGAGCAGCCAGTTGGCGCAGCGGTCGGTGCAGGGGGTCAGCTGGAGTTGCTGCCAGAGCCGGTCGAGGTGCTTGCGTTGCCGGTCGGTGGTCGCCTTGTGGCAGTCGCCGGTGTGCTTGGTGATGTATTTGGTGACGTACCGGATGGTCCGCTCGGCGTCCTCGGTGCCGGGCATGACGCCGCGGGCATCGACTTGGGCGCCGAAGCGGACGACGTGCACCGGGTCCGCGTCCGGGTCGTCGTCGATGGCGTCGAGGGCTTCCGTCCAGGTGGTCAGTTGCTCGCGGGTGTCGGCGTCGACCCATGCCCCTGCCTGCTCGTCCCAGATCGGGAGCCGGTCGAGGGTGTAGCGCTGGACGTCGACCGAGGGCCACCACACCTGGTGGTAGGTGGCCGCCGCCACGGTGCGGAGGACGTCGCGGGGAATGGTGCCGCGGATGGCGAAGTGGGCGTGTGGGGCGAGACGGCGTTGCGGCTCGACGCAGCCGGCGTACTGGACGTTCCAGCCTTCGCACCGTCGGAGGTTCTGCCAGAACCGGTCGAGCAGCCGGGGGAAGTGCACGGCGTCCCAGGCTGCGCGGCGGTAGTCGTACCTGGCCGGGTTGACGGGGGTGCCGTCGGGGCGGACCGGGCCGTACGAGTCGAGGGTGAGGGTGAGCCACATCGACGGTTGGTAGGTGGCGCCGTCGGGGGCGGTGTAGGTCTTGCCGACGGTGCGGCGCTCGACCTTGCGCCGGGGCAGTTCGGGAGCATCTTGGCGTCGCTTCGTGGAGCGCTTGCGCCTTGGGCCGGGCTCGTCGTCCTGGTCCTCGTCGTCGGTGGCGTGCGGTGGTCCGACGCGGCCGCGTAGGCCCTCAGCGGCGATGGCTTCCTCTACCTCGCGGATTGCCTCGTCGAGGTCGGTCACCTGGTCCCACTGGGCGGCGCGTACGGCCTCGTCGCGGGAGAACTCCAGGTGTGCGCGGAACAGGATCAGGGACTTCTGTGCCTCGGTTGCGGGTTCCGGGCCGGGTAGTGGCTCGTCGGCCCGGTGCCAGCCCTCGCGGATCTGGGCTTGCCGTAGCCGGCGGTTCTTCTTGGCGCACGGCGGGCACTTGTCCTCGCGGGTCGCGCCACAGGGCAGGTCGATGACTTCGGTCAGGCCGGTGTCGAGGTCGGTGCGGCGCATTGCCAGGGGGCGGACGCAGACGCCGTACTCGATGGCGATGTCTTTCAGCACGTCGATCGAGCGGGGTAGCGCCATGCGGGCCGCCCGCGACCCCGGCCGAGGAGCAACCGGGGCCGGGGCGGGTTCGAGGCCGGGCAGGGTTGGAGCCGTCATCGGATGATCCCGACGACCTGGGGCCGGTTGGACGGGACGACAACGGCCGGAGGCAGCACCGGGACTGATGCCGGCGGCATCACCGAAGCCGGCGGCGCGGGTTCGACAGGCTGCGGCTCGTCGTACCAGTCACCCTGCGGCTGGTCGGGCTCGGGAGCCGGCGGGGTGGTGGGTGCGCTGGACAGGACGACCTTGACCAGGGCGAGGAAGGCCAGCGACGGAACGGCCGCGACGATCCAGCCCCAGACGGAGGGTTCGGCTTCGGCGACCTGGGCGGCGAGGGAGAGCAGCGCGAACGCGATCAGGAGCACGCCGACCAGGCCGGCGGGTCGACCATCACGGCGGCGGGCGCGGATCTCTAGGCCGAGGTAGATGGCCATCAGCTCGACGGCTACGGCGTTGGCCCAGCCGATCCAGTCGGGTTGGCCGTGGGCGACGGTGAGGTCGTGGACGTGGGTGAAGGCGGCGGCGCCGGCCATGGTGCCGATGGCGAGCAGGATCAGCACCCGGATGCCCGACTCGGCTCGGTGGCGGATCATTCGAAGTCACCTTCCGGGATGCGAATGGTGACGGTGATGCGGATGCGCTGCCCGTCGAGGTCACTGCGGCGGCGGACCATGTGCGCCAAGCCGTGCAGGGCGGCGGCGAGTCGGTCCGGGGAGCCGTTCAGGTCGATGTGCAGCGGCTTGAGACGGTGGGCGCCGAGGAAGAAGCTCTTGAGGGACATCGGTTACCTCCGGGCCGGGGCGACGCGGGTACGGATGTGGTCGGGTGGCTCGCCGAGGGAGGCCACCGCTTCGGAGAGGCAGCGCCACAGCGCCCACGCCTCGTCGGGGGTCAGGTACATGCGGCGCCGACCGCCGCCGACGGCGAGATAGACCGGGTACGGGTCGGGCCGGGCGGGGTCGACGCGGACGGACACCGCAGTGCTGCTCGCGCCGTCCGGGTTGGGTGCACGGAGCCGGTAGAAGGTCGGGGCGGTCACCGCGACTCATCCCCGTCGGCGTCGAGGATGTTGCGCAGCGCGTCGGGCAGCAGTGGCCCGCGACGCTGCCGGGGCAGGGCCGGCCGGACCGGTTCGGGCGTCGACTCGCGGCCGACCTGGGCGAGGATGTCCGCGGCGTCGGCCGGGGCCGGGTACTGCTGGGCCAGTTCCCGAATGTGGTCGTCGGTGACGTAGGAGAACCGGACCCGCATCGGTTCCGGGGTGCCGTCGAGGATCACGTAGCCGACGCCCTTGGCCCATCGGGGCATCTGGTCGGCCAGGGCGCCCCGGTTGCGGGCACCGTCGCCCAACACAAGGTCGACCTGAGCCGCCTCGGTCAGGCCGAGAGCGATGCGGGTCGGGAACAGGTCCCGGAACGGCAGCACCTCCTTGCGGGGGTCCTGCAACGCGGCCACCACCAGCACGCCGACCCCGGCACCCTGGGACAGCAGCAGCCCGAGCGAGCCGGCGATGCGCTTGCGCAGGTCGACGTCTTGTAGGTACGCGGTCAGCGCGGCCATCTCGTCGATGACGACCACGACCAGGGGGTCAGCCTCGGTCGGGGTGTGCACCCGGACCCTGCCGGCGAGCCGGGATTGCCGCTCTCGCATCACGGCCACGGCCTCGTCGAGGAGGTCGGCCATGGCCTCGAACGACTTGCAGGCGAACCGGGCGAACAACGGCCGGCCCATGGCGAACTCCATCCCGCCCTTGGGATCGATCACCCAGAGCCGGACCAGGCCGGAGGTGATGCCGCCGGCCAGCGCCCGGACCAGCGACCAGAGCACCGAGCCCTTACCGGACCGGGTGGCCCCACCGATGAGGATGTGCGTGGCGAGCAGGTGCAGGGACCAGGTGCCCAGGTCTTCCCGCCGAGCCAGCGGCAGCGCGGTGAAGTCGGGGACGGCCGGAGCGTCGAACGGCGCCACCACCGGACGCAGAGCATCGGTGCGGACGAGCACCAGGTAGACCACGGTCGGCCGGTCCCGGAACCGCACCCGGTCCACCAGCCGCAGCAGCAGCGCCCAGTAGCCGCTACGGGTCGGCGGGTCGTCGGGCCGCTCGGAGTAGACCCGGGCGTGCCGCCGGCCGAAGGCGTACGCGAGGTTCGCCGTGACCTGTTGGAAGTCGGCCGGGGTCTGCCCGCGAACCATGCGGATGGTCAGCACGTCGAGCGCCTGATCCGAGCGCACGCGCAGCAGCTCGGGCAGGACGGCGCGACGGTCGTACGTCTCGGCCAGGCCGCACAGGGTCATGGCCTCCCGCCAGGCCCGCCGGTAGACGAAGACCTGACGGAACCGGCCGAGCAGCGGCCCGGCGCCCCACCGCCACCAGGACGCTTCATCGCGCCACCGCCACACGGCCGACACCGCCGAGGCCAGGACCAGCGGCACGACCAGGCCCGCCCAGCCGTAGTCGGCGTAGAGGACGACGGCGAGCACGACTAGGCCGACGGTGACCGGGTGGCGCAGGCACCACCAGCAGCCCCGGGCGAGCCAGCGCAGCACCAGGCCGAGCACGACCGCCCACATCGGCAGGACGAACCGCTTCGGCCGGAGCACCAGCAGATCCCCAGCGGTCGTCAGCACCACCTCGCCACGCGGCCGGCGCATCATCGCGCACCCCGCATCGACACGAACCGGCCCGACGCATCGCGGACCGGAGGGAACGGGAGAACGAGCTGCCCGACACAGAGTGGGCAGCGGTCAGCCGCACCGCCGGCCGGGTCGAACCGGGACTGACACACGCCGCACCGAGGCTGAGCCGGGGCAGGCGAACGCCTACGCTTGGACACGTCACTACCTCTCTCGACAGAGCAGGGGGAAGAGACAGAGGGCGGGGCTGCCGTCCGCCAAGACCTGACAGCCCCGCCCCCACCTGATACGGCTATGCCGCCGCCTTCTTGGCCACGCCCGCCGGCGCTCGCATCCCGGTCGCCCGCAGCGAGTACGCCATCCGGTTGTTGTTCGACACGTACGGCGTGACCGTCATGCCCTCGAACTCCACCGCCTCGAACGGCGCACCCGTCGGCGGGACCGGCTGGTAGTCGGCGGAGATCTTGACCGTCGTCTCCCGAGAGCGCTTGCCGAGCTCCGGGTCCAGGTCCATCACGCGGACCTGCCACACCCGCTGGCCGGTCAGCTTGTCCTTCGCCGGGCTGCGCCGGCCGGTCTTCTCGTCGTAGTCCTCGACCTCACCCAGGGACTCGGGGACCAGGGCGCACCCCGCCGGGAACACGTCCTCACAACGCACGGCGAACCTCGTACCGCCACGCAGAGCCATCGCTCAACCTCCAGGTTGTTGGCATGTCTGCCAAGTTGAGACTCCAAGGTAGACGGCACTTGGCAGACAAGTCAACAAGTCACGGGGGTGCAGGCGGGCGCCGGCCAGGCGATCCGATCATCCAGCCCCAAGAATTTACTCTAAATCATTTATAAAGACACCAAAGAATTAGTCTAACTAATTTAGATCGGGCATATAAATCAGGCGAAAGGTAGGCGCCTGAAATGGCGCGCGAAGGCGGAACTATAGATTGATTAGACTATACTTGACACTTGACCCAAGTAGGTGTAGAGCGCTAAAGTTCTGGTGTCGCGACAGCCGGCCAAACCGAGGCCAATAATCGCAAACTCACTCCCTAGAGAGGATAGCTTTATCTATGCTGGACTTCAAATTTAATTCAAAAATCTCTTTTAGCATTTCGAAGAAGGATCTGATGTGGATTATGACTCTAGTCATCGTGCTGCTGCGGCAGCACCTACCTCTGTAGCCGCCAATGATTGGGGGGATTGCTGCTGGCCAGCGATCCCCCGGCGGGTGTCGTGGTAGCCCCATGGGGTACTAAGAGACCATGAGAGACGATGACGCCAGATCAGTCGATCAGGAGCACCACAGGCCCCCCGATGTCGACGACAAAACCATTGAAGCATTGGGTGAACTGAGTAAATCCCTGGAGACGGTGCACCGTGTACGGGGACACCTTTACTCGGCACATCAACTCGTGGGCGGCGCCGACCTTACGCTCGACAAAGTTGTGGAGCTTATGCGTGAGGCCGGGCATCAGGAGATCGCCGACCGGGTGGAGCGCGAACTCCTAGGCCGAAATCTGCTACCCGGCCGTTGGACCTTCCAAATCCTGGAGGAGTTCGACGACGGCTACTACGCGGCGTTCCAGGAGATCGAACGGGACGCGCGGGAGAAGCTAGCCGGCGGTCGGCGGCACATCTACGAAGCGGAGATGAAGGAGCGGCGGCGTACACACGGCATGCCGGGGCACGAGGCTACGCCAGAGGAGTGAGCGGTAGACCGTTCGGCAGCATCGAGGCCAGGGTGTCGGCTCTGGCCTCGATGATCCTCATCCGGGCCTGATACTCGGCCGGTTCCCGATGCGCGGCATGGCTGGTGACCTGGCCGGGCCACTTGCGGTAGAGCAGCCCGTACTCGCGGGTGAAGTAGCCGGCGCTGACGGCGTTGGCCGCGAGCAGCAGGCCCGTGTCCTCGGAGGCGGGAAGGGCCATCCAGCCACCCAGGGCGAAGACGAGATCCCGCCGCAGGCACAGCGTCGCCGGGTGCACCGATGCCCGGTAGTCGTTGGCCCGCCAGAACGACAGAACCGAACCGCGGTCGATGAGACCGCCGGCCGGGTCCTTGTCCCAACCGGCGGTCGACCCGTCGGGTAGCAGGTCGAGTACCCGCGAGGTGGTCCAGCCGATCTGCGGGTGTGCGTCGAATGCGACGATGTCCCGGGCGAGCGCGCCGGGGGTCAACTGGTCGTCAGCGTCCAGCACCTTGATGAGTTGACCGGAGACGCGAGCAAGCGCGAGGGTACGGGCAACGCCAGGCCCACCAGGACGGCCGGTGCCGAGACTTATCCGGGGATCGTGGGGCAGCGCGTCGACCAGGGCGGCGGCCTGCCCGTCCTCCTGGACGAGCCATTCCCAGTCCCAGCCGTCAGGCATTTCCTGCTTGGCCAACGACTCGTAGGCGCCAGCCAGGTACTCGATGCTGGGCGCGTGAACCGGGGTGATGACCGAGACGAGCTGCGTCAAGTTTTCCACCGCTGGAGTTTGTGGGAGTAGACAAGCTCGGTGCGATCGCCCGGCATCACCACGTCGGCAACCTCGACGATCCGGCCGGTGGTGTCGGTGGAGGTCTTCCGCACGGTGAGCACGGAGACGCCCGGGTCGATGTCCAGCAACTCGGCCTCATCCGGTGACGGCGGACGTGCCCGGATCTCGTCGTCGATACGATCCAGCTCGATGCCGAGCGTGTAGAGCTGATGCTGTGTACCGCCGGGCCACGGCTCCTTGCTCTCGTCGAGCAGGTCCGGGTTCGCGGCCACCAGCTCATAAGGCAGATAGGAGTACGACATGGTCAGCGGCGCGTTCTCGTGCTTCGAGGATGTCCAGTAGACCCGGCGCAGCAGCGGCGTACCCGGCTCGACCTGCAACGCCGCCGCCATCTCCGCATCAGCTTCCACCCGGGAGTACTCGGCGTGAAACTTGAGATCATCGACGGTCAGGCCGGTGTCATGCTCGGTGGCGCCGGTCTTGAGCCGCTCGTCCTCGTCGAGCAGGACGCGTTCCTTCTCCCACTGGTACCGCTCGGTGTTGCGGCGGCGTACCCGCTGGCGGGGTGCCCGCACGTAAGTCCCGCGCCCCTGCTCCGCGCGAACCAGGCCCCATTCCCGGAGCTGCCGGATGGCGTTGCGGACGCTCGTTCGCGACAGGCCCGAGGTGTCGGCCAACTCAGTCTCACTAGGCATCAGAGTGCCGGGGGCCAGTTCGCCGCTCACGATCTTCGCCCGCAACTCTTCCGCGAGCTGCAGGTAGCGAGGGCGCCAGTCCCGGCCTTGCACACCGGTCACCGTACCCCCTAGACGTTCCAACGTCTGCCAGGTGGTCCCGCCGGCAGGCCGCTCAGGAACCGGCGGTACGGCTACCGCTGCTCGCGGTGACCGCGCAGGGCGCAGGCCAGGAGTACGAGGAACGGCTGAGCCCCGACGGGTGTTGGCGTTCACCGCCTCTCTCCGGCCTGCTCGCCACCGTCTGCCGGTATCAGCATCTCCAGCTGGGCGTAGACCAGCTCGTCAATGAGCCGGTCCACCTGGGCGCACGACAGGAGTACGGTCTGCGTCGCGCCGTAACGGGTCGCGTCGAGCTTCACGGCCAGGTCGCGGCGGGCGAACCGGTCGACGACCAGTTGGACGGTGACCCACCCGGTCCGCTCCCGCCCGATCGTGGTGAGAAACCCGCGGTGCATCGGGTCGTTCGGTCCGCAGCCTCGACACCAGACCGGGCACACGACCGGCGCGATCGGCGACGGCGACCGGCCCTCTGGAAGGGCAGCACCCTCACTCATCGCCGGCCCTCTGCCGCCCTGTGATCTGTGCCAGCAATCCGTGAAGTTGCTCGACCAGTTGGGCCGCCTGCGGCAAGGGCAACTCTGCCCAGGCGATCCCGGCCCGGCACGTCACGTGGACACCGACCATGGGACTGCCCAGTGCGTCACTGATGAGGTAGGTGACGACGAGTCCGCCCGCCCGGTTCTCGCCGACCCGCTGCATCGGGCCGCGGTGACGGCGGGCCATGTGCGTCATCACTGGCGGCACCAGGTAGCCGCAGCGATCCGGGGCGCACCAGTCCGGGTGGCTCGTGACGGGAGCGGGGTTGTTCGTACGACTCATCGCGGCCACCGCCCGCCGTTGCCTCGAAAAAGCTGGGCTCGCGTCATCAAGGGCGCATACCGGAGCGCAGGCAGTTCGCGGGTGGCCGCCGCCGACCATCTCGGCGAGGGGGTAGTAGGTGCCGGGCGTGGACTCGACTGAACGTTACTGGTGGCACGCAGGGCAGATGAGCGCCTCTGAGACCACCAGGATGAGAGCCAATGGTGTCGACGATGAGAGCCGGACATCGCACCTCCGCAGGTAGGCGGGGGCCGGTGGCCAGCCACGGGGGAATGCGACTGGCCACCAGCCCGGATGAGGGCACGGCGCACCGTCCGACACCGGACGGGTCGGGTATCGCCGAGCCAACTTGTAAGCGCGGCTACCGCAACCGGTCCGACAGGACGCCGCACATCAGGTGCATCAGGGCTAGCGCGAGACCACCCCTGACACGGGCCGTCACCCCGGCCGCACACCAGGGAACGTATCTACAAGTGAACGACTTGTCCAGACGTCGAAACAGGTCACTTGGTTGGCACTTGGTAAGACAAGTGCCAGGTACGGTGAGCAGGTGCCCACCCCGCACTACGGACAGCCCCGCTACCGCGCCATCGCCGAAGAGTTGAGAGAGCGCATCGAGAGCGGCGCCATTCCGCCCGGCGCTCTACTACCAACCGAGAGCATCCTTACTGCTGAGTTCCGAGCGAGTCGCGGCACCATCCGCCAAGCCATAGCGGTACTGCGCGAAGCCGCCCTGGTCGTCACGGAACACGGCCGCGGCACCTACGCAAGCCTGCGCCCGAAGGTCGGAAGGGCTGTCACAGGCGGTCGCGCTGAGGCCAGACCGCAGGAAGTTGCCGCAGACCCAGAGCTTGCAGCCCTCTTCTCCGTCGAGGTAGGTACAGCTCTGGTCGAGCATCAGAGTATTGACCGGAGAGATGGAGTCGTCCAGGCAGTCGTCAGAACGTACAGATTGCTTCGACCAAACCAATAGCCCTGCTTGCACCCCAATTGCTCCCGAATTGCTCCCCAGGAGCCACCTGCGTTGAGGGCCCGCTCGCGTCGCAAGCGAGGCGCGCCAGGCTGACATCGGCTCACGTGCCACGGCAACCTAAGCGCCCGACCCCCAGAGGCCGCTGGACAGCGGCGACG
The DNA here is from genome assembly GCF_004217135.1 of Micromonospora violae. NCBI lineage: Bacteria > Bacillati > Actinomycetota > Actinomycetes > Micromonosporales > Micromonosporaceae > Micromonospora > Micromonospora violae. The sequence continues at coordinate 4,965,407 of NZ_SHKK01000001.1, forward strand.
CGACAGATTTGATGCCCGCACTTCTGTCGACCAGCGGACAGAAGAGCCCGAGGGCTTCCTGCATGCGCGACAATACGCGGCCGTTACTCGACAGCTGACCTGAGGCGAACCTTTTGTTGAGGCAGTCCAGGATCAGCACCACACACGGGATGGTGAAGCTCTTATCGTTCGACTAGGGTATCGAGCTTGGTGCCCTAAAGCCCCGAATCCATAGCGGGCCAACGTTGGCTCCAGCAAAAATCGGGTCGGTAAGGAGAGGCAAGGGATTGGGTATGCGTTGGCCGATCGAAGATCGAGAGCTTTACGAGCTAGAGCTCGACATCCGCAACGTCAGGATTCCAGCCGAAACTATCGACGAATCTGCGATCGCGAACTACCTCGTCGAGGCAGAGGATCTCCTAGACCTGGTACGTGATATTCTCCGAGACGGTTACTTGGACAACGATTTGCCCGTTGTAGTGATAGACAATGGGCGGCACGTTGTCGTAGAGGGGAACCGGCGCATCACTGCGCTCAAAGCTATCCAAAACCCTGAGTTGTTGGGCAAGTCCGCCCCGCGCATTGAGCGGCTACTTAGCCGTTTCCCCGACGCTGACAAGCCGACGCAAGTGCGCGTGATGGTGGCCCCATCTCGCGAGGCGGCTCAGCCACTGTTGGCGAGACTGCACACGCGGAATGCGAAGAAGGCCTGGTTGCGTGAGCAGCAGGCTGTTTTCTACCATGCCCAACTATCATCCTCGGTCACTGCCGACGACCTTCGTACAATTTACCCCATCGGGACCACTTCGATAGCCAGCTTCATTCGCATGGGTGAAATGCGTGAGCTGATTCGCAGCATGAAATACGACGATCCCGACCTCGAAAAGTTCGTCAAGACCAGCCAGTTGAAAATGACTGCGTTCGAGTACGCCTATGAACTGCCTAAAATCCGGCAAGCGCTTGGCCTCAACTTCAACAAAGACGGGCTACTGGCCAGCAAGAAATTGTCCGAGGGGCAGCGTCGCGGCCTGATCTACCTGTTAGGCGAGTTCCGCGCCAAGAGACTGAATACTCGATCCCCGGAGCTCAAGTCTTCCAAGGACGAGCACGATACTTTCGTTGATCAGTTACGCCAACTCGTTGGTGTTGTTGAAACTGGAACGTCAGATGCCACAGGTGCTGAGGGATTAGGCAGGGCGAGCCGGAACGAGTCAACGAACGTAGCCGATGACGGCAATTCAGGCAAGGCAAAGCCCAGCATCGGCGGCAGCCCCAGCAGCGCGACTGCCGAAGCTGGCGGAGGGCATAGCTCGGGGCCGGGGCCCGGGCCGGGCGGCACCGTGAACCAGACAGGGTCCACAGAACAGCAGCCTGGCTCTCGTGGACCGAACCGGGGCGAAACCCGTTCGAGACTTGACATGGAGGGCTTCGAATACAAGGGGTCTTCAGCGGGCTTGCGGCGGCGATTTGAGGAGTTGCGACGCCTGGATGTCCGAGACTTTCCTAACGCTGGACATGATCTGCTACGCACCGTGCTCGAATGCTCCATCAAGGACCATTTTGTGAATGTCCGGCAAGTGCGGCTTACCGGCAAGCAGTTGGGCGCATGCATGACCGAATTAGCTTCCGCATACCAGAATGACCAACGAATGACGTCTCTTATCAATGCCATCAACCGCAAAGGCAGAATGCCGGCAGCTCAATATGCCGGGACCGCCTTTTCTCTGAATGCTAGCAACCACGAGCCCGACACATTTGTTGCAGGTGCAGACGTCCACGAAGCATGGGATCGCATCAAGCCGATCCTGGTCGAGATCGTGGGAAGCTAGCAAGCCGCTCGACCACTAGGCCCACCTCGTGCTAGACGGGACTTAACTGACGAGCGATAGGGCGCGAGGCGATGAAGAGCTCTCGCGCCTTCCCCGCTCGATGAGCGCTGTAACTGAGTTGATACTCCCTGACATGATTGTCCTTGTACAGTTGACGAATCAGGTCGGATGGGTCGTAGGTTACTACCCAGTTGCCATCGGGGTGCCGATTAAGTACCTGGGCCAGGTCCGAGTGGTCTCGATGGGTGAACGCATTCAGGTAAAGGCTTCCACCCATCTCAACATACGGCGGGTCGACGTAAATGAAGGTTGATGCGTCCTTGACGAAATCCTTCACAATCGACATTCCGTCACGGCCAAGTACAGTGATACGAGCGGCGAGTTTTCCGATTACAGATACGCGTTCAGCGAGCTGGTCTCGATTAAATCGAGCATCAATCTTGTAGTTCCCGTTCTGGCGGACTCCACCAATAGGGCCGGCATGAAGAATGCCGGAGCGATTAGTGCGATTAAGATAGAAGAAAGCGAAACCCAGCGATAGCGGATCTGACTCGTCGGCGTCACGGTAAATCTGTTTCTGCTTCCGCCACTCTTCCACGGTCAATGGCGTATCAGAAATTTTGGCGGCGAACTCTTGAGACTTAGAGGTAACTGCCAGCCAAAAGCAATAGACGGCGGGATCAATGTCGTTGATGACTAATTCCTGAACCACATCATTCTTCAGCAAGGCGATCCCAGCACCTGCCCCGCCAGCATAGGGCTCAACATAACGGGCGGAGTCGGTTCCGAGCCGACCGATGAGCCCTCTGAAGAGGCCAGCAAGTGCAGCCTTACCGCCTGGATACCTCAGCGGGCTTGCCGCTGCGGTTCTTCCCCATGCCCTAACCTCTAGAGGCGCGGTACTCGACTCTGTCACCTGCAACCTCCCTGAGCAGTATTGCTGACGAACTTGGTAGCCATGCGACAGCTGCCGCTGGCAGCATGCCTTGGCGGCCAAGCCACGAGCGGACACAGAGAACGCGCCCCGCGTATTGCATAGACTGATGGATCTTCCCCGTGGACCGCAAGTATTCGTCGCGTGATCGTCTGAGTCATCACCTCTGCCTGCTCTTACGCCGGCCCGCAGCACTGCCGAGTTAGGAAGGTATGGGCTGGCCACAGCGGCCACGCCTCCATGCTTGCTACTCAGCAGCAACCGCGCGCATCAGAGCAGGTTGCCTGGTCCCCGGAGGCTCCCCGCACGTCTTGGCTTAGTCGGCTTGATGTGGCTGGTGCAGACATGCCCACTGCTGGTGGCAGCCAGCCGAGCGTGACCGCTTGGATGAGCACCAAGATTCCTGCACCTAGAGCCTGGCGGTTCCATGCCACGCCGTGGTACGATCGCTCAGTTCGGAGGCGGGTGCAGCCCTAGGGACTCAAAGTTCCAGCCTTCACGAAAACGGGAGATCTGGGTTCGAATCCCAGTGCCACCTTTCTTGGTGGATGTAGCTCAACTGGCAGAGCCCCGCTTTTACTTCCAAGTGAGGCACCGCTCAAGCGGTGCCTCACTTGCTTTATAGGTGGCCTCGCTCTTTCAGCGCGGCACGAATCTCGACGTCCTTGAACTGCAACGGGAAATAGTTGAAGTTGCTAATGCCGCGGGCAAGCCTCATCCGCTTATCCGCAGTGGTCGGTATATTTGCATGAGCCTCGTAGTCGTCCACAAGGCGCTCCAGCCACATATCCCTTGGGCAACAGACAGCAAGACCGCTGTTGACGGCACGAGCAATCTTCTTTGTGACGGCGAGAGTTGCGACCGTCTCCGAGTAGCCCAACCGCACGCGATCCAGCTTCGCGAAGGCCGGCGGAGGCTGCGTAGTCATCTTCGTCCAGGCGGTGGCTGCCGACGTCGACATGGTAGACGCCGCCTTCGCCAACTCCTCGCTAGCGGTGCCGCCCCTGTGGATTACGCAGTTTCGCATCAGTCTGATCAGGTCATATAGCTCGATTGATTCAACGGGCAGAGCGGTCGATGAGTGGGTTTCGAAGAGCATGTGGATCGTTGCTGCCTTGGCGTCTCTCGCCTGCCGTCGCCTGATTAACCCTGCATCGCTGAGTAGAAACAGGCACTCCTTGAGGTAATCCTCGTGAATGGCGAGCAGGTAGGGCACCGCCATTAGGCCAAGGTGATGCTCAGCGTCTTCGAGAATATCCGTCGCCAGCTGACTCTTCAGGTTGAAGCTACGGATATGATCGACTTTTGGAAAGATTTCGGACAAAGTCATATTCGAGCCTGCGGTGAGGGAGAGCAGGTGGCCCGCAAGCTTCGATCCCGCCAAGAGCGCCATGATGGAACTGTTCGCTGCTTGGCGCTTCTGCAGGTAATCGCGATACTCGGCGTACTTGACTTCAACCATCCGGCCTACTTTGTTGGCGTCGATCCTGGAAGTAGTCAAAGTATCGGCACTTCCCGCTGAAGTAAATTGCCGGATTGGCCTGTATTAGATCAAGGCGCCGCGCTTCGCGCGGCGCGGGGCGGTAACCCGCCCGGCGGCAAGCCGCCCCGGCCGCCTCCGGCGCCGGGGCGGAGAGCCACCGACTGCCGCCGGACCGCCGCCCAGAGCCTGCTGGTCCGGCCAGCGGCACGACAACGGCCAGGCGGTACGGAAGCCGAACCGGTCGGCCTCGGCGACGATCAGGGCTTCCGACTGCCGCGCCAGTCCAACCCCAGGACTGGCTTGCCCCCGGTCCATCTCCCGCAGCCGGCGACACCTCACCGCGGACCCCTCAGCCACTCGCCACACCCACGGACTCCGCCAGGTGAGGACCAGCCACCAGCCGCAGCGTTCACAGCCCCCAGAAGAGTCCTCACCGGGCAAGATCAACCTGCCCACCATCTGCCCACAACCAGTCGTCGCGGGCTGGACTCAGCCAGACTCGGTTAGATCAACGACAACGGCCCCTGACCAGCATCTCTGCTGGTCAGGGGCCGTTTCTGCACCTGGTGGCGGGTAGAGGATTCGAACCTCTGAAGCTTTCGCGACGGATTTACAGTCCGCTCCCATTGGCCGCTCGGGCAACCCGCCAGGGCACCCCACCGCGTCGTAACGCGGCGGCGGAAGCAAGGATAGCGGCTCCCCCCGGTACCGGTGCAACCGGGTACGGTCAGGGGGTCGTGCCGCTGGTCGGCGGCCGACGGCAGGCCCAGACCGCCGGACAGCAGGAGCAGAAACATGGCAGCGAACCCGTCGTTCGACATCGTGAGCAAGGTTGACCGTCAGGAGGTCGACAACGCCCTTCGGCAGGCGGAGAAGGAGCTTGCGACGCGGTTCGACTTCCGCGGCACCGGCGCCGAGATTTCCTGGTCGGGCGAGGAGGCGATCGGGCTTCAGGCGGAGACCGAGGAGCGCGTCCGCGCCGCACTGGACGTGTTCAAGGAGAAGTTGGTCAAGCGGAACATCTCGCTGAAGTCGCTGGATGCTGGGGAGCCGCGCCCGTCGGGCAAGATCTTCAAGATCGACTGCAAGGTGATCCAGGGCATCGAGGCGGACAAGGCCAAGGCCATCAGCAAGAAGATCCGCGACGAGGGCCCCAAGGGCGTGCAGGCGCAGATCCAGGGCGACCAACTGCGCGTGACCGGCAAGAAGCGCGACGACCTGCAGGCCGTCATCTCGCTGCTCAAGGGCGAGGACTTCGGCGTCGCCCTCCAGTTCAACAACTACCGCTGACGGCTGCCCATCCCGACCCGCCACCGGCCCCCCGGACGCAAAGCACCTGGCTGAGATCGACTCGGGTTCCTGAAAGTCGGGGCATCCGGGCGATGGGGACACCGCGACTTTCAGGAACCCGAGTCGATCAAGCCCCCGCGCGAGGCCCGCGAGGCAAGACCCCGCGCGAGGCCCGCGAGGCAAGACCCCGCGAAGACCCGCGCGGGGCAAGACGCCGCGCGAGGCCCGCGCCGGTCAGGACTCCGCGCGGGGTGAGGTCAGGCGGGGACGGGGTGTTCGGTGCGTACCGCTGTGGTTTCGGCGCGGGCGATGGGCCCGGCGGGCAGTGCGGCGACCGCAGCCCCGACGGCGACTGCCACCCCGGCGAACAGGAACGCCCAGCGGACGCCGCCGGCGTGGTCCACGATCACGCCGGCTACCGAGCCGCCGGCCGCGCTGGACGCGACCGCGACGGTGACCACCCAGGTGTACGCCTCGTTCAGCATGCCGGTCGGGGCGATCCGGCCGACCAGGGTGTTTTCCAGGGTGAGCGCGGGCGCGATGGTGGCTCCGCCGGCGACCAGGGCGACGCCCAGGGCCAGTGGGGTGGGCATCACCGCGAAGATGGCGAAGGTGGCGGCCAGCGAGGCGAGCAGCAGGGCGAACTGTCGGGTCATGTTCGGTGCCGGCTTGCGGACGCCGAACCAGAACCCACCGATGGCGCTGCCGATCCCCCAGACCGCGAGCAGCAGGCCGGCGAGGCTCTCCGGGTCGTTGGTGGTGTGCTCGCTGGCGAACGCGGGCACGGTCACGCCGGCGGCTCCGAAGGCGATGCCCAGGCCGGCCACGCAGATCAGCAGGGCCGGGAAGCCGGGGACCCGCAGCGGGCCGAGCCCGCGGGCGTGGTGCTCCTGCGGGTGCGGGCGCCAGCCGCGCATGACCCGGCCGAGGGCCACGGCGGTCGTGCCGACCAGGGTGACCACGGCCGCGCCGACCAGTGCGGCTGCCGCGTCGGCGACGAGCACGAAGCCGGCGACGAGCAGTGGGCCGAGCACGAAGACGATTTCGAAGAGCGTGGTCTCGGCGGCCAGCGCCGTGTTGCGCAGGGCGTACCGGCCGGAGTTGGGGCTGGTGAGGTCGTTCCAGGCGCCGCGGATGGCGGCGGTGAGCGGCGGGTAGGTGGCGCCGGCCATGCCTGAGGCGAGGTAGATGACGGGGAGCGCGTCGTCGCCGGCGCGGCTCGCCAGCAGCAACCCGATGAGCGCCAGCGGGTGGGCGACGGCGGTGAGCAGCAGGACGGGGCTGGGGCCGACCCGGTCGGCGATCCGTCCGGCGATCGGGCTGAGGGCCGCGCCGGCGAGGGCGTAGATGCCGCCGGCGATGGCGGCCAGTGAGTAGCGCCCGGTCACCTGCTCGACCACCAGGAGAAGCGCCAGCGGGGTCATGCCGATTCCGAGCCGCCCGATGATGCCGGTGATCAGCAGCATGGGCGCGCCGGGGATCCGCCAGACACCCTGGTACTGACGCAGCGCGGTCACCGTGAACCTCCGAGGATGTAATGAGCGTGAGCCGTTGTGACCCTAACGCCACCGCCCGGCCGGTAGACAACGGAAATACGGCACTCCGCCCGTACCCGGCGCGGCCGGGTACGGGCGGAGGCGGTGGATCAGCGGGTCAGCGCTGGAACTGGACCGGCCCGGCGTTGCGGGCCATCTGCTCCAGCCGGGCGACGCGGTCCTCCATCTTCGGGTGCGTGGAGAAGAGCGCGGCCATGCCGCCGCCCCGGAACGGGTTGGCGATCATGAGGTGGGCGGTGCTGGTGAGCTGGCCCTGAGCCGGCAACGGCCGACGTCGGGCCACCGCGTCGATCTTGCGGAGCGCGCTGGCCAGGGCCAGCGGGTCGCGGCTCAACTTGGCGCCCGACTCGTCCGCCTGGAACTCGCGGCTCCGGCTGATCGCCAACTGGATCACCGTGGCCGCGATCGGGCCCAGGATCAGGGTGAGCAGCAGCACGGCGGGGTTGGGTCGGTCCTCGTCGTCCCCACCGCCCAACGGGATGAAGAAGGCGAGGTTCGCCAGCAGGCTGATGATGCTCGCCAGGCCGGCCGCCACGCTGGAGATCAGGATGTCCCGGTTGTAGACGTGCGACAACTCGTGCCCGATCACGCCGCGCAGCTCACGGTAGTCGAGGATCTCGGTGATGCCCTGGGTCACGCAGACGGCCGCGTGCTGCGGGTTACGACCGGTCGCGAACGCGTTGGGCTGCGCGGTCGGGCTGACGTAGAGCCGTGGCATCGGCTGCTGGGCGTCGGTGGCCAACTCCCGGACCATCCGGTACAGCTCGGGGAACTGTGCCTCGGTGACCGGTTGCGCCCCCATCGAGCGCAGGGCGAGCTTGTCGGAGTAAAAGTAGGTAACGCCGTTCATGACCAAAGACACGACGACGGCGATGACCAGACCGCCACTGCCGCCGAACCAGTAGCCCACCGCCAGGATCAGGGCGCTGAGCAGGCCAAGCAGCGCTGCGGTCTTCAGACGGTTGTGGTGCACGATCTCTCCTTCGGTGCACGGATCGCCGGGATCCGCTGACCGGTGTAACAACCCGGTACCCGCCAACCATCCGTTACAACGCTGTGAGTTGACTGAGACCGCTTCAGCGACCGGCCAGGTCGAGCACCACCTGCGGCGCGACGCCGAGCACCAGGGCGACGACCGTCGCCACCGCCAGCACCACCGCCACCACACCCCCCAGGGGTACGGCCGCAGCGCCGCCCCCATTGCCGACGGCGAGGGGTGTCGGCGTCCAGAGCGCGGCGGTCACCCGCAGGTAGTAGGCGAGCCCGATCACGGCGTTCAGCGCCACCACCAGCGCCAGCCAGGCGGCGCCACCGTCCAGGAGCGCCCGGACCACTGTCACCTTCGCGAACAGGCCGGCCAGCCCCGGCGGCAGACCAGCCAGGCCCACCAGCGCCAGACCGAGCGCCGCGGCCCGCCACGGGTGCCGGCGGGCCGCCCCGCGCAGGTCGTCCACCGTGCCGCCGTCCGCCCCGGCCGGGCGCAGGGCCGTCACTCCGGCGAAGGCGGCCAACTCCAACACCACGAAGAAGACGGCGTACGCAACGGCAGCCGCGTACGCGGCGGACCGTGCCTCGTCGGTGCGTCCGGCGGTCAGCGCCAACGCCCCCAGGGGAGCGAGGATGTACCCGGCCTGCGCGACGGACGACCAGGCGAGCAACCGGACGGTCCGCCGCTGACGCAGGGCGACCAGGTTGCCGACGGTCATGGTGAGCACGGCGAGCAGAGCGAGCACCGGACCGGTCTGGTCCGCCGGCAGCGCCCGCTGCACCACGGCGAGCAGGGCGACCAGGCCGCCCAGCTTCGACGCGGTCGACAGGTACGCGGCCACCGGCAGCGGCGCGCCGTCGTAGGTGGCCGGGGCCCAGGCGTGGAACGGCACCGCCGCCACCTTGAACGCCAACCCGACCAGCAGCACCACCACCGCCGCGGTCGTCAGCGGCAGCTCCCGCAACTCCGGCTGCTCGGCGAGCAACACGCCGAGCCGGTCCAGGTGCAGCCCACCGGTGACCGCGTAGAGCAGCGCCGCGCCGAGCAGGGTCAACGTGGTCGCCACCACGCTGACCACGAAGAAGGTCAACGCCGCCTCGGCGCTCGCCAGGCTCCCCCGGCGCAGCCCGACCAGCACGTACAGCGGCAGGGTCAGCGTCTCCAGGGCGACGATCAGCGTGATCAGGTCGCCGGCCGCGCCGAGCACCACGCCACCGGTCATCGAGCAGGCCAGCAGGAAGGCGTACTCGCCGACCGGTGACCGCCCGGCCCGCAGCGCCGGCACCGACAGCCCGAGCACGCCCAGGGTGAGCAGCGCGACCACCACGCCGACCAGGGCCGCGCGACCGCCGAAGACCCAGGAGCAGTCGGCGCCCACGCAGAACGTCCGCCGCTGCGCACCCACCCCGACCAGCGCGGAACCGACGGCGGTGCCGAGCGCGCCGAGCGCGGCCACCGCGATCGTGGCCCGGGGCCTGGCCACGACCAGATCGGTGATGAGGACGAGCACGGCGGTGCCGGCGGCCAGGTAGGCCGGCAGCAGCGCCACGCTGTCCACGCTCTGCACGACGTTCATGGTTTGACCACCCCGATCAGGGCGTCGACGGGAGCCTCAGCGACGCCGAGGACCAACGTCGGTGCCAGCCCGATGGCCAACGCGAGCAGCACCAGCGGCACCCAGGCGGTCAACTCCGCACCGGCCAGGCCGGGGCCGACCTGCCCGACGGCGGGGCTGGGCCGGTTGTGGGTCACCTGGCGCAGCAACCGCAGGAAGTACGCGGCGGTGAGCGCTCCGCCGACCGCCGCCAACACCCCGAGGGTGATCCAGAGCGGGCCGCCCACCTGCACGGCGGCGATCACCGCGAACGCCTCGCCCCAGAAGCCGGCCAACCCGGGCAGGCCCAGCGACGCGATCGCCGCGAACGCCAGCAGACCCGCCAACCGGGGCGCGGTCTCCCGCAGCCCGGACAACTCGGCGAGGCTGCCCGTGCCGGTCCGGTCCTTCACCGCCCCGGCCAGGAAGAACAGCAGGCCGGTGATCACACCGTGCGCGACGTTGCCGATCAGCGCCGCCTGGATGCCGGTGGCGGTCAGCGTGGCGACGCCCAGCAGCACGAAGCCCATGTGCCCCACGCTGGAGTACGCGATCAGCCGCTTCACGTCCGACTGGGCCAGGCAGACCAGCGACCCGATCAGGATCGCGGCGACGGCCAGCACGCCGAGCACCGGCGCCGCCCAACGGGCACCCTCCGGCGCCACCCCCACCGCGACCCGGATCAAGCCGTACGTGCCCATCTTGAGCAGCACACCGGCCAGCACCACACTGCCCACCGTGGGCGCCTGCGTGTGCGCGTCGGGCAGCCAGGAGTGCAGCGGCCACAGCGGGCTCTTCACCGCGAACGCCACCGCGAGCACTGTGAACGCGGCCAACTGGGTGCCCCGGGACATCCCCGCGCCACCGGTCAACGTCACCAGGTCGGCGGTGCCGGCGGCGGCGACCACCACGTACACGCCGACCAGCAGCAGCACCGACCCGAACAGCGTGTAGAGGGCGAACTTGCGGGCCGCCCGACGCCGCTCCGCGCCGCCCCAGCCGGCGATGATCGCGTACATCGGCAGCAGGACGACCTCGAAGAAGAGGAAGAACAGCACCAGATCCAGGGCGAGGAAGGTGCCCAGGATGCCCACCTCGACCACCAGGAGCAGCGCGACAAGGGCCCGGCCGCTGCCGCCGTCCGGGACCCGCCACATCGTGTACGCGCAGCAGAGCAGCGTGAGCAGCGCGGTCAACACCACCAGCGGCCAGGAGATGCCATCGACGCCGAGGTGGAAACGCAACTCCAGACCGGGCACCCAGGGCAGGTCCAGGTGGTGCCACGGGCGCACCGCCGGCGCGCCGGCCGACCAGGCGACCCAGCCTCGACCGCCGAACACCAGCGGCACCGCGGCCAGCAGGGTCAACGCCGCCGCGACAGTGCCGACCAGCCGGGCCGCCCGGTCCCGGGGCGTCGCCGCCACCGCGACCGCGCCCAGCGCTGGCAACGCCAGCACCGCAACCAGCAACCCCTGCCCAACCGTCATGTACTCGCCTCTGTTCGCGACTGCGGGGCTCGCAAACCCGGCTCACTCCTCGCGCTCATTGACCAACTCCAAACAGGGCGGCGGCCAACCCGATCAGCAGCGCGCCGGCCAGGACGCCGGCGGCGGCTCGGGGCAGCGCCGCGCGGTGCAGCGTGGCCAACCCGGCCCCCAGACCGGACGCGGCTCGCCCGCTGCCCTCGACCACACCGTCGACCACCACCTCGTCGCCGGCGCGCGCGGCGCGGGCCAGCGCGCGGACGGGGCGTACCACAAGGGTGTGCTGGACGTCGTCGAGCCGGAACGCGCGGGCGAAGACCGGCCGCAGCGGACCCAGCGCGGCCGCCGGATCGGCGGCCTGGTCGCGCCGCCACCCCAGGGTCACCAGCCCGGCGCCGAGCAGCAGGAACGCGAGTGGCAGAAGCACCCCCGACCCCAGGTGGACCAGGCCGTCCTCGGAACCCGCCACCGGGACGGTGGGGAACCGCAGACGGTCGGCGAACGCCCCGACGAACCCGGCCAGACCGAGCAGCGCGGCCGGCACGGCCAGCAGCAACACCGGCCAGCGCAGCACCGCCGGCGGGTCGTGCGGCCGGACCAGCGGCAGGCGCGGAGCGCCGAAGAAGGCGCGCAGCAGCAGCCGACCGGCGTACCAGGCGGTGACCGCCACGCCGACCAGCCCGGCGATCCAGACGAGCCAACCCACCCAGGACGGCGCCGGGCCGGTGCCCTCCAGCGCGGCCGACTCGGCGACCGTCAGTACGCCGTCCTTGCTCCAGAAACCGGCCAACGGCGGCACCCCGGCCAGCGCGCCCAGACCCACCACCGTGCACCAGAACGTCACCGGCATGCTGCGCCGCAGCCCGCCCATCTCCGACATCAGGGTGGTGCCGACCGCGTGGATCACCGCGCCGGCGGCGAGGAACAGCAGCGCCTTGAAGGCGGCGTGGGTGAGCAGGTGGAACAGGGCGGCCGACGGTGAGCCGACCGCCAGCGCGCCGGTCATGTAGCCCAACTGGGACACGGTCGACCAGGCCAACACCCGTTTGATGTCGTCCTGGGCGGTGGCGGCGAGCGCGCCGAGCAGCAGCGTGACCGCGCCGAGCACCCCCAGCACGGTCAACGTCACCGGCGCGGCCGTGAACAGCGGGTAGAGCCGGGCCACGGCGTACACCCCGGCGGCGACCATCGTCGCGGCGTGGATCAGCGCGGAGATCGGGGTCGGGCCGGCCATCGCGTCCGGCAGCCAGGTGTGCAGCGGGAACTGGGCGCTCTTGCCGGCCACACCGGCGAGCAGCAGCAGGCCGGCGGCGGTCAGCGTCGCGGTGGAATGGTCGTGGGCGAGCACGTCGGCGATCCGGAAGCTGCCCGTGGACACACCCAGCAGCGCGATGCCGAGCAGGAACCCGACGTCACCGACCCGGGTCACCAGGAACGCCTTCATGGCGGCGGCGGGAGCGCCAGCCAGTCGGCGGTCGTGGGCGATGAGCAGGTACGAGCAGAGGCCCATCACCTCCCAGCCGACCAACAGCATGATCAGGTCACCGGCGACCACCACCAGCAGCATGGCACCGGTGAAGAGGCTGATCTGGGCGGCGTACGGCGGGTAGCGGTGGTCCACGTCGACGTCGTCGTGGGGACCGCGCCGCAGGTAGCCGATCGAGTAGACCTGCACGGCCAGGGCGACCGCGGTGACCGCGACCGCGACCAGCGCGGCGGCGCCATCCAGGCGTACCCCGAGAGTCACCGCCAGGCCGCCGAAGTCGACCCAGGTGCTCGACGTCTCCGTCGGCCGGTCGACGGTGAGCAGCAGCGCGACGGCCAACGCCAGCGCCCCGGCCGCACCGGTGACGCCGAGCGTCACGGCGGCCGTTCGGGCCCGGTCACCGCCGGTCGCGTTCTCGCGCCGGGAGGCCGCTGGCAGCAGCAGACCGAGCAGCCCGGCGACCAGCGGTACGGCGGGCAGCAGCGCCCCGAGCAGCCCGGTCACCGGCCGGCCTCCACGTCCAGGACGGCCGGCTCGCGCCCGTCGACGGTCTGCGTCGGCTCGGTCAGTGGCACGTCGTCCACCGCCACTGTCGCCCGCAACCGGTAGAGCTGAAGGACGATCGCCAACCCCACCCCGATCTCGGCGGCGGCGAGGACAATGACGAACAACGCGAAGACCTGCCCCGAGTGCGGGAGCACGGCGCGGGCGGTGGTGTCCGCGGTGACCAGGATCAGGTTGACCGCGTTGAGCATCAACTCGACAGACATCAGCACCAGCACCGCGTTGCGGCGACGCAGCACGCCGTACACGCCGAGACCGAACAGCAGCGCGGCGGTGACGTACGGGATGACCGGCCTCACCGGCGCCCCCCGGGCTCGCTGTCGACCAGGTTGGCTGCGGTGTCGTCGCGTTGCGCGGCGGCTCGGCCGATGTCCGGCCGGGACAGCACGATCGCGCCCACCAGGGCGGAGAGCAGCAGCACGGAGAGCACCTCGAACGGCAGCACCCAGGATTGGAAGATCTGCTCGCCCAGCCGCTCGGCCGTGCCGGCCCGCGGCAGGGTGACGGTGCTCCAGCGGTACGCGTCGATCAGCAGGACGGTCAGCCCCAGCCCGGCGCCCCCGCCGATCAGGGCGGCCGGCCAACCGGGCCGGTCCAGGTCGTCGGAGGCGCCGATCGGTGCGCGGGTCAGCATCACCGCGAACAGCAGCAGGACCACCACCGCGCCCACATAGATCAGCACCTGCACCCAGGCCACCAACTCGGCGCTGAGCACCAGGAAGTCACCGGCCAACGCACCCAGGCACACCACCAGGTAGAGCCCGGCCCGGACCAGGTGTTTCGTGGTCACCACCAGCACACCGGCACCGACCGCCACCGCGCCGAGGGCGAGCAGCAGCACATCCGCCCCGGTCACCGGGCCGCCTCCGCGGCTCGGCCGGTCACGACGCGGACCCCTGGTCGGTGTCGGGGCGTACCGATGGAACTGCCGGACGGGCGGCGGCCGCCTTGCGCGCGGCGGACGTCTCCTCCTTGGCCGGCTCGCCGTTCGGGTCGTGCGCGGGCGGCGGCGGAACGGTCGCCATCCACTGACCGAGGTGGTCCTTGTCGTGCAGCAGGTCCTTGATGTCGTACTCGGCGTACTCGAACTCAGGTGACCAGTAGAGCGCGTCGAACGGGCAGACCTCGATGCAGATGCCGCAGTACATGCAGAGCGAGAAGTCGATGTCGAACTTGTCGAGCACGTTGCGTTGGCGGGGGCGGGCGGCACCGGGCACCGCCACCTCCTCCTTGTGCGAGTCGATGTAGATGCACCAGTCCGGACATTCCCGCGCGCAGAGCATGCAGACCGTGCAGTTCTCCTCGGACAGCGCGATCACGCCGCGCGAGCGGGGCGGCAGGTCGGGGGCCACGTCCGGGTACTGCTGGGTGGTCGAGCGGCTGGTCATCGTCTTGAGGGTGACCGCCAACCCCTTCACCAGGCCCGCGCCGGGAAGGCCGCGTTCGCTGGTGTCACCGCGCTCGCTGGGGTCGCTCATGCCGACCATCCTGCCCTGTGGCCACGGCGCGCGCGACCACCACCCACAGGTCCAGGGCGGTACGGTGGTCGTGGGGAGAACGACGCACCTGGAAGGACCTGCCATGACCGCCGCGCTGCAGAGCGACTACCCGCCCGAGAGCGAGTGGACGACTGACGATCTGGATGCGCTGCCCGAGGATGGCCGCCGCCGGGAACTGCTCGATGGAGTGCTGCTGATGTCCCCCTCCCCCACCCGTACCCACCAGAGCATCGCGGGCCGACTCATGGCCGCGCTCGACGAGGAGTGCCCCGACGGTTACGACGTGACCCAGGCGGTCGAGGTGCGGATCAACCGCACCCGCTCCTTCATCCCCGACGTACTGATCACCACGGCCGCCGCGGCGGCCCGCGAGCCGTCGAAGTACGAGCCGCACGAGGTGGTCGTCGCCGTCGAGATCGTCTCGCCCAACACCCGTTCGATCGACCGGGTGTTGAAGCCGGCGCTGTACGCCCAGGCGGGCATCCCCTACTACTGGCGGATCGAGACCGAGGGTGGCGAGTTGGAGGTCGTGACCTACCGGATCGACGCGGTGAACGAGGTCTACACCGAGACCGGGCGGTGGACGAAGTTCGTCGACACCGGCGAGCCCTTCCCGATCAACCTGCCGATCAGCCGGATCACGCCCCGGGTCCGCTGACGACGGTCGGTGGGAGCATCTCGACGCCGAGCTGTTGCAGCAACTGGAACAGCTCGTTGCAGCTCCACACCTCGACGATCCGGCCCGTCGGGTCGAAACGCAGGAACGTCGCCCCCGAGTAGCTGACCACCTGCCCGGTCGGCGGCACCGGCCCGAACTGCCCGACGTGGGTGCCGGCCGCCCGCCAGTGCACGGCCACCCGCTCGCCGGCCGCGACCACGTCGACGATCTTGTAACGCAGGTCCGGGAAGGCCGCCCGGCGCTCCCGATGCCAGGCCAGCGTCGCCTCCGGCCCGGTGCCGCCCAGCCCCGGGCACTCCCCGGCGACCAGCTCGTACACCGACTCCTCCTGGCGGGCGTTCCACACATCGGCGATGAACCGCCGGGCCGCCGCCTCCACATCCGTCATCCCGGCAGGGTATCCGGGACCACGGAGCGCCGTAGATCCGCAAGGATTGGGTAGAGAGACTGATCAGACCGGGAGGGCGACGTGGGCGAGGAAAAGGGCGGCAAGTACGTCGAGCCGGGCGGCGAGTTCACCCGCGACCAGCGGTACATCGCCACTCGGATCACCGAGGACGGGCGCGACGGATACCCCGTCGAACCGGGCCGGTACCGGTTGGCGGTCAGCCGGGCCTGCCCGTGGGCCAACCGACTGATCATCGTACGGCGGTTGCTCGGTCTGGAGGACGCCATCTCGATGGCGGTGGCCGGCCCGACCCACGACGCCCGGAGCTGGACCTTCGACCTCGACCCCGACGGCCGGGACCCGGTGCTCGGCATCGAACGCATCCAGGAGGCGTACTTCAAGCGCTTCCCCGGCTACGAGCGCGGCATCACGGTGCCGGCGATCGTGGACGTGCCGACCGGGCAGGTGGTCACCAACGACTACGCGCAGATGAGCCTGGACCTGTCCACGCAGTGGCGGGCCTACCACCGCGAAGGTGCCCCGCAGCTCTACCCCGAGCACCTGCGGGAGCAGATCGACGAGGTCAACGCCGTGGTGTTCCGGGACGTCAACAACGGCGTCTACCGGTGCGGGTTCGCGGGCAGCCAGGAGGCGTACGACAAGGCGTACCACCAGCTCTTCAACCGGCTGGACTGGCTCACCGAGCGGTTGACCGACCAGCGTTACCTGGTCGGCGACACCATCACCGAGGCCGACGTGCGACTGTTCACCACGCTGGTCCGTTTCGACCCGGTCTACCACGGCCACTTCAAGTGCAACCGGCAGAAGCTGAGCGAGATGCCGGTGCTGTGGGCGTACGCGCGGGACCTGTTCCAGACTCCCGGTTTCGGCGACACCATCGACTTCGACCACATCAAGCGGCACTACTACGA
Organism: Micromonospora violae; assembly: GCF_004217135.1. Classification (NCBI taxonomy): domain Bacteria; kingdom Bacillati; phylum Actinomycetota; class Actinomycetes; order Micromonosporales; family Micromonosporaceae; genus Micromonospora; species Micromonospora violae. The sequence goes on from NZ_SHKK01000001.1 coordinate 4,982,092, forward strand.
GGTGCATCGCGACATCAACCCGACCGGGATCGTTCCGCTCGGCCCCGACCTGTCCAACTGGCTCATCCCGCACGGCCGGGAAACGCTCGGCGGTCGCCCCTTCGGCGACGGCACCCCACCCCCATCCCCAGCCGAGCCGGTCAACCCCGCACACACCCCGCTGCGCTGAGCGGCCCTGGCTCCTGACCCCGTCGTCCTGACCCCCGCATCCTGACCCTCGTCGTCCTGACCCTCGTCGATCATGGAGTTGTGGTGCCCGGATTGGGGCCGCTCAGGCGATTTGTCACCCACCACAACTCCATGATCGACGCGGTGGGGCGGGTGCGGCGCGGTGGGGCGGGGCGGGGCGGGCGGGGGCGGGGCCGGGCGGGGTTGGTTTGGGGGTTTAGAGGGCTAGGCGGACGGCTGCGGTGAGGACCAGTTGGGCCAGGGAGGCGGGGACCAGTACCAGCCAGCAGAGTCGTTGAAGCTGGTCCTCGCGGAGCCGGGGGTAGGACACCCGGAGCCAGATGATCACGAAGGACACCGCAAAGATCTTGAGCAGCGTCCAGAGCCAGCCCAACTGGTCATCGGCGAACGGGCCCTGCCAACCGCCCAGGAACAGCACCGTCGTCAGCGCGGCGATCACCACGATGCCGACGTACTCGGCGAGCAGGAAGAACGCGAACCGCAGACCGGTGTATTCGGTCATGTAGCCGAAGACCAGCTCCGAGTCGGCCACCGGCATGTCGAACGGCGGCCGACGGATCTCGGCCAGCCCGGCGACGAAGAAGACGATCATCGCGGGTGCCTGCCAGAGCAGCCACCACGGCTGCCACGCCTCGACGATGCCCGACAGGCTGAGCGTGCCGGCCGCCATCGCCACCGACGCAGCGGCCAGCACCAGCGGCAGCTCGTAACCGAGCAGCTGGGCGGCCCCGCGTAACCCACCGAGCAGGCTGTACTTGTTGGCCGACGCCCACGCCGACATCAGCACCGCCACCACCCCGACGCCGACCACGGCCAGCACGAAGAACAGGCCGATGTCCAACGGTTGCCCCACCAGGTCGTTCGGGCCCAGCGGAATCACCAGCAGCACCAGCAGGTAGGGCACCAGGGCCACTGCCGGTGCCAGCCGGAACACCGCCCGGTCCGCCTCGCGCGGCGTGATGTCCTCCTTCTGCACGAACTTGACCCCGTCGGCCACGAGCTGCGCCCAGCCGTGGAAACCGCCCGCGTACATCGGGCCGAGCCGGCCCTGCATGTGCGCCATCACCTTGTGCTCGGCCTGACCGACGAGCAACGGCAGGGTGAGGAACGCGACCACCACGCCGCCGATCCGGAGCACCAGCTCCACCCAGAGCGGCATCAGGCCGTACCCCCGTCGTGGTCGCTCCGGTCGTCGCGGCCCGGCGGGTCCGCGGTCGGCTCGACGCCAGGTGCGGCCGCGCCGCGCGCGGACCGGTCGGTGCGGGCCGGCCTGGCCGGGGTGCCGCCACGCGGGCCCTCCCCCACGCCACCAGCGCCAGCCGGGGTGGGGGTGGGCCCCCACTCGCCCGGAGCGGGAACCCCCGGCGGGCGGATCGGTCGACGCCCACCGCCGGCCTCGGACTCGCCCGGCTCCTTCGCACCCGGCCAGGGCTTGGCCACCCGGGACGCGAGCACGAACTCCTTACGCAGCGGGTGGCCCTCGAACTCCGGGGGCAGCAGCAGGGGCAGCAGCTCCTCGTGGCCGGCGAAGTCGATGCCGAACATCTCGTACGTCTCCCGCTCGTGCCAGGCGGCACCGGGGTAGACGTCGACCACCGAGGCGACCGTCGGCGCGTCGCGCGGCACCCGGGTACGCAGCAGCACGCCGTGGCGCAGTCGCGTCGACCAGAGGTGCGCCACCACGTCGAAGCCCTCGGCCAACTCGTCGACGGCGGAGAGCCAGTCGAAGAAGTCGCAGGCCAGCTCGGCGTCGTCACGGGCGGCGGAGACCGCGGTCAGCCAACTCGTCGGCGGCACATCGACGGTGGCCCGGGCGAACCGTTGCCCGCCGGAGACCGACGGGGTCGCCGCGACCGGCGCGAGCAGCGCGACCAGTCGAGCGCCGACCTCTTCGGGAGTCATGCCGCTGATCCTAGTGCCGACCGGGCCCACACCTGGCCGCCGCCGATCCCCGACGATCTACCGGCTTTGCGCACGGCGCGCGCTTCGGCGGGGAAAGATGAGGGCGTGCGCGCTGTGACGGTGAGACCCGGGGTCGCCAACTCGCTGAGCCTCATTGAGGACCAGCCCGAGCCGGCTGCCGAGGAAGGTGCTGTCCTGGTCGAGGCGCTGGCGGTCGGGATCTGCGGCACCGACCACGAGATCATCGCCGGGGAGTACGGCGAGGCGCCGCCGGGCGCGGACCGCCTGATCATCGGGCACGAGTCGTTGGGCCGGGTGATCGAGGATTCGAGCGGCACCCTGCAACCCGGTGCCCTGGTGGCCGGGGTCGTCCGACACCCGGACCCGGTGCCCTGCCCGAACTGCGCCGTCGGCGAGTGGGACATGTGCCGCAACGGTCAGTACACCGAGCACGGCATCAAGGCGCTACCCGGGTTCGCCCGCGACCGCTGGCGCATCGAGCCGCAGTTCGCGATCGCCCTCGACCCGATGCTGGCCCAGGTCGGCGTTCTGTTGGAACCGACCAGTGTGGTGGCGAAGGCCTGGGACCACATCGAGCGGATCGGCCACCGAGCCGAATGGCAGCCGCAGACCGTACTGGTGACCGGGGCCGGCCCGATCGGGCTGCTGGCCGCGTTGCTCGGCACCCAGCGCGGGCTCATCGTCCACGTGCTGGACCTGGCCACCGACGGGCCGAAACCGGAGCTGGTCGCCGGGCTCGGCGCCACCTACCACGCGGTGCCGGTCAACGACCTGCCGTTCGACCCGGACGTGGTGATCGAGTGCACCGGCGCGCCCACTGTGGTCCTCGACGTCATGTGCAAGGCGGCCCCGACCGGGATCGTCTGCCTGGCCGGGGTGTCCAGCGGCGGCCGGACCATCGACTTCGACGCCGGGGCGCTCAACCGGGCGCTGGTGCTGGAGAACAACGTGGTGTTCGGCTCGGTGAACGCCAACCGGCGGCACTGGGACCTGGCCGCGCAGGCGCTCGCCCGCGCCGACCAGGTCTGGCTCGAGTCACTGATCAGCCGGCGCGTCCCGGTGAACCGGTACGCCGACGCGTACACCCCCGGCGTGGACGACATCAAGGTGGTGCTGGAGTTCGCGTCCTGAGTGACCCCGCGCCCGGTCAGATACCCGGCAGCCGGCCGTTGCGGAACAGGTCGACGAAGAGCTGATGGTCCTGGCGGGCGCGCACCCCGTACGCGTGCGCGAAATCCACCAGGTGGGTCACGAAGCCCGACTCGTCGGTGTCCACCGCCGTGACGATCGCCTCCTCGGTGGAGTAGTCCACCAGGTCGTGGCTGGATTCGTCGTCGGCGACCGAGTGCATCCGGGCCACCGCCCGGCCCAGGTCAACGAGAACCCCGGTCAGCTCCTCCGGCTCGTTCACGTCCGACCAGTCCAGGTCGGCGGCGTACGGGGAGACCTCGGCGACGAGCTGACCGGCCCCGTTCAGCTCGGTGAAGCCCAGCCACGGGTCGGCGTGCGCCTGCAACGCGCGCTGCGACTCGGCGGTCCGGTGCCCCTGGTGCTGGAAGTAGCCACGGACCGACTCGTCGGTGACGTACCGCGCCACGGCCGGCACCTGCGCCTGCTTCATGTAGATGACGACGTCGTTCTCCAACGCCTGGGTGTGCCCCTCCAGCAGCAGGTTGTACGACGGCAGCCCGGCCGACCCGATGCCCACCCCCTTGCGCAGCACCACGTCCTTGATCCGCGCCGCCACCGGGCGGAGCTGCGTCGAGGTGGTCGGCAGCGTGCCCAGGTAGTCCTGGAAGGCGGCGCTGACCAGGTCGCGGGTGGCGTCGTCGACCTCGAAGACCCCGTCAACGATGGAGAAACGTCGCTCGTAGTTGTCGATGGTGGTCTGCGCGGCGAGCAGGTCGACGCGGGTGTTGAGTCGGGCCCGCTGGAGCACCCGGCGCAGCACCCCGTCGGCGTTGTCCAGGGTGATCGAACCGATCGCGTCGTCGCCACCGGCGGCGATCGCCCGCAGCTCGGTCAGGTACGACCGGGCGAACCCGGCCACCAGCTCACCGATCGCCGTGTCGGAGAGCGCCTTGCCGTAACCGAGCAGCGCCACGCTGGCCGCGAGCCGACGCAGGTCCCAGGTGAACGGCCCGACGTACGCCTCGTCGAAGTCGTTGACGTTGAACACCAACTGCCCGGAGGCGTTCATGTAGGTGCCGAAGTTCTCCGCGTGCAGGTCACCGTGGATCCACACCCGGCTGGTCTGCTCGTTCAGGAACCGGTCGTCGGCGAAGTCGCCGCGCTGGTCGGCGTAGAACAGCGCGGCGCTGCCCCGGTAGAAGGCGAACGGAGAAGCCGCCATCTTGCGGAACTTGCGGCGGAAGGCGGCCGGGTCGACCGCCATCGACGCGCCGAACTCCTCGGTGAGCACGTCGACGATGTGGGCGGACCGTTGATCAGCTGAGCTGCTCATAGTGCGCAGGCTAGCGCCGGGCGTCCATAAACGGGGTGGCGAGCGATCCGTCTATCGATGATGCTGTCTGGGTCACGGCGCGGGGGCCGGATTTTTCGGTTACGTCCGTCGATTCTGTCGTCGCCACGGGCGGCGGCAGGTTCCCTCGCCGGGCGTCAACCTTGGAGGACCAGATACATGTACCGAAAAACGGGGACCCTGCTCACCGCCGCACTGCTCGGCCTGACCGCGACGATCGGCTGGGCCGGACCGGCCGCTGCCGCACCGTCAGCCTCGGCCGACGCTCCCACCTTCTCGCTGAGCCGGCTGGTGCTCGAACCAACCGAACGCGGCTACCGGGGCAGCCTCCGGGTGACCATCACCAACAACAGCGACAGTACGCAGGGCTTCTACTTCCGAATCCGGGAGGCGGTGGCGGCCTCCTTCTCCGGGGGTGTGGAGTCACGCTGCGAGTCGGACGGCGTGGAGGAGGGGCTGTTGGTCCGCACCTGCGCCCTGCCGCGGGGCAGCGACCTGGCCCCGGGTGAGTCCCGCCGGGCAACCGTCGAATTCCAGGTCCTGACCACCCCCCGGAGCTACCCGATGATCGCGGCGGGCGGCCTGGTCACCGCCTACTCGTACGAAACCGGATCGCTGGGCACCGTGCCGTTCAGCGCCCAGTTCCGCTCCCTGGACGGCAAGCTGGCCCGCCCGCAGACGTACGTGCAGGACACCCAGGCGAACGCGTCCGTCGAGGTGATCGGGCCGGTTACCGACGGCCCCGAGAACACCCGACGGGTGCCGCTCCGGGTCCGGTACGCGGGTGACGCCCGGCAGCTCGGCAACTCGCTGACCGCCACTCAGCTGCCCGCCGGGTCGATGATCCTCTTCACCGATCCCCACGACGGCCCGGTGTACGGCCCACAGGCATTCGTGCCGGGCGGGCTGCTGATGCCGGGTGAGGAGCGCGACGTGGCGCTGTTCATCAGCCGGCCAACCGACCCGGCGGACGAGTCGACCCAGATCACCGTGGAACTGGCCACCCACTACTGGAACGAGACGGTGCCGGACGTCGACCCGAGCGACAACACGGTCACCTTCAGCCTGGCCCTACCGGCCAGCTGACCTGCCGAGGGCCGGCCGCCGCCTGGACCAGCTCCGGGTGGCGGCCGGTCGTCCTCAGCTCGCGGCGGGTGGGCGTACCGGTGGGGCGGTGAGCGAGTCGACCGAGCGTGGCGCGGCAGCCTCACGGGGCGGGGCGTCCAGCGGCGCGGCGAGCACGTCCCGCTGCGGCACACCCCCGATGCCGGACTGCTCGGCGGCGATCTTCTCCTGCAGGCGCAGGATGCCGTGCAGCAGCGCCTCCGGCCTGGGCGGGCAGCCGGGCACGTACACGTCGACCGGAATGATCTGGTCGACGCCCTTGGTCACCGAGTACGAATCCCAGTAGGGGCCGCCGCAGTTGGAGCAGGCGCCGAACGAGATGACGTACTTCGGCTCGGGCATCTGGTCGTAGAGGCGCTTGATCGCCGGGGCCATCTTGTCGGTCACCGTGCCGGAGACCACCATCAGGTCCGCCTGCCGGGGGCCGTGCGCGAACGGGATCACCCCGAGCCGGATGAAGTCGTGCCGACCCATGCTGGTGGCGATGAACTCGATCGCGCAGCAGGCCAGCCCGAAGTTGAACACCCAGAGCGAGTAGCGACGCCCCCAGTTCAGCACGAACCGGATCGGCTCACCGAGCACTGCCGGTAGCTGCACGACCGCCCCTTCCTGTCCCCCACCCGACAGTCAACCACAGCGTCCGGCTGCAACCCCGAGGCCCGTTGAGGACTTCTAACTGGCAGGGCGCGCGAGCAGGGCCGCCGACAACGGGGACCACGGGAGCTGATCCGCCACCGGACGGCCACCACCGGCGGCGAGTGGTACGACGGCCTCGGGTACCGGCCCGACGCGAACGGGGAGGGGCAGTGACGGTGACGACAGGAGCCCGTGCCAACGAGCCGCCGGGGGCGATTGCCGCAGTGGCGGGCGAGCACAGCGCGGCGGTGAGCTTCGATGACTTCTACCACGCGCACTTTCGCAACGTGACCGGCCAACTGGCCGCCTACACGGGTGACCTTTCGCAGGCTCAGGACCTCGCGCAGGAGGCGTTCTGCCGGGCCCTGGCCCGGTGGGACCGGCTGGCCCGGTACGACGACCCGGTCGCCTGGGTCCGTCAGGTCGCCTGGAACCTCGCCCGGAGCCGTTGGCGACGGCTCCGGACCGCGCGCAACCACCTGCTTCGACAGCGCCGGACCGAGGCCATGATTGCCGGCCCGACGCCCGATCGGGTGGCGATCGACGCCGCGCTGGCCCAGCTGCCCGCCAACCACCGGCGGGCCGTCATCCTGCACTACCTCGCCGACCTTCCGGTGAACGAGATCGCGAGTCAGGAGGGGGTGGCCGAGGGCACTGTCAAGTCCTGGCTGCACCGTGGCCGGGCGGCACTGGCGGTACTGCTCGACGAGAGCATCGAGGGGATCGGCAATGTCTGACATCGACCAGCGGCTCCGGGATCGCTTCGCCGCGTACCGGGCCGAGACGCTCCCCCAGATCGCCGGTCCGGGACCTGCCCAGGCCCGGCGTACCCTTCGTCGGCGTCGCCGGACGACGGCCGTGGCGGTGGCCGTGGCGGCGGTTGCCCTGGCGGTCGCCCCGATCGTCGCCAACGCCGCCCTGCGCGGTGACGGGTCGGTGCCGCCGCCGGCGCAGACCGGCGAGCCGATCACACCGCCGACGAGCGCGCCCGCACCGACACCGTCCGCCCCGCTCACACCCAGTACCACCACGAGTACGAGCCCGGCCGCGCCGGACGGCCGGATCAGCCGGGCACAACTGCTGGCCGCCCGCGTCGACCTGCCCGCCTGGCCCTCCGGCATGCCGGAGACCTGCCTCACCTCGGACGTACGGTTGCGCCCTCCGTCGTCCACCGACTACGTGTCCATCCTGGCCGACCTGGAGCTGCGGCACACCGACCTGGACGGCGACGGCGCCTCCGAGACGGTGGCCCTGGTCGCCTGCCGGTTCGGTGAGGCCCTGGCAAAACAGCTCGTCGCCTTCGACCGCGACGGGAACGGCGCGATCGTGACCATGGGTCGTGTCGTCGGGACCGGAGACCGGGTCGAGGACATCACCGACTTCGCCGTCACCGACGGCGGACGGGTACGGGCACAGGTGGCGGACCTTCAACCCTGCTGCTCGACGCCGAGCTACTGGGCCCGGGCGCAGTGGCGGACGTACCGCTGGGACGGGGACCGGTTCCCGCAGAGCGCCGGCCCGACGGCGTTCGGCCCGGACACCCGCCTGACCGACCTGGTGCTGACCGGGGGTGATCTCGTCCTGGGGCCAGCCGGAACAGGCGGTCGACGTCCGGGCACCCTGACCCTGACGGTGACCAACAAAGGGCCGGTGGACGTGGCGCGGGTCGGCTTCGGCGAGCTGAAGCTGATCGGGACGCCGGATGGTGGCGACTGGTCGGCGTGCACGCCCTGGCACAGCGACGGGTCCGGGGCCGACTGCCTCGTGCCCGGGTTGCGGGCCGGGGAACGCCACACGTACCGGTTCCGCTTCCTCGTCAACCCATCCACGGTGGCCGACTCCAGCCCACGACTCGTACATTTCGACGAGGACGGTCGGTTCTGGAAGGACCTGACCTCCAAGGACAACCACGTGAAACTGCGGGTGGTCTCCTGACGCTGCTGACCGGGCCGGCCATCGGCGGATGGCCGGCCCAGCGCCGCACTGTCAGCCGGTCACCAGGTGGGCCGCTGGAGCAGGCTGACGAATTCCACCAGCAACCGCTCGCGCAGCGCGGGTGGCGCGGCGTCGAGCAGCGTGTTCACCACCGCCATCCGCTCCGGCAGCGGACCCGCTGGCGACTCCGCCCCGCCACCCAGACCCAGCCCGGCGGCCAGGCCGACGACCAGGTCCGGGGTCAGCGCCTCGGGGGTCAGTGCGCCGACCAGGGCCGTCAGCTCGGCGGGCAGCCGCACCGGGCCGGCGGCCATGGCCGCGGCCACCGCCTCGGTGAGGTCCGGCCCGAACTCGGCCACCCGGGGCGCGACCGCGGCGGTCACCGTGAGGTGCACGCTGGCGGGCAGGCCGGCGTACGACAGCTGGGGTTGGGTGTGCCAGCCGCGCGCGGTCAGCTCGTCGATCAGGACGAACAGGTCGGGGCCGCCCTCCGTGGCGGTGAAGCAGACCACTGTCGACTCCGGCTCGGCCATCAGCCGCAGCCCGTCGACGGCACGGACGGCGTCGGCCAGCCCGGCGACCGCGCCCCTGGTGACGTCGGCGAGCCGCAGGTAACCGTCGTCGCCGAGGTGCCGCACGGTGGCGTACGCGGCGGCGATCGGGCCACCCGAGCGGGTCGACGCGATCACCGGGTTGATCATCGTGTAGCCGGGCCAGTCGGCGTACGCGAAGTACTGCGGGGCGCGTCTCGCGGCGTCGCGGTGCAGCAGCACCGACACCCCCTTCGGCGCGTACGCGTACTTGTGCAGGTCGACCGAGATGGAGGTGACCCCGGGCACCGAGAAGTCGAACGGCGGCACCGGCTCCCCGAGGCGCCGCAGGTACGGCAGGGTCCAGCCGCCGAAGCAGGCGTCCACATGGCAGCGCACGCCGGCCTCGGCCGCGGCGGCCGCGATCTGCGTGACCGGGTCCACCACCCCGTGCGCGTACGACGGCGCGGAGCAGGCGACCAGCACCGTCTCCGGGCGGATCGCGGCGGCCATCGCGGCCGGGTCGGGGCGCAGCGTGTCCGGGGAGACCGGCACGACGTCCAGCGCCACCCGCAGGTAGTGGGCCGCCTTGGCGAATGCGGCGTGCGCGCTCGACGGCACCACGATGCGGGGTGCCGTGATCTCCGGGTGGGCGTCCCGGGCCGTCTTGACGGCGAGGATCAGTGACTCGGTGCCGCCACTGGTGACGCTGCCGACGACGTCCGGGGCGGTGCTGCCCGGGCCGGCACCGAGCACCCGACCGGCGGCGGCGACCAGCGCGTTCTCCATGGCCAGCAGGGACGGGAACGCGGTCGGGTCCAGCCCGTTGACGTGCGCGCTCTCCCGGTGGGCGGCGGCGGCCAGCTCGTCCAGCCCCGGCACGGCCGGGTCGTAGACGTACGCGAAGAGCCGTCCCCCGTGGGTGGGCCGGTCCGCGCCGCGCAGCTGCCGAACCTCGGAGAGCGCAACCTCGGCGGGAACACCCGCGGAAAGCGCCCCGACCTCAACCCTGTTCTCGTCGATCATGGAGTTGTGGTGCCCTTCTCGTGACGGTTAACGGCGTTCATCCCCCACCACAACTCCATGATCGACCAGGTCGGTGTGGGCCGTGAGGGTGTAGTGGCGGAGAAGCAGGATGGGCGGGGCTATCAGCAGGGCTGGGATCAGCGTGAAGCCCAGGAGGACGCCTAGCCTTGCCGTGTCGGACTGGGCGGCTGCCGAGCCGGTGTCCGATGAGACGTAGCCGGAGAGTTGGAGCACCAGCCCGTAGATGCCGGGGCCGAGCGCCAGGCCGAAGGTCTCCCCGGCGGTCCACAACCCGGTGAAGACGCCCGCCTGCCGTCGACCGGTGCGCGCCGTCTCGTGCGCGATGCAGTCCGGCAGCATGGCCAGCGCGAAGACCTGCTGCCCGGCGTACCCCACCCCGATCAGCGCGACCACCAGGTAGACGGCTACCGGCGGCAGCACCGGCGCCGCGATCAGGGCGAACGCGCCGACGGCGAGGATCAGTGAGGCGACGACCAGCGCGGTCCGCTTGCCCAGCCGGGAACCGGCCCGGGTCCAGATCGGCATCACCAGCAGCGCCGGCCCCACGAAGCAGACGAAGAGCAGGGTCGGCCCGCTCTTGTCGTCGCGCAGGATCTGCCCCGCGAAGTAGTTGACCCCGGCCAGGATCGTCGCCACCCCGGCGGACTGCACCACGAAGCAGATCAGCAGGGCCCGGAACGGGCGGTTGGCGCCGGCCACGGCGAGTTGGGCGCGCAGGGTCGGCTCGCTCTCGCCCACCGTGCCGGTCGGCGCGGACCGGGTGCCCAGGAACGCGCCGAGCGCTCCGAGGGCGATCAGCACCGCCACGAACAGGCCCATCCAGCGGTGCCCGACCACGCCGTCGCCACCGGCGCTCACCACCAGCGGCGCGACCGCGCCGGACACCAGGATGGCCAACGCCAGCACCGCGATCCGCCAGGTCATCAACCGGGTGCGTTCGGCGTAGTCGCTGGTCAGCTCCGCCGGCATCGCCACGTACGGCACCTGGAAGAAGGCGAACGCGGTGGCGGTGGCGAGGAAGGCGAACGCCACGTATGCCGCGGCGGTCGGACTGTTACCGAAGGGCGCGGCGAAGATCGACGCGAACAGGACGGCGAGCGCGAGGCCGGCGATGAGCAGGTACGGGCGGCGGGCGCCCCACCGCGACCGGGTGCGGTCGGAGATCCGCCCCGCGACCGGGTTCACCAGCACGTCCCAGGCCTTGGGCAGCAGCACCAGCAGGGCGGCCAGCCCGGCGGCCACGCCCAGGGTGTCGGTCAGGTACGGCAACAGCAGCAGACCGGGCACGGTGCCGAAGGCACCGGTGGCCAGTGATCCGAGCGCGTAACCGGCGTGCACCGAGCGGGGCAGCGAGCCGGTGGCTGACGAGCCGGTGCCCGGCGGCGATGTCATGGGGCCGAATGTTACTCACGTTAGGACGTTGGTCACATCCCCTCATCAGGCGACCAACCCGCCGCCGCGATGTCCACACCCTCGCCGCGCAGCGGCACCCCCTCGGAGCGCAGGCGGGCCCGCGCCTCCCGCTCGTGCCCCGGCGGCAGCCGTCCGCTCGCGGTCACCACCCGATGCCAGGGCACCGAACCGCCGTGCCGGGCCATGATGCTGCCGACCAGCCGGGCCGAGGCACGCCCTGAGCGCTCGGACAGCGCGTCGGCCACCCCGCCGTACGACATGACCCGGCCCTCCGGGATCCGCTCGACCAGGTCGAGCACCGCCTCGACGTACTCGTCAGGAGTCACAATCCGCCACCATATGGGAACGCCGCCGGGCGGCGCGGCGGCGACCACGCAGAATGGTCGGGTGCGCGACGCAGTCACGACGGCCCGGCGGGTCGTCGTCAAGATCGGATCCTCCTCGTTGACCACCGCCAGCGGCGGGCTGGCCGACGAGCGCGTCGACACGCTTGTCGACACCCTCGGTCGGCTCACCGCCGAAGGACGCGAGGTGGTGCTGGTGTCCTCCGGCGCCATCGCCGCCGGGCTCGCCCCGCTCGGGCTGTCCCGACGCCCGCGCGACCTGGCCACCCAGCAGGCCGCCGCCAGCGTCGGGCAGGGGCTGCTGATCGGCCGGTACGCGGCCAGCTTCGCCCGGCACGGCCGCACCGTCGGGCAGGTGCTGCTCACCGTCGACGACGTGACCCGGCGGGCGCACTACCGCAACGCGTACCGGACGCTGCGCAAGCTGCTCGACCTGCGGGCGGTGCCGATCGTCAACGAGAACGACACGGTGGCCACCCAGGAGATCCGGTTCGGCGACAACGACCGGCTGGCCGCCCTGGTGGCCGCACTGGTCCACGCCGACCTGCTGGTGCTCCTCTCCGACGTGGACGCGCTCTGGACCGGCGACCCCACCAACCCGCAGTCGACCCGCATCCCGGAGGTTCGCGACGACACGGACCTCGCCGGCATCACCATCGGCGGGGCCGGTCGGTCCGGCGTCGGCACCGGCGGCATGGTGACCAAGGTCGAGGCCGCCCGGATCGCCACCGGTTTCGGCATCCCGGTGGTGCTCACCTCCGCCGACCTGGCCGCTCCGGCGCTGGCCGGCGAACCGGTCGGCACGCTCTTCCACCCCCAGCGGCAACGCCCGACGGCCCGGCTGTTCTGGCTGGCCCACGCCACCTCGCCCCGGGGGCGGCTGCACCTCGACCCGGGCGCGGTCGCCGCCGTCGTGGGGCGGCGCAAGTCGCTGCTCCCGGCCGGCATCACCGCGGTGGACGGCACGTTCACGGCGGGCGACCCGGTGGACCTGGTGGACACCGCCGGCGCGTCGGTCGCCCGAGGGCTGGTCAACTACGACGCGGTGGAGCTACCCGGGCTGCTCGGCCGTTCCACCTCCGAACTCGCCGCGGCGCTCGGCCCGGCGTACGAACGAGAGGTCGTCCACCGCGACGACCTGGTGCTGCTGTGAACCGAGGACCTTCCGACCTTCCCGAGGAGTGCTGGCATGAGCGTCGTTGAGCAGGCGCGACGGGCGCGGGACGCCGCCGCCGAGCTGGCCGTCGCCACGCGTACGGTCAAGGACGCCGCGCTGGTGGCGATGGCCGACGCGCTGGTGGCGCGTACCCCGGAGATCCTGGCCGCGAACGAGACGGACCTGGCGGCCGGCCGCGAGGCCGGGCTGAGCGCGGCCGTGCTGGACCGGCTCGCGCTCGACGCGGGCCGGGTGGCCGGCATCGCCGACGCGCTGCGCCAGATGGCCGCGCTGCCCGACCCGGTGGGCGAGGTGGTCCGTGGGTCCACCCTGCCCAACGGCCTGGAGCTGCGCCAGATCCGGGTGCCGTTCGGGGTGGTCGGCATCATCTACGAGGCGCGGCCCAACGTGACGGTGGACGCCGCCGGGATCTGCCTCAAGTCCGGCAACGCGGCGCTGCTGCGCGGGTCGTCGTCGGCCGCGCACTCGAACGCCGCACTGGTCGCGGTGCTGCGCGACGCGGTGGCCGGGGCCGGCCTGCCCGCCGACGCGGTGCAGTTGCTCGACGCCAGCTCCCGCGACTCGGTCAAGGAGCTGATGCGCGCCCGAGGGCTCGTCGACGTGCTCATTCCGCGCGGTGGCGCGTCGCTGATCCGCACCGTGGTCGAGGAGTCGACCGTGCCGGTGATCGAGACCGGGGTGGGCAACTGCCACGTCTACGTCGACGCCGCCGCCGACGTGGCGAAGGCCGTCGCGGTGACGCTGAACGCCAAGACGCAACGCCTCTCCACCTGCAACACCGCCGAGTCGCTGCTGGTGCATGCGGGCATCGCCGACGCGTTCCTGCCGCCGGTGCTGGCCGCGCTCGCCGAGGCGGGGGTGACCGTGCACGGCTCGCCCGAGGTTGCCGCCTACTCCGCCGCCGTGGTCCCGGCCACCGAGGAGGACTACGCCACCGAATACCTGTCCGCCGACATCTCGGTGGCGGTGGTCGACTCGCTGGACGCGGCGGTCGCGCACATCCGCCGCTTCGGCACCGGGCACACCGAGGCGATCCTGACCGACTCGGCGAGCGCGGCCCGCGACTTCGTCGCCCGGGTGGACGCGGCGGCGGTGATGGTGAACGCTTCGACCCGGTTCACCGACGGGGGCGAGTTCGGCTTCGGCGCGGAAATCGGCATCTCCACCCAGAAGCTGCACGCTCGCGGTCCGATGGGCCTACCCGAGCTGACCAGCACCAAGTACGTCGTCACCGGGGACGGGCACCTGCGCTAGGGGCCCCGCTCAGCCGGGCGGCGCGGGCCGCGCCGCCCGGATCGCGGCCAGCGTGGCGTGCACGTCGAACTGGTGGCCGTCGTCGCTCTCCCAGCCGCCGTCGCTGCGCTGCGTCTCGGACAGCCGGCGCAGCGCCCGCACCATGATCCAGTCTTGTAGGTCGATGCCGGCGCGGCGCAGTGTGGCCGCCAGCCACGCCACGTCCCCAGGGGACATCTTCGGCATCCGCTCGGCGAGCACCACCTGGATCCGGGCCGACTCCTGGAACATTTCCTGCCGGTGCAGCACGGCCGCGCTCAGCCAACCCGCGGCGAGGAACGACGGCCAACTGCCGTCCGGGCGCAGTCGCGCGGCGAGCGAGTGGGCCGCGGCCTGCACCACCCCGGCGTACGCCCCACCGACCCGATGGTCGAGCGGACCCGACGCCCGGGCGTCCAGGCCGGCGACGGTGAGCCAGAAGCCGGCGTTGGCCGACACCAGGAACCCGGCCTCGGGGTCGCCGGGCCGGGCCCACTCCGGTGCCGAGTCGGCCAGCGACTCGTCCTCTTCCCAACCGCCGTCGGATTCCTGCCGGGACGCCAGCCAGTCCAGTGCGCGGCGGGCGGCGGGACGACCGAGCGCGCCCAGATCGTCCAGCTCGGCGAGTCGGAAACAGGTGGCGTCGATCGAGGCGATCTCACCGCCCCAGCTGGCCGGCCAACCGCCGTCTGGTGACTGGCCGACCTCAGCCGTCTCCAGCACCTCGGCGGGCACGGCGGTGCCGTTGCGGAGCCAGGAGAGGCGGGCGCGTTCCACCGCATCCCCATGCGCCACGACGAACCCGATCGCGGCTTCCAAGTCGACCACGGCGGAGACGCTACCTGCGCAGACGTGCTGCCGCCTCAGAGAATCGGCCAGCCCGCAATGGCTGCGTCGCTCCGACCGGACAGCCGCTCGGCGGCGTCTGCGTCGATTCGCCGGGGCGGCCGTGTGCGCCGCCCCGGCCCAATCGTCAGTACGCGGGCAGTGCCGGGTCGATCTGCTTGATCCAGGAGAGCACGCCGCCCTGCACGTGCACGGCGTCCTTGAAACCGGCCGCCTTGAGTGCGGCGAGCGCCTCCGCCGAGCGGACGCCGGACTTGCAGTGCAGCACGATCTGCCGGTCCTGCGGCAGCTTCGCGAGGGCTTCGCCGGAGATGATGTCGCCCTTGGGGATCAGGGTGGCGCCGGGGATCCGGACGATCTCGTACTCGGCCGGCTCCCGTACGTCGACGAGGAAGATGTCCTTGCCGGCGTCCTGCCACTCCTTGAGTTCCAGCGCGGTGATGGTCGAGTCGACCGTCGCCTCCTGCGCCTCGTCGGAGACCGCGCCGCAGAAGTCCTCGTAGTCTTCCAGCAGGTCGGTGACGGTCGGGTTGTCACCGCAGAGCGCGCAGTTCGGGTCCTTGCGGACCTTGATCTTGCGGTATTCCATCTCCAGGGCGTCGTAGACCATCAGGCGGCCGACCAGCGGCTCACCGATGCCGGTGAGCAGCTTGATCGCCTCGTTCACCTGGATCGAGCCGATCGACGCGCAGAGGACCCCGAGCACGCCACCCTCGGCGCAGGAGGGGACCATGCCGGGCGGCGGCGGCTCCGGGTAGAGGCAGCGGTAGCAGGGGCCGTGCTCGGCCCAGAACACCGACGCCTGACCGTCGAAGCGGTAGATCGAACCCCAGACGTACGGCTTGCCCAGCAGCACCGCCGCGTCGTTGACCATGTAGCGGGTGGCGAAGTTGTCGGTGCCGTCGACGATGAGGTCGTACTGGGCGAAGATCTCGCGGACGTTCTCCCGATCCAGCGCGGTGTTGTGGATCTCCACGTTGACCAGGGGGTTGATCTCGCGGATCGACGCGGCGGCGGACTCGGCCTTGGACCGGCCGACGTCGGACACCCCGTGGATGACCTGACGCTGGAGGTTGGACTCGTCGACGGTGTCGAAATCGATGATGCCGAGCGTGCCGACGCCGGCCGCGGCGAGGTACAGCAGGGCGGGCGATCCGAGGCCACCGGCGCCGACACAGAGCACCCGGGCGTTCTTCAGCCGCTTCTGGCCGGTCACCCCGACATCCGGAATGATCAAGTGACGTGAGTAGCGGCGGATCTCGTCTACGGTCAGCTCGGCGGCGGGCTCGACGAGCGGGGGCAACGACACGGTGGACTCCCCGGGATCGGCGGTGTGAACCGCGCCATTGTTGCTCGCGGGAGCCCCGCTCGGCCATGAGGGACGACACGTGGTCCGGTATGCGGGAGCGGGAATAACCGACGACCCGGCCGATCAGGGGACGATGTCCCCGGCATAACGACGGCCGTCGAGGTAGGGCCAGGCGTTGGCGACGCAGCCCTCCAGGCCGTACGTCTGCTGCTGCATCACCGGGGCGGGCTCCCCAGGGCCGGGGCACGCCTCGTGGTTCTCACCGAACTCGTGGCCCACCTCGTGGTTGATGACGTAGGTCCGGTAGGTGTCGAGCGGAGCGCCGTAGTCGGGGACCGCCTCCATCCAGCGGGCCAGGTTGATGATGACCTGACCGGGCAGGCGACAGGAGGTGTAGCGCTCGGTGGTCAACCCGCCTTCGGCGCACATCCGCTCGGACGTGACCGGGGTGGCCAGGTAGATGGTGAAGTCGGCGGACCGGGCGTCGGCCACCCGTTGCACCCGCAGCTCGTCGGACGCGATCCAACTGCGCGGGTCGGCCAGCACCTCGTCCACCCTGGCGGCGAACGCGTCGGCGTCCTGGCCGGTGCCGCGTTCGACGACGACCCGGTATCGGCGCAGCGGCCCGTCCGCGCCGTGCACGGGTGTCTCACCGTCGGCCACGGTGAACCGTCCCGCTCCGACCGACGGGTAGCTGGTGGGTGTCGGGTGCGCGGCCACCCCGCCGCCGTGGCCCATTCCGCCCTGGGTGGTGGCCGGCGGTTCGCTGGACGGCTCGCCGCCCCGACTCACCGTCACGCCGATGGCGGCGGCGAGCACGAGCAGCGCGAGCAGCACGCTGCGATGACGACGCCGACGCATCCGCAGGAGCGCCGGACGCACACCCCGCAACGCCGGCCGCGGGTCAGGCGGCCGGGGCGGCCCGTGCGGGGACGACGGCGTCATGAATCAAGCCTGCCAGATTATTCGGGCATTTCTCCGTTTTTATAGCTATTGCCGCAAGACGCCTGATGGAGGGGCGGATCGTCGGCGTGTCGGCCGATCGGCTCAGAGGGCAGGACCGGCGTAACGACGCCCGTCGAGGTACGGCCACGGGTTCACCCGACACCCATTGAGGAAGAGCGTCTGCTGCATCATCACCGGCGCCGGCCGGCCCTTACCCGGGCAGCGCTCATGCCGATGCCCGAGCTGGTGACCCACCTCGTGGTTGACCACGTACGTCCGGTAGACCGCCAGCGGCACACCGGCCGACACGAAGTGCGGCACGGACAACCGCCACCGATCCAGATTGATGATCACCTGGCCGGGTGCCCGACAGGACGTGTACGGCCGGCCGTTGACCCGGATGTCCACCCCACCCTCGGCGCACATCCGACCCGCGGTACGGGCGGTGGCCAGGTAGACGGTGAAGTCACGAGGCGCAGCCCCCGCCACCTGCTGTAACCGCAGCCGCCCGCTCTCCACCCAACTGCCCGGCCCGGCCAGCGCCTCGTGAACCACCTGGGCGAACTCGGCGGCGTCCACACCGCTGCCCGACTCCACCGCCACCCGGTACCGCTGCAACTCACCCGCCCGACCCAGCACCGGGCCGGAGCGGGCGTCGTAACCGAACCGGCCAGTGCCGGCACTCGGAACCGCGCCGGGCACCCGCAACACCGGCGGCGGACTGGACGGGACCGCATCGGAGGGCGACGGGTCGGCCGACACCGGCAGCGGCCCGGCCACCAGCGGAGGCGGGCCGACCTGCTCGGCTGCCAACCGGTCGGCGTCGGGCGGCCCACTTGACTCCTCGGCGACCACGGTCACCGCCGCGCCGACGGCCACCACCACCGCCACCAGTTGGGCAAGCAGCGCGAAACGTCGCCGACGGCGCGCGGGATGGCGAGCTGAGCTGGGCATCCTGGTCAGCGTGCCAGATCAGACCGCCCCGCGGCGTCCCCCGTTTCGGCGAGCAGGCCGACCACCGCACGGGCAACCAGCCGGGGAACCTCCAACTGCGCCACATGGCCGACACCGTCGAGCATCATCAATCGGCTGTCCGGAATGACCCGAGCGGTCTGCGGCGCGACCCGCACATCGACCAGGCGATCCTGTCGGCCACCCACCACCAGGGTCGGCGCGCGTACCGTCCGGGCCAGGCGCCACAACGACCCCGGCCCCGGCAGGTACGCCCGCACGAAGCTGGAAACCAGCCCACGGAACGTCCGGACGTACGCGGCCGCGTAGTGCTCGGCCTCGTACCGCACCCGGATCTCCTCCAGCGCCTCGGCCCGACGCTGGTCACAGATCCGGCTGAGGTCGGCGACGCAGGCCGCCAGCACCTGCTGGGCCATCACCTCGGGCGCCAACTGGGTGAGCCGTCGGGCGACCAGCCGCTCACCTCCCGGAATGGCGAGCACCGGCAGCATCCGCCCCTGCAACGAGCGCCGGAAATCCAGGAACGGCAGCGCCGGACTGATCAGGGTGAGGGTACGAACCAGGTCCGGCCGGAGCCCGGCGACCTGGACCGCGACCGCGCCGCCCAGGGAATTGCCGAACAGGTGCACCGGGCCACGACCGGAATGCTCGATCCAGCGGACGACCAGATCCGCGAAGGCCGGAATCGTGTAGCGCCTGCCCGGCTCGCTACGACCGAAACCGGGCAGGTCGATGGCCTGACCGTCCAGCCGGTCGGCGAGCAGCCCGGCCAGGTCGGTCCAGTTCTGCGACGAACCGCCCAGCCCGTGCACGTACAGCGCCGGCTCCGCGCCCGCGGCGGTGGCCGGGGTGTCCCGCACGTACGTGACCAGGCCGTCGAGGCGCACTTCCCGGCCCGGCCAGGGCGGCGGGACCGCAGCGTCGGGGAGCAGGTGATCCGGCCAGAGGGTGGCGCATCTCATAGCTCCAGTCTGCCCCGGACCACTCAGGACAGCAGCGCCTCCAGCCGACGGTTGACCGCCGCCAGCGTCGCCCGGACCACCGCCTGACGCGGGTCACCCGCGACCAGGGCCGACCCGGCGAGCTGTTCGACCCAGCCCTCACAGACCAACAGCGCCACCACGGTGGCCACCTCGCAGTTGCCGAACGGCACCACCGCCGCGTGTTCGACGAAGCAGCGCCCCCGCTCGGCGTTCTCGGGGCCGCGCAGCAACTCGTCCACCGCGGCGGCAGCCGCCACCGCGCAGAGCCGCAGCACGTAGCCGTCCACCGCCGGCCCGGTGGCGTACCCGGAGGCGCTGTCGGCCCCGGCCAGCAGCCGGACCTCCACGTTCGCGTCCAGGCCGAAGGTGCTGACCTGCACGTGGTCGATCACCACCCGGGGGCCCGGTGTGCCGCCGGTCTCCAGCGGCCGGGACGGCGCCGACTCCGTCGTGGTCACCTGACCACCGGAGTACGACGTACCCAGCGTCGCCGGGCTACCGGTCGCGGCGCCGGCCGGGGCCGCCACCGAGCCGGGTTCCTCCACCGTGGCGCGACCCCGGTGCGGCGCGTTCGACCGGCGACGGCGCGTCTGCTCCGGGCCGGCCGGCGTGGCCTCCGCCCGACCGCCGGGTGGGCGGACGACCGTCGGCGACTCGGCCGCCCGAACCTCGCCGGCATCGCGCGACGCCGCGTTCTGGGTTTCCGGGGTACGCCGCGTTTCCGGGGTACGCCGTTCGACGGGTCGGGGTTCGGCCGCGCGGCGACGAACCGGCGGGGGTGGCGTGCTGGGCAGGCCGGGCACGTTCTGCGGGGCGGCAGCCAGCCCCATCCGCTCCTGAAGAAGCCGGGCCACCTGCCGGCTCACCTCGGCCGGGTCGGCCCCGTCGGCCAGGTCCAGTCGCAGGCTGTGCGCCCCGGCCGGCGTACGGCGCAGGGCCGCGTCGCGAACACCGGCGACCTCCCGGACGGCGTCCAGGATGGCGTTGACATCGAACCCCTCGGGACGCTCCCGCAGCGGGGCCGGCTCGTCGTCCCGACGCAGGTGGGTGGCGATGCGGGCGAGTTCCGGGGTTTCGGCGGGTGGCTCCACGGCTGGCGGCTCCGGCACGACGGGCACGTCCGGTTCCGCGGGGACGCGCTGCGGCAGCACCACCGCGCTCGGGGCCGACTGCTGACCGTCGCCGACCGGCGACGTCGGGTCGGGGGCGGATCGGCGCGCCGCGTAGGGCGCGGCGGAGGCCGAGGCTGGCTGATCGCGGCGGCCGGGACCCTTCGTGGCGGCGGAGGGGACCGCCGCGGTGGTGGACGGTGTCGGGTCACCCGATGGCGGGCCGCTGGTTGGCGTGGCGGGTTGGGGCGACTCGACGGGTGACGGACCGGGCTCGCCTGACGCCGACCGGAGCCGGAACGGTCCGGTCGGGCGGACCTCGGGCCGGGACCGGCCGGACGTCTCACCGCCGTCGCCCCCACCGGTGCCGGCCGATCGGCTGGTCGGCCAGGACGGGCGCTCGACCGGCGATGCGGGGAGCCGACCCTCGGACCAGTCCGGCCGCTCGGCCGGGGAACTGCTCGCCGTCGGCGAGCCACTGGTCCAGGTCGGGCGCTCCGCGACCAGCGACGGGCCGGCCGGAGCCGGTGGCGCGTCGGTCACCGGGGGAGGTGGTCCGGCCGGAGCTGGCGGCGGCCCGGCCGGGCTCGAAGGTGACGCCTCGGCCGCTGCGGGCGGCTCGGCCGACGACGGGCTGGAGGCCCAGGAGGGTCGCGGTGGCGGAGAGCTGACCGGCACCGGATCCGATCCGCCCCAGGACGGCCGCGTCGACGCCGAGGTGGTCGCCGGCGGTTCGGACCCGCCGGCCCAGGGCGGACGTACCGGCGGCACGCTGGTCGCGGCCTCCGAGCCAGCGGCCCAGGACGGACGCGCCGGCGGCCCGCTGGTCGGCCCCGACGGGACGCTGGTCGGTCTCGGATCGGACCCCGCAGCCCAGGAGGGCCGCGCGGGTGGCGCGCCGGCAGGATCCGGGTCGCCCCCGCCAGCCCAGGACGGACGGTCGGCCCTGCGCCCGCTGGTCGGTTCGGCGGAGCGCTCCGGGGCGGACTCGGATTCGCCCCGGCCAGGTTCGTACGCACGGGGCTGGTCGGCACGCACCGGCTCGTACGGGCGGGGCACCTCGGCGCGCACCGGCTCGTACGGCTGATGGGGCTCGGCGACCCAACCCAACGCCGACTCGTCCCCTGCGGGCGGGTCCACCGGCTCGTCGTCCTGACGCGACCAGGGCGGGGCCCAGCCGCCACCCCAGCTCGGACGGTTCCAGCTCGGCCCCGACCAGTCGGGCTCGACGGCCGGCGGCTCGACGGCCCGGTGCGCGTCGCCGCCGCGGTGCGCGTCGCCGCCGCGGTGCGTCTCTGCCGGCCGGGCACCCCCGGTGGCGCGACCGGGCTCGTCCCCCTCGGCAGGCCCGGCCGGGCCCGGGGTGCGTCCCGAGGTCGCCGCGTGCTCCGGTGCGAGCGGGCCCCGCCAGTCGCGTGGCGCGGTCGGATTCTCGTCGGCGGCCAGCCGCTCGCCGGTCGGCGCGTGGAAGCCGGGCGGCACCTCGAAACCTGACGCGGCGGTGCCGACGGGCGGCACCTGGACGGCCGGTGGGGCCGAGGTGGGCAGCCCCGGCTCGGCCCAGCGGGCACGGTGCGCGGCGGTCGGATCAACGGTGGAGTGTGGGGCGGGGCCCGGGTCGGGCTCGGTGCCACCCTGCTCGGCCGGCGGCGCGGGGCGTTGGGCCGGCACGACGAGCCGGTCGCTGGGCCGGGGGCGACCCTCGGCGGGCAGCCCGGGCGGCGCGCTCACCGGTGTGGGGCGGGCGGCGGGCGGCTCGAGACCGGGGTGGTGGACGCCGTTGACGTCGTCCGGAGGGTGCACGCCGTTGACATGGTGACCGTTGGCTCGGGCCGGCGACTCCCCCTCGTCCGACCGGCCGACCAGCGGCGATGGCAGGTCGCCGTGCCGGGTGGAGGCGGTCCGCCAGCCCGACGCGGGGTCGGGCTGCCAGCGCGGCGCCTCATCCCGGGCGTCCTCGTGGTCGGCGGCTCGGGGCCACCCACCCGCCGGAGGTGCCCACCCGCTGACGGAACGGCTCGGGTCGTCGTGCTGACCCGCTCCGTCACCGTGCTCTCCCGGGGTGGCGGCTCCGGGTTGCCCTGTTTCACTCACCGCGCGCTCCTTGGTCGCCCCCGCTGAGGCTACCGTGTGCCGAGAGTGGCGATAAGTTACAGCGGCGGGCCATTTCCACGACCGAGGTCACGGGCCTCGCCCGGTCTGGGGGGAAAATGCCGGCTCGTACGGACAACTCGGAGGATCCCATGACCGCTGCGGGGAACGGTGCACAGACCGCCGGCCGGCCAACCCGCCTGCCCCGCTCCGCGCGTCGTAAGCAGCTTCTCGCTGCGGCGCAGGAGGTGTTCGTCGCGCAGGGCTACCACGCCGCCGCGATGGACGACATCGCCGAGCGGGCCGGGGTCTCGAAGCCGGTGCTCTACCAACACTTTCCCGGAAAGATGGATCTCTACCTGGCGCTGCTCGACACGCACTGTGACGCCATCGTCGCTCAGGTGCAAGATGCCATGCGCGGCACCAGCGACAACAAGGAGCGGGTCAGCGCGTCGGTCCGGGCGTACTTCGACTTCGTCGACCACGAGAGCGAGGCGTTCCGGCTCGTCTTCGAGTCGGATCTGCGCAACGACCCGGCGGTGCGGCAGCGGGTGGAGCGGGTCGAGCAGGGCTGCATCGCGGCGATCACCGACACCATCATCTCCGACACCGGGGTGAGCCGGGAGCACGCCGAACTGCTCGCCTCCGGGCTGGTCGGCGCGGCGGAGACGGCCGCGCAGTTCTGGCTGGCCGGGGGCCGGCAGGTGCCGAAGGCCGAGGCCGAGGCGTTGGTGGCCGCGCTGTCCTGGCGGGGCATCGCGAGCTTCCCGCTGCAAGGTGAGTCAGCCTGACCGCCGACCCCGTGATCGGATAGCCTTCGCAGGGCGGTTCTTTCGCCCCAGTTGAGGAGGCACAGTGGAGGTCAAGATCGGCGTGCAGTACGCGCCGCGCGAGCTGGTACTGGACAGCGCGCAGTCGCCGGCCGAGATCGAGCAGATCGTGACCGACGCCTTCGCCGGCAACGGCGGCACGCTCTCCCTGACCGACGAGAAGGGCCGGCGGGTCATCGTTCCGGTCGAGAAGGTCGCCTACGTCGAGATCGCCGAGGCGTCGCCCCGGGCCGTCGGGTTCACCGTCCGCTGACCGGTCCGGCCATCGCGGCAGGTCGGCACCGGCCTACCTGCCGCAGGCCGGCGTCGGCCCCACCCGGCCCGGTGGTCGGTTGTTCAGCTGTTCAGCCCGGCGGGTCAGTTGTTCAGCCCGGCGGCGACCATTCGCGCGGTGTGCGCGCTGGTGAGCCGGCCGAAGAGCCCCGCCACGTCGACCCGGCCGTCCCGCGCGATCAGCGCGGTCAGGGCGGCCCGCTCGGCGGCCACCCGGCCGGCCTGCGACAACGCCTCGCCGACCAGTCGTCGGGCCCACATCGAGAGCCGACCGGCCACCCGGGGGTCGTCGGCGACAGCCACCCGGATCTCCTCCGCGGCGAAGTCCGCGTACCGGGAGTCGTGCAGGACGTCCAGCACCAGTGCCCGGTCCGGTTCCGCCAGCGCGTCGGCGATCTCGCGGACGAAGTCGTCGGTGATCGCGTCGCCGACGTACGCCTTGGTGACCACTTCCGCCCAGTCCCGCGGCTCGGTCGAGTCGTGGTACGCCTGGAGCGGCTCGACATAGGGGGCCATCGCCTCCTCCGGCAGCACGCCCAGCGCGGTGAGCCGGTCGGCGAGGCGTCGATAGTTGGCGATCTCCGCAGCGGCCATCTCGTTCAGCGCGGCGCGGCGGCTCAGGTCCGGAGCGAGCCGCGCGTCACCGGCCATCCGCTCGAAGGCGAGCAGTTCACCGAAGGCGACCAGACCCAACAGGTCGGCGTAGGCAGGAACGGACACGAGCGGCAGGCTATCGCGTGCCCGCCCTCCGCGCCGCCCCCCGCCGATCATGGAGTTGTGGTGCCCGGTTAGCACCATTTTGCGCCTTTTGTCAACCACCACGACTCCATGATCGACGCGGGTCAGGGGTGAGGCCAGCCAGGGCGGTGTGGCGCGGGTCACATTTGCTTGCCCTGGGTGTCTGGTGGGCGACAGGGAATCGGGACGGGGGTATGCCTGTTCAGGTAGCATGGAGCAGTTGCCGTGGGCGCCGATCTGATCGAAGCTCAGCCCGCGGCGCGCGTGCGGCCCGGTCCGGCTCGGCAATCTGCCGCCGACCGTGTGGCCCGCGTCATACCGAACGCGCCCTGAGGACAGGACGGGCGCACCCACGAGAGGGCACCCCCACATCCACATGAGCGACCAGACTCACGATTTGCTGGACGGCCAGGAACTGGCCCCCACCGCCCCGGTTCGACCGGAGGCCCCCACGTTCGCCGCACTCGGCGCCCGCGCCGAAACCGTCGAGGCTCTGGCCTCGGCCGGCATCACCCGCGCCTTCGCCATCCAGGAGTACGCGATCCCGATCGCGCTGCGCGGCGTCGACCTGATCGGTCAAGCGCCGACCGGCACCGGCAAGACCCTCGGCTTCGGCGTACCGCTGCTCGATCGCGTCTTCGCCCCGAGCGAGGGCGGCGACGGCGTCCCGCAGGCGCTGGTCGTCGTACCCACCCGTGAGCTCGGCATCCAGGTGGCCAAGGATCTGGCCGCCGCCGGCCGGACGCGCGGCGTCCGGGTGCTGCCGATCTACGGCGGTGTGGCGTACGAGCCGCAGATCGACGCGCTGCGCAAGGGCGTCGAGATCCTGGTCGGCACTCCCGGCCGACTGATGGACCTGCAGAAGCAGAAGCACCTCCGGCTGGACCGGGTGCACGCACTCGTCCTCGACGAGGCCGACCGGATGCTCGACCTGGGCTTCCTCGACGACGTCGAGAAGATCCTGGCGATGCTGCCGGAGGACCGCCAGACGATGCTCTTCTCGGCCACCATGCCGGACCCGATCGTCACCCTGTCGCGGCGCTTCCTGCGCCAGCCGATGACGATCCACGCCGGGCACACCGCCGAGACCGGTCCGTCGCCGCAGACCCAGCAGCTGGTCTACCGCACCCACTCGATGAACAAGGTCGAGGTGGTGGCGCGCATCCTCCAGGCGGAGGGGCGTGGGCTGACCATGATCTTCACGCGTACCAAGCGGGCCGCCGACCGGGTCGCCGAGGACCTCGACTTCCGCGGGTTCGCGGTCGCGGCGGTCCATGGTGACCTCGGCCAGGGTGCCCGCGAGCGGGCCCTGCGGGCATTCCGGGCTGGCAAGATCGACATCCTGGTCGCCACCGACGTGGCGGCCCGTGGGCTGGACGTCACCGGCGTCACCCACGTCATCAACTACGACTGCCCGGAAGACCAGGACACGTACACCCACCGGATCGGTCGTACCGGCCGGGCCGGCGCGACGGGTGTCGCCGTGACCTTCGTCGACTGGGACGACATGCCGCGCTGGCGCATCATCGACAAGACCCTCGGTCTGGAGATGCCGGAGCCGCCGGAGACGTACCACACGTCCCCGCACCTCTACACCGACCTGCACATCTCCACCGAGGTCAGCGGCACGCTGCCCACGGCCGAGCGCACCCGGGCCGGGCTGTCCGCCGAGATCGAAGAGGACCTGGGTGGGACGACCCGCTCCCGCCGGGGCGACAGCG
This sequence comes from Micromonospora violae, assembly GCF_004217135.1. Lineage (NCBI taxonomy): Bacteria > Bacillati > Actinomycetota > Actinomycetes > Micromonosporales > Micromonosporaceae > Micromonospora > Micromonospora violae. The sequence continues at coordinate 5,007,982 of NZ_SHKK01000001.1, forward strand.
GTGGTCGGGGTTCCCGACGTGGTGAGGGTCGTGGCGAGCGCCGTGGACGCGGCGATGCCCGCCGCGACCGCTCCGACGCCGGCACGCCGGCCGGCGCCGAGGCGCCCGCCGCTGACGCCGCCGACGAAGGGCCGCGTACCCCCCGCCGCCGGCGTCGTCGCCGGGCCGGCGAGGTGGTCGCGGGCGAGACCACCGCTGTGGTCTCCGCCGACGCCGGCCCCGCCGAGCCAGCCGCCGCGTCCGACGGCGAGCCGGCCAAGCCGCGTCGCCGCCGACGCCGCCGTGGTGGCGGTTCCGGCGCGGGTACGCCGGCCGAGGCGACCGCCGACTGACCACCAGCCACACCTGACATCCCCCGCACCGCCTCGCGCGGTACGGGGGATGTTCGACATCCCCCGCACCGCCTCGCGCGGTACGGGGGATGTTCCCTTCTCCCACCCCACCTGCCGAAGATGGAACGATGCCGCAACCACTGGACGCCGCCCTGACCGAGGTTCGGGCCCTGCTGCTCGACCCCGCGCTGACCCGGGCGGTCGCCGCCGGACGCCGCCGCGGGCACCGCCCCACCGTGGTCCGGGCTGAGCTACGGCCGGTGACACTGAAGGCCGGGCCCCGGCTTCAGATCGCCACGTCCGACGGCACCCGCCCGTACACCCGCAACGTCGCGCCCGGCGCGGAGGCCGCCGGGGCGGTCGACGAGCTGCTGGCCGAGCCGTTCGGCAACTGGCACGTCGAGACGGCCGACACGACGCTCCAGCTTCGGGTGACCAAATCCGGCGAAGCGCAGGTGCACCGGGCCGCGACGCCCCGGCCGGCGGCGACCCCCACCGGAAATGACCGGCCCAAGGAGTACCTGCTCGACCCCGGGGACCCGATCTTCGCGGAGATCGGCGGCTCGGCGGCCAAGCGCCGCCAGGTGGACGCGTTCCTGCGCGCCCTGGCCGCGACCCTGCCCGACGATCTGACCGGGCCGCTCCGGGTGGTCGACCTGGGCTGCGGCAACGCGTACCTGACGTTCGCCGCCTACCGCTATCTGACCGGTCGGGGGCTCGACGTCCAGCTGGTCGGCGTGGACGTCCGAGAGGACCAGCGGCGGCGCAACACCGAGCTGGCGCAGCGGCTGGGCTGGGCCGACCAGGTCAGCTTCGTGGCCGGGACGATCGCCGACGCCACCGTCGACCCGGCACCCGATCTGGTGCTGGCGCTGCACGCCTGCGACACCGCCACCGACGAGGCGCTGGCCCGCGCGGTGCGCTGGGAGGCCCGCTGGGTGCTGGCCGCCCCGTGCTGCCACCACGACCTGGCGAAGCAGCTCCGCGCCCACCCCGCCCCGGCCCCGTACGACCTGCTGACCCGGCAGGGCATCCTGCGCGAGCGCTTTGCCGACGTGCTCACCGACGCCCTGCGCGCCGGGCTGCTGCGGGTGCACGGGTACAAGGCCGAGGTGGTGGAGTTCGTGGACTCGCAGCACACGCCCCGCAACCTGCTGATCCGCGCACGTCGTACCGGTGCGGGGGCGACCGAGCCGCAGCGCGCCGAGTACCGCGAGCTGGTGGACCAGTGGCAGGTCACTCCCCGGCTGGAGACGTTGCTGGCCGACGGCGAGTAGCGGCCAGCCGCCCCGGGTGGCTAACGCCGACGATCCGCGCGGTCGCGGCCACCGTTGCGCTCGCCGGCACCGCGGTCGAGGACCGACACCCGGTCGGCACCGAGCCGCTGTACGCCCCACTCACCGTCGCCCGGGGCGGCCGGGAATGGCACGACCTTGCCCCCGGTCTCGGCGTTACCGGCTGCCGCGAACGCGTTCCAGGAGATGTCCACCAGCAGCTTCTTCACCTCGGCGTGCCGGATGGCAGCATTGTGTTGCAACGCCATCCGGGCACCGAGCAGGACCGTGACCAGCGTGGTGGTGATCGTGCCGGTGGCGGCCAACACGTGCAGACCGGTCGCGGAGTCGGTGCGGAGCACCAGGACCAGCAGCCAGACCCAGAACGCGGCAGCGAAGACGGCGGCCTTGGCGACGAAGAAGAGGCTCACCGCACCGGGCTGGTACGGCTGGGGGCGGCTCGGATCGGCCATGGTGCTCCTCGGCGGTGGTCCGGTCGGACGCGGCAGGCGACAGACGCCATGCCGGGACGGGCACCGAGCTTAATTGAAGAACGACGATGATCGCTCGGTGCAATTTTCGTTCTGCACACACGCTTCCAGAGAAAAGTCTCGTCCACGGGACAGTTTGTGCGGTCAGTCAATTGTTTCCGGCTCTGGGCGTACTACCCTCGGAAGGCGCATCGCCCCGGTGCTCCGGCAGGAGGGGAAGACACGCAGCGATGGGATCAGCCGACGTAACACCGCAGATGGCGTTCGCCCGCTTCGTCCGGCGCGCCATCGATGACGCTCGCGACGAACGTGGCTGGACCGTGACTGATCTTGCCTCACACACGGGCGTGGGTCGCTCCACGGTGTTCCGTTGGCTCGCCGGTGATTGGCAGGATTATCCCGAACTGGCCAAGGTGCGCGGCTTCTGCGCTGCGTTGGATCTGCCCGTCGCCGCCGCGTTCCGCGCCCTCGGGCTGCCCGACGCCGGCCCCGCACCCCGCCGACGCCACGACGACGGCCCGGTCGAAGCCGACGTCCGGGCCATCCTGGACCGACTGGCCGACCCGACGGTCCCCGCCGAGGAGAAGCACCACATCCGCGACCTCCTCCGCTACCTAGCCCGCCGCCCCATCCGCCGCGCCGGCTAACCCCCCACCCGCGCCCGCCCGACCGCACCCCGCGCCAGCCCCGCGCCCCGCGCCAGCCCTCGTCGATCATGGAATTGTGGTGGCCGTTGAATCCCGCTTGCACCTTTTGCGAGGCACCACAACTCCATGATCGACGCGAAAATGGGGCGGCGGTGGGCGGGAGGGGATGGGGCCGCGGTGGAGCGGGAGGGGTGGGGCGGAGGGGGTGGGGGTGGGGTTAGGGGAGGGTTAGGGTTAGTTCGGCGGTTTGGACTTGGGCGTTCACCTGGAAGTCCAGGTAGAGGCGGTAGCGGCCTGGGCTGGGAATGGTCAACCAGAACTTGATCTGACCGTCCACCAGCTCGGTCTCCGGGTGCACGTGCAGGTAGCCGAGGTCGCCCTCGCGCAACGCCACCAGGTGCCCGTACGCCCCGAGGTACCGCTCCAGCGGTGCGGCACCGCCAGCACCGTCGACCCGGAAGGTCAGCGGCACGGTCGCCCCGACCTGCGGAGTGCCCTGGTAGCCGACGGTGAAGCCGTCCACGGTCGTCGAGGTGGCCGGGCCCGGCAGCGGGCGGGGGCGGTAGTCGCCGGGCGCCACCAGGTCCGTCCCGAGGGTCACCGCGGTCTGCGCGCCGTTGTCGGCGACGATGGTGAAATCGGCGTACGCGCGCCAGAGGCCGGGCTGCGCGAGGGTCAACGGCACCGACCAGGTGCCGTCCGCCGTCATGGTGGGGTGCAGGTGCTGGTAACCGGTGAGGTCCCGCCGGACGACGATCAGATGCATCGGCTTGTCGTGCACGATGGCGAACCGGGTGACCGGCCGGCGCTGCGCGTCGCGTACCTGGAAGCGGAATTGGCCGGGGCGGCCTGCCGCGAACTCGGTGGCCAGAGGTGCCAGAGTGAGCCCGGCCGAGCTGACCGCCAGGCCGCCCGGTTCGGTGGCCGCGCCCTGATCGGCGGCCGTGGCCGAGCCGTGGCTGTGTGGGGCGACGCCCGGCGGATCGGTGTGCTCGACCGCTGGCAGCGGGCTGCCGGTGGCACCGTTGGTGTTCAGCCGGCCGAGCCCGAAGCCGAGCAGCACCGCCAGCACCAGCCCGCCGACCACCAGCGCCAGCCGGAGAGTGCTCCGGTCCAGCCCGGTGGAGACCCCATCGACGACCGACGCCCCGGAGACCTGGTCCGGCACCGGCACCACGGGCGCCTGGTCCGACCCCGGCACCGCGGACGCCTGATCTGGCACCGGCACCGCAGGCGCCTGGTCCATCGTCGGCACTGCGGACGCCTGGTCCCGCACCGGTTCTGCGGACACCTGGTCAGGCACCGCCAGCGCCCAGCGGGTGGCCGGCCTCGTCGACGGCGGTCCTGCCCGGGGCGCGGGTGACGGGCTGCTGGTCGGTCATGGCACCCACGTTACCGCCGTCGGTGCCGGGCCCCTGCCGACGCCCGAACAGCGTGGCGACGGTCGCACTCACCGACGCCCGGGAACTTTCCGCCGACCGGGCAGAGCCGAGCCCGAGGGCACGACCCAACCGGACAAAGCCGGGACCGGAAGGCACGACCCAACCGGACAGAGCCGGAACCCGAGGGCACAACCCCGACCGGGCAGAGCCCATGCCCGAGGGCACGGGCAGCGGCGCGGCACCGGACTTCGAGACCGACCCATCGACCCGTCCCGCTCCAGCCGGACTGAACGGCGCCGGGTCAGCCGGCCACGGCGAGGGCGAGCGGGAGCACGTCGGTCGCGCCGGCCCGGCGCAGCGCCCGCGCCACCAGCGTCATCGTCCAGCCCGAGTCGATCAGGTCGTCGACGAGCAGCACCGGGCCGTCCAGCCCGGCCAGCGCGTCGGCCAGGTCGGTCGGCACGGTGAAGGTGTCGTGCAGCGCGCGTACCCGTTGGGCGCTGTTGCCGCGCGGCCCGGCTGTCCCGCCGTGGCCGGCGGCGCTGACCTCGCCGAGCAGTGGCAGCCGGCCCACGGTGGCGATCCGTTCGGCGAGCGAGCCGAGCAGCCGGGGCCGCCGCCGGGAACCGACAGCTACCACTGCCACCGGCCGGCGGGGCCACGGGTCGTCACCGTGCGCCCACGCCTTCAGCACCTCCACGACCGCGCCGGCGACGTCGTCGGGCACCGGCGCGTCCGGCGCTTCCGGGCCGACGAGATCCCGCAGCCGGCCACCCCAGCCGAGGTCGGAGAGGCGCCCGACGGCCCGGCCGGGCAGCGCCTGCTCCGCGGGGGCGATCCGGCCCTTGAGGGGTACGCCCACCGCGTCGAGCCCGGTCGGCCAGAGCTTCTTCGGCGCGATCTCCACGCCGGGTCGACCCAGGAAGGTCTGCGCGGCGGCGAGTGCGGCCGTCGACACGTCTGCGGCGAAGAGGGGGTCGGCGCACCTGTCGCATCGGCCGCAGGCGGCCGCCCCGGTGTCGTCGAGGCGTTCCCGTAGATACCGCATCCGGCAGTCGGACGTTGTCGCGTACTCCCGCATGGCCTGTTGCTCGACGGTGCGTGCCTGGGCGACGCGGCGCAACCGGGCCTCGTCGTAGACCCACGGCTCGCCGGTGGCGAGCCACCCACCGCGCACCCGGCGGACCGCGCCATCCACGTCGAGCACCTTGAGCATCAGCTCCAACCGGGCCCGGCGCAGGTCGACGAGGGGTTCGAGGGCCTGGGTGGAGAGCGGGCGGTCGGTGTGCAGGGCTGCCAGCACGGCGCGGACCTGCTGCTCGGGTGGGAACGCGAGCGAGGCGAAGTAGCGCCAGATCGCGGCGTCCTCGACGCCGGGCAGCAGCAGCACCTCGGCGTGCTCGACAGCGCGGCCGGCGCGGCCGACCTGCTGGTAGTACGCGATCGGTGAGGGCGGCGCGCCGAGGTGAACGACGAAGCCCAGGTCGGGCTTGTCGAAGCCCATGCCGAGGGCGCTGGTGGCGACCAACGCCTTGATCTTGTTGTCGAGCAGGTCCTGTTCTGCGGCCCGGCGGTCTGCGTCGTCGGACTGCCCGCTGTACGAGGCGACCGGGTAGCCCCGGGAGCGCAGGAACTCGGCCGTCTCCCCCGCTGCCGCCACGGTCAGCGTGTAGACGATGCCCGAGCCGGGCAGTTGATCCAGGTGGTCGGCGAGCCAGGCCAGCCGGTGCGCCGGGCTGGGCAGGTCGAGCACTCCCAGGCGCAGCGACTCGCGGTCCAGGGTGCCGCGCAGGACGAGGGCGTCGCCGAGCTGCTCGGCCACGTCCTGGGTGACCCGGGCGTTGGCGGTGGCGGTGGTCGCCAGCACGGGAGTGCGTTCGGGTAGCTCGGCGAGGAACGTGCGCAGCCGCCGGTAGTCCGGCCGGAAGTCGTGCCCCCAGTCGGAGACGCAGTGCGCCTCGTCGACCACCAGCAGCCCGGTGGTGGCGGCCAGCTTCGGCAGGACGCCGTCGCGGAAGTCCGGGTTGTTGAGCCGTTCCGGGCTGATCAGCAGCACGTCCACCGCGCCGCTCTGGATCTCGGCGGTGATCTCGTCCCACTCGTCGAGGTTCGCCGAGTTGATGGTGCGGGCTCGGATGCCGGCCCGGGCGGCCGCCTCGACCTGGTTGCGCATCAACGCCAGCAGCGGCGAGACGATGACCGTCGGCCCGGCGGGGCCGGCGTGCCCGGAGTCGGCAGGCCCGGCCTGGTCACGGTCGCGGAGCAGGGCGGTGGCCACGAAGTAGACAGCCGACTTGCCCCAACCGGTGCGCTGCACGCAGAGCACCCGTCGCCGGTCGACGACCAACGCCTCGATGGCGCGCCACTGATCCTCGCGCAGCCGGGCCTGGTCGCCGGCCAGGCGGCGCAACACCGCCTCGGCCCGCTCCCGTACCGCTGCCCGCTCTGCTGTTTCCACCCGACATGTCTACCAGCGCCGCCCGTCATCCCGGTGTTGATCAAGAGGTTTGCGTCATTCTCGGGTCGAATCCTGACGCAAACCTCTTGATCAACACCGGTGGACGTCATCAGCGGCCGAGGACGGAACCGCCGTTCACGCCCAGGACCTGACCGGTGACATAGCCGGCCGCCGGGCTGGCCAGATAGCGGACCGCTTCGGCGATGTCGTCCGGCAGCCCAGCCCGCCCCACCAGGGTCGCCGCCACCCGCTTGGCGTGCCCCTCGGCGGTCATCCGGTCACCGAAGAACTCGGTCTCGGCGACGTACCCGGGGCTCACCACGTTGACCGTGATCTGCTCCGGACCAAGCTGCGCCGCCAGGTCGTACGCCCAACCGTGCAGGGCCGCCTTCGCCGCCGAGTACGGCCCACCGCCGCCACGCTGGGCGGCGATCGAACTGACCAGGATCACCCGCCCGCCAGGTCGACGCAGAGCCGGCCGCAGAGCCTCGGTCAGCAGCACGGCGGTGAGCACGTTGGCGTCCAGGTTGGCCCGCCAGTGCGCGGCGGTCCCGGCCAACGTGTCGGTCTCCCCGCCCAGGTAGCCGCCAGCGTTGTTGACCACCACGTCGACCGGCCGATCGCCGATCGCGGCGAGAACCGCGTCGAGCTGCTCCGGATCGGTCAGGTCCGCGGTCACGGGGAGGACGGCGTCGGGCCGCCCGCAGTCCGCGGTGATCTGCTCGGCGGCGGCCGTCAACACGTCCGCCCGCCGGCCAACGATCAGGACGTCGTACCCGTCCCGGGCGAGCACCCCCGCAACGGCCGCCCCGATCCCCGTCCCGCCCCCGCTGACAACCGCAACCCGCGACTCCATCCCTGACCTCCCCTTGTGAAAAACCCCGTCGATCATGACGTTATCGCCATTGAACACGGCGTGTCATGGCAGCAACATCATGATCGACGGGGTTCAGTCGGGGGTTAGGGCCGAGGGCGGAGGGAGCGGGTCAGGTGGGACAGGCGGGGGGCCAGGCTGGTCAGGCCGCCGGGGAAGAAGTAGACGGCCAGGATGAACACCGTGCCGAGGACGAAGAGGGGCTGACTCAGCGGGCGGCTCAGGACGGCCGGCAGGTTGTCCACCGCGTCGCTGGTGCCGAAGGCGGTGAGCCGGTGGTCCAGGTACATGTAGAGGACCCCACCGAGCACCGGACCCCAGCGCGTACCCGGCCCGCCGAGCACCACCATGACCAGCAGCGACAGCGTCAGCTCGGACGAGGTGATGTGCGGCGACGCGCCGCCGACGATCAGGACGTACACCACCCCGCCCGCCGACGCCAGACCACCGGCCAGGGTGAACGCCACCAGCTTGTAGCGGTACGGGTCCAGACCGAGCACCCCGATCCGCCGCTCGTCGTCGCGCAGACCGGCGAGCACCCGCCCGGTCGGTGAACCGCTCACCCGGTGCACCACGAAGACCACCAGCGTCAGGTACGCCAGCGCCAACCAGTACAGGTTGACCGTGTTGGTCACCCCCACCAGCCCGGCGGGCAGCCCGGACACGTCCAGCGGCAGGCCCTCCTCACCGCCGGTGAGCCCGCCGAAGTCCCGGGCCACCAGGATCGCGCCCACCTGGGCGAAGGCCAACGTGACCATGGCGAACGCGATGCCCACCGTCCGCAGCGCCACCGCACCGAGCAGCGCCGCGAGGATGGTGCCGCCGGTGACGGTCAGCAGCGCCGCCTGCCACAGCGGCAGACCGGCCCGGGTGATGAGGACGTCGGTGCCGTAGACGCCGGCGGCGAAGTACAGCGCGTGCCCGAAGGAGAGCATCCCGGTTCGGCCGAAGAGCAGGTCGTACCCGGCCGCCAACCCGCCGAAGATCAGGCAGATGGCGAGCAGTTGCAGGGTGCCGGGTGAGTTGACCGGCCCCTCGAAGATCCCCGGCAGGGAAATCGTCGAGTACGGCAGGATCGCCAACACCACCAGCGCGACCAGCGGCAGGAACGGGCGGACCCGGTGCACCCGGCCTGGTCGCGGCGCGGTGGGTGCCGGTGCCGGGGTCACGTCGAGAAGCGTCATGCCGTTGCCACCTTTCCGGCGATGCCCTGCGGACGCAGCAGCAGCACCACAGCCAGCAGCCCGACCACGCAGATGTCGCCCAGCCCGGACGTGCCGTAGTAGTTGACGAACTGCTGCACCAGCCCGACCACGACCGCCGCGTACGCGGAGCCGACCACCGAGCCCATCCCACCGATCACCACCACGATGAACGCGAAGATCAGCAGTGAGCCGCCCTGCCCGGGCGAGACGGTGCCGAAGTAGACCCCGCCGAGCGCGCCGGCGAGCGCGGCAGCCGCCCCACCGATCGCGAAGACCAGGGTGAACGCCTTGCGGACGTCGATGCCCAGCGCGGTCACCATCTCCCGGTTCTCCACCCCGGCCCGGATCACCAGGCCGTACCGGGTCCAGCGCAGGAACGCCAGGATCGCACCGAGCACCAGCACCGCCGCGATGATCAGCAGCAGGCCACCGTTGGGCACCTGCGCGCCGAGGATCCCGGTCACCTGCCGGGTCCAGTCCGGACGCGGGAACGGCCGGGCGTCCGCACCCCAGGTGGCCTGGAGCAACGCCACCCCGGCCAGCGACAACCCGACGGTGACCAGCACCTGCTCGATGGTGCGGGAGTACAGCGGGCGGATCAGCACCAACTCGACCAGGATCGCGACCAGCGTGCCGGCGGCCACCCCGAAGGCGACCGCGAACACGAAGCCGAACCCGTCCGGCCCGGCGCCCGGCAGGTTGCCCGCCGCCCACCAGGTGCCGTACGCGCCGACGCCGAGGAACAGCCCGTGCGCGAAGTTGAGCACGTCGGCCAGGCCGAAGACCAGGGACAGGCCGGAGGCGACCAGGAAGTACAGCGCCGCCAGGCCCAGCCCGGTCAACGCCAGCAGGATCACGGTGCCCATCAGTGCTTCACCTCCGCCGAGCCGACCCCGAGCAGCGACTTGGTCAACGCGGTCTCCAACAGCAGCTCACGGGCGTCACCGGTCCAGGCCACCTTGCCGGCGGCCAGCACCACCGCGTCGCGGGCCAGTCGGCGTACCACCGCCAGGTTCTGCTCGACGAGGAGCACCGGCACCGACTCCGCGACCCGTTCCAACACCTCGGCCACCTCGGTCACCACCTTCGGCGCCAACCCCTTGGTTGGCTCGTCGACGAGCAGCAGCCGGTTGTCGTTGAGCAGCACCCGACCGATGGCGAGCATCTGCTGCTGCCCGCCGGAGAGCGAACCGGCCCGTTGCCGTCCGCGCCGGTCCAGCTCCGGAAAGAGCGCGAAGACCTTGTCGTACGCCGGGCTGGTGCCGCGCCGCTCGGCGAGCCGCAGGTTCTCGGCGACGGTGAGCCCGGCGAACACACACCGGTCCTCCGGCACGTAGCCGAGACCGCCCCGGACCAGCCGGTGCGTCGGCCGGGCCAGCAGGCTCTGCGCGCCCATCCGGATGCTGCCGCGGACCTCCCCGGCGGGCGGGGTGAGGCCGACGATCGCGCGCAGCGTGGTGGTCTTGCCGACGCCGTTGCGGCCGAGCAGGACAGTCACGCCGGTCGGAGCGACCGTGAAGGACACCCCCTGGAGGATGTGCAGCCCGGAGATCCGGACCGACAACTCCTCCACACTGAGGATCGGTTCCACCATCAGAGCGACTCCCCCAGGTAGGCCTCTTGCACGGTGGGGTTGGCCATCACCGTTTCCGGGGTGTCGCACGCCAGCAGTGCGCCGTGGTGCATGACGGCGATGCGGTCGGCCAACTCCAGGATGACGTCCATGTGGTGCTCGACCATCAGCACCGCCCGGCGGCTGTCACCGGTCAACGACTTGATGACGGCCACCAGCTCCGGTACGTCCTCGGCGCTGACCCCGGCCATCGGCTCGTCCAGCAGCATCACGCGGGGTTCACCGGCGAGCAGCAGGGCGATCTCCAGCTTGCGCTTCTCGCCGTGGGCCAGGGTGCCGGCGAGCGCCGTACCCCGGTGGGCGAGGCCGACCCGGTCGAGCGCCGCGTCGGCGGCGGCGGCGACCTCGCGGTCGGCCGCCGCCCGCCGCCACAACGCCATCGAGCCCCCGCGGTGCGCCTGCACGGCGAGCCGGACGTTCTCCCGCACGCTCAGCGAGCCGAAGACCGAGGACGCCTGGAAGGTACGGCCCATCCCGAGGCGGGCCCGCCGATGCGGCGGAAGCTCCCCGATGTTCTGCCCGTCCAGGGTGATCCGGCCCTCCGTGGCCCGGCGCAGGCCGGTGATCAGGTTGAACAGTGAGGTCTTGCCGGCGCCGTTCGGCCCGATGACGCCCAGGAACTCCCCGGGCGCCACATCGAGGTAGACGCTGTCGACGATGGCGACCTCACCGATCCGCCAGGTCAGACCGCGGGTGGCGAGCATGGTCAGCCCTTCATTGCCACGGCCGGCGGCGCCGACTCGTCGCCGGTGAGGCTCTTCTGCGCGGTGGCCGTGAAGTCGGTCCCGCTGCCGGTCAGCTTGGCCTGGAACATCGGCTGGAGCAGCGCGTGGTCGGCCGCCCGGATGGTCATCTTGCCCTTGACCCCGTCGAAGCTCCAGCCCTCCAGCGCGGTGACCATCTTGTCGACGTCGTCCCCACCCTCCTGGACGGCGCGGACCACCATCTGGGCGGCGGCGAAACCGTCCGGGTGGAACAGGTCGATGGTGTTGACCTTGGCCTTCAGCGCCTTGCTGGCCTCGGTGTCGCTCGCGCCGTCGAAGTAGTGCGACAGGAAGGAGATCTTCGCGCCGGCCGCGCCGAAGGTGGGCCAGGAGGCGCGGATGTCCAGGCCGGTGACGACCGTGGTGGACGAGAGCACGCCCTGCTGGTCGAGGGTCTGCCACATGGCCGGGGCGGTCGTACCCGCCCACGCCACGAAGAGCAGGTCCGGCTTGGCGGCCTTGATCTGGCTGGCGAACGGGGTGAACTCGGTGGCACTGGCCGGGGCCCGCACACTGCTCACGGTCGCGCCTGCGCCACCGATGACGGTCTTGACGGCCGCTTCGTTGGCGTCGCCGAACGCGCCGTCCTGGGCGAAGACCACGACCTTCTTGCCGGCCGGCTCGATGAACGACCTGGCGGTCACCACGTCCTGGTAGGACTGCCGTCCGGAGCGGAAGGTGTACTTGTTCGCGCCGGTCACCGCGTCCGTGGCGGCCGGGCCGGAGATGAACAGGACCTTGTTCTGCGCCGCGATCGGGGCGACCTGGAGCGCCACACCGGAGGCGGTGGAACCGGCGATGATCTTCGTGCCCTTGCCGATCAGATCCTTCGCCGCGGAGACCGCCTTGGCCGGGTCGCCGGCGTCGTCGGCCTCGGTCAGCTCGATCGTGCGGTCACCGACCTTGCCGGTGCCCTTGGTGGCGTAATCCAGCCCCGCCTTGAACCCTTCGATGTACTGCTTTCCATAGCTGGCCAGCGCTCCCGACTGGGAGTACACCAGGCCGACCTTGACCGGCGCGGCGCTGTCGCCGCCGCCGGTGGCGGTGTCCTGCGGGCTACCACAGGCCGTGGCGGCCAACGCCGCGGCCATCATCGTGGCGGCGGAGAGGAACACCCGCCGCGTCGTCCGGACCGTCATTGCGACTCCACATGAGGACTCGGAGGGAGAACTTCTTCGTGACGGCCCACGGTAGAAGTGACGTCACCCACGAGCTATGTGGCGGAAACACACAAGTAACAGGAATGAGGTGGCCGGGGGTTACAACGGGCCGCCCTACCATCCCCGACCCAGGCCTCCCGATAGCCTGGAGCGCCACCGGTGGAACGACCCATGTGTCTCCCCGGACCATCCGGCGTTAGCCGCACGGCCCGTCGTGGTCCGCCGGGCGCGGGCACCGCCGCCGACCGTCGAGCAAATGGTCACAGAAAACCCGATGTCGTACGCACTGAGCGTCCTCCTCCGACACCGTGGTCTCGGCCCGGTCCACGTCCGCGAGGAAACCCAGCGCGCGCGTTATCGCCCGCGCGAACCGCAACGCCCCCGGCAGATCAGCCGCCACCACCGGCAGGTGCACCACGAAGCGTCCAATCGCCATGCTCACCCTCGATCCGTTGCCCTGGAGGGCGATCCGGCGCGCGGGTAGGGGACGCGCACCGGACCACCCGGCCCCACGCCCACAGCTTTCAACAGCGGCGGTACGAACGCGGAGCCCACCAGAGGCCCAAACTCCGGGGTTTGCCGAACCAACCAGAGCCGGACACTCAGCAACCTACACCAATTACTTGTGTAGGTCGATGGTGTGCGGCAGCGACATCGCAGCCTGTTGCAGTTATTGGTGCAGGCCGGCATGATCGAGGAGCCGAACCAGCCGGAGTCCTCACCATGCCCACAGCAGAAGCGCCCTACCGACTCATCGCCAACGAGATCGCCGCGAAGATCAAGAGCGGCGAGTTGAAGCCGGGAGAGAAGCTGCCCTCCACTCGGGAACTCGCCGAAACCTACGCCGTGCACATGAACACCGCGTCGCGGGCGCTCTCCCTGCTGCACGACCGTGAGCTGATCATCGGACAGCCCGGGCGTGGCACCTACGTCGCCGAACAACCCCGCCGGTAGGCACTCCGGCGACTCCCGAATGGCCAATGAGGGCTCCAGCGCACCCGAATCCCGCGTCAGCGCTACGCCTGTGTCAGATCATGGACTGAGGACTGCGCGACGGCCAATCAACTAGGAAGTCGTCGGCGCTGCTCACTGGGCGTCCCCCCGATCAAATCCGCTCCGAGTGACCCCTTCCGTGGGGCAGCGGACTCAAGAACACAGCGCTACCTTCTCATGACCGCAAGTGATCGTCACGGGAGGGCCGTTGTCCAACAACGACGAATTTTTCCGGTCAAAGAAGGCAGCGGCCGTACTGAAGCACGGCATCCTCAAGCGCTATCCCGTGGTCTTCGCCTCCAAGACGGGGCAGGGCAACCCCATCGTCTTCCTCGACGGCTACGCCGGCAGAGGCGAGTACGACGGCGGAGAGCCAGGATCTCCGCTGCTGTTGTCCCGGTGCGCCGAGTTCGTTCAAGGCTTCCGCGACGTGCTCGCGTTCTTCGTCGAGCAGGATCCGGACAGCTACGCAAACCTGGAGCAGGTGCTCCGCGACAAGGGCGGGGTGGTTCGACGTGAACTTCGCCAGGGCACCCTTGACCAGCACCTGCCCGAGGTGCTGGCTTTAGCCAAGGGTGCCTCGCTCTTCGCCTTTCTCGATCCCTTCGGGCCGGCTCTTGACTTCGATCTGATCCGGACGCGGCTGCTCGGGCGCCCCAACTGGCCACCAACCGAATTGCTACTGCACTTCAGCGTTTCCACCGTGGCTCGGATGGGACGGGCCGTCCACGTTGCCGAGAGTCGATCGGGTGGGCTGTCGGAGAGCGACCGGAGGACAGCCGCGCGATTGGATCGATTCCTGGGTGGCGGCTGGTGGCGCAGCTACTTCGCCGAGGTGTCGGATGCCGGCGATGACCAGCGCGCCACGGACGTCGCACTCCGGGTTGCGGACAGGTACGCCCGAGATCTCACCCAGGGGTCCAACTACCAGGCGGTGCAGATGCCGGTGCGCCCACGCCCCGGTCTCGCCCCGAAATACGTCCTCGCCCTGTTCACCACCCACGGCGAAGGTGCCTGGCATTTTGCCGACACCCTCGGTAAGGCTGGCGTCGAATGGGAGGAGGCGTGGGTCCGGGAGCAGATCCGCCGGGGCGACCACGTAGCGGGGACGCTGTTCGGCGACGGTCCCGTCTTCGATGCCGAGCAGTACAAGGCCGAGAACGCCCCTCGCTGGTCGGGTGCGATCGAGCGGAACATCGTCAAATTGCTCGAACAGACTTCTACGCTCAAGATCGTCGATCATGTGCCAGAGATCTACGGTGACGTACTTGGACACGCCTGGGCACCACACGTACGACAGGCCGTCAAGTCGCTGCATCGACAGGGCCGGATCAGCAGCCCCGGCACGGGTGACTTCTGGAAGGAAGTCCTCTGGCGGCCTTAAGCCGGGGCCCCATCCGCGGCGGCCCTATGCCTGCACAAGTAGGCGCGGGGCCGGCATTTCGTCCCAGGTCCGACCGTCGAGATGCCGACCGCCAAGTTTCGGCGTACGCCCGCCCCACTGCTTGAAGAAGAAGGCGGTGCCAGCAGACACGCACTGATCCCGGAGGTCACGCACCCACGTCGGCTCCATCGGGCGGCACCCCTGCCCCGACTCGCCCCCCGCGATCAGCCAGTCGATGCCGTCGAGATCCAGGTCGACCAGTGGCCCCAGCAGCGGCTCAGCCGAGATGAAACGTACCGCAGCGGGCACCTCGCGGAGCTGGGCGACCCGTTCCCGCTGAGCGTGATCCTCGACGCTCACGCCCATCCAGACGTTCGCCGGCCAGTCGATCTGATGGGCGACCTTCGCCAGCCTGGCGGCGCGCTTGGTGAGCACCTGGAAGGTATGCCTGGGGGTTTCGCGCATGACAGCGAAAACCTGTTGCACGTAGGTGAGTGGAACCCGGGCGTGGAACAGATCCGACATGGAGTTGACGAAGACGGTCCGTGGGTCTCGCCAGCGACGAGGAATATCGAGGGCATCAGGGTGCAGGGCGACGCCAAAACCGGGGCCGGAGGTGCGTGGGTCTCCATCGGTCTGATATTTGGCCGAGCGCATGGCTTTCAAGCGCTTAGCGAGAGTCATCGCATAGCAGTTGTCACAGCCCGACGAGATGCGGTCACAACCAGTGGTGGGATTCCAGGTTGCTTCCGTCCACTCGATGGCGCTTTTGTCCGCCATGCGCCTCTCCTTCCGCTCGACGGGCCCATACTGTCGAACAACCGTACGCATGGGAAGGGTTGCGCGGCGTGTCGGCCCGCCATCTTCGCTGGCAACGATGCAGCCAGCCAGGGGCCGGCAAAGCACGCAGGCCAACTCGGGGGCCAAATCAATTGAGACCTGCGCAGTGGTGTCACTAGACGTCGGCGGCCACTACATCCACGCTCGATGCGACCTTCGGAGCGAGTGCGATTCGTTTACGGCATCAACTCCATAGCGTCCGCGAGGTGCTGCCCGCCGTCCCGTGGCGGACGACGGGCCAGCGCGTGAGACCGAGCCAGGTCGGCCCGGTGACCGGCCGGGATCGGGTCAGCTCGGCGCCGAGGGTCGGAGTGGCTCAGTGGCCGGGGCGGGTGGAGAGGGCGGCGTCCGGATGGTCGCTGAAGACACCGTCGAGGCCCAGGCCAAAGAAGAGTTCGTACTCAACGGTGATGTCGCCGCGCGCCAGGAGTTGGCCGATGGCCGGCCGGCAGGTGAATCTCCGGAATGCCCGTTCCCACTCCAGGGTCGCGGGCGAACAGGAAGATTGTCTGGTGCGCCGGTTTTTCCGCAATCCCGTGCGGCTGGTGCCGTTCGCGTTCCTGGTGCCGATCCTGCTCGGTACCGGGTTGCTCATGGCGCGCTGGGCGACCGTCGAGCACGGACGCCCACCCGTGGTCACCGCGCTCTTCACCGCCACCTCGGCCGTGTCGGTCACCGGCATGGCGATCACCGACACGCCGAACTACTGGTCCGGCTGGGGACTCCTGGTGATCACCCTGCTCACCCAGCTCGGCGGCCTCGGCATCCTCACCGTCGCGGCGTTGGTCATCCTGGTGGTCTCCAGTCAGCTTGGGTTGCGCAACCGGTTGCTGGTGCAGGCCGAGTCGGCGGAGTTCGGCATCGGTGAGGTGGGCCGGCTGCTCCGCCGGATCGCGGTGACCGTCTTCGCCTGCGAGGCGGTGATGACGGTGCTGGTCGCCGGTCGGCTCTGGCTGGCGTACGACTACCCCGTCGGGCGGGCCCTCTGGTCGGGCGCCTTCCACGCCGTGCAGGCGTTCAACAACGGTGGTTTCGCCCTGTACAGCGATGGGCTGCTGGCCTTCGGCCGTGACCCGTGGGTGTCGCTGACCCTGGCGATCGGCTCGATCATCGGCGGGCTCGGGTTTCCCGCGCTGTTCGAGGCGGTCCGGGAGTGGCGTCAGCCCGCGCGCTGGGCGGTGGCGACGAAGTTGACCATCTGGGGCAGCGCCGCGCTGCTGCTGGTCGGCTTCGCCGGCCTGCTCGCCGCCGAGTGGACCAACTCGGCCACGATCGGCCAGTACGACGTGCCGGGAAAGATCCTCGCGTCGTTCAGTCAGATCGCGCTGAGTCGCACCGGCGGCTTCAGCATCTTGAACATCGCCGCCCTCCAGGAGGAGAGCTACCCCCTGTTGATCGTCCTGATGTTCATCGGTGGCGGCAGTGCCAGCACGGCCGGTGGCATCAAGGTTTCCACGTTCTTCCTGTTGGCGTTCACCATCTGGGCGGAGTTGCGGGGTGAGCCCGACGTGACGATCGGGCACCGGCGGGTGGCCACCGCGAGCCAGCGGCAGGCGGTCACCGTGGCACTGCTCAGCGTCGCGTTGGTGACGGCGGGAACCATGGTGTTGCTGCTGCTCACCGAGGGCGTCCGTTTCGTGGCGGCGCTGTTCGAGATCACCTCCGCGTTCAGCACCACCGGTCTGACCATCGGCCTGGCCGCCGAGCTGCCGGCGGGCGGCCAACTGGTGCTGACCGTGCTGATGTTCATCGGCCGGGTCGGCACGCTCACCCTGGGGTCGGCGATCGCCCTGAACACCCGACGTCGGCTCTACCGCTACCCCCAGGAGCAACCCATTGTCGGCTAGCAGCAGGGAGGGCCGAGGTGTCGGCTAGACGTGCGGACAGCGGCGGCATCGTGGTGATCGGTCTGGGTCGATTCGGTTGCCACCTGGCCGGGTCGCTGGCCCGGATGAACCGCGAGGTGTTGGCGATCGACCGGAGCCCGGCGACGGTGCAGCGCTGGTCGGCGCAGCTGGACCGGGTGGTTCAGGCCGACTCGACCGAGGACGGGGCGCTGCGGCAGCTGGGCATCGACGGTTTCGGTCGGGCGGTGGTGGCCATCGGGGCCTCGGTGGAGGCCAGTGTGCTCACCGTGTTGGCGCTGGTCGAGCTGGGTGTGCCGCAGATCTGGGCGCGGGCCACCTCGCAGAAACACGCCAAGATCCTGGCGTCGGTGGGAGCGCACCACGTGATCTTTCCGGAGGCGGAGACCGGAGAGCGGGTCGCGCACCTGATCGTGAGCCGGTTGCTCGATTTCATCGAGTTCGACGATGACTTCGCCATCGCCACCGTCCGGGTGCCGGATTCCCTGGTCGGTCGGACCCTGCTCGACCTGAGACCGGAGAAGCGTTTCGGGGTACGCGTGGTCGGGGCCAAGCTGCCGGGCGAACGCTTCCAGTACGCGTCCGACGACACAACACTTCCGCAGGGTGGGGTGCTCATCGTCGAGGGTGGAATCGACCAGGTGCAGCGATTCGCCGGGATGCAGTGACCTGACGCGCCGGGTCACCTGGTCATTTCCGGTGACCACCCGGCCCCTTGGTCAACTTCCCGCTTTTCCCGAGCCACCACCACCCGGCTTCGCCCCCTTCGGCTTCGCGGGCGCCTTCGGCGACTTCGGCTGCTTGGCCTTCGGCGCACCGCCACCCGCCCCGGCACCGCTGCGCACCGTCGCGGCCTTGGGCGGGGCCTTCGCGGTGGCGGCCTTGCTCGGCGGGGCCGTGGACGGCGCACTGCCGGCGACCCCGGACACCCGGGCGCCGCAGGTCGCCTCGCCCAGCCGAAACTCGACCGGCAGAGGGTTCGCCCCGCTGTACGTGCCGGTGAGGGAAACCTTCGCGGCCGCACCGGGAGCCAGCGTGGTGCGCTGGGCCGCCGGCCGGATCAGCACCGTGCTCCCCTGCTGGTGCACGGGCACAGGCTCCGCCTTCGTCACCTTCTGCTGCCCGGGAAAGGTGAAGCTCATCGTCCAGTCCCGCAGCTCACGGCCACCGGTGTTGGTCAGGGTCAGCTCGGCGGCGAACTCGGTGCCGGAGTCGGCGCGCAGCGCGTACGCCACCTCGCAGGGCGCCGCCGCGGGCAGACCCATCCGGGCCTGGGTCGTCGGCCGGTCCCCGCCGCTGGCCGGGCTGCGCGAGGTGAACCCCCACATCGCCCCGGTGACCGCGATCAACCCGACGGCGGCCACTCCCGCCTCGACCCGCCGGCGTCGGGTCACCCGCTGCCGCGTCCGACGGTTGCGGGTCCGCGACAACGGCAACGCGTCGGTCGCCGCCGACCAGGGCAGGATCGTGGTACGCGCACTGCCGAGCATGGCCGCGTCCAGGGGCCCGGCGGCCGGGGAGACCGGCACCGCCGCCAGCATTCCGGCCGCGTCCGCCAACGTCCGGGTCAGCTCGGCCGTGGTCGGTCGGTCCGCAGGCCGCTTGGCCAGGCAGCGTCCGACCAGGTCGGCCACCCCGGCGGGCAACCCCGGGACGGGGGGCATCGGCTCCGGGTCGTTGTACATGTGGGCGCGCAGCATCTGGGTGGTCGTGCTGGCCTGCCACGGTAGTCGTCCGATGAGCATCCGGTAGAGCAGCAGCCCCACGGCGTACACGTCGGTGGCCGGGGAGACCTGACCGTTGTCCAGCCGCTCCGGGGCGAGGTACGCGGGAGTGCCCAACAGCGCCCCGTCCGGCCCCTTCTCGCTCTCCCCGACGAGCGCGGAGATGCCGAAGTCGACAACCTTCACCCCGGTCGAGGTGAGCATGACGTTGCCCGGGGTGACGTCGCGGTGCACCACACCGCGGGCGTGCGCGGTGGCCAGCGCCGAGCTGACCTCGGCGCCGATGGTCACCGCCTCCCGCCACGGCAGCCGGCTCTCCCGGCCCAACCGGCTGGCCAGCGATGCACCGTCGACCAGCTCCATCACCACGTACGGGACAGTCAGACCGACCTGCTCGGACTCGCCGTAGTCGTACACGTTGGTGATGTTGGGGTGGCAGAGCCGCGCGGCGGCCTGCGCCTCGATGCGGATTCGGTGGCGGAACGCCCGGTCGCTGGCCAGCCGGGAGGCCAGCACCTTCACCGCGACCTGGCGGCCGAGCACCTCGTCGTAACCACGCCAGACCACCGACATCCCGCCCGCGCCGAGCTGCTCGATCAGCCGGTACCGCTCATCGAGCAGCTGCGCGCCGTTTCGGTCCCCACCACCCATGGTGAGCGTTGTTGCCCAGGAACCGACCGCCTACACCTGGTGTATCGGAATCGGTCAGGATTGTCACCCGTTCAGGCGGTGGCCAGCAGCTGGTCCACCGGGGCGTAGTCGTCGGTCAACACCATCGCCGCACCGACGAAGTCCGTCAGCGCCGCGCCGGAGAGCAGGCTGACCGTCGGGTCCACCTCGGCCAGCCGGGCCCGGACGGCCTCCAACGGCAGCGGCGCGTCGGAGCCGACGATGAGGAAGTTGGCGCCCTGCTCCTCGGCGAGCGCCTCCGGTGGCGCGATCAACGCGACGTGCCCGAACTCGGCGGCCACCGTGGCCAACTCGGCGCGGATGAACCGCAGCGGCGGATAGTCGATGACGTTCTGCACGTACACGCCGCCGGGCCGGGTCACCCGCCGGATGTCGGCGGCCATCTCCCGGGTGGCCAGGTGCCAGGGCACCACCAGGTGCCCGAACGCGTCACCGACCACCAGGTCCCGGCTGTCGGTGGGCTCGCCGGCCACCAGCATCCGGGCGTCACCGACCACCGCGCGCAGCTCCGGCCCCGGCCGTACGCCCAACTCCTGCTCGCCCAGCTCGACCAGCCCGCCGTCGATCTCGAACACCAGGTTGTCGGTGCCCGGTCGGGTGGCGGTCAGGTAGCGCGGCACGGTGAACCCGCCCCCGCCCAGGTGCAACGCGTCCAGGCGCTGACCGGCCGGTGTGGCGACGTCCGCGACCGCGCCGATCCACTTCGTGTACGCGTACTCCAGGTGCTTCGGGTCGGCGAGGTCCACGTACGAGTGCTGGGCGGAGTTGAGCAGCAGCGTCCGCCCGCTGGGCCGGGCCGGGTCCGAGGTGACCCGGGCGCAGTGGTACGCCGTCTCGATGTCGCACGGGTTGGGTGCCACGGTGCTCAGCCCCGCCCCGACCAGGCCGAGCACGGCCAGCCCCGCCCGAACCCGGGCCGGACCGGGCAGTTCGGTGGGCTCCTGCCGGCGCAGATACCAGCCGAGGCCGATGCCGACCAGCCCGAGCGCGAACGCCAGTGCCAGCAGGATGACGGTGCTGCGCAGGGCGGCGACCAGCACGAACCCGGTGAGCAGGGTGGCGGTGATGCCACCCAGGGTGCCGATCCCGGAGAGTCGACCGACCACCTGGCCGGTCCGACGCAGGTCGGCGAGCTGGAGTTTCACGACCAACGGGGTGACCGCGGCCAGCAGCGCGGCGGGCACGAACACCGCCAGCGCGACCAGCAGCAGGATGCCGCTCGCCGCACCACCCCGCAACACCTCACCGGCGTACCGGACGATCGGCAGGGTGACCGCGGTGGCGATGCCGGCCAGCACCAGCGCCGGTGCCAGCAGCCCGCGCGGGTTGCGCCGGTCGGCCAACCAGCCGCCGGACCACGCCCCGTACGCGATCGCGGCCAGCGCGATGCCGATCACCGAGCTGGTCACCTGGAGGGTCACCCCCACGTACGGGCCGACCAGGCGCAGCGCGACGGTCTCCAGCACCAGCACGGCGCCGCTGGAGAAGAAGACCAGGAAGGCGGCCAGGCCGTTGGGTAGCGCCCGGCCGGTGGTCGGCACGGGCGGGGCCGGGGAAGCCGGCGGGGCCGCTACGTCGGACGGTGGGGAGCTCATCGTCGCGATGGTACGCAGCGAAGCTGGTGCTTCGGGTCAGTACATCGAGAGATGAACATGGTTCGTGTGGGACGCGGCCGGGCTGCCGCTCCCACTGTACGAGCGCCACCCGGTGCCGGGGTGCCAGATCTGCCGGTACCAGATCACGTAGAGCACGCCCAGCCGATCGGCGTTGCGCACGTGCCAGGCGGCCAGACTGTCCCCGTACGCCTTGTCGCCGCCGGTCGCGTTCTTGTCCTCGAAGCCGTTCGTGGCGGCCGAGAAGTCGCAGGCCCGTCCCTTCGGGTGCTCGCCACTGCCGCCGCTGCGCTTGCAGGAGACGTGCCGCTTGTAGCCGGCCGCCTGGGTCTGCTTGAGCGCGTTGAGGGTGCGCGGGGTGATGCATCCGGAGGTGGTCGGGTCCTTCACCGAGCAGGATTCCGACGGCCAGGATCCGTCGGGGTTACGCGGCGCGGGCTTCGCCGAGGCCGAGTTGGCACCGCTGAAACCGTTGCTGCCACCCGAGCTGACCTCGGCGAGCGCCTCCTCGGCTTCCTTCTTCTTCTTCGCCATCACGGCGAGCTGTTTCTGCTGCTCGCGGACCTCGGCGTCGATGGCGATCTTGGCCTGCTGCGCCTGCTGCCGGGCTTCGGTGAGATCACGCAGCCGCTTGCCGTCCCGCTGGGCCATCAGGTCCAGGTCGCTGGCGCGTTGCAGGAACGCCTCCGGGGTGGCGGTGTTGAGCAGCATCGAGGCCGCGCTCAGCCGACCGAACCGGTACGACTGCGCGGCCACCTCGCCCACCTGGGCGGTGAGCCCGACCAGCCGGCCTTCCAGCGTGGTCAGCTCGCCGGTCAGCGCCGCCTGGCGACGCTTGGAATTGTCCAGTTTGGCCTTGGCCTCGATGTGCCCCCTGGCGGTCAACTCCAGGGCGTCCCGCAGCTTCTTGGTGCCACCCTCGCCGGGCTCCGCGTACGCGGGCACGGCGGTCCCGCCGAGCACCAGCGCGACGGCGGCGAGCACGGCGAACAGTGCGCGGCGACCGAGCCGCGGGCTGAGCCTGGTCCTGGGCACGAAAGCGTCCTTCCGTCGACCGCCGGCCCCCGATTGACCACTACGCGGCGGCGTCCCCGCCGGCGCCGGTCGGCGGCCTGCTGGCGGAGACCGCCGGTCACGATACCGGACTGCGGGCCGGTGGCCAGCCCCCTGACCCCCCGAGCTGTCTCGATGTCGACGCAGCGTCCCAGCCCGGTTGCGCAGAGCGCCGATCAGGTGCTCAGCAGAGCGTCCCGCACCTCGGCCCAGACCTGCTCGTTGGCCGCGACGAGCAGACCCCGGCCGTCGTCGGCGGGGTGGTAGTCGACACCGTCGAACCGTCGGGCGACACCCCCGGCGGCACGGACCAGCAGGGTGCCCGGGGCATGGTCCCACGGCAGGGTGCGCCAGAAGAGGGCGAACTGCTGCTCGCCGGTGAGGATGTCCAGGTACTCCCGACCGGCGCAGTGCTGGCCGGGCAGCAGCTCACCGAGGCGCCGACCGCCGGCGCGGACCCGGTCGCGGGTCTCCGGCGGCAGGAACTTGGTCATCGCCGCGCCGCGCAGCTCGCCGAAGGAGGGCACCGAGACGCCGTCCACCAGCCGGCCGTTGAGCAGGGTGCCCTCGTCCGCCGAGCCGACGGCGAGGGTGTCCGCGAGCGGGTCGAGGATCCAGCCGGCGGTCGGCCGCCCTTCGCTCAGCAGGGACACCATCAGGGCGAACGGCCGGCGACCGGCGGCGAAGTTGGCGGTGCCGTCGACCGGGTCGACCAGCCAGACGTCCCCGCCGTCGCGCAGGTGCCGCAGCAACCCCGGATCGTCGGCGACACCCTCCTCGCCGACGACCATCGAGCCCGGCCGCAACCGGCGCAGCCCCGCCGAGAGCAGCTCCTCGGCCCGGCGGTCGGCGACGGTGACCACCTCGCCGGGCGCCTTCTCCGACACGTCATCGTCGTCGAGTTTGCGGAACAGCGGCAGCACGACCTGGTCGGCGGCCTCCCAGAGCAGGTCGCCAACGTCGTCGAGCAGGGTGTCAGCCACGCGGCGGCAGCTTGACCACGCTGACGAAGAACTCGTCGATCTGACGGACCACCGAGATGAAGCGCTCGAAGTCCACCGGCTTGGTCACGTAGGCGTTGGCGTGCAGCTGGTAGCTGCGCAGAATGTCCTCGTCGGCCTGTGAGGTGGTGAGCACCACCACCGGGATCCGCCGCAGGGTCTCGTCCTTCTTGATCTCCTCCAGCACCTCCCGGCCGTCGCGCCGGGGCAGGTTGAGGTCGAGCAGGATCAGGTCGGGCGCCACCGCGTCGGCGTACTGGCCCTCCTGGCGCAGGTAGGCGAGCGCCTCGGCCCCGTCGGACACGACGGTCAGCCGGTTACGCAGCTTGTGCTCCTCGAACGCCTCCTGGGTCATCAGCACGTCACCCGGGTCGTCCTCGACGAGCAGGACCTCGATCGGGCTCTTGCCATCCGCCGGCGCGGTCATCCCACCGTCTCCCTCATGTCACCCGTTCTACCGCTTTCCGGCCCCTCGTCGGCCCGGTCCGGCTGGTCCGACCCGCCGGTCTGCTCCGTCAGCGCCGCCGGAGCCTCGGTCGACGGTGTCGGGTCGCCCCCGTTGGCAACGCTCGGCTGCTCAGCGGCCTCGGCGGCGGCAGCCGCCTCGACGTCGCCGGGAAGCGCCGGCAGCGTGAACCGGATCGCCGTGCCCTCCGGCACGTCGGTGTCCACCCAGACCCGTCCGCCGTGGTACTCGACGATCTTCTTCACGATCGCCAACCCGATGCCGGTGCCCGGGTACGCGTCCTTCGAGTGCAGCCGCTGGAAGATGACGAAGATCTTGTCGGCGAACTCCGACTCGATCCCGATGCCGTTGTCCTGGCAGGTGATCTCCCACTCGACACCCACCAACCGGGCCGAGATGTGCACCTTCGGCGGTACGTCCGGACGGCGGAACTTGATCGAGTTGCTGACCAGGTTGGCCAGCAGGTTGGTGAGCAGGGGCTCCTCGCCCGAGATCACCGGCAGCTCGGTCCAGGTCAGCTCGGCGTCCGCGTACTGCCGGGCGGCCTCGGTCTGGCCGGCCACGTCGCCCATCACCTTGTTGAGGTCGACCTCGACGAAGCCGGTGGTGAGTCGCCCGATCCGGGAGAACGCGAGCAGGTCGTTGATCAGGCGCTGCATCCGTTGCGCGCCGTCCACCGCGAAGGCGATGTACTGGTCGGCCCGCTCGTCGAGCTGCCCCGCGTACCGGCGCTGGAGCAGCTGGCAGAAGCTGGCGACCTTGCGCAGCGGCTCCTGCAGATCGTGCGACGCCACGTACGCGAACTGCTCCAGGTCACGGTTGGACCGGGTCAACTCCTCGGCCTGCTTCTGGAGCTGACTGTTGACCCACTCGATGCGCTCGCGGGCGGCCCGGACCTCGGCCAGGTCCGCGGCGATCTTCTGCCGCATCGCGTCCACGTCCTCGCCGAGACGAACGAACTCCGGGGGGCCGGTGGTGGCGATGCGGTGCTGGTAGTCACCCTCGGCGACCTCACGGACCTGGTCGGCCAGCCCGATCAGGGGCCGGATGACCGTCCGGTCCAGGGAGAGCAACAGCAACACCCCGGCCACGACCACCACGAGCGCAGCGATGATCAGGAGGACGACCAGCACGTTGCTGCCGGTCCGCACGTTGGAAGCGGCCTGCTCCCGGGCGGACAGGATCTCCTCCTGGAGGTCGTCCACCGCCGACCGCACCTGGTCGAACTGCTGCCGGGCCTCTTCGGTGACCAGTGCCTGGCCGGCGCTGGTGCCGTCGCGCTCGGTGGTGGTGATCACCGGCTCGGCCACCGACTGTCGCCACTGCGCCGTCCGCTCCTCGACGATCCGCAGCTCCTGGCCGATCTGCGGATAGTCGTGAAGCAACGTCCGCATCGAGCGAACGACGGCCTCCTCCTGCTTGAGGCCCTCCCGGTAGGGGTTCAGATCGGCGGGGTCACCGCTGACCGCGTACCCCCGGATCGCCGTCTCCTGGTCGAGCAGCGCGTTGAGCAGTTCCTGCGACTGCACCCGCAACGGGCCGGTCTGGTTCAGCACCGCGTCGATCTGGGTGCGGTTGCGGGCGGCCATCGCCGCCTCCGCCGCCGCCAGGCCGATCAGCAACACGCCCACGACGGTGAGCAGGGTGATCACCCGGCGGCGCAGGCTCCAGCCGTCGAAAACCGGCTTCACCGACCATCACCCCGGCTGACCAGCAGCATGGCCACGTCGTCGGCGAGCGGGCCACCGTTGAGCCGCTCGGCCCGGCCGACCAGCCAGGCAGGCAGCTCGGGCAGCGACACCGAGCGGTTGTCCGGCTCGTCCAGCAACCCGCTGAGGCCCGGCACGTCGAGCCGTTCGTCGCCGTCGCCCACCCGCCCCTCGATCAGGCCGTCGGTGTACATCAGCAGGGACCAGTCATCGGTCTCGAACTCCAGGTCGTAGGCGATCGGCCGGCGAGGTCGTACGCCCAGCAGCAGGCCGCCAGGTGCGGGCACCGGGGTGACCCGGCCGCCGGCGAGCAGCAGCGGTGGCGGGTGCCCGGCCAGTCGGACGGTGGCCCGGTTGGCGTCCAGGTTAAGTCTGATGGTGGCCACCGTCGCGAAGATCTCCTGTAGGCGGCGCTCACTCATCAGCACCTGCTCCAGCGCCGGCAGCACCTCGTCGTCCGGCACTCGGGCGAGCACCAGGGCCCGCCAGGCCACCCGCAGCTCGACCCCGAGCGCGGCCTCGTCCACCCCGTGCCCACAGACGTCGCCGACGATCAGGTCGAGGCGGTCCGGGTGGGTCTGCACCACGTCGAAGAAATCCCCGCCGATCAACGCGGCATGCCGGCCGGGCCGGTAGAAGGTGTGCACCGCCACCTGGTCGGTCGTCATCAGCGGCTGGGGCAGCAGGCCGCGTTCCAGGCGGGCCGACTCGGCCTGGCGCAACTCGACCTCACGCAACCGGCGGGCGTTCTCGTCGGCGCGCTTACGTTCCACGGCGTAGCGCAGCGCCCGGGTCAGCAGCACCCCGTCGACCTGGCCCTTGACCAGGTAGTCCTGTGCGCCCTCGGCGACCGCCACCACGCCCAGGTGCTCGTCGGTGCGGCCGGTCAGCACGCAGACCGCCGCACCGCTCGACATCTCCAGCACCTGGCGCAGCCCGTCCAACCCCTGCGCGTCGGGCAGACCCAGATCGAGCAGGACGCAGTCGACGTCGCCGATCCGCTGCCGGGCCTCCCGCAGGCTGGTGGCGACCAGCAGATCGATCATCGAGTTCGTCTCGGCGAGCAGCTCACCGACCAGGAAGGCATCGCCCTCGTCGTCCTCCACCAGCAGCACCCGCAACCGCTCACCCGGCGGCAGGTTGGCGTGCCGCGCCAGGCCACCGTGCGGGTACGGCACAACTGGGGAACCGGCCATGCCGGCCCCCCGGTGCGGCCGGGTCACCGCTGCGAGACGCGGGAGTTCGCTGGTGATGTCGGGCTCCTTCCGAGTGCCCTGCTGATCCTGTATTACACAACGGTCGGACACAACACGACGCCTACGGCGCGGGCGGGGATGGGCCGGATCACTGCCCCGGCCGAGGACCGACCGGGTGGCTGGTGGACGCCGGGCGTACCGGCCATCCCATCCGTGGGCGCGCCCGGGCAGGATGATCCCACCCCAGGCCCCACCACCCCCCGAGGAGTTCCCGTGGGCGCACCCACCACCCCGGCCGCAACGGGCACGTCGTCCCGTCCGATTCGGGGCGTACCCCCGGCCAACCGGGCCCTGACCCGACCGCGTCGGCGGCTCGTGGCCGCCGCAGCGGCTCTGGTCGCGCTGGCCGCGGTCGGCGCCGGCAGCCTGCTCGACCTGCATACCCCGGCTCCAAAGCCGGCGGACGCCCCGGTTGGTGAGTTCAGCGCCGGCCGGGCGTACGAGGACGCCAAGGTGATCGCCGCCCGGCCGCACGTCGCCGGCAGCCCGGCCAACGACCAGGTCCGCGCGCACATCGAGCAGCAGTTGCGCGGGCTGGGCCTGGAGACCGAGGTGCAGGACACGGTGGCGCCGGAGGCCGGTCAGCTCAGCGGGGCGGCGGGCGGGGCGACAGTGGCCCGGGTCCGCAACGTGGTGGCCCGGCTGCCCGGCACCGACTCGACGGGCCGCGTCTTCCTGGTCGCCCACTACGACTCGGTGCAGACCGGGCCGGGTGGCAACGACGACGCGGCCGGCACGTCGGCCATCCTGGAGGTGGCCCGCGCGTTGACCACCGGCCCGCGGCCCCGCAACGACATCGTGTTCGTGCTGACCGACGCCGAGGAGGCGTGCCTCTGCGGCGCGTCCGCGTTCGCCGCCAGTCACCCGCTGGCCGTCGACGGCGGAGTGGTGCTCAACCTGGAGGCCCGGGGCTCCACCGGGCCGGTGATCATGTTCGAGACGTCCCGGAACAACGCGAAGCTGGTCGACATCTTCGGCCGGGCCGCCCCGCACCCGGTGGGCACCTCGTTCGCGGTGGAGATCTACCGCGCGCTGCCCAACGACACCGACTTCACCGCCTTCCTTGATCAGAAGTTCGTCGGGTTGAACTCGGCGTACATCGACGGAGGGGCGATCTACCACACGCCGCTGGACACTCCGGCCGCCATCGATCAGGGCAGCCTCCAGCAGCACGGGGACAACGCGTTGGGTCTGGCCCGGGAGTTCGGTGGCACCGACCTGACCGACCTGCGCTCCGGCAACGACGCCACCTACTTCCCCGTCCCCGGTGGGCTGGTCCGCTACCCCGGCTGGCTCATCCTGCCGCTGGCCCTGCTCGCGGTGGTCGCGGTGGCCGCCCTGGGCTGGCTGACGCGGCGCAGCGGCCGGGCCAGCACCGGCCGGCTGGCCGCCGGCTTCGCGCTGGCCCTGGTGCCGATCATCGTCGCGCCGATCGCCGCCCAACTGCTCTGGCTGGCGATCACCACGATCCGACCGGGGTACGCGGAACTGCTCGACCCGTACCGGCCCACCTGGTACCGGCTGGCCGTCGTGGCGCTCGCCGCCGCCATCCTGTTCACCTGGTACGCGCTGACCCGCCGCCGGATCGGCCCGGCCGCGCTCGCCGTCGGCGGGCTGGCCTGGCTGGCCCTGTTCGGGGTGCTGCTCGCCGTGGCGGTGCCGGGTGGGGCGTACCTCACCACCCTGCCGGCGCTTGCCGGCGCCCTCGGCGGGCTGATCGCGCTGCGTACCCGGCAGGAAGGACCGTGGCCGGTGGTGGCGGTGACGGCCGCCGCGGCCGTGGGTGTGGTCATCCTGCTGCCCACCGTGGTGTTGCTCTTCCCCGCGTTGGGGATGGCGATGGGTGGGGTGGCCGCGCTGGTCGCGGTGCTGCTCGGCCTGGTCGCCCTGCCGGTGGTCGACCTGCTGCACCCGCAGGCCGGCGGCCAGCGCGGCCTGCTCGCGCTGCGGGCCCGGCGGCTCGCGATGCTGCCGGCCGGGGCCGCCGCCGTGGCGGCGGTGGTGCTCGCCGGGGTCGGGCTCGCGGTGGACCGCTTCGACGCCGCCCACCCCGCTCCCACCCACCTGATGTACGCCATGGACGCCGCCACCGGCCAGGCCCGGTGGCTCAGCCACGAGAGCGACCCGCAGCCGTGGACCGACGGCTACGTGGACGGGGTCACCGACGTCGGCGACGACTTCCCCGGGCTGGGCGGCGGTGAGCTGCGGGCCGGCCCGGCGCAGGCGGCGAACCTGCCGGCCCCGAAGCTGGACGTGCTAAGCGACACCACCGCCGGCGGCGAGCGCACGCTGCGGCTGCGGCTCACCCCGCAGCGGGTGGCCCGGCTCGCCACCCTGCACGTCGACACGTCGACCGCCACCGTGCTGCGCGCCGAGGTGGCGGGGCGGTCGGTGCCGGTGGAGCCCCGGGACGGGAAGTGGGGCTTCGGGCTGGTGTTCCACGCCCCGCCGGCCGAGGGAATCGAGGTCACGTTGACAGTGCGGCCGATCGCCGGGCAGGTGGCGCTGCGGGCGATGGACGCCAGTGACGGGTTGGACGCGCTGCCCGGCTTCCGCCCTCGGCCGCCGGCCGTCGGCGTCGTCGGATCACACAGCTCGGAGATGCTGGCGGTCGCCCGCACCTACCCCCTCTGAACCAGAACGGTGGTCCGGCGGAAAAAGACCGCTCCGCCGGACCACCGTCCACGACGCCACCCACGGTGGGCTGAGGCACTGTCCGATCTTGTGTGCGAGGCTTCGGCGGTGACTGACCTCGACATCCGCGCATGACCCCAGCACCACCGGCCAGCGCAGCGCTCGACAACGTCAGGCCGACCATGCCTGAATGACGTCGTCAGGCCCCCAGATAAGGTCCACGGCCTCCGGCGGGAGGTCGACTCCGGAGCGGCTGACCACGACCAGACCGCTGCCCCCGGGCTGAAAACCGGGGATCAGCGGGGCCTGCCGCCGCAGTTCGTCGAGGTGGTGCCGATCGAACGGGCCGTCCTGCCATTTGATGGAGCCGGCGAAGGCGATGCGGGAAGCGATCGGGGCACGATCGGCTCCGACAAGATCGATCTCCGGGTTGGACTGCCGGTTCCACCAGCCGCCGACCTCCCACGTGTCGGTCCAGGGCAGGCCTCCGGCACCAGCGGAGATGGCGAGCGCATCGCGGATGATCGGTTCGACGGCGTTGCCCCGCCAGGAGGACCACCGACTGTCGAGAACGGCGCGAGCGGCCGCTGACCGGTCGCGCAGAACCAGTTGATGCACGTCGCGCAGAATGGCCAGATACAGGCGCAGGTTGCTGTCGGCGATCCGGTATTGGGCCAGTTTGCTGGGCTTGGTGGACAGCGGTTTGTCCACAGCGAGAACCTGTTTCTCCTCGACGAGCCGGTGAAGCAGCGGGGAGAGGGTGCCGGAGCTGACCGGGCCGCCACGGTCCCCGGCGGCGGCGGCGATGTTGCTGAACGTGCGGCTACCTGCCCCGCCGACCGCTTCCAAGATGCGCCGGGCAGTGTCCGGGGCGGGAAATTCCGATGCCAGGGACTGTTCAGGAACGGTGAACAACGCGGACGTCTTGTTGGCGATCTCCTGACTCAGGAAATCGGTGGGAGGCGTTCCCGGGGACCACTCCAAAGCCACACCAGGCAAACCACCGGTGATCAGATGCGCGTCGATGGCCTCCGCGCCGCTCAACCCGGTCACGGCGGCGGTTTCGGCAAGGTTGAACGGGCCGAGGACCATGTTCGTGGCCCTGCCGTAGAACGGGCGGTCGTACTCGGTGAACCGCCGCATCATGTGCAGGTCACTGCCGAGCAGGAGTAATAGGACTGGCTTACTGGAGATGAGCCTGTCCCACGCGACCTGAAGGTGCCCGTCGAACGTCGTGTCCTGCTCGGAGATCCAGGGCAGCTCGTCGAGGACGACCACACTCGGCGTATCGGGCAGGACACCCGCCAGGACCCGCAGCATGTCTCCCCAACCACCGGCAGGTGGCTGGGACGGCAGAAGGTCACGACCGCCAGCGTTGAGCAGCGACGAGTCGCGCAAGGCACCGAGAAAGTAGCTGACGGCTTCGATGCTCGACGCGCCCTTGACCGCGGTGTAGAAGCAGTACGGCAGACCGACCCGGTCGCACAACTCCTGCACCAACCGTGACTTGCCCACCTGCCGGCGGCCGCGGATAGCGACAGCACGGCCCTCGCCGGTGCGCTTCACATGATCAAGCTGCTTGGTGAGCTGGGCGAGTTCCGTGCGCCGACCGACGAACACCGACCCTCCCCGAAGCTAGATTGAATCTTACTTCGGAGCAGTCTACCTAAAGTCGGGGCCGGTACTGTTGCACGCAGGGTTGATCCACTCGGCTTTCAGGAAGTCGGGGCATCCTCGGCGCCCTGACACCGCGACTTTCAGGAACCCGAGTGGATCAAGCAGATACGCCGGTCAGAGGCCGTGCCGTCGCTACTTCCAGCGGAAGTGCACGAAGAGGCGGCCGAAGTTCTTCGAGTCCTTCTCCACCCGGTGGTAGAGCTGCTTGACGTCCTTCTGGTCGAGGAACCGCAGCACCCGCTTCTTGAGCTGGCCGGACCCCTTACCGGGGATGATCTCGACGAGGGTGGCCTTCTTCGCCACCGCCTCGTCCATGATCCCGCGCAGCGCGCGGTCGATGTCGTGGCCCTTGTTGAAGATCTCGTGCAGGTCCAGCTTGAGCTTCATGCCGCAGCCCCCGGCCGGTCAGGTCCCATGTCCGCCATCCTAGGCACGCCGCGCGGGCGGCCCACCGAACGGCCACAGGGCGGCCGACCCACGCATCGACCGAAGACGGCCACAGGGCGGCCGTGGACGACGACCGAAGGGGCGGCCCCGGAGGACCGCCCCTGCCATGTCGTGGCGCACGATCAGCGCCGGCCGCCCAGTCGGGTCTCCACCCGTTCCAGTGCGGCCTGGTAGTCGTCGTTGGCCGCGTACATCGCGGCGGCGATGCGCAGGTGCCGCAGCGCGTCGGTGTGCCGGTTGAGCCGCTCCAGGGTCCGACCGAGGACGTGGTGCGCGTAGTGGTCGCTCGGGTCCCGTTCGATCAGCTCACGCAGGTGCTGCTCGGCCCGGTTGAGCTGGGCCGACTGGAAGTACGCCCGCGCCAGCAGTTGCCGGACCGCCGCGTTGCCAGGTTCGGCGTCGATGATCGGCTCGAGCAGTCGGGCCGCCCCGCTGGGGTCACCGGTTTCGAAGAACATGGTCGCCCGCCGGTAGTCCGCCAGAAGATCCATCTGCCACCTCCTCGGGTCGCACCGTCACCTGTTCCGACGCTGGCACAACACCGGACGTTTGGCGACTGTTCCCGGGGCCGAGATCGGGTCAGTTCCGGCCGCCGATGGCCGCCGAGGGCCGCCGAGGGGCGTCGAGCGGCGTCGAGCGGTCAGGTGCGGGCGTCCCGCCGTCCGGCGGCGAGTTCCCAGGCGCGAACACCGCCGACGATTCCGGCGGTGTTCGGCACCACCACCACGTCGTCGCCCATCCGGGTCAGCTGCTCGGGCCGGATCAGTCGGGAGTTGCCCCCACCCAGATAGAGCCGGTCCCAGCGAAACACCGGACGCAGCCCGTCCACCACCTGCCGGATCCGCCGGGACCAGAAGGCGTCACCGAGCCGCCGACGTTCCGGCTCGCCGACGTACGTGTCGTAGGTGGTGCCCCAACGCACCGGCGCGTGCGACAGCTCCAGGTGCGGTGCGAGCACCCCGCCGTCGAAGAGCGCGCTGCCCAGCCCCGTCCCCAGGGTCAGCACCAGCTCGCAGCCGGTGCCGGCGACCACCCCGGCGCCGTGCACCTCGGCGTCGTTGAGCACCAGGGCCGGCACCCCGAACGCGTCGGCCAGCGCGCCCCGCGCGTCCCACCCGGACCACTCGGCGAGCAGGTCCGGGTCGACCCGACTACGCGGGCCGCTGCGGGTCACGTAGTGCGGGGTGGAGACCACCACTCCGTGCCGGATCATCCCGGGTACGCCGACCGTGAGCCGGTCCGCCGTCGGCAGCCGCCCGCCCAGATCCAGCAGGGTCCGGACGAACAGCGCGGGCGGCAACGGGTACGGGGTGGGCACCCGCAACGGCCGGGCGCGCATCGTTCCCGCCTCGTCGAGGACGGACGCCTTGATGCCTCCGCCGCCGCAGTCGATCGCCAGTGTGGTCACCACGTCGTTGAGTCTGCCCGCTGCCGGCCGGGCGTATGCGGGCGGCCGGATAGGCTGCCGTCCTGATGAGCGCCACGATGATCGTCAAGGACCTGGCCGCCGGGCACGGCGACCGCTCGCTCTTCGCCGGATTGGACCTGGTGGTCGCCCCCGGCGACGTGGTCGGGCTGGTCGGGCCGAACGGGGCCGGCAAGTCGACGCTGCTGCGTACCCTCGCCGGGTTGTTGCCGGTCGAGGCCGGCAGCGTGCGACTCAGCCCGCCCGCGGCGAGCGTCGGGCACCTGCCGCAGGAGCCGGAACGGCGACCGGGCGAGACGGTACGGGACTTCCTGGCCCGCCGGACCGGGGTGACCGCCGCGCAGGCAGCGCTGGACGCGGCGACGGAGGCGCTGACCGCGGGGGTGGCGGGTGCCGACGACGCGTACGGCGACGCGCTGGAGCGGTGGCTCGCTCTCGGTGGCGCGGATCTGGACGAACGCGCCGAGCAGGTGAGCGCCGACCTGGGGCTCGCGGTCGACCTGGACCATCCGACGACCGGGCTGTCCGGCGGTCAGGCGGCACGGGCCGGGCTCGCGTCGCTGCTGCTCAGCCGGTACGACGTGTTCCTGCTCGACGAGCCGACCAACGACCTGGACCTGGCCGGGTTGGAGCGGCTGGAGGAGTTCGTCACCGGGCTGCGGGCCGGCACGGTGTTGGTCAGCCACGACCGGGAGTTCCTCACCCGCACGGTGACCCGGGTGCTGGAGCTGGACCTGCCGCAGCAGCAGGTCAACCACTACGGCGGCGGTTACGCGGCCTACCTGGAGGAGCGCGAGGTGGCCCGCCGGCACGCCCGCGCGGACTACGAGGAGTACGCCGACACGAAGGCCGGCCTGGAGGCACGGGCCCGCACCCAGCGGGGCTGGATGGAGAAGGGCGTGAAGAACGCCCGCCGCAAGGCCACCGACAACGACAAGATCGGCCGCAAGTTCCGCAGCGAGGCGAGCGAGAAGCAGGCCGCCAAGGCCAAGCAGACCGAACGGCTGATTGAACGGCTCGACGTGGTCGAGGAGCCCCGCAAGGAGTGGGAGCTGCGGATGGAGATCGCCGCCGCGCCCCGCGCCGGCGCCGTCGTGGCCACGCTGCGCGGTGCCGTGGTACGCCGCAGTGGCTTCACCCTCGGCCCGGTCGACCTCCAGATCGACTGGGCGGACCGGGTCGCGGTGACCGGGGCGAACGGCTCGGGCAAGTCCACCCTGTTGGCCGCGCTGCTGGGGCGGTTGCCGCTGGACGAGGGCACCGCCTCGCTCGGGCCGGGCGTGGTGATCGGCGAGGTGGACCAGGCCCGGGGTCTGTTCCTCGGCGACGTACCGCTGATCGACGCGTTCCAGGCGGCCGTACCCCACCTGTCGCCGGCGGACGCGCGGACCCTGCTGGCCAAGTTCGGGCTGCGGGCGGCGCACGTGCCCCGGCCGGCGGCCACCCTCTCCCCAGGCGAGCGGACCCGGGCGGCGCTGGCGCTGCTCCAGGGCCGTGGGGTCAACCTGCTGGTGCTGGACGAGCCCACCAACCATCTGGACCTGCCGGCCATCGAGCAGCTCGAGTCGGCGCTGGCCAGCTACCCCGGAACGCTGCTACTGGTCACCCACGACCGGCGGATGCTGGCCGCCATCGAGACCAACCGGCGGCTGCGGGTCGACGCGGGGCGGATCGCCGAGGATTGATCCGGGTCCCCGGGCCGGCGTGGGGTGAGAATGACGCCATGCTCAAGTGGGAGTACGCCCTGCTGGTCCGCCGACGCCAGGCCGCGACCAACGACCTCGGCTGGGAGGTCGTCTTCGTCTGGTACGGCCCGGACGGCTCGATGGTCGACGTCACGCCGTACGGCGACACCTCGCTGGCCCACCTGAACCGGGCCGGCGACCAGGGCTGGGAGTTGGTCGCGATGAGCGAGGACCCGTCGCTGCCCGGCAACCACGAACTGCACCGCTACCACCTCAAGCGGCCGAAGCCGGCCGACCCGCCGCCGCGCCAGCGGATGCGTGGGGGCCGCCGTACCATCTCGCGCTGACCCGACCGAGCGCGGCCTCGCGACGACGAGGCTCGCGGCCGTTCGCGGCTCGGCCCGTGCCGGCGGTGTTCCCTTCGAGCGTGATGCCACACAGTCATCGTGATGCCTGTGTGGCATCACGATGATTGCGATCCTGCCTCGCATCCTGCGACACGCCCATGGCCCGCCGCGCCGGAGCAGGCGACAGGGCCGGCGAGCAGGGCATAACGGGCGCGATTGCGGGTATCGCGCGGCGGGAGGTGGCCCGAATGGTCGCTTTGGCGCAGACTCCACCCTCGGCCGACCGGCTGCGGGCGATCGATGTTTTCCTCGCCCAGGCATGGGCGGAGCAGGTCCAGCACGATGATCGGTTGCGGAACCTGGCGGTCGAGGTGCACTTCGACCGGGGGGTGGCCCATCTGAGCGGCGACGTGGCCGAGCCCGCCCAGCTCCGGCTGGTCCGGGACCTGGTGGGGCAGTTGGCCGGCGTCTACGGCGTCTGGTGCCGGGTCGGCATCGGCGGGCGGGCACCGGTGGTCGTGGACCTCGGTTGCGGGCCGACCAAGCAGTGGTCGAGCAACCTGGGGCTGGACATCTACCCGGCGCCCGGCGTGGACGCCGTCGCGGACCTGTCCGGCTCGCTGCCGCTCGCCGACAACTCGGTGGACGTCCTCTTCGCGGTGCACATCCTGGAGCACCTGATCGACTTCCTGCCGCTGGTCGACGAGTGTCATCGGGTGCTCCGCCCGGGTGGTGTGCTGCACGTGATGAGCCCCTGGTGGGGGCACGTGAACGCGGTGGCCGACCCGACCCACGTCCGACTGATGGACGTGCAGACGTTCAAGGGGATCTGTCAGCTCCGACCGCCCGGCACGCCGCGGTGGTATCCGCTGCACGCCGGCTGCGACGGCGCGTCGATCTTCGCCGACCTGACTCCCCTGCCACCGGACGCCGACCCGGCCCCCCAGTCCCATCTGGCCCGCTTCTTCGACTAGGAGGCGCGGGCCAGCCGGTTGCGGCGGTAGCCGTAGCCGAAGTAGATCAACGCGCCGAGCAGCATCCAGGCCAGGAACCGCAGCCAGGTCTCCACCGACAGGTTGAGCATCAGGTAGAAGCAGGCCAGCGCCGAGACGATCGGCAGCACCGGCGAGAACGGCACCCGGAACGGCCGCTCCAGGTCCGGGCGCCGACGGCGCAGGATCGGCACCGCCATCGACACGAGGACGAAGGCGCAGAGCGCGCCGATGCTCACCAGGTCGGCCAGCGCGGAGAGCGGCAGCAGGCCGGCCAGCAGCGCCACCGCCACCGTCATGATCGCCGAGATCCGGTACGGGGTGCCCCAGCGCGGGTGCACCTTCGCGATCGAGGGCGGGATCAACCCGTCCCGGGCGATGGCGAAGCCGATCCGGCCCATCGCCACCAGGTCGACCAGGATGACGCTGGTCAGGCCCGCGACGGCGGCGATGGAGACCAGCACGGCCGCCCAGCCCGCGCCGACCGACTCGAAGGCCGACGCGATCGGGGCGCCCCGGTCGATCTCGGTGTACGGCACCATCCCGACCACCACCAGCGAGACGCCGATGTAGAGCACGGTGGAGATCAGCAGCGTGCCGAGCAGACCCAGGGTGAGGTCCCGCTTGGGCTTCCTGGTCTCCTCACCCAGGTTGGCCACGGCCTCGAAGCCGGTGTACGCGAAGAAGACCACGGCGGCGGCGCTGAGCACCCCGACGAAGCCGAAGACCGACGGCTCCAGCCCGAAGAGGGCCTGCGTGACCGGTTGCTTGATACCGTCGTCGCCGCTCCCGGCGGGCTCGGCCGGCGGGATGAACGGGGTGAGGTTGGCGGCCCTGACGAAGAACAGCCCGGCGACCACCACGAAGACGCAGATGGCCACCTTGACCAGCACCAGCAGGTTGGTGATCCGCGCGGACTCCCGGATGCCGACGATCGCGACGATGCCGAGGATCAGCACGATGGCGATGGCACCGACGTTGACCGTGCTGCCCTCCTCGCCGAACCACCGGGTCGGCAGGTCGAGCAGTTCGGCGAGGTAGCCGGACCAGCCCCGGGCCACCACGGCGGCGCCGAGCGCGAACTCCAGCAGCAGGTCCCAGCCGATGATCCAGGCGACGATCTCGCCCATCGTGGCGTACGCGTAGGTGTAGGCGCTGCCGGCGGTCGGCACGCTGGAGGCCAGCTCGGCGTAGCAGAGGGCGGCGAGCAGGGCCACCACGCCGGCGATGGCGAAGGAGATCACCACACCCGGCCCGGCGCTGTCGCGCGCCTCGATCCCGGTGAGCGTGAAGATGCCGGTGCCGATCACGATGCCGATGCCGAAGCCGGTGAGGTCGACCGCGCCGAGCCGTCTCTTCAGCCCCAGTTGGCCGTCGCTGCCGTCCACCTCGCCCTGGGCGATCACGTCCTTGATCGGTTTCGTGCGCAGCACGGACACCCGGTCACCCCCTCCCACCGTGCGACCACCTCCGTGGCGGCCGGTGACCGCCGTTGCTACCCAGCGGCGGGAAAGGTCAACCGCAAAGTCTTGCGGTTGCGACCCGAGTGTGAAAATTTCCTACCATCGACAGATAGGCAGCGGCAGATCTTGCCGCACGTCGCGCTGATCACACGGGAGCCCCACCGAAGGGACACACCGCATGAAGGCAACTCGTCTCGCCGCGGCCGGACTGGCCGCAGCCCTGCTCGGCACACTGGTCACCGCCACCCCCGCGAGCGCCGCACCCGACGCGGCCGACACCACCGTCACCTGCGCCACCGACCCGGCCACCCCCAAGCGACAGTTCCGCGCCATGTGGATCTCGTCGGTGGTCAACATCGACTGGCCCAGCAAGGCGTCCCAGACCAACCCCGACCGCATCGCGGCCCAGCAGGCCGAGTACCGCCAGCTGCTCGACCTGGCCGAGCGCCTGCACCACAACGCCGTCGTGGTGCAGGTCCGACCGACCGCCGACGCGCTCTGGCCCTCGCCGTACGAGCCCTGGTCGGAGTACCTGACCGGGGTACGCGGCCAGGACCCGGGCTGGGACCCACTGGCCTTCCTGGTCGACGAGGCGCACCGGCGGAACCTGGAATTCCACGCCTGGTTCAACCCGTACCGCGTGTCCATGCCGGCCCCCGGCGGCGCCGGGGCGGACCTCGCCCAGCTCGCCCCCGGGCACCCGGCCCAGCAGCACCCCGACTGGACGTTCGCCTACCCACCGGCCGGCGTGGCCGGCAGCCGGCTCTACTACAACCCGGGAATCCCCGAGGTCCGCGAGTTCGTCCAGACCGCCATGATGGACGCGGTCAAGCGGTACGACATCGACGGCGTCCACTTCGACGACTACTTCTACCCCTACCCCAGCGGCACGTACGAGGTGCCCGACGACGCGACCTTCGCGGCCCACAACCGGGGCTTCACCGACCGGGCCGACTGGCGGAGGGACAACATCAACCTGTTGATCCAGGAGATGAACGGCAAGATCAAAGCGGCGAAGCCGTGGGTGAAGTTCGGCGTCAGCCCGTTCGGTATCTGGCGCAACAAGACCGCCGACCCGCTCGGTTCGGACACCACCGGCAGCCAGTCGTACGACATCATCTCCGCCGACACCCGCAAGTGGATCAAGCAGGAGTGGATCGACTACGTCGTGCCGCAGCTCTACTGGTACATCGGCCAGTACCCGGCCGCCGACTACGCGCGCCTGGTGCCGTGGTGGGCCGAGACGGTGCGCGGCACCCGCGTGCAGCTCTACATCGGCCAGGCCGACTACAAGAGCGGCGACCCGGCGTACGGGACGTACTGGCAGAACCCGCGTGAGTTGTCCGACCACCTGACGCTCAACCGGTCGTACCCTCAGGTGCAGGGCAACGTGCACTTCTCCGCCGTGCAGGTGCGGGCCAACCGGCTCGGCGCCACCGACATCTACGCGAGCGAGCACTACTCCCGCCCGGCGCTGGTCCCGACCATGCCCCACCTGCCGGCCCGGCCGCTGCTCTTCCCGGTGGTCACCACGGCGACCCGGCAGGCCGACGGGGTCCGGCTCACCTGGCGGCAGCCCGCCGACGGCGTCGGGCCGCTCGGCACCGCCACCTCGTACGCGATCTACCGGTTCGACGGCACCACACTGCCGGGCCGGTGCGCCACGGCCGACGCCGCGCACCTCGTCGACACCGTCCGGGCCACGCCCGGCGGCGTCCAGTCCTGGGTGGACACGTCGGCCGAGCCCGGCCGGCGCTACACCTACCAGCTGACCGCACTGGACCGGTCGGCCAACGAGAGCCCCACGAGCCCGCCGGCATTCGTGCTGCGCTGACCTCGCTCGCTGAATGCCCCGGACGCGTGAGGCGTCCGGGGCATTCGTCTGTTTCAACGCATGTCACCAATAGTTGGCGATACGCATACCGCCTAGTTGATCAGCTGATCGACACTCATCGACATCCGGTAACCCGCCGGTAACTTCCGTCCCACCCGCTCACCCCCGCGGAGGTAACCCGTGCCCCGACGTATCGCCACCCTGCTCGCCTCGGGCGCGTTAGCGCTGCTCACCACCCTCGCCATCGCCTCCCCCGCCGCCGCCGTCACCCCCGCGCAACGGCTCTCCGTGCTGTCCAGCTGGACCCAGACCAGCGCGTCCAGCTACAACTCGTGGAACAACGCCCGGGTCAACCGGGCCCCCTGGGCCGAGTACAACTTCAACTGGTCCACCGACTACTGCTCGTCCAGCCCGGACAACCCGCTCGGGTTCACCTTCAACCTGGGCTGCTACCGGCACGACTTCGGCTACCGCAACTACAAGGCGGTCGGCCAGTTCTCCGCCAACAAGTCCCGCCTCGACAGCGCCTTCTACGAGGACCTGAAGCGCGTCTGCGCCACGTACAACTCGGTTGTCCGGCCGGCCTGCTACAGCCTGGCCTGGACCTACTACCAGGCGGTCAGCATCTTCGGTTCGGTAGCAGCCGTCCAGCAGGCCGACATCGACCGCGCCGCCCGAATGAAGGCCGAAGCCGAAGCCAAAGCCCGCACCTAACCCCAACCCCACCCCAACCCCACCCCACCCCAACCCCAACCCCACCCCACGGTGTTGATCAAGAGGTTTCGGTCACCGGAGGCGCAATTTCCTGACGCAAACCTCTTGATCAACAGCACAGGATCGGGCAGGACCCAGGGGGGTGGGGGTGGGTTGGGGGAGCTAGGCGCGTTCGGTTCTTGTGGCGGGGTGGCGGTCGGGGTCGGCGGGAAGGCGCGGGGTTGGTTGGGACAGGCTGGTGCCGAACCGGGTCGAGTCCGCCGCCAGATCCGGGTGTTCCACGTCCAGGGCCAGCGCCGCGGCCTCGTCCAGCCCCAGTTCGGCACCCTCGCCGTACGCGTCGTCGAAGGCCGCGTCGCCCAGCGCCGCGCGCAACTCCGCCTGCTGTTCCGCCCAGTAACCGCCGTAGATCCCCGGGGTGGCGCGCATGCTCGCCCGGGTGGCCTGCGCCGCGCCGAAGAGTCGAGCCGCGGTCAGCCGCTCCCCGCCGATCGCGCAGCGCACCGCGATCGCGTTCAAGGTGTCGCACGCCCGACCGTGGTAGCCGTGGCCCATCCGGGAGCGCAGCGCCACCAGCAGATGCTCGTGTGCGGCGATCACGTCACCTCGGGCCAACGCGACCATCCCGAGCAGCATGTCCACCGAACGCCGACCCCGCTCCGCGGGCCGGGCCGCCTCGACCGGACGTACCGCGCCCAGCAGCTCTGCCGCCTCCTCCAGGGCACCCCGCCGCCAGAGCAGCTCGGCCAGGCTGAACACCGCGAACAGCGCCTCGCCGACCACGTCCTGCCCGTGTGCCCAGTCGATGACCTCCCGGCACACCCGCTCGGCCTCGACGAACTGCCCCATGTCCACCAGCGGCGCGGCCCTGCCGGCGAGCACCCGGGCCAGCAACCCGGCGTCACCGGCCTGTCGGGCCGCCGCCTCGGCCCGCTGGGAGTAGCGCAGCTCCTCCGCGAACTCGCCGTCGGCGCCGGCGTGCAGCGAATGCATGTGGTACGCCGCCGCCAGCTCCGCCTCCGGGATCCGCTCCCCCGTCTCCGCGATCCGCCCGTACAGCCGAAACAGCCACAGCCGCCCCTCCCGGGCCAGGCCCCGCTCCAACCACCACTGGTCCAGCCCGCCCGCCAGACCGAGACCGGCGCGGGCGCTGCCGCCGGTGGCGCACCACCGCAGCGCGGCGCGCAGCTCCCCGGCCAGGGGGTCGAGGGCGTACAGCGACAGCGTCACCGGCCGGCCGTCCGGGCCCAGGTGGGCCCGGTCCAGGGCGTGCGCCGACCAGGCCACGTGCCGGTCCCGAGCGGCCTGCTCCTCACCCGCCTCGGCCAACCGCCGCGCCGCGTACGCCCGGATGGGGTCGAGCATCCGGTAGGTGCTGCCGGCGGCACGCGGCTCGGCCAGCACCATCGACTTGTCCACCAGGACCGAGAGCGGGTCCAGCGGATCGTCACCCAACAGCCACTCCACCGTGGCCAGATCCACCGGGCCGGCGAAGACCGCCAACCAGCGCAGCAGGCGGGCCGCCCGCGGCCCCAACGTCCGGTACGACCAGGTGACGGTCGCCTGCATGGTCAGGTGCCGTTCGGTGGCCGAGCGCTGCACCGCCCGACTCGCCGGGGTGG
This sequence comes from Micromonospora violae, assembly GCF_004217135.1. Lineage (NCBI taxonomy): Bacteria > Bacillati > Actinomycetota > Actinomycetes > Micromonosporales > Micromonosporaceae > Micromonospora > Micromonospora violae. Next base: position 5,049,637 of record NZ_SHKK01000001.1, read on the forward strand.
GCGGCGATGCCCCGGCCGCCGCCGCGACCAGGTCCACGGTGTCCTGCTGGTTGCCGGACCAGCCCCGCTCCACCGGCGGCGGATCCGGGTCCTCCCGGCCGGCGTCCAGGGTGCCCAGGACATCGTCCAGCCGCTCGGCGAGCTGACCAACGGAGAGCACCCGCAGCCGGGCGGCGGCCAACTCGATGGCCAACGGCAGGCCGTCCAGCCGCTGCACGACCCGGCGCAGATCGGCGGACTCGGCCGGGTCCGGCTGCCGACCACCACGCGCCGCCGCCGTACGGTCCAGCAACAGCGCCACCGCGTCGCTCTCCACACCATCCGGGCGCGGGTCGACCGAGAGCGGCGGAATCCGCCACACCACCTCGCCGGGCAGGCTGAACGACTCGCGACTGGTCGCTAGCACCCGCACGCCACCCCCGCCGGACAGCAACCGCGCGATCACCTCCGCGCAGGCCGCCGGTTGGGTGTCGCAGGTGTCCAGTACGACCAGCATCCGGCGGCCGGCCGCGTACTCGACAAGGGTGTCCAGCATCGGTCGGCCGGGCTCGGGTCGCAGGCCGAGCACGGCGGCGATGGCGAACGCCACCAGCCCCGGGTCGGTCACCGAGGCGATGTCGACGAACCAGACCCCGTCCGGGTACGCCTCGACAACTCCGCTGGCCAACTCCACGGCGAGCCGGGTCTTGCCCGCGCCGCCCGCGCCCAGCACGGTGACCAGGCGGTGCTGGCGTACCAGCAGGTCCAGCTCGATGCGCTCGGCCTGCCGGCCAACGAAGGAGGTCACCTGGGTGGGCAGGTTGTGCGCCACGGCGTCGGCGGTGCGGGGTCGCGGGAACTGCCGCTCCAGACCGGGTGCGACCAGTTGGAACAGCCGCTCCCGGTCGTCGAAGCCGCGCAGGCGGTGCAGGCCCAGGTCGAGCAGTGTCGCACCCGGTGGCAGCGGCTCGGCGCGACGTGCGGTCGACGCCGTGCAGAGCACCTGTCCGCCGTGCGCGGCGGCGGCAACTCGGGCGGCCCGGTGCACCTCGGGGCTGGCGTACTCGCCGTCGCGTGGCTCGGCGTAGCCGGTGTGCAACCCCATCCGCACCCGGGGAGTGGCTTCGGAGGTGGGCCAGTCGTGGCTGCGCAGGGCCCGCTGGGCGGTCAGGCAGGCGGTGAGCGCCGCGGTCGCGTCCTCGAAGGCCAGAAAGAACGAGTCGCCCTCGGTCAGCAGCTCCGCGCCGCCCGTGCTGGCCAGCGTGCGACGCAGCAGCCGTCGATGCTCGGCGAGAACCGGACGGTAGTCCGGGCCGAGCAGCTGGGCCAGCCGAGTCGAACCCTCGATATCGGTGAACACGAAGGTCACCCAACCGCTCGGGAGCTGGATCCGTGGCGACATGCGAGGAACCTCCGCCCGTGACGTCGGGTTCATGCTGCCTGAGTCCGAACGATCACGCATCGTGAGAACGGTCGGGCAAGTGCCGCCTCAACGTGCCACTCGGACCCCCGCCCGGCAAGGTCAGCCCACCCGGGCGGCGGCTTGTCGGCCCGATCAGCAGCCGCAGGCACCGCCGCAGCACCCACCACCGGCGGGTGCCGGGGCACCACCCCGGCCGGTGACCGCGACCGCGGAAAGAAGCTTGACCGTGTCGGCGTGTCCCTGTGGGCAGTTGGCCGGCTCACCGGCCGCCGCCATCGAACGGTTGACCTCGAAGGTGTCGCCGCAGGCGCGGCAGCGGAACTCGTACCGGGGCATGCACCCAGGGTACGTGGATCTGACGTTCGGCGGAGCATGGGTGATACTCGACGGGTGGTGGACGGCGAGGACGACACGCGTGTGCAACCGTTACGACCGGCCGCGCCGCTGGACGGGCCGCTCGAAGGCTCGGGGGCCGCGCCCGACCCGGCGCGCAAGGTTCCCCGGCCCCGCCGCCCATGGCTGAGTGGGCGTTCGGCGAACACACCAACCCCACCAGCGGAGACCGCCAAGGTCGAGGCACCCAAAGCCGAGGCACCCCGGGCTGACGCCACCACGACCGACGCCACCGCGACCGACGCCGCGAAGGGCGAGGGCCCGACGGCGGACGGCGACGCCAGTGGCGTGGCCACGCCGAAGCCGGCCGACGGATCAGGCGCCGACGCGCCGGCTGACTCCGCGAAGGCCGCCGCCGTGGCCGCCGATCCGGCGAAGACCACTGTGGATGAGCTGTCGGCCGTGTCGGCGTCCGACCCGGCCCGTCGGCGGCGGGTGCAGTTCGCGCACGCGGTGCGTCTGTCGCCGGGCCGGGCAGCGGCCTCCGCGGCCCGAGCGACCCGCGCCTGGTCCCGCCGGCCGAGTGGTCGACTGACCCTGCCCGGGGTCTTCCTGCTGGCCCTGGTAGCCGCGACCGCCGCGGCGGGAGCAGTGCTCGTACCGGCTACGGTCCGCGCACCACGCCCGGTCGCGGTCGACGCCTCGGCCGCGCCGCCCGGGGTCACGCCGTCGGGGGTGCCGTCCGGCCTGCCCACCGGGCCGCTGCCCACCGGGCCGCTGCCGACCCTCCCGCTGCCCACCGGCGGGTTGCCCGGCAACGGACTGCCGACCGGGTCGGTGGTCGGTGGTCGGCCGTCGGACGCCCTGGCCGGCTGGGCGCAGCAGGTCGGCGCCAAGGTCGGCATCCCCCCGGTCGCCATGCAGGCGTACGGCTACGCCGAGCTGGTACTCGCCCAGACCAACCGCAGCTGTGCGCTGAGCTGGACCACGCTGGCCGCGATCGGTCAGGTCGAATCGGGACACGGCTCGGCCAACGGCGCGCGGTTGGGGCAGGACGGCAAGGCGCTGCCCCCCATCATCGGGCTGCCGTTGGACGGGAAGGGTGGTCGGATGCGGATCATCGACACCGACCGTGGCGCGCTCGACGGCGACCCTATCCTCGACCGCGCCATCGGGCCGATGCAGTTCATCCCGACCACCTGGCAGGAGATCGGCGCGGACGCCGACAACGACGGTCGCAAGGACCCCCACGATCTGGACGACGCCGCCCTGGCAGCGGGAAACTACCTCTGCAAGGGCGGCCGGAATCTGAGCATTCCGGGCGACTGGTGGAACGCGATCCTCTCCTACAACGACGTGCGGCGGTACGCCCAGGACGTCTACGACACCGCGAACCGGTACGGACGGGCCAGTCGGTCGTGAAGTGATCGTCTCGATACGTTGGAGAACTGGACACTTCCCCCGGGCCTCTGTTAGCGGCAAGCTAGACGGGTGATGGTGCGCGAGTGGGACCCCAGGACCGCGTCGTCCGCCGAGATCGCGTCGCTGCTGGCCACGCTGAACGCGGTCCTGGCGGCCGATCTACCGCAGGATCCGCCCTGGCGGGAGACGTCGATGCGCGAATACCTCGCCGAGGTGATGCCTGGCGAGCGGCGGATCTCCTGGATCGCCCAGGCCGAGCCGACCGCCCCGGGTGAGACGGGCGCGGTGCTCGGCCAGGTGCATGTGCTCCTGCTCGGTGACATCGGCGTGCTCGAGGTGCTGGTGCACCCGTCCGCCCGGCGCAGCGGTCTCGGCCGTGACCTGGTGTTGCGGGCCGCTCGCCGGGTCTACCAGGAGGGCTTCCAGTCGATCGGGGTCGAGGTCGTCGGCGACACGCCCGCCGTCGGGTTCTACGAGTCGCTCGGCTTCACCCGGGAGTACGTGGAGACGCGCAGCGTGCTCGACCTGACCGCGGTGGACTGGGCCGAGCTGGCCGAGATGGCCACCGGCGTCGGGTCGGGCTACCAGCTGGAGTTCTTCCCGGGCGGGCCGCCGGATGACCTGATCGAGGCGTACGCGCGGGCCAAGGCCGAGGTGCGCGACGTCGACGACGGCGAGTTGCGCCCCAGCTCCTACGACCCGGAGCGGCTGCGTGACAGCCTCGACACGCTGCACCGACGGGGCATGAAGCCGTACATCGTGCTCGCCCGGCACGAGCAGAGCGGCGAGGTGGCCGGCCTGACCGAGGTGGTGGTGCCGGCGCAGCACCCGACCCGCGCCGACCAGTACGACACGATCGTCGCGCAGGATCACCGGGGCTACGGCATCGATCGGGCGATCAAGGCCCGGATGCTGCTGGAGCTGCGCTCGGCCGAGCCGGAGCTGATCGAGGTGCAGACCTGGAACGCGCAGGCCAACGAGGCGATGCTGAAGGTCAACGCGGAGTTGGGCTACCGCCCCGACCGGGACTGGTGCGAATACAGCGTCGACGTCGCTGAGCTGGTGCACCGCCTCGATCCGCCGCGCTGAGGAATTCACGAAACTGTCCACTAGGGGATGGACGGTGGCCAGTCGCGCACCTTAACGTGCGTTGACCCCGTCCACCCATCGTGGAGGCCCTATGCGCCCGCGCCGTTCCACCGCCGCGCTCGCGATCGCCACCGCCGCCGTGACCATCACGGCGCTCGGCGTCGCACCCACCGCGGCCAGCGCCGCGCCCACCGACCTGTTCATCTCGGAGTACGTCGAGGGTTCGTCGAACAACAAGGCGATCGAGCTGTTCAACGGCACGGGCGCCGCCGTCGACCTGGCCGGTGGCGGCTACCAGTTGCAGCTCTACTTCAACGGCTCCACCACGGCCACCACGATCGCCCTGACCGGCAGCGTGGCCGCTGGCGACGCGTTCGTGTTCGCCAGCGCATCGGCCGGGGCGGCCATCCTCGCCCAGGCCGACCAGACCACCGGGGCGAGCCTCTTCAACGGTGACGACGCGATCGTGCTGCGCCGGGGCACCACCGTGCTCGACTCGATCGGCCAGGTCGGCGTCGACCCGGGCACCGAGTGGGGTGCCGGCGTCACCAGCACCGCGGACAACACCCTGCGCCGGCTGCCGAGCGTGGCCGCAGGTGACACCGACCCGTCGGACGCGTTCGACCCCGCCGCCCAGTGGGCCGGTTTCCCCGTCGACACGTTCGACGGGCTGGGCGCGCACACCATGGACGGCGGTGGCCCGGTCGACGTGCCGGCCACGCTGACCTGTGGTGGGCCGCTGGTCACCGCCGCCGGCACGGCCACCAGCCGGGAGGTGACCGCCACCGATCCCGACGACACCATCGTCGACCTGGCGGTGACCGGGGTCAGCCCGAGCCCGACCTCCGGCTCGATCACCCGTACCGCGTTCACCCCGGCCGACGGGGTGGGCGGCACCGCCAGCGCCACGGTCGGCGTGAGCGCCGACCTCACCGCCGGGGCGTACACCGTCACCCTCACCGCGACCGACGCGGGCGGTGGCACCGCCAGCTGCGCGCTCGCCGTGCAGGTGACCCGGGAGCTGACCGTCGGCGAGGTGCAGGGTCCGACCACCGACGCCGAGTCCGGTCCGACGGACCGGTCACCGCTCGCACCGGCGAGCGGCAACGGCACGAGCAGCACGCTGTACGACGTACGCGGCGTGATCACCCAGTTGACCCTGGCCCGCACCTCGGCCGGGGCGGACCAGCACGGGTTCTTCCTCCAGAGCCGCGTTGGTGACACCGACGGCGACCCGACCAGCTCCGACGGCATCTTCGTATTCATGGGCGCGTTCACCTCGCTGATCGGCGGTTACGTGCCGACGGTCGGTGACGAGGTCGTCCTGCGGGCCCGCGTGTCGGAGTACTACAACTTCACCCAGCTCTCCGGGGCGTCACTGGTCCGCCGGATCGCTGGCGACCTGGACGTGGAGACCGCCGTCGCGGTGACCGACGCGGTGCCGCCAGCCGTGCTGGCCGACGCGCAGCGCTTCTGGGAGCGGCACGAGGGCTCCCGGATGCGGGTACGCGCGGGCAGCGGCGCGGTGAGCGGCCGGGACGTCTTCTCCTCCACCGCCGACGCGGAACTGTGGGTGGTCGACCGCGACGATCCGCTGCTGGACCGCGCCGACCCGTACTCCCGGCGGGTCTTCCGCGATTCGCACCCGTTGGACAACGACCCGACCCGCCGCTTCGACGACGGCAACGGCCAGCGGACGCTGCTCGGCAGCATGGGTGTGAAGGCCACCGCCGGGGACAGCGCCGCGCTGCTCCCGCCCGCGCACACCTTCGACACGCTGCGGGCGGACGCGGTGGGCGGGGTCTACTACTCGTTCGAGAAGTACGGCGTCCAGGTGGAGCGGGCGGAGTTCGCCGCCGGGGCCGACCCGTCGAAGAACAACCCGCCCAAGCCGGCCGACCGGTCGCAGGAGGTGGCCGTCGCCACCTACAACGTGGAGAACCTGTACGACTACCGCGACGACCCGTTCGACGGCTGCGACTTCACCGGTAACGCCGGCTGCGTGGGCGTCAACCCGCCGTTCGACTACGTCCCGAGCAGCGAGGCGGAGTACCGCGAGCAGTTGGCGGCGCTCGCCGACCAGATCGTCAAGGACCTGCACGCACCGGATCTGATCCTGGTGCAGGAGGCGGAGGACCAGGACATCTGCACGGTCTCCGGGGCCGCGCTGAGCTGCGGTGACAGCAACAACGCCGATGGCGCTCCGGACACCATCCAGGAGTTGGCGCTCGCGGTGGCGACGGCCGGTGGGCCGGCGTACGCCGCCGCCTATGACCGGACCGGCGCGGACGCCCGCGGTATCACCGCAGCCTTCCTGTACCGCACCGACCGGGTGTCGCTGGCGGCCGCGACGGCGGACGACCCCGTGCTGGGCTCGGCACCGACCGTCCAGTACCGGGCCGCAGGGTTGCCGTCCAACACCGACGTGCAGAACCCGAAGGCCCTCAACGCGGTGTTGCCGGCGGATGTGGACACCTCGACCGGTCGGGACGGCACCAACGTCTTCACCCGTGCCCCGCAGCTGGGCAAGTTCAGCGTGGCCGCGACACCCGGCTCGACCGAACGGTTCACGCTGTACGTGCTCAGCAACCACTACTCGTCCGGTCCGGACAGCCGGGTCGGGCAGCGGCGGGAGCAGGCGCGCTACGGCGCGGCGATCGTCACCGCGATCGAGGCGGCCGACCAGAACGCCCGGGTGGTCTACGGCGGGGACCTGAACGTCTTCCCCCGCCCGGACGACCCCGTCGCGACGGGCAGTCAGCCCACGCCGTCGGATCAGCTCGCCCCGCTGTACGAGGCGGGCCTGCGCAACCTGTGGGACGACCTCGTCGCGGACGTGCCGGCGTCGGCCTACTCGTACAGTTTCGAGGGGCAGGCGCAGACACTGGACCACCTGTTCGTCAACGACGCGTTCTACGCCGACCTGGTGCAGGTACGGGCGGCGCACATCAACGCCGACTGGCCGGCCGAGTTCGGCGGTGACGGGTCCCGGGGTTCCAGTGACCACGACCCGCAGGTGGCCCGGTTCCGGTCCCGCGCGTCGTTGACCGTGGCCGACGCGACGGTGACCGAGGGCAACCAGGGCACCAAGCAGCTCACGTTCAGCGCGACCGTCTCCCGACCGCTGTCCCAGCCGGTGCTGGTCTGCGCCGCCACCGTCGGCCTCACCGCGCACGCGGGCTCGGATTTCGACCCGTACGCCGGCTGCAAGGTGCTGCCCGCCGGGCAGACGTCGGTGGCGTTCCCGGTGACGGTGCGCGGTGACCGCAAGCGGGAGGCGGACGAGAAGCTGACGCTGCTGGTGGCCGGAGTGCCCGGCCTTCGGCTGGCCGACCCGCTCGCGACCGGGACGATCACCAACGACGACTGATCCTGGAATGTGGTCGACGACGGCCCGCCGAACCCACCGGGGACGGCGGGCCGTCGTCCGTCCTGCGTCAGCGGTAGCGCCAGACCTGTGGGGGCGGCGGATCGCCCCGGTGCTTGGCCACCCGCACCTCCCATTGGCTGCGCCGACGCATCGCGTCCCGGACCTCCCGATTGCGGTAGAACGTCTCGGGCGGGCGGGCCAGCCCGTAAATGTCCGCCCACCATTCCCCCGGCCGGGGGTCGAGGATGGTGTCCAGGTGCGACGGGTAGCGACGCCCGGCGCCGTCGCGCGTGTCCTCCCAGTCCCGCATCGGCCTGAGCACCCGGCCGAACTCGTCGACGACGGCCAGCCGACATCCGGCGGCCCCGACGATCCGGCGGAGCATCTCGATGCTCGGCACCGTGCGACCGGCCTCGATGCGGCCGATGGTCGCATGGTGCGCGCTCGCTAGCCGGGCCAGCTCACGTTGGCTCAGGTCGGCGTGGCGACGGACCGCCCGGACGATGCCGACGACCGGCCACGGTTTGGTGGAGGGCTCGCTGGGGCTCGGACCGTCGGAGATCCAACCGTCGGTGCTGGCTCCCGGATCCGGGGGTGTCGGTGAGTCGTCCATGCCGCCACCGTCCCGGCTCGCCCCGTTCCTCGCAGCCCCGTTCGGCTGGCCTGTGGACAACGGAAGGGCCTGTGGACAACCGGGTGCCTGCGCGGCAGGGCAGGGTGGCTTCCGCCCGGACGGCAGAACCATGGGCGTTGAGCAGCACGTCCTCAGCGTGAACGGAGCAGGGACCCAACCCCCAACCCATCCCCTTTGCTCTGCACCCGGATAAGCACCGGGTCGCGCGGACCCTAACCGGCCGTCGCATCCGCGGGTGCAGAGCAAAGGAGGGCTGTCGCGTCCGCGGGTGCAGAGCAAAGGGAGGCCGTCGCGTCGCATCCGCGGGTGCAGAGCAAAGGGGACGCCTGGGATGGAGGCGTCGAGGCCAGGCGTCCGTCCGACGGAAGGCGGGCCTCAGCGCGTCACGGAAACGTCCTGCGCGCGCCCCGACCGGTGCGCGGACGGGTGGTGGTCGCAGGCGGGCCGCTCAGTAGCGCTCGCGGAGCAGCCCGGCGGCCTCGACGGCCCAGTAGGTGAGGATGACCTGCGCGCCGGCCCGCTTGATCGAGGTGAGCGTCTCCAGCATCACCCGCTCCCGGTCGATCCAGCCGTTCGCGGCAGCCGCCTCGACCATCGCGTACTCGCCGGAGACCTGGTAGGCGGCGACCGGGACGTCCACCGCGGCCCGCACCGCCGACACCACGTCGAGGTAGGGCAACGCCGGCTTGACCATCACCAGGTCCGCGCCCTCGGCGACGTCGAGCGCGACCTCCCGCAGCGACTCACGCAGATTGGCCGGGTCCTGCTGGTAGGTGCGCCGGTCGCCCTCCAGCGCCGACTCCACCGCCTCGCGGAACGGGCCGTAGAAGGCGGAGGCGTACTTCACGGCGTAGGCCAGCACGGAGACGTGCTGGTAACCGGCGTCGTCGAGCGCCCGGCGTACCACGCCGACCTGGCCGTCCATCATCCCGGACGGCCCGACCATGCCGACCCCGGCGGCGGCCTGGGCCACCGCCATCTCGGCGTACGCGCCCAGGGTGGCGTCGTTGTCGACCTCGCCGTCGGGGGTGAGCAGCCCGCAGTGCCCGTGCGAGGTGAACTCGTCCAGGCACAGGTCGCTCATCACCACGGTGGCGTCGCCCACCTCGGCCACCACGTCACGGATCGCGACGTTGAGGATGCCGTCGGGGTCGATACCGCCGGAGCCGGTCGGGTCCCGCTGCTCCGGCACACCGAAGAGCATGATCCCGCCGACACCGGCCTGGACCGCCTCGACCGCCGCCTTGCGCAGGGAGTCCCGGGAGTGCTGGAGCACCCCCGGGAGCGACCCGATGGCCCGGGGCTCGGTCAGCCCTTCCTTGACGAACATTGGCACGACCAGCTCGGCCGGGTCGACCCGGGTCTCGGACACCAGCCGGCGGATCGCCGGGGTGCGGCGCAGCCTGCGGGGCCGGATCTCGGGGTACGACATGGAAGGGCCTCCTCGAACGACTACCGGAAGCGCAGGGCGGTGGGGCCCTGCACCTTCGAGCCACGGCGCTGCTTGGCCGGCATGGCGGCCAGCTTCTCGCGCAGCTCGACGGCGTAGGCGGCGAGCGCCTCCACCAGGTCGGGCACCGAGGCGTGCGGCGGCTGGACGTCGACCCGCAGGCCGAACTCCGTCGCGGTCTCCGCCGTCTTGGGCCCAATGACGGCAACAACCGTCCGGGCGTGCGGCTTCCCGGCGATACCGACCAGGTTGCGCACGGTGGAGGACGAGGTGAAGAGCACCGCGTCGAAGCCACCCGACTTGATCGCGTCGCGGATCTCGGCGGGCGGCGGAGCGGCCCGCACCGTCCGGTACGCGGTCACGTCGTCGACCTCCCAGCCGCGCTCGGTGAGCCCGGCGGCGAGCGTCTCGGTGGCGATGTCGGCGCGCGGCAGCAGCACCCGGCCCACCGGGTCGAGGATCTCGTCGTGCGGCGAGAACTCGGCCAGCAGACCCTCGGAGGACTGCTCCCCGGCAGGGATCAGCTCCGGCTGGATGCCGAACGCGCGGACCGCGTCCGCCGTGGCCTCGCCGATGCAGGCGATCTTGACGCCGCCGAAGTGCCGGGCGTCGAGGCCGTGCTCGGCGAACTTCTCCCAGACCGCGCGGACCGCGTTGACCGACGTGAAGATCACCCAGGCGTACCGGCCGTCGACCAGGCCCTTGACCGCCCGCTCCATCTGCGCCGGGGTACGCGGCGGCTCGACCGCGATGGTCGGCACCTCGCACGGGATCGCCCCGTACGCGCGCAGCCGGGCGCTCATCGCGCCGGCCTGCTCCTTGGTCCGGGGTACGAGCACCTTCCAGCCGTACAGCGGGCGGTTCTCCCACCAGCTCAGCTTGTCGCGCTGCCCCACCCCGGCGCCGACGGTGAGCACCACCCGACCGGTGAAGCCGAGCGCGGCGGCCACGAAGCTGTCCACCGTCGAGGTGGTCGTGTACTGGGTCTCGCCGGTGCCGTCGCCGGTCACCCCGACGCCGGTGGTGCCGTCGACCCCGGCGGCGAGCAGCCCGTCCCGGACGGCGGCGAGGTCACCGGCGTCCACGGCGAGCGCGAGCGAACCCCGGCCGACGGCCGTGGCCAGTGCCTCGAAGTCCAGTGCGCTGACGTCCTCGACGTCAGCGGCGGTACGCACACCCGGCAGCGGGACCCCCGCGTAGGTGGCCACACCCTCGGCCTGACCGACGCCGGGCACCACCTCGAAGTGGGCGGCGGTGCGGGCCACCGCCTGCACCTCCTTGACCACCGAGTCGTGCCCGAACGGGTCGCCGGCGACCAGGTGCACCGCGTTCAGCCCAGAGCGGGCCGCGGAGATCAGCACCTTCGCCACGTCCCCCGGCGCGCCCTCGGCCGGGGTGAACTCGGCATCGTCGGAGGCCTCGGCGCGCACGACGGCGAGCAACGACTCCGGGACTCCCCGGTCGTAGATCACCTGGTCGGCGTCGACCAGGGCGTCGTGGGCCCGACGGGTCAGCAGGCCCGGGTCACCGGGGCCAGCCCCGACGAACGCGATACGGCCGACGGGCTTACGGGTGCGGGTCATTCTGTGCTCCCAAATTGCTGGGTCCCCGGGCCGGTGTGTCCTTCGTGGCCGAGGATCGAGTCGGCGCCGAGGTCGAGGAGTTCGGCGGCGAGTGCCTTACCGATCTCCGCCGCGTCGGCGGGCGTTCCGGTGCGGGACAGCCGGAGGTCACGAGTGCCGTCCGGGCTGATCACCGCCCCGCGCAGGTAGATCTCATCGCCGCTCTCGCCTTCGGCGAGCTCGGCATAGGCGGCGACGGGTGCGCTGCACCCGGCCTCCAGGGTTGCCAGAAACGCGCGTTCCGCGGTGACCGCGGCACGCGACGGTGCGTGGTCGAGCACCGCGAGCAGCTCGACCAGGTTCTGGTCGTCGACCCGGCACTCCACGGCCAGCGCACCCTGAGCGGGCGCGGGCAGCATCAGCATCGGGTCCAGCGATTCGGTGATCACGTCGAGCCGGCCGAGTCGGGCCAGACCGGCTCGGGCCAGGACGACCGCGTCGAGGTCGGCCTCGGGGCCGAGCACCCGCGCCAGGCGGGTGTCGACGTTGCCGCGGATCGGGGTGACCTCCAGTTGCAGGCCGAGGGCGTGCAACTGGGCGATCCGGCGCAGCGCACCGGTGCCCACGGTGGCCCCGGGCGACAGCTCGGCGAGCGTCCGGCCGGCGCGGGCCACCAGAGCGTCTCGGGGGTCCTGCCGGGCCGGCACCGCCGCGATGTGCAGCCCGCCGGCGGCAGCCGTGGGCAGGTCCTTGTACGAGTGCACCGCGAAGTCGATCGTCCCGGCGGTCAGCGCGTCGCGCAGCGCGGAGACGAACACCCCGACGCCGAGCCGGTGCACCGGCGCGTTGGAGCGGTCGCCCGCGGTGACCACCTCGACCAGCTCGACGGGGCGGCCGGTGGCGGCGGTCAGCGCCTCGGCGACCTGGCCGGACTGGGCCATCGCCAGGGCGCTGCCCCGGGTGCCGAGGCGCAGGGGGGCGGTCATCGCGCACCTCCGGTGGGTGGGGTGGGCTCGGCGGCGTCGGTGCCGGGGAGCGCCGGGCCGAGGTCGGGGGTCAGCACGTCCGGAACGGTGTCCACCGGCGAGGTCTGCGGCACCTCCAGGTCGAACAGTTCGCGCAGCAGTGCCGCGTACTGGTCGCCACCGGGCTCGGCGGCCAACTGGCGGACCTTGACGGTGGGCTGGTGCAGCAGCCGCTGCACCACCCGGTGCACCGTCCGGGCGACCTCGGCCCGCAGGTCGTCGCTGAGGTCGGGGCGGCGCTGGGCCAGTCGGCGCAGCTCGGCGGTGACCACGTCGTCGGCCCGGCCCCGCAGCGCGGCCACGGTGGGTGCCACGTCGGTGCCGCGCAACCAGGTGAGGAAGCCCTCCACCTCGGCGAGCACGATGCGTTCGACGGCTGCGGCGTCGGCAGCCGCCGGACCGTCGGCGAGCAGCGCCGCCATCCGGTCGATGTCGATCACCTCGACGCCGGGCAGCTCGGCGACGCCCTCCTCGACGTCGCGCGGGACGGCCAGGTCGAGCAGGACCAGCGGGCCCCGGGCCGGGTCGCGTTCGGCCAGCGCCGTGGTGACCACCGCCCGGGTGAGGACCGGTTCGGTGGACGCCGTGGCGGCCACTACGATGTCCACTGTGGACAGGGTGTCGGCCAGCTCGGTCATCGGCGCGGCACTCGCCCCGTACGACTCGGCGAGCCGGACGGCCCGGTCGGCACCCCGGTTGCTGACGGTGAGCGGCCCGGCGCCCAGCCGGGACAGCGTGGCCACTCCGAGCGACCCCATCGCGCCAGCGCCGACCACCAGGGCCGGACGGCCGGCGAGGTCGCCGTCGAGGTGCCCGGCGGCCAGCTCCAGTGCGGCGGTGACGACGCTCTGGCCGGCCCGGTCGATGCCGGTCTCGGAGTGGGCCCGCTTGCCGACCCGCAACGCCTGCTGCATCAGCTCGTGCAGCAGCCGGCCGGCCGAGTCGGCGCCGGTGGCCCAGTGGTACGCGTCGCGCAGCTGGCCGAGGATCTGGGCCTCGCCGACCACCATCGAGTCCAGACCGGTGGCGACCCGGAAGACGTGGTCCACGGCGGCGGTGTCGTAGTGCACGTACAGGTGGCTGGCGAGCGCCGTCGGCGAGCTGCCGGCCTGCTCGGCCAGCACGGCGCAGACGTCGCCGAGCCCGCCGTGGAAACCGGACACGGCGGCGTAGACCTCCACCCGGTTGCAGGTGGAGACGATCACCGCCTCGGCCACGTACGGCTGGGCGATCAGGCGGTCCAGGGTGCGGGTCAGGTCGGCGGGGGGCACGGCCAGCTGCTCCAGCGTGGCGACCGGGGCGGTCCGGTAGGACGCGCCGACGACGAGCAGTTTCACGTGCCGATCGCCTCCTGGGTGTCGGTGGCCGCGAACCCGCCCGGCAGAGCGGTGAGAGCGGACCCGCCGGTGGCGGGCAGCGCGGTCAGCGACGCCTTGCGGTGCTCGTGGAAGGACAGAATCTGCAGCTCGATGGCGAGGTCGACCTTGCGCACGTCGACCCCCTCCGGAACCGAGAGTACGCACGGCGCGAAGTTGAGGATGCTCGTCACGCCGACGGCGACCAGTTGGTCGGCGACCTGCTGGGCGGCGGCGGCCGGGGTGGCGATCACGCCGATCGCGAGGGATTCCTCCGCGGCGACGGTCGGCAGGTCGTCGACGTGCCGGACCACCAGGCCGTTGATCTCCTCACCGACCCGGGAGGGATCGGCGTCGAGCAGTGCGGCGATCCGGAAGCCGCGGCTGGCGAAGCCGTCGTAGCCGGCCAGAGCGTGACCGAGATTACCCACGCCGACCAGGGCGACCGCCCGGCGTTGAGTGAGCCCGAGCACATACTCGATCTGCTCGATCAGTAGCGCGACGTCGTAGCCGACGCCCCGGGTGCCGTACGAGCCGAGGTGGGAGAGGTCCTTGCGGAGCTTGGCGGAGTTGACCCCGGCGGCGGCGGAGAGACCCTCGCTGGAGACCGTCTCATGCCCGGTGTCGGCGAGGTTGTGCAGCGCGCGTAGGTATTCCGGGAGCCGAGCGACGGTCGCCTCGGGCAGGTCCGGGAGCGCCGGTACGGCACCGGCACGGCCGGGCGCGCCTGGGTAACGGTGCTGACTCATGAGACTCCGTGCGGTGCGATCCTCGGCCAACTCCGCTGGTCGGCCGTTTGTGGACTCCCGCTGGCGACCGAGATTGCCGGCTGTGCTAGCAGGGCGCGTCGGAGTCACAGCGTAGGCGCTTGTGAAGACGTGCACAAATCGCGATCTTGCCGCTGCGTGACGCGACCTCACCAGCACCTCCATTCCACAAGATCGATTAAACGGCCTGGTCCGCGCGCCGCCCGGGCGATTATTGCTCAATCCCGACTTCTCTGACCAATCCCGCGCCGACCCCGGCTCGGGTCGTTCCGGCGGTGGTAGGGGCAGCACTACGGAGGAGAGGCGGGGTTTCGGGATGGGGGCAGCCCGCCCGGCTGCCTAGCCTTTGGGCATGACCGCCGTTGCCGCCACCAGCGACCGACCGACGCTGGCACCGAGCATCCCCCGCCAACTCTTCGTCGACTCCGGGTACGTGCTGCTCGGCCTGCCCCTGGCGCTGGCCAGCTTCGTCGTCCTCATGGTGGGCCTCGCGGTGGGCATCGGTCTGGTGGTCACGGTGATTGGCCTGCCGATCGTCAGCGGCACCCTGTACGCCGCCCGTGGGCTGGCCGACATCGAGCGGCTGCGGCTACCCGCGGTGCTGCACCAGCCCCGGATCCGGCCGCACTACCGGCTGCCCGAGGCGGGCGCGAACGCCTGGCGGCGGATCTTCGTGCCGATGCGGGACGCCCAGTCCTGGCTCGACCTGGCGCACGGCATCCTGCGGCTGATCGCGGCACTGGGCACCTTCGTGGTGACGCTGGCCTGGTGGGCCGCGGCGATCACCGGTTCGCTCTACTGGGCCTACGACTGGGCCCTGCCCCGGGCCGACGGCGAGGGTGACCAGGACCTGGCGCAGCTGCTCGGCCTGGGCGACTCGACCACCGCCCGGATCGGCCTGTACACCGCGCTCGGGGTGTTCTTCCTGATCACCCTCCCGATCGTGGTGCGGGGCTGCGCACTGCTCCAGGCCAGCTTCGCCAAGGCCATGCTGACCGGGGTGGCCGAGATGCGCGACCGGATCACCGTGCTGGAGGAGCAGAAGCGGGCCGCCGTGTCCGCCGAGGCCGCCGCGCTGCGCCGGCTGGAACGCGACATCCACGACGGCCCCCAGCAGCGCCTGGTCCGGCTGGCGATGGACCTCAGCCGAGCCCGGATGCAGCTCGCCTCGGACCCGGCGGCGGCCGGCCGCACCATCGACGAGGCGGTCGCCCAGACCCGGGACACCCTGGCCGAGCTGCGGGCGCTGTCCCGGGGCATCGCGCCGCCGATCCTGGTCGACCGGGGCCTGCCCAGCGCCCTGGCCGCGATCGCCGGCCGCGGGCTGATCCCGATCGAGCTCCAGGTGGACCCGCAGCTCGGCACCCCGGCCGGGCGGCTCGACCCGGCGGTGGAGAGCACCGCGTACTTCGTGGTCTCCGAGGCGCTGACCAACGTCGCCAAGCACAGCCGGGCCACCGAGGCCACGGTGGCCGTGGCCCGGCAGGGCACAAACCTCCAGGTGCGGGTGGGCGACGACGGGCAGGGCGGCGCGCACCTGGCCAAGGGGCACGGGCTGGCCGGCATCGCCGACCGGGTCCGGGCCGCCGGTGGCGAACTGCTGGTGGTCAGCCCGACCGGCGGCCCCACCGAGATCCGCGCCGAGCTTCCCCTGTGAGCGCGAGGAGTGAGCCGGGTTTGCGAGCCCCGCAGTCGCGAACGAAGGCAATGCCGTGAGGGTTCCGGCACCACTGCGAGCCGGTACGACGGGCCGGACGTGGTAGACAACACAGCCATGCGCATCGTGATCGCCGACGACGCCGTCCTGCTCCGGGAGGGGTTGGTCCGGCTTTTGACCGAGAGCGGACACCAGGTGGTGGCCGCGGTCGGGGACGGCGACGCCCTGGTCGAGGCGGTCGTCGAACACCGGCCCGACGTGTCGATCGTCGACGTCCGGATGCCGCCGTCGCACACCGACGAGGGGTTGCGGGCCGCGGTGGAGGCACGCCGGCTGGTGCCGCGTACCCCGATCCTGGTGCTCTCCCAGTACGTCGAGGTCTCGTACGCCGATGATCTGCTCGCCACCACCGGCGGCGCGGGCGGCGGCGGGATCGGCTACCTGCTCAAGGACCGGGTTGCCGCGATCGACGAGTTCCTGGACGCGCTGCGCAGGGTGGCCGGCGGAGGCACGGTGCTCGACCCGGAGGTGGTCGGTCAGCTCTTCGCCCGGCGTCGCCGCGACGACCCGCTGCGCGAGCTGACCCCCCGCGAGCGTGAGGTGCTCGCCCTGATGGCCGAGGGGCGCTCGAACACCGCCATCGCGCGCGCCCTGGTGGTCAGCGACGGGGCGGTGGAGAAGCACGTGCGCAACATCTTCACCAAGCTCACCCTGCCGCCGGACACCGAACAGCACCGGCGGGTGCTGGCCGTCCTCACCTACCTGCGGAACTGACCTCCCGGGCCAGGGCCACCGCGTCGGTGAGGGTGTCGGCCACCGGGTGACCGGAGGCGCGCAGCCGGGTCGGGTCGGTGAACCCGCCGGTGTAGAGCACGGCCCGGCCGCCCACCGCGAGCGCCGCGTCCGCGTCGTCGATGGAGTCGCCGATCAGCACCACCGAGGGCCCGTCCACGCCCAACTCGGCCAGGTGCAGCTTGAGCGACTCGGCTTTGCGGTCCCCGCCGACCGTGGCCCGCAGCCCGTCGACCCGGGCGAAGTGGCCGGTCAACCCGTACCTGTGCACGGTCGGGACCAGCTCCTCGTGGAACCACATGGACAGCAGGCTCTGGCTGCCCGGCCAGGTGGCCATCGCCGCGCGCGCGTCGGCGGCCAGCTCACAGGTGGTCAACCCGGTGCGGTACGCGTCATGGAAGATCTTGTCGAGTCGACCGAACTCGTCGGCGTCCACGGCCTGCCCGAGCACCTCGGCGTAGTACTCGGCGATCGGCCTGCGGAACCGCACCCGGTGCTCCTCCGGGGTCACCGTCGGCCCGCCCAGGCTCGCGAACACGACGTTGGTGGCGGACACCACCAGGCTGAGGTCGTTGAGCAGGGTGCCGTTCCAGTCCCAGACGAGGTGCGGGGGCGCAGAGGTCATCCGAGCACCATAGGCACCCCTCAGAGCTGCGGCGTGGTCAGGTCCCGCAGCAGTCGGTCCTCCTCGACCCGCCAGTAGCCGTGCTCCTTGCCGTCGAGCATCACCACCGGCAGTCGGTCCCCGTACTCCCGCTCCAACCCCTCGTCGTCGGTGACGTCCCACTCGACCCACTTGTCGCCGGTGACCGCCACCACCCGGTCGAGCGCCGCCTTGGCGTCGTCGCACAGGTGGCAACCGGGTCGGGTGATCAGGGCGAGCCGGGCGTCAGTGGACATCGGTTACCTCCGTGCGGTCGGTCGGCGTCGCCGACCGGAGTTGGGTCTTGCGTACCTTGCCGATCGCCGAGTACGGCAGGGCGTCGACGAACTCGACGGCGGTCGGGCACTTGAACCGGGCCAGGTTCCGTGCGCAGTGGGCGAGCAACTCCTCGCTGGTCACCGGTCGCCCTGGCGCCGGCACCACGTACGCCCGCACAGTCTCGCCGGTCCGTGGGTGCGGCACACCCAGTACCGCCGACTCGACCACCCCGGGGTGCCCGCCGAGCACCAGCTCGACCTCGTGCGGATAGACGTTGAACCCGTTGACCAGGATCAGCTCGCCGAGCCGGTCGACCAGGAAGAGGTCGCCGTCGGAGTCGGCGTAGGCGATGTCACCGGTGGCCCACCACCCGTCGGCGTCCGGGCCACCCCGCCCGTCGGGCCAGTAGCCGGTGAAGAGGTTGGGGCCGTGCACGACGATCTGCCCCGGGTCGGTGCCGGGCGCCACGTCGGAGATGTCCAGCTCATCCGGGTCGTCGTCGGGGACGGCCAGCCCGTCGCGCCACAGCTCCATCCCGTCGGCGTCGACCAGGCGTAACCGCACACCGGGCAGCGGCCGGCCGATCGAACCGGGCTTGGCCACGCCGCCGACCAGGGTGGAGGTGAGCACCGGCGCGGTCTCGGTGAGGCCGTACCCGACGTGCACCTGATGGCCGGTGCGCTCCGTGAAGCGCGCCGCGACCCCGGGTTCGAGCGGCGCCGCGCCACAGACCGCCACCCGCACCGACCCGGTCGCCGCGCGGGCCGTGGCCGCATCGGCCCAGGTCAGGAACATCGACGGTACGCCGACCAGCACGCTGACCCGGTGCCGCGCGATTTCGTCCAGCCCCGCCGTCGGGCCTGGCTCGTCGAGCAGCACGCCCGTTGCCCCGTGGTGCACGACCGCACCGAGCCCCGAGTTGAGCCCGTACGCGTGGAACAGCGGCAACGCGAGGAGGACCGTGTCCGTCGGCCCGATCACCGGTGGGTCGATCCCGGCGACCTGTTCGTTGTTGGCGAGCAGCGCGTGGTGCGAGAGCATCGCACCCTTGGGCCGCCCCTCGGTGCCGGAGGTGTAGAGCAGTACCGCCAGGTCGGTGCCGCCTCGTCGAGGACGGGGTGCGGCTCCGGGCGCCTCGGCGGTGGGTGGCGCGCCGAACCGGGCGACGAGCGCGGGAAGCTCGGTGGCCACCTCGGCGACCAGGTCCCGAACGCGGTCGGTGGCGATGAGCACCGACGCGCCGGAGTCGGCCAGCACGTGCCGTAGCTCCGGGGCGGTGAAGCCGGGGTTGACCGGCACGGCCACCAACCCGGCGCGGAGGGTACCGAGCCAGGCGATCACGAAGTCCGGCGTGTTGGGCAGTGCGATGGCGACGCGTGGCGGCGTACCGCCGGGGTCGGTGGGTGGCGCGGCGGCGGTGAGTCCGCGGGCGGCGGCGTCCACCGCCGCGTCCAGTTCGGACCAGCTGAGGGTGTGCTCACGCCAGTGCAGCGCGGGCTGGTCGCCGCGGTCGAGGGCCGCCCGGCGGACCCGGTCGGCGAGGTTCGGCGCGGGGCTTTCCGAGGCGTCCTGCACGGTGCTCGAGTCTGGCACAGCGGACGGCGACGGGCCACGCCCGACGGTCGGGGGCCGGGCCCGGAGGGCGCCGCCCGGACAGTCCCGTGTACGGGACTGTCCGCTGTGCCACCGGCGATCCGATCAGGTCCTGCCGATGGGACGCGCGACGCCGGCCGAGGGTAGTTCGGCCGGCCCGGCCGACCGGCCGGCGGACCGGGCCAGCCGAACGGGCGACACGCCTTCGACCTGGGCATCCATCCCGGAACACCGGGTCGACGGAAAGTCAATCGCACACGACGGACAACCGGTCCGCCAACGGTGCGACAGAGCGGGAAATACTTCCGCCTTGTGTAACGGACTTGCCACGCGCGGGTGACGTTGGCCCTATCATCACTCGGGTCGGGTCACCCCATTTGCCGTGAGTCGACACCCCTCAGCCCGAGGAGGCCCCCGTGCCTGTGAGCGCATTGGACCAGCACCTCCAGGGGACTTGCCGCCCGTCGGCAACCCCCGTGACCGTCCTGCCCGGCCGATCATCCGGTCGGTCCGCCCCGACGAGACCAAGACCGGCCCGCCCGGCATCCAACGGGACGGGGGCACCACGGTGACCACCTTTGGTTACGCGGAACGCCCGGTCGGCCTGACCGGTCTACCGGCCCGCTCCCACGTCAACGAGCGGCCAGCAGCCCGTGCACCCATGGACGAGCAGCACGGCGGCGTCGTACGCAGTGACGGCGCGGCGCAACGGATCCGCAGCCGGCCGCACCACAACGAGCCACCGCCACGGCCCGCGGTGCCCGGTGGAAACGCGAAGCCGGCCGGTGGCCGCGTCGCCGTACCGCCCCGACCCACCATGCCCGTGCAGGGGCGTCGGATAAGCGACACACCGGCGGTCACCACCGACCCGGCGGCGGGTGAGACAGCGGTGATCCCGGCGGTGCCGGCCACCACCGCCACCACCCCGACCGGCTTCCCGAGCCGCCCGGACCCGTCCGACCCGGCGACCGAGGTCTGGACGCTGATCGAACGGGCCCAGGCCGGCGAGTCCGAGGCGTTCGGCCTGATCTACGACCGGTACGTGGACACCGTCTTCCGGTTCGTCTACTTCCGGGTCGGCAACCGGCAACTCGCCGAGGACCTCACCTCGGACACCTTCCTGCGCGCGCTCAAGCGGATCGGCAGCTTCACCTGGCAGGGTCGCGACCTCGGCGCCTGGTTGGTGACGATCGCCCGCAACCTCGTGGCGGACCACTTCAAGTCGGGCCGCTACCGGCTGGAGGTGACCACCGGCGACGTGCTCGACGCCGACCGGGAGGACCGGGGCCCGGAGGGCAGCCCGGAGGCGGCGGTGGTGGAGCACATCACCAACGTCGCGCTCCTCACCGCCGTGAAGCAGCTCAACCCGGAGCAGCAGGAGTGCATTGTGCTCCGCTTCCTCCAGGGCTTCTCGGTGGCCGAGACGGCCCGCGCGATGGGCAAGAACGAGGGGGCCATCAAGGCCCTCCAGTACCGCGCCGTCCGCGCCCTGGCTCGACTCCTGCCCGACGGCTTCCAGCCGTAGTTTGTTACGGCGGGGCCGACGGGCGTCGATCAACGTCCGCGCAGGTCAGGCTCGGTCCCGCCCGGTGATGCCGATCACTTTCTGTAATTTCGGCTCCGCCCGGCCCGTAACCCGTGCCCGGTGCGCCGCGTTTCTCCGGGTGCGACCGGTGGATGTCCCGGCAGGCCCGGGTCACCGAGGTCCGACCGGTACGCCGGCGGCACCTCACCTCCGTGGTGTCACACTGCCGCCCGGTCGCTGGCAACGACGGCGGCCGACCGGCCGTGACCAGCGAGAGGAGGTGCCTGCGGTGGACAACACCCTCTTCTCCCGCCGGCGCGCGGAGCGCTTCGCGCAGCTTCTCGACGAGGCCAACGGCGCTCGGCGACACCACGTGCGGTCCAGGGTGGACGGTCACCTCGCGCCGCTGGTCGCAGTGGGTCAACGGCTCAGCGTCGACCCCCCGGCTGTCGAGGTCGATCAGGAGTTCCGCACCGGCCTGCGGGCGATGCTGCTCGCGACCGCCGAGCGGGAAGGGCTGGGCACCACACCAGCGGCCGTCAGCGAACCGGCCGCCACCACCGCCCGTGGGCGGCTACTGCCGGTGGGTACCGCCCGGCGGGTCCGAGCCCGAGGCGCCATCCTGATCGGCATCGCCGCCGGGGCGATCGCCGTCTCCGGGATCTCGGCCGCCAGCGAGAACGCGGTGCCCGGTGACGCCCTGTACGGCATGAAGCGCTCGACCGAACGAGCGCAGCTCGCCCTGGCCAGCTCCGACATCAGCCGGGGTCAGCTCTTTTTGGACTTCGCCCGCACCAGGGTCGGCGAGGCCGCCAAGCTGCGCGGTGACCGGATCGGCTACAGCGCGGTCCTCGACGACATGGACGCCGACACCCGGCAGGGAGTTCGCCTGCTGGCCTCGGCCGCCGTGCAGCGGGCCGAACCGGGCAGCCTGGACACCCTCAACGCCTTCGTGTCGAGCCAGCGCCGGGCCGTACGTGGCCTGCTCGACGGGACCAGCCGGGTCGACCGGGAGCGCACCCAGCGGTCGCTGCTGCTGCTGGACACCATCCGGGAGCGCTCGGACGAGGTGCGCGCGGCGATCGCCTGCGGCCTGCCGGCCCCGAGCACCAGCGACGCCCTCGGCCCGAACCCGAGCGCCTGCCCCGGGGCCCGCTGACCCGCGCCCCTTTACCGCACGTCCGACCGGCCGCGCCACAGTTCGCTGTGTGCCCGGCCGGTTGACCGTCTGCGGCGGATACCCTCGCGGGGGAAGCATCCGTGGCATCGGCGAGAAGGGGAATCGCGTGGCGCGTAGCCGTAAGGTGACGGTCAGCACCGACGCCGAGGGGCATACCGCAGGCTGGGCGGAGACCGATCTGGCCCCGGTCCGCGCACCAGACCCGACCGCCGCCGCGTTCTTCGACGTGGACAACACCATGATGCAGGGCGCGTCGATCTACTGGTTCGCCCGGGGGCTCGCCTCCCGAAACTACGTGACCACCGCTGACCTGGCCCGATTCGCCTGGCAGCAGCTCCGTTTCCGGCTGCTGGCCCGGGAACACGCCGGTGACATGTCCCTGGCCAAGGAGGCGGCGTTGGCCTTCGTCCAGGGCTGGCGGGTCAAGGAGGTTGAGCACCTCGCCGAGGAGATCTTCGACGAGATGATGGCCCCCCGGATCTGGGCCGGCACCCACCAGCTCGCTCAGCGTCACCTGGACGCCGGTCAGCGGGTCTGGCTGGTCAGCGCCGCGCCCGTCGAAATCGGCCGGGTGATCGCCGCCCGGCTCGGTCTGACCGGCGCCATCGGCACGGTGGCCGAGGTGGTGGACGGGGCGTACACCGGGCGGTTGGTGGGTGACCTGATGCACGGGCCGGCGAAGGCCGAGGCGGTCACCCAGCTCGCCGCCGTGGAAGGGCTCGACCTGGCCCGCTGTGCGGCCTACAGCGACTCGGCGAACGACCTGCCGCTGCTGCGCGCGGTGGGCCGGGCGGTGGCCGTCAATCCGGACGGCGCCCTGCTGCGGCAGGCCCGCCAGCACGGCTGGGAGGTGCGGGACTTCCGGACCGGCCGCCGAGCGGTCAAGATCGCCGTACCGTCGACCGCGGCGGCCGGGCTGGTCGCCGGCGCGGTCACCGCCGGCCTGGCCCTCCAGCGACGCCGCCGCGCCGGCTGACGTCACGCGACGCCGATCGCGCCGGCTGACGTCACGCGACGCCGATCGCGCCGGCTGGCTTCACGCGATGTCGTCGCGCCGGCTGGCTCAGGGGCCGAACGGGTCGGGCCGTCGCTCCAGCAGCGTGTGCAGGGTCTGCTGGATCGTCTCCCGCACCTGGTCAGCGAGGTTGAAGACCACCAGCGGGTCGTCCGCCGAGTCGGTCAGGTGGGCGGTGGGGATCGGCGGGCAGAACTCGATCAGCCACTTGCTGGGCAGCGGCACCATGCCCAGCGGGCCGAGCAGCGGGAACGTCGGCGTGACCGGGAAGTAGGGCAGCTTGAGCAGCCGCGCCAGAGGCTTGATGTCGGCCAGCATCGGGTAGATCTCCTCGCCCCCGACGATGGCGACGGGCACGATCGGGGTGCCGGTGCGCAGCGCCGCCGAGACGAATCCGCCCCGCCCGAAGCGTTGCAGCTTGTACCGGTCGGCGTAGAGCTTGCCGATGCCCTTGAAGCCCTCGGGGAACACCCCGACCAGGTCGCCGCCGCGGAGCAGCCGCTCGGCGTCCGGGTTGCAGGCCACCGTGCCGCCGGTCTTGCGGGCCAGCTCGGAGACCACCGGCATCCGGAAGACCAGGTCGGCGCCGAGCAGCCGCAGGTAGCGGTGGGCGGGATGCTTGTCGTGCAGCGCCGCGGAGAGGATCAGGGCGTCCAGCGCCACCGTCCCGGAGTGGTTGCCGACCACCAGGGCGGGCCCGTCCAGGGGCACGTGCTCCACCCCACTGACCTCGGTGCGGAACCAGTCCCGGTAGAGCAGCCGCAGCAGCGGGTGGAAGACCGCGTCGGTCAGCTCCGAGTCGAAGCCGAACTCGTCGACCTCGTAGTCACCGGAGAGCCGCCGGCGCAGGAACGCCAGCCCGTTCGCGACCTTGCGGTCCCAGTGGTCCCCGGGCCGGTCCGACACCGCCGGCTCGGTGCCGCCGGACACGCCGGCGTCGACCTCGTCCGAGGGCGTCGGGGCGGAGGTCGGCGTTGCGGTCGGGGTCGGGGTCGGGGTCGGCGCGACCTGCGCGGCCGGTCGATGACCGTTGCGCCGCGCCGGCTCCGCGTCCGGCGCGGGCACCTGCTGGGGTACGTCGAAACGCCCGACCGACCGCGGGTCGCGCCCCTCTTCCGGCCCACTCACAGCGTCACCTGGGTTCGCGACTGCGGGGCTCGCAAGACCGGCTCACTCCTCGCGCTCACGATGAACGCTCCCGCACCGCGGAGCGGACCTGCCGGATGCCGTCCAGGACGAGTTGCTCGGCGGCGGCCAGCTGATCCCGGGTGACCACCACCCCACCACGGTGAGCGCGGATGAAGTCCTCGAACGCCGCCGCGGTCGAGCGGGGCGTGAAGCCGTACTCCTGCTCAAGCCGGCTGGTGTCGACGACCCGGCCGTGCACGAAGAGGTCGACCTGGTCCAGGCCGTAGCGGCCGAAGCCCATGGTGCGGGCCAGCGCGGCGGCCCCGGAGAGACTCGGCTCCAGCACCGGCACGGCCACCCGACCGGCCCGCCGGATCGCCTGGGACAGCGACAGCACCCCGGGGCCGGCGACGTTGTACGTGCCGGGATGGTCCTCCACGATCGACCGGTGCAGCACCTCCAACGCGTCGTCGAAGTGCAGGAACTGCAAGCGGGGGTCACGGCCGAAGACGGTCGGCACGAACGGCTGCGAGAAGTAACGGGTCAGCGTGGTGTCGGCGGTCGAGCCGATGAACGGGGCGAAGCGCAGCACCGTGGCGGTGACGTCGGACCGGCGACGCCGGAAGCCACGGACGTACCCCTCAAGGTCGAGGATGTCGCGGCCGAAACCGCCACGCGGCACCTCGCGGGGTTCGGTCTCCTCGGTGAAGACGGCCGGGTCCCGGAACGACACCCCGTACGCGGCGGTCGACGAGCGGACCACGAGTTTGCGCAGCCGGGGGGCCCGCTGGCAGGCGGCGAGCAGCTGCATGCTGCCGATGACGTTCTGGTCCTTCATCGCGGACCGGCCACCGTGCTGCGGGTCGGGTGAACTGACCAGCGCGAGGTGCACCACCGCGTCGACGTCCAGGTCGGCGAGGAGACCACCGAGCGAACCACTGTCGACGCGGAGCCGTTCGACCCGGTCCAGCAGGTCGGTGAACTCGGTGCCGGAATCCGGTGCGTCCACTCCGATGACCCGTCCGATGCGCGGGTCGGCGGCCAGTCGGGCCGCCACGTGGGCACCCAGGTAACGACCCACTCCGGTGACGACGACGACCCCCGGAGCACCTGAGGTGCCACCGGGGGTCATCTGACGCACCTACCCCGGCAGGGAGGACCGAGCCGGGACGACCACGGCCTGATCACCTGAGCCTCCGGAGATCGACAGTTAGGCAAGTGACGCCGCACGCCGGGCTGTGCGCCCGGCGGCGATCACTTGCCGAGACGGCGACGCTGGACGCGGGTCTTGCGCAGCAGCTTGCGGTGCTTCTTCTTAGCCATGCGCTTACGGCGCTTCTTGACCACCGAGCCCATACGACAGCCTTTCGATACAACGTGCGGGGCGGACCGGATGACACCACGCAGGTGGCGACGGCGACCGCTTGCGGACAACGGACCGGACCAGTCTGGGCGGCGGGGCGCACCGGTGGGGTCTCGGTCGGGCTCCAGGGTAGCCGCAGGGCGTCAGCCGGACCAACGCGCCCCCGTCGTGGCCGCCCACGGTGCGCGACTGCGGAGCTCGCGAGCGCGCTACCTACGCTCACCGATGCCCGTCAACCGGCGATCGGCGGGCGCCGCGGTGACTCAGGCGGTCTCCTGAAAGGCACCACGGAGATATTCGTGCACCGCATGCTCGGGCACCCGGAATGACCGGCCGACCCGGACGGCGGTGAGCTCACCGCTGTGCACCAGGCGATAGACAGTCATCTTCGACACCCGCATGACCGTCGCCACCTCCGCAACGGTCAGGAACTTGACCTCCGACAGCCGCCCGTCGGACTGTGACCCGGCCATGGCTCACCGACCCATCCCATGCCCGGCGCGTGCCAACCCGACGGATGCTCCGGGCCGGGCCGGCGACGCGCGTGTTACCAGTACGGTAGCGGGGCGGTTGTGACCGGCGCGATCCCTTCGTGCAACTGATCATGTTTCGGTGGCCGGTTCACCCGATCCGCGCTCCCGGTTTCCGCCCGCGCGCGTGCGCCGTCCGGTTGGTGCGGCGCTGCTCATTCGGTGCGCAGCGCGACCACCGGGTCGAGGCGTCCGGCGCGCTGCGCGGGGACCACCCCGAAGACGATGCCCACCACCGCCGACACACCGAAGGCGAGCGCCAACGACCACCAGGTGATCGCGGCCGGAATGGGCGACAGCGCGTCGACCAGCAGGGCTGTTCCCACCCCCAGCGCCATCCCGGTGAGCCCGCCGATCGTGGTGAGCAGCACCGCTTCCAGCAGGAACTGCACCCCGATGTCCCGGGGACGCGCGCCGACGGCCTTACGGAGCCCGATCTCCCGGGTC
Organism: Micromonospora violae; assembly: GCF_004217135.1. Taxonomy (NCBI): domain Bacteria; kingdom Bacillati; phylum Actinomycetota; class Actinomycetes; order Micromonosporales; family Micromonosporaceae; genus Micromonospora; species Micromonospora violae. Next base: position 5,076,198 of record NZ_SHKK01000001.1, read on the forward strand.
CGCTCCCGGACGCTGACCAGCATGATGTTGGAGACCCCGACACCACCGACGAGCAGCGAGATGCCGGCGATGGCCGCCAGTACGCCGGTGAGGACACCGAGGATGTCGCCGAGCACGCCGAGGATCTGCTGCTGGGTGACCGCGCTGAACTCGGTGTCCGGGTGGCGGCGGTTCAGCTCGGCGACGATCCGTTCGCCCAGTTCGTCGATCCGCTCCCGGTCCGGCGCCTTCACCGCGATGCCGTCGACCCGCTGGGTGCCCCACAGTCGTTGCGCGGCGGTCACCGGCACGTGCACCTCGTCGTCCCGGTCGACACCGAGGCTCTGCCCGAGGGGCGCGAAGACACCGATCACCCGGAACCGCACCCCGGCCAGCGCCACCTGCTGCCCGAGCGGGTCCCGGTCGGGGAAGAGGGCACGGGCGACCGAGTCGCCGAGCACCGCCACCCGCCGGCTGGTGTCCACGTCGGTGCCGGTGAGGTAGCGCCCCCGGGCCAGCGAGCGGGTGAACACCGCCGGGGTCGTCTCCAGGACGCCCTGCACGGTGGTGAAGTCGGACCGGGCGCCGGCCCGAGCGGTCGCCCCGGAGGCGATGGTGACCGCCACCCGGTCGGGGTCGCCGACCACCCGGGTGACGGCGTCCACGTCCTTGAGGGTCAACGGCGAGACGACCGGCGCGTTGCCCACCTCGATCCGGCCGGGGACGACCAGCAGCAGGTTGGAGCCGAGGCCCTCGACCTGCTGCTCGACCTTCTGTTTGGTACCGGTGCCGATGGCCACCAGCAGCACCACCGAGGCCACCCCGATGATCACTCCGAGCATGGTCAGCGCGCTGCGCAGCCGGTTGGCCCGGAGGGCGTCCAGCGCCACCCGCCACGCCTCGGCGACTCTCACGCCGTACCTCCGGGCTGGTCGGCTGCCCGCTCACCCGCAGCCACGTCGCGCGCCTCACCCGGGGCGGCGTCGCGCGGGTCGGTGTCGGATCGCTCGACCTCGGACGGAAGGCGCCCGGTGGCTCCGGTGGCGCCACCGGAGCCACCGGACGGGTGCCCCGGGCCGCTTCCGGACGCGGACCGGGGCTCCGCGCTGGGAGCGGGGACCAGTGTCGCAGGTCGACCGTGATCAACGGACGGCGGTCGATCATGGGCGGCGCGTGGGTCGGCGCTGGCCGTGACCGGCGGGTGTGGGCTCGCGGCGCTGTCCGCCACGACCACTCCGTCGCGCATGGTGATCCGACGCTGGGCGCGGGCCGCGACCTCCTGGTCGTGGGTGACCATCACCAGCGCCACCCCGGACTCTGCGTTCAACTGCTCCAACAGTTCCAGGACGGCGGCACCGGTGACGCTGTCCAGGTTGCCGGTCGGTTCGTCGGCCAGCAGCACCGTCGGCTCGGTGACCAGCGCACGGGCGATCGCCACCCGCTGCTGCTCACCGCCGGACATCTGGTTGGGTCGATGGTCCAGCCGGTGCCCGAGGCCGACCCGGCCGAGCATCGCCGCCGCCCGCTCCCGCCGCTGCCGGGCCGACACCCCCCGATAGACCAGGGGCAACGCCACGTTCTCCACTGCCGAGGTGCGCGGCAGCAGGTGGAACGCCTGGAAGACGAAGCCGATCGTCTCGTTGCGCAGCGTCGCCATCTCCGGCGGGGCGAGGGCGTTGACGTCCCGCCCGCCGATCACCAATCTGCCGCCCGTCGGCCGGTCCAGCGCACCGAGGAGGTGCATGAGGGTGGACTTGCCCGAGCCGGACGGCCCGACCAGGGCCACGTAGTCCCCCGCCTGCACGGTGAGCGACACCCCGCGCAGCGCCTGCACCGACACCCCGTCGAGCTGGTACGTCCGGGACACGTCCACCGCCTCGATGGCCGGGACCCGCCCGTCGTGCGGACCTGAAACGGCGGGTTCGGTCACCGGACTTCCTGGCCGTCGCGGACCTGGTCAGCGCCGCGCACCACGATCCGGTCGCCGGGCTGCACACCGTTGAGGATCTGCACCAGGTCGGCCCCCTGGACGCCCACGGTCACCGCCGCCCGACCCGCCTTACCGTCCCGGACCACCCAGACCGCGTCCCGGCCGTCGACCGAGAACACCGCCGAGGCGGGGACGGTCACCGCGTCGGCGGCCTCGCGGACCCGCAGGTGCACGACCGCGTTCATGCCGGGACGGGGCGTCGGGGCTGGCTCGTCCTCGGCCAGCTTCCCGGCACCCAGCGCGAGGCGTACCCGATAGGTGACCCCGCCCTGCGCGGAGCTGGTGGGCAGCACGTCGACCGACTGGACGGTGGCGTCGTAGCTGGCGCCGGTGACGGCGTCCAACTCGACAGTGGCGCTCACGCCGGCCTTGACGAGGAGTACGTCGGTCTCGTCCACCTCGGCGAGCAGGCCCAACTGCCCGGTGTCCACCACGGTCAGCACCGGCGTGCCGGCGGTGACCAGCCCGCCGACCACCACCGCGTCGTCCACCCCGGCCGGCGGCCCGCCCTGACTGGGGGCCAGCACGGACGGGTCGAGACCAGCCCCACCGGCCTGCTCCAGCAGCCCCGCCAGACCGGCGTTCGCACCACCGCCGGCCCGGGTGCCGCCCGGCTGCACCACCCCGGCGATCGGGGCCCGCAGAGTAAGCGCGTCGACCGTCGCCTTCGCCAGGTCGTACGCCTGCTGGGCCTGGAGCCGCTGCGCCGCGGAGAGCGCGCCGACGGCGGAACCCAACCCGTTGATCCCCCGCTGCACCGCGCGGACCGCCTGGTCGGCGCTGCGCGCGGCGGCGGTGTACTGCTTCTGCGCGGACGTCACCTGGGTCAACAGCGCGTCGCGCAGCTGCGGGTCGGAGATCTTGTCGGCGGCCTTCCGCGCCGCGTCGAACGCCTCGTTGGCCGCCTTGTCGGTGCCGCGCCGACTGCTGGTCAGGTTCCCCGATCCGACGCCCCGGCCGGCGCGCTTCGCGGCGGCCAGCGCCTCCTTCGCCTGACGGAGACGCTGCTGCGCGTTCGGTGAGTCGACCACGGCGAGGACCTGACCGCGCTTCACCCGCTGTCCAGGATGGACACGCAGGCTGGCCAGGGTGCCGTCGGCGGGAGCGGTGAGGGTGGCGGCGGCGCGGGCGGTCACCGTGGCCGGGGCGTCAATCACCTCGGTCACCGGGTTGCGGGCCGCCGACGCAAGCGCGAGGTCCGGGTCTTCGTCGCCACAGGACGCGGCGGTGGTGACGGTGAGGACGGCGACGGCGGTCAGGGCGATGAGCAGGCGGGGCCGCGTGGCGGGCCGCGGCGGATGAGGGCGGCGCACCCCATCGATGGTACGGCGCACCGTCGCGCCACCCCCGGGCTGCGTCAGCTGGCGGTGGCGCGGACGTACGCCACGCACTCGTCGTGCAGCGTCGACCACTGCTCACCGAACGCCTTCTCGGCTGCCGCGTCGATGGTCCGGCCATCATGCACCACGGTCTTGAAGAAGGTGAGCAGCCGCAGCGGCCCGTACCTGTCGACGAGGTGCCGAACGGCCAGGTAGCTGATGCCGTAACTGCCGGCGACCCGTTCGGCGGAGGCGTCGTCGGCGGGGTTGATGCCCTCCAACTTGCCGTCCCAGCCGCCCCGGACCATCTTGCGGACGTCGGCGACCCCCTCGTACCGGTCGACCGCCTGGCCGCCGGCACCGGCGAACTCGGCCAGCCCCTCCACCAACCACCAGGTGCGGTTGCCCGGGTACCCGCGCTCCGGTAACGACGCCGCGTGGGTCAGCTCATGCCGGAGCAGATCGTCGGTGCCACTGCTGGTGAGCCCTTCGGCGTTGAGGACCACCTCGTGGTGGCCGCCGCCCACGGTCACCGCGTAACCGCCGGTCCATTCTGGGCGCTCCCCGCCGTACCAGCTCTGCCACTCGGCGCGCCCGGCGTAGAAGATCCGGTATCGGTCCGGCGGTGATCCGGTCACCGCGTACCCGTCGGCGACCTTCGCCGCCGATTCGGCCTGCGCGAGCAGGCCGGGCAGCTTGCCGCGCAGAGCCGGGGTGGTGGCGACGATGGTCCGCGGACCGACGGCGACCGCCAGGTCGCTGATCTCCCACGGTCGGGTGCCGGTCTCCACCGACTTGGATTCCTCCATGGCGACCATCCGGGGCTGGTCACCGTTCTCCCGCCACCGGGTGCCGATCAGCACCGGGCTGGGCCGGCAGTTCGGCGTGACGAAGCAGTACTGGAAACGCACCAGCAACCGCCACTCGCCGGGTTTGCCGAGGACCGGCACGGGCAGGCCACTCGGCTCGGCCCGCCAGCCGGTCACCTTCAGCTCGCGTAGCGCGGCGAAGCGTCGACGCAGGTCGTTGTGAGCGGCGGGATCGGCGACGGCGAGAAACCCGGCGCGGTCCCCGGCGAGGAGCGCCGCGGACTGGCGGTGCAGCTGGGCGGTGATCCGGTCGGACAATCCGCGAGCCACGGCGGTGGCCGGGTCGTCGGCCGCCGAGCCACCGACCCCTCGCACGGTGGGACGCGTCCCGGACTCCCGGATCGCCCCGACGACGAGCGCGGCCGGCAGGCCGCAGCCCAACAGCACGAAGACCACCACGAGCACCGTCCACAACGGCCAGAGCCGCCGTGGTGCTGGCTGCTGCACCTCGTCCGTCACCCGCCGAAGGGTACGACCATTACCTGGGTGCGGTGCGGCCGGCCCGGGCCGGTCGGCGCGTCCGCTCGCTCACCTGCCGAAGCCCGCCAGCAGCGGAGTGCGAGACGGGCCGGCGGTGACCGTAGGGGCACCGCCGGCCCGTCGACCGAACCGGGGAAACTACTTCTTGGAAATCAGGGCCCGGCCGAAGAAGACCAGGTTGGCGGGGCGCTCGGCGAGCCGGCGCATCAGGTAGCCGTACCACTCGTCGCCGTACGGGACGTAGGTGCGCACGGTGTAGCCCTCGCCGGCCAGCCGGGCCTGCTCCTCCGGGCGGATGCCGTAGAGCATCTGGAACTCGAAGCGCTCCGCCCCCCGGTCGAACCACCGGGCCCGGTCCTCACCGATGGCGATCATCCGGGGGTCGTGGGTGGCCAGCATCGGGTAGCCGTCGCCGGACATCAGGATGTTCATGCAGCGGACGTACGACTTGTCCACCTCACGGGCCGACTGGTACGCCACCGACTCCGGCTCCTTGTAGGCGCCCTTGCACAGCCGCACCCGCGACCCGGCCGAGGAGAGCTCCCGGCAGTCCGACTCGGTCCGCCGCAGGTACGCCTGGAGCACCGCGCCGGTCGACGGGAAGTCCTTGCGCAGCCGGCTCAGCACCTCCAGCGTCGAGTCGGTGGTGGTGTGGTCCTCCATGTCCAGGGTGACAGTGGTGCCCGCCGCGTCGGCCGCCGCGCAGATCGCCCGCGCGTTGTCGTACGCCAACTGCTCGTCGAACATCTGCCCGAGGGCGGAGAGCTTCACGCTCACCTCGGCGGCCGGGGTGAGCCCCGCGGCGGCGAGCATCTTCAGCAGCTTCAGGTATTCGTCCCGGGTGGCGGTGGCCTGCTCGGGGGTGACGGTGTCCTCACCGAGGTGGTCGAGGGTGACCGCGAGGCCGTCGTCGACGAGCCCGCGGGTCGCGCGCAACGCGTCGTCGGTGGCGGCGCCGGCGACGAACCGGCGGACGACGTCCCGGGTGTACGGGGCGGTCGCGACGAGCCGCTCGACCTGGGATGACCGGGAGGCGGCGAGGATGACGGAACGGAGCATGAGCCGAGCGTAACGCCCCTGCCAGGGCCCCCGCCGAGGGGCGGCCGGGCTACCTCGACAAGGGGTCGGGGCGGCGGCGGTGGCATCGATCGGCTACAACGATGCCGTGGACCAACGCCTCCGCCCCCGCCCCCACCGCCGGCTCCGGTCGGCCTCCGTGCAGCTCGGCGCGCTCACCGCCCTCGCGCTCGCCCTCTCCGGCTGCAACATGACCTCGGACGACGACGATGACGACGACTGCGCCCTCGGGCCGGTCGGCGGCGGCGGAACCGTCGCGCTGGCGATGCGGGTCACCGACCCGGCCGCCGGTCGCACCGCCCCGGAGCCGACCGCCACGGCCCTGCCCGAGCGCGGCGGTTTCGGCACCCACCTCGCCTCCTGCGGGGGCTGAGGTGCGCCGCGAGACGGTCACGCCGCGCCCCGACTGGGACGCCACCATCCGGTCGCAGGGGTTGGTCTACGTCGACACCGAGCTGCCCGACGGCGGGATCATGTCGTACTGGAACGAGACCGCCGCGTACGCCTTCGACCTGGACGAGGTGCTGCGGCTGGAGGAGGCCACCGAGGAGCTGCACCGGATGTCGGTGGCCGCCGCCGAGCATGTGGTGGCGCAGCGCCGGTACGCCGAGTTCGGCATCCCGGAGTGGGCGACCGACGCGGTGGCCCGGTCGCTGCGGGAGGCGCCACCGACCTTGTACGGGCGCTTCGACCTCGCCTACGACGGCACCTGGCCCCCGAAGATGTTGGAGTACAACGCGGACACCCCCACCGCGCTGGTCGAGGCGAGCATCATCCAGTGGTACTGGCTGGAGCAGACCCGGCCGGACCTGGACCAGTGGAACAGCCTGCACGAGCGGCTGGTCGGCGCCTGGGCCAAGATCGGGGCCGGGCTGCACGACCCCCGGGTGCACGTGCTCTGGTCGAACGAGGAGGAGTCCGGCGAGGACCACATGACCGCCGGGTACCTCGCCGAGACCGCGCGACAGGCCGGCCTGACCGCCGAGCTCCAGCCCATCCAGGAGATCGGCTGGGACGGCCGGCGCTTCGTCGACGCCGACGACCGCCCGGTGACCACCTGCTTCAAGCTCTACCCGTGGGAGTGGATGCTGGCCGAGCCGTACGGGCCGGCGGCCCTGGCCCCGGGCACCCCGACCACCTGGATCGAGCCTGCCTGGAAACTATTGCTCTCCAACAAGGCGCTGCTCGCGGTCCTCTGGGAGCTGTACCCCGGCCACGAGTACCTGCTCCCGGCGTACCTCGACTCGCCGCGCGGCATGCCGGAGTACGTCGCCAAGCCCCTGCTGGGCCGTGAGGGCGGTTCGGTACGCATCGTCACCGCCGATGAGGAAATCACCAATCCGGGCATCTACGGCGACGAGGGCTGGTGCTACCAGGAGTTCCGGGCGTTGCCGCAGTTCGGCGACTACCGGACGGTGCTGGGCAGCTGGATCGTCGACGGCGAATCGGCCGGCCTGGGGGTACGGGAGAGCGCCAGTCTGATCACCGACGGCTACGCGCGGTTCTTGCCGCACTACATCGACGCGCCGCGCACCCCCTGAGTCGTCTACCGTTGGGGCGTGAACTTCGACGCGTACGCCCGGACCGGCGTTGACCTGGTCAACGCCCGCCTGGACGACCTCGACGACCTGCGAGCCCTCTTCCCCGACGAGAACGCCTGGATGCGCGACGAGGTCGCGGACCGGGACGTCGCGATCTTCCGGCGGGCACAGAAACGGTTGCGCGACGTCTTCGAGTACGGCACCTCGGGGCGGGACGCCCAGGCGGTCACCGAGCTGAACGCGCTGCTTGAGGCGTTCCCGGTGCAGCCGCGCATATCCGGGCACGACTCCAGTGACTGGCACATGCACGTGACCAGCCGGGGCGCCTCGGTCAGCGCCGAGTACCTGGCCGGCGCGGTCTGGGGGCTGTCGGTCTGGCTCTGCGAGTACGGCAGCGCCCGGTTCGGGGTCTGCGCCGACGAGCGGTGCGGCAACGTCTACCTGGACACGTCGTCCAACTGCTGCCGGCGGTTCTGCTCGGAGCGGTGCGCCACCCGCTCGCACGTCGCGGCGCACCGGGCCCGCAAGCGGGCGGCGGTCGGCGAGCAGGTCACCGTCGCCGCGCAGCCGACCTCCGGCGTCGACTCCCTCTCACCGGTCAGCTGACACCGCCGCCGCCCCCGGGGCGGGTGGTGGGGTCAGGCGTCGACCGGTGACGAGGCGGTCAGGTGCTGGCGGGCGAACTCCAGCGCGGTGCGCAGGTCCGCCTCGCGCACCGCGCGGCTCTTCGCGCCCCGGGTGGCAACCTCCACCGCCACCGCCCCGGTGAATCCCCGGCCGGCCAGCGAGGAGAGCAGTTCTCCGCACGGCTGGGTGCCGCGCCCGGGCACCAGGTGCTCGTCGCGGCCCTCGCCGGTGCCGTCGCCGAGGTGGACGTGGGCCAGCCCGGTGCCCATTCGGTCGGCCATCTCCAGGGGGTCGCTGTGCGAGGCCGCGCAGTGCGACAGATCCAGGGTGTACGACGGGTAGCCGGTGTCGGTCGGGTCCCAGCCGGGCACGTACGGGACGAACTGTCGGCCCGCCATCCGCACCGGGTACATGTTCTCTACGGCGAAGCGCAACCCGCTGAACCGGTCCGCGACGCCGGCCAGGCCGTCGGCGAAGTTCCGCGCGTAGTCGCGCTGCCAGGTGAACGGTGGGTGCACCACGACGGTCGGTGCCCCCAGCGTCTCGGCCAGCTCGGCGGCCTTGCGCAGGCGCTCCCACGGGTCCGGGCTCCACACCCGCTGGGTGACCAGCAGGCAGGGCGCGTGCACCGAGAGCACCGGCACGCCGTAGTGCGTGGAGAGGCCGCGTAGCGCGCCCGCGTCCTGGCTGACCACGTCGGTCCAGACCATCACCTCGAGGCCGTCGTAGCCGAGCGCCGCGGCCAGTTGGAACGCCGCCGCGGTCGGCTCGGGAAAGACCGACGAGCTGGACAGGAGCACGGGAACGCGGGAAGTCACATCAGCCAGCGTAGCCCGGTAGCGCCGGGGGCATCGTGACGAGCGCCGGCAAAACGACCGAAAACGGCACTCCGGTCAGATCGGTTCGAGTTGATCCAGTCGGCGGAGGATGACGCCCTCCCGCAGCGCCCACGGGCAGATGTCCAGCGAGTCGAGATCGAGACGGCGCATCACCGCCTCGGCGACCACGGCACCGGCCAGCAACTGGTGGGCTCGGCCCGCGCTGACCCCCTCCAGCTCCATCAACTGCGCCGGGGGGATGTGCCGGATGAAGCCCATGACCTGCCGCAGGCCGGCCCGGGTGAGGCTGCGTGGCACCCACAGCCCGGCGCCGGACGGGGCCGCCCCGGCCAGTCGGGCCAGGGTGCGGAACGTCTTCGAGGTGGCCACCGCCCGACCCCAGCCCACCTCGGTCATCTGGCCGACGACCTTGTCCAGCCGACCGTCCACGTACTCCCGGAGTTTCTCGACGGCCTCCGCCGACGGCGGGGCCGCGCTGGCCGGATCGACCCGCAGCCGCTCGCGGGTCAACCGGCCGGCGCCGAGCGGCAGGGAGACCGCCACGTCCGGGTCCTCGTCGATGCCGGCGGCGATCTCCAACGAGCCGCCGCCGATGTCGAGCACCAGCAGCCGGCCCGCCGACCAGCCGAACCACCGCCGCACGGCCAGGAACGTCATTCGCGCCTCGTCCGCACCGGAGAGCACCGCCAGGCGTACGCCGGTCTCGTCCCGGACCCGGGCCAGCACGTCAGCCGCGTTGGTGGCATCGCGCACCGCGGACGTGGCGAACGCGATCAGGTCGTCCGCCTCCAGCCCGGCGGCTGCCGCCTTGGCCATGCCTACGGCCTTGACCAGGCCGTCCGCGCCCGCCTCGGTCAGCGCGCCGTCGGGCCCGAGCTGTTCGGCCAGCCGGAGCACCACCTTCTCGGAGTGCGCCGGCCACGGGTGCGCGCCGTGGTGCGCGTCGACCACGAGGAGGTGCACCGTGTTGGATCCGACGTCGAGGACACCCAGTCGCATGCTGAAGACCCTAGGCGCAACACGTTTGCGCGGCTCACCGGCCTGCGGACGGGACCGCGCGTACGCTGGGCCGGGTGACGATGGAGCTCCGTGTGCTGGTGGACGACCCCGGTGACCCGCGCAGCCGCGAGGTGCCCCTGGACTTCCCTCGGGAGTGGATCGAGTTCACCGACCCCGCCGACGAGACGCACCTGATCCGGGCCGACCTGACCTGGTTGCTCTCCCGCTGGACCTGCATCTTCGGCAAGGGCTGCCACGGCATCATCGCCGGCCGGGCCGCCGACGGTTGCTGCTCGCACGGGGCGTTCTTCACCGACTCGGACGACGAGAAGCGGGTTCGCAACGCCGTCAAGCGGCTCGCCCCGGCGACCTGGCAGCATTTCCGGCGCGGGTTCAAGAACTGGACCGACGAGGACACCATCGACGGCAAGAACCCGGCCCGCCGCACCGCCACCCAGGGCGCCGACGGTCCGTGCGTCTTCCTCAACGACGCCGACTTCGCGGGCGGGGGCGGTTGCGCGCTGCACGCCCAGGCGCTGCGCGACGGGGTGCACCCGTTGGAGTACAAGCCGGACGTCTGTTGGCAGCTGCCGATCCGCCGCGATCAGGACTGGGTGAAGCGGCCGGACAACAGCAAGGTGCTGGTCTCCACCCTGTCCGAGTTCGACCGGCGGGGTTGGGGAGCGGGCGGGCACGACCTGGACTGGTGGTGCACCTCCTCGACGGACGCGCACGTGGGCACCGAGCCGATGTACCTGTCGTACGGGCCGGAGCTGACCGCGTTGATCGGCGCTGCCGCCTACGAGCGGCTGGCCGAGCTGTGCGCGACGAGGACGAAGCAGGGCATGATCGCCCCGCACCCCGCCGACGAGGTCCAGCTTCCCTGATCTTGGTAGCAATCTTGCTATCATTCGGGGATGGCCATGACGCTCCGACTTGACGACGAAGGCGAACGGCGACTCCGTCTCGCTGCAGAAGAGGAGGGGCGGTCGATGCACGCCGTCGTCGTCACCGCCATCGAGGACTATCTGGCCCGGCGGAACGCCAAGGAGTTCAGCGGCCTCGCCGACGAGATCATCGAACGCCACGCCACGCTGCTCGCCCGGCTCGCGGAATGACGGCGGAGGTTCGCTACCCGACCCTCGCCGACGTTGCCGGCATCGCCCGAAAGCTCGGCGTGGGGATCAGGGACGCCGGCCTCGTGGAGTCGGCTGTGGCCAGGCCGCAGACCAGCCTGTTCGGCGAAGACGCCTACCCCGACCTGTGGACCAAGGCCGCGGCCCTGCTGCACTCACTGGTCAACAACCACCCGTTCGTGGACGGCAACAAGCGGATCGGCTGGATCGTGGCGATCGCCTTCCTGCTTCAGAATCACGCCGTCACCATCGCGCAGCTCGACGAGACCGACCAGAACGTCGCGTACGACCTGGTCATCGGCGTGGCCGAGAGCCGGCTGACGGAAGTCGCCGAGATCGCCGAGGCGTTGCGCAAGTTGTTCTGACCCGGTGCCGGTCAGCCCGAAGGGGGCCCGCGCCGAGCGCGGACCCCCTTCAGGTACGCCGATCACGGCTCGAACTTGTAGCCCAGCCCTCGGACGGTCACGATGAAGCGCGGCGCGGACGGCTCTGGCTCGATCTTGGAACGCAGCCGCTTGACGTGCACATCCAGCGTCTTGGTGTCACCGACGTAGTCGGCGCCCCAGACCCGGTCGATGAGCTGGCCGCGGGTGAGCACCCGGCCGGCGTTGCGCAGCAGCAGCTCCAGCAGCTCGAACTCCTTCAACGGCAGCTGAACGGCCGCGCCGTCGACGGTCACCACGTGCCGCTCGATGTCCATCCGCACCGGCCCGGCGGCCAGCGTCGGCGCACCCGCCTCAGCGACCTCCGGGCTCTGCCGGCGCAGCACCGCCCGGATCCGGGCGACCAGCTCCCGTGGCGAGTACGGCTTCGTGACGTAGTCGTCGGCGCCGATCTCCAGCCCGACCACCTTGTCGATCTCGCTGTCCCGGGCGGTGACCATGATGATCGGCACGGCGGAGCGCTGCCGCAGCTGCCGGCAGACCTCGGTCCCCGACATCTCGGGCAGCATCAGGTCGAGCAGCACGATGTCGGCGCCGGTTCGGTCGAACTCGGTGAGGGCGTCGGTGCCGGTCGCGGCGACCGAAACCTCAAAGCCCTCCTTACGGAGCATGTACGACAAGGCGTCGGAGAACGACTCCTCATCCTCGACCACGAGAACGCGGCTCAACGGGGATTTCCTTTCCATTTGCTGTCAGACCTGCCGTAGCCCAGTCGGACCGGACTCGATCCCAGCCGGCGGCAGTGTCGCCAGGAGGTCGTCCGGTGGACTGGCGGGCAGCCGGAGGGTGAACGTCGATCCACCACCAAGAGTGCTCGACACCTCGACCCGTCCGCCATGGTTGCTCGCAATGTGTTTCACGATCGCCAGGCCGAGCCCGGTGCCGCCGGTGGCACGCGAGCGGGCCTGGTCGGCCCGGTAGAACCGTTCGAAGATCCGGTCCACGTCGGTGGGCGCGATACCGATGCCCTGGTCCGCGACCGCGACCTCGACGTGCTCGTCGTCGCCGCGGAGGGTCACCCGTACGGTGGTGTCCTCGCCCGAGTAGTTGATGGCGTTCTCCACCAGGTTCGCCACCGCCGTGGCGAGTTGGGCGTCGCTGCCGTACGCGGTGAGTCCGCGATCACCCTCCACGCTCACCTCGATACCCCGGGCAGATGCTGTGGTGCGGGTCCGGTCGACCACCTCCGCGATCACCCAGTCCAACGCGACCGGCTCCGGTGGTGGCTGCGGCTCGGCGCCCTGCAACCGGGTCAGCTCCAGCAACTCCTGCACCAGCCGACCCAGCCGGGTCGACTCGTGTTGGATCCGTTCGGCGAACCGGCGGGCGGCCACCAGGTCCTCGGAGAGGTCGGGTGCCGCGGCGTCGGCCGGCTCGGTCGCGTCCAGCAACGCCTCGGCGAGCAGTTGCAGGGCCCCGATCGGGGTCTTGAGCTCGTGGCTGACGTTGGCCACGAAGTCGCGTCGTACCCGGGTCAGCCGGTGCGACTCGGTCACGTCGACCGCCTCGACCGCGATGAAGCCGTTGCCGAGACCCATCGCCCGCAGGTGCACGCCGAGCGGGTTTTCCCCGGCGCTGTCGCGACCACGGGGCAGGTCCAGCTCGATTTCGCGCCGCACGCCGGTGCGTCGCACCTGACCGGCAAGGGTACGGATCAGCGGGTGCGCGGCGATCGAGCCGGGGGTGCTGCCGGTACGCAGCAGCCCCATCGCGCGGGCGGCCGGGTTGATCAGCACGGGGACGTCGTCGTTGTCCAGTACCACGACACCGGCCCGGAGTGAGTCGATCGTCCGGCGGCCGAGCCCGGTCTGCTGCTCGTCGGCTATCGCGGGCCTCCCCCTGCTCTGGCGGGAGCTGTCGCTCCCCGTCGACGTGGAGCGATCCCGCTTGGGCAGGAACCGGGGCAGCAACAAGCCGGCGACCGTCCCGGCCACCAACGCCACGGCCACCACGACCGCCACCGCCCATTCCACCCGGCGATCGTAGGGTCATTGTTAACCTGGCTACCACACAGATCGGGACGAAACACCCTCACTTACGGAAGTGTTCACCCGCACGTCTGGCGTCGTTCACCGTGGTTCATCAGGGGTCCGTCCGCGCGCCCTACCGTTGGTGTCGCACCTGCTCAACCCCCCTGCGCCGACACCCGTCGGCGGCGACCGACCACAGGACGTGATGATGCGCGACGAGTTCCGGGCCGACCTCCAGATCGTCAGCCAACTGCTGGTGGACATGGCGGAGGGCGTCCGCGCCGCCATGCGCCAGGCCACCAGGGCCCTGCTCACCGCCGACCGGCAGGCCGCCGAGACGGTCATCGAGCGGGACGCCGAGACCGACGACCTCTACCGGCACGTCGAGGAGCGGGTCTGCGACCTGCTCGCCCGACAGGCGCCGGTCGCCTCCGACCTCCGGGCGATGATCACCGCGCTGCACGTGGCCGCCGATCTGGAGCGGATGGGCGACCTCGCCGAGCACGTGGCGAAGACCGCACTGCGCCGACACCCCTCCCCCGCCGTCCCGGCGGAGCTGCGGACGGTGTTCACCGAAATGTCCGAGATCGCCGACCGGATGGCCGTGAAGATCGGTTCGGTGCTGGCGAAGCCCGACGCCGACCTCGCCAGCGAGCTGGACCGCGACGACGACGCCATGGACGAGCTGCACAAGAACCTGTTCGCGGTGCTGCTCGGTGATGACTGGCCGTACGGGGTGGAGACGGCGATCGACGCCACCCTGCTGGGCCGCTACTACGAGCGCTTCGCCGACCACGCGGTCAACGCCGGCGAGCACGTGATCTACCTGATCACCGGGCAGAGCGCGCCCAGCAGCTTCTGACCCGATTCAGAAAGGGGCCCCTCGTCATCGCTCTCCGCGATGACGAGGGGCCCCTTCTCGTCGTAGCTCAGCTTTCGTCGTAGCTCAGCGGCCCTGGTTGGCCACCGCGGCGGCGGCTGCCTTCGCCGCGGTCGGGTCGAGGTACGTGCCGCCCAGGGTGAGCGGGCGCAGCTGCGGGTCGAGGTCGTAGCGCAGCGGAATGCCGGTCGGAATGTTCAGCTTGGCGATCGCCTCGTCGGAGATCTGGTCGAGGTGCTTGACGAGGGCACGCAGCGAGTTGCCGTGCGCGGCCACCAGCACCGTCCGGCCGGCCAGGATGTCCGGCACGATCGAGTCGTACCAGTAGGGCAGCATCCGCTCGACGACGTCCTTGAGACACTCGGTACGCGGCATCAGCTCGGTCGGCAGCAGCGCGTAGCGCGGGTCACCCACCTGCGACCACTCGTCGTTGTCGTCGATCGGCGGAGGCGGCGTGTCGTACGACCGACGCCAGAGCATGAACTGCTCCTCGCCGTACTCGTCAAGGGTCTGCTTCTTGTTCTTGCCCTGCAGGGCGCCGTAGTGCCGCTCGTTGAGCCGCCACGACCGGCGCACCGCGATCCAGTGCCGATCGGCGGCGCTGAGCGCCAGCTCGGCGGTGCGGATCGCCCGGCGCATCACGCTGGTGTGCACCACGTCCGGCAGCAGGCTGTGCTCGCGGAGCAGCTCGCCGCCGCGGCGCGCCTCACCCTCGCCCTTCTCGGTCAGGTCGACATCCACCCAGCCGGTGAAGAGGTTCTTGGCATTCCAGTCGCTCTCACCGTGCCGCAGCAGGACCAGCGTCCCGACGGTGGGCCCTTCGCTCGCAGTCATGCGGATCATCCTGCCTCAACCGCCGAATGGACACGCGGGCAGCCGTCGTGACGACCACCACGTGAAAAAGCGGTGACCAGCGGATCCGCCCGCCGCTAGGGTTTGTAAGGCTCGACACTCAGATCGGTCATTACTTGCAAGCGGGGCGCCATATGCGGACGATGCGGAGTTGGTTCCGGGACACCACCGGCGGCCTACCGACCACCTTCTGGTACCTGTGGTCAGGGACCCTGATCAACCGACTCGGCTCGTTCGTCCTGGTCTTCCTCGCCATCTACCTGACCCAGGAACGCGACTTCTCCGCCTCCCAGGCCGGCCTGGTGATCGGCCTGTGGGGTGTCGGCGGCGCGTTCGGCACGACCGCCGGCGGCACTCTCGCCGACCGGTGGGGGCGCCGACCGACGCTGCTCACCGCCCACGTGGGCGCGGCGGCCATGATGCTCGCGCTCGGGCTGGCCCGGGATCTCTGGGCGGTGGCGCTGGGCGCGTTGCTGCTCGGCGCCTTCGCCGAGGCGGCCCGGCCCGCGTTCGGGGCGATGATGATCGACGTGGTGCCGGCGAAGGACCGGCTGCGCGCCTTCTCGCTCAACTACTGGGCGATCAACCTCGGCTTCGCCTGCGCCGCGGTCCTCGCCGGCCTCGCCGCACAGGCCAACTACCTGCTGCTGTTCGTGGTCGACGCCGGCACCATGCTGATCACCGCGCTGATCATCTTCAGCAAGGTGCCGGAGACCCGACAGGCCGGCCCCGCCACCGCCGCGAAGACGGCCCCCCGCGGCGCCCTGCGCACGATCCTCACCGACCGGGTCTACCTCGGCTTCGTGGCCCTCAACCTGTTCGCCGCGCTGGTGTTCCTCCAGCACATCTCGATGCTGCCGATCGCGATGGGCGACGACGGTCTGAGCCCGGCCACCTACGGCTCGGTGATCGCACTGAACGGCATCCTCATCGTGGTCGGCCAACTCTTCGTACCTCGGCTGATCCGGGGGCGGAGTCGCTCACATGTGCTCGCGCTGGCATCCGTGGTGATGGGCGTGGGGTTCGGGCTGACCGCGTTCGCCGGCACCGCCTGGTTCTACGGGCTGACCGTGCTGATCTGGACGGTCGGCGAGATGCTGAACTCGCCCTCCAACTCCACGCTGATCGCCGAGCTGTCCCCGGCCGAGCTGCGCGGTCGCTACCAGGGCGTGTTCTCCCTGTCGTGGCAGATCGCCGGGGCCAGCGCGCCGATCCTCGGTGGCCTGGTGCGCGAGCATGCCGGCAACGACACGCTCTGGTACGCCTGTGCCGCGCTCGGCCTCCTGACCGCGGTGGCCCACCTGGTGTCGGGGCCGGCCCGGGAGCGCCGTGCCGCCACGCTGCGCCGCTCCGGCGAGGCACTGGCACCGGCCGCCGCGACCCGGACGCCGCAACCCGCTGAGGCTTAGGGGCTGGCGCGGGGTGCCGACGTTTCTACTACTGTGCAGTGGAAACAGTTAACACTCCGAACTGTCGGGAGGTCGGGTGCACGCCCTGCGGCGCTGGTGGCACGACACCGCAGGCGGGCTCCCCGCCACCTTCTGGTACCTCTGGACCGGCCTACTGATCAACCGGGCCGGCGCGTTCGCCATGCTGTTCCTCTCGCTCTACCTCACCGACGTACGCGGCGCGAGCGAAGGCCTGGCCGGCACGGTGGTCGGCGCGTACGGGGCTGGCGGGGCGGCTGGCGTACTGCTCGGCGGGGTGCTCGCCGACCGGTGGGGCCGCCGGGCGACACTGCTCGCCGCACACCTGGCCACGGCAGGCCTGATGGTCGCGCTCGCCTTCAGTCGGCCCCTGCTCCTGATCGCGGTGCTCGCCGCGCTGACCGGCGTGGTCCACTCGATGCCCAGTCCCGCATTCGTGGCGGCGATCGTCGACGTGGTGCCGGCCGAACGCCGCTCGCGCGCGTTCAACCTTCAGTTCTGGGCGTTCAACCTGGGCATGGCGGTCGCCTCGCTGCTCGCCGGGGTCCTGGCCGAGGCGAGCTTCACCGCGCTGTTCCTGGTCGACGCGGGTGCCACACTGACCGCCGCCGCGGTGATCGGCTGGAAGGTGCCCGAAACCCTGCGGCTGACCCGCCCAGCAGCCAACCTTCCGCCCGCCACCCGCGCGGCGTCAGAGTCCGTTCGGATCCGCCGGCCGGGGCTGCACACCGCGCTGACCGACCGCACCTTCCTGATCTTCGTCGGACTCACCTTCGTGCTGGCCGTCCTCACCATGCAGACGTCCACGATCATGCCGCTGGCCATGCGCGCGGACGGCCTGGGCCCATCGGCGTACGGGGTGGTGGTGGCGCTCGGCGGCGCGTTGATCGTGATCGGGCAACTGTTCGTGCCCCGGCTGATCGACCGGCACCGCAAGGACGTCGTGCTGGCCGCCTCCACCGCGTTGCTCGCGCTCGGCTTCGGGGTGCTCGCCGTCGCCGACGAACTGGCCATCTACCTGGGTGCCGCAGTGGTGTGGACGGTCGGCTCGATGCTCGCCGCCCCGCCGAACGCGCAGATCAACGCGGACCTGGCGCCACCGCAGCTACGGGCGCGCTACCAGTCGGTCTTCTACCTGACGTTTCCGGCCGCGGCGTTCATCGCCCCCACCCTCGGCGGCGTGAGCCTCCAGCACCTCGGCGACCGGCACTGGCTGATCCTGGCCGGGCTGGGCCTGCTGGCCGCCCTCGGGCACCTGCTCGCCGGACCACCCCGGGAACGACACGTCGCCGCGCTGCGCCGGGCCGCCGACGCGCAGCCGAAGACCCCCGCAGGCCAGGTACCGATCGGATGACCGACGCAAAGCGCCCACCACGTCCCTGAGGTCGTGGTGGGCGCCCGCCGGTGGGGCCGGCGGCGGCGGGCAACACTCACCCCCGTAAGCATCGCCCGCTCACGCCGCCGGTCCAAACAGGTGGGCACCGTCCCCCAACGGTTAATCCACCCGTCCCCTCGCGCCTCGTCTGGTGCGCGGATCTGATCGATCCGCCGCTCCCCCGAACGTTTCCAAACGTGGCGCGGTGCAATAAAGCTAGTTCGCCCGGATTCTGGATTCAACCCAGAACGCTGTCTCGCCGGTCACAACTGGCGAGTATCCGCTGCTCCGGCCTCGTCCGTTGGCAACAGCCGGTTACCCGTCGCCCATTCCCGCAAACACGTCAACCGTCTTCCCGATCGGGTGACTCGGTCCGGAAGAAGCTGCTCTGCCGACCGTCCCGCAACTGTTCCTGATAAATCAGATTCAGCCGCCGCAGGTCAAAGGTGTGAAACCACTCATCCCAGGTGATCTCACGGATCCGGCTGCTTTCCCGATATCCGGGAATGTGGAACGTCAACACACCCGCCCGACCGTCCCGCTCGGTGCCCGCGATGGTCGCCGGCTTCGCCCCGCGCTCCCGGGCCCAACGCCGGATCACCTCGTGGTTCGCCGTGATCAGGCTCCGCCCCGGCCGCTCCGGCCGGTCCGTGATCGACGAGATCACCTGCGAACTGCGCACCGACCGGCCGGTGCCCCGTCCGGTACGGATCCCACCGGTCGTCGTCCCGCCACCGGTCGACCGCGTCAGCGTGCGCCTGGCCGGCGCCGCACGCTTCGCCGCCGCACTCTTGGCCGGTGCCGCACGCTTCGCGGCCGCCCTCTTGGCCGGTGCCGCACGCTTCGCCGCCGCTGTCGTCTTCTTCGCGGCGGCCGTCTTCTTCGCCGTCGCTGTCTTCTTCGCGGCGGTTGCCTTCGTCGCCGCCGCCGTCTTCTTCGCCGCCGCCGACTTCCGCGCGGCGGTCGCCTTCGTCGCGGCGGCCCGCTTCGCCGGCGCGCTCTTGTTCGCCGGCGCGGCCTTCGCGCGGCTCGATGCCGGTCTGGCCGCCGACTTCTTGGTAGCGGCGGCACGACCCGCCGAGGCCCGGGTGCCGGTGGCCCGGCCCGACGGGCCGGTGCTGCTCCGACCTGCGCCCGCCCGCATCGAGCGCACCAACTGTTTCACCAGTTCGGGCTTGCGCAGTGCGGAGATCCCGGAGACTCCGCGCTTGCGCAGCTGGCCGCGGATGTCATCCACCCGCATCCGGGAGATCTCCGACTCGGAGATTCCGGGCGTACCCGGCGTCTGGTTGCCGGCCTGTCGCTTGGTCCTGGTCGCAGTCGCGCCGCGACCTGAGCTGTTCCGCTGAGCCATGGGACGCTCCGCTCCTTGGCACTCCGTCATCGGCGCGCGGGGGTCCCTCGCCGCACCGCGCGGTGCGGCATACCCGCCAGGAGCACTCCGAACCACCACGAGTTCGTCATGAGCCCGCGGGACGGGTGTGGAGCGTTGATCAGGCCCGGTCGGGGCCGGTGCCGGAGGGCTCGAAGAGGTGGGCGAACGCGGCCAGGTTGGCGGTCGACTCACCGCGCTTGACCCGCCACTCGTACTCGCGCCGGATCGAACTGCCGAAGCCGATCTCCAGCATCGTGTCGAACGACTCGTCGGCGTAGGTGAGCACCGCGCCGAGCAGCCGGTCCAACTCGTCGGCGTCCACACCGGCCGGGTTGACCCGACCGGTCAGGTACACGTCGCCGACCGCGTCGGTGGAGAAGGAGACGCCGTACATCCGTGCGTTGCGCTGCAACAGCCAGGCCCACAGCTCCTCGCGGCGCTCGTCCGGCTGGCGCATCACGAACGCCTCGATCCGCAGCGCGTGCTCGCCGACGATCAGGTTGCAGACCGTCTTGAGCTTGTGGGTGCCCGGCAGCGTCACCGCGTACGAGGCGGGGCCGGTCGGTTCCCAGGCCAGGTCCCGCTCGGCGCAGACCGACTCGATCAGGGTCGCAAGATCGCTCTTCGGGCTCACCGGACCACTCTACGACCGACCTGGCCCACGCACCGGGTGGCGACCGTCGCCCGGGTCACCAGGAGCAGGACCAGCGGGAACGCCGGGTCACCAGGAGCAGGAGAGCGCTGCGTCGCCCGCCAGGTCGGCCGCGAGCCGGGCGCGGTGCCCGGCGATCGCCTCGCCGTAGACCCCGAGCAGACCCGAGACCGTACGGTCCCAGGAGAAGTGCTGGGCGTGCTGCTCGGCACCTCGGGCCAACACCGACCGGAGGGCCCGGTTCGGCAGCAGGTGGCCCAGCGCGCGGGCCCAGTCGACCGGGTCGTGCCCGTCGATCAGTACGCCGCTGACCTGATCCCGTACGGCGGTGACCAGCCCTCCGACTGCGGCGGCGAGCACCGGCGTACCCGACGCCTGCGCCTCCAGGGCGACCAGCCCGAACGATTCGTTGTGCGACGGCACCGCCACCAGATCCGCCGCGCGGTACAGGGTCGGAAGGTCGTCCCCGGTGAGCGGAGGCAGGAACCGCACCCCGTCGGTGACCCCGAGTTTGGCGGTCAACTCGATCAGGGCAGTCGGCCGGTCCAACCCACTGCCGCTGGGCCCACCGCAGATCACCACGGTCACCTGGTCCGCCAGCGCCGGGTCGCGCTCCCGCAGCGCGGCGATCGCCCGGATCAGCACGTCGGGGGCCTTGAGCGGCTGGATCCGACCGACGAAGGCAACCACGTACCCGTCGACCGGAAGCCCCAGCCGGCGACGGGCCTCGCGGGCCGCCGTGGACCGGTCACCCGGCGCGGGCCGGAACCGGGCCAGGTCGACGCCCGGCTGCACGACGGACACCCGAGCCGGGTCGGCGTCGTACCGGTCGAGCAGGTCGCTGGCCTCGACCCGGGTGTTGGCGACCAGCCGGTCGGCCTCGGCGACCACCTGCTCCTCGCCGATGACCCGGGCCTTCGGCTCTGGCCGGTCACCGGCCGCGAGCTGGGCGTTCTTGACCTTGGCAAGGGTGTGCGCGGTGTGCACCAGCGGCACTCCCCACCGCTCCTTGGCCAGCCAGCCGACCTGACCGGAGAGCCAGTAGTGGGAGTGGATCAGGTCGTAGTGACCGGGCGGCCGGGACGCCTCCGCGCGCAGCACCCCGGCGGTGAAGGCGCAGAGCTGACCGGGCAGATCCTCCTTGGTGAGGCCCTCCAGCGGGCCGGAGGTGATGTGTCGGACCTGCACGCCGGGCGCCATCTCGACCACCGGGGGGAGGTCACCGGACGTGGCCCGGGTGAAGATCTCCACCTCCACGTTCGCCTCGGCGAGACGCCGGGCGACTTCGAGGATGTAGACGTTCATTCCGCCGGCATCGCCCGTGCCCGGCTGGTGCAGGGGTGAGGTGTGTACCGACAGGGTGGCGATGCGGCGCGGCCGGGGCCACGGCTGGGCACCTCGCTGACGCCCGACACCGGTGTGCATTTCCGCCACATCCGCTCCTTCGTCACGGTTGATGCCGTCTCGCACGACCGGCGCTTCTCGGTCAACCTGTACGCCGGATGTCATCTTCCCCATCGGGCTTCGGAAATTCCCCGGCGCGGCCCCTCGGGGTGACGGACCTCATGAATCGAACGCTTGCCAATCGCTGCCGCCCGCCCGGTCGGGGCGGCTCCCCCGGCCGGGGGACAATGTCGGAATGACCCCAGTCGCCATCGTCACCGGAGCGTCCAGCGGGATCGGCGCGGCCACTGCCCGCCGGCTCGCCGCCGAGGGCTTCCACGTGCTCGCCGCCGCCCGCCGCGCCGAACGGCTCACCGACCTGGTCGCCGAGATCACCGCCGCTGGCGGGCAGGCCACCGCAGTGACCTGCGACATCACCTCCGACGAGTCGGTGGCCGGGCTTGCCGAGGCTGCTGCCCAGGCACCCGGGCCGGTCACCCTCCTGGTCAACAACGCTGGCGGCGCGCGAGGGTTGGACCCGGTGGAGTCCGGCTCGGTCGCCGACTGGCAGTGGATGTACGACGTGAACGTGCTCGGCACCCTCCGGGTCACCCAGGCGCTGCTGCCGGCTCTGGAGGCGTCCGGTTCCGGCACCATCGTGGTGGTCTCCTCCACCGCCGGCCTCACCGTGTACGAGGGCGGTGGCGGGTACACCGCCGCGAAGCACGCGCAGACCGCCATCGCCGGCACGCTCCGCCTGGAACTGTGTGGCCGGCCGCTGCGGGTCATCGAGATCGATCCGGGCATGGTGAAGACCGAGGAGTTCGGGCTGGTCCGCTTCGAGGGCGACGCGGAACGCGCGGCCGCCGTCTACGCCGGGGTGCCGGGGCCGCTGGTCGCCGAGGACGTCGCCGACTGCATCGCCTGGTGCGCCACCCGCCCGGAGCACGTCAACATCGACCGGTTGGTGGTCCGGCCACGGGCGCAGGCCGCCCAGCACAAGGTGTACCGAGTCTCCTGACATGAGCCCTGCGGCGCGGCGGCGGCCGTTCGGCGTGGTCACCCGCGGCACGACCAACCCGAACCGGCTCCGGCGGGTGGACAACTGGATCGTCGCCACCTGCGCCGACCGACTGTTGGCGGCGAACGATCCGCTGGTGGTCGACCTCGGCTACGGCGCCACCCCGGTGACAGCTGTCGAGCTGCGCGCCCGGCTGGCCGCCGGGGTACGTCCGGACGTACGCCTGGTCGGGTTGGAGATCGACGCGGCCCGGGTGGCGGCCGCCGCCCCGGCCGCCGACCCACCCGGGCTGACGTTCGCCCGGGGTGGGTTCGAGTTGGCCGGGCTCCGGCCGGTCCTGGTTCGCGCGTTCAACGTGTTGCGACAGTACGACGAGAGCGAGGTGGCCGAAGCCTGGCGGACAATGACCGCCGCACTGGCCCCCGGTGGGGTGCTCGTCGAGGGGACGTGTGACGAGTTGGGGCGGCTCGCCAGCTGGCTGCTGATCGACGCCGAGGGGCCCCGGACGCTGACCCTGGCCGCGAAGCTCACCACGCTGGGCAGCCCCGCCGAACTGGCCGAGCGGCTTCCCAAGGCGCTGATCCATCGCAACGTTCCCGGTGAGCCGGTGCACGCTCTGATCCGGGCGCTGGACGAGGCCTGGCAGGCCGCCGCCCCGTACGCCACCTTCGGCCCCCGCCAACGCTGGCTGCGAGCGGTGACCCGGCTCCGCGAAACGGGCTGGCCCATCCTCGACAACCCCACCCGTTGGCGCCAGGGCGAACTAACCCTCCCCTGGCCGATCCCCTAACCCGCCCCGACCCGACCCGGCCCGCCCCGCCCCGCCCCACCCCGCCCCGGCCCACCCCGCCCCGGCCCACCCCGGCCCGGCCCGGCCCGCCCCGGCCCGGCCCGGCGATCATGGAGTTGTGGTGGGCGTTTTACACCCGAGCGAGGCAATTGTCTCCCACC
This sequence comes from Micromonospora violae, assembly GCF_004217135.1. NCBI lineage: Bacteria > Bacillati > Actinomycetota > Actinomycetes > Micromonosporales > Micromonosporaceae > Micromonospora > Micromonospora violae. Next base: position 5,099,383 of record NZ_SHKK01000001.1, read on the forward strand.
ACAACTCCATGATCGACCCGTTGGGCGGGGCGGGGTGATCGACCCGGTTGGGCGGGGCGGGGTGATCGACCCGGTTGGGCGGGGTGGGGCGAGCGGGACGGGACGGGTGGGTGGGGTGGGGGCTGGGCGTTAGAGGGTGCAGTTGATGAGGACTGGTTCGGGGTGCAGGGTTACGCCGAATCGGGCGTGGACCTGGTCGCGGATGGTGCGGGCCAGGGTCAGCAGGTCCTCGGTGTGGGCGGTGCCGCTGCGGTTGGTCAGGGCGAGGGTGTGCTTGCTGGAGATCGCCACTCCGCCCGCGCCGGGGTGGCCCTTGGTGAAGCCGGCCTTGTCGATCAGCCAGGCCGCGCTCACCTTGACCAGGCCGTCCGCGCCGGGCCAGGCGGGCGGGTCGCCCAGCTCCACGGAGCGTTCCAGGAGTTGGTCGTACGTCGCACGGTCGAGCACCGGGTTGGTGAAGAAGGAGCCGACCGAGCGAGTGTCCGGGTCGTTGGCGTCGAGCACCATGCCCTTGCCGGCACGCAGCCGCAGCACCACCGCCCGGGCGTCCGCCAGCGGCACCTGGTCGCCCACCTCGACACCGAGGGCTCTGGCCAACTCTGCGTAGCGCACCGGGCCGCTGAGCGGAGACCTGGTGAGCCGGAAGTCGACCGAGAGCACCACCCAGCGGTCGACGTACTTGAAGATGCTGCCCCGGTAGGCGAAGCCGCAGTCGGCTGCGGGGATGACCTGGCGGGTGCCCTCGACCCGGTCGTACACCTCGACGCCGGTGATGGTCTCGGCGACCTCCTGGCCGTACGCGCCGACGTTCTGGATCGGGGTGGCACCGGTAGAGCCGGGGATGCCGGACAGGCACTCCAGCCCGGCCCAGCCGTTGGCGACCGTGGTGGCGACCAGGTCGTCCCAGGGCTCACCGGCGTCGACACGTACGGTGACCGAGGCGGCGTCCTCGGCGATGACCTGCACGCCACGGGAGCGCACCAGGACGACGGTGCCGGGGAAGCCGGCATCGCCGATCACCACGTTGCTGCCCCCGGCCAGGACCAGGATGGGGTCCGCTGCGGTCCGCACCGCTTGGATGATCTCGTCGGCGCTGCCGGCGGCCACGATCCGCTCGGCCGGCCCGCCCGTTCGCAGGGTGGTGTAGCCGGCGAGTGGATTGGGGATGGCACGATCGGCGTCGGTTGTCGGCTGGGCGGAGGCGTCTGGCACGCCCTTCACCTTAGGCTGACAATTAGCCGTGGCACCCACTGGTCGCCCGGCACCCCCGGGAGGATGGCGATGAGCAGACTGCAGGGCAGCAAGGATTTCTGGATCGGCGCGCTCCGGACGGAAGGTCCGGCCTTCGCGGCAGCGGTGGCCGAGGCGCCACCGGAGACACCGGTGCTGTCCTGTCCGGGCTGGACGGTCAAGGACCTCACCCTGCACATGGCCGGCATCTACCACTGGGTTTCGTCGTTCGCCGGCTCCGGCCAGGTCAACCGACCGCCTCGCCGGGAGCAGGCCGACGCGAGCGTGGACGCGCGCCAGCTGTGGCAGCAGGGTTACGACCGGCTGATGACCCTCTTCGACGGGCTGGACCCGGAGGCGCCGGCGTGGAACTGGGCCCCGCAGCCGAAGAAGGCCGGTTTCTGGCCGCGTCGGATGGCGCACGAGACGGCTGTGCACCGCTGGGACGCCCAGCTCGCCATCGGGGCTGGTGACCCGGTGGAGGCGAAGCTCGCGGCCGACGGGGTGAGCGAGGTGCTGGACACCTGGCTGCCGGCGGGCCGGCGGCAGGTGCCGGGCAACTGGCACGGGGTGGTGCAGCTCTGCGCGACGGACGCGGCCCAGGAGTGGTATTTGCGGCTGCGCGGTGAGGGGATGGCGCTGCTCGACACCGCGACCATCTTCGACCACGACGATCACCACGCCCGCGCCCAGGTCAGCGGCACCGCGAGCGACCTGCTGCTGGCGCTCTGGGGGCGGGTGAGCTTCGAGACGCTGGACGTGGTCGGCGACCGCACCCTGTTGGACGGTCTGCGCACCGGCTGACGCCACCCGGCACGACGAGGGCACCATCCACGCGGACGGCGCCCGGCACGACAAGGGCACCACCCGGCGCGGGTGGTGCCCTCGTTGTTGTCGGGGACGGGAACGCGGCGGCGAGAGAGCGCTCTCTTGACAGCGGAGGAGTGACCCACCACCCTGTCGTGAGAGCGCTCTCTTAGCCACCTGTCAGCACCCGCCCGCCTTGAGAGAGGTCGAAACCCATGGCTGTCTTCCCGCGCCGCCGCCTCGCCGCGGTGGCCCTCACCGCCGCCACCGCCCTGCTCGTCACCGCTGGCTGCGGCGGCGGCGACGAGCCAGGCGACGGAACGGTCACGCTGACCGTCGACGTCTTCGGCCAGTTCGGTTACGAGCAGCTCTACCAGGAGTACATGGACGCCCACCCCGGCGTGAAGATCGTCGAGCGCGGCACCGGCACCAACCTCGACGAGTACTCGCCGAAGCTGACCCAGTGGCTCGCCGCCGGCCGAGGCGCCGGCGACGTGGTCGCCATCGAGGAGGGGCTGCTGGTCGAGTACAAGGCCAACCCGGCGAACTTCGTCAACCTGCTGGACCACGGCGCCGCCGACCTCAAGGGCAACTTCCTGGAGTGGAAGTGGAACGCCGGTCTGACCGCCGACGGCAAACACCTCATCGGCCTCGGTACCGACGTCGGTGGCATCGCCATCTGCTATCGCAAGGACCTCTTCGAGAAGGCCGGCCTGCCCACCGAGCGGGACGCCGTCTCCAAGCTCTGGCCCACCTGGCCGGACTACATCGCCACCGGCGAGCGGTTCACCGCAGCGAAGACCGGGGCGTCCTTCCTCGACGCGGCCACCAACACCTTCAACACGATCCTGTTGCAGACGGCCGGAAACACGACCGGCTACAGCTACTACGACACCAGCGACAACCTGGTCGTCGACAGCAACCCGTCGGTACGCCAGGCGTGGGACACCACCATGGACATCATCGACTCGGGCCTCTCCGGAAAGTACGGCTCCTGGTCGGAGGAGTGGGTCTCCGCCTTCAAACAGTCGAAGTTCGCCACCATCGCCTGCCCCGCCTGGATGACCGGTGTCATCGAAGCCAACGCCGGCCCGGCCGCCCAGGGCAAGTGGGACATCGCCCGGGTGCCCGGAAACGGCGGCAACTGGGGTGGATCGCACCTCGCCGTGCCCAAGCAGAGCAAGCACCAGGCCGAGGCGATCGAGCTGGCCAAGTTCCTGACCAGCGCCAAGGGGCAGATCGGCGCGTTCCAGGCCAAGGGTCCACTGCCGTCCTCGCCGCAGGCGCTCGACGACCCGGTAATCACCGGTGCGACCAACGCGTACTTCTCGGGAGCCCCGGTCGGCGCCATCTTCGGCACCGGCGCGAAGAGCCTGAAGCCGGTCTACATGGGCCCGAAGAACCAGGCCGTACGGACTGAGGTGGAGAACGCCGTACGGACGGTGGAGCTGGGCCAGCGCAACCCCACGCAGGGCTGGGCCGACGCGGTGACCAATGCCAAGAAGGCCGCCGCCAAGTAGCCCGAGCGAACGTGCGGGCGGGCTCCGACGACCGGAGTCCCGCCCGCACGGCGAAAGGAGTTCCCGGGCATGACCGTCCAGCTCGACGCCCGCCCACCGGTCGCGCCGAAAGCCGACAACCCCCACCGCTCGTCAGGTCGGCTCAGCCGGCTCGACACCCGGTTCTCGCCGTACCTCTACATCGCCCCGTTCTTCCTGCTCTTCGCGGTCTTCGGGGTCTACCCGCTGGCGTACACCTTCTGGGTCTCGCTGCACGACTGGGACCTGCTCGGAGCCGAGCATCCCTTTGTCGGGGCGGAGAACTACACCCGGCTGCTGGCCGACGCCGACTTCTGGCACGCGCTGGTCAACACACTGGGGATCTTCGTCATCTCGACAGTCCCGCAGTTGCTGGCCGCGCTGTGGCTGGCCAACCTGCTCAACCGTGGCCTGCGGGCGCGTACCGGTTGGCGGATGGCGGTGCTGGTCCCCAACGTCACGTCCACCGCCGCGGTGGCGATCGTCTTCGGGGTGATCTTCGGCCGCGAGTTCGGCATGATCAACTGGCTGCTCGACCTGGTCGGGCTGGACGCGATCGGCTGGAAGTCCAACCGCTTCGCCTCCTGGGTGGCGATCTCCGCCATGGTCGACTGGCGGTGGACCGGCTACAACGCGCTGATCCTGCTGGCCGCGATGCAGGCCATCCCCCGCGACCTGTACGAGTCGGCGTCCATCGACGGCGCCAACCGAACCCGCCAGTTCTGGTCCATCACCGTGCCGCTGCTCAAACCGACGATCATCTTCTGCGCCATCATCGCCACCATCGGCGGACTGCAACTCTTCACCGAGCCCCGGCTGTTCCACTCCGGCACCAACCCGATCCGGGGCGGCCCGATGCGCGAATCACAGACGCTGACCATGTACATGTTCGAGAACGCCTTCGCGCCGCACTACAACTTCGGATACGGCTCGGCGGTCGCCTGGCTGCTCTTCGCGCTCATCGCGATCGTCGCGGCGGTCAACGTGCTGCTCCTGCGCCGCCTCGGCGGCGGGAACCGCCCTGAGAAGAAAGCGGCCCGATGAGCCGACTCTGGCGGGCCAGCCCGCTCACCTACCTCGCCCTGCTCGTCGCCGCCGGCCTTTCGGTCTTTCCGATCTGGTGGATGTTCGTGGTGGCCAGCCGCTCCAGCGACGCGATGGGGCAACTGCCACCACCGATGACGCCGGGCGGCAACCTGGGCGCCAACATCGCCCGGCTGTTCGACAACACCGACGCGTACTTCCTGACCGGTCTGATCAACTCGACGATCGTGGCCACCACGGTCACCGTGTCCGTGGTCCTCTTCTCCAGCCTGGCCGGGTTCGCCTTCGCCAAGCTCCGGTTCCGGGGCCGCAACGCCCTGCTGCTGGTGATCATCGCGACCATGATGGTGCCGACCCAACTCGGCGTGATCCCGCTGTACCTGCTGATGACCCGTTTGCAGTGGAACGACCGGCTGCCCGCGGTCATCGTGCCGGCCCTGGTCACCGGGTTCGGGGTGTTCATGATGCGGCAGTACGCCGGCCAGGCGGTCAGTGACGAGCTGATCGAGGCCGCCCGGATGGACGGCTGCGGCACCGCCCGGATCTGGTGGCACGTCGTGCTACCCGCTCTGCGCCCCGCCGCCGCCGTCCTCGGTCTGCTCACCTTCATGACCACCTGGAACGACTTCCTGTGGCCGTACGCTGTGCTGAACGATCCGGCGAATCCGACCGTGCAGCTGTCCCTACGAGCACTGTCGGACGGGTATTACCAGGACATGTCGCAGGTGTTCACCGGAACGGCCATCGCGACGCTGCCCCTGCTACTGGTCTTCGTGTTGTTCGGCCGGCAGATCATCGGCGGAATCATGGAAGGTGCGGTCAAGGCGTGAGTGAAATCAACTTCCCCGACGGTTTCCTCTGGGGGGCGGCCACCGCCGCGTACCAGATCGAGGGGGCGGCCCGCGACGACGGTCGCGGCCCGTCCATCTGGGACACCTTCAGCCGTACGCCGGGCAAGGTGTACCAGGGTCACACCGGCGACGTCGCCTGCGACCACTACCACCGGTACGCCGACGACGTGGCGCTGATGGCCGAGCTGGGCCTGCGGGCGTACCGGTTCTCGGTCTCCTGGCCACGGATCCAGCCCGACGGCACCGGCCCCGCCAACCCGCGTGGGTTGGACTTCTACGACCGGCTCACCGATGCGCTGCTCGATCGGGGAATCGACCCGATCGTCACCCTCTACCACTGGGACCTGCCGCAGGCCCTCGGTGACCGGGGTGGCTGGACCAACCGGGACACCGCCGAACACTTCGCCACCTACGCCACCGCCGTGTACGCCCGCCTCGGCGACCGGGTCGACGTGTGGACCACGCTCAACGAGCCGTGGTGCTCCGCGTACCTCGGGTACGCCAACGGGGTGCACGCTCCGGGCGAGCAGGATCCGGCGGCGGCCTTCACCGCCGTACACCATCTGCTGTTGGGGCACGGCCTGGCGGCGCGGGCGTTGCGGGCGGCCGGCGCGCGCAGCGTCGGCATCACCGTCAACCCGGCCGATGTACGACCGGCCGACCCGGAGAGCGCGGCCGACGCCGCCGCCGTCCGGCTGGTCGACGGTTTGCACAACCGGATCTTCCTCGACCCGCTGCTGGCCGGCGGGTACCCGGACGACGTCCGGGAGCACGTGGCCCGGATCGTCGAGCCGACGTTCATCCGCGACGGCGACGAGAAGGTGATCGCCGCCCCGATCGACCTGCTCGGCATCAACTACTACGCGCCCGGCTACGTGGCGGGTCGGCCCGACGGCGCCGGCAACCCCGCGTACCCGGGCACCGAGGGGGCCGTGCACTTCCTCCCGCCCGCCGGGCCGCTCACCGACATGGGTTGGATGATCGAGCCGGCCGGGCTGACCCGGTTGTTGGAGCGGATCGCCGCCGACTACCCCGGGGTCCCGCTGCTGATCACCGAGAACGGTGCGGCGTTCCCCGACAAGGCCGGCGCCGACTCGCCCGACGGTCCGGCGCAGGTGATCGACGCCGATCGCATCGCCTACCTCGACGGGCACCTCCGCGCGGCGCACGAGGCGATCTCCCGGGGCGTGGACCTGCGTGGTTATCTCGTATGGTCATTCCTGGACAACTTCGAGTGGGCGGAGGGTTACCGCAAGCGGTTCGGGATCGTGCACGTCGACTACCTGACGCAGCGGCGCACACCGAAGGCCAGTGCCCGGTGGTACCAGGAGGTGATCTCCCGGAACGGGCTGTGATGAGCGGGGGGAAGGCGCGATGACGACGGCGCAGCGGCCGACGCTCGAAGCGGTGGCGGCGCGGGCCGGGGTGTCCCGCGCCACCGTGTCCCGGGTGGTCAACGGGTCCACCACCGTCGCCGAACCGATCCGCGAGGCGGTCACCCGGGCGGTCGCCGAGTTGGGGTACGTCCCCAACCTGGCCGCCCGCAGCCTGGTCACCCAGCGCACCGACTCGATCGCCCTGGTCATGCCGGAGGCGGCCACCCGGGTCTTCTCCGACGACCAGGTCTTCCCCGGCATCATCCGGGGCGTCAGCCAGGAGTTGGAGGCGGCCGACAAGCAACTGGTGCTGATGCTCGCCGGCTCGCCGGCCGGGCACCACCGGGTCGAGCGGTACACCACCGGCCGGCACGTCGACGGCGTGCTCTTCGCGTCGCTGCACGGTGCCGACCCGCTGCCCGGCACGCTGGCCCGCCTCGGCATCCCGGTGGTGGTCAGCGGCCGGCCGCTCGGCGACGTGCCCGTCCCGTACGTCGACGTCGACCACGTGGCCGGGGTGACCGCAGCCGTCCGGCACATGATCGACAGCGGTCGGCGGCGGATCGCGACCATCGCCGGGCCACAGGACATGGTCGCCGGGATCGAACGGCTCAGCGGCTACCGCAGCACGGTCGCCGACGCGGGGCTGCCCGAAATGATCGCCATCGGTGACTTCACCCGGGAATCCGGATCGGCGGCGATGCGCCACCTGCTCACCGAGCACCCCGACCTCGACGGTGTCTTCGCCGCCTCCGACCTGATGGCGCACGCCGCGCTGCGGGCGCTGCGCGAGGCCGGCCGGCGGGTGCCGGAGGACGTGGCGGTGGTCGGCTTCGACGACATCGAGACCGCCGCCTACACCGAGCCGCCGCTGACCACCGTCCGGCAGCCGATCGTGGAACTCGGCCGTCGGATGACCCGCCAACTGCTCCGGCTGGCCGCCGGGGAGACCATCGAGCAGGCCGTCATGCTCCCCACCGAGCTGATCCGCCGCGCCTCCGCCTGACGCGTCGCACGGGGGTAGGACCCGCGCCCACTGACCCGCCGGTCAGGAACCGGCAGCAACGATCTCCCGGATCTGGCGGATCCACTCCAGATAACTCGAACCGTGTTGCACCGGGTCATAGGACGAGCGGGCGTGGTCAAGCCACAGGGCCCGTACCTCCTCCTCGGTGGGATCCGTCGCAGCCAGCTGATCCAGATCGCGTCGAAGCTCCTCCACTGTCTGCGGCTCCTCCGTGGCGAGAAAATCGCGGACCAGGTCGGCCGGCGTCGGCGCCAAGAGGTCGTAGTCCTGGTGAAACCACTGCGCCAGGTAAGTGAGCGTCTCAAACGGCATGTGAGTGCTCCACGATCGGGAATCGACGTCGCGGCATGCTAGCCGCTCGACAGTTGGCTCCGCAGCGCACCGCAGCCGTTAATGCGTCGCCGCGGTGGGAGATCGTGGTTAGTCTCGCCGACATGCCGGATCCTGTCGCACTGCTGCACGTCCCCGCCCTCTCCGACGCCGCCGGGTACGCGTACGCGGCCACCGTCGACGCACCCGTCCGACTGGTGTTCACCGTCGCCGCCGTACGGACGGGGGCCTGACATGCGGATCCGGGTGGCACAGCCGGACGACGCCCCGGGCGTGGTGGCGTTGCGGACGACGGTCTTCCCGTATCTGGTGCGCGGGGTCGCCTCGACCCGCAAGATGATCGCCGAACCGCCGCCCGGGGAGGACTGGACGGCCTTCGTGGCCGAGGTCGACGACCAGGTGGTCGGGTGGGTGTCCGCCGAACGCATCGTCAACACGTCAGTGGCGAACGTCGGTGGCATCAACCTGCTGCACGTGCACCCCGAGCACCGCCAACGCGGCATCGGCAGTGCGCTGTTGGCGGCCGCGACCGATTATCTCCGCCCCCTGGGAATCCGCCGGGTGCGTGCCACGGCCCAACCGGAGGCGCTGCCGTTCGCGCGCCGGCACGGCTACGAGGCGAGCCGCGAGGTGCGCTATTCGGCGCTCGATCTGAACCCGGCACCCGCGCTACCCGACCCGCCCCCGGGCGTGAAGCTGCGCCCGATCGTCGATGTGGACCCGCACCTGCTGTACGTGGCCGACGTGGCCTCGGCCGTCGACGAACCGGGCGACGTGCCGGTCGACGCGAAGAGCTACGAGAGCTGGCAGTACGACGTGTGGGACAACCTCGGGCTGGACAAGGCGGCCAGCGTCGCCGCCGAGACCGATGGTGCGGTTGTCGCCTTCAGCCTGGTGAAGCGGGACGGGGACCGGATGTGGTCGGACTACACCGGCAGCGTCCCGGCGTACCGGGGGCGCGGGCTGGCCCGGCTGGCCAAGACGGCGGCGCTGCACCGGGCCGCCGCCCACGGCGTACGGGTCGCGTACACCTCGAACGACGAGGCGAACGCACCGATGCTCGCGATCAACGCCCGGCTGGGCTACCGCCCGGTGGCGTCCCAGTGGACCTGCCTGGCCGACCTGACCTGATCCGCAGGCACCCTGGGCCCGTCCCTCAACGGCGATCTGTCCGACGTGACCGGCGGGCCAGGGACAGCCAGCCGAGAAAGCGGGTGTGCAGCACGGCGAGATCCGGGCGACCGCCCAGCCGTACATGTCGTCGACGGCGTCCTGCATCGACGAGGCCAAGTAGAACGCCAAAGCTATCGAGTGACCGTAGAACTCGGCGATGAGGTCGAGTCGAGCTGGACCGCAGGGCCACGGCGCAGCGCAGTTGCGACACAGCCACACGGGGCGCATCGGCAGGTGCGGCCGAGGGCGGGCGGTCATCCGACCCTCACCGGTCCACGGCGTACCTGCCGGCGGGCCGTCGGCCGGGCAGCCGGTGCCGGAGGGGCCTGCCAGATCAGCCCCGCCGCCTTCTGCACGAACAGCGACCGCCGTACGACCGCCTCGCCCTTCGGGCCTAGCTCGTAGCCCTCAATCCAGAGCCAGCCGTCATACGTCACCCAGTCGGGAAGCCGGATCACGCGGACGAAGATCGGCCGGAGGAACTGCACACTTGCCGCGCGAGTCAGGTGCAACACGTCGCCCGACTTCACCTCCCGCCCAGATCCCCTCGCCCGGCCACCCATCGACGCCTTCCTCTCTGATCGTTAGGAGGGGCCACACTGCGTTCTCGCCCAAGTGGCGGCCCTGGGTGGTTAGCACCGCCGCGGGGCGTCGCCTCCACCAGCGGTACTGCTCAACTGCACGGTCTCAGCGCGTATCGGACGCCTGCACCGTCCGCGTGCGACCATCGGGGACGTCTAGGAAAGACCCCTTACGATGACGCGAAACGACACCCTCGGACACGCCCTACGATCGACGGGCCTGACCGTTGCTGACCTCGCCGAGAAGTGCGGGGTGGACCCGAAGACGGTTGAGCGGTGGATCAGCAGGGGCCGCATTCCTCACCCTCGCTCCCGGATGCGGGCTGCGGGGGTGTTGGGTCAGGATGTAGAGGTGCTATGGCCCGAAGTCGTCCGCCGCGCTGTCAAGGTCGGTTCAGACCGTGAGTTGGTCGGCATGTACGCGCGCCGATCCGACCTTCCGCGTTCACTGTTCCGCGAATTGATCGACAAAGCGGGCACCAGGTTGTGGTTCGGCGGATACACGAGTTACTTCGTATGGCTTGAGGTTCCCAACGCCGCCACCACGCTCAGCGCGAAGGCACAGAACGGCGCCGACGTGCGTTTCCTCCTCGGCGATCCGGGCAGCGAGGTCACTACGGCGCGAGAGCGTATCGAGGCAACTCCGCTGACACTCGCGACCCGCATCGCCATGACCCAGGCAGAGATCGCGAAGTCTCCGGCACCCCTTGCCGCCCGAATGTCAGAACGACACGTTGCCATGTCCGTCTGGGTCTTCGATGACGAGGCGATTGTGGCTACGCACATCGGCGCGGGGCTGGGGCAGGACTCGGTAACGATGCACTTCCGACGCCGGGAAGCCGGCGGTCCGTTTGATCGTTACGTGGAGCACTTCGAGTCCCTGTGGGATGACGCACGGGCGGCGTAGGCGCACCGTCCCGCAGTCACGATGACCTGACCGGTATTCCGGGATTGCGCGGGCGCAGCCCAGGCTCGTCGATCATGGAGTTGTGGTGCCTGTTTTGGTGCTACACGGGCACTTTGTCACCCACCACAACTCCATGATCGACGCGGCAGCGCGGGTGTTGGACTACGCAGCATCAAGTGATCAAGGCGAAGGCAAGTGATCACAGGGAGGGCAGCTCCCCGATCACCTGGCGGGCGGTGGCGTGGGTGTCCGCCCCGAACAGCACCAGGCGGGCCTCGGTGACGCTGGCCGGGGTGGCCGAGCGCAACACCGACAGCGCCTGCCGGACCGCGTCGTCGACCGGCCAGCCGTAGATGCCGGCGGAGATCAGCGGAAACGCCACAGTGCTCGCGCCCAGCTCGTCGGCGACCGCGAGACTGTTGGCGTAGCAGTCGCGCAGCAGCGCCGACCGGTCCTCGGTGGCCGACCAGACCGGCCCCACGGTGTGGATCACCCAGCGGGCCGGCAACTCCCCCGCCGTCGTCGCCACCGCCTGGCCGGTGGGCAGGCCCTTGCCGTAGCGGGACGCCCGCAGCGCCCGGCACTCCGCCAGGATGGCCGGCCCGCCACGGCGGTGGATGGCACCGTCGACCCCACCGCCGCCGAGCAGGGACGAGTTCGCGGCGTTCACGATGGCGTCCACCCGCTGGGTGGTGATGTCCCCCTCGACCAGGGTGATCTCCACGGCTAGCTCCTCTCGACGCGGTGGCCGGCGGGCGGCGCGGACAGCGGGCCGTCGATCGGCTGGCCCAGCGAGCGGCGGGCCAGCAGGGCGGCACCGGCGACCGCGGCCGGCATGATCAGTACGGCGCCGAGCGGAATCAGGAAGCAGAGGAAGACCGCCACGCCGAAGCCGAGCGCGGTGGGGCGGTCCGCCTTGAGGATCGCCCGGCGTTGCGGCAGCCGCATCCCGCGTCGGTAGAACGGCGCGCCGACCAGCTCCACGGCCAGGAACCACCCGCCCACCGCCGCCCCGATGACCGGAACGACCGTCTGGCCGAGCACCGGGATGAACCCGGCGAGGAAGAGTGGGATGCCGACCAGCGCCGTGAGCGCCACCAGGCGTACCGAGTCGGCGAGGCTGCGGCGCAGCGACGGCCAGAAGGGCACCTCCACCGCGCCCGGCGTGCCGCCGTACCGCTGCTCGACCTGCTCGGAGATCTTCTCGTAGAACGGGTCACCGATGACCAGGGTGACCGCGGTGAAGGTGAGCACGCCGAGCAGGCCGCCGACCCCCAGGAACGCCAGCCCGGCGGCCACCCGGACCAGGCTGCGGCCAGTGCGCGACCAGTCGTCGGCGAACGGGGTGACCAGCGCGGCGAGGTCGTCCACGAAGTACACCAGCGTGGCGAACGCGGCCAGGAAGAGCACGCCCGAGATCAGCGCCGGCACGATGCCGAGCAGCATCAGCCCCGGGCTGCGGACATAGAGGCCCAATCCGCGCAGGAGCAGCCCCGCCCCGGCGAGGAAGCGTCCGACGACCCCGGTCACCGGGCTGGCGATTCTGCTGACATCCACGATCGAGCAGCCTAACCAGCCGTGATCGGTTCCGCCGGACGGCGGACGGGGCCGGGCAGGATAGGCGGGTGCGCGCGTCCCGACTGATCTCGTTGCTGTTGCTGTTGCAGGCGCGCGGGTCGATGACCGCGAGCGAGCTGGCCCGGGAGTTGGAGGTCTCCGAGCGGACCGTCTACCGGGACGTGCTGGCGCTCTCGGCGGCCGGGGTGCCGGTCTACGCCGATCGGGGTCGGGCCGGCGGTTACCGCCTGCTCGGCGGCTACCGCACCCGACTGACCGGGCTGACCCGGGACGAGGCGGAGGCGCTCTTCCTCGCCGGGTTACCCGGGCCGGCCGGCGAGATGGGGCTCGCCGACGCGGTCGCGTCCGCCGAGCTGAAGGTGCTCGCCGCACTGCCACCCGCCCTGCGCGACGCGCCGGCCCGGGCCGGGCAGCGGTTCCACCTGGACGTGCCGGGCTGGTTCCGCGAGGCCGCGCCACCGCTCTGGTTGCCCGAGTTGGCGCGGGCGGTCTGGGCGGACCAGGTGGTGGAGCTGCGCTACCGACGCGGCGACCGGGAGGTGACCCGCCACGTCGAGCCGTACGGCCTGGTGCTCAAGAACGGGGTCTGGTATCTGGTCGCCCGGGTCGGCGACGACGTACGCACCTACCGGGTGGACCGGGTCACCGGGGTCGAGGTGGGTGACGAGCACTTCGACCGCGACGAGGGCTTCGACCTGGCCGGGCACTGGCGCGAGCAGGCCGGGTCGTTCCTGCGGACGATGCTGCGGGCCGCGGTCACCGTCCGGCTGAGCCCCGCCGGCCTGCGCCAGCTCCGACACCTGGTCGATGCCCCCTTCGTGTACGACGAACTGGTTGCCGCCGCCAGCGAGCCCGACGGGCAGGGCTGGGTGGTGGCCCGCCTGCCCGTCGAGTCGACCCAGGTGGCGTACCGCCAGTTGCTGGGGCTCGGCCCCGAGGTGGAGGTTCTCGATCCGCCCGAGCTGCGGGCGCTCCTCGCCGAGGCAGCCGCCCGGCTCGGTGCGCTCTACCGGTAGCCGGTCACGTCCGCCGGTTTGCCCGCGTCGACCACCTCGGTGATGTAGCGGAATCCCTCGGGTTGGCTGCCGTCCAGGTCGGTGAACCCGTACACCTTGGACAGGCTGCCCGCGTCGACGGACCTGCCGCTCCAGCGGCCCTTGTCCTCGTCGGCGGCGAGCGCGGCCACCGCCCGGCCGACGAAGGCCGGGGTCTCCGAGATGAGGAAGTTCGGGTCGGTGGCGGCACCGTCACGCCAGTTCTCCTCGGTCACGCCGAAGTGCTCCAGCATCGCCTCGGACCGGATCCAGCCGGGGGTGAGCGCCACCGCCGTGCCGCCGTGCGGCTTCAGCTCGTGCGCCTGACTGAAGGCGAGCCGGTTGACCGAGACCTTGGCCAGGTCGTAGAAGACCGACAGCCGGTAGTTCTCGTCGTTGTACGCCTTGGTGCCGTCGCCCATCTCCACCACCAGTCCGCCGGGCTTGCGGATCAGCAGCGGCAGCGCGAAGTGGCTGGTGATGATGTGCGTGTCGACGGCCAGCCGCAGGGTACGGAAACCGGCGTCGAGCGGCTGCTCCCAGACCGGCTTGTCCCAGGTGACCAGCGGGTCGCCGCCCCAGATGTCGTTCACCAGCACGTCGAGTTGGCCCTGCTCGGCGTCGATCCGAGCGACCAGGTCGCGGACCTGCTCGGGCACCAGGTGATCGACCTGGACGGCGATGCCGGTGCCGCCGGCCGCGCTGACCAGCTCAGCGGTCTCCTCGATGGTCTCCGGTCGGTCCATCTCGGAGCGGCCGGCCCGGGTGCTGCGGCCGGTGGCGTAGACCGTGGCGCCGGCCGCGCCGAGCTGAACGGCGATCTGCCGTCCGGCACCACGGGTGGCACCGGCGACGAGCGCGATCTTTCCGGTTAGTGGTTGTGTCATGCCTGCGACGGTGTCAGGAATACCTGACAACCGACGTCCGAATTCGGTACTCGACCTAATCCACCAGTCGGACCCGGACCCGCCGGTTGGCCCGGCCCTTGCTCTCCACCTTGACCACCTGCACCTTGCCGATCTGGGCGGTGGAGGCGACGTGGGTGCCGCCGTCGGCCTGCACGTCCAGCCCGACGATGTCGACGATGCGGACCTCCTGCTCGTCCGCCGGGATGAGGTTGGACTGGGTACGGATGATGTCCGGCAGGGCCAGCGCCTCGGTGCGCGGCAGCACTCGCGTGGCGACCGAGCGGTCGGCGGCCACCTCGGCGTTGACCAGCTCCTCGATGCGGGCCTTGAAGTCCGGGGGCACCTCGGGGAGGTTGAAGTCCATCCGGGCCTCGCCGGGTTCCATGTTCCCGCCGGTGACGAGCGCGCCGAAGTCGCGGAACACCACGCCACAGAGCACGTGCAGCCCGGAGTGGGTACGCATCAGCCGGGTGCGGCGCTCGTCCTCCACCGCGCCGACGACTTCGGTGCCGACCGGCGGCAACGGGTCACCCTCGGCCGGAATCAGGTAGGGGTCGTCGCCCTTGCGGGTGCCGACGATTCGGGTCTGCACGCCCTGCCAGAGCAGCACCCCGTGGTCGGGCGGTTGACCCCCGCCGCCCGGGTAGAACGCCGAACGGTCCAGCACGATGCCCTGCTC
Source organism: Micromonospora violae (assembly GCF_004217135.1). NCBI lineage: Bacteria > Bacillati > Actinomycetota > Actinomycetes > Micromonosporales > Micromonosporaceae > Micromonospora > Micromonospora violae. The sequence goes on from NZ_SHKK01000001.1 coordinate 5,114,446, forward strand.
CGCGTCGGCGTGCAGGACCGTGCAGGTCCACTCGCGCAGGGTCGGGTCGGCAAGGTCCAGCCGGTGCGTTCGGCCATGCTGTGTGACGCCCATGACAGGGCAGGTTACTCGTTCAGGAAGCCCGAGATGCGGTCCCGCAGATCGGCGCGTTCCGACCAGAGCACGCCGGGCCGGTCGTACACGTGCAGGGTGGCCTGGGGCAGCGCGACGGCGAGCCGCTCGGCGACCTCGACCGGGTGCAGGTCGTCGCCCACGCAACCGATCACCAACGCCGGTGCGGTGACCGCCGTCAGGTCACCGATCTGGCGCAGCGGTGTCTGGTCGGCGAGCGTGGCCAGACCGTCGGCCAGACCGTCGCGGAGCAGTTGATCGAGCCGTTGCCGCAGGTAGGCCCAGCCGGCCGGGGTGTTGCGCACCGCCGGGGGCAACTCCAACGTGACGATGTCGGCGACCGCCGAGGCGTCGCCGCTCTCCACCGCCTCCAGCAGGTCGGTGATGCGTTCCCAGGCGAGCGGCCCGCGTGGCTCGTCGAGGACCGCCGGCAGGAAGAAGACCAGCTTGTCGAAGCGCTCCGGGCTCTCCGCGAGGAGTCGGCAGAGAGCACCCGCGCCGAGGCTCGCGCCGAACGCCCGGCTGGCGCCTGCCAGGTCGGCGACCGCCCGCAGATCCCGGGCCAGGTCGAGGTAGTCCCACGGCCCGTCCGGGGCTTCGGAACGCCCGTGCCCGCGGAACTGGAAGAACACCTTGCGCCCGTTCACCCCACTGCCGAACGGACGGGTGGTCGCGATGCCGTTGCCCAGCCCGTGCGCGAACACGGTGACCGGGTCACCGGTGCCGGTGACCAGCCGTTCCAGCCGGACGCCGTGTGGGGTGGTGACCATCTCGGTCTCCGGCTCCGGCAGTGCCGGCCGGCCGGTACGCGGCCCGCCCGGCCCGGGCCCCCAGGTGCGGGGCCCACTGTCGGGTGGGGGCGGCCAGCGAAAACCTCTCACCAGAACCCTTTACCGTCGCTCAGGTCGCGCAGACCGACCCGGACGTCGAGCAGGTAGATCAGACCGGCGGCGATGCCGACCAGTCCGAAGAGGCTGATCGGCCCGAAGCCGAGCAGGGTGAGCACGAGGCAGACCGCCAGGATGGCGATCCAGCCGCCCTTGGGCAGCGTGCCGATGGCGGGGAAGGCGTCGGAGCGCTGCGTGACGGCGTGCACCAGCGCGACACCCTGGATGATCAGCGCGAAGACGAGCAGAATCAGCTCGATCACGTAGCGGACTTCGAACGCGAAGATCGGCGCGGCGTTGGCCATGTCGGCAAGTTTATGTCCACGACCCCGGCTACGTCCGACAAGGACGCCGCCGGGGTCGCCGACACCACGGGCTACTCGGCGGCCGGACGGGTCCGCTTGGTGGCCCGGGGAAGCTTCGCCGACGGGGTTTCGGCCGACTTGGCGGCCTTCGGCGCGCGGGCGACCTTCTTGACCGCGGCCGGCTTGGCCTCGGCGATCTCGGCCACGTCGGCCGGGGTCGGCGCGTCGGCGGGGGCCACGGCCGGGGCGGTCGGGGTGGTGGTGGCAGCCGGCGTCACGGCCTCGGTGGCCTCGATGTCGGCGTTGACCGTGTCGGCGGCCTCCAGCACGCCGGCACCGACGACCCGCTCGCCCCGCGCGACCAGCGCGCCGTACGCAGCGAACGCGCGCTCCTGGGCGACCTGGGCGCCCGCGACCACCAAGGCGGCGTTACGGGTCGCGGCGGCCCGCAGCTTGTCGATGTCGGCCACCTCGCGCAGCTTCGCCAGGTCGGCGGTCTCGTTGGCGGTCCGCAGCGTCTCGGTGGCCTTCTGCTTCAGCTCGAAGCCGGTCAGCACGGCCCGACCACCCAGGTCGGCGACGACCCGGGTGCTGAGGACGCCGACCACGGCCGGCAGCTTGCGCAGCTGCTCGATGGCCAGCTCACCGGCACCGGCGGCGGCGTAGATCGGGGCGGGGATGCGGTTGGTCTTCGGCTCGCTCATGACGTCTCCTCTTCGGCCGCCTCGGCGGCCTTCTTCTTCTGGGGGATGGTGGTGCTGCCCGGAGCGGGGGCGGTGCCCGCCTCGGTGACGGCGACCGACTCGAGCACGGCCTCGGTCGGGGTGCCGCCCACGGTGGTGGGGCCGGTGGCGGCCACATTGGCCAGGTCGGCGGCCTGGCTGGCGGGCTGGTCGGTGGCCTGAGCTGCGCCGGCTTCGGCCTGGGCCGCCTCGGCTTCGGCCTGCGCCTCGGCCAGCCGGGTGTTCTCCCGGCGGAACGTCTCGTAGATCTGGCTGAGCGACTGCTTCTGCGCCATCGTCAGGTCGGCGTCCACGGCGATGGCGGCGAGCACCCCGTGGCCTTCCTTGTCGTCGAGCAGACCGGCGCGCAGGTACATCGCCGGCGTGGAGACCCGCAGGGCGCTCGCCAGTTGCTGGAGCACCTCGGCGCTGGGTTTGCGCAGACCCCGCTCGATCTGGCTGAGGTAGGGGTTGCTGACCCCGGCCTGCTCGGCGAGCTGCCGTAGCGAGATCTTGGCGTTGCGCCGCAGATCGCGGATGAACCCGCCGACGTCGGGAAGGTCCTTGGGTGTGGCCATGGCAGCGACGCTAATCGCTTGCGCTAGCTCCTGCAAGCAAAACGCTAACCATAGTTAGCAAGGTCTCAGCGTTCCGTTTGCGCGCCGCGCTGCACATCCGTACGGTCCGTTCGTGCACAAGATCACAGTCAATGGAACAAGCATCGCGTACGACGAGGCCGGCACCGGTTCGCCCGTCGTCCTGTTGCACGCCGGCATCGCCGACCGGCGGATGTGGCGGGGCCAGGTGTCCGCGCTCGCCGCCCGGCACCGGGTGATCGTCCCGGACCTGCGCGGCTACGGCGACTCGGAACTCCCCCCGGCCCCGTTCGCGCACCACGACGACGTGGCCGGGCTGCTGGACGCCCTCGACCTGCCCCAGGCCGCCCTGGTCGGCTGCTCCTTCGGCGGAGCGGTCGCCATCGACACCGCGCTGGCCCACCCCGACCGGGTGAGCGCGCTCGCGCTCTTCGACAGCGCGGTCTCCGGCAACGAGTGGTCCGACGAGGCGAACGACCTCTGGGACGGCCTGGTCGGAGAGGTCGACCCCGACGACTTCGCCGCCGCCGCGGCCGGTGAGGTGCGGTTCTGGGTGGTCGGCCCGGGACGCCAGCCAGAGGACGTCGACCCCGAGCTGATCGCGTTCGCGGAGGAGATGGACCGGCGGGCCCTCGCCGCCGAGCTGGCGCTCGGTGCGGTCGAGGTGGGAGAGCTGACGCCCCCGGCGATCGGCCGCCTCGGGGAGCTGAAGGTCCCCATCCTGGTCACCGCCGGCGCCGCGGACGTGCCGGACATCAGTCGGCTCGCCGACCGGATCGCCGCCGAGGTCCCCGGCGCAGTACGACTGCCCGACGTGCCGAACGCCGCGCACCTGCTGCCGCTGGAGCGTCCGGAGGCGATCAACGCCGCGCTGCTCGACTTCCTGCGCTGACCCTCACCAGAGCGGGCGGACCGCCCCGACCGGTACCCCGCCGCCGAAGAGCGGCACCTCGGCGTACTCGGTCAGCACCGGGGCGTCCACACCGAGCCGGCGCAACGCGGAGACCAGCACCGGCATCCGGGCCCGGTCGGCGCCGTCGTCGATCTTCAGAGCGACGGCGCCGACGCCCGGCAGCGCCACCGCGATCACGCCCTCCGCGCCGACCTTGGCCAGCAGCCCCGGAACACCACGCATCAGCCGGGTGTCGTCGGCCCGGGTGCCACCCACGATCTCGGGGTACGCCCGCATCGCGTCGGCCACCCTGCGCGGCACCGAGCCGGGCTCGGCGTCGACCAGCCGCAGGTACGCCCCGGCCAGGCCGGTCAGTGACACCGCGAGCACCGGGGCACCACAGCCGTCGACACCCACCGCCGCCGCCTGCTCGCCGGTGAACTCCTCGATCGCGGCCCGCAACCGCTGCTGGAGCGGATGCTCCGGCCGCCAGTAGCCCTCCCGCGACCAACCGGCGGCCTCGCAGGTCAGCAACATCCCGCTGTGCTTGCCGGAGCAGTTCATCTGCACCCTGCTCGGGCCGCCGCCGGCACGCAGCACCGCCTCCCGGGCCGCGGCGCCCACCGGCAGATCCGGCGGACAGTGCAGCGCCGACGCGTCGAGCCCGGCGCGCTCCAGCAGCGCACCGACCCGGGCCAGGTGGAACTCCTCACCCGCGTGGCTCGCCGAGACCAGCGCCACGTCGGCCGGGTCGGTCAGGGCCAGGCCGGCCCGCAGCATCCCGATGGCCTGCATCGGCTTGCTGGCCGAGCGGGGGAAGACCGGCGAGGTCACGTCCCCGGCGGACGCCACCGCGACCCCGGCCGCGTCCAACACCACCACCGAGCCCCGGTGCGCACCCTCCACGAACCCGGACCGGACCACCTCGGCGAGCGGCGCGCCGCCCTCGTACGTCTTCGTCACGCGCTGGACGGTACCGACGGTCCGGGGGTGCCCGACGGCGGGGTGACCAGCAGGTCCACCGCCCGGGTGACAGGGGCGCGGGACAGACCCGGCCTTACAGCCCGAGCAGCTCGCGGGCCTCGGTCGTGGTCAATGGCGGGCGCTGAGCGAGCTGGGCGAAACCCACCGCGCGGGCGACCAACTGCATGTTGGACTCCACCGGGCGGCCCTTCGCGTACGTCACGGTGTCCTCCATGCCGACCCGCAGGTGCCCGCCGGCCGACAGCGAGGCCAGCAGCACCGGGATCGTGCTCCGGCCGACGCCGGTGGCCGAGAACGTGGTGCCCTCCGGCAGGTCCCGCAGCATCCGGTGGGCCGCGACGAGCGTCTCGGTGGTGCCCGGCATACCGCCCGGCACACCCATCACGAAGTCGACGTGCACGTGCCCACCGGCCGGCAGCCCGTACTTGCCGAGCAACCGCTGCAACGCGGACAGGTGGCCGAGGTCGAAGATCTCGTACTCCGGCACGATCCCGCGTTCCTGCATCCGGGTGTGCAGGTCGACGATGAACTCCCAGCGGTTAAGGAAGACGTCGTCGCCGAAGTTGACAGTGCCCATGGTGCAGGAGGCCATGTCCGGACGGGCGTCGAGCACGGCGAGCCGGGCGGCCTCCGGGTCGGTCACCGCGCCGCCGGAGGAGAGCTGCACGATCAGGTCGGTGCTCTCCCGCAGCGCCGCCACCGTGTCGGCCAGACGCACCGGGTCGAGCGTCGGCCGGGCCTCGTCGTCCCGGATGTGGACGTGGATCACGGCGGCGCCGAGCGCCTCGCACTCCTTGGCGGTGAGCAGCAACTCGTCGAGGGTCACCGGCAGCGCCGGCACCTCCGCCTTGGCCGACTCAGCGCCGGTCGGGGCCACCGTGATCAACGTCCCTGTCGTCATGCCGGCGATCCTAGACGTCCCGGTCAGGACGGGTCGATCGCCGCCGCGGTCTCGCCGATCAGCAACGCGGCGTCATCCGGGACGTTCCGCTTCAGCACCGCCAGGGCGACCTGGCCCAGCTCGTGATGCAGCACGGCGGTGCCGACGAAGCCGACCGCCCGGCCGTCGAGGGTCACCGGCGTACCGGCCGCCGGCGGCTGATCGGTGGTCACCCCGTCCAGGTGCAGCAGTACGAGGCGACGCGGCGGCCGGCCCAGGTTGTGCACCCGCGCCACCGTCTCCTGCCCCCGGTAGCAGCCCTTGTCCAGGTGCACCGCCGGGGCGATCAGGTCGACCTCGGCCGGAATGGTCCGGTGGTCGGTGTCCACCCCGACGCGGGGCTGCCGGGCGGCCACCCGGATCGCCTCGTACGCCCAGAGCCCCGCGACCGGCACACCTGCGCCGCGCAGCTCCGCCACCACCTGGTCCATCGCCGAGCGGGGTACCAGCAGGTCCACCCCGAGCGGACCACGTCGAGCCCAGCCGCCGATCGGCAGCGGCCGTACGTCGTACCGAACGCTCGCCCGGGGTGGTACGGCACCGTGCGGGAACCTCGGACCCGGCACCTCGACCACGTCCGGCGCGGCGAGCCCGGTCACGCCGAGCGTGCCGAGCGCCTCCGTGGCCGCCGGCCCGACCAGCGACAACAGGGCCCGCTCAGCCGTGGCGTCGCGTGGTTCGACCTTGCTGAAGAACCGCATCTTCTCCAGGTAGCCCAGCAGGCCCTCGGTCGCCCCCGGCTCGGTGTCCAGCCAGGCGGTCTCGCCGTCCTCGGCGACCATGGCGTGCTGCTCGACGTGGCCGTGTGGTGACAGCACCAGCAACTCGGTGCCCTCACCCGCCGAGAGCGTGCTCAGGTGCTGCGAGGTGATCGTGTGCAGCCAGCCGGCCCGTTCCTCGCCGGGCACCGCGATGACCCCCCGATGCGACCGGTCGACCAGACCGACAGCGGTGTCGAGGGTGCGCTGCTCCCGCAGCGGGTCGCCGTAGTGCGCGGCCACCCCCCGCACGCCGACCGCGACATGCGCCGGATCCGGCTGGTCACGGCTGGCCTCGTCGATGCTCTCGACGGCCACCGCACCCGCGATGTCGATCATTTTTCGTCCCCGTTCTCGCAGCGTACGCAGACGCCGAAGAGTGACACGTGCCCGATGTCCACCCGGAACCCGCGCTGCGCGGCCAACTGGTCGGCGAGGGGACGGAGCAGCTCCGGTTCGATCTCGTCGATCGCGCCGCACTCCCGGCAGACCAGATGGACGTGTTGGTGCTCACCGGCGGCGTGATAGGTCGGTGAGCCGTGCGACAGGTGGGTGTGGGTAACCAGACCGAGCCGTTCCAGCAGCTCCAGCGTGCGGTAGATGGTGGTGATGTTGACGCCGGCGGCGACCTCCCGGACCGCGGTGTGCACCTGCTCCGGTGTGGCGTGACTCAGATCGAGCACCGCCTGGAGGACGAGCTGCCGCTGGGGCGTCAGCCGCAGCCCACGGGCCCGCAGCATTTCCGCGAGGGAGGATTCGGACACCGTCCGATCATAGTTCGGCCCACGGGCTGTTCCCCGCACCGCGATCGATCACCGCTACGCTCGACGGTCATGGTGAGGTCGTCGGTCGGGACGAACGCGACCGACGCGACCGCGCGGATCGCCGTTCTGGGGCGCGGCCTGGTGCCGCCCGACGAGCCGGTGCTCCGCGGTGACGACCTCGGGGTGCTGCACGGCGACGGCCTCTTCGAAACCATGCACCTGCGCGACGGCCAGCCGTGGCTGCGCGACGAACACCTGGCCCGCCTGGCCGCGGCGGCCACCGCCGTCGACCTGAGCCTGCCCCCCACCGACGCGCTGATCGACCTGCTGGACGAGGTACGGACAGGCTGGCCAGCGCCGGTGGAGGGGGCGCTCCGGCTGGTCTGCACGCGAGGCCCGGCGGCCGGCGGCCCGCCCACGGTCTACGCCACGCTGGCCGAGGTGCCGGCGTCCTCCCGGGCCGCCCGGCGGGACGGAATCGACGTGGCCGCCCTGCCGCTCGGGCTGCCCGCCGCCGCCCGCAACGGGCTGAGCTGGCTGCCGACGGGGATCAAGTCCACCTCATTCGCTGTCAACAGCGCCGCCCGCCGCTGGGCCCACCAAGCCGGCGTGGACGACGTGCTCTGGGTCTCCTCCGACGGGTACGCGCTGGAGGGCCCCACCGCCAACGTGGTGTGGCTCACCGACGACACGCTCTGCACGGTGCCGGCCGCCAGCACCGGCATCCTGCCCGGCACCACCGTGGCCTGGCTGCTCGATCACGCCGGTGAACTCGGCCTGGACGCCGCCGAACGGCTGGTCACACCCGCCGAGCTGCACGACGCCGACGGGGTGTGGTTCAGCTCGTCCATCCGCGGGCTCGCCGAGGTCCGGAAGCTCGACGGGGTGCGTCGGGACCACTGCCCGCGCACCCCCGCCCTGCACGCCGTGCTGGGCTTCCCCGTCGACTGAGCGTCAGCCGCCGACCCGGACGAGTCGGGCGGAGAGGTGCGGGCTGAGCCCGTGCCCCATGGCCGCCATCTCCTGGGCGTAGAGCAACGCGCCCTCGACGATGCCGAAGAGCCGGTGCCCGCCGGTGACCTCCTTGGCGGTCGGAGTCCGGACGACCGCATCGGTGGCGAACTCGACCTGCGTGCCGGTGCGCTTGCCCAGGTGCAGCTCCATCACCCCGGACGGGGTGGTCAGCAGCGCCTCCAGCTCGTCGGTCGCCCGCCCGTCCACCAGCACCGGCCGCCACCAGCCGACCTCACGACCGGCCGGACGGACCGGCTTGCTCTGCTCGTCCAGGATCCAGGCGCGCGACTCGTAGTGCAGGAACGGCCGGCCGTCGTGGCTGATCCGAATCTCCTGCGCGTAGTCGAAGTCCTCGATCGTGGGGAAGCCGCCCTTGCCCCGACCGCGCCACAGGCCGATGTACGGCAGCAGGGCATCCAGCGCGGGGTGCAGCTTCGGCCCGACCCGCAGGTCGTGGCTCTCCTCGAACGGGTACTCCTCGACCGGCGGCGCGTTCAGCCACGGCGGCTGCAGCGGGTTCTCGCTCACTGGGCCACCTTCGTTCGCGACTGCGGGGCTCGCAACCCCGGCTCACTCCTCGCGCTCACTGGGCCACCTTCGTTCGCGACTGCGGGGCTCGCAACCCCGGCTCACTCCTCGCGCTCACCAGCGTCCTCTCGAAATGCGTACGGCAACGTAGACCAGGCCACCGGCGAGCCCGCCCAGGCCAGCGACCAGCAGGCTGACAAACCCGATCTCGGTAACCATCCCGACCATCCTATGCTGGGCCACATGGCCCGCACTCTCGTCGTCAAGGCCACCGCGGGGGCGGACGCCCCGGAGCGGTGCGCGCAGGCATTCACCGTCGCCGCGACGGCGGTCGCGGCCGGGGTGGACGTCTCGCTCTGGCTGACCGGTGAGTCAACCTGGTTCGCGCTGCCCGGTCGTGCCCAGCAGTTCGAGCTGCCGCACTCCGCGCCGCTGGCCGAGTTGCTGCACACCATCCTGACCACCGGTCGGGTGACCGCCTGCACGCAGTGCGCGGCCCGGCGGGGGATCGGCCCGGACGACGTACTCCCCGGGGTGCGGATCGCCGGTGCCGCGGTCTTCGTCGAGGAGGCGGTAGCCGAGGGCGCGCAGGCACTCGTGTACTGACCGCACAACGGCACCGGGTCGATTCGGGCGGAGTGCCGATACCGACCCGACATCTCGGACGGCTGCCTACGATTCGGATGTGACCGAGGCGGCGGAGAAATTCTTCGAGGCACTGCCGTCGCGCGCCCCCGAGGTCCTGGGTGGCCTGGCCGACGGCACGCTCCAAATCGACCTCACCGACGACCACCGGAGCGAACACTGGCTGGTCCGGATGCGGCCCGGTTCGGTGCAGGTCAGCCGTGAACGTGGCCCGGCCGACGCCATCTGGTACAGCAGCGCCGCCCTCTTCGACCGACTGATCACCGGTGAGGCCCAGGGCGTCGCGGCGGTGCTGCGCAACGAGAGCACGTTCAGCGGGAACGTGGTGCTCTTCCTCGCCTTCCGCCGCTTCTTCCCGGACCCGCCCGGCACCCGCGACCCGCGCGAAACCGCCCGTCGGGCAACTGGGCGACTCCGGTGAGACAACTCGTCAGCATTCTGGACGGCAACACCTTCCTGGTCAGCGACCGGCGTGGGGACATCGAGCCGTCCTACGACTTCCCCACCGGGCTGTTCTCCTTCGATACCCGCTTTCTGTCCACCTGGGTGCTCACCCTGGACGGTGAACGGCTGCACGCCCTCTCCGTCGACGATTCCGAGTCGTACCGCACCAAGTTCTTCCTGGCCCCTGGGGAACCCACGCACTATCTGGACGCCAAGGCGTCGGTGATCCGCAGCCGGGAGATCGTGGGTAGCTTCGAGGAGGAGCTGACCGTGCTGAACCACCTCGGCGCGGAGGTCGAGTGCACTCTCCGGATAGAGATGGCGGCCGACTTCGCCGACCTGTTCGAGATCAAGAACGCCCGGCAGAAGCGGGGCCGGACCACCATCACGGTCGGGGAGAACGAGCTGCGGTTGTCCTACCGGCGGGAGGCGTTCCACCGGGAGACGGTGGTCAGCACCACCGAGCCGGCACAGGTCGACGACACCGGGATGACCTTCCGGGTCCGGATAGCCCGCAACGGCACGTGGACCACCCGGCTGCACGTGTCCAGCGTCGTCTTCGGTGCCCGTGGCGAGGACATCCGGGCCACCCTGCCGTACGGCGGCAGCCGCAGCGCGGACGCCATCCGGGCCGAGCAGCAGGAACTGATCGACCGGGCGCCGAAGCTCGGCTGCGACTGCGAACCGCTGGCCGGGGCGTACCGGCGCAGTCTCAACGACCTGGCCGCACTGCGCTACGAGTCGATCGCCCTGGGCGTACGGCTGATCGCGGCGGGTCTGCCCTGGTTCATGACCCTGTTCGGCCGGGACAGCATCATCACCTCGTTGCAGGTGCTGCCGTTCCTGCCGGAGCTGGTCCCGCCGACCATCCTGATGCTCGCCGGACTACAGGGACAGCGGGTGGACGACTTCCGGGACGAGGAACCCGGCAAGATCCTGCACGAGCTGCGGTACGGGGAGACCGCCGGCTTCGAGGAGCAGCCACACTCGCCCTACTACGGGTCGGCCGACTCGACACCCCTGTTCATCATCCTGATCGACGAGTACGAGCGGTGGACCGGCGACGCCGCGCTCGTCCGTCGGCTGGAGTCGCAGGTCCGCAAGGCGTTGGAGTGGATCGACACCTACGGTGACCTGCTCGGCACCGGCTACCTCTGGTACCAGACCCGCAACCCGGAGACCGGTCTGCAGAACCAGTGCTGGAAGGATTCCTGGGACGCCATCTCGTACGCCGACGGCGAGCTGCCGGGCTTTCCCCGGGCCACCTGCGAGTTGCAGGGTTACGCGTACGACGCGAAGATCCGGGCCGCCCGACTGGCCCGGAACTTCTGGAACGATCCGGAGTTCGCCGACGAGTTGGAGCGCCAGGCCGCCGACCTGAAACAGCGGTTCGACCGCGACTTCTGGATCTCCGACCGGGGGCACTACGCGCTCGCGCTGGACGCCGACGGCCGGCAGGTGGACGCGCTGACCTCGAACATCGGGCACCTGCTGTGGAGCGGCATCGTGGACGAGTCGCGCGCCGGCAAGGTGGTCGAGCACCTGCTCGGGCCGCGGCTCTTCTCCGGCTGGGGGGTGCGGACGCTCGCCGCCGACGAGGGACGGTACAACCCGATCGGCTACCACGTGGGAACGGTCTGGCCGTTCGACAATTCGATCATCGCGTGGGGGTTGTGGCGGTACGGCTTCCGGGAGGAGGCCGGGTTGATCTGCGAGCGGATGCTGGCGGCGTCGCGGTACTTCGAGGGGCGGCTGCCGGAGGCGTTCGCCGGCTACGCCCGGGACCTCACCGACTACCCGGTCGAGTACCCGACCGCATGCAGCCCGCAGGCCTGGTCGACCGGCACCCCCCTGCTGCTGTTGCGGGTGATGCTGGGGTTGGAGCCGCAGGGCGAGCACCTGATCATCGACCCGGCTGTGCCACCGGGGATGGGTCGGCTCGAGCTGCTGGACATCCCCGGCCGGTGGGGCACGGTCGACGCGTTGGGCCGCAGCCGTGACCCGGAGGATCAGCCGGGCAACGGTTGACCCGGGCGGGTCGCGCGGCTCAGTCCGGGCAGCCGACGGTGGCGGCCAGTCGGGTGGCGTCCGCGCCGAGCTCGGCCAGCACCGTGACGGCGCCACTGCGGTACGCGTACACCGGGGGTTGGTCCAGCAGGGGGGCATTGCCGGCCAGTGCGGCGAGGGCGGTCGTGGAGGCCGCCGGGCCGGGACCGGTCGCGGACCATGCGGTGCGGGCGAGCCCGCCGCCCGGGCAGGGCGCGATGACCAGCTCCGGCACGGCGTCACCGGGCTGGTGAAGTGCTTGCCGCGCGGCGGTCAGCGCGGCGGTCTCCGGCCCATCAGAGGTGACCAGGGCCGGGATGTAGCCGGTGCCGATCGGCCGGCAGCCCGTGTCGACGACCAGGCGCACCCGGCCGTCGACGGTCGGCCGCCCCTCGACGGCCACGAATTCTCCGGCGTCGGCGCGCAGTTCGGGGCCGTCCACCCCGGGCCCGACCCCGGCCCGCCAGCTCGCCGGCAGCCGATCGGCGATGCCGGCCAGCACGGCCCGCTCGTCGCCGGTGGCCCCGAGCACAACGACCTCGCGTCGCAGCCTCGCCCCGTCGGCGAACGGGGTGACGCGGCAGCCGGACGAGATTCGTGCCGGGCTCAGCTCCAGCAGATTGGCCGCACCGGCCGCGCGCGCCAACTCACCGACCGCCCGGTCGACGACCGGCCCGGCCTGATCGAGGGAACGCTGTTCGCGGACGGTCGGCGGGTCGTTCCGCACCGACAACCAGGTGAGCCCGGCCAGCAACACGGCCCAGGCCACGGTCACGGCCAGCAGCCACCGTCGCCGCGGCCGGGTCGGTGCCGGCGCGGCGGCTCCGGTCGAAGAGGCCGAACCCGTCTGGACAGCACCGCTCACCCGGCCATGGTGTCACGCGCCCGCCGGCGGGCCGGCGGCGGAGGCGGTCGGCGGGGCGGGGCGAACCGCGGGTCAGCGGCCGTTGCGCCGAGGCGGCGGGTCGAGTCGATAGCCGATCCCTCGTACGGTGTGCACCTGCGGCCCGCCGGGCAGGCCCCGCAGCCTGCGGCGGAGCCGTTTGACTGTGGTCCGCAACGCGGCGATGTCCACGGCCTCGGGGGCGGCGGCGCAGAGCTGTTCGTAGCTGCGCACCACCAGTGGTGGGCTGATGAGCAGGGCGAGCAGTTCCCGTTCGGTGGGGGTCAGCGGGAGCGGGTCGCCGCGCCAGGTGACCCGGTGTCCGGTCCGGTCGACGACCAGCTCACCCCACTCGACCGGGCCCTGCGCCCCGGCGTGCGGACGGCCGGAGGGATCGGCCGGCGCCCGGCCGGTCGGCGACGACAGCAGCTCGCGCAGCTCGGCCAGGTCGGCGCAGCTGAGCACCGGGGTGAGCCCGTCGAGTTGGCTCAGTACCCGCTCCCGCATCGACGCGTTCGCGCCGACGCAGAGGACGATGGGGACCACTTCGTCGGACCCGCCACTTTCATCCCTGAATTCCACCCGTAGATAGTGACGCATGCCGATGGATTTCGGCACCCGTCGCGGCGCGTCGGCGGGCGGGGAAACGACCGGGGCCAGCCACCCGGCAGGGTGACCGGCCCCGGTCGATCAGAGCGGTGGGTCAGGCGACGGTGACAGCAACCTCGTTGACACCTCGGCCGGCCGTGACCGCGGTGTCGCCGTTGCCGTGCCGGGACAGCGCCCGCAGCGTCCACGAGCCCGGCGCGGCGAAGAACCGGAACTGCCCGGCGGCCGAGGTGACCACCTCGGCGGTGAACTCACCGGTCGAGTCGAGCAGCCGGACGTACGCGCCCGGCACCGGCTCGGCCTCGGCGGAGCGGACGATGCCGGTGATGACGGTTTCCTTCTCCAGATCCAGGCTGGCCGGCAGCGGCGCGGCCTGGTCGGGTGCGGCACAACCCGCAGCGATGGGAAGTGTCATGATCACGCCTCCCCCGGTTCGTCGCCGAGCGCGACCGGCACACCGACCAGCGAGCCGTACTCGGTCCACGAGCCGTCGTAGTTCTTGACGTTGCGGTGGCCCAGCAGCTCCTGGAGCACGAACCAGGTGTGCGACGAGCGCTCACCGATCCGGCAGTAGGCGATGGTCTCCTTGCTGTCGTCGAGCCCCGCGTCGCCGTAGATCTTGCGCAGGTCGTCGTCGGACCGGAAGGTGCCGTCCTCGTTGGCCGCCTTGGACCACGGCACGCTGATCGCGGTGGGGATGTGGCCGGCCCGCTGCGCCTGCTCCTGCGGCAGGTGGGCGGGGGCGAGCAGGCGACCGGCGAACTCGTCGGGGCTGCGCACGTCGACCAGGTTCTTGGTGCCGATCGCGGCGACGACCTCGTCCCGGAAGGCCCGGATGGAGGTGTCCGGCTCCTGCGCGACGTACTGCGTCGCCGGGCGGGACACCGCGTCGGTGACGAGCGGACGGGCGTCCAGCTCCCACTTCTTGCGGCCGCCGTCGAGCAGCTTCACGTCGCGGTGACCGTAGAGCTTGAAGTACCAGTAGGCGTACGCGGCGAACCAGTTGTTGTTGCCGCCGTACAGGATGACGGTGTCGTCGTTGCTGATGCCCCGCTCGGAGAGCAGCGCCTCGAACTGCGTCTTGTTGACGAAGTCCCGGCGGACCTGGTCCTGAAGGTCGGTCTTCCAGTCAATCTTGATGGCACCGGCGATGTGGCCGGTGTCGTAGGCCGAGGTGTCCTCGTCGACCTCGACGAAGACGACGCCCGGGGCGTCGAGGTTCTTCTCGGCCCACTCGGCCGAAACGAGTGCGGTGTCGCGACTCATCGAATCACTCCCTGGTGAGGATGGATGGTGAGCCAACGCGCGTGAATCGATGGGTATCTCTGTCGCACCACGCGCGGGACCCAGCGGAAGGACGGGATCACGGGTTCGTGCGACGGCGCCGCTGCCGGGCGTTCGGTGGGATAACCGGAGGGTGCGAGAACCCTGTGCCGGTGGCCGCCGTCAGGCGGCCGGAGACAGCCCCGCCGTCAGATGACGGGGCGACACAGGCAGGTGGCCACGCGGCACAGGTCGACCGCGCGCCGTTTGGTGAGGTGGGTCCCCATGGGCACGGAGCCTACCAGCCAGTGACCGTGCTGCCACTCAGCCGACCACCATCCGGGAATCGCCAGGGCCGCCGGGGATGTCGGCGTCCCACCGCGCCTGCGGAGTCAGCCAACGGAGTTGATCGGCACGTTCTTCGCGTCGGCGGTGACCGCCAGCCCTTCCGGCAGTGGACGGACCTCCCGGACCGCGAGCTGGAACGGCAACTCCGGGAGGGGCACGTCGATGGAGATGCTCTTGGCGTAGTTGCTCAGGAAGGCGCGGGCCAGCGGCAGGTTCGGCAGACCCGCGGCGTCCAGGTCGTTGAAGCGTAGGGCGACCGCGCCGTTGTCGGCGACGGTGACGTCGGCGGTGCCGCTGATGGTGAGCTTCTGACCGAGGATGTCCGCCGGGGCCGTGACGGTGAGCTTGCCGTTCTGCTCGCCGAGCGTCAGCCCCGGGCGGTTCAGCAGCGCGGCCAGGCTCTCGTAGCTGATCGTGCCGGCGCCGTTGACGGTGTCCGCCACGACGTCACCCTGCCCGCTGCGCAGCGTGTCCAGTGAGGCCCGCACGTTGCGGGCGGTCACGTCGAGCACCGGCAGCCGGACGGCGTCGCCCGCGACCGAGGCCTGCACGTCCCGCAGGTTGATGGTGATCCGCTGGTAACGGCCATCCAGCACCTGGGTGAGGAACGGAGTTCCGCCCACCTCCACATCAGGCGCGGCGGACTGCGCACCCTGCTTGGTGATTTCCTGATGCACGCGGTCGGCGATCATCCGCTCGGCGACCCCGACCGCCACCCGATCGGCGACCACCAGCAACCCCGCCAGCAGCAGGAGCAGAACGAACAGCCCGATGAGCAGCTTGCGGCCACGCCGCCGGGGTCGCGCCTCGTGCACCGGATAGTCCTGCGCCACGCCGCCTCCTGTCTCCGCCCGCCGCACCGCGACGGGTCGTTCGTACCGACGCCGCAGGGCGGCGACTCTGTAGGTACCCGACCGGCTCCGCGCTCAACCGTGGCGTCAGAGGAAGAGCATGCACATGGCGTACGCGGCGGGTGCCGCCAGGGCGAATCCGCCGAGCGGACCCTGCATGTGCCGGGCCACCCACATGGTGGGCGGTTCACCGGCCATCAGCCGGCCCGCCTCCGCGTACCCCACGGCGAGGTCGGCGAGGACGGCGGTGACCGCCGCGACCAGGCCGATCACGGCGGCCCGGGTCGGCGTGAAGGGCGCCACCAGGTAGCTGCCGAGCAGGGCGCTGGTCAGCGTGCCGACCATCGCGCCACCCACCACGCCGGCGGCGCCCCGGGGCACCTGCGGGGCGAGCCGGGGCCAGGGCAGCACGGCGTCGGTGAGTCGGGCGACGGTGAGCGCGACACCGCTCGCGGTCAGGCAGACGGTGATCGCCTGGGTGCCGGCCGGAATCCGGCTGAGCACGATCAGGGTGCCGAAGGCCACCACCCCGACGACGATCAGCAGCGTGGCGCCGAGGGAATCGGTGACCCGAACCCGGTCGACCCGGCGAACCAGCTGGCCGAGCACGGCGGCGAGGAACCCGCCGGCGGCCAGGTAACCCAGCGGCGCCAGGCCGGCGACGTCGGTCTGCACCGCGGCGATGTCGACCAGCGCCGCGACGGCGGCGCTGATCCCGGCGACCACCAGCAACGCGGGCGGACGCATGGCCATCGTCCAGGCGAGCACGAACAGCAGTTGGACGCCGAAGATGATGAAGGCGAACGGCAGCCGGTGACCGGGGCCGGACGTCTGCGCGGCGAGCACCAGACCGACGCCGAGCAGCGCGGCGAAGCCGGCGATGGTCAGCGCCAGCTGGCGGTGCACCTCGACCGGGGCGATGACCTCCTCGTCCGGCTCGTCGATCTCGTCTTCGGATCGGCGGGCCGGTTCGCCGGCGCGACGGGCCCGGCGAGGCCCGCCCCGTTCGCGGCGATCGCCATCGACGGTGGCCGGACCGGTACGCGGCGCGGGCGGTTGGCCGCGCGTCGGTGCGGCGGCCGGACCCGGCTGGGGCCCGCTGGGCCACGATTCGCGGCCGGCCTCGGGCGAGGTGGAGGGAAACACGACCCGATCGTGCCAGACCGACCGCCCGACGCGGTGGTCAAGGGTTTCAGCGACGTTAAAAACCATGCCACGATCAGGGGCAAGATAGACAAACGGGAAATGGCCTGACGGCGCGGCCGAGGCGATCGGTTACGCTCAACGCGTTACCCGCCCCGTCAGCGACGCCGGGACCACGCAATTTCTCAGCGCACTCCTCGATGAGTGCGACTGGTCGCGTGCGGCCTCACGCCGCCGGGACGGAGGTGATCGTGGAGATCCTGCTGCTGGTGACCGCGCGCGCAGGGGAACCGTCGGCTGTGCTGCCGGCACTCGACCTGCTGCCGCACTCGGTCCGCACCGCGCCGCGCGACGTTCGCACCCTCGTCGCGGGCCCCAGCCCGGACGCGGTGATGGTGGACGCCCGATCGGAGTTGAGCGAGGCCCGGGCGACCTGTCGGATGTTGCACGCCACCGGGCTCGGCGTGCCGCTGGTCGCGGTGGTGACCGAGGCCGGGCTGATCGCGCTCAACGCCGACTGGGGCGTCGACGACGTCATCCTCGCCTCAGCCGGCCCCGCCGAGGTCGAGGCCCGGCTGCGGCTGGCGGTGGGCCGGCTCAGCAACGCGACCGCCGGTGCGGGTGGCTCGATCCGGGCTGGCGAGCTGACCATCGACCCGGACACGTACGCGGCCAAACTGAAGGGCCGTCCGCTCGACCTCACCTACAAGGAGTTCGAGCTGCTGAAGTTCCTGGCCCAGCACCCGGGTCGGGTGTTCACCCGCGACCAGCTCCTGCGCGAGGTCTGGGGCTACGACTACTTCGGCGGCACCCGCACGGTGGACGTGCACGTCCGGCGACTGCGCGCCAAGCTCGGCTCGGAGTACGAGTCGATGATCGGCACGGTCCGCCAGGTCGGCTACAAGTTCGTCGTACCGCCGTCGCGGTCGCTTTCCGAGGCGGAGCACGCGCCGCTGCCGGTCTGATCCGCCCATCGCTCCGAGCGATTTCCCATATGCCCTTTTTGCGCAGCTTGGCGGCTCTATTCTGACTGCCGGGTTTGTCGGAGAAAGGGGCGACGGTGCGCGCACTGCACACGGGGGCGACGGGCCGGCGTGACCGGCGAGCCGGGCGGACGTCGTGACGCGGGTCAGTTCCACCGCGCGGGCCGCGGGGATCGTGACACTGGTGGTGGTGGGGCTGCTCGGCTCGGCGTACGTGCTGGGCCGCAGCCTCATCCCCGACCAGCAGCCTCGGGACACCCCCGGTGTCACCACGAACGCCGACGGGCCGCACTACGCCGACCAACCGAGCCTTGCCGAGCCGGGCGGCACCCCGAGTGCCAGCAGCAACGCCGGCCCGGTCGAGACCGGCCAGGACGGGTCCGGGCGGGACGCCGGGGGCGACAAGCTGTTCGGCGCGCACGCCACCACCGGCACCCCGCGGCTCGCGCTGACCTTCGACGACGGACCGGACCCGCGTTACACCCCGCAGGTCCTCGCCCTCCTGAACGAGTACGACGTACGAGCCACCTTCTGCGTGGTCGGCGAGAACGCGCAGAACCATCCCGACCTGATCCAGTCGATCGTGGATGCCGGGCACACCCTCTGCAACCACTCCTGGCATCACGACGTCGGCCTGGGCACCCGATCGGCCGACGCAATCCGCTCCGACCTGCTGCGCACCAACGCGGCGATCCGGGCGGCGGTGCCGAACGCCCCGATCGTCTGGTACCGCCAGCCGGGTGGGGCCTGGACGTACCCGGTGGTGTCGGTGGCGCGGCAGCTCGGCATGACCCCGCTGCACTGGTCGGTGGATCCGTCGGACTGGGATGTGCCCGGCGCCGGCAAGATCACCGCGACGGTGTTGGACCAGGCGGAACCGGGCTCGGTGGTGCTGCTGCACGACGCGGGTGGGAACCGACAGGGCACGGTGGAGGCGCTGCGCCGGATCCTGCCCGACCTGACCGCCCGGTTCGAGCTGGAGGCACTCCCCACCGACCCGACGTGAGCGGCTTTACGGTGACGATCCCGGCGTCCCGACACGCAGCGGATACGGTGGCGGAATGAGCAGCGCGGAGCCGACCAGCGACCAGGTGACCCGGAGCGACCGACTGGCGTCGGCGGAGATCGCCGACGTACTGGCCCTGGCCAGCGCCGCGGGTGACACGGACGGCGCCGACCCGCTCGACGAACACGTCCTGCTCCGGCTCCGCGACCCCGACGCCCCCGCCGTGCACCTGATGGCCCGCTCCGACGATGGCACCCTCACCGGGTACGCGCACCTGGACACCACCGACCCGGTCGGCGGAATCGGAGTCGAGCTGGTGGTGCACCCCGGGTACCGACGACGGGGCACTGGGCGGGCGCTCGCCCGGGGCGTACTCGCCTCGGCCACCGGGCCGCTGCGGGCGTGGGCGCACGGCGACCACCCCTCGGCCGCCGCGCTCGCCGTCGACCTCGGCTTCACCCGCGCCCGGGTGCTCTGGCAGTTGCGCCGGCCGTTGGCTGCCCCGCTGGGCGAGCCGCGCCTGCCCGACGGGGTGGCGCTGCGCGCGTTCCGGCCCGGGGCGGACGACGCGGCCTGGCTGGCCCTCAACGCCCGGGCCTTCGCCGAGCACCCCGAACAGGGTCGGTGGACGTCGGACGACCTGCGGGTCCGTCTCGCCGAGCCGTGGTTCGACCCGGCGGGGTTCCTGCTCGCCGAGGAGACCGCGACCGGCCGGCTGCTCGGTTTCCACTGGACCAAGGTGCACGAGCGGCCGGGGTCGGCCCGGATCGGCGAGGTGTACGTCCTGGGGGTGGAGCCGACCGCGCACGGTGGCGGGCTCGGGCGGGCCCTGACCACCGCTGGACTGGCACATCTACGGGACAAGCGCGGTCTGGACCGGGTGATGCTCTACGTGGACGACTCGAACACCGGGGCGGTCGCGCTCTACGAGCGGCTGGGCTTCGCCCGCTGGTCCGCGCACATCAACTACCACCTGGGTTGACCGTCGGCCGGCGACCGCCGCCCTGACCGGGTCACCGGTGGGTAACGGCCGAGCGTCGGCGACATAACGGCAGACCGGAAATATGCCCATAGTTCCGACAGGTGTATCCGGGTTCACTTAACGGACAACTCACCCTCAGCGAGCGGTCACCTGAGCGGCCGTACGTGTTCACCTTGCGTTCACTTGCGACCGGCGAACCGGCTACCTGGCACTTCTAACTTTCGTGTCAGCCGGTCAGTGCCGGTCCTCGGGCCCCGGGATCGGGGCGCCAAGTCAGACGCGAAGGGAAACCCCTCAGGTGAAGCTCCAGCGGTACGGCGCGATTGCCGGCCTCGCCCTTGCTGCGACGCTCGGTCTCAGCGCATGCGGCTCGGACAACAACGAGCCCGCCTCCGGCGCCAGCGCTTCGGGCTCGGCCGCCGCGGTCGACTGCGCTACCGGCACGCTGAACGCCCAGGGCTCGTCGGCGCAGAAGAACGCCATGGCCGAGTGGATCAAGGCGTACCAGCAGAAGTGCCAGGGTGTAACGATCAACTACGAGCCCAGCGGCTCGGGCGCCGGCATCCAGGCGTTCATCGCCGGGACCGCCGACTTCGCCGGCTCCGACTCCGCGCTCAAGCCGGAGGAGCAGCCGCAGGCCGACGCCAAGTGCGTCGGCGGCAAGGCCATCCACCTGCCGATGGTGATCGGCCCGGTGGCCGTCGCCTACAACGTCAGCGGCGTGGACAACCTCCAGCTCAAGCCGGCCACCCTGGCGAAGATCTTCGCCGGCACGGTCACCAAGTGGGACGACGCCGCGATCAAGGCCGACAACCCGGACGCCAAGCTCCCGGCGACCACCATCCAGACCGTCCACCGCTCGGACGAGTCGGGCACCACCGACAACTTCACCAACTTCCTCTCCAAGACCGCCGAGGCGGACTGGACCTTCGGCAAGGCCAAGGCGTGGAAGGCCCCGGGCGGCACCGGCGCCAAGGGTTCGGACGGCGTGGCCAGCCGGGTCAAGGGTGCCGACGGCTCCATCGGCTACATGGAGTGGTCGTTCGCCGAGAACGCCGGCCTGAAGATGTCCAAGATCGGTAACGGTGCGGGCGAGTTCGCCGCGCTGACCGCCGAGGCGGCCGGCAAGACCATCGCCGGTGCCAAGGTCGAGGGCCAGGGCGACGACCTCAAGCTGTCGATCGACTACAACACCAAGGAGGCCGGGGCCTACCCGATCGTCCTGGCGACGTACGAGATCGTCTGCAGCAAGGGCCTCGCCGCCGACAAGCTGCCGCTGGTCAAGGGTCTGCTGGGCTACGCCGCCAGCACCGAGGGCCAGGCTGCCATGACCGAGCTGGGCTACGCCCCGCTGCCGGAGAGCGTCCGCACCAAGGTCGAGGCCGCAGTCAAGAACATCTCCTGACCGACACCACTCCGCAATCGAATCGAGCGAGCAGATGGGTGAAACCCCCCACCGCTCGGCCGACGCCGGCACCGGCGGGACGCGCGTGACCCAGAGTCACGAGTGGCCCGCCGGTGCCTCGGCGCGTGTGGCCGAGGCACCAGTCAGCACCCGTACCCCGGGCGGCACCGGGCTGGGCGGCGGCGGCGCGCTGCCGCGCAGCCGTAGGTTCGGCGCCGAGCGGGCCTTCCGCGGTCTCACACTGGCCGCCGGCACCGCCGTTCTGGTCATCATCGCCGCCATCGCGATCTTCCTGGTCGTCAAGGCGGTGCCGGCCCTACGCGCCAACACCGAGAACTTCTGGTCCTACGAGGGCTGGTCGCCCAACGAGACACAGCCGAAGTTCGGCATCGGCGCGCTCGCCTTCGGCACCGTGCTCAGCTCGGCGCTGGCACTGCTCATGGCGGTGCCGGTGGCGCTGGGCATCGCCCTCTACCTCTCGCACTACGCACCCCGCCGGCTGGGCACCACACTCGGCTTCCTGGTCGACCTGCTCGCCGCCGTGCCGAGCGTGGTCTTCGGCCTCTGGGGGCGGGACGTCTTCAGCAGCCCGGTCCGGGACTTCTCCGTCTGGCTGAACCAGCACTTCGGCTGGATCCCGCTCTTCGGCGGCGACGGCCCCTTCGGAGCGTCCGTCATGCTGGGCGCCCTGGTGCTCGCCATCATGGTGCTGCCGATCATCACCTCGCTCTCCCGCGAGGTGTTCCTCCAGACGCCCACCGCGAACGAGGAGGCCGCCCTCGCCCTGGGCGCCACCCGCTGGGAGATGCTCCGCACCGCGGTGCTCCCCTACGGCCGCCCCGGCATCATCGCCGCGATGATGCTCGGCCTCGGCCGGGCGCTCGGTGAGACCATCGCCCTGGCACTGACCCTCGGCATCACCTTCGGCATCTCGTTCAACCTGATCCAGAACGGCGGCAACACCATCGCCGCCAACATCGCCAACGCGTTCGGCGAGGCGAACGCGACCGGCCGGGGCGCTCTGATCGCCTCCGGCCTGGTGCTGTTCGCCATCACGCTGATCGTCAACATCACTGCGCGGGCCATCATCTACCGCCGCCGGGAGTTCACGGAGTCGGCCGCATGACCACAACCGCCACCTCCCACCGCACCCGGCCGCCGGCCCAGCCCGACTCGCTGCGGGCCAAGCGGCTGCCCTGGTACGCCGCCCCGGCCATCGCCGTGGCGGCCCTGGCGCTCTCCGCCGTGATCGTCTACGGCGCCGGCGTCGGCGGCCCGGTCCTGGTCGTCGTCCTCGGTGCGATCCTCTACCTGGTCGGGCTCTTCGCCGCCGCGAACGCGGTCGAGGGGCGCCGCTCGGCCCGCAACCGCACCTGGAGCGCGCTGATCCACTCCGCCTTCGTGCTGGCGGTGCTGCCGCTCGTCTCGGTGGTCTGGACGCTGGTCAGCAAGGGCGCCAGCCGCCTCGACGGCAACTTCTTCCAGACCTCGATGAACAACATCGGGGCCCGGGACGCCAACGGCGGCGCGTACCACGCGATCGTCGGCACGCTGGAGCAGGTCGGTATCGCCACCCTGATCACCGTCCCGCTCGGCGTCCTCTGCGCGATCTACATCGTCGAGTACGGGCGGGGCAAGTTCGCCTTCGTGATCCGGTTCTTCGTGGACGTGATGACCGGCATCCCGTCGATCGTCTCCGGCCTCTTCGTGCTGGCGTTCTGGGTGCTGATCGTGTCGCCGTGGTTCAACGACGGCCGGCCCAGCTTCTCCGGCTTCGCCGCCGCGCTCGCGCTGAGCGTGCTCATGCTCCCCACCATCGTCCGGTCCACGGAGGAGATGCTCCGCCTCGTCCCGGCGCCACTGCGCGAGGGCGCGTACGCGCTCGGCGTACCCAAGTGGAAGACGATCCTGCGGGTGGTGCTGCCGACGGCGCTGCCCGGCATCGTCACCGGCGTCATGCTCGCCATCGCCCGCGCGGCCGGTGAGACCGCGCCGGTGCTGCTGGTCGCCGGCGGTGGCGCCGCGATCAACACCAACCCCTTCGAGAACAACCAGTCGTCGCTGTCCCTCTTCGTCTACCAGCAGGCCGGCGACGCGTCGAAGTACGCCCCGGCACGGGCGTGGACCGCGGCACTCACCCTGGTCGCCCTCGTGCTCATCCTGACGATCGCGGCGAAGCTGCTGGCCCGTCGCAACCGGCTCAGCCGATGAACCCCGGAGGTACCACCATGGCCAAGCGCGTCTCCGCCTCGAACGTCACCGCGTACTACGGCGGCTTCAAGGCGATCGAGAACATCAACCTGACTGTCGAACCGAAGACGGTCACCGCTCTCATCGGGCCGTCCGGCTGCGGCAAGTCGACGTTCCTGCGGTCGATCAACCGGATGCACGAGGTGCTGCCGGGAGCCCGGGTCGAGGGCAGCCTGACCATCGACGACCAGGACATCTACGACCGGGACGTGGACGTCACCGCGGTCCGGCGCACGATCGGCATGGTCTTCCAGCGACCGAACCCGTTCCCCACCATGAGCATCTTCGAGAACGTGGTGGCCGGGCTGAAGCTCAACGGGGTCCGCAAGAAGTCGATCCTGGAGGACGCGGCCGAGAAGGCCCTGCGCGCCGCGAACCTGTGGGGCGAGGTCAAGGACCGGCTCGGCAAGCCCGGCGCGGGCCTCTCCGGCGGTCAGCAGCAGCGGCTCTGCATCGCCCGGACCATCGCGGTCGAGCCGCAGGTAGTCCTGATGGACGAGCCGTGCTCCGCCCTGGACCCGATCTCCACGCTGGCGATCGAGGACCTGATGTTCCAGCTCAAGGACAAGTTCACGATCATCATCGTGACGCACAACATGCAGCAGGCCGCACGGGTGTCGGACCGGACCGCCTTCTTCTCGATCGAGAAGACCGGCGACCCGGGCCGGCTGATCGAGTACGACAACACCCAGAAGATTTTCAGCAACCCGAGCGTGAAGAAGACCGAGGACTACATCACCGGCCGCTTCGGCTGAGCCGACCACGACCGGTCACCGGCGCCCCGCCCTCCCGGCGTGGGCGCCGGTGTCATTTCCGGTGTCAACCCCGTGCCGGGGGCGCGGGGAGGGGGAGGCGCTCGGGCTCAGGTCAGGACGAAGCGGGGTTGGCCGTTTGGGGGCAGGTCCAGGCGTGGGGTGACCGGGGTGGCGGCGTCCCGATGAGCCGCCGCGCGCGCCACCCCGGCCAGGTCGCCGGCCGCCGCCACCTGGGCCAGCGTGACCAGGGTCGGTGGGAGCATCGTCAGCTCGCCGGCCTGGGCCCGGGCCAGGGCGTCCGCCGGCCGGATCCACAGGGTGTGGTCGGCCTCGCCGGAGACGTCGCGGGTCCGCTGCCCCGCCGGCAACAGGGCGATGAAGAAGTACGTGTCGAAGCGGCGCGGCTCGAACTCGGGAGTGATCCACCGGCTCCACGGCAGCAGCAGATCCGATCGAAGCGTGAGCTGACGGTCGGCGAGCAGCGCCGCGAAGCCCAACCGACGCCCCTCCAGGTCCTGCCGCGCCGCCTCCCAGGCGTCGCCGCTGACGTCGCCCACCACGGTCTCCCGGTCCGGGCCGGCGAGCAGCACACCGGCCTCCTCGAAGACCTCCCGGGCGGCGGCGCAGACCACCGCCTGCGCGGCCTGCGGGGCCACCCCGAGCCGGTCCGCCCACTCGCCCGGCGGCGGGCCGGCCCAGTCGAGGTGGGCCGCCGAGTCGGAGCGGTCCACCCCGCCGCCGGGGAAGGCGTACATCCCGCCGAAGGTCATGGCGGCGACCCGGCGGATGACGTACACCTCGAAGTCGGCGTCGGTCGGACGCAGCAGCAGCACGGTGGCCGCGACCCGGGGGGTGGCCGGGGTGCCACCCTCGGCCTGGAACCGGCGGGCGTGCTCGACCAGGGCGGCCGGGGCGGCGAAGCCGGCACTGTCGATCGTCATGCTCGCGAGCCTAGTTCCCGCCTGGGGGAACGCCGGCCGCGCGCTGGGCCATGGAGCGGTCGGCGCGGTCGGCGATTCGAGCGTGATGACTCTGAGACATCAATATGCCCCAGAATCATCACGCTCATCAGGGCGCAAGGCCCCACGCGCCGGGCCGGGATGTGGTTGCGCCGCAGGCCGGGCATCGGGCGGTTCACCTGGCTGGGCTAGCGTTCCGGCATGACTCGTTGGGGCATCCTGGCCACCGGCCACATCGCCAGCCGTTTCGCCGAAGATCTCCGGCTGGTGCCGGACGCCGAGCTGGTCGCGGTCGGTTCCCGCGCCGTGGAGAGCGCGCGGCGCTTCGCCGACACGTACGGCGCGAAGCGCGCCTACGGCTCCTGGGTGGAGTTGGCCGCCGACCCGGAGGTGGACGCGATCTACGTGGCGACCCCGCATTCCGCGCACTACGAGGCGGCGATGACCTGCCTCACCGCCGGGCGGGCGGTGCTGTTGGAGAAGCCGTTCACCCTCGACCTGGCCACCAGCACCGAGTTGGTGGAGACCGCCCGCGCCGCCGGGGTCTTCCTGATGGAGGCCATGTGGATGCGGCTGAATCCGATGATCCTGCGGGTGGTTGAGCTGATCGCGGACGGGGCGATCGGCGCGGTGACCGGCGTCCGGGCCGACTTCGGAGTGGCCGGGCCGTTCGCGCCGGAGCACCGGATGCGCAACGCGGCGCTGGGCGGGGGTGCCCTGCTCGACCTGGGGATCTACCCGATCAGCCTGGCTCACCTGCTGCTCGGGGTGCCGCAGCACATCCGGTCCTGGGCACAGCTCGGCCCGGAGGGCACGGACGAGAACACCGGCATCCTGTTCGGTTACGACACCGGCGCCCTGGCCACCCTGAGCTGCGGCATGGTCGGGTTGAGCGGGCAGACCGCCTCGATAACGGGCACCACCGGGCGGATCGACCTGCCGGAGCCGTTCTTCCGGCCGGGTTCGGTGACCCTGCACCGGGCCGGCGCGGAGCCGGAGACCCTCGTCGCCGACGGGGCCGGCAACGGCTACCAGTACGAGGCGATCGAGGTGCAGCGCTGCCTGGCCGCCGGGCTGACCGAGAGCCCGGCGGTGTCGCACGCCACCACCCTTGAGGTGATGGCCCTGCTGGACATGGTCCGCGAGCAGATTGGCGTGCGCTACGTCTGAACAGACGACGGGCCCCCGGCCACGGCGAGACCGTGACCGGGGGCCCGTTCGCGCGACTCAGCCGAAGAGCGGCCGGACCAGCAGGTACATGATGCACGCGATAAGTGCGGCTGCCGGGAACGTGATGATCCAGGCGAGCACGATGTTGCCGGCCACGTTCCAGCGAACCGCGGAGAGCCGCTTGGTGGCACCCACGCCCATGATCGCCGAGGTGATGGTGTGGGTGGTGGAGATCGGCGCCTTCAGCACCAGGGCGTTGAAGTAGAGCACCGCGCTGGCGACGGTCTCGGCGGCGAAGCCCTCCGGCGGCCCCAGGTCGATGATCTTGCGGCCCAGGGTCCGGATGATCCGCCAACCACCGGCGTACGTGCCGAGGGCCAGCATCGTCGCCGAGGTCCAGAACACCCACCCGGGGATGTGCGTCTTGCTCTCCTGGAAACCACCGGTGTAGAGCGCCAGCACCACGATGCCCATGGTCTTGGCGGCGTCCTGCATGCCGTGGCCGACCGACATGGCTGCCGCCGAGGCGGTCTGCGCCCAGCGGAAGCCCCGGTTGAGCTTGCCCGGCTGCCCCTTCCGGAACAGCCACAGGATGGCCAGCATCAGCAGGTAGCCGAGGGTGAGGCCGACGATCGGCGAGAGCACCATCGGCAGGATGACCTTCTCGCCGATGTTGACCCACTGCACGATTCCGCCGGTGGACAGCAGGGTCGCGCCGACCAGCCCGCCGAACAGGGCGTGGGAGGACGACGAGGGCAGGCCGAAGTACCAGGTGATCAGGTTCCAGGCGATCGCGCCGAGCACCCCGGCGAAGACCACCCCCAGGCTGCTGATGCCGGTGGGCAGGGTGACCAGGCCGTCGCCGACGGTCTTGGCCACACCGGCGCCGAAGTGGGCGCCGACGAAGTTGCCGACCGCGGCGAGCCCGAGCGCGATCCGGGGGGTCAGCGCCCGGGTGGAGACGCTGGTGGCGATCGCGTTGGCGGCGTCGTGGAAGCCGTTGGTGTAGTCGAACGCCAGGGCCACCGCGATCACCGCCAGCACGGCGATGAGTTCAGGGGACACCGGCTCAGGACTCCTTGACGGCGATGGTCTCGACGGTGTTGGCCACGTGCTCGAAGGCGTCGCAGGCGGCCTCCAGCTCGTCAGCGACCTCCTTCATCTTCAGGACCGTCAACGCGTCGTACTCACCGGAGAAGAGGCGGACGAGCAGCTGCCGGTTGATCCGGTCGCCCTCGTTCTCCAGCCGGTTGCACTCGATCCAGTAGTCGTCGAGATCCTTCATCGACTTCAGCCGGGGCATCGCCTCGGCGGTCAGCTTGGCCTGCTGGTCGAGCACGTTGACCATCTCGTGCAGCTCACGGGGCAGCGCCGGAAGCTCGGTGAGCCCGTACAGGTAGAGCAGGTCGCCGACCGCCTCCAGATGGTCCATCACGTCGTCCAGCAGCGAGCCGAGCCGGTAGATGTCCTCCCGGTCGAACGGGGTGATGAAGGTCGAGTTGATCTTCTTGTACAGCTCATGGGTGATCTGGTCGCTGTCGTGCTCGACCTCGGTCAACCGCTCGCTGACGGACTGCACGTCCACGCCCGGCAGGGCCAGCTCGTTGAGCAGCGCGGTACCCCGGACCAGGTTCTGCGCGGCCCTGGTGAAGAGCTCGTAGAAGGCGCCCTCGGTGGGGCGGAAGGAAAACTTCACAGCACAGACCTCGTCGCGTTGGTGGAAGGGTGGCGGTGCCCGGCGGGTGCCTTACGGGTGCCCGCTCGGTGAATGCTAGAAAACGGCCGAACCGGGAATTCGCCGGCCCACCCCTGGCCAGGCACCATTCACCGCTCGTTCACCTGCCGTTCATCTCGACCGCCCCACCCGCACCCGCGCCCCCAGCCAGCAGCCGCTCACGCTCCCGCGCCACGTCGAAATCGGCAGCCGGATACCCCAGATCGAGCGTGTCGAACGTCTCACGCAACAGGTGGGCCACTGCCCAGTCCCGGTACCACTTGCGGTCCGCCGGCACCACGAACCAGGGCGCGGCGTCCGTGCCACATCGGCTCAGAGCCTCCGCGTACGCGGCCTGGTAGTCGTCCCAGTGCCCCCGGGAGTCGAGGTCGGAGGGGTCGTACTTCCAGTGCTTGCGCGGGTCGTCGAGCCGGCCCAACAGGCGCTCGCCCTGCTCGGCGTACGAGATGTGCAGCATCACCTTGACCACTGTCACCCCGTCCTCGGTCAGCTCCCGCTCGAACGAGTTGATCTCGTCATAGCGGGCTCGCCAGGTCGCCTCCGGCACCAGCGCGCCGATCCGGGCGATCAGCACGTCCTCGTAGTGCGAACGGTTGAACATCCCCACGTACCCGGGCGGCGGCAGCTCCCGGCGAATCCGCCAGAGGAAGTCGTGCCGCAGCTCCTCGCTGGTCGGCGGCCCGAACGAGCGGATGTGCAGGCCGAGCGGGTTCATCGCGCCGGCCACCCGCTTGATCGTGCCGTCCTTGCCGCCGCAGTCCATGGCCTGGAGCACCACCAGCACCCGCTGCACCGGCCGCCGCGACCCGGTCCTGGCCATCGCGAAGAGCATCTCCTGCTGCCGGCCCAACTCCTCGTCGACCAGCTCCACCTGCTCCCGCGCCCAGGTCTTGCGGTGCTCGCCGCGGCCCACCGACGCCGGCAGGCCGGGCGTGGAACGCGGGTCGATCGCGCCGAGGTCCACCGGCGCGCTGACCCGCAGCACCTCCCGCACGGAGCCGCCGTCCGGTGCCACGATCCGCCCTTGCTGGGGTGCGCTCATGCACGGATCATCGCCCAACCACCGCCGCTGCGCCCGCCGAGCGCCGCGCGGCGTCAGACCACCAGGGCCAACCACTTGCGGTACGCGGTGGCGAACGGCTCGGTGCCGTCGCCCAGGGCCCCGAGCAGCCGTTGGGCCGCAGCCTCGGCCTCGGCCACCACGTCGTCCGGGTAGCCGAACCGGGCCCGGTGCTCGGCGAACTCGTCCTCGTCGAGCAACTCCACCAGGCCGGTGGCTCGACGCCGGACCACGTCCAGATCAAGGTCGATCAGGTGGACGGTGTCGTCGGACTCCCAGCGGGCCGGGGTGGTGATGTCGCAGTAGACCTCGCTGGTCCGGGGCGGGGGGTTGAACATGGCCGTCCACCAGGCGCGATGCGGCACCAGCAGCACGAACGGGATCTTCTCCACCGAGGGCCGGCCGTGGTAGACCGACTCGGTGCCCTCGGGCACGCCGAGCCAGATGCCGAGATCATCCTCAGTGAGCCGGCGTGCCGGGTAGTCGCGGTGGGCGCTGCCGTCGTACTTGCGGTAGATCACGCGGACCACGTCGCTCGGCATGATTCGCACCCTAACCGATACTGCCCACGCGTCGTAGCGCGGCCGTAACCGGGCGGCGTCGGCCGTACGCCCGGCCCGGTCGACCGCACGCCACGCGGCGGATGGGCGCGGCCGGTGTCGGCGGCGCCGGGTACCGTCGCACGGTGACTCCGCCCCGCACCGCCACCGGTTCCGCCACCCCGTCGGCCCGTGCGAAGGGCCGGCGGCGGGGTGCCCGGCCCAGTGGCACCGAGCTGCTGGCGGCGGCGGTCGGCGCGGTGCCCGGCGGCGCGGAGCGTCCCGGCCAGTTGCAGATGACCACCGCGATCGAGGAGTGCGTGGCCGGCGGTGAGCATCTGCTCGTGCAGGCCGGCACCGGCACCGGCAAGTCGCTGGCGTACCTCGCTCCGGCGCTCACCGTGGACGGCCCGGTGGTGGTCTCCACCGCCACCCTGGCGTTGCAGTCCCAGCTTGTCGACCACGACCTGCCCCGGCTCGCCGACGCGGTCGAGCCGGTGCTCGGCCGTCGGCCCACCTTCGCCGTGCTCAAGGGCCGCCACCACTACCTGTGCCTCGCCCGACTGGACAACTCCACCGAGGAGGAGCCGGAGGACACCCTCTTCGACGCCCCCGCGGCGCGTCCCGGTGGCGGGACGAAGTGGCTCGGTGAGGCGGGCCGGTTGGGCAAGCAGATCGAGCGGCTGCGGGACTGGGCCGAGAAGACCGCCACCGGCGACCGGGACGAACTCGACCCGGGCGTCGACGACCAGGCCTGGCGGTTGGTGTCGATGCCGGCCCGCGAGTGCGTCGGCGCGACCCGTTGCCCGTTCGGGCAGGAGTGCTTCGCGGAGGCGTCCCGGGCCCGCGCCCGGGAGGCCGACATCGTGGTGACCAACCACAGCCTGCTCGCTGTCGACATGCTCGCCGACCGGCACATCGTGCCACCGCACAAGCTGCTCATCGTCGACGAGGCGCACGAGCTGGCCGACCGGGTCTCCTCGGCGGCGCAGGCGGAGCTGGTGCCCGAGTTGGTCGACCGGACCGCCCGACGGGCCCGTACGTTGCTGCGACCGGAGACGGCCGAGGCGCTCACCGCCGCCGGCGACGCCCTCGCGGTCGGCCTGGCCGAAGCCCCGGCCGGGCGGCTGACCGCGGGGTTGCCGACGCCGCTGCGGGAGGCGTGCACGCTGCTCGACGCGGCGACCCGCACCGCCCTGGACGCGATCGGTGAGGTCAAGTCCGACGACCCCGACCCGGTCCGCAAGCAGCAGGCCAAGGCCGCCCTGGACGAGCTGTCCACCACCGCGCAGCGGTTGCTGGAGGAGGCCGACCACGACGTGGCCTGGGTGGAGAAGAACGACAGTGGCAGCCGTCGGGCGCTGGTGGTCGCGCCGCTGTCGGTGGCGGGCACCCTCGCCACCCACCTGTACGACGAACGCACCGTCGTCGCCACCTCGGCGACCCTGGCGCTGGGCGGCCGGTTCGACACGGTCGCCCGCGCCCTCGGGCTGGACGCGCCACCGCCCGCCCCGCCGACCCCCGCCGCGGCCGCGCTGGCCGCCCGCACCGGCCCGGGTCGGCCGGCCGCCGAGACGCCGGCCCGTCGCCTCGCGGGCGACGTCACCCTGAACGCCGTCGTGCCGGCCACCGAGGGCCCCGGGTGGCGGTCACTCGACGTCGGTTCACCGTTCGACTACGCCCGGCAGGGCATCCTGTACGTCGCCGCGCACCTTCCCCGTCCCAGCGTCTCCGGGCTGCCCGAGGCGGCCGGGGAGGAGCTGCTCGGGCTGGTCGAGGCGCTCGGTGGTCGTACCCTCGGGCTCTTCTCCTCCCGGCGGGCCGCGCAGCAGGCGGCGGAGCTGGTGCGCGCGCGGACCGACCTGCCGGTGCTGCTCCAGGGCGAGGAGGCGCTGCCGCTGCTGGTGCGTCGCTTCCGTGAGGAGCGCGCCAGCTGCCTGTTCGGGGTGATGTCGCTCTGGCAGGGGGTGGATGTGCCGGGCGACTCCTGCCAGCTCGTCGTCATCGACCGGCTGCCCTTCCCCCGCCCGGACGAACCGCTGGCGGCGGCCCGGGCGGCGGCCGTGGACGCGGGCGGTGGCTCTGGCTTCGCGGCGGTCAGCGTGCCCATCGCGGCGGTCCGGCTGGCGCAGGGCGTGGGCCGGCTGATCCGGGCGACCGGCGACAAGGGCGTGGTCGCGGTGCTCGACTCCCGGTTGGAGACGGCCCGAGGCTACGGGCCGTTCCTGCGCCGGTCGCTGCCACCGTTCTGGTACACGACCCGTCCCGAGGTGGCCCGGGGCGCCCTGGAACGCCTGGCCAAGTCCTGAGCAGGCCCTACGGTGCCTGGGAGGCGACGACCACGGCGTCGGGCGGGGTGTCCGGGACCCGTCGGGCGGCGAGCCTGCGGACCGCGGTGTTCAGCACCGCGATGAGCGGCACGGAGACCAGCGCGCCGGTGATGCCGGCGAGCACGACACCGGCGGCGATCCCGATGATCACCGCGAGCGGGTGGAGAGCGACCGCCCGTCCCATGATCAGCGGCTGGAGCACGTGCCCCTCGATCTGCTGGACGCCGATCACCGCGCCCAGGATGATCAAGGCGGTGACCGGGCCGCTGTCGACGAGGGCCACCAGCACCGCCACGCCGCCGGAGAGCGCCGCACCGACGATCGGGATGAACGCGCCGAGGAAGACCAACGCGGCCAGCGGGAAGGCGAACGGGATGTCGAAGATGACCAGGAAGATGCCGATGCCGACCGCGTCGATGAAGGCGACCAGCACGGTCGCGCGGACGTAGGCGACAAGCGTCTGCCAGGAGGCGCGGCCCGCGTCGTCGACCTTCCACCGGGCGGCCACCGGCAGCAGCCGGACCAGGAAACGCCAGATCTTGTTGCCGTCGCGCAGGAAGAAGAACGTCGCGAACAGGACCAGCAGCGTTCCGGTCAGCACCTCGGCCAGCGTCGCGGCGGTGTTCAGCGCGCCGCTGGTGAATTTCGAGGTGTTGTTGTTGATCCAGAGCTGCGCCTCGTCGATGTAGCGGTCGAGTTGGGTGTCGGAGAGGTGCAGCGGACCCGTCTTCAGCCAGTTCTGGATCTGCCGGACACCCTCCGACGACTTCTCGCTCAGCTCCGGTACGCCGCGGATGAACTCGTTGACCACCAGCGTCAGCGTGCCGATCACCGCGGCCAGACCACCGACCAGCACCACCGCCGTCGCCAACGACCGGGGGAACCGGGCCCGCAGCAGCCAGCCCACCGCCGGGGCGAGCAACGCGGAGAGCAGCAGCGCGATGGCCAGCGGAATGATCACGATCTTGACCGTGCCGACGATCCGCAGGAGTGCCCAGGCGACCACGCCGATCACGATCAGTCGCCAACACCACGCGGCGGCGATCCGCAGCCCGTGCGGAACGTCGGCGTCGTCCCGACTGGAGGTGGAGCTGTGCAGATCCGTCGGAGGTTCCGCGCCGTAGACCGAGGCGCTGGGCGGCGCGGTCGGACCCGGCACCGCCGGCGACGCCACCCGGGCCGCCTCCGACACGTCGTTCAGCGCGTCACCCGATGCGCCCGGGTCGGCGCGCACCGCGGCCCGTCGTGACTGGTAGACGCGGCGAAGCCGCTCGCGTACCTGCTCGAAGCGGCTCAAGCGCACCTCCTGGCAGAAAAACCGGCCCGCCCACGGCGACCGGTCGGACAGTGTACGTCCGTTCCGCACACCGTAGGGCGGTTCAGCCACCCAATGCCCCGACCACCTTCGGCGTAACCACTGGCAGGCCACCGTCGGCCACACGGTAGCGTCTGCGGCGTGACCGCCGACAACGACATCGACGCCGGCCTGCCGATCCGCCTACTGCACGACCGCGTGCTGGTGCGGATGGAGGGCAGCGAGGGCGAACGCCGCTCCACCGCTGGCATCGTCATTCCGGCGACCGCCGCGGTCGGCAAGCGCCTCGCCTGGGCCACCGCGGTCGGGGTGGGGCCGAACGTCCGCGCCATCGTCTCCGGCGACCGGGTCCTCTTCGACCCGGACGACCGCTCCGAGGTCGAGCTGCACGGCCGCGGGTACGTGCTGCTGCGGGAGCGCGACGTGCACGCCGTGGCCGCCGAGCGGATCGAGAACGACTCGACCGGCCTCTACCTCTGACCCGCCTCCCCCGGCCACCGGGCCCCGTCGCGCACCGTTTGCCCGGCCGCACGGCGGGAAGCCATCCGGCGACCGTGGCCCTGGGGAGGGACAATGCCGGTATTCGTGAAGAAGCTGTTGACCTGGGGCAGTGTCGCGTTCCTGATCTACTTCATGGCCTTCCGGCCGGACGGCGCCGCGCAGGTGTTCCGGGGGATCGGGGCCGGGCTGATGGCGATGTTCCAGGGGTTCGGTGACTTCCTCACCTCGCTGATGACCTGAGCCGGGCGCGGTCAGGGGCGCGCCGGTGGCCAGGGCGGCGCGGATCGCGGACCCGCCCAGCCGGGCGGGGCGTACCCCACCGGAGCCGGTGCGGGAGCCAGCACCACCGGGATCGGCACCACCGGCTCGTCCGGCGCGTCCACCGGGCGCTGGGTACCGTCCGGGAAACGCAGGTGGTAGCGGCTGCCGTCCCAGACCCCCGCCGGGGCCTGCGGGTCCCGACCGACGAAGAACGACCGGTACGCGCTGATCGCGTCCAGCAGCTCCCGCTCCTCACGGGCGGTCCGCTCCTGGTCGGCGGGCTTGCGGTCCAGGCCGCGCAGCGTCCCGTCGCGCAGCAGGGCCAGCCGGGTGGCGGCGGCCTGGTAACCCCGCATCGCCCGCACCCCGGCGTCGCCGGCCACCCGCCGCGCCCAACTGCGGGCCGCGTGCCGCCGCCCGAGGCTGCTCAGGGCGGCCACCTCGGGCGGGCTGAGCCAGCCGGCGCGCACGTAGTCGGGCAGGGCCCGCTCGGTGAGCCGCCCCTCCCAGGCCCGCAGCCACAGCGCCAGCCCCACGGTGCCGAAGAAGACCGGCACCATGAGGCCCAGGAAGCCGTACAGCATGATCATGGCCTCGCCGGTGGCCTGGGTCAGCGTGGGCAGCAGGTTCCACGTGCCGTGCAGCATCATCGCCAGCAGCAGGCCGGCGATCGGGGCGAGCACCCGGATGCGCCGGTCGGCCGTCCGGGAGGCGATACCCAACCCCACACCGGTCATCGAGGTGAAAAGGGGATGGGCGAACCCGAACAGCAGGATCCGCAGGATGAAGATCGCGATGACCTGTTGGATGCCGGTGGCCGGGCCGTAGCGGTCGGCGCCCGACGCGTACCCCAACCCGCCCAGGTAGAGGATGTTCTCCACCATCGCGAAACCAACCGCGGCGAGCCCGCAGTAGACCAGACCGTCGGTGATCCCGGACCACTCGCGGCGGCGGAAGACCAACAGCAGGATCGGGCCCAGCGCCTTGGTCAGCTCTTCGATGAACGGCGCCACCAGCACCCCGGTGAGCGCCGACGGCAGGCCCCAGTCGTCGAACCGGTTGGCCGCGAAGTCGTTCACCGTCAGCGAGGCGGCGGTGGAGACGAACGCACCCCAGGCGAAGCAGAAGATCAGATACTTCAGCGGCTCGGGCTCGTACCGGTCCAGCCAGAGGAAGCAGGCGACCAGCACCGGCACCGGCAGGATGGCGGCGACCACCCCGATCAGCAGGGCCTGCGCACCGAGCGACTGGCCGAGCGTGAAGACCATGAACACCGCGCACGCCGCGATGAGCAGCACCACCCCGGCCAGCACCAGGAACCGTCGCCAGCCCAGTCGGCGCAGCGGCATCCGGGGCGTCTCGCCCATGTGCGGGGCGGCGGGCGCAGGCGGGGCGGCCGGCGACGGCGGCAGCGGTGAACCGGGCGGGGTGTCGGCCATGCGGTCAGCGTAGCCATCCACTGCCGGCTGGTTCGGTCGCATCGGTAGCCGCTATGCTGCCGGCAGGTCACGAGCGCCAGCGTCAAGCCCCGGCTTGCTGGCCGGCAACCCTCGTCGAGTTCGCGGTGGGGTGCCCCGGGTGATGACCGGGCCCAGCCCGATCGGTGTGCTGGGCAAGCGCGGACCCCGTCCCGATGTCGCACCCGGGGTCCCTGACCCCGGAGGTTCCGGCGTGTCCGTCACTCTCGTCCGCCCGCTGCCCACCCTGCCCACCGTGCCGTCGACGCCGGCCGCGCCGCTCGACGTCCTCGGCGTACCCGGTGAGATCAACCTGGACTACGCGGCCAGCGCGCCGTGCGCGCGGGCCGCCGCCGACGCGGTGGCCGAGCTGCTGCCCTGGTACGCCAGCGTGCACCGTGGCGCGGGAGCGCTGTCGCGGCGCTGCACCCTCGCGTACGAGCAGGCCCGGCAGACGATCGGTGACTTCTTCGGCGCGCGCGCCGACGATCACGTGATCTTCACCCGGAACACCACGGACGCGCTCAACCTGCTGGCCCGGGCCGTGCCGGCCGGCACGACGGTGGTCACCTTCGCCGGTGAGCACCACGCCAACCTGCTGCCCTGGCCGCGCGGGTCGGTGCGCCTGCCGGTGCCCACCGACCCCGAAGGGGCGGTACGCGATCTCGCCGCCGCCCTCACCGAGCTGCGCCGGGGCAGCAGTCCGGCACTGCCGGTGCTGGTCGCGGTGACCGGAGCGAGCAACGTCACCGGTGAACTGTGGCCGG
Source organism: Micromonospora violae (assembly GCF_004217135.1). Lineage (NCBI taxonomy): Bacteria > Bacillati > Actinomycetota > Actinomycetes > Micromonosporales > Micromonosporaceae > Micromonospora > Micromonospora violae. The sequence continues at coordinate 5,150,654 of NZ_SHKK01000001.1, forward strand.
TCGCCGAACTGGCCCAGGTGGCCCACCGGCACGGTGCCCGGATCGCCCTGGACGCCGCGCAACTCGCCCCGCACGCCCCGGTCGACCTGCACACGCTCGACGTCGACTACCTGGCCGTGTCCGGCCACAAGCTGTACGCCCCGTTCGGCGCGGGCGTGCTGATCGGCCGGTCGGACTGGCTGGACGCCGCCCCGCCGTACCTGGCCGGCGGTGGGGCCACCAGCCACGTCGGGCCGGCCACCCACGACGTGACCTGGACGACCGGCCCGGCCCGGCACGAGGGCGGCACTCCGAACCTGCTCGGCGCGGTCGCGCTGGCGGCGGTCTGCACGGCGCTCGATGACGCCGACCGGGAGGCGCTGGCCGCCCACGAGCAGGCCCTGCTGGCCCGGTTGCGGACCGGCATCGCCGCCCTGCCGCACGTGGTCGAGCTGCGCACCTTCGGCCCGGACGCGCCACGGGTCGGGATCGTCTCCTTCGTGGTCGCCGGATGGGACTCCAGCGAGGTGGCGGCGCGGCTCGCCGCCGAGCACCGCATCGGCGTACGGGACGGGCTGTTCTGTGCCCATCCGCTGGCCCGGCGTCTACTCACCGAGGCGGCGGCGCGTACCGGCCGGCGGGACCTGCCTCCCACCGCGCTCCGCGCCAGCATCGGGCTGGGCAGCACGGCAGCCCAGGTGGACCGGCTGCTCGCGGCGCTGGCCGAACTGGGCTGAGGCCGGGGGCGGCGGTGGCCCGCGCTCAGCCGATCGGTGGGGCGGTGGGTGGTTTCGGTGGTTCGGTGGGTTCGACGGGCTCACCGACCGGGCGCTCCTGCTCCCCGAAGGCGGAGCGGATGCACCGGTTCGCCTCCTCCTGCTCGATCCCGGAGGCGACCAGCAGGTCACTCGCGGTCGTCCGGATCTGGGCGACCACCACACTGCCGGAGAAGCCGACCCCGGCGCCGTACGCCCGGCCGGCCTCGCTGACCGCCCGCAGCGACCGCTCCCGGGCCTTCTCCGGCTCCTCGCCGGCGGCGAACTCGTGCTTGAGCAGCCGGACCGACTCGGCGAGGTGGTTGATCGCGTCCGGCATCGGGTCGGGCACCGGCTCCTCGTCCTCGATCAACGTGACGGAACGACGGATCAGCGTGCCGGTGTTGCGCATCGCCCGGTCGATCGGGTCGGCCGCCTCCGCGTAGTGGATCAGCTCGCTGCGCCGGTGCCAGCGGGCCGGGGAGAGGGTCGCCGTCTCCTTCGCGCCCTCGATCGCCTCGGACAGCGTGGCCAGCTCCTCCTTGTTGTTGCGCAGCCGGTCCAGTGCCCGCTGGATGCCGGCCCGGTCCCGGCTGCGCAACCCGTCGGCGGTGACATCGAGCTGGGTGGCCAGCAGGTCCAGCGCGGGCCGGGCCGCCCGGTTGATCACTCGCAGTGGGTTCAGCGGCAGCAGCACCGCCGTGACCAGCAACGCGACCCCACCGCCGAGGAACGCGTCCACGAACCGGGGGATCTCCAGATTCTGGGTGGAGGGGCTCAGCGTGACGATCAGCACCGCCGTGGCGGCCGCCTGGATGACGATCGCCACGCTCGCCCCGGCGAAGATCGTTAGCAGGATCGCCACCGTGACCACCAGCCCGAGCTGCCACGCCCCGGTGCCGAGCAGGTAGATCAGGAAGTCACCGATCGCCACCCCGATCCCGACCCCGGCGATCAACTCCACGGTCCGGCGGAACCGCTGGCCGACCGACGCGGCCAGGGTGCCGACCGCGGAGATCGGTGCGAAGACCGGTTGCGGGTTGCCGAGCACCTTGTGCGAGATCAGGTACGCGATACCAGCAGCCAGCCCCGCCTGCACGGCGAGTCCGCCGGCCATCCGGACCCGGTGCAGCCGGTCGTGCAGGGTGGCTCGGCTGCGATGGCGCAACTCTTCGGTGGCCTCGGCGATCCGCGCGCCATCGATGTCCACCAGCCCGTCGCGCAGCGCGGTACGTCGCACCATCGGAGGTCGCTTGTCCCGGGCCACGGCCATGGGCGCGACTACCCATGGTGGGCCGGCTGAATCCTCCCCTGCCGCGCCGTGGGCGGATGCGGCAGACTCGGGCGGTGGTTGATCTGCTGGACCGGTGGCGGGCAACGGCCCGGGATGCCGGCGCGGGACCTGATTCGGACACCACCCGGGCCGGGGAGCGTCTGCTCGCCCGGTGGCGCGAGCCGCACCGGCACTATCACACGCTGGCCCACCTGACGGCGGTGCTCGATCTGGTCGACCAGCACGCCGACCTGGTCGCGCGGGCCGACGTGGTCCGGCTCGCGGCCTGGTTCCACGACGCGGTCTACGACCCCCGGGCCGCTGGCGACGCCAACGAACGGGACAGCGCCGCGCTGGCCGAGAGCGTACTCACCGGGCTCGGGGTGCCGATGCCCACGGTGACCGAGGTACGCCGGCTGGTGCTGCTCACCGCCGGGCACACGGTGGCACCGGACGACCGGGACGGCGCGCTGCTCTGCGACGCCGACCTGGCCGTACTGGCCGCGCCGCCGGCCCGCTACCAGCGCTACGCGACGGCGATCCGCCAGGAGTACGCCCATGTGCCGGAGCCGGCGTTCCGGGCCGGACGGGCCGCTGTGTTGACCGGCCTGCTGGCACTGCCCGCGCTGTTCCGGCTGCCCCCGCTGGCGAGCCGCTGGGAGCAGCCCGCCCGTGACAACGTGCGCCGCGAGCTGGTTGCCCTCACCGGGGAGCCGGCGAACGGGGGCTAACCAGGTGCTTCGGGCGACGCAGGCCGGCGTCGCGGAGCAACCGGACCAGCTCCCGGCTCGGCACCACCTGGGCGCCGAGCCACACCGCCGCCGCGAACCGGTCGGCCGGAATGTCGTAGTGGTCCCGGTCGAAACCGCGCCGGGGCGCGCCCAGCGCCTCGGCGAAGGCGTGCAGCTCGGCGTACGAGACGTCACTGACCAGGTGCGACCAGAGCCGACCACGCCACGGCCAGGCAGGCCGGTCCAGGTAGAGCATGCTGCCCAAGTTATCCCGTCCAGTCGATCATGTTGATGATCGCGGGCCGGCGACCTAGCCTCGGCTGCATGGCCCCCACCGCGCTCCTCGACGACCTGCGCGCCGCGCTCGGTGACGACGCCGTGCTCACCGACCCGGACCTGCTGCACCTGCACCAGCGGGACGAGGCCGACCTGTGCGCCGCCGGCACCCCGCTGGTGGTGACTCGGCCACGCACCACCGCGCAGGTGGTCGCCGTGGTCCAGGCCGCAGCGCGGCACGGCGTACCGGTGGTGCCGCAGGGCGCGCGGACCGGGCTGGCGGGCGCGGCGAACGCGGTGGACGGCGCGGTGGTGCTCAGCACCGTCGCGATGACCGAGATCCGGGAGATCGACCCGGTGAGCCGGATCGCGGTGGTCCAGCCCGGGGTGGTCAACGCGGCGCTGGCCGGTGCAGTGGCGAAGCAGGGCCTCTGGTACCCGCCGGATCCCGGCTCGTGGGAGTCGTCGACGATCGGCGGCAACGTGGCCACCAACGCCGGCGGCATGTGCTGTGTGAAGTACGGCGTGACCACCGAGTACGTGCTCGGCCTGGAGGTGGTGCTCGCCTCCGGCGAGGTGCTGCGCACCGGGCGGCGTACGGCCAAGGGGGTGGCCGGCTACGACCTGACCCGGCTGTTCGTCGGTTCAGAGGGCACCCTCGGCGTGATCACCGAGGTGACCGTGGCGCTGCGGCCCGCCCCGGCCGACTCGCTGACCCTGGTGGCGGTCTTCCCCTCCACCGCCACGGCCGGCGCGGCGGTGGCCGAGATCGCGGCTCGCGGGCTCACCCCCAGTCTGCTGGAACTGCTGGACCAGACCCACCTGCGGGCGATCGAGGCGTACCAGCCGATGGGGTTGCGGACCGAGGCGCAGGCCCTGTTGCTGGCCGCCGCCGACACCGGCACCCGGGCGGCGGACGACCTGGCCGCGCTGGCCGAGGTGTGCGAGGCCGTCGGCGCCGATGAGGTCTACGCGGCCACCGACGCGCTGGAGGCGGCGGCGCTGCTACAGGCTCGCCGGCTGGCTCACCCGGCGATGGAGAAGTTCGCGGCGGACGCCTACCCGGGCGGCAACGGTGGTCTGGTGATTGACGATGTGGCGGTGCCGCGCGGCGCACTGGCCGCGCTCCTGGACGGGGTAGCCCGGATCGCGGCCGAGTGCGAGGTGCCGATCGGCGTGGTGGGGCACGCCGGAGACGGCAACATGCACCCGAACATCGTGGTCGACCGGGCTGACCCGGCGAGCGTGCAGCGGGGCCGGCGGGCGTTCGACGAGATCATGCGGCTCGGCCTGGACCTGGGCGGCACGTGCACCGGCGAGCACGGGGTGGGCCTGCTCAAGCGGGACTGGCTGGCCCAGGAGATCGGACCGGTCGGCGTCCGGGTGCATCAGGCGATCAAGTCGGCGCTCGACCCGGCCGGCCTGCTCAACCCGGGCAAGGTGCTCTGAGCGGCTGTGGTCAGCCCTTGACCTCGGCCGGGGTCGCCTGGGTGAGCAGCAGCAGGATCTCCCCGGCGACCGGGGTGAGTTCCTCCCCCGGGCAGTCCTGCGAGGTGATCAGCCCGGTCGAGGTGATCAGGCTGGACGTCAGCGCGTCGATGCAGGTGGTCCGGTACCGCCGGGCCTGATCGGTCTCGTCGGCCAGCGCCGGGTTGGCGAGCAGCACCTGGAGCCGTTCGGTCAGCTCCGGTGCGAGGGTGCCCCGGGAGGTCACGCCGTCGCCGGCGCAGTCGATGCACTGCCACGCGCCGTTGCGCTCGACGCTCAGGGTGCGCATTGGCCCGTCCTCGCCGAGCCGTTGGAGCAGGCTGACCTGGCCGGCGGCGACCGTGGTGGGGATCTCCAGTTGCGTTCCACCACCCGCCACGCCGGCGGACGGTTGCGCCAACGGGGTGCCGGGCTTGTCCCGGTCGAAGAGCGAGCACCCGGTCAGGGCGCCGACCAGCGCGACGGCGAGCAGGGGTAGGAGCAGGCGTTGGCGCGCGCGGGGAAGCACGCGCGGAAACCTACCCCACCGTAGGTAGCGTCCGAAACCACCATCCGGGTCGGTATCGATGGTTACCCATTGGTAACGTCGCAATTCGTCATCTAGCGGATGGGCGCAGCTCCGCCTGATCGTCGTCGCCACCCCGATCGGCCGGGTAACCCCGGACGTCCGGAGCGTCCAGTCGGGCCGCGTCCGCCGCCGCGTCGTCCGGCATCAACTGGGACTGCCGCTCCGCCTCCACCCGGGCGCGGTAGTGCGCGACCTCGCGTTCCCGGGTCGCCGCATCCCAGCCGAGCACCGCGCCCATCAGTTCGGCGGCGTGCTCCGCCGACTCCAACCCCCGATGACTGGTCTCGAACGAGATCCGGGTGCGCCGGGTCAACACGTCCTCCAGGTGCAACGCACCCTCGGCCCGCGCCGCGTACGCGACCTCCGCCGCCAGATACTCCGGAGCACCAGCCAGCGGGGACCCCAGCAGCGGATCGGCGTCGACAAGCGCCAACAGGTCCAGCGTGAGGGTGCCGTACCGCTCCAACAGGTGCTCCACCACGCCCACCGGCACACCGTGCCGGCGGGCCAGGTCGGCCCGGTCCCGCCACATCGCCGGGTACCCGTCAGCACCGAGCAGCGGCAGGTCGGCGGTGCGCGACGGGCGCGCGCCCCCGAGCCGGCGGGCAGCCCGGTCCACCACGTCCGACGCCATCACCCGGTACGTCGTGTACTTGCCGCCGGCGACCAGCAGCAACCCGAGCATCGGCTCGAACACCGCGTGCTCACGGGACAGCTTCGAGGTCGAATCGGCCTCACCGGCCAGCAACGGCCGCAGCCCCGCGTACACCCCCTCGATGTCGGCGGTGGTCAGCGGCCGGTCCAGCACCGTGTTGACCTGCTCAAGGAGGTAGTCGATGTCGCGGGCCGAGGCGGCCGGGTGGGAACGGTCCAACCGCCAGTCGGTGTCCGTGGTGCCGATGATCCAGTGCCCGCCCCACGGAATGACGAAGAGCACCGAACTCGCCGTACGCAGGATGAGCCCCGTCTCGCCGGTGATCGCGGAACGGGGCACCACCAGGTGCACCCCCTTGGACGCGCGCACCCGGACGCCGGGCCGCAGACCCACGTCGTTGAGCATCCGGGACATGTCGTCGCTCCACACACCGGTGGCCGCGATGACGGTGCGGGCCTGCACCTCGAACTCCGCGTCCGGCGAGCCCGGCGGGGCTTCCAGATCCCGGACACGGACGCCCGTCACCTCGCGCGCCTGCCGGATCAGCCCCACGGCACGGGCACTGCTCACCACCGTGGCCCCGAGGCTGGCCGCGGTGCGGGCCAGGGTGACCACCAGCCGGGCGTCGTCCACCTGCCCGTCGTAGTAGCGGATCGCCCCGGCCAGCGCGTCGGCCCGCAGACTCGGGAAGACCCGCCGAGCACCCTCCCGGGTCAGGTGCCGGTGCAGGGGCATGCCCCGGCCACCGCCGAAGACCCCGGCGAAGGCGTCGTAGGCGGCCACCCCGGCCCCGTAGTACGAGCGGCGGAAGAGCCGGGCCGGCAGGTCCCGCAGACCCCGCCCGGCCGGCAGCGGCACCATGATCGGCACCGGGCGGACCAGGTGCGGCGCGAGCCGGGTGGCCAGCAGGCCCCGCTCGGTGAGCGCCTCGTGGACCAGGTGAAACTCCAACTGCTCCAGGTAACGCAGGCCACCGTGGATGAGTTTGCTGGACCGGCTGGACGTTCCGGCGGCCAGGTCACGCGCCTCGACCAGCGCCACCTTCAGGCCCCGGGACGCCGCGTCCAGGGCGGCGCCGGCACCGGTCACCCCACCACCGATGACCAGCACGTCGAAGCGCTCGGCACGCAGTCGACGCAGGTCGGACACACGGCGGACCGGTGAGAGCTGACCGGCGACGGATCGGGAGATATTGGGGTCACGCACCCGTCCACCGTAACCGCCGTGTCACCGCGTCGACATTCGCCGCCCGCCCCACCTGGCCCCAAATGCCCGTTTCACAACCACCGCCCCACGGAGATCTTGGACAGTTTCCGTTAGCTGGGCGGGCTCAACCGGTGGTTGCAACACCGAGTAGCTGGGTCATCTTCTCACCTGGGGTGGCCCAGCCCAGGGTCATGCGGGGGCGGTCGTTGAGTTCGTCGGCGACGTGGTCGAGGCCGGCCTGGTCGATGGTGGTGAAGTCGAATTGGCCCTTGGGGAAGTACTGGCGCAGCAGCCCGTTGGTGTTCTCGTTGCTGCCGCGTTGCCAGGGGCTGTGGGGGTCGCAGAAGTAGACCGGGCAGTCGGTGGCGATGGTGAAGTCACGGTGGCGGGCCATCTCGACGCCCTGGTCCCAGGTCAGCGAGGCCCTCAACCGTTGTGGGAGCCAGGTCATCGCGGTGGCCAGCTGGGACACGACGTGTTCGGAGACCTTGCCCTCGGGCAGCCCGACCAGGATCACGAACCGGGTAGCGCGTTCCACCAACGTGGCGATCGCGGAACCACCGCGCCCACCCCGACGGACCCCTTCGAGCAGGTCACCCTCCCAATGCCCCGGCACCGCCCGGTCAGCGACCTCGGCTGGCCGGTCAGCGATGCGCAGGTTCACCCAGGGCCTAGCTGAACGCACCGCCCCGGCGCTCGCCGGCCGGCGGCGGCGGGCGGCCCGACCCGAGCGCAACGCCATCTGCCGCGTCAAGTCCGCACGCAGATTGCCCCGCGCCTGCAGGTAGATCGCCTGGTAAATCGTCTCGTGCGACACCCACATCTCCGGCGTGTCCGGGAACTGCGTCCGCAGCCGGGCACTGATCTGCTGCGGCGAACGACGTCGTCGCAGCATATCCAGCACCACCTGACGCAACGGCCCGTCAACAGCCAACCGCGGCACCCGCCCGGACCGGTTATGCCGCAGAAACGACGCCCACTGCGCCATCAACGGCTGATACCGCTGCCCATAGCGCTCGAACCGACCCACCTCCCGCGAGATCGTCGACACCGACCGCCCCAACCTTCGCGCGATCGACCGCAACGACTCACCCGCAGCCCGACCCAACCCAATCTGCTCCCGCTCCAGCGGGCTCAACCTCGACGCCATAACCACCCCAACGACAATCACCGAAGGGTGTTGCAACCACCGGTTGAGCCCGCCCTGCTAACGGAAACTGTCCAAGATCTCGACGGTTCTTCAACGTGGCAGTCGGTTCGAAACCGTTCACCGTGGTCGTAAGGTTCTCGGATGCATGGTCAGCCCGCGTACCCCGGAATCAGCGCTCGCAATTCTCCCTGGCCGGTGGTCGCGGCCGTGTTGGCTGGCTTCTGGACGGTTGCGGTCACCGTGGGCACCCAGACCGGGGGCTGGCTCACCGATCAGCTGCTGCTGGGCTTCGGGCGCGACCGGATCGGCTGGCTCTGGCCGGTGCTCGGCCTGGTCACCGTCGTACTGGTGGGCACGCCCGCCCTGCTGCTGGCCGTCCTGCCCCGGTCGCTCGCGGTCCGGGCCACCGGGCGGGCCTGGCTGATCGGGGCACTCGCTCTCGGTGTGCTCACGCTGCTGCGGATCGTGCCGCAGGTGCACCACGAGGCGTACCTCGCCGCGCTGACCTGCGTGGCGGTCCTCTGCGCGCTCGCCGTGCGCTGGTCGGCGCGCGGGTCGGCGTACCCCGGGCCGGTCGGCGCGGTCGGCGGCCCGGCACCCGCCGGGAACGGCGACACCGCGCGACCCGAGGCCACCGGGCACGGCGACGCCACGCGGCCCGAGACCACCGCGAACAGCGACGCCACGCGGCCCGAGACCACCGCGAACAGCGACGCCACGCGGCCCGAGACCACCGCCCGGCCGGAGGCCACCGCGAACGGCGACACCGCGCGGCCCGAGGTTGTCGGAGAGCCGGCGCTGGTCGGGCGACGCCTGCGCCGGCTCGGCCCGGTGCCGCTGCTCGCGGTGGCCGCCGGGTTGGCGTTGCTGCTGCCGTGGGCCTGGTTGGGCGCGCTCGGCGGCCTCCTGGAGACCGTGCTCGCGGTGCTGGCGGCGGCCGCGCTCGGGGTGCTGGCCGCGACTCTGCTGGATGCCCCCTTCTGGTCCCGGTTCGCCCTCGGGCGACCGCCCCGGCCGGCTCGGCTGGTGCTGGTCGGCGGTCTGGTGGCCGGGGTGGCGCTGCTGCTGCTCGCGGCCGGCACCGGCCAGGCCGGCGCGCAGTTGCCCGCGCTGCTGACCCTGCCGCCGGTGGGTTTCGCGCTGGCCGCGCTCTGGGCGGCGGCCTGGCGGCCCACCACCGACCAGGCCGAGGCCGCGCGCGCCGGCCGAACCGCGACCGGCTGGCTCGTGGGCCTCGCCGCGCTCGGCCCGCTGGCCTTCACCGACCCGGAAGAGATCACCCTGCTGCTGGTCGACACCCGCGACGTTCCGTTCTGGGTGGCGGCCACCGCCGGCGTCGGGCTCGCCGTCGCGGTCCTGGTCGCCATCGGGTACGCGGTGCTGCTCGCCCGGCCGACGGCACGTACCCCGAACAGGCGGGTGGCCGCGGTGGCGGCAGTGGTACTGCTGGTGGCGTTCGGCGTGGTCGACCTCGGCCCCGGGCACCCGGGCCTGTACGGCGAGCGACTGTTCGTGGTGTTGCGCGCGCAGGCCGACCTGAGCGGCCTTCCGGCCGGTACGCCGGGCCGGGCCGGCCGGGACGCCCGCGCGACGGAGGTCTACCGGCGACTCGTGACGACCGCCGAGCAGAGCCAGGGCGACCTGCTCCGCGAGGTGAACCGGCTTCGACTCGACCCGGTGTCGTACTACCTGGTCAACGCCGTCGAGGTGGACGGCGGGCCGGCGGTGCGGGCCTGGCTCGCCCGCCGACCGGAGGTGGCCCGGGTGCTGGTCAGCCAGCGTCTGCGCCCGCTACCGGCCCCGGCCGGGCAGAGCCGGGGCAGCGCACCCAGGCCCACCGGCCCGGAGTGGAACATCCGCCAGATCGGCGCGGACCGGGTGTGGTCCCAACTCCGGGTCACCGGCGCGGGCATCGTGGTGGGCAGCTCCGACTCCGGGGTGGACGGCACCCATCCGGCGCTACAGGCCGGGTTCCGTGGGGGCGACGACTCCTGGTACGACCCGTGGGACGGCACCCGGAGCCCGACCGACCAGGGTGGGCACGGCACCCACACGGTGGGCAGCGCGGTCGGGCGCGACGGCATCGGGGTGGCCCCGGACGCGCAGTGGGTGGGCTGCGTGAACCTGGACCGCAACCTCGGCAGCCCCGGGCACTACCTGGACTGCCTCCAGTTCATGTTGGCGCCCTTTCCGGCTGGCGGCGACCCGTTCACCGACGGCCGTCCGGAGCGCGCCCCGCAGGTGCTGACCAACTCGTGGGGCTGCCCGCCCATCGAGGGTTGCGACCAGCGCGTCCTGCGGCCGGCCACTGCCGCGCTGGACGCCGCCGGGATCTTCGTGGTCGCCGCGGCCGGCAACACCGGCCCGTGGTGCGCGTCGATCGACGATCCGCCGGCGCCGTACCCGGACGTGCTGACCGTGGGCGCGGTGGACAACCAGCGGAGGGTCGCCGAGTTCTCCTCGCGGGGGCCGGTGCCGGGCGGCTCAGGGAAGCCCGACGTGCTGGCGCCGGGGGTGGGCGTGGTGTCGGCCATGCCGGGCGGCACGTACGCCGCGTTGGACGGCACGTCGATGGCGACCCCGCAGGTGGCCGGGGTGGTCGCGCTGATGTGGTCGGCGAACCCGGCGCTGGTCGGTGACGTGAACCGGACCCGGCAGATCCTCCGGGACACCGCCACGGCGGCGACGCCCACCTACCGTTCCCGCAATCCGTCCGACGCCTGCGGCACCCCGTCGAACGTGACAGGTGCCGGCCAGGTGGACGCCTACGCCGCCGTTCGCGCCGCCCAGCAATGATCGCCCCAGCAGAAGCAGTGATCGACGCCGCGCGAGCGGGGGTGCGACCCGACCCCCGGTGATCTAGGGTCGGCGACCATGGACGCCGAGATCACCCTCACCGAGCTGACCGCCGACCTGGTCCCCAGCGTCGTGCAGCTCTGCCAGCAGGCGCTGGACCTGCCCGAGGACGCCGCCGAAGCGGCAGCCATCGTGGACGTGCTCTGGCCCCGGGCCGCCGCCGCCGACCGGCCGGTGGTCGGGCTGGGCGCGTACCGGGGTGCGGACCTGGTCGGGGTGCTGCTCTGCTCGATGTCGTCGGCCGAGCCGGGGATCGGGCACGTGGACCTGGTCGCGGTCCGTGCGGATCAACGCCGTCGGGGCATCGGCCGGGCGCTGCTCCAGCGGGCCGAGCAGGTGCTCGCCGAGCGCGGGGCGACCGAGGTGCTGTTGGCCGGGAATCCGCCGTACTACGCGTGGCCGGGCATCGACGTCCGCTACACCCCGGCGGTCTGCGCGGCCCTCGCGCTCGGCTACCAGCAGGACCGGACCGCCTGGAACATGACCGCGGACCTGTCGTACGACGGGTCGCCGGCGCTGCGGTCCACCGAGGCGGCGGAGCGGCGGCTGGCCGATCAGGGCGTCACCGTTCGGCGGGCGGAGCCGACGGACCTGCCGGCGCTGACGGCGTTCGCCCGGTCCACCTTCGGTGGCACGTGGGATGGCGAGTTGGCCGGATCGGTGGGGCGCGCCGACGTCGGTTGCCACCTGGCGGAGCGGGACGGCGAGGTGCTCGGCTTCGCCGCGTACGGGTCGTCCCGGCCGAGTTGGTTCGGGCCGATGGGCACCGCGCCGGCCGCGGAGGGGTCGGGCATCGGCGGGGTGCTGTTGCGGCGCTGCCTGCGCGACCAGCGGGCGGCGGGGCTGGACCGGGCACAGATCGGCTGGGTGGGTCCGGTGCCGTTCTATTCGGGCAGCGCGGGTGCGCGGATCGAACGGGTCTTCTTCCTGTACCGGCGCACCCTACCGAAGGCGTAACCGGGGCAAACAGGACGTAGATCCGTTTGCCCGCAGCGGCCATCGACGCCCCCTACCGTTTCGGTAGAGGAGGCAGCCATGACCACGGATGACAACCAGACCGAGGACGGCCCGCCGATCACCTGGAAACCGGTCGGCGAGCTCCCCGGCCAGCTGCCGTTCGACCGGCTCGACTACGGCGACGCCGAGCAACTGGCCGAGATGACCACCGACGGTGAGTCGGCGGCGGCCGATGAGCCGCAGGAGATGGTGGACGCGCCGATCCAACTGCTTCCGCCGTACGACCGGGCACAGAAACGGCGCAACCAGCGCCCCCTGCCGACCTGACGACGAACGGGGCGGACCGCGTCAGCGGCCCGCCCCGTTCGGTGTGTCGGAACTGGACTCAGAAGTCCATGTCCCCGCCACCCGGGCCAGCCGGGGCAGCCGGGGTCTTCTCCGGCTTGTCCGCGACAACAGCCTCGGTGGTGAGGAAGAGCGCCGCGATGGAGGCGGCGTTCTGCAGCGCCGAGCGCGTCACCTTGGCCGGGTCGATGATGCCCGCGGCCAGCAGGTCGACATACTCGCCGTTGGCGGCGTTGAGACCGTGACCCGCTTCGATGTTGCGGACCTTCTCCACCACAACGCCGCCCTCAAGGCCGGCGTTGACGGCGATCTGCCGCAGCGGGGCGTCCAGCGCGACCTTGACGATGTTCGCACCGGTCGCCTCGTCGCCGACCAGGTCGAGCTTGTCGAAGGCGGTCTTGCCGGCCTGCACCAGCGCGACGCCACCACCCGGGACGATGCCCTCCTCGACGGCCGCCTTCGCGTTGCGAACGGCGTCCTCGATGCGGTGCTTGCGCTCCTTGAGCTCGACCTCGGTGGCCGCGCCGACCTTGATGACCGCAACGCCGCCGGCCAGCTTGGCCAGCCGCTCCTGCAGCTTCTCCCGGTCGTAGTCGGAGTCGCTCTTGTCGATCTCGGCCCGGATCTGGTTGACCCGGCCCTGGATCTGCTCGGCGTCACCGGCACCGTCGACGATGGTGGTCTCGTCCTTGGTCACCACGACCTTGCGGGCGCGGCCCAGCATGTCGAGGCTGGCGGCGTCGAGCTTGAGGCCGACCTCCTCGCTGATGACCTGGCCACCGGCGAGGATGGCGATGTCGGTCAGCATGGCCTTGCGGCGGTCACCGAAGCCCGGCGCCTTGACGGCGACCGACTTGAAGGTGCCACGGACCTTGTTGACCACCAGGGTGGCGAGCGCCTCGCCCTCCAGGTCCTCGGCGATGATCAGCAGCGGCTTGCCCGACTGCATGACCTTCTCCAGGATCGGGAGCAGGTCCTTCACCGACGAGATCTTGCTGTTGGCGATCAGGATGTACGGGTCGTCGAAGACGGCCTCCATACGCTCCGGGTCGGTCATGAAGTAGGCCGAGATGTAGCCCTTGTCGAAGCGCATACCCTCGGTGAGCTCCAGCTCCAGCCCGAAGGTGTTGCTCTCCTCGACGGTGATGACGCCTTCCTTGCCGACCTTGTCCATCGCCTCGGCGATGATCTCGCCGACGGTGCTGTCGCCAGCAGAGATGGAGGCGGTGGAGGCGATCTGCTCCTTGGTCTCGACGTCCTTGGCGAGCTTGGACAGCTCCTCCGAGACGCTCGCGACCGCAGCCTCGATGCCCCGCTTCAGGGCCATCGGGTTGGCGCCGGCGGCCACGTTGCGCAGGCCCTCGCGAACCAGGGCCTGGGCCAGGACGGTCGCCGTCGTCGTGCCGTCACCGGCAACGTCGTCGGTCTTCTTGGCGACCTCCTTGACCAGCTCAGCGCCGATCTTCTCGTACGGGTCCTCGAGCTCGATCTCCTTGGCGATGCTCACACCATCGTTGGTGATGGTGGGGGCACCCCACTTCTTCTCGAGCACGACGTTGCGGCCCTTGGGGCCGAGGGTCACCTTTACGGCGTCGGCGAGCTGGTTCATGCCCCGCTCGAGGCCGCGGCGCGCCTCTTCGTCGAACGCGATCATCTTGGCCATACGGCGTTGTCCTCCTGGACACTCACGGGCCACCCGAGATGTGTGCCCCGGATGGGCCGCCTGGTGTACGCACCTTGGGACGTCGCCACCTGGCGACGACGACGTCCTTCGGCCGGGCCGGATAGCCCGCGACGACCGGCCATGTGCTGCCCCGGCGTCTCCACGCCGGTGCAACCTGGCCCCACCGTCCCGACCATTGGCACTCACGGTATGCGAGTGCCAATGACTTGTTTAGCACTCTCCCCTGCCGAGTGCAAGCACGATGCCGCCGCTCAGCCGAGTTCCGCGGCCAGTCCCGCGGCGTTCACCGGCGCCTCATGGGCGCGCTGCTCGGCGTACGTCACCAGCAGGCCGATCAGCTGGGCGAGGTGAGCGGGCAGGGCCAGCAGAGCGGTGATCCCGATCACCACCACCGCCACGACCGCGGTGCCCGGTGCGGCGAACGGATCCGTTCCGAGCGCGGAGGTGACGACCCCTTCCAGGCCACCGGGGATCAGGGTGCCGACGATCACCGCCAGGACCACCAGAGCCACCCGCCCGAGCAGCAGACCGAGCCGGTCGTGGAACATCCGAAACGACCGACCGATCGGGTTGTTGCGCTCGAAGAGATAGACCGGGCCGGCCATGCTCAACGCGAAGGCCAGGTAGATGCCCGGCAGCACGCAGAAGCAGATGCCAACGCCGACCAGCAGGCTGACCAGCAGCGTCCAACCCCACAGCCCGAGCGCCCGACGCAGGCCGTAGCGCAGCGCCGACTCCAGGCTGACCGGCTGACCGACCGCCTGCCGCGTGATCACCCAGCTACCGGCGGCCCACCCGACGGCCTGCACCAACCCGATCACCAGGCTGCCGCCGACCAGCAGGACCAGGAGGCTCAGCAGATCGGCGACGAAGTTGTCCGGCAGCGCGGGGCTCGGGTTCGACCCGGTCTGGACGGCCCACTTCGCCGTCGGGTCCAGCCCGAGCGAGATCACCGAGAACACCGCCGCTGGCAGCACCTGGGTGAGCAGCATGATCGGCAGCAACTGCCGCCAGCCCCGGCGCAGCGCTCCCCCGCACCGGTTGAACCACCCGCCGAGGCCGGCACCGGGCGGCGTGACCAGCGCGTCGTTCGGGTCGAACCCGTAACCGGGCGGGTACCAGCCGAACGGCGGCCCCGGGTACCACGGCGGCCCGCCGTAGGGGCTACCCGGCCCAAAGGGCGGAGTCGGCGGGGGTGACTGGTCGGTCATGAACGCTCCTCAGCATCGGCTGGAACGGTTCACGATCTTCCCGGCTGCGCGCCCCTGCCGCAGCCCCGCCTCGGGGGCCGCTCGGCCAGGAAGGTCAGCCGATGACGTGAACCCGCTCCGCCTGCGGACCCTTCTGGCCCTGGGCGATCTCGAACTCGACCCGCTGACCGTCGTCCAGCGCCTTGTAACCGTCCATCTCGATCGCGGAGAAGTGGACGAACACGTCCTGACCGCCGTCGACGGCGATGAAGCCGTAGCCCTTTTCGGCGTTGAACCATTTCACGGTGCCCTGTGCCACGGTGCACTTCCCTCACTCTGCGCGGTCTTGCCTGACCCGGCGCACGGCGCAGCCGGGCGCCCCAGACCACCGATTCAGCGATCGATGACCGCCATTGAACAGGTGACCGAAATCGCACGCTACACGAGGAGTGACGGCCGCGCACGACCACAAATCAGGCATATTTCAAGCCGCAGCCCACCCCTGTGATAGGCATGCGACATGACCACCGACACGGGCTCGCCCCTGCGGCAGGCGCAGATCCGCCGGGTTCGGCCGGCGGACGCCGCCCGGATGCGGGCGCTGCGCCTGGAGATGCTCGCCGACGCACCGCTGGCCTTCCTGGAGACCCTGGCGGACGCGGCAGCCCGACCGCACAACGAGTACGCCGCGCGGGTCGCCTACACCTCCGCCGGCCCGAACAACGGACAGTTCGTCGCGGACCTGGGCGGCGGCCGGCTGGTCGGGCACGCGGGCGGGACCACAGCTCCCAACGAACCCGGGCTGACCGTGATCTACGCCGTGTACGTCACGCCCAACTGGCGGGGCAGCGGCCTGCTCGGCGAGCTGATCGACGGCGTGGCCGCCTGGTCACGCGACTGCGGCCGACCGGAGCTGCTGCTGGAGGTGGTGGTCGGCAACGACCGCGCCTACCGGGCCTACCAGCGCCTGGGCTTCACCGACACCGGCGTACGGGTCCCCCACCCCACCATCCCCGCCCTGACCGAACTACAGATGCGCAGAACCGCCTAAACCCGGGAACCAACCCAAGGCAGAACCCCGGTGATGTCCCAAAGCCGGATGCGTCAGCGACAACCGGTCCACGTCAGGGTTTCCGGGGCAGCCCGACCCGCGCAGGGATCAAGCCTGACCGCCCGGAGCGGGTCGGGCTGCCCCGGAAACCCCCAACCGCAACCACTACACGTGACGCCGCGACTGCACGATCCGGAACCGGTTCGCCACGTAGGCGCCGTCGGTCAGGGCCGAGTTGGCCGCCGCGTTGGCCCCACTGCCGTGGAAGTCGGAGAACGCCGCCGACTGGTTGACGAAGACACCGCCGGTGAGGTTGCAGGACAGGTGCACCCCGACCTCGACCGCCACCGCCTCGGCGGCGTCCAGCACCGCCTCGTCGGTCGAGTAGACCCCGGCGGTGAGCGCGCCCTTCTCGCCGACCGTCCGGCGCAGCAACTCCAGGCTGTGCGCGGTGGAGTCGGTCGCGATGGCGAACGAGATCGGCCCGAACCACTCCCGGCCGTACGTCTCCGCGTCGTCCGCGGTCAGCTTCACGATCGTCGGGGTACGCACCACCGCGTCGGCGTACGACGGGTGGGCCACCGCCCGCGACTCCAGCACCGGCTCGCCGACCTTCGTCACCTCGGCCAGCCGCTCCAGCACACCGTCGTTGACGATGGCCCCGGTCAGCTCCACGCCCCGGGCCGGGTCCGCGGTGAGCTTGCCGACGGCGGCGGCGATCCCGCCGGCCACCTCGTCGAAGCTCTTGTGCCCCTGGTCGGTCTCGATGCCCCCGGCCGGGATGAGGATGTTCTGCGAGGTGGTGCACATCTGCCCGCTGTAGAGGGTCAGCGTGAAACCGAGGTTGCGGCACATGCCGGCGAAGTCGTCGGTGGAGTCGATGACGACGGTGTTGAGGCCGGCCTTCTCGGTGTAGACCGACGCCTGCCGGGCGTGCGTCTCCAACCAGTCGCCGTATTCGGTGGAGCCGGTGAAGTCGACGATCTTGACGGCGCGGTGCAGGGCCAGGTCGCTGGCGAGCTTCTCACCGGGCGCCTCGGCCGCCAGCATGATCAGGTTCGGGTCGAACCCGGCCTCGGCGAGCACCTCCCGGGCGTACTTCACGGTGATGGCCAGCGGCAGCACCGCGCGCGGGTGTGGCTTGACGATCACCGGGTTGCCGGTGACCAGCGAGGCGAACAGGCCGGGGTACGAGTTCCAGGTCGGGAAGGTGTTGCACCCGATCACCAGCGCCACCCCACGCGGCACCACGTGGAACGTCTTGGTCATCCGCAGCGGGTCACCCTTGCCGGCGGCCTTCTCCCAGCCCGCCGTGCCCGGATGCCGGGTCATCTCGGCGTACGCGTACGCCAGCGCTTCCAGCGCCCGGTCCAGCGCGTGCGCGCCGCCGGCCTGGAAGGCCATCACGAATGCCTGCCCGCTGGTGAACTGCACCGCGTTGGCCAGCTCGAAGATGTGCTTGTGCAGCCGGTCGAGGATCTCCAGGCAGACGCCCACCCGGGCCTGCGGGCCGGCGTCGCGCCACGTCGGCAGCGCGGCGGAAGCGGCGCTGACCAGCTCGCCGGTGCCGGCGTGCGGGTAACGCACCGCCAACTCCAACCCGAACGGGCTCGTCTCGGTCGCGACCCGTGCGCCGCTGCCGGGCTGGTCGAGCGGAAAGTCGCCACCGAGGTACGCCTCGAAGGCGGCCTTACCGTCGGCGGCGGCGGTCTCGCCGTACACCCGGGGGCTGGGGGATTCCGGGTAGGCGGACCAGTAGCCCCGCTCCGTGATCGCGGTCAGCGCGCGGTTGAGGGTGTCGGCGTGCCTGTCGTACAGGGGATGCGGGGTCTCCGTCATGCCCGCCATCATGCATGACAGAGGTCCGCGAGCAGTAGCGCGAATGCCCGGCAGCGGCGCACGCATGACAGAGGTCCGCGAGCAGTAGCGCCGATACCCGTCAGAGCGTGAGCTGCCAGTCGGTCCAGGCGTCCACCGGACGGAAGCCGAGCTGTTCGTTGATCGCCACCATGTAGCTGTTGCTGGCCGCGTTCCAGGTGTCGATCACCTGTACCGCCGGTTCGTGGGTGAGCAGATGGTGCAGGTTCTCCGCCTTGGCGATGAGGCCGAGCCGGTGCCCCCGGTGCGCCGGGTCGACGATGGTGATCTGCTGGAACGCGTGCCAGTCGGCGGCGGCGCCCACGTCCAGCAGGGTCCAGGCGACGAGCCGGCCGGACTCCTCGTGCCGGATCCCCAGGTGGTAGCGCCGCCGACCCCGGGCCTCCAGCGCCCGTTCGTTGCCCCGGATGCGTTCGGCGTCGATCTGCTCCGGCTCCCACTGCACGTCGCCCATGGGCGCGTCGATCAGCAGCCGGCCGTCGAGGTAGGCGACGTCGGCGACGTACTCCGGTGGGATCGCCCCCTGCCAGCAGACCGAGTGGTAGCCCTCGGCCCGCGGGCGGGCTTCGGCCAGCGCCGCCCGCAACGCGACCCGGTCGATCGCGCCGACGTCGAGCCGGCGACGCACCTCGGCGAGGGCGGGTTCGGCTCCGGTCGCGGCGGCGAACGCATCGCCGGCCACGCTGCGGGCCGGCCCGTCGGGCAGCGCGGAGACGGCCATCGCCACCACCCGCTTGCGCCCGTGTGCGCGCAGCAGGCGCACCCCGTACTCGTGCAGGGCCCGGCCGACCCCCCGTCGCCGCAGCTCGGGATGCACCAGCAGCTCGGCGGTGGCGTT
Source organism: Micromonospora violae (assembly GCF_004217135.1). NCBI lineage: Bacteria > Bacillati > Actinomycetota > Actinomycetes > Micromonosporales > Micromonosporaceae > Micromonospora > Micromonospora violae. The sequence goes on from NZ_SHKK01000001.1 coordinate 5,169,534, forward strand.
GTCGGTGTTGTCGAGCTGCGGCAGGTCCAGTTGGAGGTAGCCGGCCGGCACGCCATCCAGTCGGGCCAGCGCCCAGAGCGACCGGGTGCCGGGCATCGGCGTGTGGAACAGGGCGTCGAAGCGACGCCGGCAGAAGGGCGGGAAGTCCGGCAGATCGGCGTCGTTGGCCGCCGACCCGATCCGGTACGCCTCGTCGACCGACGCCCGGTCAGCGCCGTCGAACGACGCGATCGTGATGCTCATACCGGTGAGCGTGCACCCCGGAAAAGCGATCGGGCCAGCGAATTAATCGCTGGCCCGATCGAACGTGGTCGGGAGGGACACTCGCACAACGCCTCCGGCGTTGGGTCGCAAGAACTTCAAAAGTCTTCGGCGAAATGCCCTCCCGCACGGAGCATCTTGCGCCGTCCGGTTCCTGCCGTCAAGTCCGTAGCGGCGGGTTTTCCACACTCACAGCGAAAACCCAGTTACCGGGCGGATCAGCCGAGGAGGCCGGCGTCGCGGGCGGCGCGCAGCGAGGGCTTGATGTGGTGGGTCGGCCCGACCTGACCGGCCACTGCGTCGATGGTCTTCAGACCCTCGCCGGTGTTGAACACGACGGTCTCCGCCGTCGGGTCGAGCCGACCGGACTCGACCAGCTTGCGCAGCACCGCCACGGTCACCCCACCTGCGGTTTCGGCGAAGACCCCGGTGGTGCGGGCCAGATCGCGGATGCCCGCGCGGATCTCGTCGTCGTCGGCGTACTCCATCCAGCCGCCGGTGCGGCGGACCGCCTCCAGGGCGTAGAGGCCGGCCGCCGGGTCGCCGATGTTGAGTGACTTGGCGATGCCGGTCGGCTTGACCGGGATGATCGTGTCGGTGTCGGCGTGCAGGGCGGTCGCGATCGGGTTGCAGCCGGCGGACTGCGCGCCGAAGACCTTCCAGCCGTCGGCTGGCGCCTCGACCAGGCCGATCTCCACCAGCTCGGAGAACGCCTTGTCAATCTTGGTGAGCAGCTCGCCGCTGGCCATCGGAATGACCACCTGCGCCGGGATCCGCCAGCCGAGCTGCTCGGCCACCTCGTAGCCGAGGGTCTTGGAGCCCTCCGCGTAGTACGGCCGCACGTTCACGTTGACGAACGCGGTGTCCTCGAATTCGTCCGTCTCCACCAGCTCGCCGCAGAGCCGGTTGACATCGTCGTAGGAGCCGTCGATGGCGACCAGTTCGCCGCCGTAGACGGCGGTGGTGATGACCTTGCCCTGCTCCAGGTCGCTGGGGATGAAGACCACCGAGGGCACCCCGGCGCGGGCGGCGTGGGCGGCCACCGAGTTGGCCAGGTTGCCGGTCGACGCGCAGGCGAACCGGGTGAAGCCGAGCGCCTTGGCGGCGGTGAGCGCCACCGAGACGACCCGGTCCTTGAACGAGTGGGTGGGGTTGGCGCTGTCGTCCTTGACCCAGAGCGGCGCGGTGATGCCCAGCTCGGCGGCGAGGTGCGGGGCCGCCACCAACGGGGTCAGCCCCGGGTCGAGGGTGACCCGGGTGGCCGGGTCCTGACCGGCGGGGAGCAGGGCGGCGTACCGCCAGATGTTGTTCGGGCCGGCCTCGATCTGCTCGCGGGTGACGGTGGCCAGTGCGGCGGCCTCGTAGTCGACCTCCAACGGGCCGAAACACTCGTAACAGGCGTGCTGGGCGGCGAGCGGGTAGCGCGCCGAGCAGGCGCGGCAGACCAGGGCGCGGGCGGGGCTGGCCGAGGTGTCGATGCCAGCGGGGACGAGCGTCGACGTCATGTCGAGAGTCCTCTCATCTTTCCCCGCATCGCACGGTGCGGCGGGGACGGAATTGGCACCTGCCCCGCGGGTCGCTCAGCGGTGAGCGCGCGGGGTGGTTGCCGGGGCGTCGTCGGGCCGTATCCCTCAGCCCCTCTGGATGAGGTATTCAGTTGTGCCGTCGAGTCTAGGCAAAGCCGGGCGCGGCCTCCAGGGCGGATCCCAGGGAGTGGGTCACCGGGCGCTCACGGCCACGGGGTCGGTCACCGCGATCGGGTCCGTTACCGCGCTCGGCCGGGGCAGCGATGCGCTCCGGGGCCGGGCGGCCAGGTTCGCGGCGATCAGGGCGGCGATCGTGATGGCGGCCCCGACCAGCTCGACGGGTTCGGGGCGGTAGCCGCGGACGATCTGCACCGCGAAAGTGATCACCGGGACCAGGTTCATGAACAGCGCGGCGTTGGCGGCGCCGAGTCGCTGCACGCCGGTGTTCCAGGCCAGGACCGCGATCACGGCGCCCACGAGCGCGGCGTACGCCAACTGCGGGGCGACCGCCGCGAGGTCGGCGGCGCCCGGTGCGTGCTGCCAGCCGACGGCGTCGGCGCCGATGCTCAGGACGAGCATGGCGACCGTGCCGGCGAGCGCGGTCAGGGTGGTGAAGCGCAGCGGCGACCACTCGCCGAACCGGCTGGCACCGTGGGTGTAGATGCCCCAACCCAGCACCGCGCCGATCATCATCAGCCCACCGAGGCCGAACTGGCCGAGCCCGGCCAGGCTCCCCCGCGTGATCACCAGGCCGACTCCGACGAGCGCCACCAGGGAGAGGGCCAGCAGGAGGGGCTTCGGGCGTACGCCGTCGCGGGCCCAACGGACGAGCTGGGTGATCACCGGGGTGGTGGCGACGAAGAGTGAGATCTGCTGTGGGGCGGCGTGTTCGAGCGCAAGGCTGGTGAGCAGGTTGAAGCCGGCGAAGCCGACCACTCCGAGGACCACCACCTCCCGGGCCCGGCCACCAGGCCGCAGCGCGCCGGCACCCTCGCGGAGCAGCAGGATGGCGACCAGGACGACGACGGCCAGCAGGTAGCGCGCGGTGGTCAGGTTGAGCGGGTCGACCCAGTTGAGCGCGCTGGCCAGGATCGGGAACATCACGCCCCAACCGAGCACGGCGACCAGTGGGTACGCGGTGGCGCGGGATCGCATCGGCAACTCCAATGTTCGAGTATCATCGAACCAACGACACCGACCATAGGGTGTTGTTCGAATATTGTCGAACAAGGGTTACACTGCTCACATGGAGCCGCACGAGCCCGACCTGACCGCCGTACCGGTCACCAGCGTGTTGGCCGCACTCGCCGACGACGTGCGGCTACAGATCGTCCGGGCGCTCGCCGAGGGCGGCGAGGCCGCCTGCGGCAGCTTCGACTTCGGCGTCTCCAAGGCGACCCGCAGTCACCACCTCAAGGTGCTGCGCGAGGCGGGCCTGACCCGCACCCGGGCCGCCGGCACCAGCCGACTGGTCCGGCTGCGCCGCGACGAGCTGGACAAGCTCTACCCCGGCCTGCTGGACGCGGTCCTCGGCACCCGCACGTCGGCCTGACGCTCCCGCTTCGGCCCTCCCGCTGCGTCGCCGCCGGCACCGCTGCGGGGCAGGTAGGACCTGCCAACCGCGCACGCTTTAGAGCTGAATCGTTTACGACATCAGCGCCGAGTTGGGCTTCGCTGCGCGGCGGGGGCGACCCCTGACCGGGCGCGTCGCCGGGGCCGCCTCGTCGCGGCCCCGGCGACGCAGTACGGGTGCGGTCAAACAACGATCGAGGTGCTCTCGGCCATCGACGCCGCCGGCGCGGACTGAACGTCGCGGCGACGTGCGAGCAGCGTGTCGAGCGCCCAAGAACCCGGGCCGAGGGCCGCGATCAGCAGGAATGACCAGCAGAAGAGCGCCGACAGCTCACCACCGTTGCGCAACGGCAGCAAATGATCGGGCTGGTGCACGACGAAGTAGGCGTACGCCATCGAGCCGGATGCGAGAAGAGCGGCGGGTCGGGTGAAGAGCCCAGCCAGCACCAGTGCGCCGCAGACCAGCTGGATCAGGGCGGCCCACCAGCCCGGCCAGGTGCCGACCGGCACCGCTTGGCCGGTCATCGGGTTGCCGCCGAACAACCCGAACACCGAGGTCAAGCCATGCAACGCGAACAGCAGACCGATCACGATGCGGAACAGGGACAGGATCGGCCCGCCGAGCCGAGAGACGTTCATCGGTACCTCCATCGAAGGAAACGGATCTCTTCAATGTGAGGCATGAAAGTATCGACGCTTATAAATTCCTTGTTAGTGGGAAAGTCCCCGGTCGGAATGTACCGGCGTCCAGGGCCCGCGTCGAGCGCTCGCAGCCTCGCCAGCGGGCCGACCGAGGTCCCTGAGCTGCGAAAAGAGAAAGATTCGAGCCGCGCCGACCGCCGTGGGCGCGCTCCCACACTGTGGGTGCAGCCCGCTACGCCACCTCCGCCACAGGACCGGCCCAAGCCCTTCATCCATCCACCCGAGGAACCCGGCGTTCGGCATCTTCGACGCGGTATCACCTTGCCGACTGTGGCGACTTTTCGGGGCAGCGGCGAGACGGCAGTGTCCGATAGTGTCCGGCCCAATACAGGGAGCGAGAGTGTCTCGCCTACCAGCCGGGGAGGCCATGTGGCGAGCATTGAGGAAGTCAAGGCCGCGCTCGCCCAGGCCGCCGAGCAGGGCAACAGCACTCAGCAGCAGATCCGCGCGGCCATCGAGGCGACCGAACAGACGCTGGCCCGGCTACGCGCGGTCGCCGCTGGCACCGGCCACCCGACCATCGCCGAGGCCATCGCGCGTGGCGAGCAGAGCAAACAGCGTCTCGTCGAGGCGATGACCCTGCTCCAGGGCAGTTCCCAAGCCGCTCGCAGCTACATGAACGTGCTCGGCTGATCTCCGCCAGAACAGCGCAAGTGGGGAGGGCGAGGTTTTGAGTCAGCAGAGGTCCCAGCTAATGACGGCTGGCCACCTGGGTGCCCTGTTGTCGCCCCTGGCGGAAGCAGTGACCGTCGGCCGCATCACCTGGGCCACGAGAAACCACGTCACACGGGAGGGCTTGGTCCGGGTGCACACCTCGATCCCCGCGCTCGCCCCATGCCGACTCCGAGTACTCATCAACGAGCTGAAGCCCAGCGAGCCAGCACTCCAGTACCTCGCCGGTGACGGTCGGCTGGCGTTCTCGGCTCGCCGATTGTGCATCAACACGCCACACCGCCCGTTTGCCGGCACCCACAAGCACCGGGTCGAGCCCGGTGGGGGCGAGGAGGCCGCTTACGAGCCTGACGACATCCCATTCGTTCCGCTGCAACCACGGGTGCCTCCTGGGACCTACCGTGCGATCCTGGAAGCGTTCGCTGCGGAATGCTTCATCACGTTCGGCACCGACTTCGGCTGGTCAGAACCGTGAGGGGGATGATCGTGGACGCTACGACCGTGATCGGCGCGGTCCTGCGGGCCGCCAATGACAACACTGTCGCGCATCCGTACGGCGATGGTCTGCTTGTTGATCTGCCGTTGACCTACGGCGACGGCGACGGCGTGCGCGTGCTGGTCGAGCCGATGGGCAGCGGATTCCGGGTCAGCGATCGCGCGACGGCGGCCACTCTGCTGGCGATGGCCGGCGTTAACCTCTTCGCCGGTCGCGCAGCAGAGGCGTTCGCAGAAATCACCCGCGGTGCTGGGCTCAACGGGGTCAATGCCGTCCCGGGTGAGCTTGCCACCTTCGGCACGGCCGATGACCTGGGCCGCCTGATTCTTGCCGTCGCCCAGGCATCCCTGCGGGCCGATCAGCTTCGGTGGCTCGCACCCCGACAGGCGGGCATGAGGTTCGTCGATCGGGTTGCCGATCGAGTGACCGTCTGGGCCGGTCGCACTCGCCACCTCCAACGGGATGCGCCGATCCCGCTCGGATCCGGTCGTACCCGCTCGGTGACGGTGCGAGTGACCAACGATGGCAAGGCGGCATACGTTCAGGCGCTCAGCTTGCGAGACCCGGACCAGGCGGCCGAGCACTGCTACCACGTCTTCGGTCTCTCGACGATCGCCAAGGAGCGCCGGATCGCCGCCTTGGCCGGCTCGAAGCGGGACTGGCCAGCGGCAATCGTGACGGAGCTTCAGACCGTAAGCGATGTCGAGTTCTTCGACGACCCCCTGAGCTTGGAGCGACAACTCGACAAGGTGGTGCCCCCACCGCAGCCTGCACTGCGGGCGTAGCTGGTCGTCAACTCTCTGACGAAGCCACAGTGGGTTGTTCTGTCGGTGGTATTCCTCAGTTCCGCGAAGCGAGTTGGGCTGCCTCCGCGAGGAGCGCCTCCAACTCGGCGTCAGCAAGAGCCTCGTCAGTGAAGACCTTCTGGACCGTCGCCGCCTGGATCCGTCCGATCATCTCCTGACTGATCGAATAGTCAAGCGAGGGGTCGATGGTCGAGAGGATCAATGACTCGGCGTCGTCAGCTCGGATCTCAGGGCCACCGTCATACTGGGCGCGTAGGTCTGCGACAAATTTGATAACGCCGGGCCGGTCTGCGGTTTCGCCGAATCGTCGGTCGACCGCGACGAAGAACAGAGCGGCAAGGAACCTAGGGAAGCCGTCCCAGCCAGCCGCGTCGAGCCTCGCCTCGACAGCGACGCTGGCCGCGTAGTCGCCTCGAACCATGGTCCGGACGTACTCCGGCATGTCTGGATTGATCATCTTCAAGCCGCTTTCCTCAGGCGTCGAGCCTGCTCCTGGCCCGCTACGCCAGCAGGTAACTGCGGGTTGTTCAGGGGCTGACTGAGGGTACGGACTTCGGTAGGGTCGGCGGCGTTCGCAACGCCGAAGGGATCGCTCATGCCTCGCGTCATCATCCCGGTGGGCTTCAGCCTCGGTCCGCAGCACCGGTACGTGCGCCCCGCCGATCCGACGCCTGAGTCGTGGGAAGTCCATCTCGGCAGCGACATGCTCGAACTCAGCGAAGACGAGGTCGGCGTCTACGGTGCCGCGTTCCTCGACGTGGAAGGGCACTCCAAGCTCCGCGTCGACCGCGCGGCCCTGGTCCAGACGCTGCTGAACGCACCGACGCCGCAGGTAGAGGCCGAGCGCCTGGTCGACAGCCTGATCGGCCGGGGTCTGCTGCTGGAGTTCGACCCGGAGGGTCCGCTGGAGGAGCTGTTCCGGCGTTACCGCCTGTTCCCCACCGCCGAGGGCATGGGCACCACGTCCGAGGAACCTCACTTCCACCGGATGGGTCACCACAACCGCCCACTGGTCGCCGTCCAGAACGACACATATGTGATGTGGGCGTTCTCGTTCGTGCACCCCAATCTCTGGGATGCCTGTTCCTACTTCGCCAGGGCGGATGACGAGGAGTTGAACGAGGGCGAGGCTCCGATCGGCCTCAGCGCCGAAAGCGTTGCGCGGGAGGTGGCGATGAATCTGCCGATGATGATCGCTACTCAGTGCGCGTTCCTGGACCCAGTCGCAGTGCTGTGAGCTACCGGCGTCGCGGCTACCGCAACGGCTCTCGCCGGCAGGACGGCTACCTTCGTAGCCTGCGCTATGAGGCTCCGAAGGAGGGCCTCGGCAAACTCATCGAAAAGCTCAGCGAGTGGGGCGGTGCTGCGGTCGGCCTCGCGGCGGCGACGGCCGTCGCCAAGCAAGGGGTAGCAGTGCCCCCAACCGTCCTGGCCGGCTCCGGGCTGGTGCTGGGAGCAGCATCAGGCGCGATGGCCAAAGCAGCGGTAACCGCAGCCTTCGACACCATCAAGGAACGTCGCCGTGCAAGTCTGGCAGACAACGGCGGGAGTGTTAGCGTCGGCGGTTTGGCCATGGAAATCGAACAGATCATCGCCCTTACCGAGCGCAACCACGACGCGTTGCGTGGAGTGGTAGACCGAATCGGTAACAACCACGCCTGGTTGATGACGGTGCTCGCGGGAGCGAGCCCGACGGTCTTGCAGCAGGTCAACGGACAACTGACGGGTGCACGCAGGGCTGTGGAGGAAGCTTGCACCCTGTTGCGGCTGTCAAAGGACAACCTGCGCGGTTATCTTCGCACCATCTGACGTGATCTTCCGCGGTGCGTCTGGGCTCCCCCTCGACGTGGGTGCCCTGCCCTCGTGGTTTCACAAGCATCCGGTTGAGCAGGATGCCAGGTTAGTAACCAGCGGCCCGAACGGGCTGGTTGCGGCACTGACTTGGCGCACCCACCACGCCAGCCAGGAGGTCGCGCCGGACCCGCCCGGAGGCAACACACCTACCGTTGGCCGTCGGCTCGATCCCGTACGAAGACGCCGCGACCCTGATGCCCCTCGACCAGGCCCTCGGCGCGAAGCGTCAGCATGGCCGAGCGGATGACCTGGGTAGAAACCCCGTAGTGGGCGCACAGTTCGGAAATGGACGGCAGCTTGTCGCCAGGCTTCAGGTCGCCCGACTTGATCCGATCGCGGATCTCGGTGGCTATGCGCTCGTAGAACGGCGTGACTGACATGGTGGTACTCCCTCGTCGGCACCACCATCTGACCACTCTTCGCTTATGACATCAAGTTCTTGGTGTTCCAAGGGTTGCACTAGTGACACTAGGCATCATATGTTGATGCCGAGACGGCCCTCGTCGGCAAAACAAGGGGCGACTCACCCCCGGGTACGCCCGGTTCGCCGGGGCGGCACCCCCCTGTGCTGCCCCGGCACCCCCGTAACCCCACGAGAGGAGTCGACCCGTGACCGTGTCGGACACGGCGATGGAAGTGCCGGCGGCGAGCGCGATCTGGTCCGTGGAGCAGGTGACGGCCGAGCTGCGCGAGACGTACCTCGCCGTCGCCGCCGCCGCTGTGCTGCTGGAACGGACCGGGGCGGGTTGCGCCCACCCGGCGATCCGGCTGGCGCGCCGCAGCGGCGAGGACGCGCTCGACCTGGCCGGTGATGCCGAACGGCAACTCAGCGACGGCGTTCACCTGCTCCGCGCTGACGCCGGCCACCAGGATCGGGCCACCATCGGCGCTCTGGTCGAGGTACTGGACACCGTCCGGGACCAGTTGGCTGGCGCAAGCGCCCGAATCGGTGCGCTCCCGGCCCGGATCACCACCGCCGGGCAGCAGCTGATCGGCCCCGACCAGCACGACCGGCCCAGCCACCCGGCGACCGAGACGGCGGCCGGGCAGTGGCACCAGGCCGCCGACCAACTCGGGCTGATGACCGAGAGCCTGTCCGCGGCGGTCGCCGCGCTCACGTCGTACACCGGCGGGTTGTCCGGCGCGGAAGCCGCGACCGCCTGAAGCCTGCCCGCGGACCTCCGTGGGAAGGAAAGGGCCCGGGGTGGGTGCCGGGCTCCGGCCGGTACGTCACGCGCGGTCGTGTCGGCCGACCCCGCCCGCCCCGGTGCCGCCCAGCCTCAGCATCGAACGGAAGGCGGTTCAGCAGTGCTCTACCTGACCAGGCGGCGCCTGCTCCCCCAGCACGTCCGCGCTGCCACCTTCGGCGTCCGCCGGTGGCGCGGCCTCGACCCCACCCAGGTGTACGGCTACCTCGCCCTTGTCGCCGACGAACTGGAACGGCTCACCCGCGATCTCACCACCGCCAACACCGAGGGTGAACGCATCCGGCAGGCCCTGCGGCAGTGGCAGTCGCGGCACACCGACTGTCGGCACACCTCGACGGCACCGAACAGCCGGTGGTCCCGGTGACCGAACCGCACTGGATCATCCACCTGCCGACCACCCTGCGGCGGGTCGACGACGCGGCGGCGCTGGCCATGGCGCTGCGCCACTCCCTCGGCCACGTGCTCGCCATCGACTTCGGCGAGACGACGCTGAGCGAGGAGGATCGCCAGTTCCTGCGTACCCGGGTCTGGTGCGACGCCCGGCTCGACGGGACCGGCCGCTGCGGACGCCCGGTCGACCACGACGGACAGTGCCTGGCACCGTGACACGGCCTCGGCGGGTCGATTGCGGGACCGGTCGGCCCCGTGTAGACATGCTCGGATGAGCCCGGTGAGCCGTCGTCGCAAACGCGCCACGTCCAGTCGATCCGGCCAGCGGGTCCTGCGGCTGGCCGAGCCTGTCAACCCGGAACCGTGCGACTGCCCGGCGTGCTCGGATGCGGACTTCGACCCGCAGGATCTCATCGACACCCTGGTCGCCGGGGCCGCTGACCTCCTCAAGACGGACGATCCCATTGAGGCGGAGCTGTTCGCCGCATCGTTCGTGGCCGCCGGGGACCTCGCCGGTGACGGGTTCGCCGAGGCGCTCGACGCCGGCATCGTTCCGGCCGTGGCCGAGATCGCCACCCCGGAATCCCTCGCGGTGCTGCTCGCGCTCGACGCCGTACATGCCAGCTCGGTCGCCGCCGACGCCGCCCGGCGTCTGCTGAGCGCGGGCGTGCCAGCCCCGAGCTGGGCCGACGAGGTGCGCGAACCACTCCAGGTCGGTCAATGTCGACGGTTCGCTGACCCGGCGGGCAGCGCCGCGATGCTTGTCTGCACCTTCGACCGGGCCGGACGGTCGTACGGGTTCGTCATCCACATCGACCATCTCGACTGTGATGCTGCGGCGAACCTGGTGCTGTTTCCCGCCGAGGTCCTGGACGAGGTCGTCAGCACCCTTGCGGAGAACAGCCGCCGCGCGGGCGTGACAGTCACGGAGGAGTCGCTGGACCCTGCCGAACTTCGCTGGCAGGTCGAACGTGCCCTCGACGCCCGCGCGGACCACGACCGCGAGGTCGACCCCGCCGAGTTGGCCGACGAGTTCGAGGACGAGGACGAGGAGGGGCCGGGTTACCACCTGCTGGCCGTACTCCTGCGGGCCTGGATCCGAGCGCTGCCCGAGCCGACCCGGCCAGCCGCCCGGCACCACGACGGCCCGGCCGCGAAGCTGCCGGCGAAACGGAGGAAGTCCGCGCCGCCTGCGCCGGTCTACCAGATCAAGGTTGGCCTTCGCGGGGCGAAGCCGCCGATCTGGCGACGCCTGGAACTGCCCGCCGACACCAGCCTGGCCGCCCTACACGACATCATCCAGGTGGCATTCGGCTGGAACGACTCCCACCTGCACGTCTTTGAGACCGCGTACGGCGACTTCGGGGTCGCCGACCGGGAACTGGGCTATCGCGCCGAAGCCCCGGTGACGCTGGAACAGGTCGCTTCCGGCGTCGGTGACCGGTTCAGCTACACGTACGACTTCGGCGACGGCTGGGAACACGAGATCGTCGTGGAGAAGGTGCTGCCTCGCCAGGCCATCGCGTACCCCCGATGCACCGGCGGGCGGCGGGCGGCCCCGCCGGATGACTGCGGCGGCGTCTGGGGTTACGCCGAACTTGTCGAGGTGTTGGGTGATCCCAGCCACCCCGAACACGGCGACCGGCTGGACTGGCTCGGACTCGCCTCCGCCGCAGACTTCCAGCCCGCCCGGTTCGACGCCGCCGAGATCACCCAAGCCCTAACCGAAGCGAACCACCGGTGACCGGGGCAACTGTTAACTCTGAGTTTGTAGTTCGCGTCGAGGGTGGTCGGCAGGTGCGGACGAGATCAGCGAGTTGAACCACCAGACGGCGTTGCGTGATCCGGCGAGCGATGTCGCAAACGATTCAGCTCTAAAGGCGCACCAGGAAAGGTTCCCCGCCAGTTCGCGTGTCCGCGCGGGGAGAGCCGGCGAAGCCGAGGCCGGGCGACGCTGTGCTGTGCACGTGGGCGAGGATCAACGGATGATCTCCCGCGACAGGGCAGCACTGCGACGCATCACCGCGACCGTCGCGATGACTCTCGTGCTTGGCGGCTGCACTCGTGACCATCAAGGGCAGTCCGGAGACCCGAGCCAGCCGCCCCCCGGGTCGAGGGCGGAAGCAGGCCCGTCCGCCAGCACCGAGCCGCCGCCCGAGTGCCCGGCCACCGGCGTTCGGATCCGGTCGACCGGCGGAGACGCGGCCATGGGCCTCCGCGCCCTCGGCCTCGAGCTGGTCAACTGCGGCGACCGGCCCTACCAGCTCAACGGGTACCCGGTGCTGCACGTGTTCGACGAAGAGCGCGAGCCGGTCCTGCTGCGGGTGGTCAACGGCGCCAAGGAGATCACCTCGGGCTTCGACCAACCGCCCCGGGAGGTCACCCTCGCCCCCGGGGAGCGGGCCACCGCCGTGGTGCTCTGGCGCAACCTGGTCACCGACTCGACAGTGGTGGCCACCAACGGCGAGTTCCTGACCGTGGCACCGGCCGCCGGGCAGCCAACCGAGGAGGTCGACCCGGACGGGCCGATCGACCTCGGCAACACCGGCCGGATCGGCGTCAGCGCCTGGAAGAAGGCCGACCCGGCCACGCCGGTGCCGTCGCGGCCGGCCCCGCCGCCTACGACGTGATGTCCTTGCGGGTGAAGCGCCAGAACGCCAACCCCCAGAACAGCGTCGCGTAGCTGATCGCCGAGATGCAGCCACGCACCACATCGTCGGTCTGCACCGGGGTCGAGAGCAATCCCAGCCAGGCCGTGCTGAAGTGGGTGGGCAGGAAGTCGCGCAGCGCGCCCAGGGCGGTGATCTGGTCCAGGATGCTGGACAGGATCCAGAGCAGAACCGCGCCGCCCACCGCGCCCAGCGCGGCGTCCGTGACCACCGACAGCAGGAACGCCAGACCGGCCACCACCAGCAGGACGACCGCCAGGTAGCCCAGCACGGCCAACAACCGGAGCAGCCCCTCGGTGGGTTCCAACTCGGCGGCGACCGTGCTGCGCAGCGGCGACCAGCCGTAACGCAGGGTGCCGGCCAGCAGCGCGGTGCCGGCCAACAGAAGCAGGGCCAGTCCCGAGTACGCGAGCGCGACCACCAGCTTCACCGTCAACAACCGCGCCCGAGGCACCGGGATCGCCAACAGATACCGCAGGCTGCCCCAGCTCGCCTCGCTGGCCACCGTGTCGCCGCAGAACAGCGCGACGACCACCACCAGCAGGAACGACGCCGACACGAATATCGAGAACAGGGTGAAGTTGAGCCCGCCGGAGGTGGCCAGGTCGACGAGGCTGGCGAACTCGTTGTTGCCGTTGTCGTCGTCGCCACCGGAGTTGAACTGGAAGGCGATCAGGATGATCAGCGGCAGCAACACCATGAACCCGAGCGCCAACTGGGTCCGCCGCCGGGACGCCTGCCGACGGAACTCCGCCGCGAACGGCAGGGTGGCCGACGGCCGGTAGCCACGGGCCTCACCCGCGTCAGAAACAACCATCACCGGTCACCGCTTCCCCGAGAGTTCTCGCCCACCAGGGCGAGGAACGCGTCCTCCAGGCGGCGCCGAGGCACCACCCGGTCCACCCCGATGCCGGCGCGCACCAGCTCCGCCACCACCTCACTGCGGGCCGTGCCGTTGGTGTCGACGACCAGTTGACCGTCGCTCTCCGGCAACACGCGGACCCCGTGCAGCCGGTCCAGCACCGCCCGCGCCGCCACCGGGTCGGTGACGTCGAAGAGCACGCTCGGCGACTCCCCCACGATCTCCTCCACCGGCCCGGACGCCACGATCCGACCCTTGTTCACCACCACCGCGTGCGTGCACGTCTGCTCCACCTCGGCCAGCAGGTGGCTGGAGACCAGCACCGCCCGGCCGTCCGTGGCGTACCGCTGGAGCACCCGGCGCATTTCGGCGATCTGCGGCGGGTCGAGCCCGTCGGTCGGCTCGTCCAGCACCAGCAGTTCGGGGAGGCCGAGCATGGCCTGGGCGATGGCGAGACGCTGGCGCATCCCGTGGCTGTAGTTCTTGATCCTCCGGTGCACGGAGTCACCCAGCCCGGCGATCTCCAACGCCGCGTCGAACTGGGCGTCCTCCCACGGCCGCCCGGTGGCCCGCCAGTACGCCTTCAGGTTGTCCAGACCCGACAGGTGCGGCAGGAAGCCCGGCCCCTCGACGAGCGCCCCGATCCGGGACAGCACCGGCGAGCCGGGCACCAGGCGACGACCGAAGACGTAGATCTCCCCGGCGGTCGGCTGGGTTAGCCCCATCAGCACCCGCAGGGTGGTGGTCTTACCGGCACCGTTCGGCCCGAGCAGACCCACGACCTGACCGGGGTGCACCTCGAAGTCCACGTTCGACACGGCGACGAAGCCGTCCGCGTACTCCTTGCGCAGTGCGCGCACGGCCAACGGGGTGTCCGCGTACTCCGGATGCACCGACCGGTCCTGGCGGCGGTGCCGGCGTCGGACCAGGGCGACGACCACGACGAGCCCGATCACGATGGCGGCGAGCAGGCCGGCGAGCACCCAGCGCCAGATCGTCGCCGCGGTGGGGATCGGCTCACCGTTGACCGTGGGCAGGCTGACCGCGCCGTCCACGGCCACGGTGTAGACGGTCGGCGCGGCGGGCGTGGTGTACGCCTGGTCGGAGGTGGCCACCACCAGCCGGAGCCGGTGCCCGGCCTCCACCCGGCGGACGATCCCGGGCAGCGTCACGGTGACCGGGCGGGCGTCCTGCACCTGCTGTGGCAGGCCGGTGAGCCGGATCGGGGCGACCAGTCCGTTCGGCAGGGTGGCGGCGCCCTCCGGGTCGACGTCGTAGAGCTTGACGAAGAGCACCGCCTCACCGGTCGGCGACGCGGCCCGCAGGGTGACGGTGGGCGCACCTGCCACGTCGACCGCCTCGGTCAGCGGGGTCGACTCGAACCGGGCGTGCTGGCCGGGCACGTCGCCGGCCACCCCGTCCAGCAGCGAGGCCAGCCCACCCGCGAACGGGATCGACGAGATGGCGGCCGGGTTGCCGTTCGGCGGGTTCGCGATCGGCTGCGCCGGACCGGTGACCGGCACCTCCCGGCGGCTGTTGCCGGCCAGGCCCGGGTAGTCGGCGCGGCGGAAGCCGGTGGCGACGAGACCCCGGTCGAGCGCGTCGAAGCCGGCGATCCGCGACCAGGTGAAGTCGTCGCCGGGCGCGTCCCCCTCGCCCTTGACGTAATGGTCGAGCCACTGGACGGTCAGGAACTTCACCCGGTCGGAGTCCGAGCGGGGTCCACTGCCCCCGTCGTGTCCGCCGGTGAACCAGGCGACGCGTACCGGGGTGCCGGTGGCGGCGATGCCGCGGGCGTTCGCGTCCGCCTCGCCGAGCGGGAAGAGCGTGTCCGCCTCGCCCTGCACCAGCAGGGTGGGGGCCTTGATCCGGTCCAGCACACCCGCCGGGCTGGACCGGCGCAGCAGGTCCACGGCCGCCTGGTCGGCGCGGCCGGTGGTGGCGATCCGGAGGTACGCGGCGCACACGTCGGCGGCGAACCGACCGCAGGACGGGTCGGCGGCACCGGCCGGGACGCCACCGGAGCCGGTGCCGGGGCCGGCACCCGGCCCCGGGCTGGGCGGACCGGCCGACGCCGGCGCGCCCTGCGGCTGGGCCGCCGTCGTGCCGGAGAGCCCGGCCGGGCCGGAGCCCACGTTGCCGCCCCCGCCGAAGAAGAGGCCGGCCCACCCCTTCTTGAACACGCCCTCGGTCGGTGCCGCGCCGGTGCTCTCCGGCAGGAACGCCCGGGACAGGTCGTTCCAGGTGATCATGGGCACGATCGCGTCGACCCGACGGTCCTGGGCGGCCAGCAGCAACGCCAACCCACCGCCGTACGAGCCGCCGACCACACCGACCGTCGGATCACCGGCGGCGTCGGTGCGCACCTCCGGTCGCACGGCCAGCCAGTCCAGCAACCGCTCAGCGTCGCGTACCTCGTAGTCCGGGTTGTCCAGGTGGATCTCGCCACCGCTGCGGCCGAAACCCCGCGCGGTCCAGGTGAGCACCGCGTAGCCGCGCCCGGCGAACTCCTCCGCGTCGGAGCGCACCGACTCCTTCGTGCCACCGAACCCGTGCGCCAGCAGCACCGCCGGCACCTTCCGCGCGGCGGAGGCGTCGTCCGGCAGGTAGAGGGTGGTGTCCAGGTTCACCGGCTCATCCCCGGAAGGTCCGGAGCGGACGGTGAGCATCGCGCTCTCGGTGCGTACGCCCGGCCCCTGTGGCCACACCGCCCAGGTCACGGCGACGGCCAACAGCACGACGGCCAGCGCGGCGGCGATCGTTCGGCGGCGGGTGGGCAGGGCACGCCGGAACCACGCGGCCGGCGACGGCGATGTCATGCGGCACACGGTACGGCCCGGCGGCTGAGCGTTGGCTGAGATCCGCCGTACGTCCGTCCGGTTGCCCCGATCGGTGCGCGGTGGCGTGCGAGCGCGCACCGTGCGACGCGGCGCAGCGAGTTGACTTCGGATTCCGTGAATTCCGATCTACCACAGATATCCACCTCGATCCCTCCATGTCACACCCACAGCCGACACCGAGCGTGCCGGTAACGGGGGCAAATGGTGACATGGCTCGAACTGACGCGAACCTGACTCGTTGAGTGCGGTCTGACCAGCCGAGGGTTCGATTAGTTTTCCGGTCCGGTGCACGGGACCTGTCGGCCAGCCCGACGCCGCGCCGATCCGCGCCCCCGAGGAGACACACATGACAGTCCCCGCGCCGCGGGCCCGTCGACGGCCGTCCACGCTGGGCCGACTGCTGCCCCTGCTGCTCATCGGAGCACTGTTCGCGCCGTTGGGCCTGCTCGTCACGTCGAACTGGCGGCAGAGCACCGACGACCGGGACCTCGCCGCCCGGGAACGGCTCGGTGTGCAGTACCTCACCGCTCTGGCGGCGGTCACCGACGCCCTCGTGGAGGCCCAGTCCAACGCGGTCAACGGCCGCCCCGTCGCACGGGAGGCGTTGAACCGGGCGGTCGAGGAGGCCGCGGCGGTGGATGCCCGCATCGGTCGGGACCTGCTCAGCCAGGAACGCTGGGCCGGCGTACGGGCCAAGCTGGAGGCGCTGCGTGGCCGCAGCACGGCCGACCCCGAGGCCGCCTACACCGCCTACGGCGAGGCCTCGGACCTGCTGCTGGCCCTGCACCGGAAGGTCCGGGAGAGCTCCGGGCTGGTCCGCGACCCCGAGGCCGACTCGTTCTTCCTCCAGGACAGCGCCGGCCAGGAACTGCCCGAGGCGGTGGTCGCCGCCGGCCGGCTCGCCGACCTGGGCACGCTGGTCTCCCGCCGACCCGCCGCCGAGCAACCGCGCGGCCTGATGGAGCTGACCGGCCTGCGGGTGTCCGCCCTGGCACCCGCCGCCGACCTCGTCGACAACCTCCGCTCGGCCGTGGACGGTTCGGAGAGCACCAACCTCGGCGCCAACGTGCTGACCCCGCTGGACACCTACCAGCGTTCGGTGGAGGCGCTGGCCGCTTACTCCGTGCCGGGCAAGGACACCGGCGTGGTCAACCCGAGCCAGCTGAGTGCCGCCGCCCTCAACGCGCACCGCTCCGCCCGCCAGCTTCAGCCGGTCATCCTCGCCGAGCTGGACGCTCTGCTCGTCGAGCGCATCGACCGGCTCAACCGGGACCGCTGGCTGACCGCCGGGGCCGGGGCCGCCGCCGCCCTGCTGCTGGGCTGGCTCGCCGCGCTGCTGGTCGCCGCCGGTCGGCGGGCACGGCGTCGGGCCGCCCCGGCCGCGACGCACGCGGAGAACCCCGAAACCCTGCCGCACCGCGACCCCTGGCAACCGCCGACCGACGAGCCGCGTTCGCTGCAACCGGTCGGCACGGCCGGTGACCCGGACACCGCACAGTGGGGAGCGTTCGATGCTGCTCGGTAGGCTCCGGATCCGCGGCAAACTCGCACTGCTCGTGGTGATTCCGCTGCTCAGCATGGTCGGCCTGGCCGTCCCGGTGATGCTCGACCGGGTCGCCGCCGCGCAGCGGGCCGGCGACACCGCGGAACGGGTGCGGCTCGCCAGCCGGGTCGGCAGCCTCGTCCAGGATCTCCAGCAGGAACGCATCCTCTCCGTCGGTTACCTGCTCGGCCGCATCGAACGAGGTGAGCTGGTCCGCAAGTCCGCCGACGTGGACGACCGGGTGGCCGACCTCCGGGCGGCCCGCAGCGACGCGCTGACCGACCGGATCGACAGCGCCCTCGGCGGGGTGTCCAGCCTCATCGACCTGCGGACGGCCGTGCTGGCCCGGACCGCGAACCCGGGCCAGGTGATGGACACGTTCGGCCCGGTCAACAAGGAGATCATCGAGTCGCTGCGGTTGCCGTTCAGCGTGGACACCAACACGTTGCCGGGCCGTCAGGTGCTCGCCCTCGACGGGCTGCTCCGCGCCGACGAGGGCCTGGGCACCTGCGCCACCCTGAGCCTGCTGGTCAAGGCGATCGGCACCCCGGACACCACCGCCGGGTACGTGGCGTGCATCGCCGCGCTCCAGGTGGACAACTCGCGCTTCCGTAGCCTGATCACGCCCGAGCAGCTCACGGTGGCCCAGCTCAACGAGGCGGCGGTGGCGGCGCGTACCAGCCCCGACTTCCTGGTCACCAGCGCACGGGATCCGGCCGCCGCGGTCCGCGACGTGCCGATGGAGGCGCTGTTCCCGGCCGTCCGCACGATGATCCGGCTCGGTCAGTTCGTCGAGAAGAAACTGGTCGCCGACGTACTCGCCGAGGTGACCGCCGAGCAGCGGCGCGCGCTGACCGCCGCGTACCTGGTCGGTGCCGTGGCGGCGTTGATCCTGACGCTGGTGGTGCTGCTCAGCGTGGCGGTGGCGCGGACGGTGGCCCGACCGCTGACCCGACTGACCCGCTCGGCCGACCGGGTCGCCCGGGTCGCCGAGGCGGAGCTGGTCCGGGTCACCGACGACGAGACGGAACGACCTCAGGCGGTCCGGCTGGAGCCGGTGGACATCCGCGCCAACGACGAGATCGGTGACCTGGCGCGCGCCTTCGACCGGGTGCAGAACACGGCGGCGCGGCTGGTCGAGCGGCAGGTCGCCGGTCGGCGCAACGTGGCGCAGATGTTCGGCCACGTCGGGCGACGTACCCAGAACCTGGTGGGTCGGCAGCTCGCGCTGATCGACCGGCTGGAGCAGCAGGAGGCCGACCCCGGCCGGCTGGAGCACCTGTACCGACTCGACCACATCTCCAGCCGGTTGCGGCGCAACGCCGGCAGCCTCGTGGTGCTCTCCGGCTCGGCCGGGGCCGACGCGCACACCGCGCCGGTGCCGTTGGCCGACGTGGTCCGGTTGGCGCTCGGTGAGATCGAGGACTACACCCGGGTGGAGGTGCAGGTGCCGGCGGGTGTGTCGGCCGCGCCGGCGGTGGTCGGTGACCTCGTCCTGGCGCTGGCCGAGCTGATGGAGAACGCCACCGTCTTCTCCCCGCCACACACCCGGGTGCTGGTGGCCGCCGAAACGTCCGGCCTCGGTGCGCGGCTCACCGTGGTGGACCACGGCATCGGCATGAGCGAGCAACGGCTTGCTGAGGAGAACGCCCGGCTCACCCGCCGGGAACGACTCGACCTGGCCCCGACCGAGGTGCTCGGCCTCTTCGTGGTCGGCCGGTTGGCCCGTCGACACAACTGGCAGGTCACCCTCGCCGCCACCGGCGGCGGTGGGGTCACCGCACAGGTGGAGATCCCGTCGACGTCGCTGGTGCTGCGCCGCGCCGACCGCGCCGGGGCGGCCGTGGCCCGCGCCGCGGTGCCGGCCCGGGATCGGCGTGCCACGGTGACGCTCGACCCCGAGCCCGACGCGCGGCCTCAGCCGACGGCCGGCACCGCACCGGCCCACTTCGACTCGGACCTGCTCAACCGGGCCACCCGCAGCCTGGACGCCGGCCCGTCCTGGAACGCGTTCGGTCGGGGCCAGCCGGAGCCGGACGTCGCGGAACCTCCGGGCCCGGAACCGGCGGGCAAGCCGGCCGGGCCGCGGGTCCGACAGCGGGTACCTGGGGCCACGCTGCACGCCACCGCCGCGCCCACCCGGCCGGTGGACGCCACCGGCGCGGACCCCGCCGCCGCCCGCGCGCTGGTCGAGGCGTTCCAGGCCGGCGTACGCCGCGCCGAACTGCGGGTGGCGGCGGGCCTCGACGGCGCGGTGGAGCGGCCCCGGTTGAGCCGACGGGTACCGGGGGCGAACCTCACCACCATCCCGGCCTGCCAACCGCCCAGTACGCACCTCGGTGACCCGACCGAGGTCCGCGACCTCATCAGCGAGTTCGAGGCGGGCGTCGCCCGCGCTCTCCGCGACGTCAGCCCCGACCACCGGAACGAAGAAGGATCATCACGGTGACCAGCCCCTTCCTGCACGACAATGTCGACCAGAGTCAGCCACCCAGCACCCCTGGGGACCTCAGCCCCGAGGCCCGTACGTTCAACTGGTTGCTGGACTCCTTCACCTCCAGCACCGCAGGGGTCCTGGAGGCGATCGCGGTCTCCTCGGACGGCCTGCTGATGGCCATGTCGGCGATCAAGGACCGGTCCAACGCGGAGCGACTGGCCGCCGTCGTGTCCGGGATGACCAGCCTCGCCGGTGGGGCCGCCAGTTGGTACGCGCTCGGCGGTTTGAACCGGGTGATCGTCGACATGGCCGACGGCTACCTGTTGATCAGCGCGATCAGCAGCGGTTCCGTGCTCGGGGTGGTCGCCGACCGTTCGGCGAACCTGGGCACCGTCGCGTACGAGATGACGCTCTTCGCCGGGCGGGCCGGTGGCGCCCTGACCCCGCGACTGATCGTCGAGTTGAAGAACGCCGTTCAGCAGTGACTCCCGACGTCGCCGGCGAGGATCCGGATCCGGACCCCAGGGTTCGGATCCGCCCGTACCTGCGCACTCCACCCCCGAGGGGGGAGAGCGCGGCGGCGACACCGGCGCTGCCCGAGCCGGAGCCGGACGGGGGCCAGCCGGCCGGTCCCCGTCCGTTCGTGCTGACCTCCGGGCGGGTGGCGGGTGCCGACCCGGCGATCGGCTTGGAGACCCAGGTGACGGCCCGTACGGACAGCGGCTGGTGGGCCGGCCCACCCGGCACCCTGCTGGCGCCGGAGCTCCAGATGATCATCGCGCTCTGCGCCGAACCGATCTCGGTGGCCGAGATATCGGCCCGCGCCCGACTGCATTTCGGCGTGGCGCGGGTCCTGGTCGGGGACCTCCGCGCCGCCGGGCACCTGGACGTGCACATCACCGACACCGACGACGCTGTCGACCCCGATCTCATCCTGCGAGTGATTGATGGACTCCGTGCGATCTCCTGAATGGCCGGTCGCCCCGCTCGGCGGGGCCACCGCTAACAGCGCCGCCGCCCGTTACGGCATGTCCCCGGGCATCGGGCCGATAGTGGGGCGGGCCGGTCCACCGCCGACCGCGCCGCCGCCGTACCGGCCGTCGTCTGCCACCGGGTCGGTGCCGCCTCCGGCGGGTAAGCCGGCCGCACCGCCAATCCCGGTCAAGATCCTGGTGGCCGGTGGGTTCGGGGTGGGCAAGACCACCACCGTGGGCGCGATCTCCGAGATCGCGCCCCTGACCACCGAGGCCGAGATGACCAGCGCCGGGATCGGCGTGGACGACCCGGGTGCCCGGTCCACCAAGACCACCACCACGGTGGCGATGGATTTCGGCTGCGTGACGATCGACCGCAGCCTGAAGCTCTACCTGTTCGGCACGCCGGGGCAGACCCGGTTCGGCTTCATGTGGGACGACCTGGCCCGGGGCGCGTTGGGCGCGCTGGTGGTGGTGGACAGTTCACGGCTGGACGACTGTTTCCCGGCCATCGACTTCTTCGAGCGGGCCGGGCTGCC
This sequence comes from Micromonospora violae, assembly GCF_004217135.1. Classification (NCBI taxonomy): domain Bacteria; kingdom Bacillati; phylum Actinomycetota; class Actinomycetes; order Micromonosporales; family Micromonosporaceae; genus Micromonospora; species Micromonospora violae. The sequence goes on from NZ_SHKK01000001.1 coordinate 5,190,885, forward strand.
GTTCGTCGTCGGGGTCAACGCCTTCGACGGGCGACTGGCCCTGGAACTCGGCGAGATCCGCTGGGCGCTGGCCATCGGCGATCATGTTCCCCTGGTGCAGTTCGATGCCCGCGACCGGCTCTCGGTCCGCGACGCCCTACTGGTCGTCCTGGACCGCGCGCTGGATCGCGCCACCCGGGACAGGAGGGCCTGAGCCGACCAGCTCCGGCCGTGGCGGGAAGAGGTGATCTGGTGAGGGGCGACCTGGACGAGACGCTGGCCCGGCTGGCCCGACGTGAGGAGGCGTCGCGCCGTCGGGCCACCGACCGTGACGACACCACCGCACCGTCGGGCCCGCCCGCCCTCGACGGCGGCACCCGCAACGACCGGCCGGGTCGGCACGGCCCGCGGCACGCGGGGGTGGAGGCCCCGAGCGACGTGCCCGGCTGGGGGCCGGTCGAAGAGGTGGCCGAGGCGGTCCGCCAGGTCGTCGGTTCCCACCCCGGGCTGGCGGTGACCGTGCAGGTGGAGCACGCCGGGCGGACGTACCCGATGCGGGTCTCCTGGGACGGGCCGACCGTCACGGTCGGTCCGGTGCCCCCGCCGGCCCCGGTGGAACCCCCGCCGGCCTGGCCGCTCTCCGGCCGGACGGTGCCCGCCTGGGCGCCCGGCCCGGACGGGTTGACCCCGGACCCGGCGGCCCGGTTGGCCGAGCTGATCCGACGCGACCCGACGCTGCTGGACGAGCTGGATCCGGGTCGCTGACCGGCGGGGCTGGCTGCCGACGGCTACGGTCGGGCAGTGGCGCAACCAGACCTGACCCTGACGGCGAGCCTGCGGCCGGCGGCGCTGGACGCCCGACGGGGCATCGTGCGCCTGCACCCGGAGGCACTGACCGCGCTGGGGCTACGCCCCGGGGACCCGGTCCGCCTTGCCGGCCGCCGGGAGACGGCGGGCATCGCGGCGGCGGCCGGACCGGGCGCGAGCAGCGCCCTGCTGTACGCCGACGACCTGACGTTGGGCAACCTGGGTCTGCGCGACGGCGGGCAGGTGCGGGTGAGCCCGGTGCCGTTGGTTCCGGCGGGCCGGGTCGTCCTGGCCGGGCCGGTGGAGGTCGTCGCGGCGGTCAGCCCGGAGATGCTCCGGCTCGCCCTGCTGGGCAAGGTGCTCACCGCCGGTGACGACGTGTCGCTGCTGCCGCAGGACGTACTGCCGGACGCCTCGGTGCGCAGCCTGGTCGAGGCGGCGCGGCACAGCCTCGCCAACACGGTCGGTGTCGCCTGGACCAGCACCCTGCTCAGGGTGGTCTCGATCGACCCGGCGGCGGGCGCGCTGGTCACCATGGGCACGGTGGTCGGGTGGGAACACGGCGCGACCACCCACGGTGGGCCGGCCCCGGTCGACACCGCGACGGACCGGCCGGGTGCGCCCGCCGACGCGGTGGCGGCGGAGGACGCCCCCGACGTGGACGAACTGCCCGGGCTGCGGGCCCAGGCCGAGGAGCTGACCGAACTGCTGGACCTCGGCTTCCACCACCGGGAGGTGTTGGGCCGGCTCGGCACCACCATCTCGTTGGGGGTGCTGCTGGTCGGCCCGGCGGGCTCCGGGAAGTCGGCGCTGGTCCGGGCCGTCGCGGCCCGGGTCGGTGCCCGCGTCCACCCACTCTGGGGGCCGGAGGTGGCCGCCCTGACCAGCCGGGCCGCCGCCGACCGGTTGCGCGCCGCGGCGACGGCGGCCCGCGCCGGCGGGCCGGCGGTCCTGCTGGTCACCGACGTCGAGGCGCTCGCACCCGCGGACGAACCCGGCCCGGTGGCGACGGTCTTCCGCCAGGTGCTCGCGGAGAGCATCAGCGCCGGCCTCGCCGTGGTCTGCACCTCCAGCCGGCCGGAAGCGGTGGACCCCGCACTGCGCGCGCCCGACCTGCTGTCGCTGCGGATCAGCATTCCGCTCCCCGATCAGGCGCTGCGCCGCGAACAACTCACCGTGCTGACCCGGCAGGTGCCGTTGGCCGACGACGTCCGGCTGGACGACGTGGCCGCGCGTACCCCCGGGTTCGTCGCGGCGGACCTGGCCGCCCTGGTCCGGGAGGCCGGGGTACGCGCCGCGCTGCGGCAGAAGTCCGCCGAGACGCCGACGGTGTCGATGGCCGACTTCGACGCCGCCCGGGAGGTGGTCCGGCCCACCACCATGGCGTCGTCCACGTTGGACCTGGCCTCGGTGACCCTGGACGACGTGGGCGGCCTGGACGAGGTCAAGCAGACGTTGACCGAGTCGGTGCTGTGGGCGCTGACCTACCCGGACACCTTCGCCCGGCTCGGGGTGCAGCCACCGCGCGGCGTTCTGCTCTACGGGCCACCGGGCTGCGGCAAGACGTACCTGGTCACCGCGCTGGCCGGCTCGGGGCGGGCCAACGTGCTGTCGGTCAAGGGTGCCGAACTGCTCTCCAAGTGGGTGGGTGAGAGCGAACGCGCGGTTCGCGAACTGTTCCGTCGGGCCCGGGAGGCGGCCCCCACGCTGATCTTCCTGGACGAGGTGGACGCGTTGGCACCGGTACGCGGCCAGGCCACCGACGGTGGCACCACGGACCGGGTGGTCGCCGCCCTGCTCACCGAGTTGGACGGGGTGGAGACGCTGCGCAACGTGGTGGTGATCGGCGCGACGAACCGGCCGGACCTGGTCGACCCGGCGCTGCGGCGGCCGGGCCGGTTGGAGAGGCTGGTCTACGTGCCGCCGCCGGACGGGCCCGCCCGCGCGGAGATCCTGCGGGCCGCGTCCCGGCAGGTGCCGTTGGCGCCGGACGTCGACCTGGCCGCCCTCGGCGACGAGCTGACCGGCTTCTCCGCCGCGGACTGCGCGGCGCTGGTACGCGAGGCGGCCCTGGCCGCGATGCGGGAGTCGCTCGCCGCCGCCACGGTCACCGCCGAGCACGTGTCGACCGCACGGGCCCGGGTACGCCCCTCGCTGGACCCGGCCCAGGTCGCCGGGCTGGCCGCGTACGCCGCCAACCGTGAGTGATCAACCCAGCACAACCTTTTGGCGCGCCCCGGACGTCCCTTAGACGTCACACTCCTCAGTGGAGACATCCACTGCGACGTCAGGTGGTGTTCCTTGCGCAGAAAGCTCTCTCTCCTCCTCGCCCCCCTCGTGGCGGCGGCGACCCTGGTCTCGGTCGGCGCGCCGGCACCGGCCCATCCGGTGCGACAGTTCCCCGCCCGAATCGCGCTGCCGGACGGGTTCACCCCGGAAGGACTGACGATCGGTCGGGGCACCACCGTCTACGTGGGTTCCGTCCTGGATGGTGCGGTGTGGCGGGGTGACTTACGCACCGGGCGCGGCTCGGTGCTGATTCCCGGCACACCGGGCACCGCCAAGGCGGGCCTCAAACTCGACCCGCAGGGCCGGCTCTGGACCGCCGACTTCTTCGGTGGCGGGGCCAGCGTGTACGACCCGAACACCGGCGCCCGGCTGGCCCACTACCAGTTCACCACCGACCCGAACACACTGGTCAACGACCTGGTGATCACCAAGCGGGCCATCTACTTCACCGACTCCGTCCGGCCCGTGCTGTACGTGGTGCCGCTGGGCCCGGGTCATCGACTGCCGGCCTCCGACGCCTTCCGGGTGCTGCCGCTGCGCGGTCCGGGCGCGACGCCGGACGCGTTCAACAACGGGATCGTGGCGCTGCCGAACGGTGATCTGCTGGTCGCGCAGATGCTGACCGGTCAGCTGGTACGCGTCGATCCGCGTACCGGCGACAGCCGCCTCTTCGACCTGGGCGGCTACTCGGTGGACCGGGCCGACGGGCTGGTGCTGCGCGGTCGCACCCTGCACGTGATCCGGAACCTGAGCAACGTCATCGCGGTGGTCCGGCTGAACGCCGGCTACACCGCCGGAGTGGTGCAGCGGGAGATCACCGGCCCGCAGTTGCGGTCGCTGGCCACCGGCGACCTGTTCGGCTCGGCGTTGTACGTGGTGAACGGCCGCTTCGACGTGGAGTCGACGCCGAGCACCGACTACGACATCGTCCGGCTACCGGCCTAACCGTGGGGGTCCGGCGGCGGCCCGCACGGTCGCCGCCGGCCCCGCCGGCCCGTTCAACGGGCGGACCGGTCCGCTCAGCGGGCGGGTGGCGTCGAGTCGAGGCAGATTTCGGCGCGTACCTTGCCGTCGTCCTCGCGCAGTTTCGCGCCACACTTCCGCAGGACGGCCACCGCGCCGATGTTGTCCGAGGTGGTCTCGGCGACCACCGCCCGCATACCCGCCCGAGCTGCGCAATTCAGCAGCTCCCGCAGGGCGGCCGCGCCGACCCCCTGCCCCCGCGCCGAGCGGCCGAGCCACATCCCGGTCTCCACCGTGCCGGGCTCGTCGCAGCGCGTCATCCGGACCATGCCCACCACCTCGCCGCCGAGGAGAATGGCGTACATCTGTGAGCGGGTCGGGCCGTCCAGCCCGCCGAAGCTCGCCCGGTGGAATTCGCGGAACGCCTCGCGGCGGGCGAGCGACCAGCCGGCGGGTGCCTCCACCGGAGGCATCACATCACCGGGCTCCGCCTCCGCAGCCGCTACGGAGAGCAACGGCTCCAGGTTCCGTTCGTCCACCGGCTCCAGCCGGACCGCACCCGCCACGTGCCGCAGTCTGCCGCCCTCATCGGGCGAAGTCCACCCCATTGGCCATCCACTGCCGGTCCGGACAGCGGTACCGGCCGGTCGGGCGGTCCGGGTGTTCCACCTCACGCTGCGTTGTCACCCGACCGGGTGTCGAACGCTCAAACCGCCGCTTTCGAACTCGCAGAACACTACCGACGCGTCGTCGGTGGACTTGTGTCGCCGCAGCCGGTCCGGGTGGTCGCGCTCGGCGTCCCGGACCCGGTCGATCAACGCGCCCGGGCCGTCGGCGCTGAGCAGGTCCAGCAGACCAGCCCAGTCGGTCAGCTCGAACTGCTCCACCGCGCTTGACGCTCCGTCACTGAGCAGCGCCGCCCGCCGGATCGCCCCGGTACCGTGTCGGGGCACGTTCCCGGTCACCGCGTGGAAGGCCGCGTCCGGGTCGGAAGCCGCCACCCAGTAGCCGTGGGTACGGTTCATCCGCTCCCGCTGCACGCTCACCGCGTGCCGGAACCGGGTCACCGGGTCCGCCGCGCCGCCCGGCACGATGGCCACGGTCTCCCGCAGCTCCGCCATCGCCGCGTCCAGCCGGTTGTCGGTGACCACGCTGACCTGCCCGCCGACGTCGAGGACCAGCGGGCTGTCGCAGAGCACCAGGTAGTCCACCTGGTCTCCGCACTCCCGCAGCAGGCAGACCGTGCTGGACGGGGTGCCCGGATGGTCGAGGTCGCACTGCCCGCCGTGGTCGGCGCGTACCGCGAGGATGGCCGCCGCCAGGTTGCTGGTCAGCCGGGCGGCGGGGCGTACCGCCTCGGCGACGCCGAGCCGGGCGGCCAGGTGCCGGACGTACCACTCGGGCCCGTGCACGCAGCCGGTGTCGAAGCCGTCCGGCACCGTCGCGCCGTCCAGGACACCCACCAGCGGGCCGAACCGGAAGACCAGGTCCTCGTTGACCGGCCGGCCCGGGGCCGGCGCGGACGCGGAGCGTACCCGCATCACCGGCGTCGGCCCCGGCGCAGCGGTCGGGTCAGTGCTGTCGAAGGTCGTCGACGGCCGCATGCGTCTCTCCCTGCACCTGACCGGCGGCCGAACGGCCCTGGTCGCGTACCGCGGACACGCCCTGCTGGGCGCTGGACCGGACCGACTGCGCCGCCTGCCGCGCAGGCTCCCGCAGGTTGTCCTGCATCTGGTGGCCAACCTGGCTCGCCTGCTCGCGCAGCTCACCGGAGTGCTCACTCACCATGCTCCGCGCGCGCCCGGCGAGTTGTCGCTCACGTCCGCTCGGCGGGATCAGGGAGGCGGCCAGTAGACCGACTCCGAAGGCGACCAGGCCGGCGGCCATCGGGTTGCCCTGAGCCTGCTCGCGGGAGTGCTGCCCGAGTGAACGGGTCTCGTTGCGTACCGAACCGGCCGCGTGCGACATCCGTTGGCCAGCCTCGTGCCCCAGGTGGTTCGAGCTGCCCATCATTTTCTCCTTCGCTCGGGTGAGCGCGCCGCGGGCCTGCCCGACGCGGTCACCAGCGATCCGACGCGGGTTGACCTTGTCGGTCAGCGCGTCGACGTCACTGCTCAACTCGTTGCGGGTGGTCTCGATCTCCCGCCGGATCCGATCCGGATCACTGGACATGACCTGTTCCCTCCCGACTCGTTCACCGACCCCGCAGGGCGTCCGGTAGCTCCCGGGCGGTCTGCTTGGTCCGGGGCAGAAGCGCACGAGCCCGCTTCAGCTGGGTCCGGGCGTTGATGAAGAGACCACCGGCCACGGCGGCCCAGAGGACCGCGACGATCAGCGCAGCCCACCCCTGGTCCATCGTGTTGGACAGCCCCCACCAGAGGGCGTACGACACGAAGAGCACCGCCAGGAACCCGGCCAACGCGGCGCCGCCGAACATACCGCCGGCCTTACCCGCCTGGTTGACCTCCTCGCGCAACTCGGCCTTGGCCAGCTCGACCTCCTTGCGCACCAGAGTGGACATGTCCCGGGTCACATCGCCGATCAGCTCGCCGACGGAGGCCTGGGTCCGCTCCTTCTCCGGGGCGCTCACGGTGCCACCCCGCCGGGCAGGTCCCGTGCCTGTTCACCGGCGGGCGAGACGTTCTGCGCCCGTGCCGTCCCCACGTACGGCTGCTCACCGGTGTCCACCGGTGCGCCCTGCGCCGGTGACGGAGCACCGGACGAGTTGCCACCCTGACCGTTGCCCGAGGCCGGAGCGGTCAGGCCACGGGTGAGCCGCCCGACCAGCAGCCCGGCCACCGCCGCGCCCGCGAGGAACGTCGCCGGGTGGTGCCGCGCGTACGTGCGCACCTCGTCGAGCACCTCGCCGGGTTCGCGCTCGTCGAGCCAACCTGCGGCCTGCTGGGCGGCGTCGGCCGCCTTGCGTACAACTTGGCCGGCCAGCCCGGAATCGCCGTCCCGTTCGGCCATCGAACTGAGGTTCTGCCCCAGGTCACGCAGACCCTCAGCGGCCCGCCGCTGCTGCGACTGCGCCTGCTCCCGGAGCTGCCCAGTCGCCTCACCGGTCAACTGCTGGGCCTGTCGCCGCGCTTCTGCGGCCACCTGCCCACCCTGTTCAGCTGCGGTGTGGGCGACCTGACCCCCGGCCTGCGCGGCCTGCTGGCCGACGCGCGAGGCTTCCTGGCGGGCCTGCTGTCCTCTGCCGCTCTGGTTCGTTGCCGTCATACCCCGCTCCCTTCCTGGGCCCGAGGTCGCAAGCGGCCTCGGCGCGCCTCTCGCCTACCCGCCGGGCCAGCCGGCATGCGGCCGCACTGCCACCCGGCTGACCACCTCCGCGATCTTGCACTTGGTGTCCCGGCAAATGCTCAAAGACCGCGAATCGACCACAGAAGATGCAGGATCGCCCAGGGTTGTGCGGGAACGGACGGACCTCGGAAGGGGTCAGCGGCGGCGGTTGCGGGCGCGCGACGAGCGCAGTCGTTGGAGTCGGCTGATCAGCACGGGGTCGGCGGCGAGGGCGGCCGGATTGTCCAGCAGAGCGTTGAGCAGCTGGTAGTAACGGGTCGACGAGAGGCCGAAGGTGTCCCGGACGGCCTGCTCCTTGGCACCGGCGTGCCGCCACCACTGCTGCTCGAAGGCGAGGATGGCCCGTTCCCGCTCGGTCAGCCCCGGCGCCGGATCGGTGGCCGGCGCCGACTCGTCGGCGGGCGGCACCGCCTCGTCGGCGGTCTCGATGGGCGGTGCCGGTCGGGGGTTCGGAACGGTCGGCCCGGCGGCACCCGCGGCCTCACCCGGACGAGCGTCGATGGACGGCTCGGGGGCGGCCGGGGTGGCGTCGGCGGACATGCCGCCCAGCCTAGCCAGCGGCGACCAGGGACGCAGCAAGCGGCGCGGCCGGCCCCGCGCCGCCGGGAACCCCGACGGCCGGGCCGACCGCGCCGCGTCACGTCGGTCAGGTCAGGAGATGTCGCGGCGACGCATCGTCCAGAGCGCCGCCCCGAGGATCACCACCACCCCGACCGAGAGCAGTACCGAGGACTGCTGCCAGGTGATGTCCATCGTCGCCGGCTTGCACTCCCCGTAGTAGGTCGCGTTGCAGGAGTTCCAGTCCTGCAACGTGATCTTCTTCGTCATCCAGGCCAGGACGTACGTGGGTAGCAGCCAGGCCTCGGCGAACCGCACGCCCGCCATGGACAGCAGGATGCCGAGGCCGAACTGGCCGACCACCATCACCGCCACCACGCCACCGAGGGCCATCGCGGTGTGCCGACCCAACGAGGCGAGGGCGAAACCGATGGTGGTGAGCACCAGCACCAGTGCCACGCCGCGTACGCCGGTCAGCAGGAACGACTGCCAGACCCCCGAGGTCATCTTCTCGGTGCTGCCCCGGAACGTGGCGACCGCCCAGAACCCGGCGAACCACAGCACCGCGGCGGGAAGCGTCACCGCCAGGATGCCGGTGAGCAGCGCGGCCAGCTTGGTGAGCAGGACGGTGAGCCGCTTCGGCCGCCAGAGCAGCAGGTTCATCATGCCGCCGGTGCTCCACTCGGCGCCGACGAAGGAGGCCCCGATGACGAACCCGACCAGGGCGAGGATCGCCGCGAACGGGATCAGCGTCTCGTCGAACGTGTCTTTGAAGTTGAACGTCGAGGGCAGGAACCACTCCGCCTTGATGTCCTCCCGCGGCGGCCCCGTGATCACCGAACAGTCCTCGGGGTAACGGCCGGCGTCCGCTGTACCGGCCGTTTTTGCCTGCTCGCAGTTGGCGCGCTCCTGCTCGCTCCAGCGCACCTGCTCCTGGTACTGCTGGTCGGCCTGACGCTCGGCCTTGGCGAGCTGGCCGGCGTCGATCTTCTGGTTGGTGAAGAACACGCCGACCACGACCGCGGCCAGCACCAGCAGGCCGAGCAGCGTCGAGTAGCGGGTGAAGCGCCGCTTGGTGAGCCGGCGCAACTCCGTACGAAAGAGGCTCACGCGCCCCACCCTCCCCCGGCGGGGCCGGGCTGACCCGTGCCACCGACCTTCATGGACTCGTCGACCTGCCGGTGCTGACCGGGTACCGGCGCGGTGGCGGTCAGTTCGAGGAAGACGCTCTCCAGATCGACGGCGATCGGCGCCAACTCGCTGACATAGAGGTTCTTCTCGGCGAGCAGCCGGGTCACCGACGCCGGCTTGTCGACGCCGGCCAGCATCAGGTGGTCCGGGTGACCGGTCACCCGGATCCCCGCCTGGGTGAGCGCCTCGGTGGCCACCGGCAGGTCGCTGACCGCCTCCAGCCGGATCCGGACCGCACCGGACGAGTGCTGCGCGAGCACCTCGTCGACCGGGCCGAACGCGACCCGTCGGCCCAGCGAGATGATGGTGACCGAGTCACAGATCAGCTGGATCTCGCCGAGGATGTGGCTGGACAGCACCACTGTCATTCCGGACTCGGCGAGGGTACGCATCAGGGTGCGCATCTCCCGGATGCCGCCCGGGTCGAGGCCGTTGGCCGGCTCGTCGAGGATGAGCAGCTTCGGGTTCTTCAGCAGGGCCGAAGCCACGGCGAGCCGCTGCTTCATGCCCAGCGAGTACGTCTTGACCCGCTCGCCGGCCCGGTCGCGCAGCCCGACGAGTTCCAGCACCTCGTCGACCCTGCTGGCGGGCACTTCGCCGGCACCAGCCAGCAGGGACAGCGTGTCCCGTGCCGTGAAGTGCGGGAAGAACTGCGGGCTCTCCACGATCGCGCCGACCTGACCGGCGACCACGGGCAGCGCGTCGGGGACCTCGTGCCCGAGCAGCGCCATCCGGCCGCCGTCGGGTCGGATCAGGCCGAGCAGCGTACGCAGCGTGGTGGTCTTGCCGGACCCGTTGGGACCCAGGAAGCCGTGCACCTGCCCCGCGTCGACCCGCATGTCGAAGCCGTCGAGCGCGTTGCGGGTGCCGCGTCGACGACTTTTGTACGTCTTACGTAGACCTTCGATCTCCAGGACAGCTGGCAAGGCTGCACCTCCCCCGATGGGTGGGCGTGACAGCCGACACCATACGCGGTATGCAGCGCTGCGCAATACGCGGTATGCATCGACGCGCCGATCGGGCTAATTTATCGACGGAACGTGACCACTCAGGCGCAGATGACCTGGACGCCGGCAGCGCGGAACGCGTCCACCACTTCCGGGGCGGCACCGGAGTCGGTCACCAGCGTCTCCACCCGCTCAATCGGACAGATCCGGGCGAAGGCGTGACCGCCCAGCTTGGACGAGTCCGCGATGATCACCACGCGCTTGGCGCGGGCCACCATCAGGTTGTTCATCGCCGCCTCCCCCTCGTGGTGGGCGGCGGCCCCGAGCTGCGGGTCGACCGCGTCCACACCGAGCAGGGCGACGTCCAGGGTGACCTCACGCAGCAGCGCCCCGCCCAGCGGGCCGACCAGCTCGAACGACTTCGGGCGCACCACGCCGCCGGCCACCACGACCTTCATCCGGGATCGGACCAGCAGCTCGTTGGCGATGTTCAGCGCGTTGGTCACCACGGTGAGCTGGGCGCCCTCGGCGCTGGTGTTCAGATCCGGTCGGACGGCGAGCGCCCTCGCCACCTCGGTGCTGGTGGTGCCGCCGTTCAGGCCGACCACGGTGCCCGGCGTGACGAGCGCCGCGGCGGCAGCCCCGATCCGCTGCTTCTCGGCCGAGTGCTTGGCCGTCTTGTAGCGCAGGGGCAGGTCGTACGACACGCCGTTGGCGACCGCGCCGCCCCGGGTCCTCGTGATCATTTGCTGCTGGGCGAGCTGGTCGAAGTCACGCCGGATGGTGGCCTGGGAGACGTCCAGCCGCTCGGCTGCCGCCTCGACGCTGACCCGGCCGTTGTCGGTCAGCATCTCGAGCAGGGCGTTCCATCTGGCGTACCGGTCCACCGCGGGGGCCCTCCCAGCAACTGCACGGACGGTGATTGATTGCGTGCACACTAGTGCGCGAAACTAGGCTGGCGCAAAAGACTGACCTGCGCGATCGGCTGGTCGGTTGCCATGGTCACCCGCGCTCGCGCAGAATAACGCGCGAAATGCGGGTCTAACGAGCCGTATTGCGCATCGGTCGGCCCTGCGAGGAGTTCCCATGGCATACGTGGACGCGGAGATCGCGAGTCAACCCGACTGCTGGCGGGAGGCGGCCGGGCTGGCCGAGGTGGTACGCGGCGACCTCCCCCACCCCGGCGAGCGGGTCGCCGTCGTCGGTTGCGGCACGTCGTGGTTCATGGCGATGGCGTACGCGGCCCGCCGCGAACAGGCCGGCCAGGGTGAGACCGACGCGTTCCAGGCGTCCGAGTTCCCCGCCGACCGCCGCTACGACCGGCTGATCGCGATCACCCGTTCCGGCACCACCACCGAGGTGCTGGACCTGCTCGCCGCGCTGCGCGGGCGGACACCCAGCACCGTCATCGTCGGCGACCCCGCGTCCCCGGCGGTCGAGCTGGCCAGCGCCACCGTGGCCCTGCCCTTCGCCGACGAGCGGTCGGTGGTGCAGACCCGCTTCGCGACCACCGCGCTGGCCCTGCTCCGGGCCCAGCTCGGCGACCCGGTCACCGCCCTCGCCGCCGACGCCGAGGTGGCGGTGCGGTCCCCGCTGCCGATCGACCCGGCCAGCATCGAGCAGGTCACCTTCCTCGGTCGGGGGTGGACGGTCGGGCTGGCCCAGGAAGCAGCGCTGAAGTGCCGCGAGGCGGCCACCTTCTGGGCCGAGGCGTACCCCGCGATGGACTACCGGCACGGGCCCATCTCGGTGGCCGCGCCGGGCCGACTGGTCTGGGCGTTCGGTGAGCTGCCCGAGGGGCTGCCCGAGGATGTGGCCGCCACCGGCGCCGCCTTCGTGCACAGCCGCACGCACGGTTGGCGCACGGTGCTGGGCAGCTGGTCCGCCGGGCGTACCCCGGTCGACCCGATGGCCGACCTGATCCTGGCCCAACGCTTCGCGGTCGCGCTGGCGACCAGCCGGGGCCTCGACCCGGACGCGCCCCGGCACCTGACCCGGTCAGTGGTACTGGCGTCATGACCGACGACCGGGTGGTCGTTGCGGTGGACGTCGGCGGCACCGGCATGAAGTGTGCCCTGGTTCGACCCGACGGCGTGGTGGTACGCACCGAGCGGCACCCCACCGACGCCGCGCGCGGCTCGGCCGCCGTGGTCGGCACCATCCTCGACGTGGCCGGCGGGCTGGCCGACAAGGCCCGCGCCGACGGGCTGACCCCGATCGCGGTCGGCATCGCCGTGCCCGGGGTGGTGGACGAGGCGCGCGGGGTCGCGGTCTGGTCGGCGAACGTGGGCTTCCGGGACGTACCCCTGCGGGACCTGACGGTGACGCGGCTCGGGCTGCCGACGGCGCTCGGCCACGACGTGCGTGTCGGTGGTCTCGCCGAGGCCCGCCTCGGTGCCGGACGCGGCACCGGCCACGTGCTGTTCGTGGCGATCGGCACCGGCATCGCCGCCGCGCACGTCGTCAACGGCACGGCCGCCGTGGGAGCCCACGGCGCCGCCGGGGAGATCGGCCACATCCTGGTCCGCCCCGGGGGTCCGCGCTGCGGTTGCGGCCGTCCCGGCTGCCTGGAGGCGGTGGCGTCAGCCGCCGCGATCGGCCGCCGCTACGCCGAACTCGCCGGCGAGACCGCCGACGCTCCGGTGACGGCGGCCCAGGTGGCCGAACGGGCCGCGGCCGGGGAACCTCTCGCCAGCCAGGTCTGGCAGGAGGCCATCGAGGCGCTCGCCGATGGCCTCGCCAGCGGGCAGGCGCTGTTCGACGTGGCGACGATCGTGCTCGGCGGCGGCCTGGCCCAGGCCGGGGAGCGGCTGCTGACCCCGCTGCGGGCGGCGCTGCACGAACGACTGACCTTCCACCGGGAGCCGCAGCTGGTGGCGGCAGCCCTCGGCGACGAGGCCGGTTGCCTCGGTGCCGCCCTGCTCGCCCTGGACGCCGTGGGTGTCCGTGACCATCAGGAGAAGCGATGACCGTACGGGTGAACGGCCGAGTGGTGACCCCGACCGGAGTCATCCGCCAGGGCTGCGTCGAGTGGGACGGGGACCGCATCACGGCGGTGGCCGAGTACCCGTCGGTGCGCGACGGGCACTGGATCCTGCCCGGCTTCGTCGACATGCACACGCACGGCGGCGGCGGCCACACCTTCACCACGGGAGACGCCGACGAGGCCCGCGCGGCGGCCGACTTCCACCTGACGCACGGCACCACCACGCTGCTGGCCAGTCTGGTCAGCGCGCCCTTTCCGCTGATGCGTACGGCCACCGAGGCGTTCGCCCCGTTGGTCGAGGAGGGGGTGTTGGCGGGGGTCCACTTCGAGGGGCCGTACCTGTCGGCCGTCCGCTGCGGCGCGCAGAACCCCGAGTACCTGCGCGACCCGTCGACCGAGGAACTGACCGAGCTGATCGAGTTGGGCCGGGGCGCGATCCGGATGGTCACCCTCGCCCCGGAGCGCGACGGCGCGCTGGAGGCGATCAAGCTGCTCACCGCGCAGCGGGTGGTGGCGGCGGTGGGCCACACCGACGCCACGTACGACCAGACCCGCGCCGCGGTCGCCGCCGGCGCCAGCGTCGGCACCCACCTGTTCAACGGGATGCGGCCGGTGCATCACCGTGAGCCGGGGCCGGTGGTGGCCCTGCTCGACGCGCCAACCGTCATCTGCGAACTGGTCGCCGACGGGGTGCACCTGCACGACGGCATGCTGACCTTCGCCACGGCGACCGCCGGCCCGGACCGCGCCGCGCTGATCACCGACGCGATGGCCGCCGCCGGAATGCCCGACGGCGAGTACGAACTGGGCGGCCAGTCCGTCACCGTCGCCGACGGGGTGGCCCGGCTCGCCCGCGACGGCGCGATCGCCGGCAGCACGCTGACCATGGACGCCGCGCTGCGGCACGCCGTGAACGCCGGAATCCCGATCGCCGACGCCGCACGGATGGTGGCCACCACCCCGGCCCGGGCCATCGGCCTGGGCGACCGGGTCGGGGCCCTCCAGGTGGGTCTCCGCGCCGACCTGGTGGTGCTCGACGACGACCTCAACGTGGTGCGCGTGCTGCGCGGGGGCTCCTGGGTGGAGTGACGCCCGGAACCCGGGCTGGGGCTCAGGTCAGGCTGTCGACTTCCACGCCGAGGACGGCCTGCTCGTCCGGGCGGTGCACCAGCACGTCGGTGAGGTACGACTGGACCGCGTGGCGCATCCCGACGTCCCGGCCGGCCTGCTCGGAGAGCAGCCACTTGTGCTCGATGATCTGGGCGAACAGCTCCTGCGGCTCCAGCTTGCGGCGCAGGTGCGCGGGGACGGCCCGGACCACCGGCTCAAAAACCTCGGTGAGCCAGCGGTGGGCGGCCTGCTGCTCGTCGCTCAGGTCGCTCTCCGCCCGGTAGGCGTCCAGGTCGTTGAGCAGCTTGCGGGCCTGGTTCTCCTCGGCGTCCAGCCCGGTCAGCCGCAGCAAGCGGCGGGTGTGGTAACCGGCATCGACGACCTTCGGCCGGACCAGGAAACGCCCACCGTCGATGGACGACATGGCCACCTCGGCGACGTCGAAGCCCAGCTCGTTGAGGCGCCGGATCCGGCCCTCGATGTCGTGCCGGGCCTCCCGCTCGATCGCCTGCTCGTAGGTGATCTCGTGCCAGAGCCGCTCGTAGCGCTGCACGACCTCCTCGCACACCACCTCCGGGTCGATGGACTCGTGCAGCAGGCCGGCGGCCTGCAGGTCCAGCGCCTCACCGAAGATGTTCACCCGGGCGATCTCCAGGTCCTCGCCCCGTTGACCGTTGGAGAGCGAGTTGTGCAGGGCACCCGTCTCCGCGTCCACCAGATAGGCGGCGAACGCGCCCGCGTCCCGCCGGAACAGGGTGTTCGACAGCGAGCAGTCGCCCCAGAAGAAGCCGGTCAGGTGCATCCGCACGATCAGGGCGGCGAGCGCGTCGAGCAGCCGGCTCATCGTCTCCGGCCGCAGGGTGTGCGAGAAGAGCGCCCGGTACGGCAGCGAGAACTGCAGGTGCCGGGTGATCAGCACCGATTCCAGCGGCTCCCCGTCCTCGGTCTGCCGGTCGGCGACGACCGCCACCGCCTCGACCGAGGGAAAGTCGATCCGCTCCAGGGAGCGGAGCAGGTCGTACTCCCGCTCGGCGATCCGCTCGCGGGTCTCCTTGAACGCGTACACGTAGTCGCCCAACCGGACGAACCGGACGATGTGTCGGGAGATGCCCTGCGGCAGCGCGACCAGGTGTTGGGCAGGCCACTCCTCCAGCGGTGTCGACCAGGGCAGGTCGAGCAGCGCCGGGTCCACGAGGGCAGACGTGATCCGCACGGGCACAAGCATGACTGGTCCCCCTCGCATCCGCCTCTGATCGTGGTTGGGCCCACAGCGCCGCACACCCCGGCCTCGCCCCGGGCCGGTAGCGTGGTCGCGTGCTCAACACCCCAGCGGTACGACGTGACCTGCGGCTACGGCCCGTCCGGCCGGCCGGGTGGTGGTTCGACGCGCTGCTGCTGGTCGGTTTGGTCGGATTGACGGTGGCGCTCGCCGCCGACCAGCTCTTCGGGGTGGACCGGGCGGTCGCCGACTGGGCCGACGGGCACCGACCGGCCGCCGCGTACTGGGTGGCCCGGGTGCTGAACTTCCTGGGGCAGGGCACCCCGCTGACCCTGATAGGCGCCGGGCTGGGCGTCTTGCTGGCCGTTCGGCTGCGGTCGGTGCGGCCCATCCTGCTGCCGGTGGTCGGATTCGTGATCACCACCTTCACGATCGGTCCGCTCAAGGTCTGGACCGCGCGGGCGGCACCGAGCGCCAGCGTCAAGGATCCCTTCCTGCCGCCCGAGCAGACCCTGCCGTTGTTCCACGACGACCTGCCGGTCCGGTTCGCGCAGTCCTACCCGTCGGGCCACGTCGCCAACGCCATCGTCTGGTACGGCGTCATCGCACTGCTGCTCGCCCCACTGGCCCGCAGCTTCGGCCGGCGTCTACCGGATCGGCTGGTCACCGTGATCCGCATCGTGCCGCCGCTGGTCGTCCTCACCACCACCACCTACCTCGGCTGGCACTGGCTGACCGACTCGGTGGCCGGGCTGCTGCTGGGCCTGCTCCTGGACCGGCTGCTGCACCGGGTGCCCTGGGACGGCCTGCCGCTCCCCGGTCGGCTACGCGCGTGGGACCGGCCGTTCACCTCGTACCCCTAGGGTTTGGTCGTGGATCGACTGGCGCGGCGGCTGGGCGTACCCGATGCGGTTGTCATCGGGTTGGGCTCGATGCTCGGTGCGGGCATCTTCGTGGTCTTCGGCCCGGCCGTGGCGGCGGCCGGCGGCGTCGGCCTGCTGCCCGCGCTGGTGCTGGCCGGCTTCGTCGCCTTCTGCAACGCCACCAGCTCGGCGCGGTTGGCGGCCCGCTACCCGGAGTCGGGCGGCACCTACGTCTACGGCCGGGAACGCCTCGGTCCGTTCGCCGGTTTCCTGGCCGGCTGGGGGTTCGTGGTCGGCAAGACGGCGAGCTGCGCGGCGATGGCGTTGACCATCGGGGCGTACCTGTGGCCGGGCCAGGCCCGGCTGGTCGCCGCCGGCGCGGTGCTCGCGGTGACCGCGGTGAACCTGCGCGGCATCGGCAAGACCGCAGCCGTGACCAGGGCACTGGTCGCGCTGGTGCTCGCGGTGCTGGCCCTGGTCACGATCGTCGGTGTGGTGGGCGGGCCGGTGCACCTGAGCCGGCTCGGCGAGCCGGGCGGTTCGGCGCGGGGCGTGCTCACCGCCGCCGGGTTGCTGTTCTTCGCCTTCGCCGGATACGCCCGGATCGCCACGCTCGGTGAGGAGGTCCGCGACCCGCAGCGGACCATCCCGCGTGCGCTGCCGCTGGCGCTCGGGGTGGTGCTCGTGATCTACCTGGTGCTGGCCGTGGTCACGCTCGGCGTGCTCGGTGCCGACCGGCTGGCCGGTTCCGCCGCGCCCCTGGTCGACGTGGTGACCACAGCCGGGCTGCCCGGCCTGGCCTGGGCGGTCCGTGCCGGTGCCACCGTCGCGGTCGTCGGGGTGCTGCTGTCCCTGGTCGCCGGGGTCGGTCGGACGGCCCTCGCCATGGCCCGCCGCCGTGACCTGCCCGCCGCGCTGGCGGCCGTGCACCAGGTGCACCAGGTGCCGCACCGGGCCGAGTTGGCGGTCGCCGCCGTGGTGATCGTGCTGGTGCTGCTCGGCGACGTACGGCAGGCGATCGGCTTCTCCAGCTGCACGGTGCTCGTCTACTACGCGATCACCAACGCGGCGGCGCTCACCCTGGGCCGGGACCCGGACCGGCGGTTGCCGGTCCAGGTCCTCGCCGGCCTCGGGCTCTTCGGTTGTCTGCTGCTGGCGGTCAACCTGCCGTTGGGCAGCGTCCTCGCGGGCTTCGGCGTGCTCGCCGTCGGTGCCGCCGTGTTCGGGTTACGGCGGGTCGCCGGCGGCCCAGTCAGCGACTGAGTCGCTGGTAGCGGCGTACGGCCAGCGGGGCGAACGTCGCGATCAACAGCACCGGCCACAGCACCGCCAACAGCATCGCGTGCTCCGCCGGCCAGGAGTCGCCACCCAGGCCCGGGTTGCCGAACAGTTCGCGGATCGCCGCGACGGTGGCCGACAACGGGTTCCACTCGGAGATCGTCCCGATGACCGACGGCATCAGCTCGGGTGACACGAAGACGTTGGAGATCGCGGTGAACGGGAACGCCGCCGGGAAGACGATCACACCGACCGTGTCCGGGTTGCGGACCAGCAACGCCAGGTAGATCCCGACCCAGGTGATGGCGATTCGCAGCAGCAGGAGGAGCCCGACGGCGAGCAACGCCTTGCCGACCCCTTGTCGCCACTGCCACCCGACGAGCAGCCCACAGATCAACAGGGTGGACATCTCCAGCAGTCCGCGCAGCAGGTCGGCGGCGCTGCGACCGGTCATCAGGGCGGACCGCGCCATCGGCATCGACCGGAACCGGTCGACCACACCCCGGCTGAGGTCCAGCGCCACACCGGTCGCGGTGGCCCCCAGCCCGTACAGCATGGTCATCACGAAGACCCCGGGCAGCAGGAATTCGCGGTAGTCGCCACCACCGGACACCTGCATGCCGCTGCCGAACACGTACCCGAAGACCAGCACGAACATGATCGGCAGCGAGAAGTAGAGGATCAGCTCCTCCGGCGCGCGGACCACGTGGGTCATGTTCCGCCTGGTCATCGTCCAGCCGTCAGCGATCGCAGTGCTCATGCCACATCCGCCTTTCGCGCGGCGGCGACAAGCTCGCCGGCCTCGTCGGGCCGGTGCCCGGTCAGGTGCAGAAACGCCTCGTCCAGGGTGGCCCGCCGCAGGCTGATGTCCTCGACCGCGATGGTGGCGTCGTCGAGCGCGCGTACGACGTCGACCAGGCCGGCGACGCGATCGACCACCGGCACGCTGAGCCGTCGGACCTCCGCGTCGAGTTCGGGCTCCGCGCCGCAGACCGACGCGACGAGCCGGGCGGCACGACTCAGCTCGGCCGCCTCGCGGACCACCACCTCGACCCGGTCGCCGCCGGTCATCGACTTCAACTGGTCGGGCGAGCCCTCCGCCACCACCCGGCCGGCGTCGATCACCGAGATCCGGTCGGCGAGCTGATCGGCCTCCTCCAGGTACTGCGTGGTGAGCAGCACCGTGGTCCCGTCCGCGACGAGACCACGAACCAGATCCCACACCTGGTTGCGACTGCGCGGGTCCAGGCCGGTCGTCGGCTCGTCCAGGAAGAGGACGCGCGGCGTACGGATCAGGCTGGCGGCGAGGTCCAGTCGGCGGCGCATGCCGCCGGAGTACTCACCGGCGGACCGGCTCGCCGCCTCGTCGAGCCCGAACCGTTCCAGCAGTTCACCGGCGCGGCGACGGGCCTCCCGTGGGCCGAGCCGGAACAGCCGGCCGAACAGCTCCAGGTTCTGCCGCCCGCTGAGGATCTCGTCGACGGCGGCGTACTGCCCGGTCAGCCCGATCCGGGCGCGCACCTCGTCCGGCCGGCGCCGCACGTCGTACCCGGCCACGGTCGCCCGTCCCGTGTCGAAGCGCAGCAGCGTGGTCAGGATCCGTACCGCCGTCGTCTTGCCCGCGCCGTTCGGACCCAGCAGGCCGTGGACGGTGCCGGCCGGCACGGTCAGGTCGAATGTGTCGAGCGCGCGGGTGGGGCCGTACCGCTTGCCCAGCCCCTCGGCGACCACCTCGAATGTTGTCATGCCCCCACGGTGCGGTCGGGCGCTGACGGATCACGCACCGTCCGCTGACGGCGGCGCACCGGCCTTCTCCGCCTCGGTGATCTCCTTCAGGGTGAGAGCGATCTCCGCGCGGGTGGCCTCGCCGACGTACCAGCCGGTGAGTCCGCTGGTCAACGCCTCCTCGCAGAACCGTCTCGCGGCGGCCAGGTCCCCGCGTACCCGGGCCACCTGGGCGAGGCCGAGCCGGGCGCTGGCCACGAACTCGGGCGCGCCGCCGCGCTGCGCGAGGAGCAGCGCGGCGGCGAAGTCGTCGTGCGCCGCCGCGAGGTCACCGGCGCGCAGCCTTATCTCGCCCCGGGTACGAAGCATGTCGGCCTGGTCGACGGCCGACCCGAGTGCCTCGACCAGTTCCATGGCCTGGTCCATGTGGACGCCCGCCGTCTGCGGGTCGCCCTGCCAGGCGGCCAGTTCGCCGAGCGCACCGAGTGTGATCATGCTGCCCCACCGGTCGCCGGTGCTACGGAAGCCGTCGAGCGCGGTGGCGAGCATGGTCCCGGCCCGTTCCCACTCGCCGCGCCACATCAGTGCCGAGCCGATGCCCATCGCGCCGAGCGCGTCGATCCACGCGTCCGGGCCGACGAGTCGGCGCAGCTCACCCATCAGCTCGTCGACGTCGGGCGCGCCGTCGGACGGCGGGCCGGTCGAGATCCCCGACAGGTACAGCAGGAACGGCTGTCGCGGTGGCCGGTCCAGGCTGTGGATCACGGACTGCTGTGTGCCGAGGGACGGCAGCTGCCCGGAGCCGCCGAGCGAGGCGTTGTAAACGCAGAGGGCGAACTCCTCGCTCAGCCCCGGCGGTGCTTCGGGGCCGAGCAGGTCGAGGACGTCGGCGGCGAGCCGCGCCCCCTCCCCGCGCATGCCGCGCAGCCACCAGTAGAACGACAGGGCCGCGACCATCCCGGCCGCGTCGGACGTGTCACCGGCGGCCGTGGCCCGGCGCAGCGCCGCGTGCAGGTTGTCCCGTTCCGCGTCGAGCAGTCGCAGCCAGTGCAGCTGTTCCGCGCACCGGAGGTGTTCGCTGGCGGTCCAGGCGAACCCGAGGAAGTACGCGGTGTGCGCGCGGCGGAGCTGGTCGGCCTCGCCGGCCTCGGCGAGACGCTCGGCGCAGAAGGCCCGCACGGTCTCCAACATCCGGTATCGGCCGCCGGTCATCTCCACGAAGGACTTGTCGACCAGGCCGGTGAGGGCGTCGACGAACTCGGCGGTGGGCAGGTCGCAGACCTGCCCGGCGGCCTCCAGCGTGGCCCCACCGGCGAAGACGGTGAGCCGTCGGGCCACTCGCCGTTCGGCGTCGTCGAGCAGATCCCAACTCCACTCGACGACGGCCCGCAGCGTGCGGTGTCTCGGCGACACGGCCCGGTTGCCCGTCGACAGCAGCCGGAACCGGTCGTCGAGACGGGCGGCCACCTCGGCGACGGACAGCGCCCGCAGTCGGGCGGCGGCCAACTCGATCGCCAACGGCAGACCGTCGAGGCTGCGGCAGATCCGCAGCACCAACTCGACGTTGGCCGGCGTGACGGTGAAGTCGGGCGCGACGTCGACGGCCCGTTGGACGAAGAGGCTGACCGCCGCGTAGTCGTCGGCGTTCCGCGCGGACGCACCGAGCGGGGGCAGGGTGAGCCCGGACAGCGGGCACAGCGCCTCGCCGGCCAGCCCGAGTGGCTCCCGACTCGTGGCCAGCACGCGCAACGCCGGGCAGGCGCTCAGCAACCGGGCCGCAAGCCGGGCCGTGTCGACGAGGACGTGTTCGCAGTTGTCGAGCACCAGCAGCAGTCGCCGCTCGGCGAGCGCCTCGACCAGCCGATCGGTGGTCTGCCGACCCGGCTCGGCGGGGGCCCGCAGGCCCGCGTCGCGCAGGCCGAGCGCGCTCAACACCGCCTGCGGTACGTCCGTACCGTCGGCCAGCCCGGCCAGCTCGACGAAGCGGACCTCGCCGTCGACTCGGCCGGCCGCCTCGATCGCCAGGCGCGTCTTACCCGCACCTCCGGGGCCGGTGAGGGTGACGAGCCGGCGCTCGCCCAGCAGGCTGCCGACACGCGTCAGTTCCTCCTCCCGGCCGACGAACGTGGTGAGCTGGCTCGGCAGCGCCGGTTCGGCCGGCCCGCGTTCCGCGCCACGCAACAGCGCCAGGTGGACCGCGGCCAGCTCCGCCGACGGGTCGACGCCAAGCTCCTCGGCCAACGTGTGTCGGGCATCCTCGAACTCGGCCAGCGCCTCGGCCGTCCGGTCCAGTGCCGCCAGGGCGCGCATGAGCTGGCCGCGTAGCCGCTCCCGCAGCGGGTGCGCGACGACCAACTCCCGTAGCTCCGCGACCAGCGCGGCGTGCGCGCCCAACGCCAGATCCGCGTCGACCCGATCCTCGATGGCGGCCAACCGCAGCTCCTCCAGCCGGGCCGCCTGGGCGGACACACCGGTGGCATCGGCCAGGGCTGGACCACGCCACAGCTCCAGCGCCTCGCGCAACACCGCCGCTGCCCGGGGCCAGTCGCCGCCGCCGAGCGCGCGGCGCCCGGCGTCGGCGAGCCGCTCAAACCGGTACGCGTCGACGTCGTCCGGATCAACCGCCAGGCGGTAGCCGGCCGGGTGGAGTTCGATCGGGTCGTGCTCGGCGGGCAGGGCCTGGCGCAGCCGCGACACCTGCGACTGGAGGGCGTTGGCCGCGCCCCGGGGCGGATGCTCCCCGTACAGGCCGTCGATCAGCCGCTCGGCGGAGACCACCCGGCCCGCGTCGAGCAGGAGCAGCGTCAGCAGGGCACGCAACCGCGGACCGCCGACGGGGACCTCTCGCCCGTCGGCCAGCACCACCTGGGTCGGACCCAGGATGCGGAAACGCATGGCACCGATTGTCGCCCACTGCCGGCCGGTCCCTGCGCACCGATCGGCCGACCTTCCGGGTCGGAGGGTCAACCGCTGAGCGCGCGGCGAAGGTCCTTCATCAGCAGCAACAGGTGCATGGGATCGGTGGGGCTGGCCTCGAACTTCGCCAGCCCCTGGTAGAAGTCGCGGGCGGCTTCCGTCTCACAGTGAATGAGCACCGCGCGTACGCCGATGACCTCGGAGGCGGCGGCGATCCGCCGCAGTGCGTCGACCACCAGGGCTCGGCCCAGCCCGACGCCCTGGGCGCTGCGGTCGACCCCGAGCCGAGTCAGGATCACCACCGGTTGGTGGTAGCGGCCCGCTCCCTGCTGCAAGCGGGGCGAGGCATCGGCGGGCGCGACACTGCCGGCAGCCAGGGCGTAGTACCCGGCCACTCGCTGATCGGGGTGCTCGTTGTCCCGCACCACGTACACCCGGGACAAGCCCGCCCGATGGGCTTGCAGGGCATGCTCGGCCAGCCACACCGACTGTGCGCGGGAGCCGCAGTCGAACCCGGTAACCGCGACTTCGGCCGACAGTGGCTCGACCAGGGAGAAGCGGGAACTCACCGTGGCGCACCATCAGTCGGCGGGTCGAGCACCGTCGGACCGGTCAGCAACTCCCGCAGCCCGGCGACGTCCTGCGCCGGCCCCTGCAACGCCTCGTCGAAGACCCGCCAGGCGTCCTCGTTCAGCAGGAACGCCCGCCGGTCGGCGAGCACATCCGCCGCTGCTTCGGTCGCCGCCTTCAACACGAACGTCGACACGCTGTCGCCGGCCGCTTGACTGGCCGCCTCCAGCAACGCCTTCTGCTGCTCATCCACCCGCAGGTGCAGCCGCTCCGCCTTCGCGCTCACAGGCCAAGTGTACGCACAACGTACGCCATCGCAAGGCTGGATCGGTCGGTGGTGATTGATACAGGCACAGCTCAACCCCACGACGCCTGCGTGGGCGCGCCGATGGCGTCGGCCAGGGCCGGGCCGCGCCACAGGTGCAGCGCCTCCGGCGGCACGGCCGCCACAGGGACCGTGGCGGGACGCCTCAAGTGTGTGGAAGGAGCAACGGCGACCTATCCGTTCGTCGCCGGCCCAGAAGGCTCCTCCCGATCAAGCACCTGACCAAGATTCTTGATGTCAATCTGCAGCTCGCCTCCGTCGGGCACCTGAGCAACAGCGCTTGCCAGGCCGCCGTAGAAGCGCATTGCGCGCACCTCCGGCGCTGCCCGCAGATTCTCAATCACGAAATCTCCGCCCACCACGAAGGGAATAAGCGGAACGAGCCGCGTTCCCGGCTTCAAGGGACCGAAGATCCGCTGCCAGTTGTGCGCTATCGGGTAACCGGTCAACACATTGTAATCGGCGATCAGCGTGGTGGCCCACTCGTCAAAACCTTGAGCAAAGTTCTCGAACTCTCCGGTCTCCGGATTGAATCGCACGATCGAAGGTCCACGTATGCCAAACTGGCCACCGAAGATGTCGTCGGCGAAAAACGTGATCTCATCTGCGAGGCCGGCGAACGATGACTTCCACAGCCCTGGATCATTCCACTCTTCGATGTCCAGAACATGTGAGCCAGACCCACCGAGCGGACGGAACAATAATGCCGACTCGAAGGCGAAGAAACCATTCCTCTCGACCAGCACGGCGTGTAATTCATCCCAGATTGCGCCGAGAGGGAGGGCCTCACGGCGCAGCACCGCGGACGACAGTGCCGCCGAACCCGCCGCGAGCAGCTTAGCGAGAGCGCCTTCCACGCGGTGTCACCCCTATCAGATCCAGGTTCTCGATACGAAGGATGAAGGTACCACCGTCGGGAACATCCTTGACCTGCGCCTTTATTACCGAGCCTGCACCCCGGTTATCTCGCGGGTTGATGTACTTGACGTGGGCTCCTGTTCCACCCTCTACTGTCATTGCTGGCGGCAACTCATCCCGGTCGAACCCAGTCTGCGTAGGAATGCCGCGAAGCGAATCTCTCCGACGGCTCTCCGCGCCGGCACGGTCGACCGTCAATTTCGCACCGTTCAACCCCTGCTCATGGGCATGGATCGCGAAGTCTGGGTGCTCGACCGCATCGACCTCAGCTGCGATCGGGCGAGGGCTGGAGCAGGAACAGGAGTTGCCGTTGGCGTCCAGACCGCCACCGCAGTTGTGCACGAGTAGCGGCTCGTTGTCCGGCATGACGTAGTACGTGTGGGATTTTCACCCCGTCACGCAGTGCGACTTAGGTGTTCATGGCGTTTCACCTGGCCTTACGCGTGTGGTACCAACTCGCCGCATCGATATCTATCGGTGTTGACGGCGACGGTGACGGCAACCTGGGGAGACGTCCACGCCCTTGAGCGATCAGGGCATCGATGGGTGGCGTTATCCGAGGTAGGGGGTGTCGCGGTGCTCGGCGTGGTGGTGGAGGCGGAGTCGGACGGTGTCGTGGATGGGGATGTGGTCGAACTCGGTGGGGTGGATGAAGCGGACCTCGGTGGACTCGTCGCTTCTATCGATCCATCGGCATGTTACATGTGTTCTTGACGGCAACGGAGACGGCAACCCAGGCGAACACCTATGCCCCGTAGCGCACAGCGCGAACCTTTCGCTCACTCCTCGCAATCGCCTGCTGCAGCGAGAAGTAGCGGTACCAATAAACTGATCCATGACAACAACAACGGCCAGGATCATCCTCACTGCCATCATCATGACGTCGGCGGTATCGCGTAAGCATTCGTGCGATCAAAGACGGCTAAATCTATGCAATCGCCCTGCAACCTCTCCGCCTTCGGAAAAGCCAGCGCTGGAGCACTGATAGCGTCCAGGCACTAGAGGCAAGTCAAGCATCTCATTTCTATCGAGCGATTCCGCCGTGGCTGCCGCGTCGATCAGCACCAGACGATCAGCAAACTCGTAGATAGGCCCCTCCTCCCATCGGAGGCCCGCATCAAAAGCACTTCGGGCAGCTGCAATCAGATCAGCGTCAGAGGGAGCATACTGCCATTGCAACAAGCATCCGATGTCCGGCAGGAAAGTCGTTGGCAGCGGCTCGTCACCAACAACTAGAGCGATCCCTCTGCGCGCCCCCTGACCCCATCTAAGCAGCCCGAGGTAGTCGTCGACCTCGCATGCATCGTCGTAATCAGACCCCGAACTACCGGTCCAGTATTGCAATTCCGAAGCACTTAGCGCGACGAAAGGACCGCCCGCTGATTCAATCCATCCAACGTCATCCACATTAGCGTTGATGTCTGCTTGCATAATCCACCTCAAATTGCAGCGAATAGAGAGGTTTCATTATTGGCGCCAGCTGCTTTGCCCATCCAGCCTGTTTGCGACTGCAAGGTAGACACTGCGGGAAAAGCCTCTGTGGCGTACCGTCCGGAACCCACGAGCTGATCGGCTGGTGGTCCGGAACAAAATTGCCCTTCTTCGAGAATGGGTCGGTCGAGCCGCAGGTGTGACAGCCAAACTTCTGACCCAACTCATTGATCTTCTGCCGCGTTTCCGCATCGAACTTTTGGGACTTGTCTTTTGCCGGGATCGACTCTTGAGCAAAGGGACCAATTGTGCAGACTTCTTCAGGGTTGCTGCGACCACCGACGTTGTGGACGAGAACTGGCTCGTCGCCGGCGATTACATAGTACGTGTGGATGTCGGCGACGGTGAGGTCTCGCATCTCCTCGACGCCGAGCTTGTTGAGCACCGCGACGACGGTGACCGCGCCCTTGCCCTTGACCAGCAGCCTGGTGCCAGGCTTCAGGTCCTTGGCGTCGTCCCACTTCCGCTTCGAGGCGTTCCAGAACGGGTGGTGCCAGGTCGTCTCGACCTTCGTCACCTTGCCGCCCTGATCGCGGACGGTGAGGTCGGTCAGGTCCTTGTCGGTGTTGCGGTGCAGTTGGGTGACCTGCTTCGGCTCCGACTTGCCCGCCACCGGGTCAGTGGCCATGACCTTGTCACCGACGTTGACGTCCTCGATCGGCCGGCTGCTGCCATCGGCCATCAGGACCTGGGTCTTCGGGTCGAAGCTGTGCCGGCCAGGCTTCGGTGAATTCGAACACCCGCCACCCCCGCCACCTACGGCGAGGCCGAGCGGGTTGAACCCACCCCCACCACCGGAGCCGCCCGAAGAGGCCCCGCCGGAGCGCGCACCACCGCCGCCCTTGCGGCTCAACCCGCCGAGCCCCGGCACCATGTTCTCCACGGCAGCCCGCGGGTTGTAGGTGCCCGAGGTGGCCAACTGCCCGACCGCGTCCTCGATGCCGTTCTCGGCGGCCTCGGTCGCCAGGCGGCCCACCAGGCCGGTGCCGACCTTCTTCGCCACCGCCGCACCGACCCGCGCCGCGATGGCGCCGCCGGCACCGCCGATCAGGCCGGTGATCGCACCGGTGCCGAGGGAGCCCAGCGCGTCACCGATGCTGTGGATGTCGCCCTGCGCGGCGTCCTTGGCCAGGCTGATCAGCGCACCGGCACCGGCCATGCAGGCGATCGCGCCGACACCGGCGGTCACCGCCGTGCAGGCGATACCCGCGAGGATCGCGCCGCCGATCGCGGCGACCTCCAGCAGGACGTCCTTGTGTTCCTTGACCCACTTGGTTGTGGCGTTGGCGGCGTCGCGTACGGCGGTGCTGGCCTTCTTGACCACCCGTTGCGCCTTGGCGGCGACCTTCTTACCAGCTTGCTTCAGTTTCGCCGCCGCCTGCTTGGCGCGTTTCTTGACCGCTGCGGCCTTTTTGGCGACGTACTTCTTGGCCTGGTTGTATTTCTTCTTGACCGCGCGTTTCGCCTGGTTGTACTTCTTCTTGACCTGCTTTTTGACCTGGTTGTACTTCTTCTTGGCCTGGTGATACTTCTTCTTCACCGCCGCTTTGGCCCGGGAGGCCGTCTTCTTCACCGTGGACTTCGCGGCGCTGTAGGCCGATGACGCGTACGAGTAGGCCGACGAGGCGTACGAGTAGGCGGACGACGCGTACGAGCGGACGCTTGAGGTGACCGAGCTGACCGCGCGGGAGAAGGACTTCTTCAGGCTGCCCAGACCCCAGTGCCCGGTCGGGTCGGTGACGGTCATCGGGTTCGCGTCGCCGTACTGGTAACGGTTGGCGTTGATCGAGTCCGGCAGCGGGCTGTTGCTCGCCGTGTCCCGGGTGTCGAACTGGCCGGTGTCCGTGTTGTACCAGCGGGCGTGCATGTTCACCCGGCTGGTCAGCGCGTCGGTCCACTCCGACTGGTAGCCGAGTTGGCCGAGCAGGCCGCTGGTGGTGAGCGCCTTACCCAGCGGGTCGTAGGTCACCGAGCCGGCCAGCGCCGTCCCGGTCGGGGTGAACTGCCCGACCACGTCGGTGTGCAGGTCCGTCCAGACCATCCGCTGGTTGCCACCGCCGGTGGCCCCGACCACCTCGCCGGACGGCCCCCGCACGTAGCTCGCGCTGGAGTCGGCCGCCAGGTCGTTACCCAGACCGGTGTACGAGTGACCGGGGCGAATCGCCCGTCCCAGGCCGTCGTACGTGTACGTCTGTGTGCCGCCCGCCGACTGCTGCGACACCACCTGCCCGAAGGCGTCGGTGTGTGTGGTGTTGCCCCCGGCGTTGGCCAGGGTGCCCCGGGCCGTGTACGTGTAGCTCGCCCCGTCGGCGGTCAACAACCGGTTCCGCTGGTCGTAGGTGAACAGCTTGGAACCGTTCTGCACCCGGTTGCCGGACTTGTCGTACGCGTACACCGTGGTGTTGACGCCGTCGTTCCAGGAGGTCAGCCGGTCGGCCAGATCGTAGGTGTAGGTGTTCGCGGCCGAGCCGGCGAAGCCGGTCGTCGACTTCGAGGTGATGTTGCTGTTCTCGTCCCAGCCGTAGGTGATCTTCGCGAGCGACGCCCCGGCGGACGACTTCAACTCGTCGCCGGTCAGCCGCCGCAGCGGGTCGAAGGTGAAGTTGCGAGTGTTCCCGTTCGACCCGTACGTGATCTTCGAGACCTGGGAGAGCGTGTTGTAGGTGTAGGCCATCTGCACACCGGCCGACGAGTTGGCCAGCGCCGAGAGGCGGCCCGCGCCGTCGTAGGTGTAGGAGGTGGTGCCGGCCGCGTCCTGCCGGGAGGCCAGCCGGCCGTCGGGGTCGTAGCCGAACGTCGAGTTGCCCGACGGGCCGGTTACCGACCTCGGCAGGCCCCGGTCGTCGTACGCGATGGTGTTCGTGCCACCCGAGCCGGACAGTGAGGTCATCCGGCCGGCGATGTCGTAGCCGAAGGTCCGCTCCTCCGTGGCGACCTCGGCTCCCGTACCCGACTGCCGGACCAGTTGCCCCAGTTCGTCGTACTCGTTGATGACCTCGACCCCACCCGGCATGGTCTGCTTCGCCGGGCGACCGGACTTGTCGTACGCCACGATGAAGGTCCGGTCCGCAGGGTCCGGGTGCGCGGCGGTCGCCGGTTCGATCATCGCCTCCGGCAACCCCCACGAGTTGTACCTGGTGTGGAAGGCATTGCCCCGGCCGTCGGTGAACCGGGTGCGGTTGCCCTCCAGGTCGTAACCGAACGTGGTGACGATGGAGTCCGACGCGGAGATCGGCTGCGTCTCCTTCGTGACCACGCCGGTCGCGTCGTATTCGTAGGTCACCGTGGTCCGGCGGGCGTCGGTGCTGGCCAGGATGTTGCCGGCCCGGTCGTAGCGGGCCGACTGTTCCGACAGCAACGTCCCCGTCGGGCTGTACTCCGCCGTGCGGGTGGGCCGATCCGCCCGGTCGTAGGTCACCGAGGCGTACGAGCCGTCCGGGCGGATCGTCTTCGTCGTCCGACCCTCGGAGTCGTACTCGTAGCGGCTCACGTTGTTGGCGCCGTCGGTGACCGTCAACGGATCACCGAGCACGTTGTACGTCGTCGAACTGTTCACGCCGGCGGCCGTGGTGACCTGCGACGGCCACCCCTGCGCGTTGTACGTGTAGGTGGTGGTGTGGCTCTTGCCCTCCTGCCGCACCACCTCCGTCGAGGTGACCGTGCGACCCAGGTAGTCGTAGGTCGCGGCGCTGACCGCACCGGTCGGGTCGGTCGACGACAACACGTTGCCCGCGTCGTCGTAGGTGTAGGTGGTGGCGCCGTCGTTCGGTGCGATCTCCTTCGACACCCGGCCGAGTTGGTCGTACTCGTAACGGGTCACCTTGCCCAGCGGATCGGTGACCGCCTCCAGTTGACCGCTCGCGTCGTAGCTGTGCCGGGTCTCCGGCACGATCGGCGTCGCCGACCCCGGCGGGGTGTACGCGGGTGCCTTCTCCGACACCGTCCGGCCGACCGCGTCGTACTCCACCACCGACCAGTTACCGTTCGCGTCCCGGGTGTCGGTCGGCTCGTCGAAGGTGTTGAACCCGACCAGGCTCACCGCGTTGGCCAGGGCCGGAACCTGGCCGGGCTGCTCGGTCATCGCCGCCGGGGCGGTGGTCTTCACCGCCCGACCCTCTTCGTCGTACCCGTAGTTGGTGGTGTTGCCGTTCGGGTCGGTGACCGAGGTGGGCAGGTCGTCGGAGTCCAGCACCTGCGAGGTACGGATGACGTACGCGTCCGCCGCCGGGGCGGTTCCCGCCCTGACCTGCGAGACCTCCGCGTCGGTCAGCGCCTTCTGGTAGACCTGCACGTCGCTGACCGCGCCCGGGAACCAGCCCCAACCGTCCGCGCCGCCGACGGTGAAGGCGGTGGCCGAGTTGTTGAACGTCTCCGTCGTGGTCGCCGTGGCCTGCACCGCGCCGTTGGCGTAGAGCTTCATCGTCTTGCTCGCCGGGTCCACGGTGAGCGCGAGGTGGGTCCAGACCCCCACCGGCGACGCGGAACCGGCCGCCCCTCCGCCCTGGACGAAGTGGCTGGTCCCGTCCGCCTTACGAACCGCCACGCCGGCGTACCACCGGTCGTCACCGGGTGCGTAGAAGACCTTCAGCGCAGAGGCGCCGATGGCGCCCGGGCTGTTGAAGACGAGTTGCTCGGTGTTGCCCAGGGCGGGGTTCTTCGAGGCGAGCTTCGCCCAGGCCGAGACCGTGTACGCGCGCTTGGTGTCCACCACCGGGCCGGTCTTCAGGTACGCGCCGGTGCCGTCGAGGACGGCCGAGCCGCCCCGGTCGGTGGACCAGGCGACGTTGCCGATCGCGGTGGCCGGGCTGTTGCCGGTGGAGTCGGCGGCCTTCGTGCCGCTGGTCTCGTCGAGCTTCCAGCGACCCACCGGGGTCAGCGCCGCCGACGGGTACTCGGTCTCGGCGATGGCGCGGCCGGCGCTGTCGTAGAGCGCGTCGGAGACGCTGGTGACGGTGCCGTCCGGCCCGGAGGAGACAGTGGAGATGACATTGTCGTCGGCGTCGTAGGTCAACGCGGTCCGTCGCTTCAACCCGTTCGGGTCGACGACCGAGGCGGTCGTCCGGCCCGCCGCGTCGTACTCGGTGGCGGTGACGGTGTGACCGTTGTTGGTGATCTCGCTGATCACGTTGCCGGCAGCGTCGTAGACGTTCTCCTCCACCACGAACGTCCGGGTGCCGTCGGTCCGGCTGATCTTCGCTTCCAGGCCGTTGTCGGTGTACGTCCAGCTGGTGGTCCAGCCCATCGCGTCGGTTTCGCTGGCGAGCCGGCCCGCCGGGTCGTACGCCCGGCTGGTCGTGACCAGGTCGCGGGGCGTCGAGGGGTTGTTCGGGTCGCCGGTGAAGTTCTTCACCGTCGAGGTGAGCAGGTTGCCCTCGACGTCGTAGGTGCTGGTGGTCACCCCGCCGTCGGCCTCGGTCTCCTTGACCACCCGGCCGTACCTGTCGTACTCGAAGCTGGTGGTCTGGTTGACGCCGTTGGTGGTCGACGACTCCTGCCCGTAGGAGTTGTAGGCGTGCCGCTCGGTGCGGGACGCGTCGCCTCCGGTCAGGTCGCTGACCGTCACCTCGGTGATGTTGCCGTCGTCGTCGTACGTGGTGGAGGTGCGGGCGGTGTGGACCGCGCCGGTGACCCGGTTCGTGACGCCCGGCTCGGTCTCGGTGATCTCCCGGCTCAACCGGTCGTACGTGTGGCTGGTGGTGAGACCCGCGGGGTAGCTGCTCGTCACCTCGGTCTCGGTGAGCAGCCGGCCCAGCCCGTCGTACGTGTAGCGGGTGACCTTCCCGCTCGGCTCGACCATCTCGGCGACGTCGCCACTGGCGTAGTAGGTGATCGTCTGGGTCTGCCCGCCGGCCGTGGTGACGGTCGCCGGCAGACCGGCTGGTGCGAACCCGCCGTCCTTCGCCGCCACGGTGGTGCCGTCGGTGAAGGTGGTGCGGGTGACCCGGCCCAGCGGATCGGTGATGGCGGTCTGGTTGCCCTTGCCGTCGTAGCCGTAGCTGGTCAGGTACCGGTTGTCGGTGGCCGAGGACGACCGACCGTCGCGCATGGTGAGGATGACGTCGTTACGCGGGTCCGGCGTGCCACCGATCTTGATGGAGCTGCCGGTCGCCCAACCACCCGTGCCGTTGCCCGACACCAGGTACATCTCGTTGTCGGTCGACTTGAGGTAGACGATGTCGGGCTTCTTGTCGCCGTCGAAGTCGCCTGCGGACAGGAGGGCCTTGGCGCTGCCCCAACCGGTGCCGATCCGGGTGGCGGTGGTGCTCAGCCACCCGCCCGAGCCGTTGCCCTTGAGCAGGTAGAGGTTGTTGTCCGCACCGCTGCGGTAGATCACGTCGGCCTTGCCGTCGCCGTCGAAGTCACCCGGTGACACGAGCAGGTTCGCGGCGCTGACGTTCGGGCCGATCAGGGTGGCGGTGGTGCTCAACCAGCCACCCGAGCCGTTGCCCTTGAGCAGGTAGAGGTTCTTGTCCACGGAACTGCGGAAGATGACGTCCGGTTTGCCGTCACCGCTGAAGTCCTTCGAGAAGGTCATCAGGTCAGCGGCACCGACGCTCGGGCCGATCTTCGTCGAGGTGCTGCTCACCCACCCGCCCTTGCCGTTACCGGGCAGGACGTAGAGGTTGCTGTCGGAGGCGCTGCGCCAGATCAGGTCCGGGTTGCCGTCGCCGGTGAAGTCCTTGGCCGCGACCGCCAGGTTGGCCGAGGCCATGCTGGTGCCGATCTGCACCGGCAGGCTGGTCAGCCAGCCGCCCGTGCCGTTGCCCTGCACCATCTGGATCGTGTTGTCGGCCTCGCGGTAGACCACGTCCGGTGCGCCGTCACCGTTGAAGTCCTCGAACATCATCGGCAGCGCGGCGGTTCCCCAGTTCAGGGGGTCGGCCGAATTGGCGTAGTAGGTGTAGTAGACCGACGAGCACTTGTTGGCCGCCTGGTCCTGACAGGTGATGACCTGTTTCGTGTTGCCCCGGGCGTCCTGGAGTTCCTGAGTCCACACACCGCGCGGGTCGTACGTCAGGTTGCCGTAGCCGCCCACGTCGTACCCGAACTTGGTGGTGTTGCCCAGGCCGTCGGTCTGGGCGACCATCCGGCTGCCGTTGACCAGGTCGTAGCTGTAGCTGATCTTCTCACCCGACGGTCCGGTCACCGCGACGGTGGAGACCGGCATCGGAATCGCGCTGGCGGCACCGTTGACCATGGTCACGGCGACCGGAGCGGTCTGCTTCGACGCCTGGAAGTGCGCGGTGACCTGATCGGCGGAGAGCTGCGAGCGGTAGAAGGCCACCTCGGCGATCGACCCGGTGAAGTAGCCGACGTCGCGGGTGCCGTGCATCGGCCAGGCGCCGGCCCACTTGCCCGCGCCGACGTACACGTTCGGCCCGTCGGCGGCGACCAGCGCGTTGTCGAGCTTGCCGACCGCGACGCCGTCCAGGTAGAGCGACTGGGTCGTGGTTGCCGCGGAGAGCACCACGTGGTGCCACTTGTTGTCGTTGACCGCGCCCGCGCTGGTGATGACCCGGGTGGCGCTACCGGTCCAGAATCCGCCCCGCAGCTTGCCGTCCGTACCGACGTAGAGCGCCGGGGTCCAGTTGCCGATGACGGTCGGATCCGCCAGCGGGCTGACCTGGTATCCGTAGAGAACCCCACCGGCGGTGTTGCCCGCCGGCATCTTGAACCACATCTCGACCGAGTTGGGCCCGGTGGCCGGGGCGTCTTCGGACGGAAGTTGCAGGTAGGAGGTCGTGCCGTTGAACGACGCGGCCCGACTGTCGGTGAACGGTCCGGCGACCCCGAGGGTGGCGGAGCTGTAGGTGGCCGTACCGCCCTGCACCTCGTTGGCGGCGTCCGTCGCCTCGACGTCACCGAGCCGCCAGTAGTCGGCCGGCTTGCCACCCAGCACGGAGGCGGCGTAGACGTCGCTGCTGCCCGAGACGGTGGGGGTGCCCATCGTCCAGACACCGCCGTTCTCGTCGGTGACGGTGGACACCCGACCGGTGGTCTTGTCGTAGCCGACCTGCGCGGTGACCCCGCCGGAGGGGCGGGTCACCGTGGTGAGCACCGGGTGGGCCGTCCGACCCGCGCTGTTCAGCGCGGACACCGTGGTGCCGGTCAGCGCCTGGTTGAAGAACGACACCTCGCCGATCGAGCCGGTGAAGTAGGTGGCCCGCGCGGGGGTGACGCCGCTGTTGACGTGGTTCGGCCAACCGCCGCCCACGAAACCGGCACCGACCAGCACGTTCGCCGAGCCGCCGGGGATCTGGGCGACGGTGCCGGCGAGGCTGCCCCGGTCGACCCCGTCGAGGTAGAGCTTCTGGGTGTCGCCGGCACCGGTCAGCACCACGTGGTGCCAGGCACCGTCGGTGACCGTCACGTTCGTGTTGATCGGCGACGGGCTGCCGTTCCAGAACGAGCCGCGCAGTTTGCCGTCGGTGCCGATGTAGATCGACGGGGTGTAGTTGCCCGCCGTGGTGCCGTTCGTGATCGGGTCGGCCTGGTAGCTGAACAGCACACCGTTCGGGGTGGTCGTCTTGAACCACATGCTGATCGACTGGTACTGACCGTCGCTGACCAGGTTGCCCGGCAGCTGCACGAACGAGCTGGTGCCGTTGAAGCCGGCCGTCGTCGCCGTGGAACCGGGCAGCGCCGCCGGCTGCCCCAGCGCGACGTTGGTGAAGCTCGCGTTGTCGACGCCCGCGTTGCCGAGCACCGAACTCGCCGCCGTGGTGGCGCCGGACGCCTCGGTCAGCCGCCAGTACGAGTACGGCCCGGCGTTCAGGGTCGCGTTGGCGTACTGCGAGGTGGTGTCGTGCTGGTAGGTGGTGCACGCCGTGGAGCTGGTGGGCGGGCAGACCTTGGCGAGCTGGTCGCTGGTGCCGTAGGTGTACTGCCAGGTCGTCGCGGTGCTCGGGTCACCGGGGACCGCCGGGTCGGTGGAGACGGTCGCCGGGTGGGCGTACGCCGATCCGGCCGGGGTGGACCAGGTGACGTACAGGGACCGGCCGGAGGCGGAGGTGACCTTCGTGGCGTTCGCGTTGCCGTCGTACGTGAACGTCATCGCCCGACCGTTGGCGTCGGTGATGCTCGTGATCTTGAAGACATCGCTGCCGGCGGGCTGCGCGAACACGTAGAGGGAGGCGTCCTTGTCGGTCAGCGTGTAGCCGGTGACCGCGCCACTGACGTCCTTGTTCTCCTTCAGGACGGAGAATCGACCAGCGGCCGGGGTGAACGTACCGTCGGCGTTGCGGCCGAGCGCCACGTCCTGGCCGGTCGGGTACGTGATCAGCACCGACTGCACCTGACCCGCCACGTCGCGTACCTGGGTGGCCCGGGTGTCGAGCATGCTGGACCAGCCGGTGCCGAAGGCGTTACTGCGCCGGGCATCCAGGCTGTTGTAGCTACGGGTGATCGCCAGCGACGGGCCGACCGTGGCGACGCTGGCGTCGGTGGCCGAGGTGGTGTAGTTGCCGATGCCGGGGTCGTAGCCCTTGCCGGAGTTCTGCGTCAGGCTCCCGCTGAGCAACGGCTGCGGCACGGACGTGGTGAACGCGTACGCCGGGTAGACCGCGCTGGAGCCGGCCTTGTCGTTGACCTGGACGGTGTAGAGGTACCTCTTGTTCCAGGTCAGCTTGCCGGCCGGGACGGTCCAACTCGCCGTCGCGACCCAGCCCGAGTTGGCCACCAACGCGCCGGTGCCGGCGTCGGCCACCACGTAGTTGTAGGTGAATCCCTTGTTCGGCCACTTGTCCGGGTCGACCGCCCGGGAGTGCAGCTCCGGGGTGAGGGTCTGCACGACCGCGTTGTTCGTCGGATAGCGGACGTTGACCTGCGGCGCGACGTTGTTGGTGTACGTCAGCTCCAGGTACGGCTTGTAGCTGCCGTCCGAGTAGTTGGCGGCGGTGAACCGCTTCCAGGCCGTCGAGTCCGTCTCCGAGGCGGTCAGCGCGAGGCCCTCGTTCATGCCACCGGTCGACCAGTCGTTGAACGTGTCGACGGCGAGGGGCACGGTGACCCACTTGCCGGTGCTCCGGTTGGGTGGGTTGTTGGTGCAGGCCGGGTAGTTGTCGCTGATGGTCAGCGAGCCGATCGAGGAGGAGATGCTCGGCCCGGGGTGCGCGGCGGACGTCAGGCCGGCGACCGTCCACGCCTGCGTCACCCGGTGCACGTTGAACGCCTTGTGGGACGTGCAGTCGAACGACCAGGTGTGGTAGAGGCGCAGCTTGGCCGCGCTGAACCGCTTGCCGGCGAGGCCGTCGCTGGTGAACTCGTCGAAGTGGATGAACGAGCGCGCTTTGACGCCACCGCCGTCGTAGGTGCCGACGGGCAGGTTGTCGCCGTTGTGGTTGGTGGTCTCGCTGTCGCTGTCGACGTAGACGTCGCCGGTGGTGCCGGTGGTCGTGGTCGGGTCCACCCGCACCGGGTACTGGCGGGCCGGGTCCCGCAGCCACGCCGGATCCGCCACGACCTTCAGCGCGGGCGCGCCGTCGACCGTGACGATCTCGAACGTGACGGCGTCCGACTCGGCCGGGGCGCCGGAGCGGGGGTCGACCTTCGAGTCCTGCATCGAGCCGTGCGGGAACCAGGCCACGGCCTTGCCGTCGGCGTTGAGCAGCTCCACCGAGCCCGCGCTGGTGAGACGCGGGGTCAGGCCGGTGAGCCGCAGCGGGAACACCCAGGTCGACGCCGCCTCCGGCGAGCGCAGCACCAGGGTTTCCTTGATGCCGGCGTCGAAGGTGGTCAGCTCCAGGTCGGTGTGCGGCAGGACGTCCCGGTAGCGAGCGGTCGGCCCGGTCACCTCGGGCGCGGCGACGGTGCCGCCCTCGAGCCGGTAGCCGACGCTCTCGCCGCCGGGCAGGGTGAGCTGGGCGAGGTCACCGGCGGCGGCCGAGTTGGTGGCGCGCGCGGTCGCACCCGCAGGTCCGTCGGCCACCGACACGCCGAGCCGGTTCGCCGTGACGTGCAGACGGCCGTCGCGGCGGGTCAGGTTCGAGTTGATCTTCTGCCAGCTGCCGTCGGCTGCACGGTAGTTGACCGGGCGGTTGTAGGTGCGTTTGGTGAAGGAACCGTCGGCGTTCGCGAAGACGTCCGAGCGCGCACTCGACTTGCGGGAGTCCCGGGTGCTGGTCCGGGCGTCGAAGCCCGGCTCGGCCACAGCCGTGACCTCGGGGGTGGTGGCCAACTGGTGCGGCTGGTACGCCTCCAGGGTGCCGGGCGCGGGCTGGGGTGCGCGGCCGGTGCCCGTGCCGGCGTCGGTCGCCGAAGCCGGCACGTGCGGGTCGACCGTGACCGGCTTCCCCCTCTGCTGCACGGGAAGGCCCACGAACGCCGCGGTCGCCGACCACGCGGGGCGCTGCGCCAGCCAACTGAGCCACGTCAGTGGAAACTCGCCGCCCGGGCGCACCACGTCGGCCGGTATGGCGACCGTCAGCCCGAAGACAACGGCCACCACAAATGCCGCGCGGCGCGCGCCAGTGGTAACGGATCGGCGCATGGCCGGTCCCCTCCCCCGTGAAGTGAAATTACCAACGCGGAGTGTGAGGGTTCATCGATCTACGGCACAAGATGCCCGAACGGCCAAACCTGAGAGGAACCTTGGAGCGTCAGTCCTTGACGGAGGCGAGCGCAGCGACCACGTCGCGTGCCCTACGCTGCACCGATTCCGGGTCGGTGGCCTCCTCGACGACCACATTGGGGCCCGGGGTCGCGACACCGAACGCGACGAACTTCGCAGCGGGGAATCGCGCCGCGGTGGGACCCACCGCCCGTACCGGCGCCTCGCCGACGGCGAGGATCACCCCACATCGGCTCTGCACCAGGCTGGCGAGGAACGTTTCCGCGTTCTCGCCGGTCTGGGGGCCGTCCACCTCAAGGAACTGCACCTTGACCTGCGTCGCGAGTGAGGCGTCCTGCATTCCCGTCCACACCGGACGGGCCTCGGGAGCCGCCACGCCCGCCGCGCCGGTGAGCAGGCACGCCGTCTCGGCCCGGTACTCCCGCTGGCGCGGCTCCGGTTCGGCCTCGGGCCACAGCGCCCAGCCGACGACCACCAGCACGATCAGACCGACGGCCGCGAGCGGCCACCACCTGGGCTGAGCACGCAGCCACCGGACGACCGCCGTGTCGCGCCGCGGCCGTTGCGCGTCGCGGGCGCGTCGGCCCACCCCACCACCAAGCACCGGCGCACCATACTCGGCCGTGCGCACCGGTGGGTGCCGCACCGGCCATACCGGGTGCTGTCAGCCCGCCTCGCCCGTCCTGTCCTGCCGGCGGGTCAGCTCGATGTCGTGAACCGGGCCGCCGTTGCTCGTCGAGGGCGCCTCCCCGCTCGGAGGAGCGGGATGTGCCGCGCCGGCCCCCGAGCCCGTCTGGCCCGGCACCGAGGGGGACGCCGCCGCTGGGGTGTGCAGCCCGCCGTGGACCGTTCCGGCCGGCCGGGGAACCGGGTTCGGCCGGGCCGGCGGGGCGCACTGCCCCGTCAGCCAGTCCAACCCGCGCCGCCGGGCGACCACGGTCAACCGGTCACCGGCGAAGATCACTTGCCGATGATCGAGTTCCTTCCACCAGATCGTCTTGGCGCCACCCGCCGGGGTGCGGGCGATCAACCGGACCTGCCCGTCCCGGTTGACCATGTGCAGCGGGCGGCCGTCCAACTCCGAGCCGGGGGCGACCGGCACCTCGGCCACCGGCAGCGCGTGCCGGTCGACCGGAATGGTGCTGATCACGGCGCGTTCGGTGAGCGCCCCGATGAAGGCCGGGGCGGCCAGGTAGGACACCGACCGGGACACCCCGAGCGCGAAGGTCTCCTCGACCCGTTCGGCGAAGTCACCGTCGAAGAGCCGAAGCACCACGCGCAGGTCGGCACGGAGGTCGCGGGCGGCCAGCGCCGCCTCCAGGTTGGCCACGTCGTCGGTGGACGCCACCACCAGCGCCTGGCAGTCGGCCACCGAGGCGGCGACCAGCGTCTCCGGCAGGGCGGCGTCGCCGACGATCAGCGGCACCTCCAGTTGCCGGGCCAGGGCTGCGCCGCGCGGCTCCGGCGCCTTGTCGATCGCCACCACCTCGACGTCGTACTCGCGCAGTTGGGCCATCACCCGCGTGCCGACGTTGCCCAGGCCGATCACCACCACGTGCCCGACCCGCGCGGGTTGCATCCGGCCGGTGTGCAGGGCCAGCCGGGCGTTGACGATGCCGTCGACCACGACGGCGGTGATCAGCGGGATCAGCGTCAGCCCGGCCAGGTTGAGCACCACCTGCATGATCTGCGCGTCCGGTGGCTTGGTGGTGTCCGGGTCGGCTCCGCTGAGTGTGGTGACCAGCGTCAGGTACAGCGCCTCCAGCGGTGAGACGTCCTCGGCACGGGAGATCAGCGCCCCCAGCACGGCGATCAGCGCGAGCACCACCATCACCGCGATGCCGATCTTGCGGGTGGCGAAACCGCGGACCGCTCCCAGCACCACCGCGACCGGGCGACGCCGCCGACGGGCGCGGACCAGCCGACGGGCGGCCACCTCGGTGCCCGGTGGCTGGCCGGTCGCCTCGGCGAGCACCAGGTCGGCGCCGGCCTGCTCGGCCGGCAGCAGCTTCACCCCCTGCGCCTCGCTGAAATGCGCCAACGCGCAGACCACGTCCTGCGGTCGGACGTCGGCCCGCCGGGCCACCCGCAGTGTCTTGTCCCGATGTTGGAAGGAACTGGGGTCGACCTCGTTGAGAGCGGCGGCCACGAAGGCCGGCGCGGCCATCTCGGCGTCGGAGAGCACCTCGACCGGGGCTTTGAGCAGTTTCCGTACGCCGTCGGCGAGGGTGCCGTTGAACATTCGCAGCACCTGGCGGACCTGCTGGTCGACAGCCTGGGCGCAGAGCGCGGCGTGCAGGTTGCCCACGTCGTCCTGGTGCAGCAGGGCCAGCCCGGTCGCGCCGGCCAGGCCGGCGGCCTCGAAGGTGGCCACGTCCAGCCGGTCCGAGCGGACCACCCGGACCCCTCGCAGCCCGGCCACGTCCGGGCCGTTGCTGCGGTAACGCTCCGGCACCACAACTGTCACCCGGGCTCCGCCCGCCGGCAGTTCGGATTCGAGCATCGCCCGGGCCACGTAGTAGGCGAGCGCGTCCTTACCGCAGACCACGTAGTGCGGGCGCGGATCACCGACGGACCGTAGCCGCCAGTTCCACTCGACCGCCCGTCGCGCCCGGTCCCGCCACGGCTCCGCCATGCCCGGATCGTAATCAGCACGACCTTGTTGGGCGACCCCGTCCGGATCATCCCGAGACCAGGTATGTCCGCCTCGACGGCGGGTAGAGCAGCGACATGCAGACCTTCCTCCCGTACCCGGACTTCCTGGCCAGCGCCCGGACGCTGGACCAGAGGCGGCTGGGCAAACAGCGGGTGGAGACCATCCAGGTGCTGCGGGGGCTCACCCGACCCGGGTACGGCTGGCGCAACCACCCGGCGGTGAAGATGTGGGCCGGGTACGAGGAGGCGCTGGTCCGCTACGGGTTGGACATGTGTGCGGTCTGGACCGAACCGGGGCGGGCCGACACCTGCGCCAGCACGATGACGGTCGACCTCGCCGCCGCCTGCGGGGCGGGCGTCGTCCGGACCCAGGCCGAGCTGGCCCGAGCCGGTGAGCTGCCACCCTGGCTGGGCCGTGACGACCTGCACCTGAGTCACCGCTCGTCGTTGCTGCGCAAGGATCCGGCTCACTACGGCCCACTGTTCGGCGACGACGTGCCGGCGGACCTGGAGTACGTCTGGCCCGCCTCCGACCGCCCCCGCCGTTGCCTGCCAGCCGAGTGAGCCACTTTGCGGGAGACTGACCCAATGGCGCTGTCGCAAGTGGTGGGTCGGCTGATCGGCGTACGGCGGCACCAGGTGGACCCGGGCGGTGGTGGCGCCGACCGGGTGCCGCGACCGGTCACGGCGCTGGTGGTGGGTGGCGGCATCGCCGGCATGTCGGCGGCGGTGGTGCTGGCCGAGCGGGGGGTGGCGGTCACCGTGCTGGAGGCGGCACCGACGCTCGGCGGTCGACTGGGCGCCTGGCCGGAGGCACTCGTCGACGGCAGCCAGCAGAACGAGCACGGCTTCCACGCGTTCTTCCGGCAGTACTACAACTGGCGGTCCATCCTCCGCCGGATCGACAGTGACCTGGGCTTCCTCAAGCCCATCCGGGGTTACCCGATTCTCAGCGAGCAGTGGCCGACCGAGGAGTTCGGCAGGTTGCCGCCCGCGCCGCCGGCGAACCTGCTCGCGCTGCTGTTGCGCAGCCCCAGCCTGCGCCTGGCCGACCTTCGACTGATGGACCGGGACGCCGCGTTGCCGCTGCTCAGCTACGACCCGGTGCGCACCTACGCCGACCTGGACGACACCACCGCTGATGAGTTGCTGGCGTCGCTGCGACTGCCGGACCGGGCGCGGGCGATGCTGTTCGAGGTCTTCTCGCACTCGTTCTTCAACCACGAGGCGGAGATGTCGGCCGCCGAGATGGTCGCCCAGTTCCACTTCTATCTGCTCGGCAACCCGGAAGGGCTGGCCTTCGACTGTCCCGACGAGGACTACGCCACGGCGATCTGGGAGCCGCTGACCCGGCACGTGCAGCGGCACGGCGGCCGGGTCCGCACCAACTGCGCCGCGACCGGGGTGCACCGCGACGCCGCAGGCTGGCGGGTGACGACCACCGACGGCGGCAGCCACCCGGCCGGTCACGTCGTGCTCGCTGTCGACCCGCCGGCGCTCGCCGCGCTGGTCGCGGCCTCGCCGGACCTGGCCGAGCAGGCACCGGAGCTGGCGGCACGGATGCCGGCCTTTGGCACCCCCGGCCCGCCGTACGCGGTGGCGCGCTACTGGTGTGCCGGCGACGTGGCCGCCGACCGGGCGGTGTTCAGCGGGGTGTCCCGCCAGCCCACGCTGGACTCGGTGACGCTGTACCACCGGCTGGAGAACGAGCCTCGGCGCTGGGCACAGCGGACCGGCGGGTCGGTCGTCGAGCTGCACGCGTACGCCTGCGAGCCCGGTGTGCCGGCCGAGGAGTTGGCCGAGCGGATGCGCCGCGAGTTGGTCGCGCTCTGGCCGGAGGCCGGCGACCTGCGGGTCCGCGAGCTGCGGGCCCGGGTCCAGGCGCAGGCGCCGGCGTTCACGCCGGGCAGCCACGCCTGGCGACCGGGGGTACGCACCGACGCGGACGGCCTCTACCTGGCCGGCGACGGCATCGCCACGGACTTTCCGACCGCGTTGATGGAACGCTCGGCCGCGACCGGGATCATCGCCGCGAACCACATCCTGCGTGCCGAGGGTGGCGCGGCCGAGCCGGTGCACTCGATCCGTCCGCGCGGGCTGCTGGCCGGCCGGGCCAGGGCAAATCGACAAAACCTGACATAAGCCACGGTACGCTGCCGTACGCTCGAATGATCAACCGTCGATCGGCCGGGCGGGAGGGCAGCGGGAGATGTCACCACTGCACCGCGCCGGCGCGGAGGACGGCCCGTCGGACGACGAAATCAGCCGCGACGACGCGTACCCGCTGATCCGCGACGAACGAGCCTGCATCGTCACCGCGCTCCGCCTGGGCTGGTGGATGGCGGACGCCTACCACCACGGGCAGCACGCGGAGCCCCGCGCCTTCGTCGACGCCCGCCCAGCCGTACCGCCGGCCAAACTCTCCAACCTCACCGAGATGTCCGCCCACCGGCGGATGCGGATGTACCTCGACGGGGTGGACGTGGCCCTGGCCCAGATCGCCGACCTCACCCGGCACACCGGGCCGGTGCCCGACACGTCGGCCGCCCGAACCCTACTGCCCGACCTGGGCCAGCCCGACCCCGCCGACCCGGTGCCGCTGCTGCTCGCCCTCGACGACCTCAACGTGGAGGTGCTGCGCTGGGCGATGGCCACCAACCACCGGGTCGGGCTGGCGTACCGACTGGGCCGGTCAGTGGCCGACACCGTCCGCGCCGGCGACGTCACCCAACTGCTGCGACAGTTCGGCGGTCGGCAGGTGC
The DNA here is from genome assembly GCF_004217135.1 of Micromonospora violae. Taxonomy (NCBI): domain Bacteria; kingdom Bacillati; phylum Actinomycetota; class Actinomycetes; order Micromonosporales; family Micromonosporaceae; genus Micromonospora; species Micromonospora violae. Next base: position 5,233,312 of record NZ_SHKK01000001.1, read on the forward strand.
AGATCAGCCGCTGGCTGGATGAGCTGGCCAGCGTGCTGCCGCCGTACTCGGCGGCGGTGGTGCGCCGGTCGCTGGCAGCCTGGGCGAGCGCGGTCGACCGCGCCGGCCACGGAGACCCGACCGCGCCCACGCCCGCTGCACTGAGCCGGGCGCTGCGCGGTCAGGGTGACCTCTGGCGGGACGTGCTCACCGGCGGTCTGCACCCGCGCGACCTGCTCGACGAGGAGGACTACGCGGTGATCGCCCGGAACCTGATCATCCGGGACCGCCGGCTGGTCGCGCAGGCGGCCCGGGGCATCTTCTGGCCGGTGCTCGTACCCCTGCTGCTGGTGCTCTTCGCGGTCGTCGGGGTGAGCGCCGCCGCGGCCGCCGGCTCACCGACCACCCGGGCCACCGTCGCCCTGGTGGGCCTCGGCGCCGGGCTGGCCGCGATCTGGCGGTCGGTCTCCGGGCCCGCGCTGGCGGTCGCCGGTGAGGTCAACCGACCCCTGCTGGACAGCGAACTGACCGCACGGATGGCCCTGCGGCTGAACCGGCCGCTGACCACCGCGCAGACCTCGGCGAAAGCAGCTCCCCGCACCCGCCGTCAGCGGGGCCCCGAGGAGACCGGCCGATCGAAATACGTTGCCCGTGTCACCCGCGTCGACCTACCGTGAGCGCGCAAGGTCAACCACCACCGCGGGAGCAGCTCATGACGATGTCGCACGTCACCACCGTGCCGTCGACGCTGCCCGGTGACGGTTGCCGAGCGGAAGGTCCCCGGGCGGGCCGGCCCGACTGACGCGTACCCGTACGCGCTGAGCCGCCCCGTCCGACCGCCGGACCGGGCGGCTTCTTGCTGTCCGTCAGCACCCGGTCCGTCGTCAGCTCGTTCGTCGCCAACATGAAGGGAGATCCCGGTGGACGCCGTCCTCGTCATCAACGCCGACCTCGGCCCGCTGCACCGGGTCACCGTTCAACACGCCGTACGAATGCTCTGCCGTCGGGTGGCCGAGATCCACGAGGCCGAGCCGGACCGGGTGATCGGGGTCTTCCCGATGCCCCGCGTGGTGCGGCTGGTCCGCTTCGTGGTCACCCGGTGGAGGTTCAACTCCGGGCCGGCCTGGTCGCGTGCCGGTGTGCTGCGCCGCGACGACCGGTGCTGCGCTTACTGCGGTGGCCCGGCCTCCACCATCGACCACATCCTGCCCCGCTCGCGCGGCGGCCGGAACACCTGGCGAAACACCACCGCCGCCTGCTACGCCTGCAACCAGCGCAAGGGGGACCGGACACCAGCGGAGGCAGGCATGCCGCTGCGTCGGGAGCCGGTGAACCCGGGCTGGGGGGCGCTGGCCGGGCGGTGACGGACCGGCCGGCGGGAACGGGGGGCCGCGACCGGGTACATCCCGGGCGCGGCACCCGTCGGCCCCGGTCAGGCGGCGCGTTCCTTGACCTTCGACTTCAGCTGGCCAGCGGGGCACTGCACGCGGATCTCGCTGCGGTGCTCGGTGGAGGTCAGCTCGACCACGATCTGCTTCGCCGGGCCCGGGTCGTACGCCTCGACCCGGAAATCGGGCGCGAGGGCCACCGTGAGCACCTCCACCGAATTCCCCACGCAGCGAGCAGTGACCGTGCCGCCGCGCGAGTCCACGGGCTCCCCGACGGCAGGGGTCGGAGTCGGCGCGGGCCGGGTCAAGGGCGGGCCCGGCGTGGTGGCCGTCGGGCCCGGGGTCACTGTCCCGCCCGGACCGGTCGGTGGGCCGGTCCGGGCAGCGGGCGCCGGCGTCCTGGTGGACGGTGCGGCGGACGGTCCGATGTCGACCGCGTCGGTCGACGCCTCCGTGCGGGGCATCCCCACCGTGGTGGTGCCCGGACCATTGCCGGGCGGCACAGCGCCCTGTCCCTGTCGACGAATGCTGGAGTCGCCGAGCGACCCGGCCAGCGCCACCGCGGCGATCACGGCCCCGCCGACCGTCAGGATGGCCCGCCCCCGACGGCCCGGCCCGCGCCTCATCCGCCCCGCCGAACCGCCACTCAGCCAGGCGTCGGTCGGCCCAACCTCGGTCGGCTCGGACCCGATCGGCTCGGACCCGGTCGGCCCAACCCCGATCGGCTCGGACCCGATCGGCTCGGACCCGATCGGCTCGGACCCGGTCGCGGTGCTGGTCGGGGCGGCGGTGGTTGCCGCCGGGTCGGCGGCGACGGCGGCCGCCTCGGGCGCGGTCGCGCTGGCCGCGGCGAGCAGGATGCGGGCCGCGTCGGCGGCCGACGGCCGATCGGCGGGGTCGTCGGCCAGGCACCAGCGGTAGAGCCGGTGCACCTCGGGCGGTACGCCGCCGCTCGGGGGCAGCGGGTCCGGCTCGACGTGCGGATGCGCGCGGACCATCCCGGTCTGCGCCTCGGTGGGCCAGGGCAGCCGGCCGGTGAGCACCCGGTGCAGCAGCAGGCCGAGGGCGTACACGTCGCTGGCCGGCAGCACCTCGCCGGCCAGCAACCGCTCCGGTGCCAGGTACGCCGGGGTGCCCAGCAGCCGTCCCTCGAAGTCGATCTCCGGGGCACCGGCGGCTGCCGCGATGCCGAAGTCGAGCACCTTCGCGCCGGTCGGCGTGAGCATCACGTTGCCCGGCTTGATGTCGCGGTGCACCAACCCCTGATCGTGCGCGGCCGCGAGCGCCGAAGCCACCTCGGCACACACCCGCAGACCGGCGCGCGGCGGCAACGGCCCGGCCACCAACCGGTCTTCGAGGGTGTGACCGCCGAGCAGCTCCATCACCACGAACGGGACCTGGGCACCGTTCAACACCGACTCGCCGTAGTCGTAGACGCTGGTGACGTGCGGATGCGACAGCCGGGCTGCGGCCTTGGCCTCACCCCGGATCCGCTGTCGGGCGTTGGCGTCCGAGGCGACCAGCACCTTCACCGCCACGTCCCGTTCGAGCACCTCGTCGTACGCCCGGTGCACCGCCGACATGCCGCCACTGCCGAGGCGCTCCAGGAGCCGGTAGCGGCCCGCAAGCAACTGATCACGCTGCACGACGGACAGCCTGCCGTACGGACCTGGGAGCGGGCCACCCGGGATAGAGGTATTGCAATGGGTGCGACGCCGAGCGGTCGGCCCGGGTGGTCACCCGGGAGCGCCTGCCGTCAGTCGCCGGCCGGTGGCTGCCAGGCGAAGCGGGGCGGCCGGCGTTCGGTGATCGCCGCGACCCCCTCCCGCGCCTCGCCGGTCGTCGTCACCTTCCGGTGCCACCAGGCGATCCGGGCGGGTTCGGCCCGATCATCGATGATCTCCTTCGCGGCGGCGATGCTCAGCGGCGACCGTTGGGCGATCGTGGCAGTCAGCTCGTCCACCCGGGCGGCGAGCCGGCCGACCGGCAGCACCTCGTCGACCAGGCCGATCCGCAGGGCCCGCTCGGCGTCGATCAGCTCGGCGGTGAACAGCAGATGCTTGGCGGCGGACGGCCCGACCAGCCGGGCCAGCCGGCGCGTCGTCGGTGCCGGATAAACCAGCCCCAGCCGTGCCGGCGGTACGCCGAAACGGGCACCATCCGCAGCGATCCGCAGGTCGCAGGCGACCGCGAGCTGAGCCCCACCCCCGACGCAGGCGCCCCGGATGGCCGCGACGGTCGGCTTGGCGAACCGGGCCAACCGTTCCTCGGCGGCCACCGCGATGCTGGCGTCACCGGCGTCCAGCAGCTCGGCCAGGTCACCGAGGTCGGCACCCGCGCAGAAGGTGTCGCCCGCGCCGGTGAGCACCAACGCCCGTACGGCGGGGTCGGGCTCCAACCGGTCGAGCAGTTCGGGGAGCTGACGCCACATGGCGGCGGTCATCGCGTTACGGCGGGCCGGGTTGTGCATCACCACTGTGGCGACCGGCCCGGCCACCTCGACGGTCAACTCCGCGTCCGACACATCTGCTCCTTCCCACGGCACCCGGAGCGACGCCGCGAATCTGGCCGCCGACGTCGCGACGCCGGCACGGCGACCATAACGAAGAGCCTCGGTCACGCCGTGGCACGTCCACTGCCGAGGGGGCGCGGGCGCGGCGGCGGACGGAACCTACGGTTGCGGGGGTACGTCCGACCGGGATGAGACACGCATCGATGACCGCCGTCACGGTCGCGCTCCTGGCCGTGCTCCTGACCGGATGCACCGTCGACCGAGCCCCGACCGCCACCCCGACCCAGCCCTCGGGGACCACCACTACCGACCCGGCCGGCCCGGCCACCGGCACCTCGCCACCGGCCACCGCCCCCACCGTCAGCGCCGGGGCCACCGGCGGGGCCCTCCGGGTGGCGTTGCGAAGCTCTGGCGGCTTCGCCGGGCGCGGTGACTCCATCGTCGTCGAGCCGGACGGCCAGTGGACGGTGACGGACCGGGCCGGCAGTCGGCGCAGCGGCCGGCTCACGCCCGCCGATCGGGGCCTCCTGGCGGGGCTGGCCGCCGACCCCCGGCTCGCCGCCGAGGCGCGGCAGCCGACCACCCCGACGACCTGCGCGGACGTGATGCACTACCGCCTCACCGTGGGCAGCGACGAATCCGGGTACGCCGACTGCCCGGACGAGGGCCCACCGCCGCCGGCCACCCAGGCGGTGGTCAAGCTGCTTCTGCGGGCCACCAGCACCTACGTCAGATAGTCCGGGGGCAGGCCGGTGGCCCGCAGCTCCAGCGGCAGGTGGGCCACGTCGTTGACGGCGACCAGAGTCGGTGGGCCGGCCGCGCTGTACCGGATGACGGTCAGGCCCGCGTTGTGCGAGTTCAAGCCCAGCCACCGCCACTCCGGCGCGTCGAGGGCGTGCCGCACCAGCCAGGCGATCAGGAAGCTGTGCGTCACGACCAGCTCGCGGACCGGCTCACCGCCGGCCGGGCCCTCGCCGACCGGGCCGGCGAACCGCCGCACCGCCTCCGCCGTCACTCGCGGCCCGTCGACCCGCCCAGCCGCCGAGAACTGGGCCAGAAACTCGGCGTACGCGGGCGGCAGGCCAACCGGATCGGTGTCGTGTGGGAGGTGGTCGCCGGCCAACTCCGTCTCGTACACCGGAACCTCGGGCAGCGATTTGGCGATCAGCTCGGCGGTCTGCGCGGCCCGGCGCAGCGGCCCGTGATGGACGGCGGCGAACCGACGGGCCCGCAGGCGTTCGCCCAGCAGGATGGCCTGCCGCCGGCCGCGCTCCGACAGGCCGGTGTCCGGTTCCCCGGGCGCGGTCCCACTCACCTCGGACAGATCCTGCTCGGCGTGTCGGGCCAGGTAAAGCAAGCGGGTCACCATGGCACCCACCTCAACACACCGGGAGGTACGGGTTCGACCCGCACCTCCCGGCCCCGCGACCGCGCCCCCTACGCCCGGGGGAACATCTGGCCGATGCGGATCCGGTTGCCGAACGGGTCCCGGATGCCGAAGTCGATCCCGTACGGGCGCTCGGTCGGCTCGTCGGTGATCTCGACGCCCTTCGCCACCAGATCCTCGTACGTCTTGTGGGCATCGTCCGTGGTAATGAAGAGGTACCCACCCAGGGCACCCTTGGTGAGCAGCTCCCGGACCTGCTCGGCGGTGGCGGGGTCCAGCGCCGGCGGGCCCGGCTTCTCCAACAGGATCTCGCGCTCCGGGTCGCCGGGCAGGTTGACCGTCAACCACCGCATGAAACCGAGGTCCTGGTCGGTGTTGACCTCCATGCCGAGCTTGTTGACGTAGAAGTCAAGCGCGGCGTCCTGGTCGAGGACGTAGATCTGGGAGCGGCTGATCGCGTTCATCGTCATGCCCACAACGCTAGAGGCCGGCCGTGACCTGCGGCTTATCCAAAACTGCTGGGTCTGGTCCAGGCTTTGGCGAAGCAGGACGGCACGTTGGCCGCGGCGACACGATGACGCCGAAAATCCGAGGGTGACTCGCCGACGATCTGCCGGAACGTCCGACTGAACGTACCCAGGCTGCTGAAGCCGACGGCGTAACAGATGTCCGTCACGTCCCGGTCGGTCTCCACCAGCAACGCCATCGCCCGCTCCACCCGGCGACGTTGCAGGTAGCGGTGCGGGGTCTCCCCGAAGGTGGCCCGGAAGGTACGGATGAAGTGCGCCTGCGACACGTGCGCGATCCGGGCCAACGCGGGAATGTCCAGTGGCTCGGCGTACGCCCGGTCCATCGCGTCCCGGGCACGCAACATCGCCCGGTTCGACTCCTCTACCGCGCGACTCATCGGCTCCCGCCTAGGCGTTAGTGATGTCCCTTGGCCTTCTCGACCTCGTCCATGTCCACGACCTGCATACCCCGCCTACCCCGGCGACGCGCGTACGGGCGGTCATCTGGCGACAGGAGCGCCTCCAGCTCATCTGAGAAGGGAACGTGCCCGGTCAGGATCGCCTCGAACTCATCCGAGTGCGCCGCGCAGCAGTCGGTGATGCCTCGGCGGTCGTCGGCGCTGACGGTGTAAGTCTTCACTGGAAGTGAAGGGTTCCGGCAGACGTCGCATACGTTGATTTCGATCCGCACTTGCAACCTTGTCTGATCAGTTCCTAGCATCTCCCACTGCTCGGTTCTGAGAGGTGGGCATGGCCGCAAGCAAGCTCGTGGACCCGGATGAGTTTATTCGCTGGTACGGGGAGGGGAAGACCTACTCCTGGATCATGGACGAGTACCGGCGCAAGTACGACTTGCAGATCGGGTACGGAACCATCTCCAACTGGCGCCACCAGCTCGGACTGAGGAAGCGCTCCGTACGCGACAGCAAGCTGATCCCGTGGGCGGTGAAGCCCGAGCACCGCAACAACCACATGCTGCAGATGCTGCGCACCGAGGCTCGCCGCCGCGCGGGTCAGCCGGTCCCGCCCGACCGGCTGAGACAGCTCCGGGGCTGGCTGGACAACGTGGCCGAACAGGATGCGGTCGCCCACTACGAGCCGGACACTTCGCAGGGCTGGTGGCTGGTCCCGCGCCGTCCCGGAGTCGACACAGACCTGATCCGCGAGCCTGGCATCGTTACCCGACCCCGCGGCTCCAGGAGTTAGCACCAACGCCGTTCAGTTGAGCGGTTGGTGGGGTCGTCAAGGCTCGGCCCTCGAAGAGCTCGTTCGTCTGACCTCAACCCCTCAGGCTCTGACCTGGAAGGTGACCCTGAAGGTCCGCTCATGACTGCCGTTGCTGTCAACCGGTCGACTCACGGCGGGGCCGGTTGCGAAATGCCTGATGGAATTGGAGCCCCCGGCCGGGATCGAACCGGCGACATCTCGCTTACAAGGCGAGTGCTCTGGCCAGCTGAGCTACAGGGGCGCGTGCGTCGAGGCCAGCATAGCGACTGACGTCCGGTTATCCCGATCGCGAGGCCTCCCGGGCATGGGAATCGTCAACAACCCGACGCATGCCGGTTTGACAGGGTGTCGATTGATGGCTGACCGTGCCCGAGTGACCGGAATGCGTAGGCCGCCTGTCGGGATTGGCCGCCCCCGACCTTGGCAGCGCGGGTAAACGCGTTTACGGTTCACTGACGGACGACGACCGGGCGCCCCCGCGACCGAGCGCCGTCCGATGACCGGCACGGACACGTGCCGGTTGCTCCTTCACTCGGATCGTCCGGCACGTTCCTGCCGGTGAAAGGAAGCGCTTCACCATGGCTACGGTCACCTATTCCAAGGCGTCCCGGGTCTACCCGGGCCAAGAGCGTCCCGCCGTCAACGAGCTGGACCTCGAAATCGGCGACGGCGAGTTCCTCGTCCTGGTCGGCCCCTCCGGTTGTGGTAAGTCCACCAGCCTGCGGATGCTCGCCGGCCTGGAGGACGTGGACGCCGGTTCGATCTACATCGACCAGCGCGACGTCACCCACCTTCCCCCGAAGGCCCGCGACATCGCGATGGTCTTCCAGAACTACGCCCTCTACCCGCACATGACGGTGTACGAGAACATGGCGTTCGCCCTGAAGCTCCGCAAGACCTCCAAGTCGGAGATTGACCGGCGGGTCAAGGAGGCGGCCGGGCTGCTCCAGCTGGAGGAGTACCTGAACCGCAAGCCGAAGGCGCTCTCCGGTGGTCAGCGTCAGCGTGTCGCGATGGGCCGGGCGATCGTCCGCGAGCCGCAGGTCTTCCTCATGGACGAGCCGCTGTCGAACCTCGACGCCAAGCTCCGTGTGCAGACCCGTACGCAGATCGCGTCCCTGCAGGCCAAGCTGGGCGTCACCACGGTCTACGTCACGCACGACCAGGTCGAGGCCATGACCATGGGTCACCGGGTCGCGGTGCTGCTCGACGGTGTCCTTCAGCAGGTGGACACCCCGCGTGCGCTCTACGACACCCCGGCCAACGTGTTCGTCGCCGGCTTCATGGGCTCTCCCGCCATGAACATCAAGACCGTTGCGCTGAACGAGCGGGGCGCCGAGTTCGCCGAGCTGAACATCCCGCTGACCCGCGAGCAGGTCGCCGCGGCCCGCGCCGAGGGTGGCGACGGCAAGGTCACCGTGGGCTTCCGCCCGGAGGACTGCGAGCTGGTCAGCCCGACCGAGGGCGGCATGCCGGTCGTGGTCGAGCTGGTCGAGGACCTCGGCTCGGACGCGAACATCTACGGCCACGCCGCGCTGGGTGGCAACTCGGAGCGCTTCGTCGTCCGCACCGACCGGCGCAACATGCCGAACATGGGTGACACCGTGTTCGTCAAGCCGGTCGCCGGCCGTAGCCACGTCTTCCACGCCTCCACCGGCAGCCGGATCTGACGTAACGCCGTACCGACAGGGGGCGGTCCGCTTCGGCGGGCCGCCCCCTTCGTCGTACCGGAGGCAGCCCTTCACCCTGTGGAGCTAGTGCGTAAGTGGCTCTGCGGGGTGATTCGGCACGGCTGGCCGTCCTCGTAGCGTCGCGGTGACCCCAACCGGAGGAGGCACCGTGCCCACCGATCTCGCCCAGCCCACCGCTCACCAGCCGAGCACGCGTTCCCGGTCGCACCGGTTGGTCCGCAGGACCGGCCGCAGCCTCGCCTACTGCGCGACGCTGATCCCGGTCGCCGTCCTCGCGCTGGTGACCACCCCGCTGGGCGGTGCCGGCGCCGCCGTCGCGCGCTGGCGAGCTCTGCGTACCGGACTGCTCGGGATGCCACCGACGGCCGTGCCCGACCGACGGCCCGGCGCTGTCGCGGTGCTCGGCCATGCGGTGCTCAGCCTGCTCGTGGGTCTGGTGGCCCTGCTGCCGCTCGGCGTCGAACTGCTGATGGTGCTGCGGGGCGTGCTGTACGGCGTGGTGGAGTCGGGACCGTACGACAATGCCTGGGGTGGTCCGACCCTGGCCGGCGCATGGCTGGCGCATTTCCTCATCGGCCTGCCGATAGCCGCCGCCGGGCTGGCCGCCCTGATCGGCATCGCCGCCGTGCACCAGCGGCTGACCCGACGCCTGGACGGCGAGCGTGGCCCGCTCTGGTTGTTTCCGACCGTGCTGCTGATGGCGCTCGCCGCGACGCTGCTCTTCATCGCGTGGACCCATCAGATCTGACCACGAAGGCCCCCTCCCGCGCTCGACGGGAGGGGGCCTTCGTGGGACGTGCTGCTACTGCTCGACGGAGCGCCGGCGGGCGACCTCGGCCAGGGCGACCGCCGCCGCCACGCTGGCGTTGAGCGACTCGACCTCGGAGATCATCGGAATGCTGACGGTCAGGTCGCAGGTCTCCCCGACCAGGCGGGAAAGACCGCGCCCTTCGGAACCGACCACCACCACCAGCGGACCGACCGCGGCCTCCAGGTTGTAGAGGTCGGTGTCGCCGTCGGCATCCAGGCCGACGACCATGAAGCCGGCGTCCCGGCACGCCTTCAACGACCGGGTCAGGTTGGTCACCTGGGCCACGGGCACCCGCGCGGCCGCACCGGCGCTGGTCCGCCAGGCGGTCGCGGTGATCCCGGCGGCACGACGCTCGGGTACGAAGACACCCTGCGCGCCGAACGCGGCGGCCGACCGGATCACGGCGCCCAGGTTGCGCGGGTCGGTGACCCCGTCCAGCGCGACCAGCAGCGGGGCCTGCTGCTCCAGGGCAGCGGCGACCATGTCCTCGAACGGCTGGTACGCGAAGGGCGGCACCTGCAACCCGACACCCTGGTGCAGCACCCCGCCGGTCATCCGGTCCAACTCGGCGCGGCTGATCTCCAGGTTGGCGATGCCCCGGTCGGCGGCCGTCCGGATGATCTCGTTGATCCGGTCGTCCATGTCGATGCCCTGGGCGGTGTAGAGCGCCGTCGCCGGCACGTTGGCGCGCAGCGCCTCCAGCACCGGGTTACGCCCGACCAACAGCTCCGGGGCGTCCTTGGACGGGTTGGACTTGCGCCCCGGGGTGACCCGGGGGCCGGACCGCCCGGTGGGCTTGCCGCCCCGACCGCCGGTGGCACCCCGACCGGCCGGTACGCCCCGACCGCCGCCCCGACCCCAGGTGGTGTCCTTGCTGCCGGGCTGCCCGATCTTGGGGGCACGCCCCTCCTCGGCCGCCGCGCGGCGCTCCTTGTCCTGCTTCCAGGCGGTGCGCTGGGGCAGCTTCTCGGTGCCCGAGTAGCCCTTGTGCCACGGCCGCTCGTCCGCGGGCAGGGTACGGCCCCGCCCCGCCAACGAGTCCTTGTTCTTGCCGCCGCTGCCCTTGGGGGCACCTGCCTTCGACGTCAGTCGCCGGCCACGGCGCTGCGAGTTGCCGGCCATCAGTCCTGCTCTCCAATAGTCCAACGCGGGCCCTGGGGGGTGTCCTCGACCACCACGCCGGCCAGCTTGAGCTGGTCACGCACCGCGTCCGCGGCGGCCCAGTCCTTGCGGCCCCGAGCCTGCGCACGCTGCTCCAGGGCCAACGCGATCAGGGAGTCCACCACGGCACGAAGATCGTCCGATCGGCCGCCACCGGTCCACGCCGGGTCGAGGGGGTCGATCCCGAGAATATCCAGCATTGCCCGCACCACGGGCAGCGTGGTGCGGACGGTCACATCATCGCCGACGCTCAGCGCGGTGTTGCCGTCCCGAATGTGCTGTTGCAGCACGGCCAGCGCGGCGGACGTGTTGAGGTCGTCGTTCATCGCCGCGACGAAGCCGGCCGGCAACTCACCGAGCTGCCCGGCACCCACCCGCTCGGCCGCCCGCTGCACGAAACCCTCGATCCGCCGGTACGCGGTGGCCGCGTCGCGCAGCGAATCCTCCGAGTAGTCGATCACCGAGCGGTAGTGCGCGGCGGCGTAGTAGTAGCGCAGCTCCACCGGTCGCACCCCGAGCGAATCCACGTACGCCAAGCCCAGCGCGTTGCCGGCGGACTTGCCCATCTTGGCCCCGCCGATGCTCAGCAACCCGTGGTGCACCCAGTAGCGGGCGAACGGCAACCCGGCCGCCTGGGACTGGGCGATCTCGTTCTCGTGGTGCGGGAACGTCAGATCCAGGCCGCCGCCGTGAATGTCGAACTCCGGGCCGAGATAGCGCCAGCACATCGCCGAGCACTCGATGTGCCAACCCGGACGGCCCAGCCCCCACGGCGAGGGCCAGTAGGCGTCCGCCGGCTCGTCCGGCTTGGCACCCTTCCACAGCGCGAAGTCGCGCGGATCCCGCTTACCCCGATCCGGTGCGTCCCCGGCGGACTGCATGGCGTCCGGAGACTGACCCGACAGCGACCCGTACGCCGGCCAGGACGCCACATCGAAGTAGACATCGCCGGAGCCGTCACTCGCCGGGTACGCGTGCCCGTCGGCGATCAACTTCGTGATCAGCTCGTGCATCTCGGGGATGTGCCCCGTGGCACGCGGCTCATAGGTGGGCGGCAGCACGTTCAACGCCCGGTACGACTCAGCGAGCAACAACTCGTTGGCGTACGCGATCGACCAGAACGGTCGACCCTGGTCGCCCGCCTTGACCAGGATCTTGTCGTCGATGTCGGTCAGATTGCGAATGAAGGTGACCTCGTAGCCGGCGGCCAGCAGCCAGCGACGCAGGACGTCATAGTTGACGCCGGAGCGAAGGTGACCGATGTGCGGCGGGGCCTGAAGAGTGAGACCACACAGGTAGACCCCCACCTTGCCGGCTTCCCGCGGGACGAAGTCCCGCACCGAACGGGTGGCGGTGTCATACAGGCGTAGCGTCACCGTACAAGGGTAGCTGTCCGTGCCTGTCCGGGTCCGCCGGTGCCGGGTCGTACGCTGCCAGGCGTGAATGCGACCGCACGCTCCGGCAGCTCGGGCGGTTCAGGCTCGGGCGGCTCAGGCTCGGGCTCGGGCTCGGGCTCGGGCTCGGGCGGCTCGGGCTCGGGCGGCTCGGGCTCGGGCGGCTCGGGCTCGGGCGGCTCTGGTTCGGGCGACACGTCAGCCCGGCCTGCCGCGACCGGGGCGGCCGTCGGCTCGCCCGACGCCGGCGTGGGCCGGGCGGACGCGGCCGTCGGCTCGTCCGACCCCGGCCCGAGCCGGGGCGATGCTGGCCCGAGCCGGGGCGATGCTGGCCCGAGCCGGGGCGACACGGTTGCGGGGCGGGGCGGGGAGACGTCGCAGACATTGGACCGGGGGTTGCGGCTGCTGCACCTGGTCGCCGACGCCCCTGGCGGTCTGACCGTCACCGAGGCCGCGAATCGGCTCGGCATCGGCCGGGCCGCCGTCTACCGACTGGTCAGCGCGCTGACCGGACACGGCATGCTGCGCCGCGACGGAGACGGTCGGCTGCGCCTCGGGGCAGGGTTGCTGCACCTGGCCCGACGGGCCCAACCGCTGCTCGCCGAGGGTGCGTTGCCCGCGCTGCGCCGCCTCGCCGAGCAGGCCGGGGCGACCGCTCACCTGACCGTCGTCGAAGGCGCGGAGGGCGTCGCCCTCGCCGTGGTCGAGCCGAGCTGGACGTCGTTCCACGTCGCGTACCGGGCCGGGGCACGGCATCCACTGGACCGGGGAGCGGCCGGCCGGGCGATCCTGGCCGGTCGAGCCGGGGTGGCAGAGCCGGTCAGTAGCAGCGGAGAGTTGCAGGCCGGGGCGTACGGGGTGGCCGCGCCGGTGCTCGACGTACCCGGCTTGGAGGCCAGTGTCGGCGTGGTCGCGCTCGCCCCACTGGACGTCGCCACGATCGGCCCCCAGGTGCTGGCCGCCGCCCGGGCCATCGCCACCGCCCTCAGCTGACCCTGTTCTGCCCCGCCCCGCCACGTCACGTCACCGTCTCCCCCGCCCGGCTTGATCGACTCGGGTTCGTGAAAGTCGCGGTATCCCAGCGCCAGGGACCGCCCGACTTTCAGAAGCGCGAGTGGATCACCACCCGTCGGCGGCCCGAATAGCCCATCAGCCGGGCGATCCGGCCGGTGCAATAGCACGATCAGCAGGCGGATTCGTGGTTGTCCACAGGCTCGGCGACGTCCGCAGGTCGGGTTGTCCACAGGGGTACCGGTGGCCAATCGGTGGTCGGCAGGCTGCTCGGTATGCCACCACGTCCGCATCGCCCCGATGCCCTGACCTGGCAGGTCTTCCGCGGCTCCGACGCTGTCCGGGACGGCCTGCTCACCGAACATCAGCTGCGCAACTCGGCCTGGGTGCGGTTGCGCCACGACATCTACGCCGATGCGCGGCTGGACCGGGACCACGCCCTCGCGTGTCGCGCCGCCCTCCTCCGGCTACCGCCCGGAGTGGTTGTCGGCGGTCCGTCGGCCGCCTACCTGCACGGGGTTCTACACGCCGCGAGCTTCACCGATGATGTGCACGTCCTCGTGCCCCGCTCGCTGCGGGTCGGCCCACAGCGCGGCCTCATCGTGCACGTCAACGCCATCACCCCGCTCACCTCAAGAGACCTCCCAGAGTCGACCGCACCCGCACCAACGACACGACGAGCGCCGGACACAGGACGACTACCGGAAGCAGGCCGAGCGCGTGATGCAGCGCGGCCTACCGGAGCAGGGCGCCCACCCACCGGGGGCATGTCACCACGCCCCGCACGACAGCTGTCCCGCCCTGCGGCAGCGCCCGTCGGAGCAGGGGGCCTGGGGACGGCCCGTCGGAGCGATGGTTGGGTGTCGGCCAGCCCGGTCGGGGCCAGCGAGCGGGACGGCCCGATCCCCCGGTCCGATCCCGGGCGGGCCGCCTGGGAGACGGCTGTCTGGCTCGACCCCGTCCGGGCAGTCGCCATCGTCGACTCGCTGCTCGGGCAGGGGCTGACCGATCGCGACACCCTGGCCGCCCTGGCTGCCCGCAACGCGGACCGGCCCGGTGGACGACGAGCTCGTTGGATCTTCGACCTGGCCGAGGGCGGGGCAGAATCTCCGCCGGAGTCGCACCTACGCGTGCGGTTGGTGCTGGGTGGGCTACCGCGCCCGGTGGTTCAACATCCGGTACGCCTGCCCAGCGGCATTGTTCTGCACCCCGATCTGGCCTGGCCGCGATATCGGGTGGCGGTCGAGTACGACGGGAAGTGGCACTCCGACGCGGAGCAGCTGCACCGCGACCGCCGTCGACTGAATCAGCTGGTCGGCGAGGGTTGGCTGGTCCTGCACGTGACCAGTCGACGGCTGCACAGCGAGTTCCCGGCGGTGCTTCGGGAGGTACGCAACGCGTTGGTCAGCCGCGGCTGGCGACGGGGATCGCCCGCATGACCATGATCAACTCGGCTTCCTGCAAACCGGGCCATCCTTCAAGCCGGGACACCGCGTCTTCAAGGAAACCGAGTCGATCATGACCGGCTCAGCCCAGACGAGCGCAGCCCGCGCGAGCGCAGCCAAGGCGAGCGCAGCCCGCGCGAGCGCAGCCCAGGTGACGACGAGGCGGCCAGCTCGGACGAGCACAGGGCCCGGTCGACGAGTGTCGACCGGGCCCCGGGGGTGGTGGCGGTGGGCCACCTCCGTACTGCGATGTGCGTTACGGGCGGGCCTTCGGCTTGAGCGGGGTCTTCACCGCCGCGTAGGCGTCGACGATTCCGTAGCCGTAGAAGCCGTTGAAGTTGACCCCACCGGCGCAGTACGCGTCGTAGGTCTCGTCGCGGCCCTCGTTGCGGTACTGCTGGAGGCGCGGCTCCGGGCAGGCGTGCTCGGCGGCCGTGCGGTAGAGGTGCTGCTCAACCTGGTCCGGCGACATGCCGAAGCCGGTCCGACCCTGCGCCTTGCCGTACCGGCTGACGATCAGCGCGGCGACGCCGGCGGCGTGCGGGGACGCCATCGAGGTGCCCTGGAGGTAGGTGTAGTAGCCGCACTCACCGTTGGCCTTGCACTGCTTGAAGACGGAGTTCTCGAAGCCGGCGACGATGTTGCCGTCGGCGTCGACCGATCCCTCCTCCTGGAGCACATGCTTCGGGTACGTCGAGAGGATCATGTTGGCGTCGGTACGGAAGGTGTCGGTGCCGAAGCCATCCCGGAACCAACCACCCGGCGCGGCGACGGAGATCTGCTCGGTGCCGTAGTTGGAGAAGTCCGACTTCTTGCCGGACGGGCCGACCGACGACACACCGATCACGTGCGGGCCCTCGGTGGGCAGGTCCCAGCAGCTCTCGTTGTCGATCGGTCGGGGGTACGGGTCAGCGCCGTAGTCGGGGCTCGTGACGTCGGTACGCGGCGCGCCCAGGTCCTCGTTGTTGTTGCCGAGCGCACCGACGAGGGTCACGCCCTTGTTGTGCGCGAAGGTCAGCGCCCGCTTCATCGCCTTGATGATGGCCCGCTGCTCAGCCTGGTCCTCGGGCGAGTCGGCCGGGTTGGCGGTGCAGTTGTAGAGCCACGGGTCGACGTAGAACGACATGTTGACCACGTCGATCCCGGACCGGCCGGCGTAGACCAGGGCGTTGACCACCGGGTCGAGGAAGAAGTAGCCGGAGTCCTGGCCACCCTTGAGTTCGACCAGCGAGACGTTCGGGGCGACGCCGGAGAGGCCGAAGCCGTTGGCTGCGGCACCGATGGTGCCGGCCACGTGGGTGCCGTGCCCGCCGTCGTCGGTGCCGACCGGGTCGAGGCAGCTCGGCACCTCGCAGGGGCCGTCCACGTCGGTCAGGTCGGGCGCGAAGTTGCGCGACAGCGACCAGTTGAAGTTCGGCGCGATGTCCGGGTTGCTGGCATCGACGCCGGTGTCCAGTACGCCGACGGTCACCCGGCGGTCACCCGCCTCGATCTTGCGGGCCTTGTCGGCCCGGATCATCTCCAGGCCCCACAGCTTGTCATCGAGCGGATCGAGCTTGGCACCCTTCTTGCCGCCAGCACCAGGACGGGCACCAGCACCGGGACGAGCGCCGGCCGTCAGGTGCTCCTGCTCGACCCGGTCCAGCTTCGGTTTGCGGCCGATGGCCTTCTGCTCGGCGGCACCGATCAGCGTCGGCGCGGCGGTCGCCCTGGCCGCGAAGTCGGCCCGGTCGCTACTGACCTGGAACATGCCGACCTCGTCGGACCGCGACACCACAGTGCCGCCAGCCGCCTTGATAGCGGCGATGGCGGTGTCGGCGGCGACGCCGTCCTCGGCGACGACGGTGAAGGTGCGGGCGTTGCTCGGCGCGGCGTTGGCCGGCGCACCCAACCCCGCGGCCGTCAGTGCCAGTACCGCCGCGGTCGCGACGGTACGGGCGGTGAAGCGCTTGCTCACCACATCGGATCCTCTCGTTGAGGGACGTGGCAGCCATCACACAGCAAGGATCCAGATTGCGCCACCTGAACGCCCGTTATGGCCGTGAATCCCGTCAGTCTCACCGACCGTCGAGCGCCAATTCGGGCTCGGGTGGGGCTGGCGCGGGCGTCGAAGACGACGGTGACCCGCGCAGTTCGTCGAGGCGTACCAGGGCGACGCCGGCGACGATCAGCGCACCGCCGAACAACTGCCAGCCGGTGGGCAGCTCGTTCAGGAAGAGCCAGGCGATCAGCACGGCGAAGAGCACTTCGGTCAGCCCGACGAACGACGAGAGTCGCGGGCCGAGGATCCGGGTGCCGGCGATACCGGTGAGGTAGGCGATGACGGCGGCCACCAGCGACAGTCCGGCGATGGGCACCAACCAGCTGGTGGGCTGCCCGGCGAAGGTGACCTCGCCGAAGGTGGCGTGCAGCGGCAGCAGGCCGGTCAGCCCGATGAGGAGCAGCACGGCCGCGCCGACGGCCATTCCACCGCTGGCCATGGCGACGGAGGGCAGCCGGGGGTCGACCCGGCCGGCAAGCACGAAGTAGCCGGCCAGGCCGAACGCCGCGCCCAGTCCCCAGAGCACGCCCACCGGGTGGAAGTCGGCGGTGCCGGCGAGGTCGAGCACGAACGCCAGCCCGGCCAGCGCGGCAACCGACCCGGCGATGGTGAGCCGGCGTGGTGGCTGCCCGTGTCGCAGCCACATCCAGACCACGACGAGGATGATGCCCAGGTACTCCAGCAGCAGCGCCACACCGACCGGCAGGTAGCGCACGGCGTTGAAGAAGCACACCTGGGCCAGCGCCACCCCGAGGAGCCCGAACAGCCCGATGGCCGCCGCGTTGCTCGGCAGCACCTGCCACTTGTTGCGCAGGGACAGCAGGGCGGGGATCGCCAGGACGAGGGCGGCCACGCCGACCCGGGCGATCACCGCGGACTCGGCTGACCAGCCGGCTTCGATGAGCGACCGCGCGAAGGTGCCGGAGGTGGCGAAGGTGACTGCGGAGAGCAGCGCCAACCCGACGCCAGCAGCAGGTCGTGAGTGCATGTCGCGCTCCTCGCAATGGGCGCCGTGTCATGGGCAAACTATCCTTGTGCTGATGACGCTAAGCGGAAGCCATGACAGGAGTCAAGTTGCTATTCGCTCATGACACCGAGTGTTCGCTGATCGCCGCCGCGGCGCTGGTCAACACCGCAGGTCGGGACGGCGAGTTGCTGCCCGACGTCGCGGCGCTGGACGTGTTCTTCGTCCGCCACGCCTATAGCGGCCGGCACGAGCACACTGACGCCGAGCTGCGCGCCGTCCGGGAGCTGCGGCCCGAACTGCGCCGCATCTGGCACGCCGAGCCGCCCGAGATCGTCGCGATCGTCAACGGCCTGCTGCTGGAACACAAGGCGCTGCCACAGCTCATCGAGCACGACGACGAGCCGTACCACCTGCACGCCGTGCCCCGCGACGCACCGCTGGCCACCCGGATGGCGGTGGAGGCCGCGATGGCGATGGCCGACCTGGTCCGCGCGGGCGAGCTGAGCCGGCTGCGGATCTGCGAATACCCGGACTGCAACAACGTGGTCGTCGACCTGTCCCGCAACCGGTCCCGGCGGTTCTGCGAGGCCGGCTGCGGCAACCGTGCGGCGGTGACCGCCTACCGCGCCCGCCGCGCCGCCGGCCGCTCCTGACTGACGGTCGCCCACTCCTCGGCCCGCACCTCGTACTCCACCTCACCCTGCTCGGTGCCCGGAATCGGGTCGTCCCACTCAAGGTGGAAGGTCCGCACGTAGTGCAGCCCGGCCTTCACCATCACCCGCCGGGACCGCTCGTTGACCGTCATCGTCTCGGCCCAGACCCGACGCACCCCGACGGTGTCGAAGGCGTACCGGACCAACGCCCGCGCACCCTCGGTGGCCAGCCCCCGCCCCCACGTCGAGCGGCGCAGCCGGTAGCCCAACTCGGCCTCGGTGCCGTCCTCCGACGGGTCGAGCGCGAACCAACCCAGGAACTCGCCGGACTCCCGATCGTGCGCCGCCCACCGACCCAGGCCGGGATGCCTGTCGTACTGGGCCAACAACCTCGGCACCTGCTCGTCACGCACGGTGGCCAGCGGGGTGGCGACGCCACCGGTGAGGAAGCGCATCACCTCGGGGTCGCTGTCCAACTCGACCAACGCGTCCACGTCGGCCATGGTCAGCCGCCGCAACCGCAGCCGCTCGGTCCCCGCCGGATACTCCGCCACAGGCCGGATCATCCGCCCCACCCAAGGGCTCCGTCGAGCCGTTTACCCGACCGCCGTCGCGGGCGAGGCGGTCGCGTCAGCGCGGGGGCGCGGCCACGAAGAGCCGCCAGGAGTACGCGTCGACAACGAGCACGGGTCCGTCCGAGTCCTTGCTGTCTCGCACCCCGACCACACCCCCAAGATTCGTAGCCACCTCGACGCAGTTGTTGTCCTGGTTGCTGCGGCTGCTCTTGCGCCATCGAGCGTCGGTCAACTCCACGACTCGGCCACCTCGCTGATCAATTCGATGGACGCCTGCGGGGGCAGGGCTTCGCCCAAGGTAGCCTCCCAGACCCGCTGCAATCGCAAAAGATCCCGCGGCTGGTCCAACTCCTGGCCGCGAACCTGGCACTCCATATAGGCCAACTCCGTGCCGTCGGGCAGGGCGGCGAGCGCGAACTGCCCGCCGAGCCCTGGATACTCCTCGGCGGATCGCGGCACCACGTGCAGCCGGACCCGAGGATGCCCGGTGGCGATGCCGGCCAGGTGCAGCGTCTGCTCGCGCATCACCTTCCGCCCGCCCACCCGTCGCCGCAGCACCGCCTCGTCCAGCACCGCCACGATCTGCGGCGCACGTTCGCTGTGCAGCACTCCCTGGCGATCCATCCGGTCGGCCAGTCGCCGGTCCACCTCCTCGGGAGCGAGCAGGCTCCCAGCCTCGAAGACCGCTCGCGCGTATGCCTCGGTCTGGAAGAGCCCAGGCACGTAGCGAGGCTCGTACCACCGGACCGTGCGCGCCTGCTCGAAGATCGCCTGCCAGCCGCGTAGCCAGGGCTGGGCCCGGTCCAGGCTGACCAGTTCGGTGGACATCCGACCGAAGAGGCCGCCGGTGTCCAGGGCCCGGTCGACGAGTTCCAGGTACTTGGCGGTGGGCGGCTGTTGACCCAGCTCGACGGCGCTGACCATCGACGCCGAGTAGTTGACCGCCTTGGCCAGCTCGTCCTGACTCCAGCCGCGCCGGATTCGCGCCCGGCGCAGCTCCGCGATCAGGAATGCCGCCGCCGTCATCTGTCCATCGGCCATGCCCAGCCACTCTCCAACCCGCCGACGATCAACTCCAGCCGACCACCAGAGCCGGCGCACCCCCGGAACAGGGCAGCTACGACAGGCAGGTCGAACCCTTCCGACCGTAGTCGTCCAATCACCAGACTGTGAAGCGCGGCACCGCTCCCCGTCCCCCGGGCCAGCGGCGCCGTACGGGGCCGCCCGATCTCCCGTGCCGGGCGGCCCCACCCTCAGACCAAGCCATT
The DNA here is from genome assembly GCF_004217135.1 of Micromonospora violae. Classification (NCBI taxonomy): domain Bacteria; kingdom Bacillati; phylum Actinomycetota; class Actinomycetes; order Micromonosporales; family Micromonosporaceae; genus Micromonospora; species Micromonospora violae. Next base: position 5,253,331 of record NZ_SHKK01000001.1, read on the forward strand.
GCGTTCGCGCGGCGGCCAACCAGGCAAGACCTTGATCACCACCGCCCCCGCACCGTGCTGATGGGCACAGGCCACCGTCCTTTGCTCTGCACCCCAATAGGCACCAGTCACAGACCGTGGCCGTCGCACCCGCGGGTGCAGAGCAAAGGACGACAACGACCATCCCTCACCCTCCGGCCACCTCAGACACACGCCGGGGCGCGGGGACGCGGGGACGCGGGGACGCGGGGACGCGGGGACGCGCGGACGCGGGGACGCGCGGACGCGGGGGCGCGGGGCGCGCGGTGATGCCACAAACGAGTCAGCTCGAAAGGACCGCAACACCATGTCCCGGACCACCGTGCCCAACCGCGCGACCACACCGAGTCGACCGCACCTGCCGCTGCGTCCGCTCTGGCTCTGCCGTGTCTGCGCCGCGCCCTGGCCGTGCCCGGTCGCCCGACTCACCTTGCGCCAGGAGTACGCGCACGACCGGGTCGGGTTGAGCGTCTACCTGTGCACGGTTCTGCACGAGGCCGCCGCTGACCTTCACCGGCTCAACCCGCACGACGGCCCGGACCCCGCGGCTCTCTTCTCCCGCTTCCTCGGCTGGGCGAGACCGCGACACCTGCGCTGAGCAGGGCAGGCCGGGTCAGGGTGGCTCAGGGGTGGGTCATCCGCAGCAGGTCCAACGTCTCGTCGAGCTGGGTCTCGGTGAGCTTGCCGGAGTCGACGTGGCCCCGCGACATCACCACCTCGCGGATCGAGATCTGCTTGGCCAGCGCCTCCTTGGCGATCGACGCGGCCTCGTCGTACCCCAGGTAGCGGTTGAGGGGGGTGACGATCGACGGCGAGCCCTCGGCGTACGCCAGGCAGACCGCGGCGTCCGCGACCAGGCCGGCCACCAGCCGGTCGGCGAAGAGCCGGCTCACCGCGGAGAGCAGCCGGATCGACTCCAACAGGTTGCGGCCCATCACGGGGAGCATCACGTTCAGCTCGAAGTCGCCCTGTGAGCCGGCGAACCCGACCGTCGCGTCGTTGCCGATCACCTGGGCGCAGACCTGCCGCATCGCCTCGGCGACCACCGGGTTGACCTTGCCCGGCATGATCGACGAGCCGGGCTGGAGATCGGGAATGCGCAGCTCACGCAGGCCGGCACGGGGGCCTGAGCCCATCCAGCGGATGTCGTTGGCGATCTTGTAGAGGCCGATCGCCAGGGTCCGCAACTGCCCCGAGGTCTCCACCAGCGCGTCCCGCGCGCCCTGCGCCTCGAAGTGGTTACGCGCCTCGCTCAGCGGCAGCCCGGTCGACTCGCGCAGCTTGTCGATCACGGCGGCGGCGAAGCCGAGCGGGGTGTTGATCCCGGTGCCCACGGCGGTGCCGCCCAGCGGCAGCTCGGCCAGTCGGGGCAGCGCGCCCTCCAACCGTTCGATCCCGTAGCGGACCTGGGCGGCGTACCCGCCGAACTCCTGGCCGAGGGTGACCGGCGTGGCGTCCATCAGGTGCGTACGCCCGGCCTTCACCACCGTCTCGAACTCCGCGGCCTTGACCTCCAGCGTGGCCGCCAGGTGCGCCAGCGACGGCAGCAGGTCCTCCACGATGAACTGGGTGGCCGCCAGGTGGATCGAGGACGGGAACACGTCGTTGCTCGACTGGGACGCGTTGACGTGGTCGTTCGGATGCACGGGTGAGCCCAGCTCACGGGTCGCCAGGGTGGCGATCACCTCGTTGGTGTTCATGTTCGACGACGTGCCCGAACCGGTCTGGAACACGTCCACCGGGAACTGGTCGTCGTAACCGCCGTCGGCGACGTGCGCGGCGGCAGCCGCGATGGCGGCGGCCACGTTGGCGTCGATCACGCCCAGCTCGCCGTTGACCTCGGCCGCCGCGCCCTTGATCTGGGCGAGGGCCTTGATCTGGGCCGGTTCGAGGCCCCGGCCGGAAATCGGGAAGTTCTGCACCGCACGCTGGGTCTGGGCCCGCCACAGCGCCTCGGCGGGCACCTCCACCTCGCCCATCGAGTCGCGTTCGATGCGGTAACCGGTCGCCTCTGGAGTCGTCACGCGTACCATCCTGCCGCGCCCGTGGCCGACTCGCAGATGATCCGTCAGCCCAACTCGGCCAGCAGCCGTTCCGCCTCGTGCTGATCCGGCGACTCGACCTGCCGGAACAGCGCCACCGCCTGTTCCAGGTGCAGTCGAGCCGCCGCCGGATCAGTGGCCCGTACGCACCGGGCGATGCCCTCCAACGCCCGGCCCTTCTCGTAACGGGCCCCGAGTCGATCGGCGTCGGCGAGCACCCGGCGGTGCAGGTCGAGCGCGCTGGCGACATCGCCCTGTTCCAGCATCGACCGGGCCAGCAGGTTGCGGGAGGCACACTGACCGATCCGGTCGCCGGCCTCCACCATCGCCACCAGCGCATCCCGGTGCAGGGCGGCGGCACGCTCCGGCTCGCCGGCGACACGTTCCATCACACCGATCTCGTTGAGCACCTCCCCCTCACCGAATCGGTTGTTGGCCTGGCGTTTGAGGTACAACGCCACCCGCAGCAGACGGCGGGCCGGGCCCAGGTCACCCATCCGGTGCCGGACCATGGCGAGGTGTCCCACCGCGTTCTCGATCTGCCGGCGGTCCTTCGTCTGCCGGGCCAGCATGATGTGCAGCCGGGTCAGGCGCAGCGACTCGTCGTACCGGCCCCAGGCGATCAACGCGTAGGACAGGTTGTTCAACAGATTGGTCAGCGTGGAAGGGTCGGTCGAACGCTCGATCATGCCGAGGGCCTCGTCGAACTTCGCCTTACCCTTGCGGTGATCGCCGTTCGCGGCGTACGAGATGCCCAGATTCCACAACGTGCTGAGCGTGTCCTCGCGGAGCCCCAGCCGACGGCGCACCGTGAGCGCCACCTCCATCGCGCTGATCGCCTCCGGGAAGCGGGCCAGCCGGAAGTACGCCGACGAGAGGTAGTTCAGCATGGTGGCGGAGGCCGCCTCGTCGCCCAGCCGCTCGGCGACGCGCAACCCGATCGTGTGGGTCTCGATCAGCTCGTCGAGGTGCCCGCCTTCGAAGTTGAGCCGCCAGCAGGCCCGGGCCAGCTTCCAGCACTGGACCGGGAAGTCCTCCTCCTCGGCGATCCGGACCAGCGCGGTGAGCCCGGCGTGGTTCTCCTCGAACCAGGCCCGCCCCTCGAACACCGGGGCGGCCAGCAGATCGGGGCGGCCCGGTGTGTGCGGGGGGATGTTGCGCCGACTGCCCGCCGCTTCGGTCTGCCGTGCCATCGCCAGCGTGACGGACAGGTGGTGGTCCAACAACCGTTCCAGGGCGGCCCGGCGCTCGGTCTGCCACTGCGGTCCGGCGAGAAGCAGCCGGGCGTACTCGCGGAGCAGATCGTGTAACCGGTACCGACCCGGCTGCACCTCCTCCACGAGGTGCGCGTCCACCAACTCGTCCAGCAGATCCTGCGTGTCGGTCAGCGGCAGGTCGACGAGAGCAGCGGCCACCCGACTGTCCAGGCGTCCACCCGGGTGCAGCCCGAGAAGCGAAAACAGTCGCTGCGCCGGCGGTGAGATCTGCGCGTACGACAGGGCGAACGCCTGCCCCACCGAGCGCTGCCCGGCGGTCAGTTCGGCCAGCGGGCCCGCCCCGGCGACCAACCGTTCGGCGAGGTCGGCGACCCGCCAGCGCGGCCGGTGCGCCAGTCGTGCGCCGGCCAAACGGATGGCCAGCGGTAGGTGCCCGCAGCGGAGCGCCACCTCGGCCGCCGCCTCCGGTTCGGCGGCGACCCGCTCCGCCCCGGCCACCCGAGCGAGCAGCTCGATCGCCTCGTCGGCGTCGAGGACCGGCAGCGACGAGGGTCGGCCCTCGTCAAGCCCGATCAGCCGACGACGGCTGGTGATGAGCACCAGGCAGTGCGAGCCGTTGGGCAGCAGGGGTGCCACCTGGTCGGCGGTGGCCGCGTTGTCCAGTACCACCACCGCCCGCCGGCCGGCCAGCTCGATCCGCCAGAGGGCCAGCCGGTCGTCCAGGTTCTCCGGCACCCGCTCCGCCGGCACGCCGAGCTGGCGGAGCAGGGCCGCCGCGGCGGTGGCCGGCGTCAACGGCTGGCGTTCGCTGTAGCCGTGCAGGTCGATGAAGAGCTGGGCGTCGGGATAGCGGTCAGCGAGCGCGGTGGCGACGTGCACGGCGAGCGTGGTCTTACCGCTCCCCGGCATCCCGTCGATCACCTGGATCTGGCTGCCGTCCCCGTCGATCTCCTTGACCAGGCGGGCCAGTGTCTCCTGCCGACCGATGAAGTCGCCGATCGCTCGGGGCAGCGAGCGGACCCGAGCGGCAGGCCGGGCCTCCCGACCCGCCAGCGCCAGGTCGCCGGCGAGCACCCGTTGGTGCAGCTCCTGCAGTTCGGCCCCTGGCTCGATGCCCAGCTCGTCGGCGTAGGTCCGCCGGCCCTCGCGGTAGACGGCGAGCGCGTCGGCCTGCCGCCCGACCGAGGACAGCGCCAGCATCAGTTGACCGCGCAGGCGCTCCCGCAACGGATGCTGGTCGACGCACTCCGCCAGTTCCTCGATCAGCTCGGCCGCCTGACCCAGACGCAGCTCGACGTCGACGCACTCCTCCAACGCGGTGAGGCGCTGCTCGTCGAGCGCCTGGGCGCGGCGGCGGATGCTCCGGCTCGGGATGCCACCGAGTGTCGGCCCCCGCCACAGCGCCAGCGCGGCGCGGAATCCCGCCCGTGCCTCGGCCAGCCGGCCGGCGACAACCGAGGCACGGGCGGCCTCCACGCCCCGGGCGAAGACCTCGGCGTCCACGTCGTTCGGGCCGGTACGCACGCCGTACCCGGCCGGGTCGGTGACGATGAGCTCCGGGGCCAGCCCGAGTTCGGTGAACCGGCGGCGCAACCGCGACACGCAGGTCTGCAACTGCGCGCGGGCGGTGGCCGGCGGGCGGTCCTCCCACACCGCGTCGACCAGCTCGTCGACCGGCACCAGCCGGCCGGCCCGTAACAGCAGCATGGCGAGCACGATCCGGTCGCGCCCCGCGGTGACAGTGGACTCGCCACCACCCACCCGCAGGGGGCCCAGGATCCCGAACCGCATCTGCTCTCCCGCGTCAATGGTGCAACTTCCAGCAGCGTAGTCCGGTGGTAACAGATCGCCTCGGTCAGGCGATAGTGATCTGAGAGCGGATCGACAGCGGTGCGCCGCACACTCGCTACGGGTTGTCGGTGACGACATCCGACGGGGGCGGTGTGCCCGTCCCACCCCAGCGGGGCGGGCGCACCGATGTCGGAGGAGCACGGACGCCAGAACGGGCGCCGGGCGAGTTCGCCGGGCGCCCGTTCGCGTACCTGTCAGGTCAGCGGCGGCCGACGGTGAGCACCGGCTTGGTGACCTCGGCGAAGAAGTCGTTGCCCTTGTCGTCGACCACGATGAAGGCGGGGAAGTCCTCCACCTCGATCTTCCAGACCGCCTCCATGCCCAGCTCGGCGTACTCGAGCACCTCGACGTGCTTGATGCAGTCCTGGGCGAGACGGGCCGCGGGGCCGCCGATCGAGCCGAGGTAGAAGCCGCCGTGCTGCTGGCAGGAGCGGGTCACCTGACGGGACCGGTTGCCCTTGGCCAGCATCACCTGTGAGCCGCCGGCGGCCTGGAACTTCTCCACGTAGGCGTCCATCCGACCGGCGGTGGTCGGGCCGAACGAGCCGGACGCGTACCCCTCGGGGGTCTTCGCCGGGCCGGCGTAGTAGACCGCGTGGTCACGCAGGTACTGCGGCATCGGCTCACCGGCGTCCAACCGCTCGGCGATCTTGGCGTGCGCGATGTCCCGGGCGACCACGAGCGGCCCGGAGAGCGAGAGGCGCGTCTTCACCGGGTACTTCGACAGCTCCGCGCGGATCTCGTCCATCGGCCGGTTCAGGTCGACCCGGACGACCATCTCGGCGTCGAGCGAATCGTCGGTGACGTCGGGAAGGAACCGCGCCGGGTCGGTTTCGAGGCGCTCCAGCCACACCCCCGACGGGGTGATCTTGGCGACGGCCTGGCGGTCCGCCGAGCAGGAGACCGCGATCGCCACCGGGCAGGACGCGCCGTGCCGGGGCAGCCGGACCACCCGTACGTCGTGGCAGAAGTACCGCCCACCGAACTGCGCGCCGATGCCGAAGTTGCGGGTCAGCTCCAGCACCTCCGCCTCCAGCTCCAGGTCGCGGAAGCCGTGTGCGCTCATCGAACCCGAGGTCGGCAGCGCGTCGAGGTACTTGGCGCTGGCGTACTTCGCGGTCTTCAACGCGTACTCGGCGGAGGTGCCGCCGATGACGATGGCCAGGTGGTACGGCGGGCAGGCGGCGGTGCCGATCAGCCGCAGCTTCTCCTCCAGGAACTGCATCATCCGCGTCGGGTTGAGCAGCGCCTTCGTCTCCTGGTAGAGGTACGACTTGTTGGCCGAGCCACCGCCCTTGGCCATGAACAGGAACTTGTACGCGTCGGGGTGCCCGTCCGGGTCCTCGGCGTACAGGTCCACCTGGGCGGGCAGGTTGCTGCCGGTGTTCCGCTCGTCCCACATGGTCAGTGGGGCGAGCTGGGAGTAGCGCAGATTGAGCTTGGTGTACGCCTGGTAGACGCCCCGGGAGATGGCCTCGGCGTCGGCGCCGTCGGTCAGGACGTGCCGTCCACGTTTGCCCATCACGATGGCGGTGCCGGTGTCCTGGCACATGGGCAGGACACCGCCGGCGGCGATGTTGGCGTTGCGCAGCAGATCCAGCGCGACGAACCGGTCGTTCGGCGAGGCGGCCGGGTCGTCGATGATGGCTCGGAGCTGCGCCAGGTGCGCGGGGCGCAGGAAGTGCGCGATGTCGTGCATCGCCTCGGCGGTCAGCGCGGTGAGCGCGGCCGGCTCCACGGTGAGGAACCGGCGGCCTCCCGGGCCGTGTACGACGTCCACGCCCTCGTCGGTGACCAGGCGATAGTCCGTCTGGTCCGGGCCGGTCGGCAGCAGAGGGGCGTACGAGAATGCGGCGGCACTGCTCATGAGCGGCAAGCCTAGGGCAGACCGGTCGATCACTCCCACCCGCCGGGCGGGTCCTGGGACGCCGCTCTCATCCCACCGGGCGCCCGGTGCCCGGCGGCCGTCCGGATGCTGGGAGCGAACCGCCCGCTCAGCCGTCCTTGCCACCCGGTTCGGGGCAGAGTTCCCCCTTCGGCCCGCAGTCGCCGTTGTTCGGCCCGCCGGGGCCGGGGCCGGGACCGCCCGGGCCGGGATTCCCCCCGTTGCCCGGCGGGCGGGTGGGTGAGCTTCCGGACGCGCCGAAGCGGACGTACCCGATCTCCCGCCCCTCGCCAATGATCATGCCCTGCGACCCGACGGCGAGGGCGTTCGCCGAGGTGCGCAGGACGGCCAACTCCCGGCCGGTGCGCGGGTCCAGTGCCGCCAGCCGGGCCGGCTTCTCGTCAGCCACCACCGCCGCGTACGGGGTGAGCGCGGCCCCGGCCTTGCCGCTGGCGGGCCGCGTCCAGAGCACCTTCTCGGTGCCCAGCTCACGGGCGATCACCGACCGCTTGTCGGCGGCCCGGAACATCGCCAGCCGGTCGTCCACCGCGATCAACTTGGTGCCCGACTCACCGACCCAGAGCAGCCGTCCGTCGTACCCGTCGATGACCGCCTCGCGGCCGTCCGGGGCGACGCCGATCAGCACGTTCCGTGCACCCTGCGGGTCCTCGCGCTGCACACAGCCGGCGGAGTCGGCGGTGCGCAGGTTGATGCCGGCGCGCTGCCACGCCTCCTGCCCGGTCGCCGGGTCCCGGGCGGAGATGGCGAAGTAGCAGGCGCCGTCCTGGGATCGGGCGGCGATCCGCAGGAGTCGGCCGCCCACCACGGAGAGCCGTTCGTCCCGGGCGGGTTCGACGTTCTGCAACACCCGGCCGGTGGCGGTGTCGACCACGTGGACCCGACCGTCGACGGGGAAGCCGAGCAGCGGTGGCGCGGCTTCCGCCCCGGCCACGCCGTCGTCGATCCGGTTGGCGGTGAACCGGCGGGTGCCGCGCAGACCCGGGTTGTCGGCGAGCAGGCCGCTGTGCACCCCGGGCAGGAAGGCCGTCCAGAGCGGCGTGGTGCCGCGCGGGTCCCAGGCGCTCAGGGTGCAGTCGGTGGCGTCCGTGCACCGGGCGTCGAGGAGCAGGTTGCGGTACGTCCAGACGGCCACCGCGTCGTCGTCGCGTCGCCGGGTCACTCCCGTCGTCGGGTCGAGCAGCTCGTACCCCTTGACCAGGAGCTTGCCCACGGCCACGACCGGGTCGCGGTCGCCGCCGGCGACCGCCGCCCAGTCCGCCTTGCGCTCCCAGAGTTGGCTGCCGGTGGCCAGGCTGCGAGCCTCGACCCGGGTGCGCTGCTCGACCACGACGGCGTCGCCGGCGATGGTCACGCTGCGCGGGGTGCCGCCGACCCGTTGCTGCCAGACCACGTCGGGCTCGGAGATGGGTTCGCTGCGGTCCACCCAGTCCCACAGGCCGGGGAACGGGTTCCACACGCCGGTCGCGGCGAGCGCGACGACCACGGCGAGGCCGAGCAGCAGCCCACCGCGCACGCTCCCCTTCGCCACCCGCACACCGTAGCCACGATTCGCGGATCTTCCGTGCGCCCGCGCCGTCGTGTCGTCGCGCTTTCTGGGCGCGGAGGTGTTACAGCGCCCTTCCGTCGGCCCGAACGGCGCTGCGCACCAACGGAAGCGTGCGGTACGGGATCTGCTCGGCCAGCGCGATGATCGTCGAGGCCCGGGTGATGCCCGCGGACGACACGATCTGGTCGATGACCCGTTGCAGGTCGGTGTTGGAGCGGGCCACGATCCGGCAGAGCAGGTCACTGGAGCCGGTGATGGTGTGCGCCTCCAGCACCTCGGGGATGGCCGCGAGGTGAGCGGTGACCGGGTCGTGGCCGTGCCGCTGACTGATCTCCAGCGTGACGAAGCTGGTCACCCCGAACCCGATCGCGGCCGGCGCGATCTCGGGGCCGAAACCTTCGATGACCCGCCGCTCGACCAGCTTGTCCAGCCTCGCCTGCACGGTGCCCCGCGCCACCCCGAGCCGGCGGGAGCACTCCAGCACGCCGATCCGCGGCTCCTCGGCGAGCAGTTCGATCAAGCGCACGTCGAGCGCGTCGAGCTGTACATTCTGCTCACCATTCATGAGTGACGACCATACCGAATGCGCAACCTGACCAGCATTTCCGGCAACAGTTGCCCACCCGAGGCCGGGGCAGCGATCCTCGCCACAAGAACCGACCCACGGCGGCCCACAAGGCCGGCCGGTACGCGAGGGAGCCCATCATGACCCAGGCGATCGACCGACCCCAGTCGACCGAGGACGTCGACATCGACCGTCTCGTCGGCGCTGTCGACCACGACATCAGCCGCGACCCGTTCCCGGTCCGGGGCCTCGACCACGTGCACTTCCTGGTCGGCAACGCCAAGCAGGCCGCCCACTACTACTCCACCGCCTTCGGCATGACCTGCGTGGCGTACCGCGGCCCCGAGCAGGGCTACCGGGACCACGCCCAGTACGTGCTGACCAGCGGGTCGGCCCGGTTCGTGCTGACCGGCGCGGTGCGCCCGGACGCCGACGGCGCGGAGCACGTGGCCCGGCACAGCGACGGCATCAGCGACATCGCGCTGGAGGTGCCGGACGTGGACGCCGCGTACGCGCACGCCATCGCGCAGGGTGCCGCCAGCGTCGTCGAGCCGCACGAGGTGACCGACGAGCACGGCACGGTCCGGATGGCCGCCATCGCGGCGTACGGCGACACCCGGCACACCCTGGTCGACAGGTCCCGCTACACCGGCCCGTTCCTGCCCGGCTTCGTGGCCCGCGGCCCGATCGTGGACCGGCAGCCGATGATCGACGCCGGCATCCAGCCGAAGCGCTTCTTCCAGGCCGTCGACCACGTGGTCGGCAACGTGGAGCTGGGCCGGATGGACGAGTGGGTCGAGTTCTACAAGCGGGTGATGGGCTTCTCCAACATGGCGGAGTTCGTCGGCGACGACATCGCCACCGACTACTCGGCGCTGATGAGCAAGGTCGTCGCGAACGGCACCCGCAAGGTGAAGTTCCCGCTCAACGAGCCGGCGATCGCCCGCAAGAAGTCCCAGATCGACGAGTACCTGGAGTTCTACCAGGGCCCGGGCGCGCAGCACATCGCCGTCGCCACCAACGACATCCTCGCCAGCGTCGACGCGATGCGCGCGGCCGGTCTGGAGTTCCTGGACACCCCGGACTCGTACTACGACGACCCGGAGCTGCGCGAGCGGATCGGCAAGGTGCGGGTGCCGATCGAGGAGCTGAAGGCCCGCAAGATCCTGGTCGACCGGGACGAGGACGGCTACCTGCTCCAGATCTTCACCAAGCCGGTGCAGGACCGTCCCACGGTCTTCTTCGAGCTGATCGAGCGGCACGGCTCGCTGGGCTTCGGCAAGGGCAACTTCAAGGCGCTCTTCCAGGCCATCGAGCGGGAGCAGGAAGCCCGCGGCAACCTGTAACACTTGCAAGCGTGACGCAACCTCCGTCGTACCCGACGCCGCCGGTCGGTGGGCCCCACCCCGCCGCCGGCGGCGTCGCGCCGCAGCCCGGACCACACCCCCACGGGTACGCCGCGCCGCCGCAGTACGCCCCGCCGCAGTACGCGCCGCCTGGGTACGCCCCGCCGCAGTTCTATGGCGGACCACCGCGACCTGCGGCCCCGCCCCCGACGCTGACCCCGGGTGGACAGCCGCTGGCCAGCTTCACCGACCGACTGCTGGCCGTTCTGATCGACGCCGCGGTCTTCCTGGTGATCGGCATGGTGCTCGCCGTGCCCGCGGTGATCATCTTCATGGCCATCGTGCTGCCCGACCTGATCCGGGTCGCGCCGGACGGCACCGCCATCGAGCCCGACTTCGTCAGGGACCTCCTGCTGCCGATGCTGTGGATCGAGCTCGCGGTCTTCGCGATCTCGCTGGTGATCGGGTACGTCTACTACGTCGAGATGATGTTCAAGACCGGCCAGACGTTCGGCAAGAAGAGCATGAAGCTGCGCATCGTTCCGCTCGACCCGACGCGCACCCTCGACCGTCGGGCCGCCGCCAAGCGGTACCTGGTGCAGCAGGGCACCGGCCTGATTCCCGGTCTCAGCTATCTCGACGGGTTGTGGCAGCTCTGGGACAAGCCCTGGCAGCAGTGCCTCCACGACAAGGTCGCCGGAACGGTCGTCGTTAAGGTGTCCTCGTGAGCGAGCGCAGCGAGCGGACCAGCAGGCTCAGTAGCATGGCGGCTCGCGCCGTCGTGCAGCGAAGCGGAGCGATGGCGTGAGCGTTCAGCCTGGCTGGTACGTCGACCCTGCCGACACCGAGACCCGGCGTTACTGGGACGGCGAGGGTTGGCTCGGTGCGCCCATTCCCGTCGACGCCACCGTGCCGGACGGCCCGCCGCCGGCCGAGCCACCGCCCGCGCCGGTCACCCCCGCCGCGCCCGCGGCGTCGACGACCCCCGACTCGGCGACCGGCGCGCCGGGCTGGCCGCCGCGGCAAGGCCCACCCCCGGGGTACGGCCCGCAACCGGGCCACGACCCCGGGTGGGGACCACAGGCCGGCCCGCCCGGCTGGGGACCGCAGACCGGCCCGCCCGGCTGGGGACCGCAGACCGGCCCGCCCGGCTGGGGACCGCAGACCGGCCCGCCCGGCTGGGGACCACCAACCGGCCACCCCGGCTGGCCCGGACGACCGCCCGAGCCGCGACCGCACGGCCACCGGCTGGCCGGCTACGGCCGGAGATTCGCCGCCCGGCTGATCGATTTCGGCATCCTCTTCGCACTGAACGTGGTCGTCAACGGCTGGTTCATCTGGCGCTGGATACAGGAGTGGGCACCGTTCTGGAAGGAGGCCTTCCGGCGCATGGCGCGGGGCGAGACCTCCTCCGACGGCCTGCCGCTACCCGATGAACAGGTCCGGTCCCTACTGTTGGTGATCCTGCTGATCGCCACCGCGCTCTGGGCGGCGTACGAGGTGCCCACCATGGCCTCCGGCGGGCAGACCGTCGGCAAGCGGGTGATGCGAATCCGAGCGGTACCGCTCGCCGCCGACGAGCCACTGGGCATGGGCCGGGCACTGAGCCGGTGGACCACGCTGGGCTTGCCAACCCTGCTCTGGTCCTGCGCCGGGCTCGGCCTGGTGCTGCAACTGGTCGACGCGCTCTCCCCCCTCTTCGACCATCCCCTGCGCCAGGCGCTGCACGACAAGCGCGCGCAGACGGTGGTTGTCGAAGTCCCCCACCAGATTGATTCCGCCCCCTCGAACGACCGCAACCAGCCCTCGGGAGACACCCCATGACCGACTCCGGACGTCACCAGCCGGCGCTGCGGCTGACCCGCGCCGACCTGGACGCGCTGCCCAACTACGTGCCAGGGCGCAGCCCCGCCGACCTGGCCCGGGAGTTGGGCCTGCCGGAGGCCATCAAGCTGGCCAGCAACGAGGTGCCGTACGGGCCGCTGCCCGGCGTGGTGGAGGCGGTCACCGAAGCGATCACCACCTCGCACCGCTACCCGGACATGGGCGTGGTCGCGCTGCGCGACGCGCTGGCCCAGCGGTACGGGGTGGACGCCGACCGGATCGCCACCGGCTGCGGTTCGGTGGCGCTCGCCGAGCACCTGGTGCGGGCCACCTGCCTGCCCGGGGACGAGGTGCTCTACTCGTGGCGGTCGTTCGAGGCGTACCCGATCATCGCGGCGACCAGCGGCGCGACCAGCGTGCGGGTGCCCAACGACGCCGCGCACGGGCACGACCTGGCGGCGATGGCCGCGGCGGTGACCGACCGGACCCGGGTGATCTTCGTCTGCAACCCGAACAACCCCACCGGTACGGCGGTGCGCCGGGCCGAGTTGAACCAGTTCCTCGACGCGGTGCCGGACGACGTGCTGGTCGTGATCGACGAGGCGTACCGGGAGTTCGTCACCGATGCGGGGGTGCCGGACGGTCTCGACTACCTGGACCGGCCCAACGTGGCGGTGCTGCGCACCCTGTCGAAGGCGTGGGGCCTCGCCGGGCTGCGAATGGGCTGGCTGGTCGCCCAGCCGGTGGTGGCCGCCGCCATCCGTAAGGTGGCGACCCCGTTCTCCAGCAGCACGGCCGCCCAGGCCGGGGCGCTCGCCGCGCTGACCCAGGTGGCCGAGATGGAGCGTCGTTGCGCCCTGGTCATCGCCGAGCGGGACCGGGTCACCGAGGCGCTGCGCAAGTTCGTGCCCGAGGTGCCGACGAGCCAGGCCAACTTCGTCTGGCTGCCGTTGGGCGAGCGGGCGGTGGCATTCGGCAAGGCGTGCGAGGCGCGCGGGGTGATCGTGCGGCCGTTCGCCGGAGACGGGGTCCGGGTCACCATCGGCACCCCGGCCGAGAACGACGCCTTCCTGGCGGCTGCGGAGGCGGCGCTGGCCTGAGGGCCGCTCGGCCCGTCTGTGGCCAAATGGTGACAGATGGGCTATTTGTCTGGTTTGGCACCTTATTTGCCCTATCTTCCGAAGTAGCCGACGCGCCGAGGACCGCGTCGGCTCACTTCGAGAAAACGGGGTAACGAACAGTGCGTACTGCCAAGATCTGTCTGGCCGGGGCGGCCGCCGTGGCGATGGTGGGCTTCCTCGCCGCGCCCGCTGCCGCCGATCCCACCGACACCACGAGCACCACCTTCGAGGTGCTCGCCGGCACCCTCGACATCGTCGCGCCAGCCACCGCCGACCTCGGTGGCGGCCCGCCCGGTGGAGTCATCAGCGGCCAACTCGGCACGGTGACGGTCGACGACTCCCGAGGCGAGGCCGACGCTTCCTGGGTCGCCTCGGTGACCGCGACCGTCTTCCAGACCGGTGGTGGTTCGCCGCCCGAGACGGTCCTCCCCGAGGAGATCGACTACTGGTCCGGCCCGGCGACGGCGACCACCGGCGACGGCACCTTCACGGAGGGCCAGACCGCCGCCGGCGACGCCCAACCGCTGTCCAGCGTCACCCCGCTCACCGCGTTCACGCACAGCGGCGGCACCGGCGGTAACACCGCCAGTTGGAACCCCACCCTGGTGGTCAACGTTCCGCTGGACAGCATCGCGGGCGTCTACACCGGCACGGTGACACATTCCGTGGCGTAGCCGCCGGGGGCGGTCGACCATCGCGGTCGCGCTCGCCCTGTTCTGCCTCGCCGGTCCGGGTCTGTCGACCCGGGCCGGTGCGGCCGAACCGGACGCGGGATCGGACGACGGCACCATCGGAATCCGGTTACTGGAAGCCCCGACCGAACGCCGCAACGACCCCCGGGCGCGGCGCTACATCGTCGACCACCTACCGCCGGGCACCACCATCAAGCGGCAACTGCTGATCGTCAACCGCACCGACCAGACCCGTCGCGTCGACGTGTACCCGGCAGCCGCGACCCTGGAGGGGGCGGCGTTCCGCTTCGGCGAGGGTCGCGCCGAGAACGAGCTGACCTCCTGGGTCACCCTGGACGAGCGCTCCGTCCAGCTGGAGCCGTGGGCCGAGGCTCGGGTCCGCGCAACCATCACGGTGCCGCCGACCGCCTCTCGAGGGGAGCGGTACGGGGTGGTCTGGGCGTCCACCGCCTCGACGCCCCGGGCCGGCGGTGAGATCACTCAGGTCCACCGGGTCGGGGTTCGGATGTACCTCGACATCGGGCTCGGCGGCGAACCCGCCTCCGACTTCTCGATTGGCGAGGTGCTACCGGCCCGAAGCCCCGAGGGTGAACCGTCGATGACCGTCCAGGTCACCAACACCGGAGGCCGCGCCATCGACCTGACCGGCGCGGTCACCCTCGCCGATGGCCCAGCCGGCAGCCGGGCCGGCCCGTTTCCGGTCGGGCAGGGCGTCACCCTGGCACCGGGCGCGTCCGGGCAGGTCGTCGCCCGGTTCCCCGGCGCGCTGCCGAACGGCCCCTGGAAGGCTGAGGTGAACCTGGAGAGCGGCCTGGTGAAGCGGAGCATCACCGCGCAGATCACGTTCCCGGACGCCGGTCAGGTCGGGAAACGGGGCAGCATCGTCTCCCGGATCTTCTCCGGGTGGACCGTGGTGGCTGCCGTCGCGGGCCTGTTGCTGATCGTTGGCCTCGCCATGCTGGCGCGCCGTTCCCGCCGGTCCGGTCGGCCGCCCACCGCTCGTCCGAGGGAGCGCGTGCCGGCCGGTCGTTGACCCCGGCCGGCAGCCCGGCGGCCGGCCCGGGCCGGGCCCGTCAGCTCGGCCGCTGCTCACCGCGCCCGTCAGCTCGGCCACCGGCGGCGGGCTCGGCACCTCGGCCACCGGCGGCGGGCTCGTCAGCTCGGCCGCCGCCGGCGGGCGGCGAACCAGCCGACGAGCGTCAGGGCTACGCCCAGCGCGGCGAGCAGCAGCGCCGATCCGCCCGGTCCGGTGACCGGCAACTCACCGCCGTGACTGGGCGTGGGTTGGGGTGGTGTCGTCGACGTGGGGGTGGGTGGCGGCTGGGTCGGGGATGGGGTCGGCGAGGCCGGCAGGATCTCGAAGGTCACGCCGCCGCGCGCCGACGGCTCGGCCGGGGCGACGCTGAACCCGCGCGCCGAGGCGGAGGCGGGGCCCAGCATCGGCGGCACCGCCAACGCCAGGCTCGCGGTGGCGGCGAGCGCGCCGCCCACGAGGTAGCTGGCTGCTGTCCTGGCCATGCGACGACCCCCTCCACCGGAAACCTGAACCATGAAAAACATACCCTTTTCGGACAAAGGGAATGGATGGTTCAAGGTTCCCGCGGCAAGACGCCACCATCAGGTGGCGGCCAGGATCACCGCCTCGCCGGTGTAGTAGTAGCGCCGGTCGTCACTGACCGGATCCACCGGCTTGCGGAGCCGCTCGACCGCGACGAAACCGTCCTCGGCCGTCACCGCCCCGGGTGCCCAGCCGGTCCCGTCCGAGCCGACATTGAGCACGAAGCGGGACAACTGCCTGCCGGTCCCCGGCTCCAGCGTCACCAGATCGTTCGCCTCGGTCAGCAGGTGCACCCGGCCAGGCTGCCCGGCCAGCACCCGAGCCGCGCCCAGGCCCCCGGACCGCCACAGCTCGGTGCCGGTACGCGCCGACCGACCCACCACAACCCCGTCGAGCACGGCGACGGACTGCTCGCCG
Source organism: Micromonospora violae (assembly GCF_004217135.1). NCBI lineage: Bacteria > Bacillati > Actinomycetota > Actinomycetes > Micromonosporales > Micromonosporaceae > Micromonospora > Micromonospora violae. The sequence continues at coordinate 5,269,434 of NZ_SHKK01000001.1, forward strand.
ACCAGCACGGCGCCGGCCGGGTCCAGCGCCGGGGCGGCCACCGGTGGGCCGGCACCCAACAACCAACCCTGACCACCCTCGTCGCCCGGGCCGGCGGTCCGCAGCCCTCGGCAGTCCGACCGGCCGGTACGGCAGCCCAGCGGCGTCACCACCAACGCGTCCGGGCCGTTCGACGGTCGCCAACGCTCAGCCACCGTCCCCGTCGCCGCGTCCCGGAACTCGACCGTGGCCGGTCCGGCGCAGGTGTCCAGACCGATCAGCTGACCGGCGGCGGTGGTGCCGAGGTCACTACGGCACCGGCCGGGCAGTTCGACCCGCCACAGCTCCCGGCCGCCGCTCAGCTCGACCCCACGCGCCTGGGCCTCCCCGGTCACCACCAGCACGGTCCGCCCGTCGGGAAGGTCGGCGAGCTGGAGCCCGGGCGCATCCCAGACGGTCGCCGCCCCGGTACGCCGTACCGGCGTCACGCTCTCGGTCGGCTCCGGGCCGTCGGCTCGCCAGAGCACCCCACCGGTCCGGGCGTCGAGTGCGACAAGGCGCCCATCGGACCAGCGGCTGACCACCGTGCTGCCGCTGGCCACCACCCCGGTCAGCTCCGCCGGCCACCGCCGGTACGACCAGTACGGGCTGGTCCGGTACCGCCCGTCGACCGGCCGGTCGGCGTACAGCTGGCGGTGTGCGGCGTACACCCGCAGCCTCCCGTCGACGATCAACGGGGCCACCGGCAAGCGACCGATCACACCGGCAGCCGGTCGCGCCGGGGCCGGATAGTCGGCCCGCGCCACAGTGCTCACCTCGGCCGGCGCGAGGACCCGGTGGACGATGACCACGACGGCCGCCGTCGCGAGCAGCGCCGCGACCGCGATCACGAGCCGTCGCCGGCCTCTCGGGAACCTCATGCCGCACCTCCGCCCGGCACCCTACCCAGCGGAGGGGGCCGGGGCCCGAACAGGTCACGACGAGAGATGCCCGGCGGGCACTCAGGCGGCTTCGACGGAGCCGGTGGCACCTGCCGCGACGGCAAGATCGGCGAGATCGCGCCAGAGCGCCGCCTCGACCGCCCGCGCGGCCAGGCCGCCGAGCAGCAGCGCCACCACCCGACCGTACGGAGCGGTCGGCACCGCCTCCTGGGTGACAGTGATCGCCGTGCACCCGCGACGGCGACGGCGGACCGGGCGCAGGCTCCAGGTGAGCCGGTAGTCCGCGCCGGCACCGGAGGAACAGAGCACCAGTCGCTGGGGTGCGAGCGCCTCCACCACCAGGAACTCCTCGGTCAGCGTGCCGCCGCCCGGCTGGACACGCTCCTCACGCCAGGAGGTGCCCGGCCCGAACGAACCGGGAGTGAGCACCTCGACCGGGCCGGCGGCGGTCAGCCGGGCCGCCCGGCCGGGCAGGTCGGTGAGCAGACGCCAGACGTCGACAGCGTGCGCCTCGATGATCCCGGTAATCGCCACCGTCGACATGCCGCCCTCCCGTGTCCCCGACGGTACGCGGAGTGAGGGCCGGACGGGGCCCCCGGGACGGAATTTCCACCTCCCGGAGGCCACACTGTCCGATTGGGCGGTCGCTTCGGCACCGGTCGTCGTTGACCGGTGCCGAAGCGCCGGTCAGCGTTCGAAGCGACCGGCCCGAATCGCGCCGATGAACGCCGTCCACCCCGGCGGGCTGACCGCGAGTGTGGGACCGGTCTGGTCCTTGGAGTCGCGGACCCCGACCAGACCATGGACATCGACCAGGTTGTCCGCCACTTCCACGCAGAGCCCCTGATCGTTTGAGCGGCTGCTGGTACGCCAGACCGCGCCCGCGAGATCGTGCATCGTCGTTACCTCCGTGTGCGTCGGGATGCCCCACCGCTGTTGAGCCGGGCGGAACCCGGCTCGGATTGCGCGGTGTGGCAACGGAATCCGGACGATCAACGGGTCAACCAGGGCCGGCGGTCGCACAGCCGGTGCGATCACAGGTCCCGTGCACGAGACGGACGGCGGGTGCCCGCTCAGCGGGCCGGACGAACCGTGCCGGACACTTCACCGAGGGCGATGGTGGTGCCGTCCGGGCCGGGGGCGGTGGCCGTGATGGTCACCGTGTCACCGTCGTCGAGGAAGGTGCGGCTCTCGTCGCCGACCTTGACCGGTTCGGCCCCTCCCCAGGTCAGCTCCAGGAAGGATCCGACCTGCCCCCGGTCCGGGCCGGAGACGGTGCCGGAGGCGTACAGGTCACCGGTACGCAGGGACGCGCCGTTGACGGTGAGGTGCGCCAACTGCTGTGCGGGAGTCCAGTACATGGTGGCGAACGGGGGCTCGCTGACCCGCTCGCCGTTCCACTCGACCGCGAGGCGCAGGTCCAGGCCCAGGTGCGGCACGTCCCGCAGGTAGTCGACCACCGGCGGGTCCTGGTCGGGGGCGGGCACGAACGCGTCGGCGAGCGCGTCCAGCGGTGTCACCCAGGCCGAGACCGAGGTGGCGAACGACTTGCCGAGGAACGGGCCGAGCGGCTGGTACTCCCAGGCCTGGATGTCCCGGGCCGACCAGTCGTTGACCAGCACCACCCCGAAGACGTGCTCGGCGAAGTCCTGCACGGACACCCGGTCGCCCAACGCGCTGGGTACGCCCACCACGAAACCGACCTCGGCCTCGATGTCGAGGCGTACCGATGGGCCGGTGACCGGACCCTCGGCGGAGGCCCGCTGCCCGGTCGGCCGGGTCACCGGCGTGCCGGAGACGACCACCGTGCCGGCCCGGCCGTGGTAGCCGATCGGCAGGTGCTTCCAGTTGGGCAGCAGCGGCGGCTGGCCGGGGCGGAAGATCTGCCCGACGTTCGCCGCGTGGTGCTCGGAGGAGTAGAAGTCGACGTAGTCCGCCACCTCGAAGGGGAGCAGCAGCTCGACGTCGGCGAGGGGCACCAGCAGCGGTTCCACCGCGGCACGGTGCGCCGGGTCGGTCAGCAGCTCGGTGATCCGCTGCCGCACGGCCGTCCACTGCGGACGACCCAGCGCCATGAAGTCGTTGAGCACGGGCCGGCACAGCGTGCCGGCGGCCAAGACCAGATCGGCGGTCTCGGCTGCGGCGAGGTCGAAGACCCAGGACCCGATCCGTACGCCGATCCGCGCCGGACCCCCGTCTCGCCGGAACACCCCGTACGGCAGGTTCGTCACCCCGTACGGCGAACCGTCGGCGCCGGTCACCCAGGTCATGCGTCGTAGCCCCCGTTCACCAGCCCAAGCCGGATCAAATCGGTCAGTGGTTCCAGGATGCTGCACGAGCCGAAGCCCACCCACAGCGGCCGGGGCGCGTCCAGCCGGGCCGTCGTGCGCTCCACCAGCGGACGCGGATCGACCACGGTCAGCAGCTCGGCGACCGGGCGCACACCGTCGCCGTCAGCGGCGGCCAGGGTCGCGGCCAGCACGTTGGCGTAGCCGTGGTGGGTGAACCCGGTCGTCGGGTCCAGGTGTCGGATCGCCTGGTGCAGCCCGGCGGTGAGCTTGAACGGTAGGCCCCGGTCCCGGCAGGCGCAGATCACAGCGGCCAGCTCGGTCGGCGTGGGGAAGAGTTCGGCGGCCAGGCCGCCGGTGCGGAACTTGGCCGCGATCGGCACCCCGTCGGCCCGCGCGGCGACGAGCGCGTCCAGCGCGCCCATCAGCCCGAAGGTCAGCGGCAGCTCGGCGTAGATGGCCTCCACACCCGGTAGCGAGTCGGTCAGCCGCAGCAACTCGGCGATGCCGGGCAGCGGGTCCTCACCGCGCTTGGCGACCGCCACCTCGACCTGACGCGCGGTGACGCCGTCCGGGGCGAGGAACGACAGCGCGTACGGCAGGCGCCCGATCCCGGTGTCACCGATGACGCCGACCACCAGGCCCTCACCCGGGTCGACGAGGCCGCTCAGCGCACCGGCGGCCACGTCCGAGGCGGGGATCAGCAGCGGGCCGACCAGGTCGGCGTACCAGGCGGTGCGGTGCTGGCGGTGGGCGGCCAGGGCCTCGTGCAGCGCGGCGCTGCCCGGTGGGAAGACAGCGGCGTCGTCCACCAGGCCGTGGAGGAGGGCGGGCACCTGCGTTGACACGGAACAAGAATGTACGGGACGCTACGAGGAACGGACAACAGCGTCCGATTATCGGACGCTCCCGGCCGGTGCACGGGACATATCGGGAGGCGAGATGCCGTACTACCGCAGCGTCGGCGAGGTGCCGCGCAAGCGCCACACCCAGTTCCGGCAGCCCGACGGCAGCCTCTACGCCGAGGAGCTGATGGGCCAGGAGGGCTTCTCCTCCGACTCGTCCCTGCTCTACCACCGGCACGCGCCCACCGCGATCCTGGCCGCCGACGAGTTCACCCCACCCGCCTTCACCCGGGTGCCGAACCTGCCGCTCAAGCCCCGCCACCTGCGCACCCACAAACTGGACACCGGCGGCTGCGACCCCATCCTCGGCCGGCAGTACCTGCTCGCCAACGACGACGTACGGATCGGCTACGTCCTCGCCGACCAGCCCTCACCCCTGTTCCGCGACGCCACCGGCGACCACTGCCTCTACGTCGAGTCGGGCACCCTGCGGGTCGAGTCCCCGTTCGGGGTGCTGGACGCGGTGGCCGGGGACTACATCGTCATCCCCACGTCGACCATCCACCGGCTGGTGCCCACCGGCGACCAGCCCGTACGACTGCTCGCCGTCGAGGCGTCCGGGCACATCGGCCCACCCAAGCGCTACCTCTCCGTACGCGGCCAGTTCCTGGAGCACTCGCCGTACTGCGAACGGGACGTCCGCGGGCCCGACGCCCCGCTGCTGGTCGACGGCGAGGAGGTCGAGGTGCTGGTCCGGCACCGGCGCGGATGGACCCGTCACGTCTACGCCCACCACCCGTTCGACGTGGTCGGCTGGGACGGCCACCTCTACCCGTGGGCGTTCTCCATCCACGACTTCGAGCCGATCACCGGCCGCATCCACCAGCCCCCGCCGGTGCACCAGACCTTCCAGGGGCCCAACTTCGTCATCTGCTCGTTCGTGCCCCGCAAGGTCGACTACCACCCGCAGTCGATCCCGGTGCCGTACAACCACCACAACGTCGACTCCGACGAGATGCTCTTCTACACCGGGGGCAACTACGAGGCGCGGCGCGGCTCCGGCATCGAGCAGGGCTCGATCTCGCTGCACCCGTCCGGCTTCACCCACGGCCCCCAGCCGGGCGCCGCCGAGCGTTCGATCGGCGCGGACTACTTCGACGAACTGGCCGTCATGGTCGACACCTTCCGACCGCTGGATCTCTGCGACGCCGCCAGCGCCTGCGAAGACGAGGGATACGCCTGGACGTGGGCGCGTTCTGTGTAGTCGGCCTTGGGGGTTTCGCCGGAGCCCGACCCGCTCTGGGCGGTCAGGCTTGATCCCGACGCGGGTCGGGCTCCGGCGAAACCCTGACGTGGTCGAGCCACACGACGCTTGTTGATCTTGATGTCACGGGCGGATCGCGGTACGCGTGAAGACGGCGAACTCGGCTACCGCTGTTACGGCGATGGCCAGCACCAGGGGCCACGGGGAGCCGACCATGGCGTACACCAGCAGCAGCAGCGGCGCGGCGGCCACCGCGTAGACGGCCAGTGCCATCGCGCGGTCGGCGTGCAGCAGGGCGGGCAGGACGGTCCGGGTCAGCCCCGGCAGCCGGGCCCCGAGCTGCCAGACGACGATCCCGCCGGTGAGCGCGGCGAGCACCGCCAGGACGCGGGAGAATCCGCCGCTCGCCGACGCCGCGAACGCGATCAGCACCGCCGCCACCAGCGACCAACCCGCGCCGTAGAGCACCAGGCGGTGCAGCCCGTACGCGAGGGTCCGCGGCGATTCGATCCGGCGCGGGCTGACCGTCACCGCCTCGGCGATGTGTTCCAACGCCTCCGACCAGCGGCGCTGCTCCAGCCGCATGACCCCCACGTCGTGGCCGGCCTCGCCGATCCGGGGGTCGAGTCGCAGCGCCTCGCGGTAGGCCCGCTCCGCCAGGTCGAACAGGTCCAGGCGGGCGGCGACCAGGCTGAGCACCAGGTGCGCCTGCGGCTCCTGGGGGGCGAGTTCGACACCCCGCCAGGCCGCGTTCAGCGCCGGCTGACCGTTGCGGGCGCCGGCCAGGATCGCCGCCGCGCTCCACTGGGCGTACGCGTCGGTCGGGCCGAGGGCGAGGATCCGGTCGGCGGTTGCCGCCGCCTCGGTGTAGCGCTCCAGGTCGGCCAGCGCCATGCCCCTGGCGACCAGCGGCGGCAGGGCCTCCGGTGCGGCGGTCACTGCCGTGTCGGCGGCGGTGAGCGCCTCAGCCGGGCGGTCGGCGGCCAGATGCACCCGGGCCAGCATGGTGAGCGCGTCCACGTCATTCGGCTGGAGGGCCAGCCCGTGGGCCAGCTCGTCGGCCGCCTCGTCGTAGCGGCCGAGCTCGGCGAGGAGTTGGGCCCGCTGGACGTAACCGTCGGCGGCGGACTGGTCGGGGGCGGGATCGCTGGACATCGCGGCGAGCTTAGGCGGCCGGCGCGTCGTACACCAGGGCCACCGCGACCCCGGCCAACCCTTCCTCGCGGCCGGCGAAGCCCAGCCCGTCGGTGGTCGCCGCCGAAACGGTGACCGGCGCGCCGACGGCTGCGGAGAGGACCTCCTGCGCCTCCGCACGACGCCGGCCGATCTTGGGGCGATTGCCGATGACCTGCACAGACACGTTGCCGATCTCCAGGCCGGCGGCCCGCACCCGGCGGGCCGTCTCGGTCAGCAGCGCCACCCCGGACGCGCCGGCCCACTCCGGCTGGTCCACCCCGAAGGCGGAACCGAGATCACCGAGACCGGCGGCGGAGAGCAACGCGTTGCAGGCGGCGTGCGCGACCACGTCAGCATCCGAGTGCCCGGCGAGGCCGTCCTGGTCGGGCCAGAGCAGCCCAGCCACCCAGCAGGGCCGGCCCGGCTCGAAGGCGTGCACGTCGGTGCCGATGGCCACCCGGGGAACGATCATGACCAGAGGGTACGCGTCAACCACCGGCGGCGAGCAGATGCTCCGCCAGAGCCAGGTCGAACGGTCGGGTGATTTTCAGGGCGTACTCCGAGCCGGGCACGCAGCTCACCGCGACGCCCTGCTTCTCGACCAGCCCGGCGTCGTCGGTCAGGGGGTCACCGGCGGCGGCGTGTGCCGCGCTGAGCACAGCTCGACGGAAACCCTGCGGGGTCTGCACCGCGCGCAGGGCGGAACGGTCGACGGTGCCGAGCACCACCTCGCCGGCGTCGACTTCCTTGATCGTGTCGACGACCGGCAGGACCGGAATCACCGCGTCCCGCCCGTCCCGGACCGCCGCCGCGACGGATTCGACCAGCTCAGGCGGCGTGAGTGCCCGAGCGGCATCGTGCACCAGGACGATCGTCGGGCCGGCGGGAACCGCGGCCAGCGCGGCGGCGACCGACGCCTGCCGTTCCGCACCGCCCGGCACCACGATCACCGGCGCGACCGGGGCCAACAACTCACGGACGGCCTGCACCTCGGCGACCGGCGCGGCCACCACGATGGTGTGCACGGAGGGCGCGGCGGCCAGTCGACGCACGGCATGCACCAACAGCGGCTCACCGGCGAGCAGGCGCAGCGCCTTGGGTCGGCCGGGGCCGAGCCGTACGCCGGCACCCGCCGCAGGCACAAGGACCGCGACGTCACCGCGCGGATTGAGCTGCGCGGTCACGTCGCGGTCCTCGGTGGTTTCTTCACTACGAAGTGGGTACGACGATGCTGTGCGGACTAGGCCTCGGTGAGAACCTTGTCGAGCAGCGTCTCCGCCTCATCCTTGGTGCTCTTCTCGGCCAGCGCGACCTCGCCGACGAGAATGTCGCGGGCCTTGGCGAGCATCCGCTTCTCGCCCGCGGAGAGGCCCCGCTCCCGCTCCCGACGCCACAGGTCACGCACGACCTCGGCGACCTTCAGCGGGTTGCCGGAAGCCAGCTTTTCCAGATTGGCCTTGTAACGCCGCGACCAGTTGGTCGGCTCCTCGGTGTGCGGAGCCCGCAGAACGTCGAAGACCTTGCCGAGGCCCTCTTCGCCGACCACCTCACGCACGCCCACGATCTCGGCGTTCTCGGCCGGCACCCGGACCGTCAGGTCACCCTGCGCGACCCTCAGGACGAGGTACTGCTTAGGCTCGCCCTTGATGACCCGAGTCTCGATTGCCTCGATGAGTGCGGCCCCGTGGTGGGGGTAAACAACGGTCTCGCCGACACTGAAAACCATAGGTTCGAAACCCCTTTCGCTGTGTCTAGGGTAACACGCTCAGGCACCGATGTCTCACCGATGTCCTGACCGTTGGCGCAGCTCAGGGGCCCTGTGAGAGGTCTTGCTTCAGCTTGACAGGCGGTCAAACCGATGGTTCGAACACGCTCCGTAACGCACAAATGACTGCCCGGTACGGGTGAACAGAACGTCGAGATCAAGGGCTATGCGCTCCTCCATGGTAGCCCGGCCAGCCGGACCGCGCCCAGATGTAGCGGGAGGAGCCCCCGGTGCGCGACCCTGGAGACCGAGCCGCACTCCGCTCTCGAGACGCTTCCAGGAGGGTCCGATGGGCAAGCCGGACGCCGAGGGGCACGGGCCAGCCGACGGCCTGCCCGGCCTGCCGCCCGAATGGGGCCGCGTGGTGGTTCCCGACGACGCGTCCGCGCTCGCCGCCGAGGCCGCCCAGGTCCGCCGTGAGCTACGCCGTGCCAGCGGCCGCCCCGGCGACCACCGGGCTCTGGGTCTGCCGCTGCTGGTCCTGCTGGTGGCGATCCTCACCATGCTGGCCGGCCTGCTGGTGGTCACCTGGCCCCGCGCCAACCGCGGCACCGACCGGCCGACCCCGGCCCCCTACGCGCCACCCGCGACCCTCGCCGGTCGGGCCCTGCCCGCCCTGGACCTGGTCGACCCGGACGACGAGCCCGTGCCGCTGCGCGGCCTGCTACCCGCCATGATCATTCTGCTGGACGGCTGCCCCTGCCCGGACCGGATCACCGACGCCCTGGCGGCCGCGCCCGCCGGTGTCTCCGTGGTCACCGTCACCGCCGGACGGACCGCCTCGACGGGGCCCACCGCCCAGGGGCAGGCCCGCGCCCTGGCCGACCCGGCCGGCGGGCTGCGCGCGTTCCTGCGCCAACCGGCCCGACCCGGCACCGCGACCGCCCTACTGGTCGACCGGACCGGCACAGTGACCCGGGTGCTGCCCGAACTAGGAACAATCGAGTCCTACCGGAGCGACCTGAGCGCCCTGGCCGGCTGACCGGAGCGCCTACCGGGGCAGCGCGACGAGCTGCGCCTGGACGTCGATGGGCCCGTCGACGGCCGACAGCGACACCCGGAACGGCCCGGCACCGGGCAGCACCTCGGCATTGGCGATCATGCCGTCGCAGTCGACACGAGGCGGGCCGGCGATCTCGGCCCCGGTGCTCGTCACCACCATCGTGCCGGGCCGGGTGCACCGGTACTGGAGCAGGTAGCGGGCACCACCGTTGCCGGCCTGCCGGGTCAACCCCTGACCGGGATCGAGGCTCCGCCCCTCCCGCCAGATCGTCTCGTGGAACGAGGGCAGGTCACCCGTGGGGAAGAGCACGTCAGGATCGCCCTCGATGTCGGCGATCAGGCCCGTAGCCGGGTCGAGCACCGCCGTCGGGCCGCGCCGCACCCGGGTGACCTCGCCGGTCTCCGAATCCACCCGGATGGTCACCCGCTCATTGGGCTCCGCCCGCGCCAGGACCCGCTCGATCGGGGTGCTGACGCTCTGCTCGGCACTCGGCGACGGAGAAGCAGCCGACCCGGTCGTCGACGCGGGCGCGGCAGAGCGCCACCACCAGCCGCCGACGGCCAGGACGACCACGGCGGCACCACACAGAACCGCCGAGCGCAGCCGGTCGTCCGCCGTCGCATCCACCCCCAGAGCGTACCGGCCGAACGATGGGGGGGTTCAGTCCTGTCGATCGAGCAGGGCCGCGTACAGGGTGAGACCGGGGCCGAAGGCCAGCATGACGATGCGCCGGGCCGCCGGTGTCGCCCGACCCAGCCGGTCCAGGATCAGCAGCACCGTGGGCGACGAGCAGTTGCCGTGCTCGTCCAGCGTCGCCCGGGACGCCGCCAGCCCCAACGGCGGCAACGCCAACTCCCGCTCGACCACGTTGAGGATCCGCGGCCCGCCCGGGTGCACCGCCCAACCGTCCACCTCGGAGCTGGCGACGCCGTGCCGGGCCAACAGGTCATCGACCAGCCCACGGACGTGTCTCGACAACACCTGCGGCACCTTCGGCGACAGCCCCATCCGGAACCCCGCGTCGGTGACGTCCCAGGTCATGTGGTCGGCGGTCGACGTATCGGTGACCGCGGTGACCTCGCGCACCGCGTACCCCTTGCCGCCCGGCGCGACCACGGCGGCGACCGCGGCATCCGAGAAGAGCGCGTGCGAGACGATCTGCTGGGTGTCCACCCGGGCGCTGGACGGCTGAATGTGCAGGCTGGTCAGCTCCGCGCAGAGCAACAGCGCCGGACGCCCTCGGGCGGTGACGAAGTCACTCGCCGCGCCGAGCCCCGGCAACGCCGCGTAACAACCCATGTGGCCGATGAACATCCGCTGGGTGTCCGGGGCCATGCCCAGGTCCCGGGCGAGCAGGATGTCCAACCCCGGGGTGGCGTACCCGGTGCAGGAGCAGACGATGAACAGCCCGATGTCGCCAGCGCTCAGCCCGGCGGCGGTCAACGCGCGACCCACCGCCTCCTTGCCCAACGGCAGCGCCTCCACCTGGTAGCGGCGCATCCGGCGCTCGGTCGGCCAGTCCGAGACGTCCTCCAGCAGCGGGTTGACCGCGGCCTGCCGCCGGGTCACCCCCGAGTTGGCGAAGATCCGCTGGGCCAACGACCGGGTGGTGCCGGAGAAGTGCCGGGAGAAGAAGCCCTCCCACAACTCATCCTGCGAGGCGGACGGCGGCTGCGCAGTCCCGAGCCCCGCGATCACTGGTACGGACACGATCCCCACCTCTCGTCAGATGCTGTCCTCCCCCTGGCCGTTCCTTCAGCCGCCACGGCCGGCCGCAATGTCGTGCGAGTCCGGTGCGGCGGGCTCACCAACGCGGTGCCGATCCGTCACGATCCGGGTCGCCGCCCAGCGCGGCGATGCCGAGCCAGTCGGCGCAGACATCCGACGTGGCCGGGTGCAGTGAGCCACAGCGGGCGTCGCGGTAGAGCCGCTCCAGCGGATGACCACGGCGGGTCGCCGAGGTGCCCGCCGCCTCCAGCACCGACGCCGCCACCTCGGCGGCCGTGGTGCCGGCGAGCAGCTTCGCCCGCCACACCCAACGGTTGGTCTCCTCGTCACCGGGCGCCTCGTCCACCCGGCGGGCCGCCTCCGCGACCACCAGCTGCGCGGCGGCCGTCGCCGCGTCCGCCCGTCCCAGCCGGGCCCGCACCGCCGGCAGACCGGCCAGGTTGCGGGCGTTGAGGTGCTCGGCCGCCGCGTCGATCGCCGCCCGCGCGACCCCCACGTAGACGGCCGCGTAGCTGGCCACCAACCAGTGCGGCATCAGTTGGGCGACCACCAACGCCAACCCCTCCACCCCGCCGAGCAGCCGGTCGGCGGGGACGCTGACGTCCAGGTGCAGGTCGTGCGAGGATGTGGCGCGCATGCCGAGCGAATCCCAGGTCGGCTCCACGGTCAGCCCGTCACCGGCCGGCACCAGGAACTGTGAGACCACCGACTGGTCGGCCGCGCTGCGCGCCGCCACCAGGTAGCCGTCCGCGTGCCCGGCGCCGGAGCAGAAGGTCTTGCTGCCCTTGAGATGCCAACCCTCGTCGGTCGCCTCGTACGCCGTGGTCAGCTGGGACAGCCGCGCGCCCGCGCCACGTTCGCTCATCGCGACCGCGTACCAGGAGCCCTGCGCCGCCGCGCGGAGCAGCCGGTCGCGGGCGGCCAGCGCCTCGGCCGGTATGCCCAGCGCCTCGGCCAACTCCTCGGTGACCGCGCCCAGCGCCCCGGTCACCGAGGCGTGCATGTTGAACACCAGGGCCGTCGCGCCGTTGCCCCGGGCAAGCTCAGTGGCCACCGCCGCGTACTCGGCGAAGGTCGCACCCAGGCCGCCGAGCGCCCGCGGCACCATCAGCCCGAACAGGCCGGCCTCTCGCAGGTCGGCGAAGTCGTCCACAGGGAAGGAACCGTCCCGGTCGTGTTCGGCCGCCCGCGCGGCGAACCGCGGTGCCAACCGGCGTGCTGCCTCAAGCGCGTGCACCGTCATCTCGTTCCTCCTCGGCGTTCCATACCCCGCCCCGGCCCGACTATCCTTTGCGGACCCCCCGGCCCTGGTAGAGCACGGCGGTGGATCGGGTCGGCACGATGCGCGGCGCACGGCCGGCGGCCACCACACCGGGCGTCCGGCTCGCACGGGCACGGCGCAGCAGCCAGGCGAGCACGCCGCCGACCTGCGGACGGATGCCTCGCAACCGCAGCTCGACACCGTGCCGGGCGCACTCCGCCACCAGCGCCCGCGCGTCCACGAACAACCGAGGGTCGTGGATGCCGCGCGGCACCGTCGGCAGCCGCTCGGCGAGCCGGACCGCGACGAGCCGGGCGAGCGCCGTGTCGTTCAGGGTGTCCAGCACCAGCACCCCACCGGGGCGCAGCAGGCGACACGCCTCGGCCACCGCGCGCGGCCAGTCCGGCACGTGTTCCAGCAACTCGCCTGCGGAGACCACGTCGGCGCAGCCGTCGGGCAGCGGGACCGCTGTGGCATCGCCCTGGACCACCCGCACCCCGTGCTCGGCCGCCTGGACGAGTGCCGAGCGCGTCAGATCGACCCCGACGTGGTGGTAGCCCTTACCGGCCAGGTGTGGCGCGAGCAGGCCGGCGCCGCAGCCCAGATCGACAAGCAGCGCGTCCGGCCGGGTGGCCGGCGGCACCAGCGCCGCGCGGGCCTCCGCCAGCCAGTGCAGCATCGCGAACGCGCCATCCGGTCGCCACCACTCACCGGCCAGATCGTCGTACTGGCGCGGATCGTTTCGCGGCAGCACCCTCGGACCGGTGGACGCCCCGGCCGCAGCCACGTCTCGCATGGAACCGAGCGTGGCACGACTGCTCGGTAACGACCAGACTTCCCTTATGTCGTCGAGGGTGTTAGGGCTGGTCAGAGCGAGCCATCCGGAACCGGGCGCAGCGGTGACCACGGTGGCCGGTCTGCTGGCCTGGGGCGTGGGCCACCGTCCGGCCGGGATCGTGTCGGTGGTGCTCGCCGTGCTGGCCAGCCAGCTCTCCGTCGGCTGGACCAACGACGCGCTGGACGCCGAGCGGGACGCCACTGTGGGGCGTACCGACAAGCCGGTCGCCAGTGGCGCGGTCGGTCGGCGCGCCACGGCCTGGGCCGCCGCGGCGGCCGCGGTGGCCTGCCCGCTGCTGGCGCTGACCACGAACCCGGCGGCGGCGTTCTGGCTGACGCTCGCCCTGGTCTCCGCCCTGCTCTACGACTGGCCGCTGAAGGCCACCGCGTTCTCGGTGCTGCCCTACGCCGTGTCGTTCGGGGCCCTGCCCGCCTTCGTGGTCCTGGCGCTGCCCGGCCAGCCGACCCCACCCGTCTGGCTGGTGGTGGCGGCGGCCTGCCTCGGCGCCGGCGCACACTTCGCCAACGTGCTGCCCGACCTGGCCGACGACGCCCGCACCGGTGTGCGCGGGCTGCCCCACCGGCTGGGGGCCGCCGGCAGTCGGGTGGCCGCCGCCGGTCTCCTCCTCGCGGCGACCGCGACCCTGGTCCTCGGACCACCCGGCCCGCCGTCGGTCCTCGGCTGGGCGGCGGTCGCCACGGCCGCCGTGGTGCCGCCGCTGAGCTGGTACGCCGGACGCTCGGCGACCCGGGCCGGCCGGCGGCCGGTGGCGGCCTTCCGGGCGGTGATGCTGGTGGCCCTCATCGACGTGGTTCTGCTGGTGGCGAGTGGTCGGGTGGTGTGAACGCCACCCAGCCAGGTGGCATTGCCGGGTCCGCGTGCGGGCCTCGATCAGTCCCAACTACCCTGGAGCGCGGTCTGCGCGGGTATGGCCACCGTGCCCGGCGTACGGCCCGGGTGGGGATTGTGACGAGGAGGACCGACGTGACGCGCTCGATCAGAGGATCCCGGCGGGCGGCCCTGTTGCTGTCCGGGATTGCGGCGGCCAGCCTGCTGGCCTCCGGATGCGGCACCGGTCAGATCGCCGAGACCGCGTTGAAGGAGCCGTCGGTCCAGGGCGTCAACCTCACGACCGACAACGGTTCCTTCTCGGTGCGGGGCCTGCTCGTGGACTTCCCGGGCACCGAGGGTTACCGGGCCGGGCAGGACGCGGGGCTCAGCGCCGTGATCTACAACGACTCCAAGGAGACGGTGACGGTCACCGTCACCACCGAGAGCGCCCGCGAGGTGGTGATCAGCGGCGGCTCGGCGAGCCCGTCACCGACCGCCTCGGAGTCCGCCTCGATGAGCCCGTCGACCCCGCCCTCCGGTTCGGCCAGCCCGTCGGTGACGCCGTCCGAGACCGGGTCGTCCTCGGCCACCCCGTCCGCGCCGGAGTCGGCGCGGGCGTCCGGTTCGGCCAGCCCGGCCGCCCCGGGCCAGCCGGCCCGGATCGAGCTGGCGCCGTTGAGCTACATCCAGCTCAACTCGGAGGCCACCACGCAGCTCCGGCTGATCGGCCTGACCGAGGCGCTGCGCTCCGGCCAGAACGTCGTCGTGACCTTCGACTTCGGCAACGGCAACACGGTCACCGGTCAGGCGCCGGTCGCGGTGCCGCTCACCCCGGCGGCCCCGCCGTCGCCGATCATCGAGCGCGAGGGCGGCTACGAGGGCGACGAGGGCGGCACGACCCACGAGTGACCCGACCCGCACATCGACGAACGCCCCGGCGTGGTGACCACCACGCCGGGGTGTTTTCGTCGTACGCGAGGACTAGCGTCCTGATGTGACCACCTCCCGATCGACCCCCGCGCGGGGCGGCACGGCGGGTGCCGCCCGTGGTCGCTCCACCGCCCGCGAGCCGCGTCCGGCCTACCAGTGCGATGCCTGCGGGCACCAGCCGCCCAAGTGGGTGGGGCGCTGCCCGGAGTGCGGCGAGTGGGGGGCGGTGGTCGAGAGCACGGTGACCGGCCCGACCGTCTCCGGTCGGGTGGTCAGCTCCCGGATGCCGTCCGAGCCGGCCCGACCGATCGCCACCATCAGCGCCGCCCCGGCGCGGGCTCGTCCCACCGGGGTCAGCGAGCTGGACCGGGTGCTCGGCGGTGGCCTGGTCCCCGGGGCCGTGGTGTTGCTCGCCGGCGAGCCCGGGGTGGGCAAGTCGACCCTGTTGCTGGATGTGGCGCAGCAGTGGGCGGTCGGCGCCGGCAGCCCCTCGCTGGTGGTCAGCGGCGAAGAGTCGGTCAGTCAGGTGCGCCTGCGCGCCGAGCGGATGGGCACCCTGCACGAGCAGCTCTACCTCGCCGCGGAGAGCGACCTGGCCTCGGTGCTCGGTCACCTCGACGCGGTCAAGCCGGGCCTGTTGGTGCTCGACTCGGTGCAGACCATCTCGACCACCGGCACCGAGGGGGTGCCCGGTGGTGTGACCCAGGTCCGTGCGGTCACCGCCGCGCTGGTCTCGGTCGCCAAGGAGCGGGGCATCGCGACGGTGCTGGTCGGGCACGTCACCAAGGACGGCCAGGTGGCCGGGCCCCGGGTGCTGGAGCACCTGGTCGACGTGGTGCTGCACTTCGAGGGCGACAAGCACTCGTCGCTGCGCCTGGTGCGCGGCGTGAAGAACAGGTTCGGCGCAGCCGACGAGGTCGGCTGCTTCGAGATGCACGAGGGCGGCATCAGCAGCCTGGCCGACCCGTCCGGGCTGTTCCTGACCCGCTACGCGGAGCCGGTCCCGGGCACCTGCGTGACCGTGGCCATGGAGGGGCGGCGGGCCCTGGTCACCGAGGTGCAGGCGCTGATCGGCGCGACCGTGGCGGGCTCTCCCCGACGCACCGTCTCCGGCCTCGACTCGGCGCGACTGGCGATGGTGCTCGCGGTGCTGCAACGGCGCACCGAGCGGCTGACCCTGCACGACCGGGAGGTCTTCGCCGCCACCGTGGGCGGGATCCGGGTGGTGGAGCCGGCGGCCGACCTGGCGGTGGCGCTGGCGGTCGCCTCCGGCGGGCTCAACCTGGCGATCGCGCCGCACCTGGTGGCGATCGGTGAGGTGGGCCTGACCGGCGAGGTGCGCCGGGTCGGGGCGGTGCCACGTCGGCTGGCCGAAGCGGCCCGGCTGGGGTTCAAGGTGGCCCTGGTGCCGCCCGGCTGCGGCCCGGCCAGCACCGGCGCCGGCCCCGAGCAGATGCGAGTGACCGAGGTCACCGACGTCCGTTCGGCGCTGCACCATGCGGCCCGCGCGTCCGCCGAATGACCCACCGTGCCGACGCGGGCGGCGAAACCGGACAGCACGTCGCAACCGGGAAACGTTGATGAGGGCGGCATCGTGACACATCACAGTAACCACGACAGCACCCACCGCACGGCAGTCCGTAGACTGTGCCCGTGCCGATCGACCGCGATACCACCAAGCCAGCCGGCGCGCCGCCCCAGGCCCGCACCGGCGCCGTGGGCTCGCCCGCCCGCCCGATCAGCGTGAACGTGACCGTGGGAGCCGCCGGAAGCGCCGGAGATCCGCTACGGGCCAACCTCGCCCTGATGGCCCCGGGCACCGCCCTGCGCGACGGCCTGGAGCGCATCCTGCGGGGTCGCACGGGCGCGCTCATCGTGCTCGGCTACGACAAGGTGGTCGAGGGCCTGTGCACGGGCGGTTTCCCACTGGACGTCGAGTTCTCCGCGACCCGGGTGCGCGAGCTGTGCAAGATGGACGGCGCTGTCGTGCTCTCCAGCGACGGCACCAGGATCGTCCGGGCGGCCGTGCACCTGATGCCCGACCCGTCCATCCCGACCGAAGAGTCCGGCACCCGGCACCGCACCGCTGAGCGGGTCGCCCGCCAGACCGGCTATCCGGTCATTTCGGTCAGCCAGTCCATGCGGATCATCAGCCTCTACGTCAACGGCCAACGGCACGTGCTCGACGACTCGGCGGCCATCCTCTCCCGCGCCAACCAGGCGCTCGCCACCCTGGAGCGCTACAAGCTCCGGCTGGACGAGGTCTCCGGCACGCTCTCCGCCCTGGAGATCGAGGATCTGGTCACCGTACGGGACGCGGTGGCCGTGGTGCAGCGACTGGAGATGGTCCGCCGGATCGCCGACGAGATCGCCGGTTACGTGGTCGAGCTGGGCACCGACGGTCGGCTGCTGGCCCTGCAACTCGACGAGCTGATGGCCGGCGTGGACGCCGACCGGACTCTGGTCATCCGGGATTACCTCCCCGTCGGCCGCAAGTCACGCACGTTGGACGAGGCGCTCGTCGAGCTGGACCTGCTCGGCGCCACCGAGCTGATCGACCTGGTGTCGGTCGCCAAGGCGATCGGCTACCCGGCCGCGTCCGACGCGCTCGACGCCGCGGTCAGCCCACGCGGCTTCCGCCTGCTGGCCAAGGTGCCCCGGCTCCCGGTGGCGGTCGTCGATCGCCTGGTGCTGCACTTCGGCAGCCTCCAGCGCCTGCTCGGCGCGACCGTGGAGGACCTGCAGGCCGTCGAGGGGGTCGGTGACGCCCGGGCCCGTGGCGTCCGGGAGGGGCTGTCCCGGCTCGCCGAGGCATCCATCCTGGAACGCTACGTCTGACCGGGCAGCGTCACCGGCTGACCCGGCTCAGCCGGTGACGGTGAGCTTCGCCGGCTCGCTGTGCTTCGTGCCGACCCGGGCGAACACCTGGTACGACCCGATCGGTGCCAGCGGCCCGCCGGCCAGCGCACCGTCGCAGCGGCTGGTGTCCCGCCCGTTCCACGGCACCCGGTAGGAGCGCTCGAAGTTCGGCGTGAACGACTGCACGTCGGAGCCCTGAACCTTGCCGCAGGTGTCCGACGACCAGACCTTCTCGGCACCGGACTTGATGAAGATCTCCTGAAGGTCGGCACCGACGTTGCGACTGCACGTCCGGTCCGACGTGTTCTTGATCTTCAGTTGCAGCTCGACCACCGCGCCGCGCTGCACCGAGGTCGAGCTCGCCGACGAGACCACGCTGATCTCCTCGTCGGTGCAGGTGCCGTCGTCCTCCGCACCGGCCGCCGCACCCAACGGCGGTGTGTTGCTGGTGATCGCCGGGGCCGGATTCGTCGCACCCGGGTCAGCGGACGTGGATGCTGACGGAACCCCGGTCTGCGGGGTCAGCACCGGCCCGTCCGGACCCGCCGGGGCGGCGGACGTCGCCGACGGCGAACCTCCCGCCGTCGGCTTCTGTCCACCGGAACGACCCGAACCGGTGCAGGAGTAGAGCAGGACAATCAGGAACAGAAGCCCCGCTCCGAGTACGACGGCGCGACGCCGCCAATACACGGCGGGTGGCAGGGGGCCGACCGTCAGACGCATGATGCCCTCCACCGTAGCCGCGCCGTACCCGGCAGCGCGGCGCGACGCGCCGGAACCGATTCGAGGGGCACGCCCAATCCTCCACTGAGGACAGACAGCTCACCGGTCACAGGTAGACCTTGCGCTGATAGACCGCGTGTGCACCGGCCACCCGGTCCAGGAAGAGTAGCCCCGCGCAATGGTCGATCTCGTGCTGCAACGCCCGAGCCTCGAAGCCGTCGGTCACCAGCCGGACCTGCTCGCCGCTGCCCGGCAGGTCACCCGCCACCACCAGCCGACTGGCCCGCTTCACATCCCCGGTCAGGTCCGGCACCGACATGCACCCCTCCCGGCCCGGCTTCCATCGCGTCGCCTCGACCACCCGGGCGTTGCACAACACGAAGGTGCCGTGCACCGTCACCGACTTCGGGTGCCCGGTCACGTCGACGGCGAAGAGTTGCGCGCCCACCCCGACCTGCGGCGCGGCCAGCCCGACACAGCCCGGCGAGACCTTCATCGTGGCCACCAGGTCGGCCGCCAACTGGACCGTCTCCTCGGCCGTGGGATCGACCTCGTCCGCCGCCCGGCTCAACACCGGATGCGGAGCGGACACCACCGTCCGCACCACACCGGGCACCGCCAGCGAATCCGGCGTCCAGTCCCCCAGGCCGAACTCCGGCCCGCGCTCCTCGCCGCTCACAGCAGATCCGGGTCCGCTGGCCGGAGGGTGACCTCCACGCCCAGCTCGGCAGCCGTCCGGTGCAGCCGGTCGATCAGGGTGTCCGCCACCCCGGCCGGCAACTCGACCTCCGCCAACACCACGTAGAGCGCACCGGTCAACCGGGTACTCAGGTCGGTGACATTTCCCCCGGCATCCACCAGCACCCGCGTCATCGCCGCGACGATCCCCATCCGGTCCGAGCCGTGCACCGCCATCACGTACGGCTCACCCGCCGCAGGCACATCGCCGTCCGGGGTGACCGCGCGTACCGTCGCCAGCAGCTGACCCTCGGCGGCCAGCGGCGCCAGGGCGGCCTCGACCTCGGCGGCGGCCGGCCCGGTGCAGATGAGGGTCATCGCGAAGTGCCCCCGCAGCCGCGTCATCGTGCTGTCGGTGAGGTTCGCGCCCAACCGGGCCAGCACCTCCGCGACGTCGGCCACGATGCCCGGCCGGTCCCGACCGATGACGGTGATCGCCAGCTCGTTCATCCGGGCATTCTCCCCCGTCCGCCGGGCGACGATGTGGCACCCCGCCCGAGCCGCCCAACCAACGGGAACGTGGCACGTGACATCATCGACGACGCCATGACTCAACCCGACTTCGCCACCCTGGTCAGCCGATGGTTCCAGCAGAACGCCCGTGACCTGCCGTGGCGCGAGCCCGGGGTCACCCCGTGGGCCATCCTGGTCAGCGAGGTCATGCTCCAGCAGACACCCGTGGTCCGGGTGGTGCCGGCCTGGCAGGCGTGGTTGGCCCGCTGGCCGGACCCGGCCGCGTTGGCGGCGGACACCCCCGCCGAGGCGATCCGGATGTGGGGACGCCTCGGTTACCCCCGGCGCGCGGTCCGGCTACGCGAATGCGCGGTGGCGATCGTCGACCGGCACGGCGGCCAGGTGCCGGACCGGCTGGAACAACTGCTGGCACTACCCGGCGTCGGCACCTACACGGCGCGGGCGGTGGCTGCCTTCGCGTACGGGCAGCGGCACCCGGTGGTCGACACCAACGTACGCCGGGTCGTCTGCCGGGCCGTGGCCGGCGAGCCGGATGCCGGGCCCGTCACCCGACCGGCCGACCTGGCCGCCACCGAAGTGCTGCTGCCCACGGAACCGGCGGCGGCGGCGCTGGCCAGTGCCGCGTTCATGGAGTTGGGCGCGGTGATCTGCACCGCCCGGTCGCCGCGCTGCACGGCCTGCCCCGTCGAGTCGGTCTGTGCGTGGCGGGCGTCCGGGCAGGAGGCGCCCGTCGGCCCGACCCGCCGACCCCAGCGGTACGCGGGCACCGACCGCCAGGTTCGCGGTCTGCTGCTGGGAGTGCTGCGGGACAGCACCGGGCCGGTCCCGCACCAGCGGCTGGATCAGGTCTGGACCGACGACGTGCAGCGCGCCCGCGCCCTCGCCGGCCTGGTGCAGGACGGGCTGGTCGAACCCACCGGCGCCGACTCCTTCCGCCTGGTCGGTGACGGCCCGTCGCTGCCAACCGCCGACCTCACCACCTGACCCGCACCACCGGCGGCGCACCGGACGACCCACACGCCAAAAAGGCGGGGCCCCGGTGGCTTGCGCCACCGGGGCCCCGCCCCTTGCCTGT
Source organism: Micromonospora violae (assembly GCF_004217135.1). Taxonomy (NCBI): domain Bacteria; kingdom Bacillati; phylum Actinomycetota; class Actinomycetes; order Micromonosporales; family Micromonosporaceae; genus Micromonospora; species Micromonospora violae. The sequence goes on from NZ_SHKK01000001.1 coordinate 5,290,152, forward strand.
TGTGCTACTCGTCCACGCCCGCAGTGGCGGTGCCAGCGGCCGTGCCACCGAGATCGGCCGGGACGGCGTCCGGAACCTCGACCGGCTTGTCCGAGCCCCGGAAGACGAGCTTGGACTTGTCGATGTCGTCCGGGTCGCCCTCGCAGTCGACCACCACGATCTGACCGGGGGTCAGCTCGTTGAACAGGATCCGCTCGGAGAGGTTGTCCTCGATGTCGCGCTGGATCGTGCGACGAAGCGGACGGGCACCGAGCACCGGGTCGAAGCCCTTCGCGGCCAGGTACTTCTTGGCGTTGTCGGTCAGCTCCAGACCCATGTCCTTGTTGCGCAGCTGGCCTTCGATCCGCTGGATCATGATGTCCACGATCGAGAGGATCTCGGTCTGGCGCAGCTGGTGGAAGACGATGGTGTCGTCGATCCGGTTGAGGAACTCAGGCCGGAAGTGCTGCTTGAGCTCGTCGTTGACCTTCTGCTTCATCCGGTCGTAGTTGGACTCGGAGTCCTCCGACTGCTGGAAGCCCAGCGACACCGCCTTGGCGACGTCTCGGGTGCCCAGGTTGGTGGTCAGGATGATGACCGTGTTCTTGAAGTCCACGATCCGACCCTGGCCGTCGGTGAGCCGACCGTCTTCGAGGATCTGCAGGAGCGTGTTGAACACGTCCGGGTGGGCCTTCTCGATCTCGTCGAAGAGGACCACCGAGAACGGCCGACGCCGCACCTTCTCGGTCAGCTGCCCGCCCTCGTCGTAGCCGACGTAGCCGGGAGGGGCACCCACGAGCCGGGAGACCGTGTAACGGTCGTGGAACTCGGACATGTCCAGCTGGATGAGGGCGTCCTCGCTGCCGAAGAGGAACTCGGCCAGCGCCTTGGACAGCTCGGTCTTACCCACACCGGACGGGCCGGCGAAGATGAACGAGCCCGACGGACGCTTCGGGTCCTTCAGGCCGGCGCGGGTACGCCGGATCGCCTTCGAGACCGCCTTGACCGCGTCCTCCTGGCCGATGACGCGCTTGTGCAGCTCGTCCTCCATGCGCAGCAGGCGCGAGGTCTCCTCCTCGGTCAGCTTGTAGACCGGGATGCCGGTCCAGTTGCCGAGCACCTCGGCGATCTGCTCGTCGTCAACCTCGCTGACGACGTCCAGGTCACCGGCCTTCCACTCCTTCTCCCGCTGAGCCTTCTGACCGAGCAGCTGCTTCTCCTTGTCACGCAGCTGCGCGGCGCGCTCGAAGTCCTGCGCGTCGATCGCGGACTCCTTGTCGCGACGCACCTGGGCGATGCGCTCGTCGAAGTCCCGCAGGTCTGGCGGCGCGGTCATCCGACGGATCCGCATCCGGGCACCGGCCTCGTCGATCAGGTCGATCGCCTTGTCCGGCAGGAAGCGGTCGGAGATGTACCGGTCGGCCAGGGTCGCGGCGGCCACCAGAGCGGCGTCGGTGATGCTCACCCGGTGGTGGGCCTCGTACCGATCGCGCAGACCCTTGAGGATCTCGATGGTGTGGGCCAGCGACGGCTCACCCACCTGGATCGGCTGGAACCGGCGCTCGAGAGCGGCGTCCTTCTCCAGGTGCTTGCGGTACTCGTCGAGCGTGGTGGCGCCGATGGTCTGCAGCTCGCCACGGGCCAGCATCGGCTTGAGGATGCTCGCGGCGTCGATCGCGCCCTCGGCGGCACCCGCACCCACCAGGGTGTGGATCTCGTCGATGAACAGGATGATGTCGCCGCGGGTGCGGATCTCCTTGAGCACCTTCTTGAGGCGCTCCTCGAAGTCACCGCGGTAGCGGGAACCGGCGACGAGCGCGCCGAGGTCAAGCGTGTAGAGCTGCTTGTCCTTGAGGGTCTCGGGCACCTCGCCCTTGATGATCTTCTGGGACAGGCCCTCCACCACGGCGGTCTTACCGACGCCGGGCTCACCGATCAGGACCGGGTTGTTCTTGGTACGGCGGGAGAGCACCTGCATGACCCGCTCGATTTCCTTCTCGCGCCCGATGACCGGGTCGAGCTTGCCCTCGCGGGCGGCCTGAGTCAGGTTACGGCCGAACTGGTCCAGCACCAGGCTGGTCGACGGCGCGGCCTCACCCGCTGCGGCGCCCGCCGCGGCGGGCTCCTTGCCCTGGTAGCCGGAGAGCAGCTGGATCACCTGCTGGCGGACCCGGTTGAGGTCGGCGCCGAGCTTCACCAGCACCTGGGCGGCGACGCCCTCGCCCTCACGGATCAGCCCGAGCAGGATGTGCTCCGTGCCGATGTAGTTGTGGCCGAGCTGCAGCGCCTCGCGCAGCGACAGCTCCAGCACCTTCTTCGCCCGCGGCGTGAACGGGATGTGCCCGCTCGGCGCCTGCTGGCCCTGGCCGATGATCTCCTCGACCTGCTGACGGACGCCCTCCAGGGAGATACCGAGGCTCTCCAGGGCCTTGGCCGCGACGCCTTCACCTTCGTGGATCAGGCCCAGCAGGATGTGTTCCGTACCGATGTAGTTGTGGTTGAGCATCCGGGCCTCTTCTTGGGCCAGGACGACAACCCGTCGCGCTCGGTCGGTGAACCGCTCGAACATGCCCTCGTGCTCCTCACGTGCCGTGCGCCTTGATGGTCAAGATCTTGGCGGGGCCGGTGCGCGAACGTCCAGGACGGGCGTCCGTGCCTCCTTACTCTATCGTCGCTGACCGACTCAGCTGAGGTCGTGTGTCTCTGCGCAGGGTCGGTTCCACGTCGTTTTGAACAACCGTCCGCGCTCAGGAGGTGTTCCGGTAGCCCTGCCGCTACGCGCAGAGCGAAATCCGACCGGCTCGACGGAAGCCCGATCCGGGGTCCGGAAGGCTCCGCGAGGGCGGACCGGTGGTCACCACGAACGCCGACCCCCACCCTGGGGGAGGTTGTCCACAGGCTGTGGATAGCTGTTCCACTGGTTGTGGATAACTCCCGTCGGCCCGGAATGCTTCCCGCCCGACAGAACCGGACACCACGAACACCGGCCCCGAAACCGTGACACCGGCCCCACCCCGGCACCGCGGCCGCCCGCACGCTCAGCAGATACGGCGACGCCGGCCCGGAGAACTCCTCCGGCCCGGCGTCGGTGTCGCCTGCGGTGGCGGCTCGCCACCACGCTGCTGACGGATCAGCGCTTCGCGTGGAACTCGTCCACGATCTCCTGCGGGATACGACCCCGGTCCGAGATGTCCTTGCCGGCCTTCTTGGCCCACTCCCGGATCGCCTTGTTCTGTTCCCGATCGGCGGTCGCGCCACCCCGACCGCGGGCAGCCCGGCCACCGATCACCACGCCGCCCCGGCCGACCTTGGTGCCGGCACCCACGTACGAGGCAAATGCATCGCGCAATTTCGCGGCGTTGGCGCTCGACAGGTCGATCTCGTACTGAACACCGTCGAGGGCGAACTTGACGGTCTCGTCCGCGTCCCCGCCGTCCAGGTCATCAACCAGCTTGTGAATGATCTGCTTGGCCACGTCCCACATTCCTTTCGAGCAGGGTGCTCCTGCTAACGAGAGCACAATAACCCGCGTGCCGCTCGTCGCGTCAATAGGACCCCGTTACGGCCTGCCGTGAACCAGGCGGGACTACTCCTGGCGGACCAACGGGAAGAGGATCGTTTCCCGAATTCCGAGCCCGGTCAGGGCCATCAACAGCCGGTCGATTCCCATTCCCATACCGCCGGCCGGCGGCATTCCATACTCCATCGCCCGAAGAAAGTCCTCATCGAGACGCATCGCCTCGTCGTCGCCACGGGCGGCCAACTGCGCCTGGGCAACCAGCCGCTCCCGCTGCACGATCGGGTCCACCAGCTCGGAGTACGCGGTGCCCAACTCGAAGCCGAGCACGTAGAGGTCCCACTTCTCGGCCAGCCCCGGCTCGCTGCGATGCGCCCGGGTGAGCGGGCTCGTCTCCTCCGGGTAGTCCCGGACGAAGGTGGGTGCCTCCAGGCCGGGAACGACCAGTTCCTCGAACAACTCCTCGGCCAGCTTGCCCGGGCCCCACTTCGGGTCCACAGCCAATCCCACCTTGTCCGCGTACTCCACCAGACGGGAGCGTTCGGTGCGGACCGTGACCTCCTCACCGAGCGCTTCCGAAAGCACACCGAACAACGTCACGGACCGCCACTCGCCGCCGAGGTCGAACTCCCGCCCGTCGGCATGGGTCACCACCGTCGAGCCGCTCACCGCGATCGCCGCCTGTTGCACGAGATTGCGGGTCAACTCGGCCATCGTGTCGTAGTCGCCGTACGCCTGGTACGTCTCGAGCATCGCGAACTCCGGCGAGTGCGAAGAGTCGATACCCTCATTACGGAAGTTGCGGTTGATCTCGAAGACGCGGTCGACGCCGCCGACCACAGCGCGCTTGAGAAACAGTTCCGGGGCGATTCGCAGATACAGATCGGTGTTCAATGCATTGCTGTGGGTCACGAACGGTCGAGCCGTCGCACCACCATGCAGCAGTTGCAACATCGGCGTTTCCACCTCGATGAAGCCCTGCCCGTGCAGTGAGTCGCGCAGACTGCGTACGGCGGCGGCCCGGGTGCGGACCATCTCCCGCGCCTGCGGCCGGACGATCAGGTCGACGTAGCGCTGCCGGACGCGCGCCTCCTCGGAGAGGGGCTTGTGGGCCACCGGCAACGGTCGCAGCGCCTTGGCGGTCATCTCCCATTGCTGGGCCAGCACCGACAGCTCACCCCGGCGGCTGGTGATCACCTCACCGGTGACGCCGACGTGGTCGCCGAGGTCGACGAGGCGCTTCCACGCCTCCAGCCGCTCCGGCCCGACCCGGTCCAGGGAGAGCATCGCCTGCAACTCGGTGCCGTCGCCGTCCCGCAGGGTCGCGAAGCAGAGCTTGCCTGTGTTGCGTACGAAGATCACCCGACCGGTGACCGCGACCTGGTCGCCGGTCGCGGTGTCGGTCGGCAGGTCGGCGTAGTTCGCCCGGACCTGCGCCAGGGTGGTCGTGCGGGGGAAGCCGACCGGGTAGGGCTCGATGCCTTCGGCGAGCATCCGGTCCCGCTTCTCCCGGCGGACCTTCATCTGCTCGGGAAGGTCGTCGGCGGGGTCCACTGGCACGGGGTTCTGCTCGCTCACGGCACGCTTCCTCGTCACGGAGATACAGGGGTCAGGGCCGAGCGTACTCAAGCCTGCCGGAGGCTGTTACGGGATAACCTGCCCGTCATGGTCGATCACACTCACGCCCTCTCCTTCGGCGTCGCGGCGAGTGACTATGACCGCTTTCGGCCACGTTATCCCGGTGCTGCGGTCCGCTGGGCCCTCGACGGGCTGCGGGCGGCCCAGGTGGTGGATCTCGCAGCCGGCACGGGCATCCTGACCCGCGCCGTGCTGGCCCTGGGCCACCAGGTCGTACCGGTCGAGCCCGATCCGGGAATGCGGGCGCAACTCGCCGTCAGCACCCCGGGCACGACGGCGCTGGCAGGCGCCGCCGAGGCCCTGCCGCTGCCCGACTCGGCCGCGGACGCGGTGCTGGTGGGGACGGCGTACCACTGGTTCGACCGGGAGCCCGCGCACACCGAGATCGCCCGGGTGCTCCGTCCCGGTGGCACCTTCGCCCCCATCTGGAACATCCGGGACGACAGCGTCGACTGGGTGGCCGAGCTGGGTCGTATCGCCCACTTCGGCGACAACTCGGCCAGCCTGGCGGGCAACGACCACCCCGACTTCGGCCCTGCCTTCGACCCCATCGAGCGGCGCGAGTTCCGGCACCACAGCACGCTCACGCCGGACGAGCTGCGCGGAGTGGTCCGCACCCGTTCGTACTGGCTCACCGCCACCACTGACGATCAGCAGCGGGTCGAGCGGGAACTGACCGAACTCCTGAACACCCACCCCGCCCTCGCTGGCCGGGACACCGTCGAGCTGCCGTACCGGACGCTGGTGCTGCGCGCCCGACGCCGCTGAAGCCCGCCGACGGGCGGCCCCGACGGCGGCCGGGGTCACCGGTTGCGCTCGTAGACCATCCGCAGACCGATCAGCGTGATCATCGGCTCGTGGTGGGTGATGCTGCGACACTCGTTCATCACCAGGGAGGCGAGCCCGCCGGTGGCGATCACCGCCCGCACCTCGCCCAACTCCTCGGTCATCCGCTCGACGATGCGGTCCACCTGACCGGCGAAACCGAAGTACAGGCCGGCCTGGAGGCACTCCACGGTGTTCTTGCCGATCACCGAACGCGGCTTGGTGGCCTCGACCTTGCGCAGCTGCGCGGCGCGGGCGGCCAGCGCGTCGAAGGAGATCTCGATGCCCGGGGCGAACGCCCCGCCCAGGAACTCACCGCGCTCGCTGATCACGTCGAAGTTGGTGGTCGTGCCGAAGTCCACCACGATCGACGGCCCGCCGTAGAGGGTGTACGCCGCCAGGGTGTTCACCACTCGGTCGGAGCCGACCTCCTTCGGATTGTCGATCGCCAACTGCACCCCGGTCCGCACTCCCGGCTCGACCACGACGCTCGGCACGTCGGCGTAGTAGCGGCCCAGCATGGTGCGCAGCGACCGCAGCGCCGCCGGCACCGTGGAACAGGCGGCCACACCGGTGATCTCGACGTTGTCGGCGGCGAGCAGACCCCGGAACATCAGCCCCAGTTCGTCCGCCGTCGAGCGGGCATCGGTCTTGATCCGCCAGGAGTGCACCAGCTTGTCGCCGTCGAAGGTCGCCAGCACGGTGTTGGTGTTTCCGATGTCGATGCAGAGCAGCACGCACGCAGCCTAGACAACTACTCGGTGCGCAGGTCCAGCGCGATGTCCAGGATCGGCGACGAGTGCGTCAACGCGCCCACCGAGAGGAAGTCCACCCCGGTCGCCGCGTACCGGCCGGCCACCTCCAGGGTCAGCCCGCCGGTCGCCTCCAGCTCCGCCCGGTCACCCACCGCGGTCACCGCCTCGGCCAGCACCTCCGGCGTCATGTTGTCGCAGAGCAGGAAGTCCGCCCCGGCCTCCACCGCCTCCACCGCCTCGGCGACCGTTGTCACCTCGACCTGCACCGGCACCTCCGGGAACGCCTCCCGGACCCGCCGGTAGGCCGCCGTGATGCCCCCGGCCGCCAGCTTGTGGTTGTCCTTGATCATGGCCACGTCGTAGAGGCCCATGCGCTTGTTGGTGCCACCGCCGGCCCGCACCGCGTACTTCTCCAGCGCCCGCAGGCCCGGCGTCGTCTTACGAGTGTCCAGCACCATCGCCTTCGTGCCCGCGAGGGCGTCCGCCCAGGCGCGGGTGTGGGTGGCCACCCCGGACATCCGGCAGAGCAGATTGAGCGCCGTCCGCTCGGCCGTCAGCAGCAGCCGGGTCGGGCCGGTCACCGTCGCCAACACCTCGCCGCGCGCCACCCGCTCGCCGTCGCGGGCCAGCACCGACACCTCGACGGTACGACCGAAGCCCGTCACCTCACCCACCAGCTCGAACACGGCGGCGGCCACCGCCATCCCGGCCACCACCCCGTCCGCACGGGCCACCAGGTCGGCGGTGTCGGTCTGCTCCGCCGGAATGGTGGCCACGCTGGTGACGTCGAGAAAGTCCGGGCCCAGGTCCTCGATGAGCGCACCCTCGATCACCTGCCGCACCTGCGCCGGATCCAGCCCGGCCGCCTGCAACGCGTGCCGCGTCGACTCGATCAGTGCCGTCTCCGTTCGCGACTGCGGGGCTCGCAACACCGGCTCACTCCTCGCGCTCACTGTGACCTTCCCTCCCATTGCTGCGTCACCCGGCCCTGTGCCCCGACCGCACCGACCAGATGGCCCAGCCACCGCTCATCGGCCGTCGGGAAGTCCTCCCGCCAGTGGCAACCCCGGGTCTCGCCACGCGCGTACGCGGCGGAAACCAGCGTCGATGCCACGGTGAGCAGGTTCGTCGCCTCCCAGTCCGCGGTCCGCGGCCGGCCCCGGGCGACACCCAGCTCGGTCAGCGTCCCGGCCGTCTCGGCCAGCGTCGCCGCGGACCGGAGCACCCCGGCCCCCCGGGTCATCGCCCGTTGCAGGGCCGGCGTCACCTCCGCCGGCAACACCCAACCGGCACCCCCACGCCAGGCACCGGTCTCCGCTGGCTGGGCCTGCTCGGGCAGACCGGCCGCGATGTCCTCGGCGATCCGCCGGGAGAAGACCAGACCCTCCAGCAGCGAGTTGCTGGCCAGCCGGTTCGCCCCGTGCACGCCCGTGCAGGCCACCTCGCCGCAGGCGTACAGGCCGGGGATGGAGGTACGGCCGCGCAGGTCGGTGCGGACCCCGCCGGAGGCGTAGTGGGCGGCCGGGGCCACCGGAATCAGATCGGTCGCCGGGTCCACCCCGATCGCCAGGCAGGACGCCACGATGGTGGGGAACCGGCCGGCCAGGAAGTCGCCGCCCAGGTGCCGTGCGTCGAGGAAGACGTGGTCCGCGCCGCTGGCCAGCAGCACCCGGTGGATGCCCTTGGCCACCACGTCCCGGGGTGCCAGCTCGGCCAACTCGTGCTGGCCCACCATGAACCGCTTGCCGTCGGAGTCCACCAGGTACGCGCCCTCGCCGCGCAACGCCTCCGAGACCAGCGGCTGCTGCGCGTGCCCGGCCCCGGGCACCCCCGCGCCGGACGGGGTGATCAGGGCGGTCGGATGGAACTGGACGAACTCCACGTCGGTCACCGCCGCGCCGGCCCGCATCGCCAACGCCACCCCGTCCCCGGTGGAGACGGCCGGGTTGGTGGTGGCCGAGAAGATCTGTCCCATGCCGCCGGTGGCGAGCACCACCGCCCGGGCCAGCAGCGCGCCGACGCCGTCCTCACTGCCCTCGCCCAGCACGTGCAGGGTGATCCCGCAGGCGGGACCGAGCCCGTCCGGGCCGTCGCCGGGCGCGCGCAGCAGGTCCAGCACGAGGGCCTGCTCGACCAGCCGGATCCACGGGTCGCGCTGCACCGCGGCGTGCAGGGCCCGCTGCACCTCCGCGCCGGTGGCGTCCCCGCCGGCGTGCACGATCCGGTCCGCCCGGTGCCCGCCCTCGCGGGTCAGCATCAGCGAGCCGTCCGGGTGGCGATCGAACTCGGCACCGATCCGGATCAACTCCCGGAGCCGGGTCGGGCCCTCCTCGACCAGCACCCGGACCGCCGCCGGGTCGCAGAGCCCGACCCCGGCTACCTCGGTGTCCCGGGCGTGCGCAGCCGGGGTGTCGGCCGGGTCGAGCACGGCGGCGATGCCGCCCTGCGCCCACCGGGTCGAGCCGTCGTCAATATTGACCTTGGTGACCACCGTGACGTGCAGACCCGCCTCGCGCAGATGCAGCGCCGCGGTCAACCCGGCCACGCCGGAGCCCACCACGATCACGTCGGTGGTCTCCACCCAGCCGGGCGCGGGCGCGGCCAGCAACGCGGGCAGGGCAGGCAGGTCCACGGTCGGGAGGTCCATCCCCCCAGTCAACCTGAACCATCCTCGCCCGGGGCGGCGGGGGCGGGACGAGTGGTCTGGGCGACCCTGTCCGGGACGCCCCGCGCCACGCCGACCGTCCGGCGGTGGTCACTTCGTGCGCAGCGGCAGACCGGCCGGGCCGGCGCCCTTCAGCGAGGCGGTCACCGTACGGTCGCTGAGCCACAGGTAGCAGCGGACACCGCGGTCACCGACCTTCCAACGCCCCGCCCCCGGCGGTCGGACCACCACACCGCTGCGGAAGCGCAGCCCGGCATCGTCGGGTACGCCCGCATACCGGGCGAGGACGCTGCGACAACCCGTGTAGAGCGGCACCCAGTCGGCCTCCCGGGTCGGGTACGCCCGGTCCGGGGCGCGCCACACCCCGACGAACTCGGCGTTGTGTGGTGTGCCGCACTCCACCGGGATCAGCGTCTGCACACCCCGGCCGGTGCCACTGCGGGTCTGCTGGCAACCCAGGCGCAGCCCGGTGGGCCCCTTCAACGCGTCCCGCAGGCTGCCCGACCGGACCACCACGGTGGCCGCCGCCTCGACCGTGGTCAACTCGGTGAGGTCGCAGCGGAACCACCGGGAACCCGCCGCCCAGCCTGGCGCGTTGGGCAGCGCCACGGACAGCCGTAGCCGGCCGGACCGCCAGTCGTCACCCACGTAGCCGCTCGCCCGGGTGTCGCACTCGGCGAACGCGCCCCGCAGCTCGGCCGAACCACCCGCCGGAGCGGTCGTCCGCTCCGGCGGGAACACCCCGACGTGCACGGTCTCCAGTCGGTGCGGCCCGGCGCAGTCCACCGGCTCGTAGCTGGCCAGGCTGACCAGATCGGTGAAATCGGCGGCGTGACACACACCAGCGGCGGGAGTGAACGCCGACGGTGCCGGCAGCGCCGCCCAGTCGTCGGTCAGATCACCGTCCAGGCCGCCGGACCCGGCACAGCCCACCACCAGCACTGCCGTCACGGCAGCGGCGAACAGGGTCGTCATGGCACGGCGCATCGCGGCCTCCCCCAGCCACCGACCGGCTTCCGCCAGCGTGCCCAGGGTAACCGGAAATGACCTTCTGGTGACAGACCGGAATCGCGGTACCCGGAATCAGACTCCGGACACGGCCAGCGGACTGGGCACGGGGTTGCCAGCGGTGCCGGGGGCTGCCGCAGCCGGATCGGCACCCAACTCGATCACCCGGTTGTCGGCGTCGACGTGCACGACCCGAGGCCGGTAGGACCGGGCCTCGGCGTCGTCCATCTGCCCGTACGAGATCAGGATGACCAGGTCACCGGGGTGCACCAGGTGCGCGGCGGCACCGTTGATGCCGATCACACCGCTGCCCCGCTCGCCCGGGATCACGTACGTCTCCAGCCGCGCGCCGTTGGTGATGTCCACGATCGCCACCTGCTCGCCGGGGAGCAGGTCGGCGGCGTCGAGCAGGTCCTCGTCCACCGTCACCGAGCCGACGTAGTGCAGGTCGGCCTGGGTCACCGTGGCTCGGTGGATCTTCGACTTGAGCATGGTCCGCAACATCGCAGTGGCCTTTCGCGGGAATGGTGGAGGGTGGTGCGGCCGGGTCAGGGACGCGGGGCGAGGTGGATCGCCGCGTTGTCGATCAACCGGGTGGCGCCCACCCAGGCGGCGATCACCAGCCGGGCCGGCCCGGACACCGGCCCCGGTTCCAACTCGGGATCGGTGAGCACCAGATAGTCGAGGCGGGCACCGGGCGTACCGGCACCGAACGCGGCGTGCGCGGCGGTCAGCACCGCCCCCGCGTCCAGGCCGTCGTCGGCGGCCCGCGCACCGGCGCGCAGCGCGGCGGACAGACTCAGCGCGGCGGCCCGCTCCGGCTCGCTCAGGTAACGGTTGCGGCTGGACAGCGCCAACCCGTCCGGCTCCCGGACGGTCGGCACACCGACCACCTCGACCGGCACATCCAGGTCGCGGGCCATCCGCCGGACCAGGGTGAGCTGCTGGTAGTCCTTCTCGCCGAAGAACGCCAGGTCCGGCCGGGTGAGCTGAAGCAGCTTCAGCACCACGGTGAGCACCCCGTGGAAGAAGCCGGGGCGGCTCGAGCCCTCCAGTTCAGCGCCGAGCGGGCCCGGATCGAGGCGTACGCGGGGCTGCCCGTCCGGGTACATGTCCGCCACCGACGGGGCGAAGACCAGGTCGGCGCCCGCCCGCCGGCACACCTCCAGGTCAGCCTCAAGAGTGCGCGGATAGCGGTCGAAGTCCTCGTTCGGCCCGAACTGCAACGGGTTCACGAAGATCGTCACCAGCACGTGATCGGCCTGTTCCCGGGCCGCGCGCAGCAGCGTCTCGTGCCCGGAGTGCAGCGCGCCCATGGTCATCACCACCCCGACCGTGCCCTTCAGCCCGGCGCGCGCCTCGGCCAGATCGGCCCGGGTGTGCACGAGCTGGAGCCCGCTCCCCGCGCTCACGCGGTCACCTGCCGGGTGGTGTCGGCGAGCACACCCAGCAGCGACTGGGCGTCCACCGGCCGCAGCCGGCCGGCGGCGATCGCCCGGTCGGCGGTACGCCGGGCCAGCGCCAGGTACGCGGGAACGGACTCCGGGGCGGTCGCGGCCAACCGGGCCAGGTGCCGTTGGACGGTGCCCGCGTCGCCGCGGGAGACCGGGCCGGTGAGCGCGTCGTCGCCGAGCCGCAGCGCGTTCTCCAGGGCGGCCCGCAGCAGCGGGGCCAGCACCTTCTCCGGCCGGGCCACTCCGGCGTCGCGCAGCCGGTCGGTGGCCTCGTTCACCAGGGTCACCAGGTGGTTCGCGCCGTGGGCCAGCGCGGCGTGGTACAGCGGACGGTCCGTCTCACCCACCCACTCCGGCACACCGCCGAGGTCGGCGACGAGTCGGGCGGCCAGGGCGCGCAACTCCGCCGGGGCGGTCACGCCGTACGAGATGCCGGCGAGCCGGGCCAGGTCGTCCGGCGTACCGGTGAAGGTCATCGCCGGGTGCAGAGCGAGCGGACGGGCGCCAACCGCGACGGCCGGGGCCAGCACGGCCAGCCCGTGGGCACCGGAGGTGTGCGCGACCACCTGGCCCGGGCGCAGCGCGCCCTGGTCGGCGAGGTCGGCCACCACACCGGCCAGCGCGTCGTCCGGCACCGCGATCAGCAGCAGGTCGGTGGCGGCCTCGGCGACAGCGGAGACCGGGCGGCGGGGCACCTCGGGCAGCAGCAGGGCCAGCCGGGCCCGGCTGGCTCCGGAGGTGCCGGTGACGGCGACCACCCGGTGGCCGGCGGCGGCGAGTGCGGCACCCAGCACGGCACCGACCCGGCCGGCGCCGACGACGCCGACGGTGAGCAGGCGGGAGGTGGCGGGATTGGCGGAGGCACCGAGAACGGCGGGCCCCTGTGGGGCGGCCGGACGCGGGCGCAACGGTGCGCTCATGACGACGATCCAGTCCTCGAGAAGGGGTACCGGTCGATCGCAAGTATGCGCCCGCCCCACAGAGCGAAACAGGATGTGTGAAAACGTTCACCACTGCCGGAACGGCGTTTGTGACCGCATCCGGTGGGTAGCGGAAACCACTGCCGAGCAGGGCATGGCCAGGCCCAGGAGTGCGTCAGCCGGTTGCCGACGTGATCGCGCGTAGCTCGGTGGCCACCTCGGCGATCAGGTCGGTGAGCGGGGCGTCGCTGTCGGGCGCGACCCAGCGGGCGTACGCGACCCGGAAGACCGTGACACCCGACTCGGTGGCCAGGGTGGCGGTGGTCTCGCCCAGCCCTTTGGCACGCAGGGCGGCGCTGACCGCAGCGACCATTGAGGTCCCTTTGCGCAGCTCACGCTCCTGTAGCTCGGGGCTGCTCGCAATGATGGCCTGGCGGGCCCGGACCAGTTCGAGGCGGTCGGCGAAGATGTCCTCCGCCACCCGGCGGAAGGCGGCGACGACCGCCTCGAACGGGGTGGCGTCCGTCTCGGCCACCGCCTTGACCAGCACCTCCTCCAGGTGTGCGCCGCCGCTGAAGAGCGCCTCGCGCTTGTCGCCGAAGAGCCGGTAGAAGGTGCGCTTGTCCAGGCCGGCGCGGGCGGCGATGTCGGCGACCGTCGTCTGCTCGAAGCCGCGCTCGCGGAACAGCTCGAAAGCGGCCGCCTCCAGGCGGCCGCGCGCGTCCGGTTGCCAGCGGGCCATCCGGCGATGGTATCCGATGTCACATCGCGACATTATTGCGTCCTCAGGGATGTCGCGCAGTGACATCAGGAGCTACGGTGATGTCGTCAAGTGACATCAGCACTCCCACGAAGGAACCACCATGCGCGTATTCGTCACCGGCGCCTCCGGCCACCTCGGCTCTGCGGTCGTGCCGGAGTTGCTCTCCGCCGGACACGACGTCGTCGGCCTGGCCCGCTCCGACGCGTCCGCCGCCGCCATCGAGAAGAGCGGCGCTCGGGCACACCGCGGCGACCTGTCCGACCTCGACGTACTTCGGGAACAGGCGGCCGCGTCCGACGGGGTGATCCACCTGGCGTTCCGCCACGACCTCATGATCAATGGCGACCTGGCCGGTGCCGCCGCCGTTGACCTGGACGCCCTCAAGGCGCTCGCCGACGGTTTGGCCGGCTCCGGCAAACCGCTGGTCGGCACGGGCGGGACGGCCATGCTCGTCATGGGTGGCATCGTCGGCCGCCCCGGCACCGAACGCGACACCTTCTCGGCCGGCGGCTACCGGATCGACGCCGAGAACTTCGTGGCCGCCCTCGCCTCCCGCGAGGTGCGCTCCTCCATCGTCCGGCTCGCACCCACCGTGCACAGTGCGCTCGACCACTACGGCTTCATCGCCATGATCATCGCGGCGGCCCGGCGGCACGGGTACGCCGCGTACGTCGGCGACGGCGCCAACCGGTGGCCGGCCGTGCACACCCTCGACGCGGCAAAGCTCTACCGGCTCGCCCTCGAGAAGGCCCCGGCCGGCGTGCGCCTGCACGGCGCCGCCGACGAAGGAGTTCCCTTCCAGCAGATCGCCACCGCCATCGGCCGCAACCTCGACCTCCCGGTCCGCAGCATCAGCGCCGACGAGGCCAACGACCACTTCGGCTTCCTCGGAACGTTCGTGCAGATGGACAATCCGACGTCGTCCGCGATCACCCGCGAACTCCTGGGCTGGGTTCCTTCCCACCCCGGCCTGATCGCCGACCTGGACGAAGGGCACTACTTCCGGGCCTGAACCACGAACGCGGCCCGGCGGGGATCAGAGTCGGTCGCACCAGCGGGTGGCCGTAGGGTCGGCACGGTGACGCCTCCCGAACCCGGAGTGAACTGATGGCGATCCCGTGGCGGAACGCGATGGGCCAGGCCCTCTACGGGCCGGACGGTTTCTTCGTGGCCGGCACCGGGCCGGCCGACCACTTCCGCACCAGCGTGCACGCCTCCCCCGCCTTCGCCACCGCACTGCTACGCCTTGTCGCGGAGGTCGACGCCGCCCTCGGCCACCCATCCTGTCTCGACGTGGTCGACGTGGGCGCCGGGCGGGGGGAACTCCTGCATGGCCTGCTGCGATCCGTCGGGGTTGCGGTGGGGGTTTCCGGGGAGCCCACCCGCTCCGGGCGGTCAGGCTTGATCCCTGCGCGGGTGGGCTCCCCGGAAACCCTGACTCCCACGGCCGCCGCCCGTGCGTTGGCCTCCGATCCGTCGCCGGTCGCCGCCCGCCTGTCGCTCAAGGACCGCGTGCGCTTCACAGCAGTCGAGTACGCGAACCGCCCCGAGAACCTGCCCGACGAGATCAATTGGGTGTCCGAGATCCCCGACGAGATCACAGGGCTGCTGCTGGCCACCGAGTGGCTGGACAACGTCCCGCTTGATGTGGCGGTTCACACCGCCGATGGTTGGCGATATGTGTTGGTCGATCCCGACAGCGGCGCCGAATCGATTGGTGAGCTGGTCGGCCCCGATGATCTCGACTGGCTGACGACCTGGTGGCCCAGTCCCGAGAGCCCTCACAACGCGGACCGTGCCCCGGACAGGGCCTTGACCTCGACTGACGCGACAAGCGGAAGCGAGTCGGGTTTCCGGGCAGCCCGGCCGGCGCAGGGATCAAGCCTGACCGCCCGGAGCCGGCCGGGCTGCCCGGAAACCCCCCACCGCAACCACACACGAGCCGAGATCGGCCGAAGCAGAGATGAGGCATGGGCCGACGCGGTGCGGCACATCAGCCGAGGGCTCGCAGTCGCCGTCGACTACGGGCATCTGAAAGAGGACCGACCGACAGACGGGACGTTGACCGGGTACCGCGGTGGGCGGCAGGTGCCTCCGGTGCCGGACGGTACGAGCGATGTGACCGCACACGTGGCCATGGACTCGGTCGCCTCCGCCGGTGCGGAGGTCGCCCAGTGCCCGTACTCCCTGGTCTCGCAGCGGGAGGCGCTGCGGGCGCTCGGGGCCGACGGCGGGCGACCGCCACTCAGCCTGGCCGGCACCGACCCGGCCGGTTACGTGCGGGCGTTGGCCGCCGCGTCGGCGGTGGCCGAGCTGACCGACCCGGCCGGGCTCGGCGGGCACTGGTGGTTGCGCCAGCCGGTCGGCATCCCACTCGGGCCGGCCGTGGCACGATGACGGGCATGACCACCGACGCCGGGGACCTCCGTGAACTGACCGTCGGCACCGGGGCCGGCCTGGTGGCCGGCACCGGTGATCAGCAGCTCGGCACCGACATGGTGCTGAACATCGGCCCGCAGCACCCCTCCACCCATGGTGTGCTGCGGTTGAAGTTGGTGCTCGACGGCGAGCGGGTGGTCGCCTGCGAACCGATCGTCGGTTACATGCACCGGGGCGCGGAGAAGCTCTTCGAGGTGCGCGACTACCGGCAGATCATCGTGCTGGCCAACCGGCACGACTGGCTGTCGGCGTTCTCCAACGAGCTGGGTGTGGTGCTCGCGGTGGAACGCCTGATGGGCATGGAGGTGCCGGAGCGGGCGACCTGGCTGCGGATGGCCCTCGCCGAGCTGAACCGGGTGCTGAACCACCTGATGTTCCTCGGCTCGTACCCGTTGGAGATCGGGGCGATCACGCCGATCTTCTACGCCTTCCGGGAACGGGAGACCATCCAGGCGGTGATGGAGGAGGTCTCCGGCGGCCGGATCCATTACATGTTCAACCGGGTGGGTGGCCTCAAGGAGGAGGTGCCGTACGGGTGGACCGGCCGGGCCCGCGCGGCGATCGGCGAGGTGCGCCGCCGGTTGCCCGACCTGGACCAGCTGATCCGGCGCAACGACATCTTCCTGGCCCGTACCGTCGGGGTGGGCGTGCTGTCCGCCGCGGACGCTGCCGCGTTCGGCGCGTCCGGGCCGGTGGCCCGCGCCTCCGGGCTCGACCTGGACCTGCGCCGCGACGACCCGTACCTGGCCTACGACGAGTTGGACGTGCCGGTGGTCACCCGGACCGCCGGGGACTGCCACGCGCGTTTCGAGGTGCTGCTCGACCAGGTGTACGCGTCGCTGGACCTCGCCGAGCAGTGCCTCGAGCGGGTGGACCGGCTGACCGGGCCGGTGAACACCCGGCTGCCGAAGGTGCTCAAGGCGCCGGAGGGGCACACGTACGCCTGGACGGAGAACCCGCTCGGTATCAACGGCTACTACCTGGTGTCCCGGGGCGAGAAGACTCCGTGGCGGTTGAAGCTGCGCACCGCCTCGTACGCGAACGTGCAGGCGTTGTCCACCCTACTCCCCGGTTGCCTGGTCCCCGATCTGATCGCGATTCTCGGCTCGATGTTCTTCGTGGTCGGCGACATCGACAAGTGACGGGGGCCGGCTGACCGGTCAGCGCCACCGGTCGGTGGGCGGCGTGCCCCCGGCACGCGGCACGTCGTCCTGGGGCGGGTAGCCGTAGCGCTCGTCGACCCGCCGCCGGCCGGTCCGCTCGGGCACGGGTTCCGCCTGGTGGCCGCGTTGGCGCGGTGGTCGCCACTCGTCCGGTACCGGCACACCACCCGCCGGCAGCGCGGGTCGTCCCGGCTCGGCCCGCCAGCCACCGTCGCGGTCGTGTCGGCGCGCCGGCTCGTCCCGGGGGTACGCGTCGCGCTCCTCGTAGCGGCCGGGGTCCTCGTAGCGGCCGGCGTCCTGGTAGTGGGGCGGCTCCTCGTGGCGGACGGTGGCCCAGCGGTCGGCCACCCGGTACTCGGTGCCGGTGTCGTCGGCGTGCACCTCAGCCCGGCGTTCGCCGACCCGCAACTCGCGGCCGTTCTCGTCGTCGCGGACGGCGGCCCACCGGTCACCGGCCCGCAGCTGCGACCAGTACTCGCCGGTGTCGTCGGCTCGCAGCGGCGGCCCCGGTTGCGGTGCTGCCGCGCCCGCCCGGTCGCGCTGCTCCGGCCAGCCCTGATCGTCCGGGTTGTCCCACGAGCCCGCCGCCGGCCGCTCCGGTGTGCGGTGCGACCGGGCCACCGGGGCGGGCTCGTCGGCCTGCGCGTACGCGTCGCGCCGATCTGTCCACTCCTGCGCTGGCGGGGTCCACTGACCGGCGTACCCACCGCCGTAGCGTCCAGCCGGCTCGGCCGGGCCGCCGTCCACCACTGTGTGCCGGGTGGTGACGTGCACGGTCTCGGTGTGTCGGACCACGCCACCCGGCCGGTGTGCCGGTTCGGGGCGGTCGTGCTCCCGCGAACGGGCGGAGCCGTACGCGGTGGTGGCGGGCCGTTCCCCGCCGTACATCCCGGCGGCCGGCGGTTCGGGGGCCTCCCGTGCGTACGCCGGCTCGTCGTCCTGCTCGGAGCGCCCCCACCGGGGCGCGTCGTCAGGGCTCGACACCCGGGCGCGGCCGGCCGATGCGTCACCCGGCACCGGCACCCGGCTACGCGCCACCGGCACGTCGTCCACCGGCGGCTCGGCGGGGGCCACCCGCGCCCGCCCGGCGCCGGCCGGCTCGACGGCGGGTGCGGCACCGGCGAGGGCCGCGCCGGTGGCGTCCAGGCGGCGGCGCAGCGCGGCGATCCCCTCCTGGGCCCGTTGTGCCTGGTCGAGTGCCTGGTTACCGCGCTGCGCGGCAGCCACGATCTCGCCGCGCAACTCCCGGCGCAAACCCTCGATCTCGTCCAGCAGTTCGTCGGTCCGCGCCGAGTCGCCCTCGCCGTCGGGCCGCAGCGCGATGGAGAGGCCGATCAACACCACCGCGAGAATGGCGAGCACCGCGGCGAAGCGCAGCGGGCCGTTACCGTCGGCCACCAGCAGGATCAGCGCCGCCACCGGCGCGAGCGCGACGCCCGCCCAGAAGAGCATGGTCAGCAGCGGTGGTTGACGCCGGGCGTCTGAGGTGGCCGGGGCTGGCATGGATGTGCAGCCTACCCACGATATGCAGCGGAGGGAACGGGTCCCCGGCACGCGTCGACGCCCCCGCCCGGTCGTGGGCGGGGGCGTCGGCGGCGCGTACGCAGAGGGCTCAGCTGGTGGCGAAGGCACCGTCCGAAGAGAAGATCAGACCCACGCTGATCGACCCGTCGCGCAGCCCGCTCTTGGTCAGTGGTCCGCCCTGGTCCAGCGAGGAGAACTTGCCGAACGACAGCCCGTACGTCTTCTCCAGGCCCGGCTTGCAGAACGGACGCTGCTCGCACTCCGGCGGGCCACCCAGCACGGTCGCGCTGCCGGAGCACTTCGCGGCCAGTTCGGAGAGGGTCCGCACGCCGTGCTTGTCGGCGAAGGCCTGGGTCACCGCGAAGGCGTTCTGGTCCTGCGCGGCGGCCGGGGTGCCGAAGGTGAGGCCGGCCTTGTCGCCCTCGGCCTTGAGCGCGGTCACCGTGGTGTTGATGTCCGGCGAGGAGATCGGCTGCGCGTTCTGGCCGTTGGCCTTGGTGTTGAGGAACTCGGCCATGGTCGCCGCGTACTCCGGGACGACCTGGATCTCGCCCTTCTCCAGGGCCGGCGCGTAGAGCTCCCGGTTGCCGATCTGCTGCACCTTGACCTGGTAGCCGGCGGCGGTGAGCGCGATCCGGTAGAGCTCGCCCAGAATCTGGCTCTCGGCGAAGTTGCCGGCGCCGACGGTGATGTCGCCGCCGGGGCCCTTGGCGATGCCCGCGGTGAGGTTGTTCGCGGTGGCGAACTCCTCGGCCGCGACCTTGGGGGTCTTGCGGTCCTCGTTGACGGCCTTGTTGAGCTGGATCAGCTTCGGGGTGTCCAGCGCGGCGGAGACCTTGTCCAGTGCGGCGATCAGCTGCGGGTTGGCCGCCTTGCTGTTGACCGCCGGGATGACGTTGTCGGAGTTCTGGAGCTTCTTGTCGTCCTGCAGAGCGATGAGCTGCTGGCCGGCGACCGGGGCGCACCCCGCGCCGGAGGCGCTGGTCTGGGGTGCGTCGGTGCCGGAGGAGCCGGCGTCACCGCAGCCGGTGAGGAGTGCCGCCCCGGCGACGGCGCTGACCGCGCCGATGGCCAGACGTGTACGTGCGCGCATGTGCCCGCCTTCCGTGTCCCGGCGCGACCCGTTCCGGGCCGGCCGCGTGTCCGACGGGCGATCCTGACTGTCGGCCGCCCGCGAATATCCACCCAACATCGTCCGGGAGCGACCGACAACTTGAGGTGGACTTCGTCACCGCATCGTCACCGATCGGCCGGGCGCGGGTCGGCGGCTCGACGCCGGGCTCACCCGGACGGGTCAGGCGCTCCCGGTGGCGTCGGCGGCCCGGGGCCGCCCCGGTCGCCGCCGCCCACGCCGCAGTGGTTTGGGGGTGACCAGCCGTTCGACGCCGCCGAGGACCACCTCGGCGAGCAGAGCGAGCCCGGCCACCAGCACACCGCCGGCGACGATCTGCCCGCCGCCGGCCGCGATACCGATGCCGAAACCGGTGCGGATGATCTGGCCGAGGCCACCGCCGTTGACGAAGGACGCCAGCGCCGCGGTCGCGATCACCTGAACCGCCGCGGTGCGGAAGCCGGCCGCCAGGTAGGGCACCGCGAGCGGCAACTCCACCCGGCGCAACAGCTGTGCGCTGGACAGACCCATCCCCCGGGCCGCGTCGCGGGCCTCCGGGTCCACCTGCCGCACCCCGATGTACGCGTTCGCCAGCAGCGGCGGCACCGCGAAGACGGCCAGGGCCACCACGACCGGCGTCTTGCCGAAGCCGCTGGCGAAGACCACCGGCAGGATGGTCAGCAGCGCCAGGGTGGGGATGGCCAGGGTGGCGTTGGAGACCAGCACCACCAGGCCGCCACCTCGACCGAGGTGCCCCAACCAGAGCCCGAGCGGCCAGGCCACCAGGCAGCCGAGCGCCACCGCCAGGGCCGAGATCGTCAGGTGCTCACCGAGCCGGTCCAGCATGCCGCCGGGGTTGGTCCAGTTCAGTGGGTCGTTGATCCAGGTGATCGCCTGGCCGATCGGGTTTGCCGCGACGGTCACCGCGCCCTCCGGGTGGACCAGGGGGTCACCAGCCGGGCAACCAGGATGAGCAGCAGGTCGAGTACGACCGCGAGCGCCACGCAGAGCAGGGCGGCGGTCATGATCTCGGCCTTGTAGAGGTTGTTCTGGAAACCCGCGAAGATCAGCTGCCCGAGCCCGCCGTGCCCGACCAGCACCCCGACCGTGACCAACGCCACCGTCGAGACGGTCGCCAGCCGTACGCCGGTGACGATGCCCGGCAACGCCAGCGGCAGGTCGATCCGGAACAGGCGCCCCCACCGGCCGTACCCCATGCCCTCGGCGGCCTCGCGAACCTCCGGGGGCACCTGGTTGAGGCCGGCCACCACGTTGCGCACGATCAGCAGCAGCGCGTACAGGACCAGCCCGACCAGTACCGTGGTCGTCCCGGTGCCCAGGTAGGGGGCGATGAACGCGAAGAGCGCCAACGACGGGATGGTGTACACCACCCCGCTGACGGCGAGGATCGGGCCGGCGAGCGGACGAACCCAGTACGCCAGCACGGACAACGGCAGGGCGATCAGCACGGCGATCAGCACCGCCCGCCCGGTGAGGGAGGCGTGTTCACGCACCGCGGCGAGGATCGTGTCAGAGTTGTCCCGCACGTACTGCCAGGAGAACCAGGGGTTACCCGGGTCGGCCCGGTAGCTCAGGCGGAAGGACATACGTGGACGTTACCCCGGAGGCTGCCGACGTGGCCCAATCCCCTCGCGCGGCATCGATCTCCCTACAGGGCATCCAGAAGCGCTACCCGAACGGCACCGAGGCCGTCCGGGGCCTCAGCCTGGATGTCCGCGCCGGCGAACTGGTGGTGCTGATCGGCCCGTCCGGCTGCGGCAAGTCGACAGTGCTGCGGATGATCAATCGCCTGATCGAACCGACCGCCGGCCGCATCACGCTCGGCGACGAGGATGTCACCGACGTCGACCCGGTGCGACTGCGCCGTCGCATCGGGTACGTCATCCAGAACGTCGGCCTCTTTCCACACCAGACGGTGCGGGCCAACGTGGCCACCGTGCCGGGCCTGCTCCGCTGGCCCAAGGGCCAGACCCGGGCGCGGGTCGACGAGCTGCTCGACCTGGTCGGGCTCGACCCGACCGAGTTCGGGGGTCGTTATCCGCACGAGCTGTCGGGTGGCCAGCGGCAGCGGGTCGGGGTGGCTCGGGCGCTCGCCGCCGACCCGGTGGTGCTGTTGATGGACGAGCCGTTCTCGGCCGTCGATCCGATCGTCCGGGCCCGCCTGCAGGAGGAGTTCCTGCGCCTTCAGGCCGAGGTGCGCAAGACGATCGTGCTGGTCACCCACGACCTCGACGAGGCGGTCCGACTCGGTGACCGGATCGCGGTGCTCTCCGCGGGCGGGCACCTGGAGCAGTACGACACCCCGGCCGCGCTGCTCGGCGCACCCGCCACCCCGTTCGTTCAGGAGTTCGTCGGCACCGACCGGGGCATCCGCCGGCTGGCGGTCACCCCCCTCGACCGGGCGGCACTGGAGCCGGTGCCCGAGGACGCCGCACCGGACCTGCCCACCGTCGCGGTGGACGGCTCCGCGTACGACGCGTTGGCGGCCCTGCTCACCTCGGGTCGGGACCGGCTCCTCGTGACCGAGGCCGGCCGGCCGGTGGGCGCGCTCACCCGGCAGCGCCTCCTCGACCTCGGCCGCCCGACCAGCTGACCCGCCTCAGCTGGTCGCAGGCCCCGTCTCGGCCGGGTCAGGCGCGACCGCCGAGGCTGGCGATGCCGATGATCCAACCGGTGAGGAAGCCGTAGCCGGCACCGGCGCTGGCGTCCTGGAGAGCCCCCAGCAGTGACGGTGCCGGTCCGAGCAGCACCGCCAGCACGGCGGCCAGCCCGCCGGCCAGCACGTACGCGGCCCAGCCGGAGAAGAACTGGCTGACCGGGCCGGGCACCCGGGCGACCTGGGCGGCGGGCAACAGGTAGAGCAGGGCCACCGCGAGGACCACCAGCAGCACGGCCCGCAGGTCGGCGGCGAACAACCCGCCGGCCTGCCCGTCCGCGTCGAGCCGCCACGCCGGCCAGGCGAGCAGGCGCGCGTAGAACGCGCCCGCCGACTCCGGGTCGGTCAGGGTGACCGCCCACCCGGTGTACGCCGGGCTGCCGCAGATGCCGACCAGCAGCAACACGGCGAGCGCGCCGGTGCCGGCAGCCGTGCCGTAGCGGCTGACCG
Source organism: Micromonospora violae (assembly GCF_004217135.1). Lineage (NCBI taxonomy): Bacteria > Bacillati > Actinomycetota > Actinomycetes > Micromonosporales > Micromonosporaceae > Micromonospora > Micromonospora violae. Next base: position 5,313,040 of record NZ_SHKK01000001.1, read on the forward strand.
GGCCGGAGCGGCGGATGAGCGACGCGATCCGCCCAGGCCGCGAACCGGTGACCCGGGCCGACCTGGGCTGCCCCGAGCGGCTCAGTGCTTCAGCAGGTAGTCGATGAAGGCGGCCCGCAGCAGCGGTGCCGACTCCTCGTAGCCGTGGCCGGTCAGCTCCCGCCACAGCGCGTTGGCCTCGTCGATCGTCGGGCCGATCGAGTTCGGAGCGCCGTCCAGCACCGTGGCCTCATCCGCGTTCGGCAGGTGGCGGATCACCGACCAGTAGAACCCCACGTCCCGACGCTCCCGGGCCCGGGCGAACGCCCGCTCCCGCAGCTCCTCGGTGGACAGCGCGTCAAGCTCTTCGAACGAGGTTCCGCCGGGGGTGGCGGCAGGTGTGTCGGTCATGTCGCCGAGCCTAACGGTCGAGATCAGCTGCGGCCCGGCGGACGCGACACGGCTCACCGCTCGTCGGTGTCCCACCGCCGAGGGCCGTCCTCCCAGCGCGGGTCCCGCCACGGGTCGACCGGTTGGGGCGCGGCCTGGGTCGGCAGCGTCGGCGGCCAGTTGTCGACCGACTGCGGCTGCGGCATCGTCCAACCCGAGCTGATCGTGCCGTCGCTGACCGGCTCGGGCTTGTCGGGGCTGCCGGACCGGGGCCGCCCGAGCGTCTCGACCAGCCGGGTGGCCAGCAGCCCGACGCCCAGCGCCGCCCCGCCGACCACCCAGTCACTGAGCGTCCAGCCGCGCTCCGACGCGTACACCCGGAAGACGGTGACCAGGCCGACCGCCAGCAGCGTGCCGAACACACCACCTCGGCGACCGTACGCGCTGGTGCCGGCGAGCAGAGCCACACCGATCGCCAGCACCGTCCCGTCCAGCCCTGAGGTGGGTGCCACCGGCCCGGGGTCGTTGGCGGCGAGCAGCACGCCGCCGAGCGTGGCCAGCACCGTGGAAATGATCAGCGCGACGGCGGTCACCACGGCGGCCGCCGCGCCCCGTCGGCGGGCCGGGTCGGCGATCGGCCGGTACCGGCCGACGAGGCGGCGGATCGCGCGGACCGCGCCGAACAGCCCACCCAGGACCGCCACCGCGGCGAACCCGGCGAAGAGGTACCCGGCGCTGCCGGTCGGGTCGTAGTCGCCCTGCATCAGCACGGGTGCCGAACGGCGTTCGATGTACACCACCACGGCGGCCGCGCCGGCCAGGCTGGCGGCCCAGCCCGGCACGTGCAGCACCACCACGACCAGCGCCAGCGCGAGCCCGCCCACCGCGGCGACCGCCACCGCCTGGCCGATCGACACCGGCAGGCCCCGGTCACCCTGCTCGGCATAGTGCAGGGCGGCCGCGACCGCGATCGGCCCGATCGCCAGGTTCGGCGCGGCCGTCCGCAGGCTCAGCCCGGCAGCCAGCGCGAGCAACCCCAGCCCGACCGCGTCGATCAGCAGCGTACGCAGGTTGCCGTCGCGCACAGCGGCCGAATTCTCCTGCCAGAGCAGCCAGCTCACGGCCGCCAACCCGGCCAGCAACAACAGCTCCCACCCCAGGTGGACGCCGATGCGGTCCCGACCCGGCTCACCGTGGGTGGGGTCGTCGAAGACGTTCTCCAGTACGGCGGCCGGCACCCCCGACGAGGGTTCGGCCAACCGGTCCCGGCCCGCTTCTTCGTACGCCATGACGCCGCCTCCCCAGTGGCCCGGCCGTCCCGTCCGGCCCGCGGACGTACCCTGGGCGGCCCTTGCTCTCCGATCGCAGGCACCGTACCCGCGCCCGCAGCCGGGCGTAACCCCCTGCTCAGCGCTGGCCGGGGCGGCTCTCCCGTGGGTCCTGCTCGCGCTCGTCGTCCGGGCGTTCCGGCACCCGGCAGGAGCGCTCCAACCAGAGCGCGGCGCCGACCAGGGCCAGCGAGGCGAGCAGGCCCCCGCCGGCGGCCGGCCGATCGTCCAGGGCGGCGCGGGTGGTCTCCACGAAGAGCCAGCCGGTGAGCCCCGCGTAGAAGCCCGCGAAGATCGCCGCAGCCAGCGCCGACGCCTTGGCCAGCACCACGAAACGGGCCACCATCAGCGGGTTGACCGGGTCGCGGCCGGGCTTGCGCTCGATCCGAGCCCGGGTGTTGATCGCGGCGTACGCCTCCAGCACGGCGAGCCCGGCCAGCGTCACCACCGGTAGCCACGGCAGCCGGGGAATGCCGCTGTAGTAGAGGGTGCTGATCAGCAGCCAGGCCAGCGCCGCCGCAGCCAGCCCGGCCACGACCAGGGTCGAGATCCGGGTGGGGCCCATCCGGGAGCCGTCCGGGCCCGACCCGCGGGGTGGGGGCTTCGCCTGCGTCATGCCGGCCGGTTCCGCTCGGTCATGCCGTCGACTCTAACGCCAACTCCGGCCGGGGACGCAGTTCCAACGCCTCGTCGGCGGCGGGTCCGGTGGTCAGCAGATCGGTCAGCCAGCCGTGACCGGGCAGCCGACCGTACGGCTGGATGTCGATCCACGGACGCAGCACGAACGCGCGCAGGTGCGCTCGGGGGTGTGGCAGGGTCAGCTCCGGGTCGTCGCTGAGCACGGGCTCGTCGTCGTCGCCCCAGACCGCGATCACGTCCACGTCCAGGGTGCGCGGCCCGAACCGACGCTGCGGGTCACGGACCCGGCCGGCCGCGCGTTCCGCGTCGCGGGCCCGTTCCAGCCAGTCGCGCGGGGTCGCGCTGTCGTCCTGCACGAGCACCACCGCGTTGAGGTACGCGGGCTGGTCGGTGTCGCCCCACGGTGGAGTCTCGTACACCCCGGAGCGCACGAGCACGACGTCGCCGAGGGTGGCCACGGCCGTACGCAGGTGTTCCAGGCGGTCGCCCAGGTTGCTGCCGAGCGAGAGGATCGCCCGCGTCACCGGGTACGCCGCCGGGTCATCGTGACCGCCACGTCGGTGAAGGTGTGCGGCACCGGCGCCTCCGGCTTGTGCACGGTGATCGTCGCCGCGTCGACCCGAGGGTCGGCGAGGCAGACCGCGAGGAGCCGGTCGGCGAGGGTCTCGATCAGGTTGACCGGCTCGCCGGTCACCACCGCGACCAGACGTTCGGCCAACTCGCCGTAGTGCACGGTGGCGGTGACGTCGTCGCTACTGGCGGCCGGGCCGAGGTCCAATTCCAGGACGGCGTCGACCACGAAGTCCTGCCCCTGCGCGCGTTCGAAGTCGTACACCCCGTGCCGGCCGCGCGCCCGCAGGCCGGTCAGCTGGATCCGGTCCGGCGTCATCGCCGTACCTCCTGCTCATGATCGTGTTGCGGTGGTCTCTGATCGCGCGGCGGTGCGGCCAGGCGGGGGCTGCCGGTCGCGGCCCAGACGGCGAGCGCGTCGGCGGTGGCCCGCACGTCGTGCACGCGGACGCCCCAGGCGCCCGCGGCGACCGCCAGCACGCTGGTGGCCACGGTGGCCGCCTCCCGCTGGGCGGTCGGTCGCGGAGTGCCGTTCGGGGCGGCGAGCAACCCACCGAGGTACGACTTGCGGCTGGCCCCGAAGAGCAGTGGGTAGCCGAGATCCAGCAGCTCCGGCAGGCGGGCGCTGAGCTCCCAGTTGTGCGCGGCCGTCTTGGCGAAGCCGAGACCGGGGTCGACGATCAGGCGGTCGGCAGCCACCCCGGCGGCCAGCGCCGCGTCGATCCGTTGGGCCAACTCGGCCCGGACATCGGCCACCACGTCGGTGTAGGTGGCCAGCTCACGCATCCCACGGGAGTGCCCGCGCCAGTGCATCAGCACCCAGGGGCAGTGCGCGTCGCGGACCACCCGGGCCATGTCCGGATCGGCCAGGCCGCCGGAGACGTCGTTGACCACCGCCGCGCCGGCCGCGAGCGCGGCCTCGGCGACCCGGGCCCGGCTGGTGTCGACGCTGACCGCCACGCCGGCCGCGGTCAGCTCACGGATGACCGGCAACACCCGCTCGGCCTCGGTCGCGGCGTCGACCCGGGCAGCGCCCGGGCGGGTCGACTCGCCGCCGATGTCGACCAGGTGCGCGCCAGCGTCGCGCAGACGGACGCCGTGTCCGACGGCGGCGTCCAGGTCGGCGTACCGTCCGCCGTCGGAGAAGGAGTCCGGTGTGACGTTGAGGACGCCCATCACCACCGGGCCCGAAGCCCGCACCAGATCGGTCACGACTAGACGGTACCGGTCGGGGCGGCGGTGCCCACCGACCCGGGTCGGCCCTCCTGACGTGCTTGTTAGAACAGGTGTACGATCGGTCATCCGGGCAGGATCGGGCAGCCCCTTCGCGGCTTGTCGCAATCCGGGGCGGCCCGTACGCTTTGGAATTGGCCAGCATCGAGATGGCGAAGCTTGGAGGGAGGGCCGAAGCGGGGGAAAACCGCCCAAACCTCGCCACCCTCTGTGGTGAGTAACGAACACAGGGTCAAGAACGCCCTGCCCTGTGGAGCACTTTTCCCGCCAGGCTTGCCTATTGCACCGCCGCGGCACCGCCGGCCGCGCTATGGGGAGGTTCCAGTGATCGCCTTCGAGCTCATGGAGACGGCGTCGTCCGGCGTCGCCCACGCGCTCTCCACCCTGGCGTCGGCTCCACTCGCCGAGCCGGCACCGAAGGGGATCGACACCAACGGTGTCGTCACCTTCTTCGCCAGCAAGATCGCGCCGATCCTGCTCGCCGTCCTGGGCGTCATCTTCATCGGCCGGGCCAGCCGGGGCGAGATCTCCAAGGTGCTGACCAGCTCCGCGATCGCCATCGTCGGGCTCGCCTTCATCGCCGGGGCCGCGACACTCTTCTTCGTCGGCGATTACCTGATCGACCTGATCTTCGAATAGGCGCGTTCACCAGATGCGGCTGCGCACCGACGACGACATCTACCGGGCCCGCCTGGTCTACCTCGGGCCGCCCGGTTACACCCTTCCGGTCCACCTGCCCTACGCCCAGTACGGGCTCTTCATGCTGCTCGTCCCCCTCTACATGTTCATCCACTGGCTGTTCACGTTGACGGTCGAGCTCTTCCCCGCCTGGGAGATCGCGCTCGCCATCGTGACCACGTCGTTCATCTTCCGGCACGTCGACCCCGACCGGCCGGCGCGGGTGGTCATCCGCACCGCGCTGACCGACTGGCGACGCACCCGGGAGCCGGCGGTCGAGCAGCGTGATCCGCGCCTGGTCGGCAGCCGGATCAGGATTCGGGAGGAGCTGGCATGACCGGACGTACGTCGAACGGTCCGTCGCAGGGCGCGGGCAGGACTCTGCCCACATCCGTCGAGGCGGTCGCATGAGCCGCTCCTCCACGCCGGGATCCCCGGCCGGCCGCCCGGGCGCGCCGGCAGGTCACCGTGCGCACTCATTCGACTACACCGAGGACGAGGACGAGGTCGCCCTCGACCCCGCGCTGGTGACGTCGCCCGGCCACGGTGCCGTCGGCGTGTTCCAGGCACCCCGGCCGGTGTCCCGCCGGACGCCAGCAGCCGAGCCCACCGCCGTGTCGGCCGGCGATAACGCCGACATCGACTCCCCCTTCCTTGACCTCTTCGGCGGCGCAGCCCGACCCGGCACCGGCACGGCCGGCCGTGAGCAGCCGGCGATCCCCCGCCAGCCGCCACCCGCCGTCAGCTCGACGCCAGCCCGTGCGGTTCCCGAGTTGGAACCCCCGTGGACACCCGCCGACCAGCCCGGCGGCGGTGGCCGACCCGTCGAACCACGGCACGCAGGCGGCGAATCCCGGGTGCCGCATCAGGCCGGCGATCGACGGCCGATGCTGCGCCCGCCGGACCAGCCCGACCCGTCCACTGGCCGTGGCTCCTCAGCGACGACCACCGGCCCCGCCAGCCGGACAGCCGGCACCCTGCCGGGCAGCCGACCCACGGCCACGCCGGCACCTCACGCAGCCCGGCCGACGGTCACACCGGTGGCTCATCCGGCACCGGCCGAGCAGCCGGCCAGCATCACCGCCTCGGAGCGGCCAGCGCTGGAGCATACGGCCCGGCGGGCCACCGGCTCGGAGAGGTCCAGGAGCACTGGCGCCGCGTCCACCGGGAAGGAGGTCGCCGCACCCCGCCAGCGTGCCGCGAGCCGCCCGGACCGACCGATCAAGCCGACCCGGGTTCGGGCCCCGAAGATCAAATTCGGGGATCGGGACCCGTCGGTCGAGTTGGCCATCACCGAGATCGCCGGCCACCTGACCTTCACCCCGAACACCGTCACGGCCTGGTACTGGCTACCCGAGGTCCGCTGGGCGTTCCGGCCGGACGCCGAACGCGAGGCGCTGCTGTCGGCGATCTCCGAGCAGTACGCCGGCCTGGCCGGCTTCCGGCTGCACCTGCGCCGCACCACCCGGCCGTTCCCCGCCGACGAGTGGGCACGCACCATCGACACCCACACCGCGGCGCCGCTGCCCGACGTACCCGGCACCATCGGTTGGGCCGATCACCTGGTCGCCGCCCAACGACACCTGATGGCGGTCAACCACGCCGAGGGGCAGACCTACCTGGGCGTCACCTTCGCCCGCCGCTCCCTCGGCGACTCGCTCACCGAGCGGCTGCTACGCACCTTCGGCCGGGGCACCGCCGACGGCGAACGCCGCAAGCTGGGCCGCACCGTGGAACAGTTCGACGAGGTGCTCGGCGCGTTCGGCATGCGCGGCCGGCGGGTCACCGCCCAGGAGCTGGAGTGGCTGCTCTACCGCTCGGTGGCGCTGTGCATGTCACCGCCGAGCACCCTCTCCCCCGTGACCGACGGGCGCTGGGAACGCGGTGACCTGCTCGCCATGACCGAACAGGTCGAGCGCTACCGCACCCCGTACGGCTCGACGGTCAAGCTGGTCAATCGGATGACCGGCGAGGAGCGGCACGTCGCCGTACTCGCGGTCGGCCGGATGGAGCCACTGGAGATCCCGGAACGGCACGAGCCCTGGCTGCACTTTCACGAGCGCCTGCCCTGGCCGATGGAGATCTCCACCCGCGTCGACATCCTCGGCTCCGGCGACTCCTTCCGCAATCTCGAACACCGGCTGCGGATGATCCGCTCGCAACAGCTCGACTACGCCGAGCACGGCATCGACGCGCCCCCTGAGCTGGAACGACTGGCCAAGCGCGCCCTGGTGATCGGCGACGAGATGACCACCGGCCTGCCGGTCGACTCGGCCCGTGCGCACGGCTGGCACCGGATCGCGGTCGGCGGCCGGACCAGGGAGGAATGCCTGGAGCGAGCCCGCCGGCTCATCCAGCTCTACTCCCGAGAGCTGCGCATCTCGCTGCAACACCCGAAGAACCAGGACTGGCTGGCCCGCGAATTCATCCCCGGCGAACCGATCGCCAACACCGGCTACGTCCGCCGCATGCCGGTGCCGTTGCTCGCCGCCGCGCTGCCCCAGGCCGCATCGAACGTCGGCGACCGGCGGGGCGACCTGATCGGCCGGACCGCCGGCACCTGCCGCCGCCCGGTCTTCCTCGACCTGCACTTCCCCATGGAGGTCCGGGAACGCTCCGGGCTCGCGGTCTTCGTCGCCGAGCCCGGCGGTGGAAAGTCGACACTGCTCGGTGCCCTGGGCTACCTGGCCGCCCGCCGAGGTGTCCAGGTGACCCTGCTCGACCCGTCCGGCCCGCTGGCCCGCCTCTGCGCGATGCCTGAGCTGCGGCCGTACTCCCGGGTGTTGAACCTGACCGGCTCGGAGCACGGCACCCTGGCGCCCTACTCGCTCATCCCGACACCCCTGCGCACCGAGTTCGGCACCGGGGCCGCCGGTGACCGGGAGTTCGAAATCGCGGTCTCCAACGCCCGCGCCGAGCGGCGGATGCTGGTCCAGGACATCTGCATGATGCTCGTCCCGCCGCAGGTCGCCCGGGAGGCGTCGACCGCCACCCTCTTCCGCCACGCCGTCCGCCAGGTCCCCGCCGAGGAGACCTCCACCCTGGACGACGTGGTGAGTTGCCTCGGGCGCCTCGACGACGACGCCGGCAAGGAACTGGCCAACCTTCTGCTCGACACCGCCGAGATGCCGCTGGCCATGCTCTTCTTCGGCCGACCACCGGAAGGGCTGCTCGGTGCCGACGCGGCACTCACCGTGATCACCATGGCCGGGCTCCGGTTGCCCGACCTCAAGATCGAACGGGAGTACTGGTCAGCCGAGGAGGCGCTCGCCCTGCCGATGCTGCACACCGCGCACCGGCTCGCCGTGCGGCGCTGCTACGGCGGCTCGATGTCGTCCCGCAAACTCGTCGGCCTCGACGAGGCGCACTTCATGGAGGGCTGGCGGTCCGGGCGTTCCTTCCTGGTCCGGCTCGCCCGCGACTCCCGCAAGTGGAACCTCGCCGCGCTGGTCGCCTCGCAGAACCCGCGCGACATCCTCGGCCTCGACGTGCAGAACCTCGTCTCCACCGTCTTCGTCGGCCGCATCGCCGAAGACACCGAGATCGCCTCCGAAGCGCTGCGGCTGCTGCGGGTGCCGGTCAACGACGGATACGAGGCCACGCTCGCCTCGCTCTCCGCCGCCGACTCCAACTCAGCCTCCCGCCTCGGCTTCCGCGAATTCGTGATGCGCGACGTCGACGGCCGGGTACAGAAAGTCCGAGTCGACGTCTCGTACGTCGAAGGGCTGCTGGACCACCTCGACACAACGCCCGCCGCGATCGCCGCGGCGGCCGGAGTCCTGCCGAGCATCCCCCTGCCGGATCTGGAGGCGTGACATGGCTAGGGCCTGGGTCAGGGTCCTCGGTCGAGCCGAGGCGGAGCGCCGTGGCCCAGGCCCTGGGCTACGGGGAAGGATCACGTCGTTCCTGCTGGCCCTCGGCGTACTGGCCGGGGCCACCCTCACCTGGCCACTGATCGGAGCGGAAGCCGCAGCCGCCGCACCGCCCACCGCCCAGGCCCGCGCCGACCTCTGCACCACCGCCGAATGGCAAGCCGACTTCCGCGCCTGCGTAGGGAAGCTGAAGCAGGTCGGTGAGGGGGAGATCGAGTGTCGGAAGCCGCCCGTACCGTCCGCCCCGGATTCGGGCCTGGCCGGCTGGTTCGCCTCCCGCCCAGACTCGTCCAAGCTGCCCGGGCCGAAGGGCATCTACAGCGACTACGGCTACGGCGGTTACAGCTTCAACACTTATCGACCGGATGGTGGTTGTGCCTCCGCTGTCCTCCACCCGGACTACAAGTTCACCACCACCGTCGCCAACGGTGAGCTCATGATCGCCACGGCGGTCGTTGGTGCCTCGAACGCCCTGCGGGAGCGGGCCTGGGACCCTCGCTCGATGTGGGATTGGGCCGACCCGCTGGTGGAAAAGGCCACCAAAGCCATCTACCAGAAGGTATTCAGCGTCTTCGGAATCGTCACGCTCTGCGTGGTGGGCCTCTATCTGCTCTGGCGCTCCCGCCAGTCGGACATGAGCAATGCGATGACCACCGCAGGCTGGGCATTGCTGGTGATGGTCGCGGTCACGGCGCTGGCCGCTTGGCCGGTCAAGTCGGCGAACATCGCCGACGGCACCCTGATCACCTCCCTCGGCGTCGTGCACGACGCCATAGGCCCGGCTTCCAGAGACACCCCGCCTGATCAGTGCGATGATCCGGATCCCAAGGCATGCAAGGACAATCGGCCGCCTGCCGTTCGGGCCAGCGACACTGCCACCGAGGCCATGCTTTACCGCAACTGGCTGCGTGGAGTGCTCGGCTCGGCGGATAGCGAGACTGCCCGCAAGTATGGCCCCGCCCTGTACGACGCTAAGGCGTTTTCCTGGGAGGAGGCCGAGAAGCTACGTGCCAACCCGGGAACCCGGGCAGCGACGATCAAGGCCAAGCAGCAACAATGGATGACGGTCGCGGAGCAGATCGAAACCGAAGACCCGGAGGCGTACGAGTTTCTGACGGGATCTCGCGACATGGACCGAATCGGCTCCGGGTTCATCGCCGTGCTCGCGGCCGTACTCTTCGCGATGTTCGACCTGACCGCGTCGCTGCTGGTCCTGCTGGGTTTCCTAATCTTCCGGTGGGCGGTGATCGCGGCACCCATCCTGGGCACCATTGGTCTGCTCCGGCCGGCCAGTGCAGGCCTGCGACGGTTGGCGAACGCCGTGGTCGCTGCGGTATTCAACATCGCCATCTTCGGCACTGGCGCAGCGATCTACCTGTTCGCGGTTGATTTGATCATGAGTACCCCCACCCTGCCGGGTTGGCTTCAGGTGGTGCTGGTCTGGCTCTGCGGAGTGGTCGGATGGCTGCTGCTGCGGCCGTACCGGCGGATCACCCAACTCGGCGGCAAGGACAGTAGCGAGGCGGTCAGTTCGGCCGGTTCCTGGCACCGTCGGTTCTTCCGCGACATGCGGACCGCTGCGCGGCTGGACGTGGCTGAGCCGGGCGGCACCGCCGAACCGGTGGGCGGACGTCGACGGTCACCCGAAGCGGCGCAGACCCGGCTACGACCGGAGGCGCGGCGGGAGGACCCGGTGCCAACCGCTGCGGCCGAAGGGCGGCGCGCGGACGCCGCACGGCCCGACGGTCGAGAGCGGCCCGACGAGACACCGGCGCAGGAGGGTAGAGGGCGCAGCCGCCCGGTCGCTCCGCAGCCCCGACGCCGAGCGCCGGCGACCTGGACCGAGCCGGATGTACCGGCGGAGAACCCGTCGTTCGTGGTCTACCGTCCCGGCTCCGCAGAACGTGCACCGGATCGCACCGGACCTCGGGTGCGCTCTGAGGCAAGGTGACGGCCATGCGACGGGCGCTGGAATTCCTCTTCACCCGGGCGCTGCGGTCCCGGCTGGGCATTGCACTGGTGATCGGGGTGGTGGTCGTCGGCGTGCTCGGGACGGCCCGGCTGATCGGCAACCCGGTTGATTCGGCGGATGGGTTGAGCAGCCGCCCGGATGGACCGATCATCACCGTCGATCCCACGGCAGGCGACGACGGTCTGCTCAACAGCGCAGCTCCGCCGTCACCCGTGACGTCGCCCGGTGCCCGCACCCCCGAGCAGACCGCCGACCGCTTCGCCGCAGCCTGGCTGGGCCGCCCCGGGATGACCACCGAAGACTGGCAGGCTGGCCTACGGCCGCTCTCCACACCGGCGCTGAAGGAAAAGCTGACCGGCGCCGAGCCCGAGAGTGTGCCCGCCGAGAAGGTCACCGGTCCGCCAACCATGCGGGAGCGGACCGAGACGTTCGTCGAGTTGCTGCTCCCCCTTGATGCTGGCCGACTCCGGTTGGAGTTGGTCACCTCCGACGATGGTTGGCTGGTCGACGTTCTGGACTGGGAGCGGTCATGAGCGACGTTGGTAGCGCCGAAACCCGCCGCCGTCCCCTCCGGCTCGGTGTGATCGCCGCAGCGCTCACCGGGATGCTGCTCCTGCTCTGCTGCACCGGCGGCACCGCCGCGTTCTTCCTCACCGGGCTCGGCGGCGACGACGCCGAAACCGGGGCCCTGGCGGGCCCGGAGTGCGGACCGGTCCGAGCGGTGAACATCGCGGGCAAGCTGCCGCGATTCAGCGAGTACGGCGACAGCCAGGTCCGCAATGCCGCGATCATCATCAAGGTCGGCCAGGACATGGGGGTGCCCTCGCGAGGCTGGGTCATCGCCCTCGCCACCGCGATGCAGGAGTCGGCCCTGCGCAATCTCGCCAACAGCGGGGTGCCCGAGTCCCTGGCCCTGCCGCACGAAGGCGTCGGCGCGGACCACGACTCGCTGGGCCTGTTCCAGCAACGGCCCGGGTGGGGCACGGTCGCCGAGCGGTTGACCCCCGCGTACGCGGCCCGCAAGTTCTACGAGAAGCTCGTCAAGGTAGGCAGTTGGCAGCGCCAACCGCTGACCGTGGTCGCGCAGCGGGTGCAGGTCAGCGCCTACCCGGACGCGTACGCCAAACACGAAGAGGTAGCCAGCCGGATCGTGGACGCGCTCGCCGGCGGCGCGGCCCGCACCGTCGAGATCAACGGCAAGGCGGTGTGCGACGCGGCGGAGCGCGGCCAGATCGCCGCCTCCGGCTGGACCGCGCCGATCCCCGGCGGAGTCGGCTCCGGTTTCCGCACCACCAGCCGACCCAGCCACAACGGAGTCGACATCGGCGCGGCCAAAGGCACCGAGATCCGCGCGGCAGCGACCGGCCGGGTGCTGGTGTCGACCTGCGACGAGGACCACCGCGGCCGCCAGGACTGCAACGTGGACGGATTCCCCGGCAAGGGGGGCTGTGGTTGGTTCGTCGACCTCTTGCACGCGGGCGGCTACATCACCCGGTACTGCCACATGGTTGTCCAGCCCTTCGTCAGAAAAGACCAGATCGTAACGGCCGGTCAGGTGATCGGAAAGGTCGGCAGCAGCGGCAACTCCTCCGGCCCGCACCTGCACTTCGAGGTGCACCTGCAAAACGACCGCAGCGCCTCCGGCGCGGTCAACCCGGTCCCGTTCATGCGCGAGCGGGGTGCCCCGCTGCGCGCCGCCGAGTGAGGCCACCGCGGGCATGACCGGACCGTTGCCCGACCCGTTCGCCGACCAGCCCGACTGGGCACCGCAGCCGCCCAGGCCACTTGCCATCGTCCCGGCGACGGAGCGGGTCGAGCTGCGCGGGCGACGGGTGCTGGTCGGTCTGCCCGGGATGGGTTGGCGCGGTGACCTGCGCGCCGACGACCGGGTGGTGCAGAACGCCCGGACCTACGTACCGGTGATCCCCGAGCACGAGTGGTACCGGGCCGAAGCCGAGCAGGTCGAGGTGTTCGCGCCGCTGGTGCCGGTCGAGCGGGTCTGGGTGGAGACGGTCGGCAACCGACCAGGGGTGGAGAGTGTCCGGGACACCGGCATCCGATTGGTCTCGCTGGACGGTCCCACGCATCCCACCCCGACACCGGTCTTCGAAGCGGACGCCGTGACCGGGCGGCGGGTGGTGCACGTCGAGGGCGGCCTGGAGCACCGGGACCTTCGAGCGGTCACCGAGACCTACTCGGGAGCCGAAGGGGACATCTGCGTGCGGATCACACCGGAGGTGGAGTGGTACCGCTGGGCCTGGCGCGGCCAGTCACCCAGCACGCTGGAGGTTCCGGTTCATCTCCTGTGGATTGAATGACGTCAGCCAGCTCGCGTGCCGCCACAAACTCGCCAAGCCTCGCCATCCTCGACGACAGTGAACGTCCAGTCTTCTCGGCGGCTACTTCGGACAACGCCCTCGGCAGACCCGGAAATGGTCAGCGTGACGCCGACCGACTCTGCCTCACCAAACGGCGTGCGAGTCAGTTGCCCCCAACTAACTCGCACGGTGACGCCGAATTTTGTCTCACGCTGCTCAATTTCAGCTCTTAAGTTTCGAATGGCCTGCAGGTCGGCCCCGCTCTCACAGGTAAAGAGGTCTGCTCTCGTGTCATTGCGATCCACGAGGAACGCGCGTAGGTAGTTGTCCACGACCACGTCGGGTGCGCTGCGGTCGGGGGCCGAGGCGCGGGTGTACCAAACGTAGGCGGTGGCGACCCCGCCGAGACAGAGCAGGGCGAGCACACCCGCGACGACGGTGAGCACTGTCCGCATTCGGCGGCGTGGCGGCTGCGGTGCCGGCGGCACCGGGGCGGGCGGCAGCTGCTCCGACGGTGTCCGCTGGGCCGGTACGCGGGAGACCTGGGAACCGGCGGGGGGCTGCACTGATTCCACCTCCTGAAGTTATCGGGTGGACGCTCCGGAGCCAATGCCTCAGATCCAGCGGATCGTGACGGACCCCTCCCCACCGGTGAGATCCACGACATCACCGGCGCAGCGCCGAGGTACCTCCCGGAGGTGCGCCCTCGGCTGGGATACCGTCTCTGCTTGGGGAGGGGTTGCCAACCTCGGGTAGAGGGGGTGGACGCGGTGGCCGGTCCGAAGGCTCGCACGAACCGCGCCGCAGCCCTGCATCGTCGGGCCACGGCCGTCGCGACCGCGGCTGCGGGGATCCTGGACGAGACGCGGCCGGCGCCGGCTGATCAGCGCCGTCAGTACGAGGTGGCTGACCGACTGCGGACGGCTGCCGCTCTGCTGGCTCCGGGTTGGTCGGGCGCGGCACTGGACTCGCTCACCGTGGACGCGCCGGCGGGTGATGGTCCGCCGCTGTTCGTTCGGGTCGGCACGGCGGCGCCGTTGGACGATGCTCGTTTCCCCGCGTTGGTGCCACTTGTCGGCACCGGTCACCTGAGCGTGGACGCGGATGCCCGGGAGCCGAGGGTGGCGGGGTTGCTCCGGGCCGTACTCCTGCGGTTGTTGGCTGCCGCACCGGCGGGTGCGCTGCTGATTCGCGCGGTGGACGCCACCGGGGCGGTGCTGACGCCGTTCGGGGCGCTGGGGGATGCTGGCCTGCTGCCGCCGCCTGCGGTGGACGTGGCGGGTCTGCGTGCGGTGTTGACCGAGGCGGAGCAGTGGGTCACGCCGGGGGCGAGTGGGCGACGCCGTCACGATCGGACACTGTTGCTGGTGGTGGCGGCGTTGCCGGAGGCGACCGGCCCGAGTGATCTGGCGCGTATTGAGACGTTGGCCGAGCAGGGGCCTGCGGCCGGGCTGCACCTGGTGGTGGCGGGTTGGCCGCCGGCGGGCCCGTTCTCGGCTCGGGCACCGCTGCCGCGTGCCACGCCGCTGGCGTTGCGTAACGCGTACGCGCTGCTCGGCGATCCGCCGGGGGCGTCGTTCGCCGGGCCGGGCGCTGATCCGCCGGGCGGTTTGAACTCGCCGGTCTTCGTCGAGTCGGACCCGCCGGCGGATCTGGTCGACGCGGTCTGTCGGCGGCTCGCCGAACAGGTGGAGGCGGGTTCCCGGTTGGCGTTGGCCGCGCTGCTGCCGCCGACGGGTGATCGCCTGTGGGAGTCGGATTCGGCCGACGGGTTGACCACGATCGTCGGCGACGCCGGGGGCCGGTCGGTGCCGCTGGGTTTCACCGAGTTGACCCCGCACTGGTTGGTGAGTGGCCGGTCCGCCGCGGGCCGGGCCGCGTTCCTGACCACCGCGCTGCTCGGTTTGGCGGCCCGGTACGGCCCGGATGACCTGGCGTTCTACCTGGCGGATCTTGGCGACGGCGAGTCCTTCGTGGAGTTTCTGCAGACTGAGCGGGACCGGTCGTGGGTGCCGCAGGTGCGGGCGGCCGCGATGGCCGCCGACCGGGAGTATGTCCGGGATCTGCTCGACGAGTTGGCGGCCGAGGTCCAGCGCCGCACGGAGGCGGGTGCCCGGGCCGGGGGGCAACGCTTCGCGGAGCTGCGTCAGCATCAGCCGCTGCCGCGGATCGTCTGTGTGGTGGACAATGTGCCGCTGCTCTTCGCCGAACGGGACCGGCTGGCCGCCGAGGTGGCCGCCCAGTTGGATGGGCTGGCCCGGGCGGGTCGGGCGTACGGCGTGCACCTGGTGTTGGCCGGCGCGGGCGAGTTGGGGCTGAGTGCCCGCGCGGATGCTGGTCATCGGGATTCGGTGCTCGGGCAGTTCCCGGTGCGGGTGGCGTTGCCGGGTGGCAGCCCGGTGCTGGAGCCGACCAACGACTCGGCGGCCGGTCTGCCGGTGGGCAGTGCGGTGGTGAACACGGCCGGCGGGCTCGGTGGTCCGCGGGGTGCGATCCGGGGTCACGAGCGGTTGATCCGTCACCCGGATCCGCAG
Organism: Micromonospora violae; assembly: GCF_004217135.1. Lineage (NCBI taxonomy): Bacteria > Bacillati > Actinomycetota > Actinomycetes > Micromonosporales > Micromonosporaceae > Micromonospora > Micromonospora violae. Next base: position 5,328,553 of record NZ_SHKK01000001.1, read on the forward strand.
GATCATCCGGAGGTCGTGGAGCAGCTGCGGCACGAGTTGTGGGCGGCCCGACCGGCCGGGTCGGCGCCGCCGGTGGTCTTCGCGGGTTACGCCCGCCCCCTGCTGGCCAACGATCCGCGCCACCGGGCGGCGCTGGCGGGGCAGGCGCGCGGGCCGGCCGCGCTGCTGGGCCGTGCGGTGGACGTGGCCCGGTCGACGGTCGCCGTGCCGTTGGGGCCGGCGGCGGGGCGCAACCTCGCGGTGCTGGGTTCGGGTGCCCCGGCGGGCGGGCTGTTGGCGACGGCAGCCCGGAGCACGTCGGCTCACCACGCACCGGGCGGCGCCCGCTTTCTGGTGGCGGCACCGGACCCGGGTGCCCGGGCGTTGGCGGAGGCGTTGACGGCCAAGTTGGCGACCCGGCATGCGGCCGAGTTGGTGGATCTTCCGACGCTGCTCGCGGACACAGCCGATGACCTGCCGACGTACCTGGTGGTCTTCGGGTTGGATCGGCCTGGTCCTCGGGAGTTGCCGGTGGACCGGCTGCGGTCGCTTCTGCGGGACGGGCCTCCGGCGGGGCGGCATCTGCTGGGCTGGTGGCGTGCGGTGCCGCCGTTCGCCGCGTTGTTCGAGCCGGCGGGCGAGGTCGACAAGCTGGCTGCGGTGGCCGTGCTGGACGTGCCGGTCGTGCAGCTGACCGCGGTCTTCGGTCGGCCGGTCGAGTGGCAGGTGCGCCCCGACCGGGCGATCCTCTTTGACGGTCCGGACGAGCGGGGCACCGTCCTGGTGCCGTTCGCCGACGAGGCCGGCTGACCGGGTGGGGGTGTCCGAGGTGAGTCCGAACGCGACGGTGACCGGGCCGGGGCGGCAGCGGGTCGCCGCGGCGACCGGGGATGCCACGTCGCCGGCGGTCGGGTCCGGCGCGGCCTGGGCGGAGTACCTTGCGGCCGCCCGCCAGTTGGACGGGGTACGCCGTGGCGCGGCTGCCGCCGCCGGTGAGCAGGCCCGGTCGGCGGAGGCCGCCCGGGAGGAGTTGACGGTGGTCCGTACCGGGCTGGCGAGTCAGCAGGATCGGTTGCGCGAGTTGGGCGTACCGGCGATCTCCCTGGTGCCGTCGCCGCCGGAGCTGACCGAGGCGGCCCGGTCGATGGCGGGTGGTCCGGCGGCGGTGCTGGCGGCGCTGCGCTCCGCGCGTGGTTGGGCCGAGGCGGCGGACGCGGCGCTGGCCGCCCGCCGCCGGCCGGGCTCCTGGCCCGCGCGGGCCCGCAACCTCCTGGTGTACGGGCCGTTTGCGCTGCTGGTGCCGCTGATTCAGGTCCTGGTTCTGGCGGCGACGGGGGTGGGGCCGGCGAGCGTGGCGGCGTTGATCTGCGGGCTGCCGATGCCGGCGGTCGCGTTCGTCGCCGGTTGGATCGCCATCGGGCGGTTGTTCCGGGTCGGCCCCACCGAGCGGTTGGACCGCACGGTGCGTTTCGGCGCGTTGGTGTGCCTGGTGCCGGCCGTGCTGGCCACGGCCGGTCTGCTGCTGGCCCTGCTCGCGGGCTGACACCACCTGCGGTAGGAGGCCCGGGAACGGAGCGGCCGGCCGTCCCGGGAGGGTGTGGCCGGCCGCGGTGCGTCGGGGTGTCAGCGGGGGATGATCAACGCCATCGCCTCGGCCCGCGACTTGGAGTCCGTCTGGAGGATGCCGCGTACGGCCGAGGTGATGGTCTTGGCACCGGATTTCTGGATGCCGCGCATCGCCATGCACATGTGCTCGCATTCGAGCACGACGACGACGCCGCGTGGTGCGAGTTTGCTCATCAGCAGGTCGGCGACCTGCGAGGTGAGCCGTTCCTGCACCTGGGGCCGGCGGGCGAAGACCTCGACGAGCCGGGCCAGCTTGGACAGGCCGGTGATCCGCCCATCGGGGCCGGGGATGTAGCCGATGTGCGCGCTGCCCCGGAAGGGCAGCAGGTGATGTTCGCAGAGGCTCATCACGTCGATGTCCCGGACGATGACCAGCTCTTCGTGGTTGGCCTCGAAGGTGGTGCTGAGCACCTGGGCCGGGTCGACCCGCAGGCCGGCGAAGAGTTCGGCGTACGCGCGGGCGACCCGGGCCGGGGTCTGCTGGAGCCCGTCGCGGTCCGGGTCCTCGCCGACCGCGATGAGGATCTCGCGGACGGCCTTCTCGATCCGGCCGAGGTCGACCGCGTCCTCGACGGGGCGGCCGGTCAGCTTGCCGCTGATCAGCCGCGCGGCCACGTAGTCCAGTTCGTCGTCGCCGTCGGGTTCGGTCGCGGAGACGGCCAGCTCCCGGTGCGGGGAGCTGGCCGTCGGGTCGTTACTCAGTGCGTGCCGTCCGAGTTGTTGGACGGCGCCCCACCGCCGACCGACGCCTGCGCGCCATCGGCCTGGGCCTGCGCCTTGAGCTTGTCCTTCTCCGCCGGGGTGAGCACGGGTGGCTCGGTGGAGGGCTGACGCTTGCCGAAGCCGTTGTACGGCGCCAGCGGCGGGCGCTTGACCACCCGGGAGCAGATCCGCGCCATGTCGGCCGTGGAGAGGGTCTCCTTCTCCATCAGCTCGAGCACGATGTTGTCTAGGACGTCCCGGTATTCCACCAGGATCTCCCAGGCTTCGTCGTGCGCCAGCTCGACCAGTGCCCGCATCTCGCCGTCGATCTCGGCGGCCACCGAGTCCGAGTAGTCGCGCTCGTGGCCCATGTTGCGGCCGAGGAACGGCTCGTCCCCGCTGGTGCCGTACTTGATCGCGCCGAGCTTGGAGCTCATGCCGTACTGGGTGATCATCGCGCGGGCCAGTTGGGTGGCCTTCTCGATGTCGTTGCCGGCACCGGTGGTGGGCTCGTGGAAGACCAGTTCCTCGGCGGCGCGACCGCCCAGCGCGTACGCCAGGGTGTCGATCATTTCGGCGCGGGTCTGGGTGTACTTGTCTTCGGTCGGGAGCACCAGGGTGTGGCCCAGCGAGCGACCACGGGACAGGATCGTCACCTTGTGCACCGGCGCGGCGTGCGGCAGCGCCCAGGCGACCAGCGCGTGGCCACCCTCGTGGTACGCGGTGATCTTCTTTTCCTGGTCGCTCATGACGCGGGTCCGTCGCTGCGGACCTGCGATCACCCGGTCGATCGACTCTTCCAGCGAGTCGTTCGAGATCGCGCGCTGATCCTTACGGGCGGTGAGCAGGGCCGACTCGTTGATCACGTTGGCCAGGTCGGCACCGCTGAAGCCCGGGGTACGCCGTGCCACCGAGTCGAGGTCGACGTCGGGGGTGAACGGCTTGCCCTTGGCGTGCACCCGCAGGATGGCCTTGCGGCCCTCCATGTCGGGGGCGTCCACCGGGATCTGCCGGTCGAACCGGCCCGGGCGCAGCAGCGCCGGGTCGAGGATGTCCGGCCGGTTGGTGGCGGCGATCAGGATGACCCCGCCCTTGGTGTCGAAGCCGTCCATCTCGACGAGCAGCTGGTTGAGCGTCTGCTCCCGTTCGTCGTGGCCGCCGCCCATGCCGGCGCCACGGTGCCGGCCGACGGCGTCGATCTCGTCGACGAAGACGATCGCCGGGGCGTTCGTCTTGGCCTGCTCGAACAGGTCGCGGACCCGGCTGGCGCCGACGCCGACGAACATCTCCACGAAGTCGGAGCCGGAGATGGAGTAGAAGGGCACGCCGGCTTCGCCGGCGACCGCGCGGGCCAGCAGGGTCTTACCGGTGCCGGGCGGGCCGAACAGCAGCACGCCCTTCGGGATCTTGGCACCCAGGGCCTGGTACTTCGCCGGGTTCTGCAGGAAGTCCTTGATCTCGTGCAGCTCCTCGACGGCCTCCTCGGCACCCGCGACGTCCGCGAAGGTCGTCTTCGGCGTGTCCTTGGTGATCATCTTGGCCTTGGACTTGCCGAAGTTGAGCACCCGGGAGCCGCCACCCTGCATCTGCGACATGAAGAACAGCAGCAGGAGCACGAGCAGCGCGATCGGCAGCAGGTTGACGAGCAGGCTCACCCAGATGCTGTCCGAGGAGACCTTGGTGTCGGCCGGGCCGGTGACCCGGTTGGCCGCCTTGGCGGCCTCCACCTCGTTCCAGATCTGTTCGCCAACCTGGTACGGGAACTGTGCCTCGATCCGGTCGGTCTCGGTCTTGCCGAACTTCGTCTTCTCGGCCAGGTCCAGCTGGAGCGTCTGCTCCTTGTCCTGGAAGACAACCTTATTGATCTTGGCGGTGTGCAGCTGATCGAGCGCAACGGAAGTGTCCACGCGGTGGTAGCTGGGACCAGCGGTGAACAGCTGACTGAGCACAACGGCGCCGAGGATGACCAGGATGATCCAGACCACCGGTCGGCGGAAGAAACGCGTACGTTCCATACTGTTGTCGAGCGCCGGGGGCGCCCGCATCCTCCTGATCGACGTCCTGACCGTCTGATGGTGTCGCCGCGGTGAGCGGCGGCCGGAGCCGCCGTGCGGGCCGGCCTCGACCCCGAAGCGCGAAAACTGCCGCGCCGCGGTCATTCGACGGTACACCGTGTACGCGAGGAGTGAGCTTGCGAGCCCCGCAGTCGTGCGCCATCAAAAGACCGTGTACGCCAACAGCGAACTTGTGAGCCCCCGCACTCGGCCCGCCGTCGACATCGACGACACGCACCGCGGGCAGGCCCACCAGCCTCGCAACCAACGTGCGGCGAGTCCGGGTGGAAGCCGGCGTGGCGGGGAGTCCGGCTCGGCCACCCGAGCGCCCGGTCACGCGATCGAGGGGGTCGAGCGCGGAGTTACCTCCGGGCCACCGTGCTACACGGTAACCGCAACAGCTGAGAGCGCGCTGAACGTCGGCTCGATGGATGCCGATGCGAGTCGGGCTCATGCCGACCCCGGGCCATCCCGACGGGTCGGGCCGGGCGTCAGGAGCGGGCGTAGACCTCGGGCTTGAGCACCCCGACGTACGGCAACTCCCGGTAGCGCTCACCGAAGTCGAGGCCGTACCCGACCACGAACTCGGTGGGGATGTCGAAGCCGACGTACTTCACCGGGACCGGCACCTTCACCGCGTCCGGCTTGCGGAACAGGGCGACCACCTCGACGCTCGCCGCCGAGCGCGACTCGAGGTAGCGCAGCAGCCAGGAGAGCGTGAGCCCGGAGTCGACGATGTCCTCGACGACGACCACGTGCCGACCGGCGATGTCCCGGTCCAGGTCCTTGAGGATGCGCACGACCCCGGAGGAGGTGGTGCCCTGGCCGTAGGACGAGATGGCCATGAAGTCGAGTTCCGCCGGTGGGCCGTTACGACCCAGCGCCCGGGCGAAGTCCGCCATGAACATCACCGCACCCTTGAGTACGCACACCAGCAGCAGCCCGTCGCCCACGTGGGCGTAGTCGGCGGAGACCTGCTTGGCCAGCTCCGCCGTCTTCTCGCGGATCTGCGCCTCGGAGATGATCACGTGGTCGATGTCGGCGTCGTACCAGGAGCCATCAGCCATGACTCCTAGCCTGCCGTACGTCGGATGGCCTCCGTCGGCGGGGCCGCACCTTTTGGCGCGGTCCCGCCAAGGATTTTCTCCGCAAATCACGCTAACCACATCAGTTGGTGCGTGACCGCCAGCGGCGGCCGTCGTCGCTGGGCTTCCAGTCGGCCGAGTCGTGGCTGTCGACGGTGAGGCCGGCCGCCGAGGCGGCGGCGAGCAGGACGAGGAACAGGAGGAGGAACAGGAACTCCATGGCGGCGCTCGCTTTCGCATGATTGCTGTCGGTTTCGCCGCCGGTGCGCACCGGACTGAGACCAGTCTGCGCCGTGCCAGAGCGGCCGGACAGTGGCAGGAATGCCATCGACCATCGATTTACTGCCACCTGTCGGGTTACCCTCGTCACATGCTCCGGTCCGTTGCCGTGCTCGTCCTTGACCAGGTCGCTCCCTTCGAGCTCGGCGTGCTCGCCGAGGTGTTCGGCACCGACCGGACAGCCGACGGTTTCCCCGCCTACCGCTTCCAGGTGTGCAGCCCGGACGGCGCTCCCGTGCGTACCTCGTCCGGCTTCCACCTCACGCCACACGCAGGCCTCGGCCCGGTCGACGAGGCCGACCTGGTGGCCGTTCCCGCGCACAGCCAGGGCACCACCGTCCCCGGTCCGGTGCTCGACGCGCTCCGCCGCGCCGACGCCCGGGGCGCATACCTGTTCAGCGTCTGCTCCGGAGCCTTCCTGCTCGGCGCGGCCGGGCTGCTCGACGACCGCGAGTGCACGACCCACTGGCGGCACGTGGACGAGCTGCAACGCCGGCACCCGCGCGCCCGGGTGCGCTGCAACTCGCTCTACGTCCAGGACGGCCGGCTGCTCACCAGCGCCGGCACGGCCGCCGGCATCGACGCGTGCCTGCACCTGATCCGCCAGGAGCACGACTCGGCCACCGCGACCCGGCTGGCCCGGCGAATGGTGGTTCCGCCGCACCGCGACGGCGGCCAGTCCCAGTACGTCGAGGCGCCTATCCCGAAGGCCCCCGAGGCACCCACCCTCGAACCGGTGCTGGAGTGGCTGATGGGCCACCTGGACCGGACGATCACCGTGGAGGAGTTGGCTGCCCGCGCCGGCATGGCGCCCCGCACCTTCGCCCGCCGGTTCCGCGCCGAGACCGGCACCACGCCGCACGACTGGCTCACCAACCAGCGGGTGCTACTCGCCCGGCGGCTGCTGGAGGAGACCCCGTTGAGCGTGGAGGCGGTCGCCGACCAGGCCGGCTTCGGCGACGCCGCCGCGCTGCGCCACCACTTCAGCCGCCGGGTCGGCGCCACCCCCCACAGCTACCGGACCACCTTCCGGGATCGGGCGCACAGCAGCTGACCGGACGCCTCAGCCCGGGATCAGCCGGTCGGCCCGGCGCCGCACCCGGACACCGCCGGGCAGGTCGGTCGGACCCTGACCGTGCCAATCGGTGACCAGGGCGTCCAGCGCGGCGATGTGCCGATGGGACAGGGCGGCGGGCAGCGCGCCCAGCTCGCGGGCCCAGGAGTGCAGCACCCGGCCGCGTACGGCGGGGACCAGGCCGAGCAGCGCCGGCACGGACAGCCCCCCGTCGGGGCAGCGGGCCCCCGCCAGCGCCGTCCCCGACAACTCGTCGAGCGCCGCGTTGTCGGCGGCCACCAGCCGGGCGGTACGCGCGAGGTTGTCCACCACACCCGGCCCGAGCACCCGCACCAGCGCCGGCAGCAGATCGGCCCGCACCCGCGACCGGGCGTACGACGGGTCGGTGTTGTGCGGATCCTGCCAGGGGTTGAGCCCGAGCACCGCGCACGCCGCGCGCGTCTGCTCCCGACCGATCTCCAACAGCGGGCGCAGCAGCGGCACCCCGCCCAGATCCCGCCGGGCGGGCATCCCGGCCAGCCCTCGTGGGCCGGCGCCCCGGGCGAGCGCGAGCAGCACCGTCTCCGCCTGGTCGTCGCGGGTGTGCCCGGTGAGCACCGCGACCGCGTTCTGCTGCCGGGCCACCTCGGTCAGCGCCTGGTAGCGGGCCTCCCTGGCGGCCGCCTCCGGCCCGCCGGGACGCCCGGCCACCTCCACCCGGACCACCGTCGCCGACGCGAACCCGACCTCCCGCCCCCAGGCGGCCACCGCCTCCGCGCGCTCCGCGGAGCCGTCCTGCAGGCCGTGGTCGACGCTGACGAGCACCGCGCTGCGGCCCAGCCGCGGCGCGACGAACACGGTGGCCGCCGCGAGCGCGAGCGAGTCGGCACCACCGGAGCAGGCGACCAGCACCGGACCACCGGACGGCAGCCCGGTCAGTGCGCGGCGGACCGCCACCCGGACGGCCGCCACCGGCGGAGCGAGCGCGGCCACCGGCGGGTGGTCAGCCAGCGGCCGGAATGGTGCCGGCCGGGCCGTGCACGCGGGCGACCCAGGCGTCCGGGTCGCCCAACTCCGACAGCCGAGGCAGCGTCAACGGGGAGTTGAAGATCGAGTTGAACCCGTCCATGCCGACGCGTTCCACCACGCCGTGCACGAACTTGCGCCCCTCGGCGTACTGGCGCATCTTGACGTCCACCCCGAGCAGCCGGCGGATCGCCTTCTCCAACGGGTTGCCCGCCTCCCGGCGTCGGTTGAACGACGCCCGGATCCGCTCGACGCTCGGGATCACCTGCGGGCCGACGCCGTCCATCACGAACTCCGCGTGCCCCTCCAGCAGGGTCATCAGCGCGGTGAGCCGGTCCAGTACGGCCCGCTGCGCCGGGGTCTGCACGATGTCCAGCACGCTGGTGCGGCTCTCCGGGTCGCGGATCGCCTCGGACAACGTGGCCACCCCGCGCCGCAACCGCTCGACCAGGTGCTCGCTCCCGCTGGACGAGGCGTCCACGAACGCCTGCACCTCGCTGAGGAAGTAGGCCCGCATCCACGGCACGGCCGTGAACTGGGTGCGGTGGGTGACCTCGTGCAGACACACCCAGAGCCGGAAGTCCCGAGGGTCGGCACCGAGCTTGCGCTCCACCTCGACGATGTTCGGCGCGACCAGCAGCAGTTGGCCCGGCTCCGCCGAGAAGACCTCGTACTGGCCGAGCACCCGACCGGAGAGGTACGCCAGCACCGTGCCGGCCTGCACACCTGTCAACCGGGACCCGATCGCCTCGGTCAACGCGCCCGGCTGTTTGTCGCCGGAGAGCCGGCTCATCAGCGGCGAGATCACCTCACGGAGCCCGGCGATGTTGGTCGCGGCCCAGTCACGACGATCGACCACCCGGACCGGCGGATGCGACACCTGCGCCCGCAGCCCGGTGTAGTCGGCCACGTGCCCGGCCGCCTCGTCGGTCAGCCGGCGCAGGTCGCCGACCACGTCGGTGGCTTCGGCGTACGACACGCGGGGGCCAGACTTGCTCAACGCCCCCGCGGTGGCGGCGGCCAGATCCCAGTCCACGAACTGCGCCATGGACCCACCGTACCCGCGCCGCGACACCCCGGCCCGGGCTCGCGCCCTCGACCGACACCGATGGCGACCGTCGCCACCCCCGGACCGGCGACGGTCAGCCGCACCCGCAGCCGGCCAGGGCGGCGGCGATCCGATCCAGCGCCGGCTGGGCGGTGTCCCGGTCACCAGGGACCTTGTCGGTGAGCACCGCGAAGGTCAACAGCCGACCCTCGGCGGTGGTCACCAGGCCCGCGATGGCGTGCACGCCGGTCAGCGTGCCGGTCTTGGCCCGGACGCTGCCCGCGCCCGCCGCGGTGCCCGCCGTGTTGCGGTAGCGCTCGTTCAGCGTCCCGGACCATCCACCCACCGGCAGACCACCGAAGACGCCGGCCAGCTCCGGGTGATCCGGGCTGGCAGCCAACCGGATCAGGTCGGTCAGCAGCGACGGGCTGATCCGGTTACGGCGGGACAGCCCGCTGCCGTCGGAGACGCTGATCTCGTCGGCGGGCAGGCCCAACTCCGCCACCTCGGCGTCCATCGCCGCGGCGCCCCCGTCGAACGAGGCGGGCTGGTTGCGGGCCAACGCGACCTGCCGGGCGAGCGCCTCAGCCACCAGGTTGTCACTCTCGCTGATCATGACGTCGACGAGCCGGATCAGCGGCGGAGACTGCACCACACCCAACTCGGTGCCGGGTGCCGGGCTGGCGCCGGCCGCGGCTGGGGCCGGCGCCGTGCCCCGCTTCACGGCGTCGGTCGGCACACCGAGCAACCGGGCGAACGCCTTGCCGGCGGCCAGGTCCGGCTCGGCGAACCGCTGGGCGGACCCGTGTCCCACGCCCGGGTCCGTCCGCGCGCCGTCGGTCATCAACGCGGTCACCGCGCCACCCGACCCACCGGTGGGGATGTCGTCGTCCCAGCCGGGGCCGTAGACCGGGCCGGAGTAGAGCGAGCCGTCGACGGTGACGCTGGTCGGGGAGGTGCCGCCGAGCGCCGTACGCACCTGGGCGGCCAGCTCGTCGAGACGCGCCGCGCCCGGGTAGTAGCCCTTCTTGTTGATCGCGAGGGTGGGGTCGCCGCCACCGACGATCACCACCTCGCCGGGCTTCTCGCCGGCCACCGCGCGAGTGGGAATCCGGTAACCGGGCCCCCGGGCCGCCAGCACGGTCACCGCGGTCGCCAGTTTCGTCACCGAGGCGGGGACGGTGCCGTCGTCCGCCCCCTTCGCGAACAACGTCTGGCCGGTGATCACGTCGGCGACCGAGACGTTGACCCGGTCACCCAGGGCGGCGACGCCGACCAGTGGATCGAGCACGGCACGAACCCCGTCCGGGGTGGGCACCGGGGCGTTCGCATCCGGACCGCCCAGCACATCCGACGGGGCGGGGTCCGGTGTCACGCCGGCCGCGTTCGGCCCGGACGCGGCGTCGTCGCCCAGCCATCCAGCCACCGGGCCGGGACGGGTGATCACGACTCCGACGCTGGCGAGGACCAGCAGGAGCACGACGGCCAGCACCACCGGAAGTCGCCGCCGGCGGCGCGGTGCGGCGGGTGCGGATGGGGGTACGGGTGCGGCGCCGGCGGGCGCCGGCAACGCGGAGATCGGCGGGCCCAACGGCGGGACGCCACCGGGACGAGCCGGCCCGGGGCCGAACGACGGGCTGACCGGCGCAGGGCTGACCGGCGCAGGGCTGACCGGGACCGCGGCACTGCCCCGCGGCGGGCCGCTCACCGGCGGCTCACCGCCGCCTACCGGGAAGTGACCGACGTTCGGGGTGGGCGGTACCGGACCGGTCGGCGGGCGCCAGGGCAGCGGCGGCGGCCGCTCGGGCACCGGCGCCGGCGCCGGCGTCGGTGGTTCGGGAGCCCGTGGGAGGTGCGCCTCCGGCACCGGGACCCGCCCCTTGGCGCTGCCGGAGCCGGATCGTCCGGTACCGTGCGCGGAGCCCCCGTTCGGGCGGTAGTGTGAATCTTCCCTCCCCACGACCCCCTCCTCCCCCAGCGAAAATCGGCTTGGGTGACACTACTTCGGTCCGAAGACTATGCGGCGGCCGGAGTCGGCGGGTGGGCATTCACCCGACCGGAGGGCCGCCAGTGGTTCCGTTAGCCAGCGTGGGCAGACGAGGGAGCGTGCAGATGGATTTCGACGTGACGGTTGAGATCCCCAAGGGTCACCGGAACAAGTACGAGGTGGACCACGCGACCGGCCGGATCCGGCTGGACCGCACCCTCTTCACGTCCACCCAGTACCCGGCCGACTACGGGTTCATCGAGGGCACGCTGGGCGAGGACGGCGACCCGCTGGACGCCCTCGTGCTGGTCCCCGAGCCGACCTTCCCGGGCTGCCTGATCCGCTGCCGCACCATCGGCATGTTCCGGATGACCGACGAGAAGGGCGGGGATGACAAGGTCCTCTGCGTGCCCTACGAGGACCCCCGCCAGGAGCACCTGCGCGACATCCACCACCTGGGCGAGTTCGACCGCCTGGAGATCCAGCACTTCTTCGAGGTGTACAAGGACCTCGAGCCCGGCAAGTCGGTGGAGGGCGCGACCTGGGTCGGCCGCACCGAGGCCGAGGCCGAGATCCAGGCCTCCTACCAGCGGGCCCGGGACGCCGAGGCGCGCGGCGAATCCGCCCACTGACGACAACTGACGCACCGGGCCCGAGGGTCGCTCAACCGAGCAGCCCTCGGGCCCGGTCGTACAGGTCGAGCACCGCGCAGGCGATCGGCACCACGGCGACCACCAGGGCCGTGTCGGTGAGGTCCGCGACCCTCCCGAGGTACGGCGAGACCGGCCTGCGGGCGTACCCGGTGCCGCTGGCGACCGCCACCAGGGCCAGCGCCGCCCCGCCGAGGACCAGCACCAGCCGCCCGGCCTCGTCGGCCCGACCGACCAGCACCGCACCCAGCACCGCGTAGCCGGCCAGCCCGGCGAGCACCGTGGGCACCCGGTGCCGCAGCGCCACGAACAGCCGCGACCGCAGCAGCAGCACGGCCGAGGTGACCGCCACCAGCACCCGACCGGCCGTGCCACCGGCGACCACGAGGACGACCGCGGTGGCCACCACCAGCAGGGCGTGGCCGATCAGCATTCCGGTGAGCATCTCCTCGGTACGGATCACCGCGGCGTGCACCCGGCTCCGGTCCGGCAGGTCCCGGGCCCGCTGCGGCTCCTCCGCGGGCGTCGCGGCCGGCAGGGTGATCGGCGGTAGCGGCAGCTTGCCCAGCCGGATGGCCAGCAGCGGGATCACGCCGACGGCGAAGACCAGGGCGCTGAGCAGCACCGCCGCCGTACCGGCCGTGGTCATCAGCAGCCCACCGAGCGCGGCCCCCGCGCCGATCAGGCCGGCCGCGACACCGGCCACGAAGACCCGCAGCCGGCTGGCCACCCCGAGCAGACCGATCAACGCCACCAGCAGCAGCGCCACCGAGCCGGCCAGCAGTTCGGGAGCGCCCACCCAGCGGGCCGGCCCGAACGGCCCGACCGGGTCGCCGGAGCCGACCGCCAGGGCACCGGCCGTGAACGCGTAGGGCAGCGCGTAGCCGCCGAGCGTCGCCCCGGCGACGCCGTCGCCGTTGGCGCGGGACGCCACCGTGCCGGCCACGGTGAGCACCAGCGCCACCGTGGCCGCCGCCAGCCAACCGGCCCGGTGCGTCGGGCCACCGGCGAGCAGCGCGAGCAGTCCGACCGCGAGCGGTACGCCGGCACCGGCCAGACCGGCGGCGCGGGTGGCGGTGGGCGACCAGGCCCCGCCCCGGCGGCGAGCACCGTCAGCGATCGCCTCGATGACGTCGTCGTACTCCAATTCGGGCCAGTGCGCGCGCGCCGGCACGAGGTGCAGCACCTCCCCGTCGCGGACCCCCTGCGGCAGCAGCGCCTGTGCGGTCACCAGCAACGCCCCGTCGGTGCGGCGGAGCACCCAACCGCCGTGCTGCTCACCGTCGTCGGCCAGCCCGACCCCGGCGTGCCGGAGCACGTCGGGCAGCAGCTCAGCCAGGGGCACCTGCTCCGGCAGGGCGACGTCCACCCGTCGTTGCGGCGCGCTGATGGTGACGCGTGCCAGCCCGGTAGTCATCGACTGGTCTCCATATCGAGGGGGATCGGAGGCTGCGCGGACGACAGGACTTTACCTACCATGAGCCAGGCTCGGGTTACCCAGCGCTGTCAGGAGGCCGAGTGTCCACCGTCGTCATCAAGCGCCCACCACGCCGAGCAGCGCCGGAGATACCCGCCGGCGAGCTGTCGGTCGAGGCACCGCCGGAGATCCCCGCGGTCACCGGCGGACGGTGGCAGCAGATGCTCATGCTGCTGCCCATGCTCGGCGGCACGGTGGCGATGGCGATGATGTTCGGCCGGGGCGGGGGCGCCTACTCGTACGTGGTGGGCGGGATGTTCGGGCTCTCCTCGTTGGCGATGCTGGTGACGTCCTGGGGCAGCGCCTCCGGCACCCCGAAGAAGTCCGAGATGATGGCGGCCCGCAGGGAGTACCTGCGGCACCTGGCCACGCTGCGGCGACGGGTCCGCCGGACCGCGGGCCAGCAACGGGCCGGGCTCTACTACCGGCACCCCGACCCGGGCCGGCTCTGGTCGACCGTGGACAGCCACCGGGTCTGGGAGCGGCGACCCGCCGACCCGGACTTCGCGGTGGTGCGGGTCGCCGTCGGACCGCAGACCCTGGCCACTCCACTCGTCCCACCGGTCACCCGGCCGCTGGAGGAGCTTGAGCCGATGACCGCGGGCGCGCTACGTCGCTTCCTGGACGCGTACTCCGTGGTGCCGGACCTGCCGGTGGCCCTGTCGCTGCGCAGCTTCGCCCGGGTGCACATCCGACCCGCCGGCCGGGGCCGGGCGACCACCCCGACCACCGGCGGGCCACCCACCGGCGACCCGGCGGCGCAGGCGCTGGTCCGCGCCGTGCTGACCCAGCTGGCGGTCTTCCACGCCCCCGACGAACTGCTCGTCGCGATCTGCGCCGGGCCGGAGCGCCGCGCCTGCTGGGAGTGGGTGAAGTGGCTCCCGCACGCCCACCATCCCGGCCGCACCGACGCGCTCGGCCCGGTACGGCTGGTCACCAGCTCCGCCGCCGAGTTGGAGTCGCTGCTCGCCGACGTGCTGGCCACCCGGTCCCGGTTCAGCCCGGCCGGTCCGGCCACCGACGGCCCACACGTGGTGGTGGTCCTCGACGGCGGCGACCTGACCGGTGCCAGTGACCTGACCGGCGACGGCGGCATCGACGCGGTCACCGTGCTGGACCTGGACACCCCGCCGCCCCGCCTGCTGGACCGGTACGCGCTGCTGCTGGAGTTGCACGGCCCGCGGCTGCACTCGTGGTCGTCCGACGGTCACGCCGAGGTGGGCACCGCCGACCAGTTGGACCTGGCGGACGCCGAGGCGGTCGCCCGACGGTTGGCGCCGCTGCGGCTCGCCGGGGCGGCGCGCGGGCCGGACGCCCCGTTCCAGGCCGACCTGGGCCTGCCCGAGCTGCTCGGTCTCGGTGACCCGGAGAGCTTCACCGTGGAACAGGGCTGGCTGCCCCGCTCGGCGCGGGACCGGCTGCGGGTGCCGATCGGGGTGGGCGCGGACGGTGGCGCCATCGAGCTGGACCTCAAAGAGTCCGCCCAGGACGGCATGGGCCCGCACGGCCTGCTCATCGGGGCGACCGGCTCCGGCAAGTCCGAGCTGCTCCGCACGCTGGTGCTGGGGCTCGCCGCCACGCACAGCTCCGAGCAGCTCAACTTCGTGCTCGTCGACTTCAAGGGTGGCGCCACCTTCACCTCGTTCGACCGGCTGCCGCACACCGCGGCCGTGATCACCAACCTGGCCGACGCGTTGCCGCTGGTCGATCGCATGGTGGACGCGATCAACGGGGAGCTGGTCCGCCGCCAGGAGTTGCTGCGGCGGGCCGGCAACTTCGCCAGCGTGCGTGACTACGAACGCGCCCGCGCGGCCGGCAGCCCGCTGGCCCCCCTGCCGTCACTGCTGCTGATCTGCGACGAATTCTCGGAACTGCTCTCCGCGAAGCCCGACTTCATCGACCTCTTCGTGCAGATCGGCCGGCTGGGCCGGTCGCTCGGCGTACACCTGCTGCTCGCCAGCCAGCGCCTGGAGGAGGGCCGGCTCCGCGGGCTGGACACCCACCTGTCGTACCGGATCGGGTTGCGCACCTTCTCGGCGCTGGAGTCCCGGACGGTGCTCGGCGTGGCGGACGCGCACGAGCTGCCCCGCTCGCCGGGCCACGGCTACCTGCGCGCCGGCACCGACCCGCTGGCCCGGTTCAAGGCCGCGTACGTCTCCGGTGCCGTCCGCCGTCGGACCGCGCCGGGTGGCGGCACCGCCGACGGGGCCGCGCGGCTGCTCACCTTCACCACCCACCTCGTACCGGTGCCCGAGCCGGCCTCCCCGGTCGTGCCGGTCGTCGCGGAGGAGGGCAGCGGGACCCTGCTCGACCTGCTGGTGGACCGGCTTGTCGGGCAGGGCCCGCCGGCACACCAGGTCTGGCTTCCGCCGCTCGGTCAGCCGCCGGCCCTGGACGAACTGCTCGGCCCGGTCGAGGTGCACCCGACGCGCGGGCTCACCGTGGGCAACCCGGAGCTGCACGGCGCACTCGGAGTGCCGATGGCGGTCGTGGACAAACCGTTGGAGCAGCGCCGGGATCTGCTCTGGCTGGCGCTGGACGGCGCCGCCGGGCACGTCGCGGTGGTGGGTGCGCCGCAGAGCGGCAAGTCCGCCGCCCTGCGCACGCTGATCTGCGCGCTGGCGCTCACCCACACACCGGCCGAGGTGCAGGTCTACTGTCTCGACTTCGGTGGCGGCGGGCTGGCCGCGCTGCGCGACCTTCCGCACGTGGGCGGGGTGACCGGCCGCGCCGACCCGACCGCCGTCCGACGGACCGTCGGCGAGATGACCACCCTGCTGGTCGATCGGGAACGCCGCTTCGCGGAGTTGGGCGTGGAGTCGATGGCCGCGTACCGGCAGCGCCGGGCGGCAGCGGGGACGACCAGTCAGCCGGGGGCCGACCCGTACGGTGACGTGTTCCTGGTGATCGACGGGTGGAGCACCGTCCGCGGCGAGTACGACGACCTGGAACCCCTCGTCACCGACCTGGCCACCAGGGGTCTGTCGTACGGGCTGCACGTGGTCGCCACCGCGCTGCGCTGGCTGGATTTCCGCCCGGCGATCCGGGACCTGTTCGGCTCCCGGCTGGAGCTGCGCCTCGGTGACCCGGCCGACTCGCTGGTGGCCCGGCGGGCCGCCGCGAACGTGCCGGAGCGCGCCGGTCGAGGGGTGACCGCGGAGGGTCTGCACTTCCTCACCGCGCTGCCGCAGCTCGCTGCCGCCAGCGGGGACACCGCCGACCTGGTCAAGCGGGCCGCCGACGGGTGGGCGGGTCCGCCGGCGCCCCGGGTGCGGCTGCTCCCGCCGGTGCTGCCGTACGCCGATCTGGACCTCGCGTCGACGACCGGGCTGCGGCTGCCGATCGGGATCGCGGAGGCGGACCTGCGCCCGGTGCTGCTCGACTTCGCCACCGAGCCGCACTTCGTGGTCTTCGGGGACTCGGAGTGCGGCAAGTCGTCGTTCCTGCGCGCCCTCGCCACCTCGATCATCACCCGGTTCACTCCCGAGCAGGCCCGGGTGATCCTCGTCGACTACCGGCGCAGCCTGCTCGGCGTCATCGAGACACCGCACCTGATCGGGTACGGCACCGCCGCGGCACACACCGCCGACCTGATCGAGTCGGCCGCCGGCTACCTGGAGCGGCGAGCCCCCGGGCCAGAGGTCACCCCGCAGCAGCTGCGGGACCGGTCCTGGTGGTCCGGGCCGGAGCTGTTCGTGCTGGTGGACGACTACGACCTGGTGGCGGCGGGGCCGGCGAACCCGTTGCGCGCCCTGGAGGAGCACCTGCCGCACGCCCGCGACATCGGCCTGCACCTGGTGCTGGCCCGCCGGTCCGGTGGTGCGGGCCGCGCCCAGTACGAGCCGATCGTGCAGCGCCTTCGGGAGCTCTCCACGGCCGGCCTGGTGATGGCGGGCAGCCCCGAGGAGGGCGCACTCGTCGGGCCGGTGCGGCCCGGACCGCTGCCGCCGGGGCGTGGTCGGCTGGTCAGCCGACGGGAGGGCGTACGCCTCGTTCAGCTGGCGCAACTGCCGCCGCCATGACCTGACTCGCCGGTTCTTCCCGTGACGGGTGGGGAAACCGGTAATCTCCGATCGTCATGGTTCCGTCGGGATGAATGGCTGGGGATGTGACTGGGGTGCGGTACAGCGGTCCGTCAGCGGCCCGACGAGCGACCGGCCGGGCGCTGCTCGGCGTGGCCGCGGCGCTCGCCGTCGTGGCTCCGACCGCGGCAGCCGTGCCCGTCGCCGCGCCCACGAACGGTGGACAGCTCGCCGGCGCGCCGATGGCGTTCACCCCCGGTGACGCCGTCGCCCGCACCGACCAGGTCCGCGACGAGCAGTGGCAGCTCGACGAGTTGCAGGCCGAGACGGCGTGGCGCAGCTCGACCGGCCGGGGCGTGACGGTGGCGGTGGTCGACTCCGGGGTGGACGGCAACCACCCCGACCTGGTCGGCCAGGTGTTGCCCGGCAAGGATCTGGTGGCCCCGGGCGGCGCTCCGGGCCCGGATCCGGTGGGCCATGGCACCACTGTCGCCGGCCTGATCGTCGGACGTAACGACGACAAGCGGGGCGTGGTCGGCCTGGCGCCGGACGCCCGGATCCTGCCGGTCCGCGTGCTCGACGAGGAGAACCGTTACGACGACGCACTGATCGTCGCTCAGGGGGTCCGCTGGGCGGTCGACAACGGTGCCCGCGTGATCAACCTGTCTCTGGGTGGCAGCGGCGACAGCCCGGCCCTGGCCGCCGCCCTGGATTACGCGTTCGTCCGGGACGTGGTGGTGGTCGCCTGCACCGGCAACCTGGCCACCTCCACCGACAGCAAGGTCTGGTACCCGGCTCGTGAGCCGGGAGTGATCGCGGTCGCCGGTCTCGAACGCAGCAGCGACAACCTGTGGTCGGGTTCGATCACCGGCCGGGCGACGGTACTCACCGCCCCCGCCAGCGGGCTGGTCGGCGCGAAGCCGCCCGGCGGGTACTGGCGGGTGCAGGGCACCAGCTTCGCCGCGCCGTTGGTGGCCGCGACCGCCGCGCTGGTTCGGTCCCGCTATCCGCAGATGCCCGCGGGTGAGGTGGTCAACCGGTTGTTGGCCACCGCCCGCGACCTGGGCCCGACCGGGCGGGACGACCGCTTCGGGTACGGGGTGGTCGACCCGGTGGCCGCGTTGACCGCTCAGGTGCCGCCGGTGACCGCCAACCCGTTGGACGACCAGAGGTCGCCGGGTGTGACCGGGTTCGGTCCGGCGCCCGGCTCGGTCGATGACGATCCGGTGGCTGGCGCCGGTAGCGATCCACTCGGTCTCGCCGCAGCCGGCCAGCAGAGCCGGTGGACGGCTCGGGCGGCTGGCGGTCAGGACACCTCCGCGCCGGAGCAACTGTGGACCACTGTCGTGCTCCTTGTCGCTCTGGTCGGCGGTGCGGCCCTGGCGGTCCGCCGGCTTCGTCGGCGGATCCGTTGATCCCGACCGATCGGCAGGCCTGATCGGCCGCCCGGTCGGGTAGGACGGACCCATGAGTACGCACCGGCCGCCCACCCTCGCACCCAGCGGCCAGCCGTCCTGGCGGCACCGCCGGCTCGACCCGGACCACGCGCTGGGGTTGCGGCTCACCCTGGCCGCGGCGGCGGCGTTCCTGGTGCTGGTGCCCTTCGCGCTGCTCACACTGCTGGTGCTCGGCGTCTGGGCACCACTGCACCGACTGGACACGGCGGTCACCGACGCGTTGCACGGCTACGCACAGGACCACCCGGCCTGGGTCGTGCTGATGCGGGTCTGGACCGAGGTGTTCGCACCGATGCCGCTACGCGCCGTCGCCCTGCTTCTGGTGGTCTGGCTGCTGCGCCGGGGAGCCCGCCGCCTGGCCCTCTGGGCGGCCACCACCATGATCGTCGGCGGTCTGGCCGGTCCGCTGCTCAAGCTGCTGGTCGGCCGGGACCGGCCAGAGTTGCTGGACCCGGTGGCCCGGGCCGCCGGCTACTCGTTCCCCTCCGGGCACGCGCTGAACGCCACCCTGGCCGCCGGGGTGCTGCTGGTGGTGCTCGTTCCGTACGCCGGGCGGAGGGCGACGCGGACCGCGCTCTGGGTCGCGGCGGTGCTGCTCACCGTGGTGACCGGGCTGAGCAGGGTGGCGCTCGGCGTGCACTTCACCAGCGACGTGGTGGCCGGATGGCTGCTCGGTGTGGCGGTGGTCGCGGCTACCACCGCCGCGTTCACCAGTTGGCGGGCAGACACCGGCCTCCGGCCGGTCGGCCTGGCCGCTGACGGTGCCGCTGACCCGAAGGTGGCGGGGCGTACCGCACCCTGACCCGCGCGTCGCTCAGGTGCACTCGCCGGTGCCGACCTGCCGGTTGCGTTCAGCGCCGGCCAACGCCACCGGCCGAGCCTCGGCCGCCGTCACCGCGAAGCCGGTGTTCGGGTCGTCGGACGCCGCCGCGAAGATCACGCCGAGCACCAGGCCGTTGGCGGAGAGCAGCGGGCCGCCCGAGTTGCCGCTGCGGACCAACGCGCGAATCGTGTAGATCTCCCGGGTCACCTCGCTGGACGAGTAGATGTCCGGGCCCTTGATCCGGTCGACGTCCCGCACCCGCGCCGACTGCGCGTTGTAGGGGCCGTCGAGCGGGAAGCCGAGCACGATGGCGTCAGCGCCACTGCCCGCGTTCCCAGCGGCGAACCGCAGGGACGGCCCGGGCAGCCCGGGCACGAGCAGCACCGCCAGATCCCGGTTCGGGTCGTAGACCACCACCTTGCCGTCGTACCGCTCGCCGCCCAACTCCACCGCGACCGAGCGGGTGCCGGCCACCACGTGCGCGTTGGTCATCACCCGGTCGTCCGCGTAGACGAAGCCGGAACCCTCGATCCGGCGTGAGCAGCTGGGCGCGGAGCCGAGCACCTTGACGACCGACTGCTGGCCGCTGACCACCACCTGCGAGCCGGCCAGTGCCGGGTCCGGCGGGTCGACCTGCCGGGCCCGGGTGGGCGCGAGATTACCGAAGACGTCCGGGAACCCGTCGGTGTCGACGGTGTCCTCCAACGCCGTGGACAACTGGTGGGCCTGCTCCGGCAGCACCCGGTTGACCACCGTGATCAGCGCGCTGTTGCGCACCGAGGCGGCGAGCCAGGGCACCGAGGACGAGCCGAGCGGCACGGCCACCAGCCAGGCGAGCAGGAGCACCGCGAACAGCGAGACGAACGCCCCACCGACGTCGTCGACCCGTTTGCCCACGTCGCTGGTGATCGTCTTACGCAGGTGCGAGCCGAGCCAGCCGGCGAGTGCCTGCCCGACCACCGCCAGCCCGAAGATGGCCACGAGCGAGATCAGCACGCGGGTGCCGGCGTCCACGAACTGTCTGGCGAACAGCGGCCCGAGCTGGAGACCCAGCAGCAGACCCAGGAAGAAGCCGGACAACGACGTGACGCCGATGACGAAACCCTGGCGGTATCCGCTGATCGCGAACACGAGCATGAGCAGCAGCAGGACGAGATCCACGACGGACACGGGTCAAGACTACGGGCAGTGTGCCCGCCGGATGACGATCGCTTGCGGATGGTGACCGTGCGGTCAGCGCAGGGCGTTCTCGTCGACGTCGTCGGTGCCGGCCGACGGGGCCGGTGTCGCCCCGCTCGGCGGAAGCTCGACCACCCGGCCGGGCGACCACGGACGAGCCCAGCCACCCATCTCGAGAAGGGTGGCGAGCACCCCGGCGGTGAAGCCCCAGACGAGCATCCCGCGCGCCGAGAACGCCGGCCCGATCCAGCCGCTCGGGTGGCGGACCCGCAGTCGGTTGGCCGGATCGACCAGCTCGCTGACCGGCAGGCGGGCGACGTGTGCCACCTCGGCCGGCTCGCATGGGTGCACCGGGTGCGGATCATGCCACCAGGCCAGCACCGGCGTGACCACGAAGTCGCTGACCGGGATCCAGAGTTTCGGCAGCTCGGCCAGCACGGTCACGCTGGCCGGGTCGAGGCCGACCTCCTCGTTCGCCTCGCGCAGGGCGGTGGCCCGGACGTCGGCGTCCTCCGGATCGGCCGCGCCACCGGGGAAGGCCGGCTGCCCGGCGTGGTTGCGCAGGGTGGCGGCGCGTTGCAGGACCAGCACGTCGGGGCCGCCGCCGGGCTGCTCGCCGAGCAGCACCAGCACCGCGCTCTCCCGTCCGCCCTCGGCGGGGGTGGTCAGCCGGGTGAAGTCCTCGGCGCGGGCGGTGCCCAGCCGGGTCAGCAACGGCTCGATCCACTCGGGTGGCCGACGGGTCACGCCGGCACCACCAGGCCGAGGTGCTGGCGGACCAGCTTGGCGAGCTTGGCGTCGTCGAGAGCGCCGCTGGCGTCGATGTGCCGGACCCGGCCGTCGGCGTCGACGAAGAGGGTCAGCGGAATGGCGTTGCGCTTCAGCTCACGCTGCAGCGCCTCGCCCTGGTCCACCAGGATCGGGAACCGGACGCCGAAGTCCTCACCGATGGACTGGGCACCGGACGGGCTGTCCCGGCTGTTGACCCCGACCACCTGGAGTTGACCGGCGGCGCGCTCGCTGAGGCGCTGGAAGGCGGGCAGCTCCTTGCGGCACGGCGGGCACCAGGAAGCCCACACGTTGACCACCGCCGGCCCGGCCACCTCCCGCAGCTCGACCGGGGCACCGCCGGTGAAGCAGGAGAGCGTCAGCTCCGGCAGGGCCTCCCCGCCGACGGCGGGAGCCGTCGGACCGGACGGGTCGGGGGTCGTCGTGCCGGAGCCGGGGGACGCCGGGGTGGCCGTGCCCGAGTTCGGCGACCCGGCGGTGGGTGCCGTGCTCAGCGTGGCGCAGTCCCGGAACGGGGAGGGTCGCTCAGCGGCGGCCGGTCGGGGCGCCGGCTTGTCGTCGGTCGGGCCGCTGGTGCAACCGGCGACGGCCAGCAGCAGCGGCAGGACGACGAGGGCGAGACGGCGTTTCACGGCACCTCCGCGGCGATCGCCTGGGCGGGCACCAGTTCGGGGTCGACCCCGGCAGCGACCGCGAGGTCGCGCGCCCGAGGGCCCTTGAGCAGCTTGGCGGCGGCCGCGGGCTCGGTCGGGCCGGTGCCGTACGACGGGCAGAGCTTAGCGAGCGTGCACGCGCCGCAGGCCGGCTTGCGGGCGTGGCAGACCCGTCGACCGTGGAAGATGATCCGGTGCGAGAGCATGGTCCAGTCGCGCTTCTCGTACAGCGCGCCGATCGCGTGCTCGATCTTGACCGGGTCGGTCTCGGTGGTCAGCCGCCACCGGTGCACCAGCCGCTGGAAGTGCGTGTCGACGGTGATGCCCGCGACGTCGAAGGCATTGCCGAGGATCACGTTGGCGGTCTTGCGGCCGATGCCGGGCAGCGTCACCAGATCGACGAGCCGGCCCGGGACCCGGCCGTCGTACCGGTCGAGGAGGGCCTGACCGAGCTTGAGCAGCGAGTCGGTCTTGTTGCGGTAGAAGCCGGTGGGCCGGATCAGCTCCTCCATCTCGCCCCGGTCGGCGGCGGCGTACGCGGCGGCGCTCGGGTAGCGGGCGAAGAGCTTCGGGGTGACCTCGTTGACCTTCTTGTCCGTGCACTGCGCGGACAGGATCGTCGCGACGGCCAGCTCCAGAGCGTTTGAGTGGTCCAGCTCACAGTGCGCGTCGGGGTGCGTCTCGGCCAGCACCCGGCCGATCTTGCGGGCGCGGCGTTTGCGCCCGAGATCGGTCTCGCTGGCACCGGGAGGGCTACTGGTCACGACGGTCAGCCTACGTCGCACCCCGGACGGTCCTCCTCCGGTCAGCCGGCGGTCGGCGGCGAGATCTTCCCCTGCCCGTCGAGGCGAGCACCGGTCTTCGGGAAGTCGGTGCGGCTCAACTCGGTGACCAGACCCAGGCCCCGGTCGTCCGAATCCATCGTCGGCTTTCCGGCGGAGTTCATGTACGTCGAGGTGAACGAGCCGCCGGCCCAACTGCCGTCCGGCTTGAGCGACACCTTCAGCACCCCGCCCCAGCCGAGCCGACCGGCGTTGCTCAGCGAGTTGCCGCCGCCGGCGAAGTTGCCCAGGCTGTACGCGATCAGGCGCCCCTTGTAGAACTCCATCCCGCGCAGCACGTGCGGACCGTGCCCGACGATCAGGTCGGCGCCAGCGTCGATCATGGCGTGCGAGAACTTCACCGGGTCGCCCCGGTTCTCGCCGAGGAACATCTCGGTGCCCGGCTTCACCCGGGTCTTGTCGGCACCCTCGCCGCCCATGTGCACCTGCACCACGACCAGGTCGGCCATGGTGGCGGCCTTGGCCACCACCGCCTTCGCCTTGGTGATGTCGACGAGGCTGTTGGACCAGACGTACGACGAGAAGCCGGCGACCGCGACCTTGACGCCCTTCACGTCGACCACGGTGATCTCGTTCGGTGCGCCGGTGTGCTCCAGGTCGTACTTCTTCAGTGCCTTCTGGGTGTTCTCGTAGCCCTTGGGCCCGTAGTCGTAGCCGTGGTTGTTGGCCTGGTTGAGCACGTCGAAGCCGGCGTCACGCAGGTGCGCGGCGTACTCCGGCGGGGCGCGGAACTGGAAGCAGCGGGTGGAGTTGGCCCCGCACTTGCCGGTGCCGGTGTCGACCGTCAGCGGCTCCTCCAGGTTGCCCATCACGAGGTCGGCCTTGAGCGCCTCGGTGACCGAGTTGAAGAAGCCCTTACCGCCGGCGGCGGGCAGTCGACTGGGCGCGTTGCCCATGATGATGTCGCCGGTGGCGGAGAGCGAGATCGCGGCGCCCGGACCGGAGGAGTCGGCCCCGGTGTCCTTCGGGCCGGCCGTGGAGACCGGCGCGCCGGTGCCACCACCGCCGGCGCCGGGCTGCCACACGGGTGCCTCACCACCGGGGTCGGCGCAGCCGGCGGCGAGGAGGGTGGCCAGCAGCGCGGCGAGGCCGAGGGCGACGCGGCGGCGCGGGCGGGGCGCGAGGGGGGAGGCAGCGTACATCGTCCGCGACCCTACCGGTCGTTAAACGCGCCGACGCCAGCCGATCGGTTGGACTTTCAGCCCGTGAGCTGCTCAGACCACGGCACCACGGTCCGGGCGCCACCGGCGAGCACCGCCGCGTGCACCGCCCGGGCGAGCGGGGCACCCCAGGTGGAGCGTGGGCCGCCGTACGCGGCCTCCGGCCCGTCCACCGGGCAGAGCACGGTGACCGCGTCGGTGGGCGTACCGGTCCCCGGCACCCCCAGCTCGGTGATCGCCTGGGTCTTCGCCTCGGTCGCGGTGGCCACCGCGTTGACCAGTGCCGAGTCGGCGAGCCGGGCCGGCACGTACACCACGATGTTGACCGTGCCGACGCGCTGCGCGTGCGCGGCGGGCGTCGGCGCGGCTGCGGGCACCGGCGTGCCGAGCCCGACCGTCGCCCAGGCCCGCACCCCGGTGTCGGTCCGCGCCACCACCTCGGTCACATCGACGCCGGTCAGCAGACCCACCCCGGGGCCGTCGAGGGCCAGTTCACCGGCGAGCGCGGCCAGGTGCGCGGCCGGGTCGTCCCGGTCGTACGACATCGGTACGGTCGCGTTCAGCACCCACCGCCGGAACCCGATGCCACCGCCCAGCGGGCCGCTGCTGACCGACCGCAGGGGCACGTCCGCCCGCCAGACGAGCAGCGGCACCTGCCGCCCCTCCTCGGCGCGGCTGGTCAGAATCGGGTCGCTCAGCACGTCGGGCAGGTTACGCCCACCGATCAAGATTCCAGGGCCGACCTCTGATTCATGCTCACGTGCGCCTAGACTTGGCGGCGCGCGAGGGGATCAGCGGACGGCGGCCCCGGCCGACGGACGGCACGCGCAACCGGAGGTGCGCAATGGACGAGGTACTGGCCCGCAGCGGGATCTTCCAGGGTGTTGACCCGGAAGCTGCCGAGGCGCTTGCCAAGGAGATGGAGACGATCGAGGTCCGCAAGGGCGAGGTCGTCTTCAATGAGGGCGAGCCCGGTGACAGCCTCTACATCCTGCTGTCCGGGAAGATCAAGGTTGGTCGCCGCGCGGCGGACGGCCGGCAGAACCTGATCGCGGTGATGGGGCCGTCGGACATGGTCGGTGAGCTGTCGCTCTTCGACCCGGGTCCGCGTACGGCGACCGCCACCGCGGTGACCGACACCCGGCTGGTACGGCTGCGTAAGCAGGCGCTGCGACCGTGGCTCAACAACCGCCCGGAGATCGCCGAGCAGCTGCTCCGGGTGCTCGCCCGGCGGCTGCGCCGGACCAACGACTCGCTCGCCGACCTGATCTTCACGGACGTGCCGGGCCGGGTCGCCAAGAACCTGCTCCAGATGGCGGGCCGCTTCGGCACCCGCGACGGCGGCGTTCTGCGGGTGACCCACGACCTCACCCAGGAGGAGATCGCCCAGCTGGTCGGCGCCTCCCGGGAGACCGTCAACAAGGCGCTGGCCGACTTCGCCTCGCGCGGTTGGCTGCGGCTGGACGGCAAGAGCATCATCATCCTGGACCCGGAGCGTCTGGCCCGTCGCGCCCGCGTCTGAGTAGCCCAAGGACGTCCCCGCCTGCCGGCACTGGCCGCAGGTGGGGACGTTTTTGCTATCTGCCTGGCGCAGAATCGCTGGCCTCCGGCGGTGTCAGCGGTGAGGGTGGGGCCATGGTGAACCGTGTTGCCGTGCTCTCCGACATCCATGGCGTTCTGCCGGCGCTGGAGGCTGTACTGGCCGAGCCGGACGTCGCCGCCGCCGACCTGATCGTGCTCACCGGTGACATCGCCGCGGGCCCGCAACCGGTCGAGGTGCTGGACGTGCTGGCCGACCTGGGCGACCGGGTGTGCTGGGTCGGCGGCAATGCCGACCGCGAGCTGGTCGAGGCCCGCGCCGGCCGCCCGGCCTCGATCGAGGTGTCGAACTGGGCCGCCGGGCAGCTGCGCGACGACCAGGTGGCCCGGCTCGCCGCGCTGCCGGCGACGGCGACGCTGGAGATCGATGGCCTCGGGCCGACGCTGTTCTGCCACGCGACGCCCCGCGATGACGAGGAGGTCGTGCTCGTCGACTCCCGGATGGCGCGCTGGGCGGAGGTGTTCGACGGTCTTCCCGCCGCGATTTCCACGGTGGTCTGCGGCCACACGCACATGCCCTTCACGCGGCTGGTCGACCGGCGTCTGGTGGTCAACCCGGGCAGCATCGGCATGCCGTACGGGGGCGTGGGCGCGTGGTGGGCTCTGCTCGGGCCGGGCGTTCAGCTGCGCCGGACCGCCTTCGACGTGGACGCGGCCTGCGCGCGGGTGGCGGCGGAGTCGACCTTCCCCGACGCCGTCGCCTGGGCCGACGAGTACCTGCGCTCCCAGCACAGCGACGCCGACGCGCTGGCTGCCTTCGGCCCCCGCGACGGCCGCTGAACGGGCAGCCGGACGGCCGCCGAGCGGGCCAGCCAGACGGCCGGCCAGATGGCCGCCGAGTGGAGCCGGGATACTGGTCAGAGATTCTTTGGAGCTGAATCGTTTGCGGCATCAGCCGTAAGTGATCAGCAGGCCGATCGACGGGACGCAGCCGACGGGGCGCGACAGGCGGGGTGCGGCCGACGGACGATTCGTCTGTGGCATCAGCTCCATAGCGAGAGCAGCACCCAGGCCACCTCCGGTGCCGCGCCAGCACCGCGAACAAAGCACCGCGCCAAGCGCACGCCGCCCGCTGCGCACAAGACCCGCCGCGCCCCGCGAGCCGAACCGTGACCGTGTCCATCCGAGTCCGAGCGCCCAATCCTAGAAAAAGTCAGTCTTGACTGTTTGTTTCGAGGGCGGCAGGCTGTCCCCCATGTCAGCCCCATCGACGCGCGTCCCTCAGCAGGAACGCAGCCGCGCCACCCAGGCCCGGCTGCTGGAGGCGACCGTCGACTGCCTGATCGAGCACGGCTGGTCCGGCACCACGACCACCGTCGTCGCGGCGCGGGCCGGTGTCTCGCGCGGGGCCCAGCTGCACCACTACCCGACCAAGGCAGCGCTGGTGACGGCCGCCGTCGCCCATCTGGCCGAGCGTCGGGCCGACGAGCTGCGTACCGAGGCCGAGGCGCTGCCGGCTGGCCCACAGCGGTTGGACCGGGTGGTCGACCTGCTCGCGGTGGCGTTCACCGGTCCGCTGTTCGTGGCCGCGCTTGAGCTCTGGGTCGCCGCCCGCACCGATCGTGAGCTCCGGGACGCCCTGGTGCCGCTGGAGGCGACCGTCGGGCGGGAGATGCACCGGCTCACCGTTGCCCTGCTCGGTGTCGACGAACGTCGGCCCGGCGTCCGCGAAGCGGTGCAGGCCACCCTCGACCTGATGCGCGGGCTCGGCGTGGCCAACCTGCTCAGCGACGACTCGGCGCGTCGCGCCGCCCTGTTGACCACCTGGAAGCGCCAGCTCGCCACCCTGCTCACGCCCTGACCGCCGGCCGCAGCGGCCACCACCGACCGGAGGCACCATGGTCGACCTCAGCGACCTGCT
The DNA here is from genome assembly GCF_004217135.1 of Micromonospora violae. Lineage (NCBI taxonomy): Bacteria > Bacillati > Actinomycetota > Actinomycetes > Micromonosporales > Micromonosporaceae > Micromonospora > Micromonospora violae. Next base: position 5,355,905 of record NZ_SHKK01000001.1, read on the forward strand.
CACCGACCTGGCCGACGAGTCCGCTCAGCTGGACGCCCTGGTGGCGCCGCTGCCCGCTGCCGACTGGGCGCGGTCGACCCCCGCGCCGGGTTGGAGCATCGGGCATCAGATCGCCCACCTCGCCTGGACCGATCACGTCGCGCTGCTGGCCGCGACCGATACTGAGGCGTTCTACGCGACGGTGACCACAGCGCCGGACGTGACCCGACTCGTCGACGACGGTGCCGAGGAGTTCCTCGCCCCACCGGCCGAACTGCTGGCCCGCTGGCGGGCCGGGCGAACCGCCCTCGTCGACGCGCTGGCGGCCGTGCCGGCCGGCGGCAAGCTGCCCTGGTACGGCACCCGGATGTCGGCCACCTCGATGGCCACCGCCCGGCTCATGGAGACCTGGGCGCACGGCGCGGACGTGGCCGACGCCCTTGACGTGGTCCGCCCCGACAGCGACCGACTCCGGCACGTGGCGCACCTGGGTGTGCGTACCCTCGGGCACGGCTTCGCCGCGCACGGCCGGGAGGTGCCGACGGCGCCGGTCCGGGTTGAGCTGGTCGGGCCCGGCGGCGACATGTGGAGCTGGGGTCCGGCGGACGCCGCCGACCGGCTCACCGGCCCTGCTCGGGACTTCTGCCTGCTGGTCACCCAGCGCCGACACCGCGCGGACCTCGCCCTGGTCGCCACCGGACCGGTCGCCGACGAGTGGCTCGACGTGGCGCAGGCCTTCGCCGGGCCGCCGGGTGACGGCCGGAAGCCAGCCGGCCGGAACGGGGTACCGGCATGATCCGCATCGGCAACGCCTCCGGCTTCTACGGCGACCGCTTCATTGCCTGGCGGGAGATGCTCGACGGCGGTGAGCTGGACGTGCTGACCGGCGACTATCTGGCCGAGTTGACCATGTTGATCCTCGCCCGGGACCGCCTGCGCGACCCCGACCTGGGGTACGCGAAGACGTTCCTGCGCCAGCTGGAGACCTGCCTCGGCACCGCCCTCGACCGAGGGGTGCGGATCGTGACCAACGCCGGCGGGTTGAACCCGGCCGGTCTGGCCGCCGCCATCGAGAAGCTCGCCCGCCGGCTCGGCCTGCCGGCCCAGGTGGGGTACGTCGAGGGCGACACGATCCAGCGGCCGGACGCGTTGAGCGCGAACGCCTACCTCGGCGCGTTCGGGATCGCCGCCTGCCTCGACGCCGGTGCGGACGTGGTGGTCACCGGTCGGGTCACCGACGCGTCGCTGGTGGTCGGCCCGGCGATCGCGCGGTACGGGTGGGGCCGTGACGACCTCGACGAGCTGGCCGGGGCCACCGTCGCCGGGCACCTCGTCGAGTGCGGCGCACAGGTCACCGGCGGCAACTTCAGCTTCTTCACCGAGCTGCCCGACGGCGGTCATCGGCCCGGGTTCCCGATCGCCGAGGTGTACTCCGACGGCTCATCCGTGCTCACCAAGCATCCGGGCACCGGTGGCGCGGTCACCGTGGAGACGGTCACCGCCCAACTGCTCTACGAGATCGGCGGGCCGTCCTACCTCGGGCCGGACGTGGTCACCCGACTGGACACGGTGACGCTGCACCCCGACGGGCCGGATCGGGTCCGGGTCTCCGGCGTGCGGGGCACGCCGCCACCGCCCACGCTCAAGGTGGGCGTCAACAACCTCGGCGGTTTCCGCAACTCGATGACGTTCGTGCTCTGCGGACTGGACATCGAGGCGAAGGCGGCCCTGGTCCGGGGGCAGGTCGAGGAGGCGGTGGGCAAGGACGGGCTGGAGTTCACCCTCGCTCGCACCGACCATCCGGACGCCGCCGACACCGAGGCGGCCAGCGCCCTGTTGCACGTACACCTGCGCGACGGTGACCGGACGCGGGCCGGGCGGGCCTTCTCGGCCGCTGCGGTGGAGCTGGCGCTGGCCTCGTACCCGGGCTGCACGCTGACCACCCTGCCCGGCGACGCGACCCCGTACGGCGTCTTCACCGCCGACGCGGTGCCACAGGACGCGGTGGGGCACGTCGCGGTGCTACCCGACGGGGAGCGGGTGCCGATCGCCCCGCCGAGCCGCACCGCCCCCACAGTCCCGGACGAGTCCGCGCCGGGCGGCGGGGTCGCCGTCGAAGGCCCGACCAGGCGTGGGGCGCTCGGCGAGGTGGTCGGCGCGCGCTCCGGCGACAAGGGCGGGGACGCCAACCTCGGTGTCTGGGCACGCTCCGACGCCGGGTACGCGTGGCTGCGCACCTGGTTGACCGTCGACCGGCTGGCCGAGTTGCTGCCGGAGACTGCGCCGCTGTCGGTGCGGCGCTACGAGTTGCCGAACCTGCGCGCGGTCAACTTCGTGATCGAGGGCCTGCTCGGTGCGGGGGTGGCCGCGTCCACCCGGTTCGACCCGCAGGCCAAGGCGCTCGGCGAGTTGCTGCGCGCCCGGATCGTCGACCTGCCAGCCGAGGAGGTGCCGTGAGCGCGAGGAGTGAGCCGGTCCTGCGAGCCCCGCAGTCGCGAACGAAGGGATTGCCGTGAGCATCCTGGACACCCCCGAGCGCCGGCAACTGCGCGAGCTGACCCGGGCGTTCGTGACCCGGGAGGTGTTGCCGCACCTGGACGACTGGGAACGGGCCGGCGAGGTGCCCCGGGCGCTGCACGCGAGCGCCGCGAAGATCGGCCTGCTCGGCATCGGCTTCCCCGAGTCGGTCGGTGGCAGCGGCGGTGACCTGCTCGACTCGATCATCGTGACCGAGGAGCTGATCCGCTCCGGGGGCTCGTCCGGGCTGGTGGCGGCCCTGTTCACGCACGGAATCGCGTTGCCGCACATGGTCGCGGCGGCCGGTGCGCGCACCGGTGGCTCGCTGGGCGGCCGGCTCGCCGGCACCTCGCCGCCGGGCGACGACAGCCTGGTCGAGCGGTACGTCCGACCCACCCTGGCCGGCACGATGATCGGCGCACTGGCCATCACCGAACCGGACGGCGGTTCGGACGTGGCCGGCATCCGCACCACCGCCCGCCGCGACGGCGACCACTACGTGGTGAACGGGTCGAAGACCTACATCACCAGCGGGCACCGGGCCGACTTCGTGACCACCGCCGTGTGTACCGACTTCCCCGGCAGCGGCCAGCTGACCCTGCTGGTCATCGACAAGGGGTCGCCCGGGTTCACCGTGGGACGCCGGTTGGAGAAGTTGGGCTGGCACTGCTCGGACACCGCCGAGCTGTCCTTCGTCGACGTACGGGTGCCGGTGACCAACCGGATCGGCGCGGAGAACACCGGCTTCCTGGCGATCATGCAGCACTTCGCGGCGGAGCGGTTGTCGCTGGCGACGCAGGCGTACGCGACCGCGCAGCGCTGCGTCGAGCTGGCGGTGCGCTGGTGCCGGGATCGGGAGACCTTCGGCCGTCCGCTGGCCAGCCGGCAGCTGATCCGGCACCGGTTGGCCGAGATGCACACGCGGGCCGAGGCGGCCCGGTCGTACGTGCACGAGGTCGCGGGTCGGGTCGCTGCCGGCGAGCCGGTGGTGACCGAGGTGGCGATGGCGAAGAACATGGCGGTGGCCGCCTGCGACCACGTCGTCGACCAGGCGTTGCAGCTGCACGGGGGTTTCGGCTACCTGCGCGACGCCGAGGTGGAGCGGCACTACCGCGACGCGCGGATCCTCGGCATCGGCGGCGGCACCACCGAGATCATGAACGAGATCATCGCGAAGGGCATGGGCCTATGACGATTCTGGACAGCGCTGTCGACCCGTCCGCGCCCGCGTACCTGGCGAACCGGGCGGCGTTGCTGGAGCGGCTGGCCGAGTTGGACGCCGCTCTGGACCAGGCGCGGGCGGGTGGTGGCGCGAAGTACGTGACCCGGCACCACGACCGCGGCAAGTTGCTCCCCCGGGAGCGGATCGAGCTGCTGGTGGACGCCGACAGCCCGTTCCTGGAGTTGTCGCCGGTGGCCGCGTACGGCTCGGACTTTCCGGTGGGGGCCAGCGTGGTCACCGGGATCGGCGTGGTCGAGGGCGTGGAGTGTCTGATCGTCGCCAACGACCCGACGGTACGCGGCGGCGCGGTCAACCCGTGGTCGCTGGCGAAGACCCGGCGGGCCGGCGAGATCGCCCTGGCCAACCGGCTGCCGATGGTCAACCTGGTCGAGTCGGCCGGGGCGGACCTGCCCACCCAGGCGGAGATCTTCATCCCCGGCGGGCGGGTGTTCCGCGACCTCACCAGGCTCTCGGCGGCCGGCATCCCCACGGTCAGCGTGGTCTTCGGCAACGCCACGGCGGGCGGCGCGTACGTGCCGGGGATGTCCGACCACGTGATCATGATTCGGGACCGGTCTCAGGTCTACCTGGCCGGTCCGCCGCTGGTGAAGATGGCGACGGGCGAGGTCACCGACGACGAGTCGTTGGGTGGTGCGGCAATGCACGCCGGCACGTCCGGGCTCGCCGACTACCTGGCCGCCGACGAGCGGGACGGCATCCGGTTGGCCCGGCAGTGCGTCCGCCGGTTGAACTGGCGTAAGCAGGGCCCGTCGCCGCGTACGGCGGTGCCGCAGCCGCCGAAGTACGACCCGGAGGAGTTGCTCGGCATCACCAGCGCCGACCTGAAGGTGCCGTTCGACCCTCGGGAGGTGCTGGCCCGGGTCCTCGACGGCAGCGACTTCGACGAGTTCAAGCCGGCGTACGGGGACGCGCTGGTCACCGGCTGGGGTGAGCTGCACGGCTACCCGGTGGGGGTGCTGGCCAACGCCCGAGGGGTGCTGTTCAGCGCGGAGGCGCAGAAGGCGGCCCAGTTCATCCAGCTCGCGAACGCCTCAAACACCCCGTTGATCTTCTTGCAGAACACCACCGGCTACATGGTCGGCACCGAGTACGAGCAGCGCGGCATCATCAAGCACGGCGCCCTGATGATCAACGCGGTGTCGAACTCGACGGTGCCGCACCTGACGGTGAACCTGGGCGCCTCGTACGGGGCCGGCAACTACGGCATGTGCGGTCGGGCGTACGAGCCGAGGTTCCTGTTCACCTGGCCGAACGCGAAGTCGGCGGTGATGGGCCCGGCGCAGCTCGCGGGCGTGCTGTCGATCGTGGCCCGGCAGGCGGCCGCCGCGCGGGGGCGCGACTACGACGAGGAGTCGGACGCGGCGATGCGGATGATGGTCGAGCAGCAGATCGAGTCGCAGTCCGGCGCGCTCTTCCTGTCCGGCCGGCTCTACGACGACGGGGTGATCGATCCTCGGGACACCCGGACCGTCCTCGGGCTCTGCCTCTCGGCGATCCACAACGGACCGGTGAAGGGCGCCGACGGTTTCGGCGTCTTCCGGATGTAGAGAGGCCACCAATGATTAGCAGACTGCTCGTGGCCAACCGAGGCGAGATCGCGCGTCGGGTCTTCGCGACCTGCCGAGCGCTCGGCGTGGAGACGGTCGCCGTGCACTCCGACGCGGACGCCGCCGCACCGTTCGTCGCCGAGGCCGACCAGGCGGTGCGGTTGCCGGGGAACACGCCGGCCGAGACGTACCTGCGGGTCGACCTGATCCTGGACGCGGCCCGGCGCAGCGGCGCGGACGCCGTTCACCCGGGTTACGGGTTCCTCGCCGAGAACGCCGAGTTCGCGGCGGCGGTGACCGACGCCGGTCTGACCTGGGTCGGGCCGCCGGCCAAGGTGATCGCCGCGATGGGCGACAAGTTGGCGGCGAAGGCGTTGCTTGCCGAGGCGGGTGTGCCGATGCTGCCGAGCTGGACCGACATCGACGATGTCACGGACTTCCCGGTGCTGGTGAAGGCGTCCGCTGGTGGCGGTGGCCGGGGCATGCGGATCGTCCGGGCTACGGACGACCTGGCCGAGGCCGTCGCCTCCGCGCGCCGCGAGGCGGCTGCCGCGTTCGGCGACGGGACGGTCTTCATCGAGCGGTACGTGGAGCGTGGCCGGCACGTCGAGGTGCAGATCTTCGGTGACGCCCACGGTCGGGTGGTGGCCGTCGGTGACCGGGAGTGCTCGATCCAGCGGCGACATCAGAAGGTTGTCGAGGAGGCCCCGGCGGTCGTTGCGGACCGGGTGCGGGCGGCGTTGCACGAGGCGGCGGTGGCCGCCGGGCGCGCGGTGGACTATCTCGGCGCGGGCACGGTGGAGTTCCTGCTCGCCCCGGGTGGTGAGTTCTTCTTCCTGGAGATGAACACCCGGCTTCAGGTGGAGCACCCGGTCACCGAGTTGTGCACCGGACTGGACCTGGTGGGGTGGCAACTGCTCGTCGCCGAGGGTGAGCCGTTGCCGGCGGCTGTGCCGGCGAGCACCGGGCACGCGATCGAGGTACGCCTCTGCGCCGAGGACGCGGCGGCGGGTTGGCGACCGGCGACCGGCACCCTGCACCGGTTCGCCGTTGGCAGGGTGGCGACCGAGTTCGGTGGGTTGGCCGGGCCGGGTCTGCGGCTCGACTCGGGCGTGGCGGCCGGCTCGGTGGTCGGGGTGCACTACGACTCGATGCTCGCGAAGGTGATCGCCTGGGGTCGTACCCGTGCGGAGGCGACCCGGCTGCTGGCCAGCGCCCTGGCCCGGGCCGAGCTGCACGGAATGACCACCAACCGGGACCTGCTGGTCCGGGTGTTGCGCAGCCCCGCATTCGCCGCCGTGGAGATCGACACGGGCTTCCTGGACCGGCACGGGGAGGTCTTCGCCCCGCTGCTCCCCGCCGACCGGCTGCCGATCACCGCGCTCGCCGCGGCACTGGCCGCTGCCGCCCGACGTCGGGCGACCGCGCCGGTGCTCGCCGGGCTCCCCTCCGGCTGGCGCAACGTGCCCGCCGTTTCCCAGTTCACCCGCTTCGTCGGGCCGGACGGTGAGGAGATGGAGATCCGCTACCGCCTGGACCGGACCGGCCAGCTCGCCGACTGGTCCAGCATCCCGCCAGCCAAGGACTCCGCCGAGCGGCCGACGCCACCCACCGTGGCGCTGGTGGAGGCCACCCCGGACCGGGTGGTGCTCGACGTCGACGGGGTTCGGCGCGCGTACCGCGTACACCGGGTGGGGTCGGCTGTCTTCGTGGACGGCCCGGACGGGGCGGCGAGCCTGACCGAGCTTCCGCGTCTCCCGCTGCCCAGCGCGGCGGTGGCGGCCGGGTCGCTGCTCGCGCCGCTGCCCGGCGTGGTGACCCGGGTGCACGTCCAGGTCGGCCAGCGGGTCAGGGCCGGCGATCCGTTGCTCACGGTGGAAGCCATGAAGCTGGAACATCCCGTGCTCGCCCCGATCGACGGCGTGGTCACCGAGCTGCCGGTGCCGACCGGCGGTCAGGTACGGACGGGCGCCGTGCTGGCCGTCGTCGACGACCGCGTCGCACCCGGCGATCCGGAGCCGTCGAATTCCGAGGAGGACCCCCGATGACCTTCGACCTCACCCCCGAGCAGGACCAGCTGCGCGACGCCGTGCGGGCCCTGGGTCGCCGCTACGGCCACGGCTACTTCGTCGAGAAGGCGAAGGCCGGTGAGCACACCACGGAGTTGTGGGCGGAGGCCGGACGGCTCGGCTACCTGGGGGTCAACATCCCCACCGAGTACGGCGGCGGGGGCGGTGGCATCACCGAGCTGGCCATCGTCTGCGAGGAGCTGGCGGCGGCGGGTTGCCCGCTGCTGCTGCTGGTGGTCTCCCCCGCCATCGCGGCGACAGTGCTCAACCGGCACGGCACCGAGGAGCAGCGCAAGCGGCACCTGCCGGGCCTCGCCGACGGTTCGCAGAAGATCGTCTTCGCGATCACCGAGCCGGAGGCCGGTTCCAACTTCCACCGGCTCGGCACGGTGGCCCGCCGCGACGGCGACGACTGGGTGCTGAACGGCCGCAAGTGCTACATCTCCGGGGTCGACGAGGCCGGTCACGTGCTGGTGGTGGCGCGAACCGAGGATTCCGGGACCGGCAAGCTGAAGCCGGCGTTGTTCCTGGTGCCGACCGACGCGGTCGGGCTGACCCGGTCCAAGCTGGACATGGAGATCGTGTCTCCGGAGAACCAGTTCCTGCTCTACCTGGACGACGTGCGGGTGCCCGCCGACGCGCTGCTCGGTGAGTCGCTCGACGCCGGGCTGCCGGCGCTCTTCGCCGGGCTCAACCCGGAGCGGATCACGGTGGCCGCGATGGGTGCCGGCACCGGCCGGTACGCCATCGAGCGGGCCAGCGAGTACACCGCCACCCGCAAGGTCTGGGGTGGCCGCAGCATCGGCTCCCACCAGGGCGTGTCACACCCGCTCGCGCACGCGGCGGTGCAGGTGGAGCTGGCCCGCCTGATGATCCAGAAGGCGGCCACCCTGTACGACGCCGGCCGCGACCTGGAGGCGGGTGTGTCCGGCAACATGGCCAAGTACGCCGCCGGGGAGGCCGCCGCGCTCGCCGTGGACACCGCCGTCCAGGTGCTCGGTGGGGCCGGCATGACCACCGAGTACGGGGTGGCGACCCTGCTGGGCGCGGTGCGGGCCGGCCGGATCGCCCCGGTCAGCCGGGAGATGATCCTCAACTTCGTGGCCCAGCACGTCCTCGGCCAGGACAAGTCGTACTGACGCCCGCGCGGCTTGATCGACTCGGGTTTCTTGATTCCGGGGTGTTCGGGAAGCAGCTACACCCCAACTTCCTGAAAACCGAGTCGATCAAGCCGGGCCGGTGCCGGTGGTGGCGGCGCTCAGGCCGGGGTACGGCAGGCGGCGTCGATGCGGTGGACCGGGCGGACCCGACGACCCATGCCCTCCAACAGCGAATCCTCGACGTGGAAGTCGTGAATGCGCAGTTGGTGCCGGGGCAACTCCTCCTCGCTGGGGCAGAGCACCTGGGCGCGGACCAGATCGACCGGGACGTACCGGACGCCACCCCGTTCCTGGAGGATCACCATGTTGACGTCGTCGGTGGTGACCACGTGCCCGCGTACGTCCTCGGTCGGCCCGCTCTCCGGGCCCACCGTGGTGACGGTCAGCGGCAACACCGGTGTGCTGATCACAGGCACCGCGGCCCAGACCAGGGTGGCCAGCACCGCCACCTCGGTCACCGACGCCAGCGGGCGGATCACCATGCCCGGCAGCGGCCCCGTGATGAACAGCGCCAGCAGCGGAGGCACCACGATGAGCGCCAGCACCAGCCACTCGTCGCCTTGGCGCATCGCCTCGCGCAGGGTGGGCAGCATCAACCAGCCGTACCCGGCGAGCAGCGCACCGATCAGCAGCAGCCGAGGCACGACCCGCTCGTGCAGCCGCCCGGGGCGCAGTTGGAACGCGGCCACGAACGCCGGCAGCAGCAGCGGAAGGTAGAGCAGCGGCCAGGTGATCAGGGCGAGCAGGAAGCTGGCCAGCACCACCCAGGCCGGGGTGATGTCGGCCCAACGGGCGAAGAGCGGGCGGCGACGGGTGCCCGGTGGGAGCTGGTCCGCGCTGACAGCCAGCACCGCGCCGAGCGCGAAGACGGCGACCAGGCCGGTGGAGAGCAGCCGGGCCGCCGTGGTCAGGAACCCGGCGAGCAGGTTGACCGGCCCGACGTTGGCCACCAGCAGCAGCGTGGTCTGGAGTTCGCCGCCGGCCTCCACGCCGAGGCGGAGCACCGAGAAGATCGCGGGTACGCCCACCACAGCCGTCCAGAACGACTGACTGGCCCGGGCCCGCCGCTCGGCCGGATCCCAGCGGACCCGCCCGGGTTCGACGTCGGCGACCACCGGCTCGGCCGGTTCGGCGACCGGCACCCCGGCCGGCCAGGCGACCCCACCGGCGGCGGGACGGTCGACGACGGGCGGCGCTGTGGTCGTACCGTCGATTGGCGGCGAGTCGGCGACGTCGCCGGGCGCGGACGCGCGGGGCGGCGGGACGGGTCCGTCGCCGCCGGTGGCGGTCGTCGCCGCGCTCACTTCGCGGGCGCCTTGTCGTCGAAGTCGACCAGCTTCGGCACCTCCAGCGGCTGCGGCTGGCGCTTCTCGGCCTTCAGCCACGGGCCCAGAGTCCGGTTGTAGGCGGTCTGCCAGGGGCTGGCGTCCCCGTCGCGGCCCTGCTCGTAGCTCTTCTGGAGGAAGAACGCGACCAGGTCGCGCAGCGCCGGATCACCGATCGGGACGCCGATGCCCAGCAACTCGCTGGTGCCGAACGGCATGTCCACGATCTCGAACTCCTTGGGGTAGCTGGCCAGGAAACCGGCGAGGATCGACTCGTCGGAGCTGACCGCGTCGTACCGGCCCTTCCGGATGCCGTCGACGCAGTCGCCGACGTCCTTGACCACGAACGTCCTGACCTGGTGTTTCTCCAATTCGGCCTCGGTGGTGGAGCCACCGCTGGTGCAGACCTTGTAGGCCGGGTCACGCAGATCCTCGATGGTGCGGATCTTGTCCTTGAGCCGGACCGGCACCATCACCTCCTGGGTGGTGACGAAATACGGCCCGGCGAAGCTGACCAGCTTCTTGCGGTCCTCGGTCATCGAGAAGCTGGACACCACGAGGTCGACGGTGCCGCCCTGGAGCGACGGGATCCGGTCCTCGGTGGCCACCGAGACGAACTCCAGCCGCTGGTCGCCCTCGTAGCCGAGGGAGGCAGCCACGTACCGGGCGATCTCCACGTCGAACCCGACGTGCTGGCCGTTTCGCAGGTCGCCCATGAGCGGCTCGTTCGTGGCGACGCCGATCCGGAGCTTCGACTGACCGTAGATGTGCGTCTCGCGCATCTTCTCCTGCACGGAGGGCAGGTCTGGTTCCCTCCGGCTGTCGCAGCCGGCAGCGGCGGCGAGCACGAGGGTGAGGGCGACCGCCAGTGTCGTGGCGACCGAGCGGAGCCGAGACTGCGAACTGCGTGAGTTCATGGGCGACCTCGCTGCCGGGAGAGCCTGCGGGACACCGAGAGTAGCCGTTCTTGTCCATTCCGTGCGGGTGCCGTGGACCATGTCGAGCGCGTCGGTCGGATAGACGTCGATCGGCGCGGAGGTGGGCTGTGCGGTTGACAGCCGGCCTCGTCACGACATGCTGGACGGGTGAGCCGAATGTCCAGACCCGATGCGCGCACAGTCGCGGTGCTAGCGGCGCTGGGCGCCCTCGCGCCGCTGGTCATGCTGCTCGTGTGGCGCCGACAGGATCTCCTCGGCGTGGTTCTCGCACTACTCTGCGTGCTGATGCTGATGGTCGCCGGGGTCGCCATCTCCGCCGCTCGTCAGGTCGACGAGCCGGATCCGGTGGACCGGTCGGCAGCCGTCGGGCCGCCCGAGCTGATGCCGTACGGGATCGACGCGGACACCCTCGACGCCCTGGACAGCCGGGATGCGTTGCGTGCGGTGCGTGACCGTCGACGCGGGTCGAACGGGCTCAGCGGCCGGTGAGCGTCGGTGCGGTGAGCGCGTCCGCGCCGCGCCCCGCCAGACACCGGTAGGTCCGGTCGATGCTGCCGTCGACCGGCGGTAGTACCTCCAGGTGCCACCCGGCCGCCTCGGCGATCCCGGTGGTCAAGCGGAACGTGATGACGCTGCACACCTGCCGCACCGACTCGGCGGCGGCCACCTCGTCGTAGTCGGCGCCGACCAGCGACACCGGCAGGATGCCCTCGGCGTACGTCTCCCAGGTGTGTCGGCCGGCGCAGGGCAGCCGCGCCGCCTCGGCCCGGCTGCCGCGGATCCGCATCGGACCGAAGCACTCCAGCTCGGGCATGCACCGGGCGCCCTCGGGCAGGGCGGTGGGCGCACCGGTGTCGGTCGCGCAGCCGGGCAGCGGCCCGGTCGCCGGTGCGGCGATCTGGGTGGCCGACGGGTACGGGGTGGGTGGCGCGCGGTCGGCGACCCAGGCCCCGGCGGTCGCGGAGGCGGCGAGCGCGAGCACCCCGGCACCGCCGAACAGCCAGCGCCGCCAACGCCGACTGGTGGGGACCGCCCGCTGGGTGTCCTCGATGGGCGGTCGGGGCACCGGCTGGCTGGCCGCGTACGGGCCGGAGAGCGTCGCGCCACCGCTGATCGGAGCGCCACTGACCGGGGTCGCCGGCGACCCGAGCGGCAGGCTGGCGAGCAGGTCGTGCAACTCCAGCGCGGAGGGACGTTCGGCCGGGTCGTTGGCCATGCCGGCGCGCAGCACGTCGATCAGCTCGTCCGGTACGCCGGGCAGGGCGGGCACCGGCTGGTTGAACATCTCCAGCACGGTGACCAGGCTCGGGTTGCGTTCGGACTGCCAGCGCGGCGGCCGGCCGTGCATCACCGCGTAGAGGGTGGCGCAGAGCGCGTAGACGTCGACCGCCGGCGATGGTGGGCTGTGGCTGAACATCTCCGGTGGCGCGTACGCCGGGGTGAGCACCTCCAGGGTGACCGAGGCGTCCCGGTGCTCGGCGAGGACGGCGAGCCCGAAGTCGGCGAGCACCGCCGAGTTGAAGTGCGAGTGGAGGATGTTCGCCGGTTTCACGTCCCGGTGCAGCACCCCGGCGGCGTGCGAGTGGGCCAACGCGTCTGCGATCTTGATGCCCAGGTCGCGGGCCTCCACCGGGCCCAGCGGCGAGGTGCGCATCCGTTCGGCGTACGAGCCGTCGCAGAGTTCCATGATCAGGTAGGGGTGCTGGTCGACGGTGACCCCGACGTCGAAGAGGTCCACCACGTGCGGGTGGGACGACATCCGCCCGGCCGCCCGGGCTTCGCGCAGGAAGCGGGCCTGATCCCGCTCGCTGTCCAGCGTCCGGTTCTCCACCTTGACGGCGACCTCACGGCCCACCGAGATCTGGGTGGCCTGGTAGACGGTCGCGTACCCGCCTCGGGCAAAGACCCGCAAGTCGGTCAGACCGGGCACGATCGGCACTCGTAGGCCGCCGGTCGGGGTGTCGGTCACCGCTCGAAAATACCCAACCCGACCGATGGCTCAGTGCACCGCGTCCGCCGGAGCCGCACCGGCAGGGCCGGTACCCTCCTCGGCGACCACGGCTGTCCCGGCCGGTTCGGACGACGCGACGCCACCGTTCGGAATGCCTCGGCGGGCGTCCAGACGCAGGCCGATGGCGGTGGCCACGGCGCCCAGCCCTTCCCACGCCGCCACCCCGAAGAACCGGTCGGGCGCGATGTCGGCCAGCACCGCGATGGTGAACACGGTGAACGTGACCAGTCGGAAGACCACCGTGAACCGGTAGAACGCCCGCCACTCGGTCACCGTGGCGAGCAGGTAGTAGACGCCCATGTTGAAGGCCGCCATCGAGGACGCCAGCAGGAACGTCCCGGTGTGATCACCAACGGCCCTCGTCGCCGGCACCTCGAAGCCGAGCATGCGCAGCTGCGCCTCCGGCCAGAGCAGCCCAACCGCGCCCATCACCAGCGCCAACACGCCGAAGACCGCGATGGTCCAGCCCGCGATGGAACGCGGCAGCTTCATGAGGGGCCTCCCCAGGCACGGCGACGGTCACCACTGTGGACCCGTACGCGGTGGTGACACGCTAGCCGCTCACCCCAGCCACCACATCCCCGAAACCGTCAAAACCTCCCCACCCCAACCTCTCGATCATGAAGTTGTTGCCGCGACACGCCGACGCGCAGGGCAACAACTTCATGATCAACGGCGACAGGTTGGGCGGTCAGCGCGCGCTTGTCAGGCGGGTGTGCAGGGCGTCGGCTGCGGCTCTCTCGCTGCGCTGTTCGGTGGCGTACGCCAGGCGGACCGCCTCCTGCGCACAGGACAACGCCTCCGCCGGGCTCCCACAGGCGTCCAGCGCCTCGGCCAGCACACTCGCCGCGATCACCTGGCTGCGCACATCCTCGGCCGGTGCGGCAACCGCCCGCCGGGCCCAGTCCAACGCCTGCTCCCGCTGGCCGTGCGCCAGCAACGCCGCAGCGTACTGGGCCATCGTCTGACGGCGGGAGAAGAGCAGCGAGGGCGCGCTCGCGGCGGCGGTGGCCACCGGCGCGAGCAACCCGACCGCGGTGGCCGAGTCGCCGGCAGCGAGACGGGCCGTCGCCAGCAGCACCCGGGGCGCCACCTGCGCCGGGGCCTGCGGGTTGTGTGGCTCCACAGTGGTCAGCACCGCGCGGGCCATCTGCTCGGCCGTCTCGCAGTCGCCCACGTCCAACGCCACGAAACCCCGCAGCGTCCCGGCCATCCCGGTGAGCAGCGGATGCGAGGTGCGCTCCGCGTACGCCAGGGCATCGGTGAGCAGGTCCGCCGCGTGCTCCGGCTCGCCCAACCCGCGCGCCACCACCGCCCGGACCACCAGGGCGAACCCGCGCCCCCAGTCGTCGGAGGCGGCGGCGAACTCCCGGTACGCCCGCCGGGCCTCCCGGTCCGCCTCGGCCAGGTCACCCAGTTCGGCGGTGGCGAACGCCGCCACCGCGCGCAACGTCCCCACCGCCCACGCCTCGCCGACCCGCTCGCCGAACGGCAGGAACACCTGAGCCATCCGACACGCCTCGCGCAGTCGGCCGGCGAGCAGCCGGGCGAACGCCGTGGTGCCGCGCAGCCAGGCCCGCCCGTACGGGTCCTTCAGCTCGGCGAAGAGCCGGGCGGCCCGGCCGAGCACCGCGTCGGTGCCGGCGAAGTCACCCCGGGTGGTGGTCACCCAGGCCAGGTTCTGTAGCGACCACGCCTGCCCGCGCCGGTCCTGGGCACCGAGGCTGACCTGGTACGCGGCGGCCAACCGACTGCTCGCCTGACTCAGCCGTCCGGCCACGAAGTCGGCCATGCCGAGCCGGCGCATCGCCGTGGCCCGCTGGGTGGGCAGCCGACCCTCCGTGGCCACCTGCAATGCCTCCTGCCAGGCGGTCACCGCCCGGCCCTGATCACCGAGGGTCTCCTGCGCCTGCCCCGCCAGCAGCAGGGCGCTGACCCGGGTAGCTCCGTCCCCCGCGTTCGCGGCGATCTTCTCGGCGTACGCCAACGCGTCGGAGACGCGGCCGACCTGGAGCAACGCCCGGGCGTGCACCACCTGATCGGCGGCCGGCACCCCGTCACGGGCCAGTTCGGTGGCCCGCTCGGCGTACTCGACGGCCATCGCCGGCTCACCGGCGGACAGCGACCGGCGGGCGGCCCGACCGAGCGCGGCGATGCCGAGCGGAACCACCGCCCGGGCCGACGCGTCCGGGCGCAGCTTCACCGCGTCGGCGAGCCGGGCGGCCCGTTCGACGTGCGTCGCCACGAAGTCGTCGCGGGCCTCGTCGGTGAACCCGCCCACGGTGCTGGTCGTGGCGTCGTCCGCCGGTGCCGCCCAGCGGGCCAGCGCGGCGTGCCGCTCGGCCAACTCGGCCTTGCTCACCCCCGCGTACGCGGCCTCCCGCATGAGCGGTGTCGCGAACGAGTAGCCGGCCCGCGAGCGGTGCAGCATCCGGCGTTGCAGCAACTCCTCGACCGCCCGGTCGAGCTCGACGGCGACCACAGCCGACGGCCGGCCGTCGCGGCCGGCGCGCTGTTCCCGCATCGCCTCCAACGCGCCGGTCGGCACCGTGTCACCGGTGACCGCGGCGTCGCGCAACACCGACCGGGCGTCCGGCGGCAGCGCGTCGATCCGGGCCGCGAGCACGGCGGCGAGGTCCCGGGAGAGCAGCCGGCTGCCCAGCGAGCCCGGCACCAACCGCCAGCCGGCCGACCCGCTCTGCTCCCGCTCCCCCGAGCCAGGCCGCTCCACCCCAGCGCCGGCACGTGCTGACTCGGTGGTGAGCGCTCCGCGCTCGATCAGCAGAGTGACCAGCTCAGCCAGGTAGAACGGATTGCCCTGCGCGGTGGCGAGCAAACGGTCGGCGTCGGCCTGGGGCAGCTTGCCGCCGCCGAGGTAGCTCGTGAGCAGCCGGGCCGCGTCCGCACCGCGCAGCGGGGGCAGCGAGTGCACCTCGGCGTCCGCGACCCGGGTCAGCGCGCCGGCGGTGCGCACCAACTCGGGGCGGCCGAGCAGCAGCACCAGCACCGGGCCGGTGAGCCTGGACAGGGTCAACCCGAGGGCACTGATCGTCTCGGCGGTGGCGTCGTGCAGGTCGTCCACCACGATCACCAGCGGCGCCTCCGAGGCGAGCCCGCTGAGCAGGTCGGCGACCGCGTTCGGCACCACCTCGGCATCCGCCGCCGGAGTGCCCGATCCACCCCACTCGCCGCTGTCGGTGCCACCGTGCACCGGGAGTTCGGCGTAGCCGAGCAGGGCGAGCAGTTGCTCCGTGGCGATCGGCGCGGTCTCCGCACCGGAGCGGGCGAGCCGCTGCCCGAGCCGGCGCAGCCGCTCCTCCACCGCCGGGCGGGTCAACGCGGTGGACGCGTCGCTGGGCAGGCCGACGGCCGCCCGCACCAGGTCGGCCAGGGGCGCGAGCCGTCGCCGCTCACCGAACGCGGCACAGCGCACCGAGAGCACCCGGGCCCCGGTGTGCGCCGCGTACCGGCCGGCACCGACGTCGTACCCGGCGGCGAGGCGTTCCACCTCGGCGGCGAACCGGGACTTGCCGATGCCCGCCTCGGCGGTCATCAGCAGCACCCGTGGGTCACCCTGGTCGATCACCTCGGCGAGCCGGCCGGCCACCCGGCCGATCTCGGTCTCCCGGCCGACGTACGGCGCCTCGTCGCCGAGCCCCGAGCGAGTGCCCGGCGCGTCCAGCAGACCCAGCAGCTCGTACGCCTCGACCGGTTCACGCTTGCCCTTGAGCCGCAGCGGACGCAGCGCCCGCCAGGAGGAGACGTGCCGGGTGGCCGCGGCGGTGCGTCCACCGGCGTAGACGGCCCCGACCGCGGCGGCGTCGGCGAGCCGGGCCGCGGTGTTCACCGTGTCGCCGATGACCGTGTATTCGATCGCGGCCTGGATGCCCGCGATGACGTCGCCGGTGTTCAGCCCGACCCGCAGCCCGAGCGGCGCGCCGCCGCCCCGCTCGTCGTCGAGCACCCGGCGGACGGCCCGTTGCATGGACAGGGCGGCCCGGACGGCGCGTTCGGCGTCGTCCTCGTGCGCCACCGGGGCACCGAAGACCGCCATGATGCCGTCACCGGTCAGCTTGTCGACGTGCCCGCCGAACGTCTTCACCGCACCGGCGAGGGCGGCGAGCACCCGGTCGGTGACCGCGCCGACGCGTTCCGGGTCGAGGTCCTCCGACCAGGAGGTGAACTCGGAGAGGTCACCGAAGAGCACGGTGACCACCCGACGCTCGGCCGCCGGCAACGTGGCGGCGGCGGGCAGCGCGGCACCACAGTTGTGGCAGAACCGCGCGCCGGGAACGGCAACGGTTCCACACACGGGGCAGGTCACATGTGCTCCAACCCACTGACCCCGGGCGCGGATTCCCCGGTGTCGACGCCCAGATACTCCAGCTGGGCACGGACCGACCACTCAGCTGCCCACCACAGCGAACGGTCCACGTCCGCGTAGACCGTCGCCACCACGTCGGCGGGGGTGTGGGCGCCGGCGGCGACCGCCGTCCGGACCTGGTCGAGCCGGGCCCGGCGGTGGGCGAGGTAGAAGTCGGCGGCGGCGGCGCAGTCGGCCAGCGCCGGGCCGTGTCCGGGCAGCGCCGGAATCCCCCGGTACGCGGAGAGCAGCTCCAGGCTGCTCAGGTAGTCACCGAGGTGCCCGTCGGGGTGAGCGACGACGGTGGTGCCCCGGCCGAGGATGGTGTCACCGGTGAGCACCACCCGCTCGTCGTCGTGTTCGACCAGGAAGCAGACCGAGTCGGCGGTGTGCCCCGGCGTGGCCAGCAGGCGGATCTCCAGACCGAAGCCGCCGAGTTGCTCGCCCGACTCGGTCAGCGGCTCACCGCCGACGGTGTGCGCCGGGTCGGCGGCGAGGACGTGCACCCCGCCGAGCAGCTCACTGAGCCGCGCCGCACCCTCGGTGTGATCGGGGTGGCTGTGGGTGATCAGGATCAGGCCGATCGGGCCGTGCTCGGCGATCCGGGTCAGGTGCCCCTCGTCCGCCGGGCCTGGGTCGACCACGATGGCGTACTCGGCCGCCGGGGCGCGCAGCACCCAGGTGTTGGTGCCGTCGAGGGTCATCGGCCCCGGATTCGGCGCGCGCAGCAGCGCAACCCAGCGGGGCAACTCGTCGGCAAGCGCCGCTACCGCCCCCGTCACGTGCCCGCTCATGGGTGCGATCGTACGACCCCGCCCGCCACTCCCCACGATCTTGCACATGCCGCCCCTGATTCATCCCCGTTCAGGGCTTTCGTCCGAGGCGGCAGTGCAAAATCGCGGGCGCTGGGGACGCGTCAGGCGACCTCGACGATCAGTTCGATCTCCACCGGGGCGTCGAGCGGCAGCTCGGCCACGCCCACCGCGCTACGGGCGTGGCGGCCGGCCTCCCCGAAGACGGTGCCGAAGAGGTCGGAGGCACCGTTGATCACGGCGGGCTGACCGGTGAAGCCGGGCGCGGACGCCACGAAGCCGGTCACCTTCACCACCTTGACCACGTTCTCCAGGCCGACCAACGAGTCGACCGCAGCCAGCGCGTTGAGCGCGCACCGCTGGGCCAGGTCCTTCGCCTGCTCGGCGGAGACCCCCGCGCCGACCTTGCCGGTCGCGAGCAGCTTGCCCTCGGCGATCGGCAGCTGGCCGGAGACGTACACGTGCTGCCCGGACTGCACGGCCGGGACGTAACTGGCCACCGGCGGCACGACGTCGGGCAGTTCGAGACCCAGCTCGGCGAGCTTGGCGTGCGGACCGTTGCTCACTGCTTGGGCCGCTTCAGGTAGGCGACCAGCTGGTCCGGATTCGGGCCGGGGACCACGGCGACGAGCTCCCACCCGTCCTCGCCCCAGTTGTCGAGGATCTGCTTGGTCGCGTGGACCAGCAGCGGGACCGTGGAGTATTCCCACTTCTGCATCGCTGAAGGGCTCCCTCTCGGTGCGGAATTGTTCGAGGGACAGCCTACGGTCCGCTGGCCGGACGAGGTACGGGACGCTGCTCCGGCGCGGTCGGCAACTCCCCGCAGCGCCCTTCGTGCTCGTACCCCTGGGGGCAGCGGGACCGGTCGGGCAGCAGCAGATCACAGAAGACCCGGTGCCGGTTGTTCTGATCGTCGGCGTTGGACACGGTGGTCTCGCCGGCGTCCAGCTCGGGCAGGAACCCCAGGGAGACCGCGACCCGGCCGGCCAGCACGGTCGCCGCCGCCAGGTTCGGCACCCGGATCGGCAGGTGGATCACGAAGCCGGGCTCCTCGTCGTCGCGGGTCCGCTCGGCGGGCCGGTTCGGCACCCGGGCCACCTCCGCCTGCTCCGGCATCCGGCGGTACGACCGTTCGTTGATCGGCTGGTTGCTGACCTGCCCGCCGGCCTCGACCACGGACCCGGGCCGGCGGGGCCGGTCGTTCGTCGGGAACTGGGTGCGAGGGATGTTGTCCGCGTCGCGCATGCACTGCCTCCGGTCGTACCTCTCGGATCATGCTTCCGGCCCGGACCCATTCGTCCGTTCCGGCCCCCGCACCGGGACGAAGGTAGGTGTGTGGCCGCAGTCCCGCCAACAGGACGCGCACAAGGTGTCACCAACAGTCACATATGCGACACACCGCAGGTCGGGGGCCCGACACCGGATCGGACGCTGGTCCGCCGGCCGGATGGATCGGCCGTGCGGCACGGCCGCGGAGACACCGATCCGGTCATCGACCGCTACCCTTCCGGTCGGACGGTCGCGCAGCGCCCGGCCGCCCGCTCGATCACGCTCGGCGCCAGGGGTGGCGGCGGGCGCCGCACCCCTGGGGGAACGACATGACCCACCCGCCCGGCGGCGACCAGGCCGGCACACCCGCCCACCCGCCGGCCCACCCGAATCCCGCCGGTCAGCCCGGCATGCCGGCCATCCCCAGCCAGCCGACCTCCGCCCCGCCGCCGGAGCAGCTCGCCCTCCCGGCATCCCCCGCCCAGCCGGCGCTCCCCGCCGCGCCCACCTCACCGGGCTTCCCCGGGCAGCCCGCCGGCCCGAACCCCTCGTCGATCCCCGTGCCCCCGCCGGCCTACCCGCCGTACCAGGGCACTGCCGAGCCGAAGAAGAAGCGCGGCCTGCTGATCGCGGCAATCGCTCTGGCCGTGATCATGGTGCTCTGCGTGGGCGGCGGCGTGGCGGCCTTCCTGACCCTGCGCAACGCGGAGACCGGCGAGGGCGCGAAGGATCCGGCGGTCGCCGTCGACGAGTTCCTCACCGCGGTCTACAAGGATCGCGACGCGGCCAAGGCGGCCGGTCGCGTCTGCGCCGCCGCCCGCGACGACGACAAGATCGCCGCGAAGGTGGACGAGGTGGAGAAGTACGCCTCGACCTACCAGAACCCGCGCTTCCGGTGGACCACCCCGAAGGTGGACAACCAGACCGGAGACCGGGCCACCGTCTCCACGCGGCTCACCATGACCACCACCGACGAGAAGGTGGCCGACCAGGAGTTGCGCTTCACGGTGGTGCAGAAGGCGGGTTGGTGGGTCTGCGAGGTCGCGTGACCGCCGCGCCTGGATAGGCTCGACGGGTGTGTGCAGCTGAGCGCCCGATCGACCCGGCCGGTGCCGGATGGCCCGCCCGTCTCCATGTGGTGACCGGCAAGGGCGGCACCGGTAAGACCAGCGTGGCGGCGGCGCTCGCCCTCGCGCTCGCCGCCGGTGGCCGGCGCACCCTGCTGGTCGAGGTCGAGGGGCGGCAGGGCATCGCCCAGCTGTTCGGCATCGACCCGCTCCCCTACGAGGAGCGGCACCTCGCCGACACGCCGGACGGTGGTGAGGTGCGCGCGCTCGCGGTGGACGCCGAGGAGGCGCTGCTCGAGTACCTGGACATGTTCTACAAACTGGGCGCGGCGGGCCGGGCACTCCGCAAGCTCGGCGCCATCGACTTCGCCACCACCATCGCCCCCGGCCTGCGCGATGTCCTGCTCACCGGCAAGGTGAAGGAGGCGACCACCCGCACCACCGGGCAGCGGCGCGCGTACGACGCGGTGGTGCTGGACGCCCCGCCGACCGGGCGGATCGGCCGGTTCCTCAACGTGACGGCGGAGACCGCTCGGCTGGCCAAGGTGGGCCCGATCAAGACCCAGAGCGAGGGGGTCGCCGCGTTGCTGCGGTCCCCGATGACCGCGGTGCACGTGGTCACGCTGCTGGAGGAGATGCCGATCCAGGAGACGGTCGACGCCATCGCCGACCTGACCGCCCTCGGCTTCGGCATCGGGAAGGTGCTCGTCAACGGCGCCCGACCCCCGCTGCCGGCCGGACCGGCGGTCACCGCCGCGGAGTTGGCGCGCGGGCTGGTCGCCGCCGGGCTGCCGGCCGATCGGGACATCGTGGCCGGGCTGCACGATGAGGCACGTGACCAGCTGATCCGACGCGAGTTGGAGGATTCGCTCCGCGCCGACCTGGTGGAGTTGGGGCTGCCGATGATCGAGCTGCCGCTGCTGCCCGACGGGGTGGACCGGGCAGGGCTCGCGACGTTGGCCCAGGCCCTCGTCCGCGCCGAATGACTCACACCTGAGCGCAGCGCGGGCGCGCGGACCCACCGGCCCGATACGCTCGATTGGTGCCTTCCGAAGACGCGGCGCCGCAGCTGGACGTCGACCAGATCCTCGCCGACCCCGGCGTACGGATCGTCGTGTGCTGCGGTGCGGGCGGGGTGGGAAAGACGACCACGGCCGCGGCGCTGGCGCTGCGGGCCGCCGAGCACCACGGCCGACGCACGGTGGTGCTCACCATCGATCCGGCCCGCCGGCTGGCCCAGTCGCTGGGCCTGACCGAGCTGGACAACACCCCTCGCCAGGTCAAGGGGATCGACGTCGAGAGCAACGGCGGCGAGTTGCACGCCATGATGCTGGACATGAAGCGCACCTTCGACGACGTGGTGTTGCAGCACACCGACCCGACGAAGGCCGCGGAGATCTTCGCGAACCCGTTCTACCAGGCGATGAGTTCGACCTTCGCCGGCACGCAGGAATACATGGCGATGGAGAAGCTGGGCCAGCTGCACGCCCGGGGCGAATGGGACCTGATCGTGGTGGACACGCCACCGTCCCGCTCGGCACTGGACTTCCTGGACGCGCCGGCTCGACTCTCCCGGTTCCTCGACGGCCGCATGCTGCGACTGCTGCTGGCACCGGCGCGCAGCGGCGGTAAGAGCATGTTCAGCCTGGTCACGGCCTCGTTCGGGATGTTCTCGAAGGTGGTGCAGAAGGTGCTCGGCGCGCAGCTGCTCACCGACCTGTCCGGCTTCGTGGCGGCACTGGATTCGATGTTCGGTGGTTTCCGGCAGCGGGCCGAGCAGACGTACCGCATCCTGCAGGCACGGGAGACGGCCTTCCTGCTGGTCGCGGCGCCGGAGCCGGACGCGGTCCGGGAGGCCGCCTACTTCGCGGGTCGCCTGCGGGACGAGCGGATGCCGCTGGCGGGCCTGGTGCTCAACCGGGTGCACCGCCCGGCCGTCCCGTCGTTGGACGCCGAGCAGAGCCGGGCCGCCGCCGAGCGGCTGACCGAGCTGGGTGGGCATGAGGCCACCGCCGACGTGCTGCGGGCGCACGCGGCGCTGGCTCGCCAGGCGGTACGCGAGCAGCAGGTCGCGGCGCGCTTCACCGAGGCGTTCCCGGCCGTGCCGGCGGTGTCGGTTACGGCGCAGCCCGCCGACGTGCACGACGTCGACGGGCTACGGACGATCGGCGCGGCGATCAGCCGGCCGTGACCGGCGTCAGTTGGCCGCGGTGACGAGAATCTTGTCCTTGCCGGCCTTGTCCTTGCTGTTCTTCTTCATCGCGGCCTCGAACATCTTGCGCCAGCTCGTCACCTGCGGGTGACGACGGAGGAGCGCCCGCCGTTCGCGTTCGGTCATGCCGCCCCACACACCGAACTCGATCCGGTTGTCCAGCGCGTCGGCCAGGCACTCGTACCGAACTGGGCAGCTCCGGCAGATCCGCTTCGCCACGTTCTGTTCGGCGCCCTGTACGAACAACGCGTCCGGGTCCCCGTTCTGACATGCCGCCAGTGACGGCCAGTCAGTGATCATGCCCATGTGTACACGTCCCCCCTTGCAGTACCTACCGACCTCGTCGATGCACGCCAGCCGGCAATTCCCCCCGATCGCCCGGCCCGCCTTCCCCAAGGCGGCGCGGACGACATGTGGCGCTGTCGCCGCCCCCATCATGCTCTGTAGTCGACTGATTACGCAACGTTGTCGGCTAAATCCATCATTTCGGACAGTCCCGGCTTCCCGGGCCTTCGACCGCCGGTTACCCCGCCGAGGTCAGCGATAACGCTGCGCCGCCTCCCCTGATCGGAGGAGACTCACGCCAGGTCACACGCAACCAAGTACCGGGGGTCGTGCGTTTAGCACAACGAGGGCAGCGCGCGCAGGAAATGGGGAAAGAACGCCCCAGCGCCCCTCGTTCCCTACTCGCGTACCCTGTCGAGGTGACCTGGATGCGGAAACGTGACCACAATGTGCTGACCAACGCCGCATCGCTGCTCGTGTGTGGCCTGCTGGCCGGCGTGGTGGTCGCTGCGGCGGCCTTCCCTGCGGTAGCGATGTCCGGCCTGGCTGCGAAAGCCGGCGCCAAGACATTCGGTGCCCTGCCCACGGAGCTGACGGTGGCCCGCGCGCCACAGATCAGCTACCTGCTGGCCTCGGACGGCAAGACACCGCTCGCGACGATGTACGACGAGAACCGCCGCGACGTCAAGCTCGCCGACATCTCGGTGCCCATGCAGAAGGCCATCATCGCGGCCGAGGACCACGACTTCTACAAGCACAACGGCGTCGACCTCAACGGTGTCGCCCGCGCGTTCGTCAACAACCAGAACGAGGGCTCCGCCGGCCGGCAGGGCGCCTCGACGCTGACCATGCAGTACGTCCGGCTGGCCATCGCCTACTCGGCCAGCCACCCGGCGGACGTCGTCGCGGCGACCGAGGACACCAGCGCCCGCAAGCTCCGCGAGATGCGGCTGGCCCTCCAGGTCGACAAGGAATTCTCCAAGGACGAGATCCTCACCCGCTACCTCAACCTCGCCTCGTTCGGCAACGGTGCGTACGGCATCTACGCCGCCAGCCAGGTCTACTTCGGCAAGCCGCCGAGCAAGTTGAAGATCGAAGAGGCGGCGCTGCTCGCCGGCATGGTCAAGGCGCCGACGACGAACGACCCGACCACCGAGGCGGGTTACCCGCTCGCGCTGGATCGACGCAACTACGTCATCCAGAACATGGTCGACATCAAGGCCATCACCCAGCAGGAGGCGGACGCCGCCAAGGCGACCAAGCTGGTCGTGAAGGACAAGCGCACCCCCAACGGCTGCGTCGCCGCCAACGTCAACGAGTGGGGCTTCTTCTGCGACTACTTCTACCGCTGGTGGATGGATCAGGAGACGTTCGGCTCGACCACGTACGACCGGGAGCGCCGGCTGAAGAGCGGCGGCTACACCGTCGTGACCTCCCTCGACGTGCAGGCGCAGCGGGGAGCCGACAAGGCGGTCCGTAAGGCCAAGAGCGTGAACAGCAAGGAAGCCGCCATGGTCGCGGTCGTCGAGCCGGGCACCGGTCGGGTGCGGGCGCTCGCGGTGAACCGGCAGTTCAAGCTCGACGACCCGAAGAACCCGAAGAACAAGCTGTCCAGCGATCCGGCGAAGAAGAAGAAGGGCATCCGGGGCAACTACCCGGCGACCGTGAACCCGCTCCTCACCGGCGGCAACGGCATCACCGGCTACCAGGCCGGCTCGACCTTCAAGATCTTCAGCATCCTCGCCGCGCTGGAAAAGGGCATCCCGCTCGGCTACACGATCAACGCGCCACAGCAGTTCAAGTCGGAATACATCATCAGCAGCAGCAGTCCGGCGGCCTGCAAGGGCACCCACTTCTACTGCCCGACCAACTCCGGCCTCAAGGCCGGCGGTGTGCAGAACATGTGGAGCGCCTTCAGCGCCTCGATCAACACCTACTTCGTTCCACTGCAACAGCAGGTCGGTGCGGAGAACGTGGTCGACGCCGCCCGACGGGCCGGCATCCAGTTCCGGGCGAGCAACGACGCCAAGTTCGCCGCCACCAAGGAAGCGGCCCACCAGTGGGGCGCCTTCACCCTGGGCGTCTCCTCCACCACCCCGCTCGACCTGGCCAACGCGTACGCGACCCTCGCGGCGGACGGCAAGTACTGCGAGCCGATCCCGGTGCAGGAGATCCGCGACCCGGAGGGCAACAAGCTGGACATCGCCAACCCGCGCTGTGAGAAGCGGTTCAGCACCGAGGTGGCCCGCGCCGCCGTGGACGCTGCCCGCTGCCCGGTCGGCGACAACTCCAAGACCAGCAGGTGCGGTGGCAGCCGTACGGCCGCCGTCGTGAAGAACATCGTCGACGCGCCGGTGGCCGGCAAGTCCGGCACCACCGACTCGGAGAAGACGGCCGCGCTGGTCGCCATGACCAAGCAGTACTCGGTGGCCGGCATCATGGCCGACCCGGACTGGCCGCAGACCAACGTCAAGATGAAACACAAAGAGAAGGACGGCATCAACCCGCCGGTGTACGAAACCCTGCGGGACGCCATGAAGAACAAACCGCGGATCAAGTTCGACGAGCCTGGCCAGAAGATTTCCGAGGGTGACCAGCGCAGCATCCCCGACGTGAAGTGCATTTCGGTGGATCAGGCGAAGTCCCGGCTCAAGGGCGCCGGCTTCGAGCCGGTCGTCTCCAGCACCAAGGTGCCGTCCTCCTGCAAGGCGGGCGACGCGGCCGGCACCAGCCCGGACGGACGCACGATCAAGGGTGGCGTGGTCACCATCCAGGTCAGCAGCGGTGGCGGCGGCGGCACGCCGGGCAACAACGATGGCACTCCGGGCAATCAGCCCGGCAACCCGCCCGGTCGACCCGGCAACGGCGGCCGTCCCGGCGGCTGAGCCGACGAGTAGCGCAGAACGGGCGGGCACCCTCCTCGGGTGCCCGCCCGTTCGTCATCTGCCGTTCGTCGTCTGCCGTTCGTCGTCTGGCCGGACCAGCGAGCGGCTGCGACGGCCGCCCTGCCGTGTCAGAGGCCGAGCTGCCGGCGTACCTCGGCGGCCACCCGGCCACCCTCGGCCCGGCCCGCCACCGCGGCCTGGGCCGCCTTCATGGCCGGGCCCATCTGGGCCTTGCCGGTGAAGCCGCCCGCGGCGAGCGCCCCCGACACCAGCTCGGTCAGCTCGGCGTCCGGGAGCTGCTTGGGCAGGTAGCGGTCCAACACCTCACCCTCGGCGCTCTCCTTCGCGGCCTGCTCGGCGCGGCCGGCGTCGGCGAAGGCCGTCGCCGCCTCCCGACGCTTCTTGGCTTCCTTGGTCAACACCGCGAGCACCTCGTCATCGGTGAGCTCGCGCTTGGCCTTGCCGGCGACCTCGGCGGTGCCGACGGCGGCCAGGGCCATCCGCAGCGTGGAGGTGGTCAGCTCGTCGCGCGCCTTGAGCGCGGAACGCATGTCGGCAGTGAGGCGGTCCTTCAGCGTGCTCATGGACGGTCAAACTACCCTGAACGCCATGCGAAAGCGCACACTATTCCGGCTCGCCGCCGGAACCGCCACGATCGGCGCGGCCACGCTCGCGTACGCATCGCTCATCGAGCGCAACATGTTCACCCTGCGGCGGTACGACGTGCCGGTGCTCCCGGCCGACGCGGAGCCGCTACGCGTCCTGCACCTGTCGGACCTGCACATGATGCCCGACCAGGCGCGCAAGCAGCGCTGGGTGGCGTCACTGGCCGCCCTCGACCCCGACCTGGTGGTGGTGACCGGCGACAACATGGCCCACCCGGGCGCGGTGCCGGGGGTGCTGCGGGCCCTACAACCGCTGCTGGACTACCCGGGTGCCTTCGTGTTCGGCTCCAACGACTACACCGGGCCGGTGCTGAAGAACCCCTTCACCTACTTCCTGCCCGACCGGGAGTACACCGAGGGCGTCGAGCTGCCCTACGAGGAGCTGCGTCAGGTCTTCACCGGCGCTGGCTGGGCGGACCTCAACAACGTCCGGACGACGGTGAAGGCCGGCGGCCGACAGGTCGACCTGGTCGGCGTGGACGACCCGCACATCGACCGGGACGACTACCCCGCTGTGGCCGGCGCGGTGTCCTCCTCGGCGGACCTCTCCATCGCGCTGTCGCACTCACCCGAGCCACGGGTGCTCGACCAGATGGCGGCGGACGGCTTCGGACTGCTGCTGGCCGGGCACACCCACGGTGGTCAGGTCTGCGTACCGGGGTTCGGGGCGCTGGTCACCAACTGCGGCCTGCCCCGCTCGATGGCGAAGGGTCTACACCGGTGGCCGGGTTCGGACTCCTGGCTGCACGTCTCCGCCGGCCTCGGCACCCACCCCACCGCCCCGGTCCGCTTCGCCTGCCCCCCGGAGGCCAGCATCCTCACCCTCATCCCCCGCTGAAGCCCGCCCACCGCCCCACCGCCCCACCGCCCGCCGCTGCGGCAGGACCGGGCGGCGGTCGTTGATCGACTCGGGTTCCTGAAAGTTGGGGAGTCCCGGTCACGTCGACAGCCCGACTTCCTTGAACCCGAGTCGATCATCGGCCCAGCCCGGCCCGCGATCACACTGGGCGGGGCCGGGCGGCGGGGGTACCGAGTTTGACCATCGGGGCGGGTGGGCTACTATTTGTCGGCACGCCTCGGGGTGTGGCGCAGCTTGGTAGCGCGCTTCGTTCGGGACGAAGAGGTCGTCGGTTCGAATCCGGCCACCCCGACCAGAGGTAAAAGGCCAGGTGAGATTTTCTCTCACCTGGCCTTTTTGTCTGCACCGGCGAGCACAGTCGACCCATTCCCGTGTCAGCGCCGCGTGGCTAGCGTCCGCGTATGGCCCACCCGCAGACGCCTCAACCATCCGACGGTCCGACAGGAGCACCGCTTGCGCCCCCGGGGACCGGCCCCGCCGCCGCCGTCTCCTTTCTGGCCGTGTACGTGTTGGCCGGCCTGGGAGCGGTGTGTTGGGCGGGAGCGGCCTACAGCGCACGGGCGATCTATCTGGGCCGCGACATGGTTGAGGGCCTGCTGAGCTTCGTCGGGCTGGTCGGGCTCGCTGGTTTTGAAGTGTTCGCGTTGCTGTTCACCATCACCGCCGCTTTCGAACTGCGCGGACGCAACTCGCCTCGGGCGGCCCTGCTGACCGGTCTGGTCGCACTCGCTGGGGTCGTCGCGACGGTCGTGTTCCTGATCTGGGTTGCCACGACCGCGAGCACCGCCCCCCTAGCCAGCGCCGGCGCGTCCGTCTGAAATCGTGGCGCGGCGAACCCCACCCACCCGGCCGGACGTCTGTCCGTGCGGCGCCGGTCGAGGTGACGCGGGCTGGTCAGTCCTGCCGTTCGGTCCGCTCGATCTCCGCGAACGCGGCGGCCAGATAGTCGGCCAACGGCACGCTCGTCGCCGCCAACAGGTCGGCCACGAGCAGCGGGGCGTGTCGGGCCAGAGCCCCCGCGTCCGGAGGTGACTCGTCGCCGTCGGGGTCGTACACGCCCAGCGCGCCGGCCAGCAGGACGAGCACCACGTGCGGGTCGACATCCGCACGCCACCGCACGGACTCCTGCACGCAGTGGGTCAGCACCTGCCGGATGTCGTCGCCGGTCAACCCGTCCGGATGGCTCTCCTCCAGCAGCAACCGGACCACCCCGCCGAGCACCAGGCCGGAACGCTCGTCTGCGGCGAGACCGCTGACCGCCTCGTCGTACGCCTCAGCGTCGCGTGCCTGGGCGGCGGCGACGGCCGTGGTGGCGGTCACCGCGATGGCGCGGGCGGTAGCGGGCAGGTGTCGCCAGGTGCCGGTCATCGGGCCAGCATCGCAGACCTGGCGGACACCGACCGACCGCGACCACGGCGAGTGGATCGAGGTGGGATTGGTCACCCGACGGCCCGGGTGAGCACGAGATGTGGGCAAAACGATTCGCGCGGCGTCAGACCCACCGAACAGAATGCTGGCATGCTGCGTCGTGCCCTGCCCCGCCGTTCGGAAGCTCGCCGACTCCTCCTCGGCACTCTCCTGTCGGCGGTCGGGCGGGGTCTGACCCTGCCGTTCCTGTTCATCTACCTGACCGACGTACGCGGGCTCACCGACACCCGCGCCGGGCTCGTCATCGGCTGGTACGGCGTGGTCACGCTGGCCCTGTCGCCGCTGGGCGGAACGTTGATCGACCGGATCGGCGCCCGCCGGGTGGTGGTGCCCTGCCTGCTGATCGAGGCGATCGGCACCGGCTCGCTCGCGCTGGTCCACTCGACCGGCTCGGCCCTGCTGGTGATGACGGTGATCGCCATCGGCAGCTCGGCGATCTGGTCCGGGCAGAACACCATCCTCGCGTCGTTGACCGACGACGATGAGCGGCAGCGCGTCTTCGGGTTGAACTTCGCCCTGCTCAACCTCGGCATCGGCATCGGCGGCATGACCTCCGGCGCGATCGTCGACACCGCCCGGCCCGGCACCTTCCAGACGATCTACCTGCTGGACGCGGTGACCTACCTGATGCCGGCGCTGATCCTGCTCACCCTGCCCGGTGTGGGCCACCGGCTCGGCAAGCGTCGAGGCGTCGACGAGCCGTCGCCCGGCGGCTACCTGACGGTGCTCCGTGACCGCCCGTTCCGGCGGCTGGTGATCTTCGGGCTGATCCTCACCACCTGCGGGTACGCGCAGGTGGAGGTGGGCTTCGCCGCGTTCGCGGTACGGGTGGCCGAGGTGAACCCGCGGGTGGTGGCCTGGGCGCTCGCGGCCAACACCGTGATGATCGTGCTCGCACAGCTGGTGGTGATCCGCCGCATCGAGGGGCGCAGCCGCACCCGGGCGTTGGCCGTGGTGGGGGCGGTGTTCGCCGCCGCCTGGTTGGTCCTCGGCGCGGCCGGTCTGGTCAGTGGTGCGAGTGCCGTACTGGCCGCTCTCTTCGTGGTGCTCTGCTCGGCGATCTTCGGCTTCGGCGAGACGATGCTGTCCCCGGTGATGCCGGCGCTGACCAACGCGCTGGCCACCGACGAGCTACGCGGTCGGTACAACGCGATGAGCTCGATGATCTTCGGAATCAGCGGGGTGATCGGCCCGGTGACCGCCGGCCCGCTCATCGGCGCCGCCAATGGCATGGTCTGGGTGGCGTTCGTGGTCGGCGGCTGCCTGGTCGCCTCGCTGGTCGCGCTCTCCCTGCGCCGGCTGCTCACCACCGAGCAGGACGGCCGCGCGACGCCGGCCCCGGCGTCGCCCACGCCCGCCCTCGCCTGAGACCCGCACCCGGCACCCGGCACGACCTCGCCCGAGGCCGGCGTGGGTCGGGCCCCGGAGCTGGTGCTCCGGGGCCCGACGTCGCGGGGTCGGCCGTCAGGCGGCGGGGACCTCGGCGGTGGTGCGGATCCGGTCCAGGGTCGGTGCGGAGACCGGCGACTGGGCGGTCAGGTAGTCCACGAACGCGTCCAGGTCGATCTGGCCGGTGACCAGGTTCGTGCCGCCGGTGAGGACGCTGAAGCCGTCACCGCCGCCGGCCAGGAAGTTGTTCACCGTCACCCGGTAGGTGGCGGTGGTGTCGACCGGGGTGCCGGCGAAGGTGAGACTGCCGCGGACCACGCGGGTGCCGGCGCACGGGTCGTCGACCGTGCCGGTGGTGCCGTCCGGGTCGACCACGTAGCCCACCGTGGCCGACGGGTACAGGGTCCGGCCGGTGACGAACTGCTGCTCCAGGAGGCAGTAGAGCTGTTCGCCGGTGAGGTCGAGCGTCACCAGGTTGTTGGCGAACGGCTGGACCGTGAACGCCTCCTCGTAGGTGACCGGGCCGGCGTCGAGGTCGGCCCGGACCCCGCCCGGGTTCATGAAGGCGGCGACCGCGTTCTGCTCGTCGTCGGTGGCGGCGAGCTGCGCGTCGGCGATCAGGTTGCCCAGCGGCGATTCCCCCAGACTCGTACCGAAGAGGGTTTCCTGGCTCCGGGTGATCGCCTGGTTGGTCACGCCGACCTGGCGTCCGGCGACCGGGCCGAGCACCGTCTTGTACCGGTTGATCAGCGCGGTCTGCCGCGGGTCCTTGGCCACGTCGCGGGTGACCACGACGTTGTTCGCGGCGGCGGATAGCACGTCCCCGCTCCGGCGATCGATCTTGAGGTCGATGTCGGTGACCAGGCGACCGAACGAGCTGGCACTGGTGACCAGCTTGCCGTTGATGTCGCAGTTGTACGCCTGGTGGGTGTGCCCGCTGACCACCACGTCGATCGACGGGTCCATCCGGTTGGCGATGTCCACGATGGGACCGGTCATGCCGACGCAGTCGTTGATCCCGCCGGTCGCCGCCTGGGTGCCGCCCTCGTGCAGCAGAACGACGATCGCCTCCACGCCCTTGCGGCGCAGCTCACGGGCGTACCGGTTGGCGGTGTCCGCCTCGTCGGCGAAGCTGAGGCCGGCGACACCCTGCTGGCTGACGATCTGCGGGGTGCCCTCCAGGGTCATGCCGATGAAGCCGACCTTGACGCCCTGCACCTTGTGGATCGCGTACGGGGCCATCAGCGGCTTGCCGGTCGCGGTCTTGAAGGCGTTCGCGGACAGGTACTGGAAGTCGGCCCCCCGGTACGGGGTGCCGTCGACGCAGCCGTCCACCGGGTGGCAGCCGCCGTTCTGGATCCGCAGCAGCTCGGTGGCGCCTTCGTCGAACTCGTGGTTGCCGACGCTGGCGTAGTCCAGCCCGGCCATGTTGAGCGCCTCGATGGTCGGCTCGTCGTGGAACGCCGCCGAGAGCAGCGGGGAGGCGCCGATCAGGTCACCGGCGGCGACCGTGATGGTGTTCTTCTTCTTGGCGGCGGCGCGCAGCTCGGCCAGGTGGGTGGCGAGGTACTCGACACCGCCGGCGGTCTGCCCGGCGATGGTGCCGCTGGACCCGCTCGGCGGTTCGAGGTTGCCGTGGAAGTCGTTCAGGGCCAGCAGGGTGACGTCGACCGGCTTCGGCCGCGCGTCGGCTTGCTCAGGGTTGGTGGCGACCGCGCCGAGGGCGGCCACCGCGAGCGCGGTCAGGCCGACAGCGGCCCGACGCATCCCGGGTATGGACATGGATC
This sequence comes from Micromonospora violae, assembly GCF_004217135.1. Lineage (NCBI taxonomy): Bacteria > Bacillati > Actinomycetota > Actinomycetes > Micromonosporales > Micromonosporaceae > Micromonospora > Micromonospora violae. The sequence continues at coordinate 5,387,715 of NZ_SHKK01000001.1, forward strand.
TCCTTGTGAGAATCGGCGCGTACGGTGCCCGGCCTCTGGGTCGACCGGGCCGCCGACGGACGCCGTCGGAAGGGTCGCGGATGGCGGCGGTTGAGCATGGCCCCCGCCCCGACAGCCTCTCATCCGAAGGCCGGCCGGTCGACCCGAGCAGCACATCGGAGCAGCGCGTACGCGGGTCAGTGATCGATCACGGTTTACCCGGTCTGGCGGACAACGTCGGACCCACGGTCTAGAAAGGACGGGACAGCCAACGCGGACGGAGGCGGCATCGTGAGCGAGGCGACACCGGTGGTGGAGCAGGTGCGATCGGCGGATGGCACGCCCATCGGGTTCGAGCGGTCCGGTGCCGGGCCGGCGATCATCCTGGTCGGCGGTGCCTTCAGTGATCGCAACGCGACCCGCGACCTGGGCGCGGCGCTGGCACCGGATTTCACCGCCTTCAGCTACGACCGGCGGGGTCGGGGCTTCAGCGGCGACACCGCACCGTACGAGGTCGGGCGTGAGATCGACGACCTGGCCGCCCTGATCGCGGCTGCGGGTGGTTCCGCCGCGCTCTACGGCATCTCCTCCGGCGCTGTCCTGGCCGCCCTCGCCACCGCACAGGGCCTGCCGGTGACCAAGCTGGTCATGTTCGAGCCACCGCTACGGGTCGGCACGCACGTGGGCGTCGGCAAGGACGTCACCCCGCAGCTCATCGAGCTGATCGCCGCCGACGACCGGGACGGCGCGGTGGAGACCTTCCTCAGCGTCTCGGTGGGGTTGCCGGCCGAGCAGATCAGCGGGATGCGGTCCCAACCGATGTGGGGCGGTCTGACGGCGGTCGCGCACACCCTGGTGTACGACGCGATCGTCACCGCCGGCGGGCGATTCCCCGCCGACCAGCTGGCGACCATCACCGCGCCGACCCTCGGGGTGGACAGCACCGGCAGTCCACAGTGGCTGCGCGACGCGAGCCGGGTCGCGGCCGAGGCGGTCCCGGGCGGTCGGTCCGTCAGCCTCGACGGTGGTTACCACGACGTGCCGCCGACGACGATGGCCCCCGTGCTGCGGGAGTTCCTGCTCGGTTGACGCACACCACGGCACACCGCCCGCCCACGCCGTCAGAAGCCGCAGGTCTGCCCGGCGGAGTGGCTCACCTGCACGGTGTGGGTCACGCAGCCACCGGCCTCGACCGAGTGCAGCAGGAAGGCGGTGGGCTCGTTGACCCAGCCGATCTGCTCGTCGGCGCTCATGGTGAGCGTGCTCTGTCTCCACGTGCTGGGGGCCACGGTGAGGACCGTGCCGGCGTACGCCGTGGTGACCGGGCGGTGAAGGTGCCCGGCGGCGACCCGGACGACGTGCCGGTGCCGGCCGACCACCTCGGCGAGCGCGTCGCCGTCGGCGAGCCGGATGGCGTCCGCCACGGGGATGCCGACCGCGACCGGCGGGTGGTGCAGGAAGATCACGGCAGGCACCTCGGGCCGCCCGGCCAGCACCCCGTCGAGCCAGCCGAGCTGATCCTCGCCGAGCTGCCCGCCGTCGCTGCCGGGGACGAGCGAGTCGAGCACCACGACGGTCGCCGCCTCGTGGTCGACGTGGTAATAGGCCGAGAAGCCGCCGCCGAGCCATGGAGTGCCGCCGAACGCGTCGAGCAGGGATTCCCGGTCGTCATGGTTGCCGGTGGCCAGGTGCACCGGCAGCGGGAACCGACCGATCACCTCGCGTAGGGCGGCGTACTCGTCGGGCTGGCCGTGATCAGCGAGGTCGCCGCTGATCACCACGCAGTCCGGTCGGGGCCGCACCGCCAGCACCCGGCCGAGCGCTCGGTGCAGCCCGGCGGCCGGTTCGGCGGCGAGCAGGCCGGTGGTCAGGTGCGGGTCACTGAGCTGGGCGATGAGCATGGGCTCGCCTCCTCGGCGCCGGGTTGCTTCACGCTATCGCCGGGCCCGGCATCTCGGGGGGCAGGCGTCCACAGGCCGCGTCCACAGCCTGTGGATAGCACGTGTGTACGAAGACCGGAGGCTCCCCGCCACCGTGAGTACGCTTGATCGAGCGGTTCGGCGTCGGCCGGGCCCCTCCCCTACCTGGAACGACGTGCGAGTGGATCATCAGCGAGTCATCCGTGACGTCACCGTCCGCCTGCCGATGGCGTCGACCACGCCGGAGGCGTGCCGGTGGGCGGTCACCGCGCTGTCCCGGCACACCCCGGCGACCATCTCCGTCCTGCTCGCGGTGCACGACCGCCTGCGCTGCGTCGCGGCGACCGGAGCCTGGCAGGTCTTCGCCACCGTGCCAGCCCGGACCGGCATCGTCGGCCGGGTGTACGCCACCGGCGCCCCCGCCGTCGTCCCGGACGTCACCGTCGACCCCGACTACCTACCGGTACGCCCGGACGTGACCGCCGAGCTGTGCGTTCCGGTCCTGGACCCGGCGGGCCGAGCGATCGGCGTCCTCGACCTGCAGTGGGGTGAGCCGACCGACCTGGAGCCGTGGCGGGAGACCGCGCAGCTTCTGGCCGACCGGCTCGGCGCGCGGATCGCCGCCCTCGGCGGCCCGCCAGCGGAGAGCCGCAGCGAGAAACTGCTCCGACACGCCGCCGCGCTCTCCTCCGCCGCGACCGAGGGGGAGGTGATGGGGGCGGCGGCCCACGCCGCTCGGGAGGTCTCCACGCTCTCCACCGCGCTGCTGCTGATCGGTGGTCAACTCGGCCCGTCCCCGGCGACGCCGAGCGATCTGGAAACCCACATCCGTGCCGAGCTGGCCGGGGCAGATCCGGCCGCCCTGGACCGGATGGTCGACCGGGCACACCGGTACGGCGCCGGGTACACGCTGGGCGAGGCCGGGCACCCCCCGACCGAGGACTACCGCCCGCTGACCCGGGCGGGCGTACAGACACTGGTCGCGGTGCCGGTCGGGCCGACCGACGCCGGTGGGGTGTTGCTGGTCGCCGACGAACGGGCGCTGCGCCCGGACCCGACCACTGTCAGCCTGATGGAGTTGCTCGCCGGGCAGGCCTGGACGAGCGTGGACCGGCTGCGCACACTGGCCCGGCTGCGGGAGCAGGCCAGCTCCGACCCGCTGACCGGGTTGCGGCACACCGGCCCGTTCGGGCAGCGGATCGCGGCGGCCACCCCCGGGCGTACGGCCCTGCTGGCGATCGACGTGGACGGCTTCAAGAGCGTGAACGACACGTACGGCCACCAGGCCGGCGACCGGGTGCTGGTCGGGTTGGCCCGGGCCCTGGAGGGGGCGCTGCGAGCCGGCGACGAGTTGTACCGGATCGGCGGCGACGAGTTCGTGGCGGTGATCGAGGTGAGCCGCCCGGAGGAGGCGGTCCGGATCGCCGAACGGCTGACCGAGGCGGCCCGCCGGATCGGCCGCACGATCAGCGTGGGCGTCGCGCTGCCCCGCCCCGGCGAGACCCCGGATCGCACCCTCCGCAGAGCCGATCAGGCCCTGTACGCGGTGAAACGCCAGGGCCGAGACGGCGTACACCTCTCCGCCGCCTGATCGGCCGCTGCGCACGTCCGCGCTGCCCGCGTGTGGCAGGGCGCAGCCTGCCTGAGAAGCGGTCGGTCAGGGTGCCGATGCTGGCCGGGCGGACCACCGCAAGCGCAGGGGTCGTGCCGGCGCTACCAGCCAGAGGGGCGCGCCGGGCGGCAGCCACTAGATCAGTTCAATGGCCACCAGCGGTCGCGGGACCTCTCAGCGTAGATCTTGGACACTTTCCGTTCCGTCCGAACGGAAAGTGTCCAAGATCTACAGGTCGGGTACCTTCAGCCACCTGACCGCCCCGATGAAACAGACTCAAAAGCCCCAACACGTCACCGCCGGACGCACGGGCGGCCCACGGCGGTGCGCGCACGATCGCCAAGCGCGGCAGGACCGGGCCGGGCGGGGGTCGGGCCGGCGCGGCAGGGCCGGGCCGGCGCCGCAGGGCCGGGCCGGGATCAGGCCGGGGCCAGGCCGGGATCAGGCCGGGGCCAGGCCGGGATCAGGCCGGGGCCAGGCCGGGATCAGGCCGGGGCCAGGCCGGGATCAGGCCGGGGCCAGGCCGGGATCAGGCGTTTTTCAGTTCCTTGGCGAGGAGTTCGGCGATCTGGGCGGTGTTGAGGGCCGCGCCCTTGCGGAGGTTGTCGCCGGTGACGAAGAAGTCGAGGGCGCGGGGGTCGTCGAGGGCGCGGCGGATCCGGCCGACCCAGGACGGGTCGGTGCCGACGGCGTCGATCGGCATCGGGAACTCACCGGCGGCGGGGTCGTCGACCAGGATCACCCCGGGGGCGTTGCGGAGTGCTTCGCGGGCGCCCTCGGCGTCGACCTCGGTGGCGAAGACGGCGTGCACGGCCACCGAGTGGGCGGTGACCACCGGCACCCGGACGCAGGTGGCGGACACCTTGAGGTCGGGGAGACCGAGGATCTTCCGGGACTCGTTGCGGATCTTCATCTCTTCCGATGACCAGCCGCCGTCCGCCGGGGAGCCGGCCCAGGGGACGACGTTGAGCGCCATGGGTGCCGGGAACGGGCCCAGGTCGTCGCCGACCGCCTGACGTACGTCGCCGGTACGCGAGCCGAGCGCCCGATCGCCGGCGACCTTGGTGAGCTGGTCGTGCAGGATGTCGACACCGGACTGACCGGCACCGGAGACCGCCTGGTAGGAGGCGAGCACCAGCTCTCGAAGGCCGTACTCGCGGTGCAGCGGCGCGACCGCGACGATCATCGCGAGGGTGGTGCAGTTGGCGTTGGCGATGATGCCCCGGGGCCGGTTACGGACCTGCTCGGGGTTGATCTCCGGAACGACCAGCGGGACGTCGCGGTCCATCCGGAACGCGCCGGAGTTGTCGACCGCGATCGCGCCCCGGCTGACGGCGATGGGTGCCCACTCGGCGGAGACCTCGTCGGGCACGTCGAACATGGCCACGTCGACCCCGTCGAACGCTTCGGGGGTCAACGCCTGGACGACGAGTTCCTCGCCCCGGCAGCGCACCCGACGCCCGACGGAGCGTTCGGAGGCGAGCAGCCGGATCTCACCCCAGACGTTGCGCCGCCCGGTGAGCAGTTCACACATCACGGTGCCGACGGCACCTGTCGCTCCGACCACGGCGAGGGTGGGCAGCGCCGTCATCGGCGCTACCTACCCGTCCCCGCGTAGACCACGGCTTCGGTGTCGCCGCCCAGCTCGAACGCGTCGTGGATGGCGCGGACGGCGGCGTCGAGGTCGGTGTCCCGGCAGACCACGGAGACCCGGATCTCGGAGGTGGAGATCATCTCGATGTTGACCCCGGCCGCGCCGAGCGCGGCGAAGAAGCCGGCCGCCACACCGGGGTGTGAGCGCATGCCGGCGCCGATCAGCGAGACCTTGCCGACGTGGTCGTCGTAGAGCAGGCCCTTGAACTTGACCGGCTCCTGGATCTTGCTGAGCGCCGCCATCGCGGTCGGGCCGTCGGCCTTGGGCAGGGTGAACGAGATGTCCGTCCGGCCGGTGCCTTCGGTGGAGACGTTCTGCACGATCATGTCGATGTTGATCTCGGCACCGGCGACGGTGTCGAAGATCCGCGCGGCGGCACCGGGCTCGTCGGGCACCCCGACGATCGTGATCTTGGCTTCGCTGCGGTCGTGCGCGACCCCGGTGATCAGTGCCTGCTCCACGGAAAGGTCCTCCATCGATCCGGTGACCATCGTGCCGGTGTTGGTCGAGTATGACGAACGGACGTGGATCGGCAACCCCGCCCGCCGGGCGTACTCCACGCTACGCAGGTGCAGCACCTTCGCGCCGCACGCGGCCAGCTCCAGCATCTCCTCGTAGGTGATGTGCTGGATGTGCCGGGCGTTGGGCACGATCCGCGGGTCGGCGGTGAAGATGCCGTCCACGTCGGTGTAGATCTCGCAGACGTCGGCGTTCAGGGCGGCGGCGAGCGCCACGGCGGTGGTGTCCGAACCACCGCGGCCCAGCGTGGTGACGTCCTTGGTGTCCTGCGAGACGCCCTGGAAGCCGGCCACGATGACCACCGACCCCTCGTCGAGCGCGCCCTTGAGCCGCCCGGGGGTGACGTCGATGATCCGCGCCCGGCCGTGCACCGAGGTGGTGATCACGCCGGCCTGCGAGCCGGTGAACGAGCGGGCTTCGTACCCCAGGTTGTGGATGGCCATGGCCAGCAGGGCCATGGAGATCCGCTCCCCGGCGGTGAGCAGCATGTCCAGCTCGCGGCCCGGCGGCAGCGGGCTGACCTGGTTGGCCAGGTCGAGCAGCTCGTCGGTGGTGTCGCCCATCGCGGAGACCACCACCACCACGTCGTCGCCGGCCTTGCGGGCGGCGACGATGCGCTCGGCCACCCGCTTGATCCGCTCGGCATTGGCGACGGAGGACCCGCCGTACTTCTGCACCACGAGTGCCACGACGGTGCACTCCCTCCCAGCGACCCTGAGCGTGCCGACGCCGCCGGAACCGGGGCCGGCGGCGCGTGTCAGACCCCTTGAGGGTATCCGGCGGGTAACGACGCCGGGTCAGGTGATCCCACCATCCGGCCCGCCCGGGGCCGTGCGGGCCGGTCCCACCAGGTCGGGCGGTACGCGGAAACGGCCCCGTCCGACACGCCGGGACGAGCCTGGTACGCGTCGCCACCCACCGACCGCCCGCACCCACCAGAATGGGCCGGTGCCCGTCCTCCTCCGCTCGGCCGGCCGCGTGCTCGGGCCGCTCGTCCTCGCCCTGATGCCCCTCCTGGCCGCCTGCACCAGTGAGCAGCCTCCGGCTCCGCCGCCCGCCGATCCGGGGCCGGTCGAGGTGGACGCCGCGCGCGATGAGCTGGCCGCGCTGGCGGCCGCCGCGCAGGACCGGCACCTGGTGGCCCAGTACGTGTACAGCCAGCCGGACCAACCCGATCGCACCATCGTGTTCACCAGCGCGAACGACGGCAGTTGGCGCGTCGACGTGCCGGGCGGCGCGTTGGGTGGCACCGTCGATGTGTCGATGGCCGCCACGGCCGACGGGCTGTTCCAGTGCGCCCTGCCGTCGGCCGGTCATGCCGAGTCGGCGAGTTGCGTACGCCTGGGTGACCGCGACGACGCGATCCCCCGCCGGTCGGACCCCCGGGTCCAGCACCCGCTCACCGACTGGCTGGACGTGCTCACCGACCGACGCGCCCCCTTGGCGGTCAGCCCGGCCACCGCGCCCGAGGGCGTCACCGGCACCTGCTACTCGGTGGACTCCACGTCGGCGTCACTCAACGCCCCGCTGGATGTGGGCATCTACTGCTACGACCGGGACGGCACACCGACCGGCGTCCGGACCGGGGCCGGGACGCTGCGACTGGCCGCCGCACCCGGCCCGGCACCGGCCACCGTGCAGTTGGCCGGCCCGGTGGTGGCCGACCGGGAACCGCTGGAGACCGCGGCGCCACCAACCCCTGATCCGTCGGACAGCCCGGGCGCGGGAACGTCCTGATCTTCGTCCCGTTACGGGTGCTCTTGCCCACATTTCACCACCCCATCCTGAGCGACGAATCACCCATACGGGACGATCTGCCTTATGGCCGACCTCACCCCGCTGCTCGCCTACCGCTGGAGTCCGCTGGCTTTCCACCCCACCGCGGAGCTGAGCGCCGCCGACGCGTCCTCCCTCCTGGAGGCGGCCCGCTGGGCACCCTCCCTGGCCAACCGCCAGCCCTGGCGGTTCACGGTGGGCTACCGCAACGACGACACCTGGAAGCGCATCCTGGTCAACCTGACCGAGCGCGACCAACGCTGGGCTCACCGGGCCGCCGCGCTGCTGCTCGCCGCGCACGTCGACCCGGACGCCGCGCCGGCCGACGGAATCGCCTACGACCTCGGCCAGGCGGTCGCTCACCTCACCGTGCAGGCCACCGCGCTGGGGTTGCATGTCCGGCAGGTGCTGACCGTGGACCGCGGCGGGCTCACCGCCGACCTGCACCTCCCCATCGACGTGCGCCCGTACGCGGTGCTCGTCGTCGGGCAGCTCGGCGACCCGCTCAGCCTGCCGGCGGACCTCGTCGCGGAGGAGACCGGCCTGCGCCGCCGCCGACCGTTGGCCGACCTGCTGCTCGGCTGACCGGTCACCGATTTACCCGCCGCGGCTGGCCCGCAGCAGAACCCCAGCGGCGTCGGTGTTGCGGTAGAGAACGTGCCGCCCCTGTCGGGACCGGCCGACCAGTCCGGCGGCGTGCAGTGCGGCCAGGTGCTGGGAGACGTTTCCGGCGGACATGCCGGTGAGCCGGGCCAGGTCGGTGGTGGTGATCGCCGTGTCGAGCAGGTGCAGCAGCGCGGCCCGGCCGGGGCCGATCACCCGCGCCAGCGGATCGCCCGGCGGCGGCGCGGCCGCCTCCCAAAGCGTGCCGACGGCACGGACCGGATACGCCCCGACCGGCAGCGAATCCTCCAGCAGATTCCAACACACCCCCCGGCTGGTGAACACGCTCGGATTCAGCGCCAGCCCGCGACCCCGAAGGTCGAAGTCCCGCTCGAACGGGTCGTCGCTGACCACCCGGTCGCCGTGCCAGCGCAGGCTCGGGTGGAGCTGCTCGAAGAACCGACCGGCGCCGCTCTCGGCGAGCTGAGCGGCGCGGTACGCCACATCGGCGTCGAGTAGCGCCCGGATCCGCGGCCAGTCCGGGGCGATCGCCTCGTCGTACCAGACCCGTAGCGCGTCGACGAGCTGCGGCAGCAGCCCGCGGGGGTCGGCGAGCAGCGCCTGCCCGAACGGACCCAACGGCCGGCGCGGGGTGGTCGCCAGCAGATCCCGGACCACCACGTCCGGCGGTGTGGCCGCGATCTGATCGAGTTGCTCGGCCATCTCCACGTTCGGCCGGGGCGCCGGGGTGAGGAAGTCGGGCAGCCACGAACTCGGACGGACCAGCTCCGCCAGCGGTCGGACCCGGTCGGCCACCTCGGGACGACGCATGGCCACTCGGGCCCGGTCGATCCAGGGCAGGTGCACCGCATAGTAAACCGGGCTCGCCACCGCCCACATGCTCATGACCGTCTCGTTGACCGGCGACACCGCCAGCCGGACGCCCGCCACGTCGGCCAGACTGAACCGCAACTCGGACACACGCCCTCCCCCGGGAGCAGGATTCGGCCCAGCCTAAAAGGCTCGACCGCTGTCCTGGGTGCCCGGTTCACTTCCCGCCCATGGGAGCCAGAGACACCATCCGTACCGCCGTGGCGAACGTCGTACCGCCGGCCGGGTTGACCCGCGCGCTGGCCGTGCAGGCCATGGTCTACGCCGTCGGCAGCGGCCTGTTCCACGCCGGCAGCGCCGTCTTCTTCACCCGGGCGCTGGGGCTCAGCGCCGCCCAGGTCGGGCTGGGCCTGTCCATCGCGGCGGGGGTGTCACTGCTGGGCACGGTGCCGCTGGGCGGGCTCACCGACCGGTACGGGCCGCAGCGCGTCTGGGCGATCGGGCTGACGCTCAACGCGCTGCTCTTCGCGACGTACCCGTTCGTGGGGGGCTTCGTCGGTTTCCTCGCCGTGGTGGTGGCGCTGGGGGCGGCGGACACGGCGACCGGCGTGGCCCGCCAGGTCTACTCGATCAACGCGCTCGCCCCGGCCGAACGGGTCACGGCGATGGCCTACCAGCGGTCGTCGTTGAACGTCGGCTTCGGGTTGGGCGCGGTGATCAGCGGTCTGGTGCTGGCGGTGGACACGATCGGGGCGTACCACGCAATGGTCTGGTTCATCGCGACGGTGAGCCTGGTGACGGCGCTGTTCGTGCGGCGACTGCCCCGACTGCCGCAGGTGAGCCGGCCGACCGAGCCGATGAATCGGCTCGCGGTGCTGCGAGACCGCCCGTTCATGGCGGTGTCCCTGCTGTCCGGGCTGCTCACCGCGCACGGGGTCCTCTACCTGACGGTCCTGCCGCTCTGGATCCTCACCCACACCGACGCCCCGAAGACGGTGATCGCCGCCCTGGTGCTGCTCAACACGATCCTGATCGTGCTGCTCCAGGTACGCGTCAGCCGGGGCGCCGACACCGCCGCGGGCGCCGCGCGGGCCTCCCGCCGCGGTGGCCTGCTGATCGCCCTGTCCTGCCTGGTTCTGCCGATCTCCGGGATCACCCGGGGGGCGCTCACCGTCGTGGTGCTGGTGGCCGCCGCGACACTGCTGATCCTCGCCGAGTTGATCCAGTCGGCGGGCGCCTGGGGGCTCACCGCCACCCTTCCGCCGGACGACCAGCGCGGCGCGTACGTCGGTGCGCTGCGGCTCGGCGAGCAGGTGCAGTACCTGATCGCCCCCGCCGGGTTGACCGCGCTCGGGGTGAGCACCGGCGGCTGGGGTTGGTTACCGACGGCAGCGATCTTCGTGCTGGTCGCAGCGGCGATCGTGCCCGCCGTGGCCTGGGCCGAACGGACGCCGAGGCTGGGTTCCCAGGCCCCGGAGCCGACGATGATGTCGGTCCCATAGTCCGGACCAGCCTTCCCACGCCCCTTTCCATCACGTAGGGTGACCTGGTCATGTGGCAGGCGCTTCTCCTCCTTAGCCGCCGCGACGAGGCCTGACCGGCCGGCACCTCGTCGCGGAGTCGCATCGCGCCGTCCAGCACATCTGAGTTTCCCCTCGGCACCGCCGCGCACCGTCGCCCGGCAATCCGCCGACACCTTCCGATCTGCTGACGCCACATGTTCCAGGGAGCACTCTGAGATGGCTCAACCTGTCACCGACGCTGAGACCGATCCGATCGCCCGGCAACGCCCGAGCCGGATGCCGTACCACCGCTACCAGCCGTACCAGGAGCAGTTCCGGGTGGACCTGCCGGACCGCACCTGGCCCACCCGCACTGTCGAGGCCGCCCCCCGCTGGTGCGCGGTGGATCTCCGCGACGGCAACCAGGCACTGATCGACCCGATGTCGCCGGAGCGCAAGCGCCGGATGTTCCAGCTGCTGGTGCAGATGGGCTACAAGGAGATCGAGGTCGGCTTTCCGTCGGCCAGCCAGACCGACTTCGACTTCGTCCGGCAGCTCATCGAACAGGACATGATCCCGGACGACGTCACCATCCAGGTGCTGACGCAGTGCCGGGAGCACCTGATCGACCGGACGTTCGAGTCGCTGCGCGGCGCGAAGCGGGCCATCGTGCACTTCTACAACTCGACCTCCACGCTCCAGCGGCGGGTGGTCTTCGGCCTGGACAAGGACGGCATCGCCGACATCGCCACCACGGGCGCGCGGCTCTGCCAGAAGTACGCGGAGATCCACACCCCGGACACCGAGATCTTCTACGAGTACTCGCCGGAGTCGTACACGGGCACCGAGCTGGAGTACGCGCTGGAGGTCTGCTCCCGGGTGATCGACGTGATCGACCCGACCCCCGACCGGCCGCTGATCATCAACCTGCCGGCCACCGTCGAGATGGCCACCCCCAACGTGTACGCCGACTCGATCGAGTGGATGCACCGGCACCTGCCCCGTCGGGACAGCGTGGTGCTGAGCCTGCACCCGCACAACGACCGGGGCACCGGCGTGGCCGCCGCCGAGCTGGGCCTGCTCGCCGGCGCGGACCGCATCGAGGGCTGCCTGTTCGGCAACGGTGAGCGCACCGGCAACGTCGACCTGGTGACCCTGGGGCTCAACATCTTCTCCCAGGGCATCGACCCGATGATCGACTTCTCGAACATCGACGAGATCCGGCGGGCGGTCGAATACTGCAACCAGCTGCCGGTGCACGAGCGCCACCCGTACGCGGGTGACCTGGTCTACACCGCCTTCTCCGGCTCCCACCAGGACGCCATCAAGAAGGGCTTCGACGCCCTCGCCGCCGACGCGAAGGCCGCCGGCGTGCCGGTGGACGAGCACACCTGGGCGGTGCCGTACCTGCCGATCGACCCGAAGGACCTGGGCCGCACCTACGAGGCGGTCATCCGGGTCAACTCGCAGTCCGGCAAGGGCGGCGTCGCGTACATCATGAAGAGCGAGCACCAACTGGACCTGCCTCGCCGGCTCCAGATCGAGTTCTCCGGGGTGGTGCAGCAGGTCACCGATCACGACGGCGGCGAGGTCGACCCGACCGCCATGTGGGAGATCTTCGCTACCCACTACCTGCTCGACCACCAGCCCGACCCGACGGTCCAGCTGGCCGGCTACACGATCGGCACGGCGGACGGCAAGGTCGAGATCGAGGCCCAGGTCGGTGTGGGCGGCGAGCAGCGGTCGCTCGCGGCGGTCGGCAACGGCCCGATCGACGCGTACGTCAACGCGCTCCAGTCGGTCGGGGTGGGCGTACGGGTGCTCGACTACCACGAGCACGCGCTCTCCTCCGGTGGTGACGCGCAGGCCGCCGCTTACGTGGAGTGCGAGGTGGACGGCAGGACGGTCTGGGGTGTCGGCACCGACGCCAACATCGTCACCGCGTCGATCAAGGCGGTCACCAGCGCCGTCAACCGCGCCCGCCGCTGATCCCAGGCGTCGCGTCTCCGAGGTGGTTCGCTACCTCGGGGGCGTGGCGGCGGGCAGCGAGTGGCAGGGCTGAGACGGCGGGGCTTCCCGGGGCGGTCGGTGGACCAGCACGAGGGCCAGCAGCGCGCCGACCACGAGCAACCCGGCGCACCACTCCATCGCGCCTCGGAACGCGTCAGTCAGCTCGGTCTTCTGCGCGTACCCGCCGCCGGACAGCCCGACCAGCAGCGGCAGCGCGGCCACCGCGAGCAGGCCGCCGGCCCGCGAGGCGGCGTTGTTGAAGCCGCTGGCCACCCCGGAGAACCGGTCCTGGACGGCGGCCAGCACCGACGCGGTCAGCGGTGCCACCACCAGGGTCAGCCCGATGCCGAAGAGCAGCACCCCGGGCAGCACGTCCCGCCAGTACGACGCGCCCGGTCCGACGCCGCGCAGCAGCAGCAGACCGACGGCGGCGACCACCGGTCCGATGGTGAGCGGCAGCCGTGGGCCGATCCGTGCCGACAGCGCGCCGGCCCGAGCCGATCCGACCAACAGCAGCAGGGTCATCGGCAGCAACGCGATGCCGGTGCGGAAGGCCGACCACTCGACCACGTTCTGCAGGTAGACGGCGAAGAAGAAGGTGAAACCGCCGAGCGCCGCGTAGACGACCACGGTGAACAGGTTCAGCACCGAGAAGAGGCGGCTGCTGAACAGCCCGGTGGGCAGCATCGCGGTGTCGCCGCGCCGCCGCTCCAGCAGCACGAAGGCCACCGCGGAGAGCACCCCGATCGCTGCCGCGATCAGCACCTCGGCGGAGTCGAACCCGCGTGCCGGCGCGTCGATCAGCGCGTAGGTGACACCGGCGAGCGCGAGCGCCCCGAGCAGGGCCCCGGCGACGTCGAACCGGCGTCGGGCCCGACCCCGTCCCCGGGTCCGGGAGGCGCTCTCGTCCCGACTCTCCGGCACCCAGCGACCGGCGGCCAGCACCACCAGCACGGCGATCGGCAGGTTGAGGAAGAAGATCCAGCGCCAGGAGAGCGCGTCGATCAGCCAACCCCCGATGAACGGACCCAGCGCGGTGGACACTCCGGACAGCCCGGCCCAGGCGCCGATCGCGCGGCCCCGGTCGTCCGGGTGGAAGCTGGCCTGAAGCACCGAGAGCGAGCCGGGTGTGAGCAGCGCACCGCCGGCACCCTGGAGGAACCGGGCCCCGATCAGCCAACCGGTGCCCTGGGCCAGCCCGCACAGCACGGAGGCGGCGGTGAACCAGACCACGCCGATGAGGAAGATGCGTCGCCGACCGAAGCGGTCCCCGAGGGCACCGCCGAGCAGCACGAACGCCGCCAGCATCAGCAGGTAGCCGTTGATGGTCCACTGGAGATCGGCCACGTTCGCGCCGAGGTCCTGCCCGAGCTTCGGCAGCGCCACGTTGACGACAGTGCTGTCGAGGAAGACCATGCCAGAGGCGAGTACGGCGGCGAGCAGCGTGCCCCGGCCGGCGGTGGTGCCCATTCGGAGGGCGGACGCCGGTACGGGTGCGGTCATCCCACCAATCTGCCTTGCGTGATGTGGGAGACGCCACGAAACGCCAAAACCGTTCCCGGGTACTGTGCGCAATCGCCGGGAGCCCCCAAGCTGGAGAGGTGTCGTCTGTGCGTACCAGATCAGGACCGCGAGCGGCGGTGGCCGTGCTCGCGGCGGCGCTGGCGCTCGGCGTGGCCGGTTGTGTCCCGCCGGATGAGCCGACCGCGTCGCCGCCGACGAGCGACGGCGGCAACGCCGTGGAGCAGCTGAGCCAGCTCACCGTCGCCACGGCCGGCTCGATGAAGGGCTACAGCCGAGATCGTTTCCCACACTGGCGGAACACCGGCAAGAACTGCGATATCCGGGACACCATCCTCCAGCGCGACGGCGAGGACGTGAAGCTCTCCGGCTGCAACGTGGTCGGTGGGCGCTGGGAGAGCGTGTACGACGGTCGCAGCTTCTCGGATCCCTCCGACGTGGACATCGACCACATGGTGCCGTTGGCCAACGCGTGGCGCTCGGGTGCCGACGAGTGGGACAACACGAAGCGCGGCGATTTCGCCAACGACACCACCCGTCCGCAGCTGTTCGCGGTTTCCGCCTCCTCCAACCGGGCAAAGGGTGACCAGGACCCGTCCCAGTGGAAGCCGGCAAATCGATCGTACTGGTGCAAATACGCCCAGGACTGGGTGGCGGTCAAGCACTACTGGCGGCTCACGGTGACCAGCGCCGAGAAGGCCGCCCTGACCGACATGTTGGAGGGCTGTTGAATGGGGAGCGACTCGTGACCGCCGCCGCCGGGGAGAGCGGCCCGTCCGCCGCCGGCATGACCGCGGACGGCACCGCCGAGACCCCCGCCGCCGTGCCGGGCGCCGGCATGGTCGCGGACTCGGGCGGCGCGGCCGGCCCGCAGAGCCGCACCACCGACATCGTGCCCGGCCCCGGCGGCGTGATGACCGACGAGGTCGGCGTCGTCACCGGTGACCTGACGCTGCGCACCGAGTACGCGGACGGCAAGGTCACCGTGCGGGTGCAGTACAAGGACGCGGACGAGTGGTACGCGGTGACCGGCACCTCGGTCACCCTGGCCGATCCGGCCGGGCTGGACGCGGTGCACGGCGTCGCGGTCGGTCTGCTGAACCGTCCCGAGGGCTGACGCCGGCACCGCGTCCAGTCTCAGACGTACGAGCCGGGCTCGGTGGGCGCGGAGACCACGCCCGGTGCGTCCCCTTCGCCTTCCGGGCGGACGATCTGCGCGGCGACCCCGTGCGGGCGCAGTTCGCCGCTGGCGATCTGCTCGGCGAAGTGGCAGGCCACCCGGGTGGTGCCGATCTCCCGCAGCACCGGCCGTTCGTCGGCGCAGCGGGTGGGCTGCGCCCACGGGCAGCGCGTGTGGAAGCGGCAGCCGGACGGCGGGTTGGCCGGCGACGGCAGGTCACCAGCGAGCAGGATCCGCTCCCGGCGGTCCTCCACATCCGGGTCCGGCACCGGCACCGCCGACATCAGCGCCCGCGTGTACGGGTGCAGCGGCTCGGTGTAGAGCCGGTCGCTCGGCGCCTCCTCGACCAGCGCCCCCAGGTACATGACGCCGACCGTGTCGGAGATGTGCCGGACCACCGCGAGGTCGTGCGCGATCACCAGGTAGGTCAGCCCCAGGCTGTCCTGGAGTTCGTCCAGCAGGTTGACCACCTGGGCCTGGATCGAGACGTCGAGGGCCGAGACCGGCTCGTCGGCGACGATCAGCTCCGGCCCGAGCACCAGCGCGCGGGCGATGCCGATGCGCTGCCGCTGCCCACCGGAGAACTCGTGCGGGTACCGGGACAGCGCCCAGCGCGGCAGCCCGACCGCGTCCAGGGTCTCACCGATGATCCGTCGACGGTCGGTGCGGTCGGTGCCGATCCCGTGGGTCTGGAGGCCCTCGGTCAGGATCGACTCGACGTTCTGCCGGGGGTCGAGGCTGGACATCGGATCCTGGAAGATCATCTGCATCCGGCGACGCATGCTGCGCAGCTTGCCGGCCGGCAGCGTCGTCAGCTCGACGCCGTCGAAGTTGACCTCGCCAGCGGTCGGCGGGGTGAGCTGGAGCAGCGCCCGGCCCAACGTGGACTTGCCGCAGCCGGACTCACCCACCAGGCCGTACGTCTTGCCCCGCGCGATCTTCAGGTCGACCCCGTCGACGGCCTTCACCTGGCCGACCACCCGATCGAAGAGCACCCCCCGCTTGATCGGGAAGTGCACCTTCAGGTCACGCACCTCGACGAGGATGTCGTTCTCACTCACGCTGTTTCCTCCTCGCGCGGGGCGGGCACCAGGCCGGGCACCGGCTCCGGGTTGACGCACCGGTAGCTCCGTCCGTCGTGCGCGTGCACCAGCTCCGGCGGCTCACCCACACACTCGTCCGTACGTCGGGCGCACCGCGGCGCGAAGGCGCAACCGTCCGGCCAGGGCAATAGGTCGCGGACCGAACCGGGAATCGGGTTGAGCTTCTCGCCCCGCCCGGCGTCCAGGCGCGGCACCGAACCGAGCAGACCCACGGTGTACGGGTGACGCGGCTGCCGGAACAGCGGACGACGGCGGGCCGTCTCCACCACCCGGCCGCCGTAGAGCACGTTGACGGTGTCGCACATGCCGGCCACCACACCCAGATCGTGCGTGATCATCAGCAGCGCGGTGCCGGAGTCCCGGACCAGCTCCTTGAGCAGTTCCAGGATCTGGGCCTGGATGGTGACGTCCAGCGCGGTGGTCGGCTCGTCGGCGATCAGCAGCCGAGGCTGGCAGGCCACCGCCATCGCGATCAGCGCCCGCTGACGCATCCCACCGGAGAGCTGGTGCGGGTACTCCTTCAGCCGCCGCTTCGGGTCGGGGATGCCGACCCGGTCCAGCAGCGCCGCCGCCTCCTTCGCCGCGGCCTCACCCTTCATCCCCCGGTGCCGGGTGAGCACCTCGGTCACCTGCAACCCGATCGGGATCACCGGGTTCAGCGAGGACAACGGGTCCTGGAAGATCATCGCGATGTCCCGGCCCCGGATGTCCCGCCGCGACCGGTCGTCGAGCTGAAGCAGGTCGGTGCCGTCGAAGACGGCCTTACCGCCGACCCGCAGGCCAGGCTGCTTGGGCAACAGACCCATGATCGCGAGCGAGGTGACGCTCTTGCCGCAGCCGGACTCGCCGACCAGGCCGACCACCTCACCCGCGTCCACCGAGAAGGACACCCCGTCGACCGCGTGCACGGCCCGCTGGCCGCGCCGCGCGAACGTGACGGAGAGATCTTCAACTTCGAGCAGTGCCATTACCGACCTTCCGTTCGCGACTGCGGGGCTCGCAAGCTCACTCCTCGCGCTTCACGCATCGGGGCCTACTTCCGCAGCTTCGGGTCGAGGGCCTCACGCATCGCCTCACCGAGCAGGGTGAACCCGAGCGCGGTGATGATGATCGCGACAGCCGGGTAGATCGCCAGCGACGGCCGGATGCCGAGGTACTGCTGCGCGTCGGCGAGCATGACCCCCCACTCCGGTACGGCCGTGTCCGGGTTACCGAGGCCGAGGAAGGAGAGCGCCGCAGCCTCGATGATCGCGGTGGCCAGGGTCAGCGTGGCCTGCACGATCACCGGGGCGAGCGAGTTCGGCACCACGTGGGTCAGCGCGATCTTCGACTTCTTCACGCCGAGCGAGGTCGCCGCCAGCACGTAGTCGCTGTTGGCCTGGGAGATCATCGAGCCGCGCAGCAGCCGGGCGAACACCGGCACCGACACCACGCCGACCGCGATCATCACCGTGGTCAGGCTGGCCCCGAGCAGGGCGGCGATGCTCACCGCCAGCAGCAGGCTCGGCATCGCCAGCAGCATGTCGATGAAGCGCATCAGGGTGGTGTCGATCCACCGTCCCCACCGGCCACCGAGGCCGGCCGCGGCACCGGAGACACCACCGATCAGCGCGCCGATGGCCAGACCGATCAGGGTGGAGACCACACCGACCAGCAGGGTCTGGCGGGCCCCCACGATCATCCGGCTGAACTCGTCACGGCCCTGGTGGTCGTAACCGAACCAGTGATCGCCGTCGGGCCCGGGGATGACACCCGGCTTGATCAGCCCTTCCCGGATGCCGATCGTGTCCGTCGGCGCGTACGGCACGAGAAACGGGCCGACGATCGCGACCAGCAAGAAGATCGCCAGGATGATCGCGCCGACGATCGCGGCCGGATTACCGCGCAGCCGGCGGAACGCCTCCTGCCAGAGGCTGACGCCCCGCTCGTCGTCACGGGCGGCCAACTCGGAGAGCCGGTCGATCTTTTCGCGCTTCTTGCCCGGGCTGAGTGTCATCGCACCCTCACCCTCGGGTCGATGAAGCTGTAGGAGAGGTCGACCAGCAGGTTCACCAGCACGTACACCACCGCGATGATCAGGATGAAGCCCATCAGCACCGGATAGTCGCGTTGGCCGATGGCCTCGGCGACGAACGCTCCGATGCCGCTGAAGGCGAAGACGGTCTCGGTCAGCACCGCGCCGGAGAGCAGGCCGCCGGCGAGCAGACCGATCGAGGTGGCCACCGGCAGCATCGCGTTGCGCAGGACGTGCCGGCGACGAACCGTCTGCTCGGTCAGGCCCTTCGCCTCGGCGGTGCGGACGAAGTCCTCGTTCAGCACCTCCAGCACGCTCGCCCGGGTGATCCGGACGATGATCGCCAGCGGGATGCTGGCCAGCGCGATGCTGGGCAGCACCAGATGCCAGAGGGCGTCGGCGGCGGCGTCCCACTCGCGGGTCATCAACCCGTCGAGGACGAAGAAGTTGGTCACCCGGGTCGCCCCGAGCGTCGGGTCCTGCCGACCGCTGGACGGGAACCAGTGCAGGTTCTCCGAGAAGATCGCTTTGAGCACGTAGCCCAGGAAGAAGACCGGGATGCAGATGCCGATCAGCGAGCCGCCCACGGACGCGTGGTCCAGGAAGCGGCCGCGACGACGGGCGGCCAGGTAGCCGAGCGGGATGCCGACGCCGATCGCGATGATCATCGCGGTGATGGTCAGCTCGACGGTGCCGGGGAAGCGCTCGATGAACTCCGTGGTGACCGCCCGCTTCGTGGAGGTCGACGTGCCCAGGTCGAGCTTGATCATCCGCCGTACGAAACGGCCGTACTGCACCAGGATGGGCTCGTCGAGCCCCATGTTGTGACGGATGGCGGCACGCATCTCGGGCGTGCCGCGCTCGCCGAGGATGGCGGTCTCGGGGCCGCCGGGGAGCCGGCGGAGCCAGATGAAGAGCAGGAGGGAGAGCCCGAACAGCGTGGGTATCAGCTGAAGCAGGCGCCTGACGATGAACCGGAACACGGCGGCCTCGAAGGGGTGCGGAGGGTTGCGGGCGGGCGCTGTGCGACAGCGCCCGCCCGCGTTCCTTGCTGCGTCAGATCAGGACTTACTTGAACTCGGCGGTGGAGAACCGCTCGTCGGTGAGCGGGCTCGCCTTGACGCCGGTCACGTCCTTGCCGAACACGATCGCCGGCGGCGAGTGCGAGATCGGCACACCGGGCAGGAAGTCCATCACGGACTTGTTCAGGGCCTTGTACTTCTCGGTCCGGGCCGCGATGTCGGCGGTGGTGTCCGCGTCCTTGAACTGGTCGAACAGGGCCTTGTTGTTGAAGCCCCACTCGTCCTTCGGCCGGTCGAAGAAGGTGCCGATGAAGTTGTAGGCGTCGCCGTAGTCACCGGTCCAGCCCAGGAAGTGGATGTCGTGCTTGCTACCCGAGGTGGTGGCGTTCAGGTAGTCCGGGCTCCACTTCAGCGGGATCGCCTCGACGGTGATGCCAACGGCCTTCAGGTCCGCCGAGAGCAGCTCGAAGATGTCCTTCGGGTTCGGCATGTACGGCCGGGTGACCTCGGTCGGGTAGTGGAACTTCAGCGTCAGGTTCGACGCACCGGCCTCGGCCAGCAGCGCCTTCGCCTTGGCCGGGTCGTAGGTGTACTTCGTGACGTCACCGTTCCAGCCCTCGACGGTGTCCGGCATGAAGTTGTCGGCGACCTTGGCGCCCGGCGGCAGCTTGGAGGTGACCAGCTGCTGACGGTTGAGCGCGTACGCGATGGCCTGCCGGACCCGGATGTCGGCGAGCTTCGGGTTGCCCTTCTGGTTGATCGCCAGGTAGAGCACGTTGAACGCCGGGCGGGTGAGCATGTTGAAGCCCTCGGCCTTCAGCGGCTCGACGTCCGCCGGGCCGACCAGGTCGTAGCCCTGGATGTCACCGGAGCGCAGCGCCTGCTTGCGGGCGTTCTCGTCCGAGATCGTCTTGAAGATGAGGGTCTTCAGCTTGGCCTTGGGGCCCGAGTAGTCCTCGTTGCGCTCCAGGGTCAGCGTCTTGTTCGCGACGTCCCAGGCCTTGAACTTGAACGGGCCGGTGCCGGTCGGGTGCTCCGTCGCGTACGCCGGGTACTTGATGTCCTCGGCGGTGCCCGCGACGTTGCTGGCGTCGAACTCCTGCAGCGCCTTCGGGCTGTGGATGGAGAACGAGGGGAGCATCAGCGCGGCCGGGATCTTGCTGGAGACCCGGGAGAACGCCAGGTCCACAGTGGTCGCGTCCTTGGCGGTGCATGACTTGAAGAGGCTCGGCGGCAGGTCCGCGTTCTCGTTGTTGGCGAAGCCGCCCATGACGTCCTGCCAGTACGCGGTCACGTCCGGGCTCTGCATGAGGCCCTTGGCGTTGTACCAGCGGTTGAAGTTGACGCAGACGGCCTCGGCGTTGAAGTCGGTGCCGTCGTGGAACTTCACGCCCGAGCGGAGCTTGAAGGTCCAGGTGGTGCCGGCGGCGTCCGGGGTCCAGGACTCGGCCAGGCCGGGGGTGACCTTCGTGCCACCCTCCTCCGGTCGGACCAGGGTCTCGAAGACCTGACGCGCCACGCGCAGCGACTCACCGTCGCTGGCGAAGCTCGGGTCGAGCACCTTCGGGTCTCCGGCGACGCCGAAGACGAGGGTGTCCTTCTTGCTACCACCGGATTTGTCGTCGCGGTTGCTTTCGGCGCAGCCTGCTACCGCGAGGGCCGCGACCGCGACGGCCGCGATCGCGACCTTCGGCCTGGGTGCACGCATGTGTGCTTCACCTCGTCCTTGGGGGTACGGACAACGTGGTGACAGGGGTCACCGATGGCGGTGACCATAGCTCTCGTTGCGTCCACCCGGAAACCGTCAGGTGGACGGTTGGTATCGGATCGTGCCTCAACCGCCGCTTGACATTCGATTCGTAGGTAAACAGCGTCGAAAACCGATCAATCTGCGTCCACGATGCCAAACTGTTACGTCGAACAGCCCCGATGAGGGCACAGGTGTCAGATCACTTCCGGGCCGGGACGCAGCGGTGGCCGGCACCCACAGGGGTGCCGACCACCGGACGCACATCAGGGGATCAGACCGCGCGACGCCCCTCGAAGGCCCGACCGAGGGTGATCTCGTCGGCGTACTCCAGGTCGCCACCGACCGGCAGCCCGCTGGCCAACCGGGTCACCGCGATGCCCATCGGCTTCACCATCAACGCCAGGTAGGTGGCGGTCGCCTCGCCCTCGGTGTTCGGATCCGTGGCCAGGATCAACTCCCGCACCCCACCGCCACCGAGTCGAACCATCAGCTCCCGGATGCGGAGATTGTCCGGACCGATCCCCTCCAACGGATTGATCGCGCCGCCCAGCACGTGGTAGCGACCGCGGAACTCACCCGTCCGCTCGATGGCCACCACGTCCTTGGGCTCCTCCACCACACACAGCACCTCGTCGGTGCGGCGCGGGTCGCGGCAGATCCGGCACTGCTCGGACTCGGCCACGTTGTAGCAGGTCGTGCAGAACCGCACCAGCTCCTTGACCTTGCGCAGCGCGCCGGCCAGCCGGTTGACGTCGGCCGGATCCGCCGAGAGGACGTAAAACGCGATCCGCTGAGCGCTCTTCGGGCCCACGCCCGGCAACCGACCCAGCTCGTCGATCAGATCCTGGATGGCACCTTCGTACATCTGCCGGCTCAGAAACCGGGCAGGCCGAGGCCGCCCATGCCGCCGGCGACCGGGCCCATCTTGCGCTCGGTCAGCTCCCGGGCCGCCTCGGCGGCATTGTGCACGGCCGCGACGACCAGATCCTCCATCGTCTCCACGTCCTCCGGGTCGACGGCCTTCGGGTCGATCTTGATGGCCTTCAGCTCACCGGCACCGGAGACGGTCGCGGTGACCAGCCCACCACCGGCGGTGCCGGTCAGCTCGGCCTCGGCCAGCTCGGCCTGGGCGGCGGCGATCTGCTGCTGCATCTTCTGCGCCTGCTTCAGCATCTGCTGCATGTTCGGCTGTCCACCTGGGCGCACGGGATGGCTCCTTCTCGCACTCGTCTGCTCGACCGCCGCTCAGCCTATCCGCTGGGACCGACCTTGCCCCGCCCGGTGCGTACGCCCACGCCGAGCCTCCCGGGTACGGCCCCCGCCCGCATCGATCATGGAGTTCTGGTGCCGGAATAGATCGGCAACGGGCGGTTTGTCACCCACCACAACTCCATGATCGACGGTGCGGGGGTCAGCGGGCGTCGATCTCGTTGATCTTCTCGGCGCCGAACGTCTCCCGGAGCAGCCGTACCGCCTGCTCCTCGCTCGACTCCCGCGCCGTCTTTTCGTCGATGACCTCGTCCAACGGCTCGTCGCCCGGGTCGAACCCCTCGTAGGCCGGAGCCGCCGGTGCCGCGCCGCCCGGCCGACCGCCGGCCCGCGCCGGGCCGTCGAAGTCCGGGTCGTAGGGCGGCTCGCCGGCCCACTCGGCGTCCGCGATGGGCCGGGCCGCCGCTCCGGTACGCGTACCGCGCCCCGCCGCCGCCGCGCGAGCCGCGGCGATGGCGCTGCTCACCGGGGCACCACCGGCTGTCGCCGGCTGCCGCGCCGCCGGTGTCGGGTTACCCCGCCCGCCCGGCTTGCCGCCACCGGCCGCCGCCCCGGAACCACCCGAACCGCCCGGTCCGCTGCCGTTCGCGCCGATCCCGTTCGTGGCGTCGCCGTTGGTGCCGATCCCGGTCGCGGGGCTGCCGGTCGACGCCGGCGCGGAGTGGGAGCCGCCAGGGCTCGACTCGTTCCCGGCCGACGCGCCGCCGGGTCGGGCGGCCTCCGGCCAGTCCTCGTCATCCGTCGCCGGGGCGGCCGGGGCACCACCGCCGGGGCGGGCCGCCTCCGGCCAGTCGTCCTCGTCGTCCGCAGCCGGGGCGGACGGCGTTGCGCCCTGCCGACCAGCACCGTGACCGCCGGAACCCGCGCCGACCCCGTCGCGCGACGCCGGGCCGGCGGCTCCGGTCGGGTCCGCCGCGCTCGCCGGCCCAGCGGAGGCGTTCGAGCCAGGCGCGGCGTTCGAGGTCGCGGCGTTCGAGGTCGGGGCGCTCGGGTTCGTGGCGTTCCAGCCGGCGGCGTTCCGGCCGGCGGCGTCCGAGTTCGCGGCGTTCGGGCCGGCGGCGTTCGGGCCGGCGGCGTTCGGGCCGGCGGCGTTCGGGCCGGCGGCGTTCGGGCCGGCGGCGTTCGAGGTCGCGGTGGGGGGCGGCGTGCTCGGCGGGCCGGCGGCGACGGGCGGGGGCGTGGCGTTCGTCGCGGCGGGCGGCACGGCGGGCCGGGCCGGTGCGGCGGGTTGCGCGCGCGGGGGGCCGGGCAGGGACGCGCCACCGCGCTCGCCGGCCACCTCGCACCGGATCTGCCAGCGCCCGCCCAACTCCTCGTAGAGCGCGTCGGTGAGCACCGCCGCGTGGTCGGCCATCATCTTGGCCAGCACGGTGGACTTCACCGTCAGCACCAGCATGTCGCCGTCGAGTTCGCGGACCACCGCGTCCCGCATCAGGGCCGCGATCCGCTTGTTGGTCCGGTTGACCTTGCCGACCACGTCGGGCCAGACGCGGCGGACCGCGACCGCGTCCAGCGCGGCGGCCGGCGCTCCCGGTCGGGGCGGCGCGGGCGTGGCCGGGTCGGGAAGCACCGCCGACGGTGGCACCACGCGACGCGGGGCCGCCCCGGCGGGCGAGACGGACGCCTGGTCAGCGGGGGCCGACCCGGTCGACGCGCTGGGGGACGCCGGGATCGGCGAGTCGTACGAGGCCGGTGCACCGGAGGTCGGAGCCTGCGAGGCAAGCGCCCCGGTGACCGGAGCGGCCGGGGCGGAAGCACCCGAGGCCGCGGCGCTTCGAGTCGGGGACGCTGCCGGGTCGACCGCCCACGGCGGTGCGGAGGTCGGGGCGTTCGCCGGGGTGGCGGCAGCCGGGACCGGGGTGGCTGGCTGTGGGCGTACCCCTGGGTTGGTGGCCGGCGCGGAGCCGGCGGCGGCCGACGGCGCGTCGGTGCCGCCGAGGGTGAGCCGACGTTCCATCCGCTCAAGGCGCTGGAGCAGGCCTCCGGCGGAGTCGTCCACGCCGGGCAGCAGCATCCGGGCGCAGATCAGCTCCAGCAGCAGGCGGGGGGCGGTGGTGCCACGCATCTCCACCAGGCCGTCGTGCACGATGTCGGCGCAGCGGGAGAGCGTGGCCGGACCGAGTTGCGAGGCCTGGGCGGCCATCCGCTCGATCTGGTCGGCAGGGCCGTCGATCAGACCCTTCGCGGCGGCGTCCGGCACCTGCTGGAGCACGATCAGGTCGCGCAGCCGCTCCAGCAGGTCGGCGGCGAACCGGCGGGGGTCGTGCCCGGCCTCGGCGACCCGGTCGACGGTGGCGTACGCGGCGGCACCGTCCCCGGCGGCCAACGCGTCGCACATCTCGTCGATCAACGCGGCGTCGGTGACCCCGAGCAGGGAGGCGGCCCGTGCGTAGCTGACGCCCTCCGGACCGGCCCCGGCGATGAGCTGGTCGAGCACGGAGAGGCTGTCCCGCATGCTGCCGCCACCGGCGCGGACCACCAGCGGGAAGACCGCCGGTTCGACGGCGACGCCCTCGGCCTGGGTGAGCTGCTCCAGGTACGGGCGGACCACCTTCGGCGGGATCAGCCGGAACGGGTAGTGGTGGGTGCGCGACCGGATCGTGCCGAGGACCTTCTCCGGCTCGGTGGTGGCGAAGATGAACTTGACGTACTCCGGGGGCTCCTCGACCAGCTTGAGCAGGGCGTTGAAGCCCTGGGTCGAGACCATGTGCGCCTCGTCGATGACGTAGATCTTGAAGCGGCTGCTGGCCGGCGCGAAGAAGGCGCGCTCGCGCAGCTCGCGGGCGTCGTCGACACCGCCGTGGCTGGCCGCGTCGATCTCGATCACGTCGATCGAGCCGGCACCGTCGACGGCCAGCGAGCGGCAGGAGTCACACTTGCCGCACGGCTCGGGAGTGGGGCCCTGCTCACAGTTGAGCGAGCGGGCCATGATCCGGGCGCTGGTGGTCTTGCCACAGCCGCGCGGGCCGGAGAAGAGGTAGGCGTGGTTGAGTCGTCCGCTGCGCAGCGCCTGCGACAACGGCTCGGTCACGTGCTCCTGACCGATGACCTCAGCGAAGGTACGCGGCCGGTACTTGCGGTAGAGCGCCAGCGTCACTCGTCCCGCCTCCTCTCGACCGAGCCATTCTGCGCCGGTCGGGCGCGGGTGACCACCCACCCCGCCGGGGCGCCTGGACCCGCGGGCTTGATCGACTCGGGTTCCTGGAAACCGCGGTGTCCGCGTGACCGGGACACCGCGACATCACGGATGCCGAGTGGATCAACCGGCCCACAGACAAAAAGGCCTCCCGTGCACCCGGCAGAGCTCGCTTATCCTTGCTGCCTTCCGGCCCTGGGGAGGTTCACGAGATACCGCCGCACGGGAGGTGACGCCCAGCCTACCCGACCGCCCGTCGATCTTCAGGGGGTGGTGGGGTGGCCCGGCCGAGCGGGGCCTGTATCCTGGCTCGCGGAGGATTCGCCTAGAGGCCTAGGGCGCACGCTTGGAAAGCGTGTTGGGTTAACACCCTCACGAGTTCGAATCTCGTATCCTCCGCCACTGCCCGCACCGGGCAAGACGTCGTAGGGCCCCCTCGTTCGCGAGGGGGCCCTACAGCTTTTCCGAGCCCGGCCCGGCCGCGTGGAGCGCGGCACGACAGGCACGCAGGAACTGGCCCAGCTCGTTGTCGTCACTGTCTGCGCTGCGCGAATCCCGTGCCCTCAGTTTCACACCGGGGAGGGGTGCGTGCCTCGCACCGGCTAGGGACTTCCCTCCCTGGCGCCCCGGTTCCGGCGGTGTGAACCTCGGTGCAGTGGTTCTCCCGTGGCCACCGGGCCCGCGATTTCGCGGCCTGCCGATCACGATCACGGAGGTGCGCTATGAGAGCTGTCGGGTTCACCGAATTCGGAGGCCCGGAAGTGATGCGGGTGCTGGAGCTGCCAGAGCCGCACGCTGGTCCGGGACAGGTACGCATCAAGGTCGGGGCGGCGGACATCAACCCGTCCGACATCGCCTTCCGGTCCGGGGTCATCCGGAAGCTCATGCCCGGGGCGTTCCCGGCGTCCGACGCGTACGTCGTGGGGTGGGATGCCGCAGGCGTGATCGACGAGGTCGGCGAGGGCGTACGCCCGGAATTGACCGTCGGGACGCCCGCGCTCGCGCTCGTTGTCCCACGGTTGGCGCTCGGTGCGCAGGCGGAGTACCTGGTGGCCCCGGCGGAGTCGGTGGTACGGGCGCCGCAGGGCATCGAGCTGGCGGCTGCGTCCACCCTGCTGATGAACGGGGTGTCCGCGTGGCACGCGGTGGAACTGCTGGAGGTCACGCCGGGCGCGACCGTCGCGGTGATCGGAGCCTCCGGAGCAGTCGGCGGGTACGCGGTGCAGTTGGCCAGGGCCGCAGGGCTGACCGTGATCGCGGATGCGGCCGAGCGGGATCGTGACCTCGTTGCCGCTCTGGGCGCGGACCACGTCGTGCCACGGGGAGACGGGTTCGTCGAGGCCGTTCTGCGCCTGCGGCCGAACGGCGTGGACGGGCTGATCGACACCGCGCAGTTCACCGGGGCCTCCGCCGCCGCGGTTCGAGACGGGGCAGTGATCGCCACCCTGCGTCCGGCGGTCAACGCCGCGACCGACCGTGGGGTGCGCTCCGGCGATGTGAACGTCATCAAGTACTCGGGCGACACCAGCGTCCTGAACACGCTGCGCGATCATGCGGAGTCCGGGGTTCTGACGCTGCGCGTCGCCGCCACCTTCGCCCCCGAAGAGGCCGCGCAGGCACATGCCTTCCTGGAGGCGGGAGGTGTGCGGGGCCGCCCCGTCATCGTCTTCTGACGACAGGTGAGGGGCCTTGCCGGCCATGGTGCCGACAAGGCCCCTCACCTGTGGTCGCGCGATCTCGGTGGCGTCAGCCCACCACCTGGACGTGCTCGGCGCCCTGCCCGGAGAACCACGCCTCCAGCTCGGCGCCGCCGAGGGACCGGGTCGCGCCCTCGTCGACGAGGACCGGGCCGACGACGGCGCCCTTCGCGCCCTCGAACTGGCAGCCGAACATCCTCGCGCCGGTCAGCACCGTTGGCATGCTCGTACCGCCGAGCGTGGACCAACGCAGGCTGGCCAACTCAAGATTGGCGCCGCGCAGGTCGGTCTTGTAGAGCTTGGCCGAATTGAGTATGGCGTGGCGGAGATCCGCCCCTTCCAGAACGGCGTCGTCGAGCTGCACCGCGAACAGCCGAGCCGAACGGAACAACGCCTTACCGGCCGAACAGCCGACCATTTCCGCCTTGGCCAGGTCGGCGAAGGAGAAATCCGCGCCCTGCAACTCGGCGTTGGTCAGGTTGGCGTCACCGAGGTTGGCCTCCTCGAATCGCACGCCGACCAGGTGGGAATTGGCGAGATAAGCGCCGGTCAGGTCGAGACGGCTGAGGTCCGCACCGCGAAAATCAAGAAAATCCCCGGACAGGTACGCCGTGGCCGAAGCGTCGGCGAACCACTCCTCCAGCGCTTCCCGCGCGTCCGGGCTGTCTGGCCAGCGGATCACATCGCCGCTGGTCCGCTTGTATTTACTCATTTGTCGAATACCACCTTGCCGTCCCACTCCGGTCGACCAGCGACGCGCGCCTTGAGATCGGCCAGCGCACTCGGCGACAGACTCCGGGTGTTGAGAAGGACGTTCTGTCCACCAGCGACCTCGTCGGCGAGTTTCTGCTCGAACTCCTCGCCATCGTAGCGGCCCTTCATGCCCTCGGGCATCGGCTCACCAGCCCGCCGCCCGGCCGGGAACAAATCATTGGGCGCCTTGACGTCCCAGTTCCCCCCGTTGGAATCGAAGAACTCGCCCTGATCCTTCTGGAATGCGGGATCAGTGTTGTCGATTTCGGCCCGCCGGATCGGCCCGGGGATCTTCCCGGCCGCCTCGGCCGCGAGCCCGACCTCGGCCTCGATCCGGGACTTCGGGCTGATGTTGCCGTTGTGGGCCGGGTCGGCGGCGAGCTCCTCCAACCGCCGTTCGTACTCGGGGGTGCCGGGCTTGGGGCTCTGGTACCCGTCGTCCCCGCCGGGCGGGCGGCCCGGCGGGTCGCCGGAGTCGCCGCCCGGCCGACCGAGCTTGAGCTCCTCGGTGGCGAAGTCCTGCCCGGCGGTGACGGTTTCCGGCACCTCGCTGGAGCTGCGACGCCGCTGTCCCGGGATGTCGCTGTCGCCGTCACCCGGACGCGACGGCGTTCCGCTGTCACCGTTGCCACCGGGGGGCGTCTTGGGTTTCGCCATCGTCTGCGCCCTAGCCGTTCAGCAGCTTCGACAGGTTGGTGAGGCTGGCGATCAGTGCGCCGACGTAGGTGAGGATGCGTCCAGCCCACTTGACGACGGCCGCCACGATCGACGCGGCGATCGCCGGGATCGTGACGACGAAGATCGCCTCGACGGCCCACACGATCACGCGCGCCACCAGGTCGGCGATGAGGTCGCGGACGACATCGCGGGTGAACGCCACCAGGTTCCCGGCGGCCTGGGTCGCGGCGGCCATCGCCGCGGAGATGCCGCTCAACGCGTCGATCCCCGTGACGTTGTGCGCCATCAGCTCCTGGTACGCCGTGGCGGCCTGCCCCTGCCAGCCGGGCAGGTCCACCCCGAGGCTGGTCTTCAGGTCGGTGGCCATGCTCTCCAACTCGGCGGCCATGTTGTTCCAGGTCGACGCGTGTGAGGTCACCACGTCGGGCATCCCGGTGAGTTGGTCGAGGATCTCGCGCAGCGGCTCGAAGTACTCCATCGCCCAGCCCAGCCCGTTGGCGAGCAGGGCGCTGAAGGGGTCCAGCACCGTCGCGACGGCCTCGACGCCGAACGCCGCGCCCGCCAGGAGGTCATCGACCCAGCCCTCACTGTGGATGGCGTCGACCAGACCTTGGAAGCTGTCCGCGGCGGCCGCGCCGGTCCAGGGTTTGCGGGTCGACTGGACATCCGCGATCAGCGACGCGTCGGTCATAAGGTCGCATCCAGTTGGCTACCGACCTTGCGGATTGTGGTGTCGGAGTCCGCGTCGGCGTTGGCGTAGTTGTCCGCGGTGGTGCCCAACCCCTTCACGACCAGGGCCAGGTTCTCCTCGGCGTAGGCGATCAGCTCGTCCTGCCGAGTGTGCCGACCCTCCAGGATCCCGGAGATCCACCCGCACAGCAGCCCGTACGCCGCGTCGTCCTGGGTGATGTGCGCGCTGGCGTCCTTGACCGCGCCGAAGCGGGCGCGCAACGCCTCGATGTTGCGGGCGTGCTGGCGGATCTGTTCGGCGTCGACCTCGAACCCGGCGCTCACCGACTCACCACCGGCCGTGCTGCTCGTCCGGGCCACCGACGGTGGGCTCGGCGTCGCGCAGTTGCTGGCCCACACGCTCGGCGACCGCCCGCGCGGCGGACGAATCGCTGCCCAGGGTATCGCCGATGATCTCCTGAGCGCGGTCGGCCAGTTGCCGCTTTGCCGCCGCGATCGTGGTCATGATGGTCCGGGCGATGACATCGGGGGCGACGCGTTGCACCCGCTGGCCCAGGTGCAGGTCGACCAGCGCGCCGACGGAGTCGACAGTGACCTCGACCAGCCCGTTGCCGTCGGCGACCGTCACCCGCAGTTCCTGGATCCGCTCGCTCATCGCGTCGGTGGCGGTCGCCAACTGATCCAGGCGGCCCTTCCACTCGGCGAGCCGATCCATGGCACCGCCCGGGTCCAGCAGCCCCCCCGCGTGTGGAACCTCGGCCGTCATGTGTCCCCTCGGTCGCTCAAGGTGATCATGCTTAGCTGAGCGAGATTAACATGAGAGCGTCTGCGCAACTGTCCACCTGCGGGCCGAGGTCCTCCCGGCCGACGCGTCAGGCGCGGGCGCGGGCCCAGGCGAGGAAGCGTTCGGTCAGTTGGGCCGGGTCGATGTCGGTGAGCTGTTCGCTGGCCTCTGTTTGCAGCGTCGCCAGGTAGACGGTCAACGCGAGCCGGTCGTGCCGGTATTCGCCGAGCAGCCGCAGCTTCGCCACCGAGCAGGGCCAGGCGATGCCGCACGCGGCACAGCGCCAGGTGGGTCGGGTCGGCAGGTGGTTCCGGTAGCGGCGGCGGGGCACAGCGGACCTCCTTCGCGGTGGACGGGGGTCGCCCCGCCTCCCCGTCGGGGCGGCCCCCGGACTGACGCCGGCCGCCGGGCTCCTGCGCCTCCACCGGTCGCGCCGTCTTCTGTGGACCACCCTCGGGCGAGTTACGAGACAGATACACCGCGTAGCGATATGGTTTTCAGATATTCAGGACATCTGATGGAGGCGTCGTGAACGATGCGCTTCGGGTGGCGCTCAGCGATACCGGGCACACCACCGAATCCCTCGCCGAGACCGTCGGCGTCGACCCGAAGACCGTGGGGCGCTGGTTGACGGAGGACCGCATCCCGCATCCGCGGCACCGACTGGCGGCGGCGGAGGCGCTCCACAAGGACGTGTCAGACATTTGGCCGGACACTTCAAGACGTCGTGACCCCATCTGGTTCCGTCCGTGGCAGGAGATCGAGCGCGAGGCGGTGTCGCTGCGCTGGTTCGAGTCGACCGTGCTACCGGGGTTGCTCCAGACCGAGGCGTACGCCCGCGCGGTGCTGGGCGGCGCAGGCCTGATCCCCCGGGGCGAGATTGAGCGGCACCTCGCGGTCCGACTCGGCCGGCAGGGCGTGCTCAGGCGCGACGACCCGCCGCAGTTCACGGCGGTGGTCGACGAGGCGGTCATCCGCCGCCCGGTGGGCGGCCCGTCGACCATGCGCGAGCAACTGCTGGCCGTCGCGGCGGCGTGCGCCGAGCCGCACATCCGGGTGCACGTCGTGCCCAGCACGGTCGGCGCGTACGCCGGCCTGAACGGGCCGTTCGTGATCGCGCACAGCCACGATCACCGGGTCGCCGGCTACCTCGACAACCAACTCCAGGGACAAGTGGCTAGCGACCCCGAGGACATCGCGGCCATGATGGCGGCATGGGAGAACGTGCGGGGGGAGGCGTTGTCCCACCGGCAGTCGGTCGAACTCATTGAGGAAGTGGCGGAGTCATGGAGCTGAACGGCGCCCGGTGGCGCAAGAGCAGCCGCAGCAGCGGCAACGGCGGCGCCTGTGTCGAGGTCGCCGACAACCTGCCCGGCGTGGTGGGCGTACGGGATTCAAAGGACCCGGCCGGCCCAGCGCTCACCTTCGCGCCCGCGGCCTGGCGCGCGTTCGTCACCGAGTTCGCCCGGCGGGCCTGAACCGGCCCCGACGACCCGTCGCGCCCTCCGGCCGGCACTCACGCAAACGCCCGGTGGGTCGTGGCAGACCCGCCGGGCGTTGCGGTGCACAGCTCAGAACAGCAGGCCGCCACTCTGCGGCCCGGCGATCCGGAGGCCGAAACGCTGCGGCCAGACGACCTCGGTTCGCTCCGACAGACCGCTCCACGTCTTGTTCTGCGGGACGAGCCCGCCACTGGAACCGTAGAACGGGTTGATGACCCCGGACCCAAATCCGGCCTGGTCACCAGGTACCTCTTCCCCGGGCGAGGACACGAGGGCGTCGAGCCCGGCGGTGCGGTCGAGGTTCAGCAGTGCCACGGAGGAGCCGAACTTGTCGCCGGCCTCGGACGCGTCCGGGACGGCCGAATGGTTCTGGTCGAACGCCTGCGCGCCAGACCCGGTCAGCCCGCTGGCGGACCCCTTGAGCAGGGTGACGCTGCCGGCCCCGGCTCGGGAGCCGATCTGGTCACCGGGGGCACCGACCAGCACGTCGGCCCTGCCGTCACCTGTCACATCACCGACCGCGAGCGCACCACCGAAGTAGTCGTCATTCCCGGGATCGCCCGGCACACCGGCCGTACGCTGCGTGATGATCTGCACGCCGCTGCCGGACAGGCCGCCGGCGCGGCCGGGGAAGGCCGCGATGAGACCGCCATTGATGTGCGGGGTCTGGGCACCGGGGGCACCGACGATCACCTCGCCCAACCCGTCGCCGTTCACGTCACCAATCGCGAGCGCGTCACCGAGATACCACGCGACAGTGTCGGTCCCATCGTTCGTCTGCACCACCGCACCGGTGACCGAGGTGGCGCCGGTGGACGACACGCCGCTCGGCGAGCCCCACATCAGGGTGACCATGCCACTGCCGTTCCAGCTCACGCCGTCGTTCTCCCGAGGAGCGCCGATGACCAGGTCGTGGTAGCCGTTGTTGTCGACCTTCCCGATCGCGAGCGTGTAGCCGAACTGGTCGTTGGCCTCCGCCGCGCCGGGCACCCAGGCCAGGTCCTGCTGGAGGTGCTGCGCTCCGGTGGCGGTGAGACCGGCGGACCCGCCGAAGAGGACGGTGACCGCACCGGCCATCGCCTTGCTGCCGATCGCCTCTCCCCAGGCACCGATGGCAAGGTCGTCGCGGCCGTCCCCGTTGATGTCACCGGCTGCGAGCGCGCCACCGAACTGATCAAAGACCTCGGGGCTGTCCGGAACACCCGGTGAATCCTGGTTGAAGTGAATCGCCGCGTCGACCACCAGGCCGAGACCGCTGCCGGGGATGACCCAGACTCCGCCGGCGTGGGTCTTGTTCTTGGGATCCGCCTCGTCAGGGTCGCCAATTACCAGATCGTCGTAACGGTCGCCGTTGAAGTCTCCCGTCACGAGTGCCAACCCGAAACAGACGCAGCCGCCGTCTTCCGGCATGACGCCCAGGAAGTAGTCGACCTTCGGGGCCGAGGAGTAGCGCACGTTGACCACGCCGGACGGGGACAACGGCGAGTTGGTGTTGAACGGGTCGCCGGTGGCCGCGATGTCGTCGACGCCGTCGCCGTCGAAGTCGGAGCGGCTGGCACCCGTACCTCGGAACCGGGTCGTCGTCTTCATCCAGGAGATCTGGTGGTGTTGAAGAACGACGCCGTCCCGGGTGATGGTCCGGACGCCTTCCGCAGCTTTCGCCGGTGCACTGACTACCAGGCTGGCGAGGACGGTGGAAAGGACGAGAAAAGATGCGCTTCGCCGCATAGGGCCCCCGTTTCGATAGGCGCCTGGACACCATAGGCGCGGTATCAGGTCGTCGATATGAGACGAACGGGCAGTCGGCTGGAGGGCTGGACACGAAGGGCGGGTACGGTCCGAGAGCCGGCGGCCCTTGCCGCCGTCGTACACATGTTCTATCCACAGGTTGTGGACGGCGGAGGGTTCGATGGGTTACCAGCTCAGCGCGGTGGTCGCGGACGCTGAGCTGCTCCGCGAGCAGGTTGCCGGGTTGGATCACGCGATCCTCGGGGAGCTGCGCCAGGACTTCGCGCTGCTGCCGGTCACCCCGCAGTTGGTGATCGAGCTGACCGGCTCGTTGCCGGATTTCGCGCCGGGCGACCGGAGCGCCGCGCACCCGTTCGACCTGGTGTTGTCGACGGCGTTGGTCGAGGTGCTGGCCCGCTGGTCACAGTCGGGGCCGGTGGCCTACCTGGAGGCGGAGTTCGGTGGCGGTGCCGGCTACCAGTCGGCGGCGGTGTGGCTGGGCGGGGCGCTGTCCTGGGGTCCGTGCTTCGACGACGAGTTGGATGCGCCGCGCGAGCAGTGGCCGATCAACGGCGCGCTGACCCGACTCGGTGTGGAGCCCGGCACGTGGATCGACCCGTTCGCCGAACTGGGGTTGCACCTGGAGCGGAACACCGACGGCTGGCTGGCGCACGGGCGCCGTCGACTCAGCGCCGACTACTGGGATGAGCTGGTCGAACAGTGGGAAAACCAGTAATTCGGCCGCCGGCAGCAACCGAAACGCTCCCGTTCCGTTGGGGGACGGGGGGATTCCATGAAATTGCGACAATTTGCGTTTATTGCCACGCTGATGACGGCTGCCTCGATTGCTGGCAGCGGCGTACCGCCAACCGGGCCGACCCCGGCGGGTCGGCCCGCCGGCAGCGTGGAGATCATCAACCTGAACGGCTTACAGAACATCGAGTTCGGTGTCACCGAGGGTGAGCTGACCCGACGCGGCATCCTGCGGACCAGCCTGGATGCCTGCGGGCCAATACTCGCCGGCCATGACACGGTCAGCCCGGTCTTCATGGAGGACAAACTCGTGCTGCTCTGGGTCGGCGACCCGATGCGGACACCGGAGGGCATAACGGCGGGTTCGCCCGTCGGCCAAGTCTGGGACCGCTATCCGGAGGTCAGCCGACTCCAGGCTCCACAGGGGACGCACCGCCTCGACGGGTTACTCGCCCGCAGCGGCGACCGCGCGTACCTGTTCCTGCACGACGGGCGCACGGTCCGGAAAACCATCGCCGGGTACGCGGACTGGGCCCGCCGCCTCTTCGACGAAGGCGCCGGCCCCTGCTGACGACACGGACGAACCGGTCAACGAGGGCGTCCCATACGAAAGCGCCCGGTCGATCCTCGCGGATCAACCGGGCGCTTCTGCACTACAGAGCGGTGGCGGAGGGATTTGAACCCTCGGAGGGCGTTAACCCTCACACGCTTTCGAGGCGTGCTCCTTAGGCCGCTCGGACACGCCACCGCCGACGAGGGTACAGGACCGCCGGTTCGGACGCCGAACCGGTATCGCCCGGGCCGGCCTGGCAGGATCTTTGCCATGAGTACGCACATCGGCGCGAAGCCGGGCGAGATCGCCGAGCGGGTCCTGATGCCGGGCGACCCGCTGCGGGCCAAGTGGATCGCGGAGACCTACCTCGAGGGCGCCACCTGCTACTCGACGGTTCGGGGCATGTTGGGCTTCACCGGGCGCTGGAACGGTGTCGAGGTTTCCGTCCAGGGCTCCGGCATGGGCATGCCGTCGGCCTCCATCTACGCCCACGAGCTGATCAACGAGTACGGCGTGAAGACGCTGATCCGGGTCGGCTCCTGTGGCGCCCTCAGCACCGACCTGCAACTGCGCGACGTGGTGGCGGCGATCGGGTCGTCCACCGACTCGAACATGAACCGGATGCGCTTCGACGGGCTGATCGACTACGCCCCGGTGGCCGACTTCGGGCTGCTGCGTACGTCGGTCGAGGTGGCCGAGCGGCGCGGCATCAGCATGCACGTCGGGCCGATCCTGGCGGCGGACGCCTTCTACACCGACCGGCCGGACCTGTACGACACCCTCGCCGACTACGGCGTGCTGGCGGTGGAGATGGAGTCGGCGGCGCTGTACACGATCGCCGCCCGGTTCAAGGCCCGCGCGCTGACCGTGTTGACCGTCAGCGACCACATCAAGACCGGCGAGAAGACCACCTCGGAGGAGCGCGAGCAGACCTTCAGCCAGATGGTCGAGATCGCCCTCGACACGATCATCGCCTGACCTGTTCGGCGGGAGCACCGCGACGAGCGTGATGACTGTGCGGCATCAAGATGCCTGACAGTCATCACGCTCGTCCCCGCCACCCCGCTCAGACGGCGAAGCCCTCCGCTCAGACGGCGGCCACGCGCCCCGCTCAGACGGCGGCCAGCGCCTCGGTGGGTGCGAGGCGGGCGGCGCGTACGGCCGGGTAGAGGCCCGCGAAACCGCCGATGACCAGCGTCGCGCCCACCCCGCCGAGCATCGCCCAGGCCGGCACCACGGTCGGCCAGTTCTGCGACAGGGCGTAGCCCGAGGTGACCAGGATGCCCAGCACCACCCCGCCGATCCCGCCGAGCGCGGAGAGCAGCAGCGATTCGGCGAGGAACTGGGTCCGGACCTGACCGCGGGTGGCCCCGAGTGACCGACGCAGGCCGATCTCGGCTCGCCGTTCCAGCACCGAGATCACCATGGTGTTCGCCACACCGACCCCACCGACCAGCAGGGCGACCGCGCCCAGGCCCAGCAGCAGACCGGTGAACGCGTCGTCGGTCGCCTCGGCGGCAGCCAGCGCGTCCGAGGGCCGGGACACCTCCACCTCGTTCGGCGCCGCCGGGTTGGTGGTCGCGCCGAGCACCGACCGGACCGCCTCGACCTGCGACTCCTGCGCCCGGGTGTAGACGGTGGTGGGGTGGCCGTCGAAGCCCAGGTATTCGGTCGCCGCCGGCCAGCCGACCAACGCCGAGGTGTCCAGTTCCGGGGCGAGTGGTGTGGCGGCCAGAATTCCGACCACGGTGAACGGCCGCCCGCCCAGCCACACCTGCACCCGCGGGTCCGCCGTGGTGATGCCGAGCCGCTGCGCGGCGGTGGCGCCGAGCACGACCGCCGGGTAGCGGGCGGTCGCCTCGTTGAGCCAGGTGCCGGTGGCCACCTCGGCCCCGACGGTGCCGAGCAGGTCCAGTCGGGCCGCCCGGGTGGCGATGCCACCGGTCTCCGCCGCCGGAATCCGGTCGGAGCGGTACACCTTGGCGTCGGAGACCTGACCGGTCGCGGACACCTCGGTCACCGGGCCGATCCGCCCGATCATCGCGATCGACTCCTCGGGCAGTTGCGCGTCCGCGCCGAACAGGGTGTTGCCCGGCTCGACGGTGAGCAGGTTGGTGCCGAGCGCGTCGAGCGCCCGGTCAAGCTCGGCCCGGGACGACGAGGAGATCCCGACAACCGCGATCATCGCGGCGATCCCGATCGCGATGCCCAACGCGGAGAGGAACGCCCGCAGCGGACGGGTCCGCAGCCCCACCCCGCCGACGCGCAGGACGTCCGCCGGTCCCAGCCGGGCCGGGGTCAACGTCGCCATCAGCCGACCCCGCCCGACGCGAGGGCCGAATCGTGCCGCACCGCGCCGTCGCGCATCCGCACCTGCCGGGGCAGGCTCCCCGCGATCTCCCGATCATGGGTGATCACCACGACGGTGGTGCCGGCCCGGTGCAGATCGTGCAGCAACTCCAACACCCCGGCCCCGGAGTGGGAGTCCAGGTTGCCGGTCGGCTCGTCGGCGAGCAGCACCGCCGGCTCGCCGACCACCGCGCGGGCCACGGCCACCCGCTGCCGCTCACCGCCGGACAGCTCGTGCGGCCGGTGCCCCAGCCGGTGGCCCAGGCCAACCCGGACCAACGCGGCCTCCGCACGGTCGCGCCGCCGCCTGCGGGGTACGCCGGAGTACAGCAACCCGTCAGCCACGTTGTCCACGACCGGAACGCCGGGCGCCAGGTGGAACTGCTGGAAGACGAAGCCGATCCGGGTGGCCCGCAACGCGGACAGCTCCCGGTCGGTCAGCGTCGCCGCGTCGTACCCGTCGATGAGCACGCTGCCCGACGACGGCCGGTCCAGGGTGCCGATCAGGTGCAGCATGGTCGACTTACCCGATCCGGACGGGCCGACGATCGCGACCAACTCGCCGTGGCCGATCCGCAGCGACACGTCATCCAACGCGACGACACCGCCGGCGTACCGCTTGCTGACCCGGTCGAGCACGATCACCTCGCCGCTCACGTCGGCATCACCACCGTCGCGCCCTCGGTGACGCCGGTGCCGGTGACCTCCACCCGGCCGTCGGCGAACAACCCGGTGGTCACCGCGAGGATCCGACTCGCGCCGCCCTCGACGACCTGGACGCCGTAGCCGCCCTCGGCGAGCGCCAACAGCGCCGCCACCGGCACGGTGAGCACGTCGCGGCGCTCCGCGACGGTGAACGTGACGTCCGCGCTGGCCTGGTCGAAGCCGGTGAGGGCCTTTGGGTCGGTCACCGCGACGGTCACCTCGATCTTCGTCTCGGCGTCGCCGGACTGCCCGTTGGCGCCGGTCGAGCCGGGCTGGACGACCGTCTCGACGGTACTGATCGTGCCCGCCACCGCCCGGCCGTCCGGCAGCTTCACGGAGACCTTTGCGTCGCGCTTGGCCAGCCGCTGGTCGTCCACGTCCAGCTCGACGGTGACCACCCGGCTGGTGCCGGTGTAGGTGAGTACGGCCTGGCCGGGCTGGGTGAGATCGCCGACGTCGGCGATCTGGCTCGCCACCCGCACCTCCCGGTCGGCGTACACGATCCGACCCGGCTCGACCCGACCGGTCTCGGGCAGACCCAGGTCCTCCTGCCACTCCCGGACGGCGTCGGCGGTGGCACCGGTGTACTCGTCGTCGACGGTGAAGCCGGTGTAGCCCAGCGCTTCGAGATTCCGCTCGAACTGCGCGACGTCGGCACCCTCCACCCCGGGGGCGAGGGTCCGGTACGCGGGCAACCCGCCGTAGAGGAGCACCACCTCCTCGTTGTCGACCAGGTAGAGCGCCTTACCGCGGCGCACCGTCGACCCGGTCGCCGCCAGCCCGGTGATGGTGCCGCTGAGCTTCGCGGTGGCGGTACGCGTCGTGCCGTACCCCAGCTCACCGTCGGCGGTCTCCGAGTCGGCGAGGGTCTGCCGGGTGACCGTGGCGGTGGCGGGTGGTGCGCCTCCGGCCTGGGCGGGGCCCCCGTCGGGCCCGCCGCCGAAGCCCACCGCGGCGACCACGGCCACGGCGGCGACCAGCAGAACGACGCCTCCGGTGACGGCGGCGCGCAGCCGCGAACGTCGGGTGGTGCCGGTCACCGGCCACCCCCGAACTGCGGTGCGTGCTGCCGGCACTTCTCCAGCGCGGCTTTCATGGCCGGATCGCCGATGTTGATCGCGTTGTTCCCCGCCCCGATCCGGACCCGCCCGTCGGCGTCCGGGTCCGGGAAGTCGGGCACCCCGTTCTCCCGCATGCACTTGGCCAACGTGCGCATCTGCTCGGCCTGCTCGGGGTTGAGCTGCGGTCCCTGCCCGCCGTTGGGCAGCTTGTCCTGGCACTTCTCCATGGCCGCCTGGACCTTCTGCCGATCCACGTCCGCGCCGAACCGGAAGCCGGGTCGGTCACCCGCCGTCGGGTCCGGCAGGTCCACCCCGTTCTCCCGCATGCACCGGGCGAAGGCGAGTTGCCGGTCCGAGTCACTGACCGGCGTGCCGCTCGCCGTGGCCTCGGCCTTCGCCCCGCCGGCGGTCGCGACCCCGCCGCCGTCGTCGCTTCCCGCGCCGCACCCGGCCAGCGCCAGGGCGAGCAGGACGGGGATCGCGAGCACCTGTCGTCGCATGGTGTCCACCTCCGCTCCGGTCCGGCGCGGTTCGCCGAACGTGGCACCCAGTGCACGGCAGCGGGCGTATCTCCGGCGTTACCGTCGGCGGTTATGCCGCCGTTACCGCACCCCGAGCACCATGGAGGGGTGCGAGTGCTGGTGGTCGAGGACGAGAACGTGCTGGCGGACGCCATCGCCGAGTGGCTGCGTCGGGAGTCGTTCGCGGTCGACGTGGCGTACGACGGGGACGCCGCGTTGGAACGGCTCGGGGTCAACGAGTACGCCGTGGTGGTCCTGGACCGGGACCTGCCGGTGGTGCACGGCGACGACGTGTGCCGGGCGATCGTGGACGCGGGCGGGGAGACCCGGGTGCTGATGCTGACCGCGTCGGCGGCGGTCCGGGAGCGGGTGGCGGGGTTGGCGCTCGGTGCCGACGACTACCTGACCAAGCCGTTCGCCCTGGTCGAGCTGTCGGCTCGGGTGCACGCGTTGACCCGCCGGTCCCGTCCGGCGGCACCGCCGACGCTACGTCGCGCCGGCATCCAGCTCGACCCGGCCCGACACGAGGTGCGCCGGGACGACCGGCACGTGGCGCTGTCCCGCAAGGAGTTCGCGGTACTGGCCGAGCTGCTCCGCGCCGACGGCGCGGTGGTCTCCGCCGAGGACCTGCTGGAACGCGCCTGGGACGAGCACATCGACCCGTTCACCAACGTCGTACGCGTGACCGTCATGAAGTTGCGCCGCAAACTCGGCGACCCGCCGGTGATCGAAACGGTCCCCGGAGCGGGGTACCAGATCCGATGAAACGCCTGACGATCCGCGCCCGGCTGACCCTCATCTACGGGGGGCTGTTCCTGTTGGCCGGCGTGGTCCTGCTCGCCGTCACGTACGTGCTGGTGGATCAGCGGATGCCGCAGCCGTTCGGGGTGAGCCTGCGGGACCTGCCGAAGACCACCCCCACGACGCCCAGCGGGCAGAACATCGACAACCTGCGCACCCTGGTGCAGGAGGTGCAGGACGAGGCGAAACGCAACGCCCTGGAGTCGCTGCTCACCCAGGGCGGCATCGCACTGATCGTGGTGTCGACGGTGGCGATCGCCTTCGGCTGGTTGCTGGCCGGCCGGGCGTTGCAGCCACTGCACCAGATCACCGGCACGGCCCGACGGATCGCCGGCGCGGACACCGCCGGCCGTGGTCTGCACGAGCGGATCGCGCTCACCGGCCCTCCGGACGAGGTACGCGAACTCGCCGACACGTTCGACGAGATGTTGGAACGGCTGGACCGCTCCTTCGACGGGCAGCGCCGGTTCGTGGCGAACGCCTCGCACGAGCTGCGTACCCCGCTGGCGCTCAACCGCGCCCTGGTGGAGCTGGCGGTCACCCGCCCGGACGCCTCGGCCGAGACCCGGCGACTGGGCGAGTCGCTGCTGGCGGTCAACGAACGCCACGAGCGGTTGATCGACGGCCTGCTGACCCTGGCCGACTCGGAGAACGAGTTGACCGAGCGGACGCCGGTCGACCTGGCCGAGGTCTGCGCGCACACGACGGATCAGGCCGGGAGGCAGGCGCCCGGTGTGCCGGTACGACGGGCTCTGGCCCCGGCGCCGACCAGCGGCGACCCGGTCTTGTTGGAGCGGCTCACGTTCAACCTGGTGGAGAACGCGCTGCGCCACAACCTGCCCGCCGACGGGTGGGTGGAGGTGCGTACCGGGCTGGTTGACGGCCGACCCACCCTCACGGTGATCAACACCGGCCCGGTCATCCCCGGCTACGACGTCGAGACGATGTTCCAGCCCTTCCGCCGGCTGTCGCGGGAGCGGGTCGCTGGCGCGCGGGGCTTCGGGTTGGGGCTGTCCATCGTCCGCGCGGTCGCCCGGGCCCACGGCGGGACCGCTGAGGCGCAACCCCGCCCGGCCGGCGGCCTGATCGTCACGGTCACCCTGCCGCCGGCCTGACCGGCGACCTGTCTCAGCGGAAGAACGCGCGCAGGACGGCGGCGGTCTCGGCCTCCAGCACCCCGCCGTAGACCTCGGGTCGGTGGTTGAGCCGACGGTCCCGCAGCACGTCCCACAGCGACCCGGCCGCGCCGGTCTTGGGTTCCCACGCGCCGAACACGACGGTGGAGACCCGGGCCAGCACCAGCGCCCCGGCGCACATGGTGCACGGTTCGAGAGTGACCACCAGGGTGCAGTCGTCCAGTCGCCACCGGCCGGCGCGCTCGGCGCCTCGGCGCAGGGCCAGCACCTCGGCGTGGGCGGTGGGGTCGCCGGTCAGCTCCCGCTCGTTGCGTCCGGTGGCCAACTCGGTGCCGTCCGGACCGTAGAGCACCGCACCCACCGGCACGTCGTCGACATCGGCGCGTACCGCGTCGTCGACGGGCGGGCCGGTGACGGCGATCTCCAGGGCGCGGCGCATCCACAGCTCGTGCCGTTGCCGTCGGCCGATTTCACCCAGCTCGGCCAGGCCCTCGTGGGCACCGGGCCCGGCGCGGCCCACCGCACCCGGGGTCGGCTGTCCCGGCCGGATCGACGCCAACGACGGATCGGTGGCGTCGGCCGGCTCAGACCTCACGCAGCTCCTCGACCTCGTCGACGCAGCCGAGCACCTGGCAGATCTCGGCGGTGACGTCCGCCGGCAGCATTCCCTCGTGGGTGCACAAGGTCAGCAGCTTCTGCGCGGAGATGCCCAGGTTGGCCAGCAGGTCCGCGTCACCGACCGGGTCGGCCTCCGGGTCGACGACGGGCTGCTCGCTCTCGTCGTCACCGCTGGTGACCGGGCGTGGCTCGTCGTCGCCGTCGAGCCCGGTGACCGAGGTCTTCAGGTCACCGACCAGCAGCGCCCCCAGCTGCGACTCCTCGGCGTACGCGGAGTCCGAACCGAACACCCGCAGATCCTCGCCCTCGTCGAGGCGCAGGATCACCAGATACGCGTCGTCGGCCTCGACGAACAGCAGCGACACGTCGGCCTCCTGGTCGACGTCACGCAGCCGGTCGGCGACCTCGTCGATGTCGGTGGCGCCACGCAGGCTCACCTCGGCGGCGGTCCAGCCACTGTCGTCGCGCACCACGGCCGCAGCGAAGTACGACACGGTCCCCCCAATAGCCCTCGACACAGCGTCGACTCGTTACGCGTGCACGTTAGCCGGTCGGGTCGGCAGGCGACCCGTCAACGCCCCGAAGGGCGGGTCATTCCTGACAAAGTCGGATCAGCTGGCGACTCGACGGCGGGTGGCGATGAGCTGGCGCAGACGTTCGGTGCGCTGCCGCTGGGGTCGGCTGCGTTGGCGGACCGCCCGGGCGCCCGCCAACTCGGCCAGCAACTGCAGGCGGCGGCGGCTGCGATCGGGATCCTGCCGCGGGGTGGTCCAGGCCATGGTTCCGAGCGTGCCGAGTCTCGGCGGCCACGTCAAGACGGCGTTCGCTACGCAGCCAACCGGGCACAGGGCGCAGTCACCGAACGCCGTTTCCGAAGCCTGTGCGTGCCGGTCACCACAGCGGCCAGTCACCACTGGTCGCCCAGCGGACCGCCACCACGGCGGCGGCGATGCTCCAGCCACCCGCCGTGACGAGGGCGACCCCGGTGGCCACCCCCCGGTCGCCGTAGCGGACCAGCACCAGGGCGGTGCCCCAGGCCAGCAGGCCGGCGATCACCGTCCACCACGCGTAGCTGGCCAGGTCGGTGCCGAGCAGCCCGAACAGGAGCAGCCAACCGGCCGCCGTGCCGCCGCCGGCGGCGACCCCACCGCCGCTGACCGGGTGCGGTTCGCGGTAGGTGGGCCGGGCCGGTGGCCCGGAGGGGAAGAGCCCCGAGGGGGTACGTGGCAGCGGGCGGGCGGCCCCGAAATCCGGGCCAGGTTCCGGTCGGGCAATGGTCACCGTCGCTGCCCTCTCTCACGCGTGCCGCTCGTGCCCACGGTACCGGCTCTGCCAGGATGACCGGATGTCCTCGCCGACGATCAGCCGCCGCGCTCGTCCGGCGTACCCGATCCTGCTGTTGCTCGCCCCGGTGCTGGCGGCCGGTTGCGCGACCACCCGGCCGGGGGTGCCGTCCGACGGTGTCGCGCCGACACCACCGGCGGCCTGGGCGACCGCCGACCAGCCGGCGTCGCCGACCCCCACGCCGACGGTGACCGAGCCCAGCCCGCCGGTGTCGTCGTCGGCCGGGCCGTCAGCGACGGCGCCCCGCACCGGGCTGAAGCATGTCTTTCCGGTACGCGCCGACAACGTCGACTATCACCCGACGCACGGGGCGTACCCGGCGACGGACCTCTTCGCCGACTGTGGTGAGCCGTTCGTGGCGGTGACCGACGGGACGGTGTTGGAGGTGAGCCGCGTCGACCGGTACCACAAGCGTGGGCCGCAGGGCCCCGACAACGGTGGCCTGTCGGTCTCGCTGCTCGGCGACGACGGGGTGCGCTACTACGGCTCGCACCTGAGTGCC
Organism: Micromonospora violae; assembly: GCF_004217135.1. Taxonomy (NCBI): domain Bacteria; kingdom Bacillati; phylum Actinomycetota; class Actinomycetes; order Micromonosporales; family Micromonosporaceae; genus Micromonospora; species Micromonospora violae. The sequence goes on from NZ_SHKK01000001.1 coordinate 5,431,290, forward strand.
GTGACCAGCGGCGTCGATGCCGGGGTGCGGGTCCGCGCCGGGCAGCAACTGGGCAAGGTGGGCCGCACCGGCAACGCGAACAACGTCTGTCACGTGCACTTCGGCATCTCGCCGGCGTGCGCGGGCAAGGACGGCTGGTGGATCCGGCGCGGGGTGATCTGGCCGGCGCGTTATCTGGACTCGTGGCGGCGCGGCGGCAATCGCGAACCGGCCGCCGAGGTGACCGCCTGGCACCGCAAGCACGGCTGCCCGAAGGCGCCCTGAGATGGCTGACGCGAGAGATCCCATCGCCGATCTGCGCCGGATCGCGTTCCTGTTGGAGCGGGCGAACGAGGCCACCTATCGGGTACGCGCGTTCCGGTCGGCGGCGAAGGCGCTGGCCGGGCTGTCCACGGCTGAGCTGACCGAGCGGGCCGGCAATGGCACGCTCACCGAGTTGGCCGGGGTCGGTGACGTCACGGCCCGCTGCGTGGCGGAGTCCCTCGCCGGTGAGGAGCCGGTCTATCTCCGCCGACTGGTGGCGACCGAGGGCAGCGATCTGGACGCCGAGGCCACGGCGCTGCGCGCCGCCCTGCGCGGCGACTGTCACACCCACTCGGACTGGTCCGACGGCGGTTCGCCCATCGAGGAGATGGCGCTGGCCGCGGTGGAGTTGGGCCACGAGTATCTGGTGCTGACCGATCACTCACCCCGGCTGACGGTGGCCCGGGGGCTGACCGCCGCACGGCTGCGCCAGCAGCTCGACTACGTGGCGCAGGTCAACGCGGCCCTGCCGGAGGGTTTCCGGATTCTCACCGGCATCGAGGTGGACATCCTGGCCGACGGTTCCCTGGACCAGGACGACGACCTGCTGGCGCGGCTCGATGTGGTGGTCGGGTCGGTGCACAGCGGCCTGAAGGACGAGCGGTCGAAGATGACCCGGCGCATGGTGAAGGCGGTCGCCAACCCGCACCTGGACATCCTCGGCCACGTCACCGGCCGGATGGTGTCGTCGCGTCCGGCCGGGGTGACCGGTCCGGGCGATCGGGGGCACCGTGCCCGTACCCGGGCGGAGAGCGACTTCGACGCGGACGCCGTCTTCGCGGCGTGCGCCGAGCACGACACCGCCGTCGAGATCAACTCTCGGCCGGAGCGGCAGGACCCGCCGAAGCGCCTGATCCGCCGCGCGTTGGAGGCTGGTTGCCGGTTCGCCATCAACACCGACGCGCACGCGCCCGGCCAGCTCGACTGGCAACGGTTCGGCTGCGAACGCGCGGCACTCTGCGGTGTCCCCGCCGACCGGGTGGTCAACACCTGGTCGGCGGAGCAACTGGTGGCCTGGACGCGCGGCTGATCAGCGGACCGGTTCGGCGGCCGGGGCGGCGGGAGCCCCGACGCCGGCCACCGGGCTGGTCCGGCGGCGGCCGAGAACGCCCTGCGAGACCGCGACCCCGAGCAGCACGATGAGCGCGCCGACCGGTTGGTGCCAGTTGAGGCGCTCGCCCAGCGCCAGGGCACCGATCAACACCGCGAAGATCGGGATCAGGTACGTGACGGTGGAGGCGGTGCTCGCACCTGCCACCCGGATGTTGCGCATGTTGATCACGAAGGCGAGCCCGGTGCCGAGCGCACCGAGGGTCAGCACACTTGCCACCACCTTCGCCGACAACTCGGTGGGCAGCGGCGGCAGGCCGGCGACGAAGGGGGTCACGATGGCCAACTGCACGGCGGCGAGCAGCAGTTGCGCGGTGGAGAGCGACAGACCCGAGTGTGCGCTGCCGGCGACGAACCGCTTCTGGTACGGAATAGCCACGCCGTAGCAGGCCGCCGCACCGAAGCACATGAGCTGCCCGGTGAAGTGCGCCCCGCCGATGCCCTCCCAGACCCCGAGCACCACCAGCACCCCGACGAAGCCCAGCCCGAGCCCGACCGCGCGGCGCAGGGTCAGTCGCTCGGTGCGGAAGACCAGCACCGCCAGCGGCAGCACGATCAGCGGCGTGGTGGCGTTCCAGATGCCCGCCAGCATCGACTCGACCCGCTGCTCGCCGTAGCCGAAGAGGGTGAACGGCACGGCCACGCCGAAGGCGGCGACGACGGTCAGGTGTGCCCAGACGCGGGGCTCGCGGGGCAGCCGGTCGCGCAGCACGGCGAGGACCACCAGCAGGGTCAACGCACCGGCGACGACCCGGTAGAGGGTGAGTTGAACCGGGTGCAGCTCGGCCACCCCGACCTTGATGAAGAGGAAACTGGAACCCCAGATCGCGGCGAGGGCGACGAAGCCGGGCAGCCAGGCGCGGACCGGCGCTTTGTCAGGAGTGGTATCGGTGGTCACCCCTGACACTCTGCCGTAACCGTACGACAAAGTCGCGCCCCTTTTCGGCGTCACGCCGTGCCCGGAGCCGCAGCTCGAACTCGACAAACGTCGGCGACAGGGGGGTGGGGTGGTCACGTAGGGTCGCAGCGTGGGACGAATTGATGAACTCGCCAACCGCTACGTGGCCGAGTGGGCGCCGTTGAGCCCCACCGGTGCGACCTTCGTCGGCATCGCCGGCCACGACCACCAACTCGACGACCTCTCCCCCGACGGCTACCGGGCCCGCGCCGACCTCACCCGCCGGACCCTCGCCGAACTGGAGGTGACCGAGCCGGAGACCGAATCGGAACGGACCGCCAAGGAGGCCATGCAGGAACGACTCGGCCTGGACCTCGCCCGGTACGACGCGGGCGAGGTGACCAGCGAGGTCAGCGTGATCACCAGTGGGCTGCACGAGATCCGCATGGTGTTCGACCTGATGCCCACCGCGACCAGCGACGACCAGGCCAACATCGCCGCCCGGCTCAACAGCTTCAGCGCCGCGCTGGAGGGCTACAAGACCACGCTGCGTGAGGCCCTCGCCGCCGGTGAGGTCAGCTCCAAGGTGCAGCTGGTCGAGGTGGCCAAGCAGTGCGACATCTGGGTCGACCCGACCGGTGACAACTTCTTCCACGGGCTGGTCGAGCGGCTGGGGGCGGAGGGCACGCTCGGCTCGGAGCTGCGTCGGGGCGCGGCTGCGGCGACCGCGGCGACCGCCGAGTTCGGCCAGTTCCTGCGTACCGAACTGGCTCCGCACGGGCGGGACAAGCAGGCCGCCGGCCGGGAGCGCTACGAACTCGCCTCGCAGTACTTCCTCGGTGCCAAGGTCGACCTGGACGAGACGTACGCCTGGGGCTTCGCGGAGCTGGCCCGCCTGGAGGCCGAGATGCGGGTGGTGGCCGGGCGCATCGCCGGCTCCGGCGCCACGGTCGACGAGGCCGTGGCCGCGTTGGACGCCGACCCGGCCCGGACCATCCAGGGCAAGGAGGCCTTCCGTGACTGGATGCAGTCGCTGGCCGACAAGGCGATCACCGAGCTGCACGGCACCCACTTCGACATCCCGGAGCAGGTCCGCCGCATCGAGTGCTGCCTCGCCCCGACGAGCGACGGCGCCATCTACTACACCGGCCCGAGTGAGGACTTCTCCCGCCCGGGTCGAATGTGGTGGGCGGTGCCGCAGGGCATCACCGACTTCTCCACCTGGCGAGAGGTGACCACGGTCTACCACGAGGGCGTGCCGGGGCACCATCTCCAGGTGGCGCAGACCGCCGTCCGGGCCGACCTGCTCAACCGCTGGCAGCGGCTGCTCTGCTGGGTCTCCGGGCACGGCGAGGGCTGGGCGCTCTACTCGGAGCGGCTGATGGACGAGCTGGGTTACCTGGAGGACCCGGGCGACAAGCTGGGCATGCTCGACGGCCAGGCGATGCGTGCGGCACGGGTGATCGTGGACATCGGCATGCACCTGGAGCTGGAGATCCCGAAGGACAACCCCTTCGGTTTCCACCCGGGCGAGCGGTGGACGCCCGAGTTGGGCTGGGAGTTCATGCGGGCGCACTGCCGGGTTCCGGACGAAAACCTGCGCTTCGAGCTGAACCGCTACCTGGGCTGGCCGGGGCAGGCACCGTCGTACAAGGTGGGTGAGCGGATCTGGCTCCAGGCCCGCGAGGACGCCAAGGCCCGCAAGGGCGCCGACTTCGACCTGCGCGAGTTCCACCGGCAGGCGTTGGACCTGGGCGCGCTGGGCCTCGACCCGCTGCGTCGGGCGCTGGCCCGGCTCTGATCGGGCTGCGGCTGCGCACGCCGGCGGTACGAAGAGTCCGCCGTCGTGCGCAGCCGCGCGTTCAGCCGAGGGTCAGCGCCAGCGCCGGCCGCGCGGTGAGCGTGTTGCTGGTGACGTACGCCAGGTCGATGACCGGGTCGGTGAACGTGACCGAGAAGGGCACGGTGATCGGGATGCCGTCCGGAAACGGCAGGTCCGGAGTCAGAGTGACCTTGATGCCGAGCAGCTTGCCGACGAACCGGGTGGCGTAGAAGGCCACGTCACCGCTGACGGTCAACCGGTCGGTCGCGTACCGCTGGTTGCGGCCCTCGGGGCCGTCGGCGCGCAGCAGGAAGTCGTCGGTCACCGCCTCCCGCATGCTGAACTTCAGCACCTTGAGGTCGCCCTTCACCGTGTGCAGGTCGGTGATTCCCTCGAACCGCAGCTGGGTCATCTTCACCGAGGACCCGGTCAGCTTGGACGGTGTCCGTGCGACCGTCGGCAGGTTCGGGTCGTCGGCGATGCGCGGCAACGGCTTGCCCGGCTCCACCCTCCCCGGCTTGCCCGGCGTCCCCGGCTTCCCGAGCGGCGGGGACGGGCAGGTGATCGGCCTGGGCCGGGTCGTCGGCGTGGCGCTCGGTCGGGAGGTCGGGGCCGGCGACGGCGTCGCGCTCTCCTCCTCGTCGCCACCCGCGAGCAGGTCACCGATTCGGTCCAGGATGCCGCCGATGATGCTGCCCCGCGTCGGGCTCGGAGTCGGTGTGGGCGTGGCCGCGCTGCCGCTGGGCGACGGGGTGGCGGTCCGGGAGGGGGTGGGGCAGGCGGTCACGGCCGGTCGGGTCGACGCGGCCTGCACGGCCTGCGGCTGGGAGGCCAGCCCGCCAACGGCGAGGCCGATCACCACCAGGACGATGCCGAAGGTACGCGGGTCAGCCGCGTGCCCCGGCCCCTCCGCCCGCGCCGGCTCGGAAACCGCCGGTTCGGGGCCTGGCTGCTGCGGGATGGCCTGTTGTTCGTCGGCCGCCCGCTCGGGTGGCTCCTGCCCCGGGCTCGACGCGTCGGCCTCAACCGGCTCGGGCGGCGCGGGACGGATCGGCGTCCAGGCGAAGGCGAGGGCGCTGCCGACGATGCCGAGCAGCAGGCCGACGAAGAAGCCGCCGAGGTTGAGCCCGATCAGCGAGTACACCGCGGTGACCGCCGCGACGATCGAGTAGAACAACCGCTGCGCCGGGGTGAACCAGAGCAGTAGGCCACAGGTCACCAGGATGACCGGAATCAGCAGTGAGAGCAGGCCGGTGGCGCCACTGTGGAAGCTGAGGCCGTTGAGGGTCATCCGGGTGGAGGCGAACATCTCCAGCCCGGCCAGGGCGATGAGCAGTCCGCCCCAGAACGGCCGGCTGCGCTGCCAGCGGCGGAAGAGCCGCCACGCCTGGGCCGGGCCACCGGGCCGGGCGTGGGACGGGTTCGCGGTTGTCACGTACTCCTCCTGGCCGAGCAGGAACGGGACCGAGCGGGGGTGGGTCCGGGCGGGAACGGGGACGTGGCCCGGCCCGCGGTGGTGAACACCGCGGGCCGCGGCTCAGGTCAGAAGCACTCCTTGCCCTTGGCGTCGTCACCCACGTTGACCTTGAGTCGGAGGCCGACCAGGTTGAACGTGGCCGCCGTCGTGTAGCGGGACACCTGTCGCAGGTTGGTGATGGTGACGTGCTCGGAGTTCTGGCCGAACGAGCCGGCCTGCGCGCTCGGGTTCAGGTCGGTGGCGTCCCGACCGATCTTGATGTTGGTGAAGGTCGCGTTGCCGTTCAACGTGTCCATCGCGATCAGCAGGTCCTTGGCGCGGGCGGGCTCCTTGCCGTCGCCGGCGTTGATGGTGAGCACCACCGGCAGGCCCGGCAGGTCGGCGCGGACGGACTGGCAGAGGCTGTACAGCTCGGCGCTGCTGATCTCGGAGAGCGCGACCGGGTGGACCTGGCCGGGCTTCCCGTCCTTGCCCTTCTCGCGGACGATGCCGCCGTACTGCCTGAAGCCGTCTCCCTCAAGGCGGTCGGCGCCAATCTTGAACGTCTGCCCGGAGACCGTGATGTCGGACGCGATCGCGCCGGTCGACATTCCGAACAGGATGGCGCCGGCAGCCGCCGTGGCGGGCACCAGCAGGGCGACGAACCGCCGCCATCGGGTACGACCCTGACTGTCAAACCGATCCTGCACGGGTTCCTCCTCGGGTCGATGCGCGCGAGTGGCCGGTCCTGGACGGGCGGCCCGCACTGGGAGCCCGTGCTGTGTTACCGGCTGGTAACCATCGGGCTTGATGGTGCACCCGTTGCGGCGCAGGTCACAACCCCCCACCTACCTGGCGGCAACGGACGGGCAACCCGCCGAAGGTGCGATGTCACAGGCCGTCAACAGGAGTGCGCCCGCAACCCTCCGATATAGCCACAAGGCAGGCGCGTCGCGGCAACGGATTCAGCACAGGGTGAGGCTACATTGACTAATTACAATCGAGTAACAAATGTAAAGCACGCAGGTCAGTCGGACTGCTTCATGAGCGAGGGGGTGGACCGCGTCGCGGTCCACCCCCTCGGTCGTACGTCGTACGCGCGTCAGCGTTGCTCCACCTCGCCCGGAGCCGGACGCTGGGTCGGCACCGTCGGGTCCTCCGACTTCCAGTTCGTCGAAGCCGGCGGGATCTCGTCGGTCAGCACCCCGGGCTGCTCGGCGGTGTCCGAGTCGCGTACCGGCTCCTGGTCCACCCGGGTCGGCGTCGGGTCGGCGCGGTGCCGGGCCGCCCCGCCCTCGGGTCGGGTCACCAGCCACACGCCGAAGATGACCGCGAGCAGGCCGAGGACGCCAGCGACGATCGGACCCCAGAAACTGATCAGACCGATCTTGAAGCGGTTGTCCTTCACCGTCTCGACACTGCGGCTGACCGTGTCATCGGTGTAGTTGAAGTCCGCGTCCAGCAGCACGGTGGGGGTGCCGGTGGTGGGGCGCAACTCCTTGTGCTGCTGCTCCCGCACGTTCACAAAGGCGCCGGTGACCGGGTCCACCCAGACCGTACGGATGTTGCTGTAGACGATCTGGCCGCCGGCCGCGCCGGGGGCGAACTTGCCGACCAGCGTCTGGATGCTGCTCTCCGGGGTGTTGAGCACCTCGTTATCGATCCGCTGCTCGAAGCGGTACGCCTCAATGCCCTTGATCTTCTCGGTGCCGAGGAACTTCGCCGGAGTCGCCCGCTTCAGATCGCGGTCGAAAATCTGGTAGTCACGTTTGGCAGTGCCGAACGGGAACTTGTAGATCTGGCCGGTGTACTTCACATTGCCGACCGGAGTTCCGTCCGCCCCGGTCTCGTTGAGCCACTGCTCCTTCCACGACGCGGCGGCGCCGGAGATCCGGTCGAGAGCGAGTTCGGTGCTGTACTGGCTGACCACGTCCTGGTTGTCGGTGCGCCTGACCGTCTGGTAGACGTCCCAGATCACCGCGTCGCCCTTGAGCTCCTTGGGCAGCCGGTCCTTGGTGTCGTCAGGCTGTGGAATGACCTCGACATTGGACACCAGATCGGCCTGCGGAACCTCGATGGTCACCGAGTCGCCAACCCTGGTGATCTTCAGGAACCTGGCATTCTTCGCCTCGGCGACCGATGTCGTCGGCTCAAGATCGTAGGGGAGCTTGGTCACGGCAGGGGCCACGTAAAACGGCAGCCCGGCCGCGAAGACCAGCAATAAGACGCCAAGCCCGAAGAGCGCGGCGCCCACGCGAAGCTTCACTCATCCTCCTGTAACCTGCCGCCCTACGACCTGTTGTCCGGGGCACCCGATCCTTAACATGGCGGGAGGTTACTCCCCGGTCACCTTCAAAGCGACCCCCTGGATGTCCAGATGTCCACAGCCGCCGCGCCAACAGTTTCGGAGCCTTCGGTAACCGGCCGACTTCCCGCCCTCGACGCGCTGCGAGCAATTGGCGCGGTGGCTGTCGTCGGTCACCACGTCGGGTTCCAGACCGCCGTCACCATGAACACCACCTGGGGCGGCTGGCTGGCTCGACTGGACGTCGGCGTCGCCATCTTCTTCGTACTGTCCGGGTTTCTACTGTTCCGGCCGTGGGCCCTCAACGCTGCGACGGGCCGGGCCCGCCCCCGCGCCGAGCGCTACCTGTGGCGGCGCGCGCTGCGGATCCTGCCCGCCTACTGGTTGGCGATCGTGGTGTGCCTGACCGTCCTGCCGCAGAACAACCAGGCGTCCGTCGGCGACTGGATCCGCCACCTCACCTTCACGCAGATCTACCAACCGGGGCAGTTGCGCTCAGGGCTCAGCCAGACCTGGAGTCTCGCCACCGAGGTCGTGTTCTACCTGATCCTGCCGCTGGTCGCCGTGCTCGCCGTCGGGCGGTCCTGGCGTCCGGTCCGGACCGTCCTGATCGTCAGCGGGGGCGTGCTGATCACCGCGGGGTGGCTCACCCTGCTGGGGCTCGGCGGGCTCAACGCCGCCCTGCACACCATGTGGCTCCCCTCGTACGCCGCCTGGTTCGGCACCGGCATGGCACTGGCGGCGGCGCACGTCGCCCTGCGCACCGGGACCGCGCCCGCGGCCTTCCGGGTCCTGGACGACCTGGCCTCCGCGCCGGTCACCTGCTGGGCCGCCGCCGTCGGGCTGATGGCGATCGCGACGACGCCGGTCGCCGGACCCCGCGACCTCACCGAGCCGACAGCCGCCGAGTTCGGCGTGAAGCTGGCCCTGTACCTCATGATCGCGGCGCTGATCCTGATCCCGGTGGCCTTCGGCGGGCCGAGTCGAACCAAGGAGATCTTCGGCAGCTCGTCCGCCCGGTGGCTCGGCGCGGTGTCGTACGGGCTGTTCCTGTGGCACCCCATGGTCATCGAACTCATCTACCTGGTCGACGACCGACCGCTCTTCTCCGGCGGGCTGCTCAACACCTTCGCCCTCACCATGGCCTTCGGTCTGGTGTACGCCGCGGTCAGCTACTACGGCGTCGAGCGGCCCCTGCAACTGCTCGGTTCGCAACGGCGACGCCGACCGTCCGGGGCTGGACCGACGTCCGGGACTCCCGCCACCGACGTGGCCGCACCGGCCACCACACCGTCGACCGTCGCGGCTGGCACGCCGATGCCCACGGTCGGCGGGTAGCGCTCAGCGCTGGCCCATTGGGGCATTGCCGGCCGGCACACCAGCCCCTAATGTGACGCGCGTCGCTAAATTACTTGAGAGTAGGGTTCGCGTGGAGCGTCGCTTCGGCATGCCCGGACACGTGTTGTTCCTCAACTGGCGAGACACCCGCAACCCCGAGGGTGGCGGTTCCGAGGTGTACGTCGAACGAATCGCCGCCGAGCTGGTGGCGCGCGGCTTCCGCGCCACTCTCTTCTGCGCCGCCCACAGCCAGGCTCCCGCCGACGAGATCAACGAAGCGGGCGTACGGCTGGTGCGGCGCGGCGGGCGACACACCGTCTACCTCTGGGCGGCATTCTGTTACGTCGCGGGCGCGCTGGGCATCGGCCCGCTGGCCTCCCGCCGAGGCGGCCGGCCCGACGTCCTGGTCGACGTCTGCAACGGGTTGCCGTTCCTCGCCCCGCTGTGGGCGCGACGCCCGGTGGTCAAGCTGATCCACCACGTACACCGCGAACAGTGGCCGGTGGTCCTTCCACAGTGGGCGGCCCGGTTCGGTTGGTGGATCGAATCGTCGCTCGCCGTACGCCTCTACCGGCGGTGCCGGTACGTCACCGTCTCCGAAGCGACCCGCCGCGAGCTGGCCCAGCTCGGCGTACCGCCCGAGCAGGTCTCCGTGGTGCACAACGGCACCCCGACACTGCCGGACACCGACGTCGAGCGGGCGACGTTCCCGCTGCTGGTCACGCTGAACCGGCTGGTGCCCCACAAGCGCGTCGAGGTGGCGTTGCGGGCCGTCGCGGCCCTCGCCGACGAGCTGCCCCAACTCCGCCTGGTCGTCGCCGGCCAGGGCTGGTGGGAGTCGCACCTGCGGGAACTCGCCACGGAACTCGACATCACCGAGCGGGTGGACTTCCGGGGCTTCGTGACCGAGGAGGAGAAGGCCGCCCTGCTGGCCTCCGCCTGGGTGGCCCTCACCCCGTCACTCAAGGAAGGCTGGGGGCTCACGATCGTGGAGGCGGGTTCGGCAGGCACCCCGACGGTGGCGTTCCGGGAGGCGGGCGGGGTCGCTGAAGCGGTCGTCGACGGGCGCACCGGCCTGTTGGCCGACGACATCGACGACTACCTGATGAAGGTGCGCACCCTCCTGCACCGCGATGAGCTGCGGCGGGAGATGGGCGCGCAGGCCCGGGAGCACGCGGCGAGCTTCACCTGGCAGGCGGCCGGCGGACGCTTCGAGGCGATCCTCAGGGGTGTGGAGTCGCCCCGCCCAGTGCCGCGGCGGGGCGAGCCGTCCTACCTGTCGCCGTAAACGGCGGGAGCGTACGGGTCCTTCTTTCCGGCCCGCTTGGCCGCCTCCGAGACGAGCTTGGCCTCGTTCGCGGCCTCCTCGTCGGTGGCGGTCGCGGCGGCCGAGATCCCGCCGAGAGCCAGGATCCCCAGCAACGCCGCCACCAGGCCAGACACGGCCAGGGTCAGAGCTCTACGCATGCCAATCCTCCAATGGCGAGACGTGCGAGCGGACGTTACCACGCGGTAGGTCGCCGGTGTAGTGCCGAAACGGCGGCAGCGATGACCACCAGAAGGGCAGCGCCGAGCGCCGTCACCACGGCCAGCCGGGCCGGCCCCGAACCGCTCGGTTCCGGCACGGTCTCCGGATTGCGGTACAGCTTCAGGAACGGTCCGTCGTGGACGAGCACCAGGCCGCCGAGTATCTGCGAGTCCACCTCGCCGGAGACCTCGCGCTGCACCAGGACCCAGCGCACCCCGGTGGTCCAGACGGGCCGCCCCTCGGCCAGCGCCCGGCGCATCTCGCGGACGCGCGGATTCTCGCCGGCCACCGCGACGTCACCGACCCGGAGCGTGTCGTCGGTCAGCACCGTCCCCGGCAGGTAGCGGGGCGCAGGGTCCAGGACGACGCGACCAGGGTTCCACGAGTACGCGCGGTAGGCGCTCAGCGGCAACGAAAGGATCTCCCCCGGCTCCTCGTCGATGTGCGCGGCCACCACCTGCCAGTCCGCCGGGTAACTCACCGGACGAAGCCGGCCGGCACCGCCGAATGCGAGGTCCGGCATCACGGCCACCGGCAGCAACAGCAGCCCGACCAGGACCACGCCGGCCACCTCCCGGTCGACCCGGGCCACCAGCCGTTCCGCCCCCACCGCGGCGCACAGCACCAGCAGCAGGGCGTACGGGGCCAGGAACTTCTGGCCGTCTCGCAGCAGCCCCGCGCCCGGCACGTGCACCACCGCCCAGCGCAGCGCCGCGTCCCCACCGGGGAGCACCCCGAAGGCGGCGAGAAGACACCCGATCCCGGCGAGCACCGCCAGCCGCGCCGCCCCACCCGGCGGCAGCCGACGCCGCAGCAGACCCGCACCGACACCGGCCAGGATCAGCACCACCAGGGTCGCCACCGGCACCAACGGCGTGGCGCGACTGGCAGGTGTGGCCTGCGCGCTCCAGACGCCGCCGGTGCCGGCCAGCGCCACCAGCGGACCGGCCCAGTTCTCCGCCCGCGCCGCGAACGCCGCCACCCCCGCCGGGTCGGAGGAACCTCCGGCACCGGTGACCAGGGCGGCGACCACCCATGGGGCGTTGAGCACCCCGACCGCGGCCACCGCCTGCCGGGACCTGATCGGATGCATCCGCTGCGACACCAGCGGCGACCGAGGCGCGCGCATCCGGTCCGACGTCAGCACCAGCACCGTGCCCAACGCGATCAACCCGCCGGTCGGCGTGATGGCGGCGGGCGCCGCCGCGAGCACCACCCGGGCGAGCGCGCCGTCGCGCCCCGCCCGCAGGTTCAGCGCCGCCCGCACCAGCCAGGGCAACGCGGCGTACGCGAGCAGCAGCCCCCACTGCCCGATCAGCAGCCGCTCGGCGAGGTACGGGGTCCACGCGTACGCCAACGCGGCGAACAGCCGCACCGCGCGCCGGTCGGTCGGCACCAACCGGCCGGCGCCGACCGCGGCCAGGAAGATCGCCCCGGCGAGCGCCACCCGCTGCACCAACCAACCCGGCACGAGGTGGGTGACCAGCGAGACCAACGCGTCCATCGGCACCGCCCGGGGCAGACTCTGCGCCGGGGCGACGAGATCCCAGGTCAACGGCTGCCGGGGTACGAACACCAGGTCGTACAGCAACGCGTAACCGGGTGCCGCCAGCGGGGCCAGCACCAGCACCGTGACCGCCGCCGCCACCGCGTACAGCGGCAGCGTGTCACGCGACCGTCGGACCGGGGTGGCCCCGACGCCGTCGGTCGGCTCAACCATTCACGATGCCGGCACCACCCGGCCGACGGTGATCAGTTGGGTGCACACTCCGACCCCGGGCGTCCGCACGGTGACCTCGACGGCATCCCCGGAACCCTCCAGCAGGAAGAACAGGTCGTTCAACCCGCGCCGCAGGGTGATCTCCCGGGTGGCGTCGCCGAGCCGGAACAGCGCCGTCGAGTCACCCGAGCTGAGGTAGCCGAAGTGCACGACGTACGGCCACTCCACCAGGTACCCGTCCAACGGGATCCGGGTGGGCCGACCGCCCTCCGCCAGGTGCCCGCAGCCGTCCACCGGGCCGGGCAGGACCTTCCTCCCCTCGACCACCACCGGACGGATCCGGCCGAGGTCGTCGAACGTCGACGGTTTCGCAGCCTCGGTCACGAAGGTGGGCCGCCGCTCGGCCGGGCGGAAGAAGTGCGACTGGAGATTGTCCGGCCAGAAATAGCTGGCGATGACGCGTTCGGGGACGGTGTTGTCCAGGAAGACGGTGCCCGGCGGCGCGGCGGCGAGCTCGGCCTGCGCCGTCGCGAGGTATTCCCGCCCGTACTTCGTACTCCAGTTGTCCCCGAAACGGGCCGTGCTCCACAGGGCGCCCACACCGATGGTCGCCAGCACGACGATCATCGAAACCAGGCCCACCGCGAAGGCCCCCGGCTCCCGCAGAACCGTCGGCACCGGCCACGCCGACACCTCGTCCTCATCGGTGTCCCTGATCCCCAGCAGGGCCGCGCCGACACAGATCGCGGCGACCAGCACCACGTCGGCGACGTACCGGGGGACGAGACCGATCAGCGGGCCGAGCGGCGCACCAAGCCGGGTCACGGCGAAGAGCGCGGTGACCAGCCCGAGGTAGGAGATGAGCAGCAGCCAGGCCCGGCCGGCCGACGGACGCCGCCGGACGGTCACCACCACGAGCGTCGCCAACACCGCCCAGGACAACCACTTGGCGATGTCGTACGGGTCGACGAGCGGGGGGCCGTCCCCGGCGTAGGACCACCGCCAGGGGCCGCCGAGCAGACCCGGCACCACGGTCTTGCCGACCAGGTCACCGAGGAAGGCGAGGACCTGACCGACCGAGGGTGGGTCGCTCAGTTCACCCGAGGGACGGGTCAGGTAGAACGCCAGGTACCCGCCCGACAGCGCGGTGAGCAGCAGCCAGGCCGGCCAGTGCCGACGGATCGCCGTCACCAGGCTGCGCCACACCCCACCGGACGTGAAGAGGAAGACGGTCAGCAGGAACAGCAACGGCACGATCAGCAGCGACTTGGTGTCGAAGAGCAGGCCGAACAACACCCAGAACGCGACCATCACCAGGTGCCGCAGGCGACCGGTCCGCACGTACCGGACCTGGGCCGCCACCGCCAGCACCAGGGCCAACTGCATCGGCAGCACGAGCAGCCCGACCAACCACAGCGAGGAGACCTCAAGCGTCAGCGGGCTGAACACGAACAGGCACAGCGGGATGAGCAGGCCCCAGCCGGGCCGGAGCAGCGCACGCAGCAGCCGGTACACGGCGATCCCGGTCGCCGCCTGGCCAACTGCCAGCAGCAACACCCACGGCCAGGTGGCGAAGGCCGCCGCCCGCACCATCACCCACGCCACCAACAGCCCGCCGGGCATGAGGTGGTTGTTGAACGTCCGCAGGAGATAGTCCGGATCCAGCCCGGTGTCGAGAACCTGGGCGGCGATGACGAACTCGTCCTGCGAGAACCAGCCCCGGCTGGCGAGGCCGGCGCGCCAGGCGACGGAGACGGCGATGAGGGCGATCGCCACGGCCCGGATCGGGTCGGCGCGCAGCCATCGGCCGATCGGCCCCGGCCCGTCGCCACCGGACGCGACGCGTTCCGGATGCGACTCGACCTCAGCTTCTGGCATTGACATGGTCGGCAGCCTGCCACACGCTTACACGCCGTGGGGACGGCCGTTCTCCCGATAACGCCACCGCAGCGCCCCTGGTCGCCCGTCCGTGCCCGGTCCGGACAACGCCGCGCGACAGTCGTCAGCTGCAGGTGCGCGTCCGGCCGGTGCAGACAGGAGCCGACATGCGTGCAGAGGTGGCCAGTGACGCCGATCCAGGGTCCAGCCGTAGCCGGCACACGGCCCGCCGGTTTCGGCACCTGGTCATCTGCATCGCCCTCACCGCCCTCGCCTTTCAGCAGGCCCCCGGCCAGGTCGTTCCCGACACCAAGGTCGACCTGAACGTCAACCCCGCCGGGTGGCTGCTTCGTTCGCTGCACCTCTGGGATCCCACCGGCACCTTCGGCCAGCTCCAGAACCAGGCGTACGGATATCTCTGGCCGATGGGCCCGTTCTTCCTGCTCGGATCGGAGGCTGGTCTCGCGCCGTGGGTGGTGCAGCGGCTGTGGTGGGCCCTGCTCTTCTGCGTCGCCTACCTCGGCGCGGTACGGCTGGCCGGCAGGCTCGGCATCGGCACGCCCGCCGGCCGCATGATCGCCGGCGTCGCCTTCGCCCTGTCACCCCGCATCCTCACCCAACTCGGCTGGTCGTCGGTGGAGGCCTGGCCCAGCGCCGTCGCCCCCTGGGTCCTCATCCCGCTGGTCGGCCTCGCCGCCGGCACGAACCTGCGGCGTGCTGTCGCCGGGTCGGCCGTCGCGGTCGCCTGCGCCGGTGGGGTCAACGCCACGGCCGTTTTCGCGGTGGTGCCACTCGCCCTGCTCTGGCTCGGCACCCTCCAGCCCGTACGCCGCCGCGTCACCGCCCTCGCCGCCTGGTGTGGCGCGGTGGCCCTGGCCACCGCCTGGTGGCTGATCCCGCTGCTGGTGCTCGGCCGATACAGCCCTCCCTTCCTGGACTACATCGAGACCGCCCGACACACCACAAGCGTCACCGACGCGGTGACCACTCTGCGCGGTGCCTCCTACTGGGTCGCCTACCTGGCCTCACCGTTCGGACCGACGATCCCGTCCGGGGCGCGACTCGCCAACGAGACGGTCCTGGTCGCCGCCACCCTGGCGGTCGCCGCCCTCGGCGTCCTCGGGCTGTCCCGACGCGGGATGCCACACCGCCGGTTCCTCGTCACCGGTGTGGTGCTCGGCGTCGCACTCGTCGGTCTCGGGCACGCCAGTGACCTGCCGAACATCCTCGCCGGGCCGCAGCGGGAGTTCCTCGACGGTCTCGGCGCACCGTTGCGCAACGTGCACAAGTTCGACGTCCTGCTCCGCCTCCCCCTGTGCCTGGGCATGGCACACCTGATCGGCCTGGCCGTCCGGGCGGCGCGCACCGCGCCCGCGCAGCACCGTCCGCGAACCGTCACCCGCGCCTGGCTGACCGCCGGTGCCGCCATGGTGGCCGTCACGGCGGTCGCCACGCCCGCGCTCGCCGGCGGTCTCGCCACACCGGGCAGTGTCAAGGAGGTGCCCGGCTACTGGCACGAGGCCGCCGACTGGCTCGACGCGAACACCGGGCGCGGGCGGGTGCTCGTCGTGCCCGGGGCCCGCTTCCCGTCGTACGACTGGGGCAGCACCACCGACGAGATCACCCAGCCGCTGCTCAACAGCCGGTGGGCGGTGCGCAACGCCATCCCGTTCACCCCACCGACCACGATCCGGCTGCTGGACGTCATCGAGTCGACGCTCGCCACCGGCTCCGGGTCGACCGGCCTGGCGGACCTGCTGGCCCGATCCGGGATCAGCCACGTCCTGTTCCGGGCCGACCTCGACCACGGCCGCTCGGACACGGCCCGCCCGGCGGTGGTCCGTCAGGCGCTGGAGCGCTCACCCGGATTGACCCTCGCCACCTCCTTCGGCCCTCTCCGCGGCGGGCCCTCGTCCCCCGACCAGTTCCGCGACCATGGGCTCGACGTGCCCGTCCGGGCGTTGGAGGTCTACCGGGTCGACCGGCCGGTCGACCCGGTGGTCGCCTACGACAGCACCGACGTGACCACCGTGGTGGGCGGCCCCGAATCACTCCTCGATCTCGCCGCGACGGGGCAGCTCGGCTCGGCGCCCACCGTCCTGGCCGGCGACGCACCGACCGCCGGCGTCGGCGGGCCGGTGGCGATGACCGACGGGCTGCGTCGACGCGACGTGTCGTTCGGCGGGCTGCGCGACAACACCTCCCAGACGCTGACCGCCGACGACACCTTCGAGGTCGCCGCGCCCGCCCACGACTACCTGCCCGAGTGGGGGGCGGAGCACTCCACGGTCGCCCGCTTCGAGGGCATCAGCGCGATCCGCACCTCCACCGCCCGCTCGCAGGTGGACTCCCCCGGCGGTGCCCGCCCGGAGCACCAGCCGTACGCGGCCATGGACGGCAACCAGGCGACCTCCTGGCAGTCCGCCCCGTACGCGCCGAGCGACCGTCAGTGGATCGAGGTGGGCCTCGCCAACCCGACGACGGTCACCCGGGTCGAGGTGTGGTTCGACCTGAAAGCCGATGCCCTGCCCACGACGGTCACCGTCAGCGCCGGGTACGAGAGCAGCACCGTCGAACAGTTCACCGATCACATGGTGTTCGAGCTGCCCGGCGTCCACGCCACCCGGGAAGTCCGGGTCTCCGTCGACGGGGCGTACGACCTCCGTCCGTTCGGAAACGGCTCGGTCGGCATCGCCGAGATCAAGATTCCGGGCATCCGCACCAGCCGCACCCTGGTCCTCCCCGCCGCACCGGTGACCGACCGGCCGGCGACCGTCGTCGTGTCGGCAGCACCCACCACCCCGGCCTGCTTCACCGTCGACGGGCACCCGCGCTGCTCCACCGACGCCATCCGTGGTTCCGAGGACGGGTCCACCATCGACCGGACCCTGACCCTGCCGGCGGCCGGGGCGTACGACGCCAAGCTGTGGGCACGCCCGACGGCCGGCCCCGAGTTGAACGACGCCCTCGACAAGCTGGTGACCGACGCGCAGCCGCTGCGCCTCGCGGCGCAGATCAGCGCCTCCTCGACGGCCGTGCCCGACCCGACCGGCCGGGCCGGCGCGGCGCTCGACGGGAACCCGGCCACCAGTTGGTCACCGGCGACCGACGACGAAGCACCGATCCTGCGGCTCAAGTGGCTCAAGCGGCAGACCATCACCGGGCTCCGCTTCGCGGTCGACGACAAGATGGCCGCCACCCGGCTGGGCAGTGTGCGCGTCGTCGGCGACGACGGCTTCCGCAGCAGCCTGCTCGGCGACGACGGGTTGCTCCGCCTGGACCCGCCGATGCGGACCGACGAGATCACCATCCAGTTCCTCGACAAGCCGTCCGCCACCAGCACCGACCCGTACAAGCTGCGGTTGCCGGAGCGGCTGCCCATCGCGGTCGGTGAGGTGACCGTGCTCCCCGGAGCACCCACCGTCGGACGGCGCCTGGACGCACCCCTGTCGCTGGCGTGCGGATCCGGTCCCACGCTCCAGGTCGGCGCGGCGCGGGTGACCACCTCGCTGCGCGGCACGCTCCGCGACCTGCTGGAGATGCGCGAGATGCCGGTGACGCTGTGCGGCCCGGACACACCCCGGCAGCTCGACCTGGGCCGCGGTGAGCACCGCATCGTCGCCACACCGGGCCAGCTGGCCGCGCCCACCACCGTCGCCCTGGTGCCTCGGACGCCCACGCGGCCCTCAGCGACCGCCAGCGCCACGGTGATCGAGTCCTGGGCGGCCACCGAACGACGGGTACGGGTGGCCGGTCACCCCGTCGACCGGGTCCTCGCCGTACGGGAGAACACCAACACCGGCTGGCAGGCGACCATCGGTGGGCGGACGCTGAAGCCACTGGTGGTGGACGGGTGGCAGCAGGGCTGGATCCTGCCCGCCGGCGCCTCCGGGGAGGTGCTGCTGCGTTTCGCCCCGGACACCACGTACCGGGCCGGGCTGCTCCTCGGTGGCATCCTGCTCGCGGTGGTGGTCCTGCTCGCGGTGCTGCCCGCCCGACAACCCGCCGGGCGGACCGCGGCTGCCGCCGCACCGCGCGGCCGGCGCCGGGTCACCCGCTCGCTGCCGCTGCTGGCCGTCGGGGCCGCCGCGCTGGTGCTGTGGAGCGGCCTCATCGGCGCTCTGCTGGTCGCGGCGGGCTTCATGCTGGCGGTTCCCGGCCCACGTCGCCTGCTCTGGCCGGCCGACCCGCGTCGAGCCAGGACGATCAGCCGGGCCGTCGAGACGTGGCTCCCCGGCGCGCTCGTCCTGGTCGCCGGATGGTTGTACCTCGATTCGACGCGGCGGAACACCGACGCGCTGCTGCAACTCACGATCGTCGTCGCCCTGGGTGCGCTCTGGCTCTCCACCGCCGCCCGACGACGGCCGGTACGCCGGGCCACGCCGACCGTCGTGACCTCGGTCCCGGCGGTCCCGGCGAACCCGACCCCGGAACCGGCCACGCCGACCCAGCCCGACCAGGCCGAGACATCACCGCCGGAGCGGGCAGGACCGGCCGACGGGCAGCTTCCGACCTTCTCCGAGATCACGTGAGCCCGCGACGAGCCGTCGGTCCGGAGGGGACGGCCCAGACGGAGCTGACCCGCGGATGGAGCACGAGCCTCGGCACCGCCGGGATCAGCGTCACCCTGGCCGGGATTCTCGTCAACGGCCTGGCCTACCTGGTGCCGGTGCTGGCCGCCCGGCGGCTCGACCCGGCCGACCTCAGCGCGCTCGCCGCCGCCCTCGGTCTGGTGGCCATCGTCGGTGTGCCCGGGCTCGGCCTGCAACTGGCCGTCGCCGTGCACCACGCCCGACACGGACCCTCCGACACCCGGCGGCTCACCGCAGTCACCGCCGCCGTCTGCGCGGCAACCCTCATCGCGGCGACGCCACTGCTGGTCACCGCCCTGGATCTCCCGGTCGAGATGCCCGCGCTGCTGGCGGTCACCACCGCCGCGATCGTGCTCTGCTCCCGGTCCCTCGGGGAGTTGCAGGGTGGACAGCGCTTCGTCCGACTCGCCATCGGGATGGCCCTGCTCGCGGCCGGCCGCTACGGCGGCGTGATCGCCGGGTTGCTGCTCGGTACGGGACCGACCGGCGCGTTGGCGGTCGGCGCGCTGACCGCCGCGCTCACGCCGGTGGTCCTGGCCCGACTCGCCCGCGAGCCGGAGCGACAGTCCACCGCACCACGGCTGACCGCCGCTCAGGTCGTCGCCGGCGGTGGCGCGACCCTGGCGATGCTCGTCGTCTCCTACGCCGACCTGCTCCTGGCCCGGCAGCTGCTGTCCCCGTCGGACGCCGGGGCGTACTCGGTCGGCACCGTCCTGAGCAAGGGCGCGCTCTGGGCGCCGCAGGTCGCCGCCGTCCTCGCCCTTCCGCGGCTGGCACGCGGCGACCGGCGCAGCCGGTCGGTGGCGCTCGTGGTGACCGGCGCGTGCGGCGGGGTGCTGGTGCTCACCTCGGCGCTCGCCGGCGGGCTCGCCTTCCGCCTCGCCGGTGGACCCGACTACGACCACCTCGGCCGGTACGCGCCCCTCTTCGCGGCGGTCGGCGCGCTCTACGCAGTGACGTTCGTGCTGCTCAACGACCGCCTCGCCGCCGGTGCACGGTGGCCGGCGGCACCGCTGTGGATCGGCATGGCCGGCCTGGTCGCCGTCACCGCTGCCCTCCGGCCGCACACCGTCCCTGGTCTCCTCCTCGCGGCACTGGGCACCGCCATCGGCACCACCGCGATGATGGCGGTGGCGGCCCGTCGGCCCGCTCGGACCCCGGTGGTCGAGCCCGACTAACTCTCCGCGAGCCAGTCCGCCAGCAGGCGGTGGTCGATCGCGTCCACCCGACCGAGCGGACGCCCCGAGGCCGCCCGCTCCCGCAGCTCCGCCCGGGTGAACCAACGCGCCTCCAGCAACTCCTCGCCGTCGACGCGTATCTCCTCGGACGTGGCGGTGGCCCGGAAGCCCACCATCAGACCGGCGGGGAACGGCCACGCCTGCGACCCCTGGTAGGTCACGTCGGTGACGGTCACGCCCGCCTCCTCCGCCATCTCCCGACGGACCGCGTCCTCCAGGCTCTCGCCGACCTCGACGAAGCCCGCCAGCGTCGAGTACGCGTCCTCCGCCGCGCCCGCGTGCCGGGCCAGCAGGCAGCGCCCCGGCCGCCCGGGCGCCTCGACCAACACGATGATCGCCGGCTCGATCCGGGGGAACAGCAGGCGTGCGCACTCCGCGCCGGTGCAGGTCCGCAGGTGCCCACCGCCGCCGGCGACGGCCGGCGAACCGCACGTCCCGCAGAACCGCTGCTGCCGGTGCCAGTGCAGCAGACCCCTGCCGTACGCCTGGACGGCCGCGTCACCGGGTTCGAGCCGCCCGACCAGCGCCCGCACGTCCACGGACCGCACCGCACCGGCCATCTCCACGGCAGAGGCTTCGGGCAGTGCGGAGAGGTCCGCGGCGAACACCGCGACCTCCGCGTCGAGCCCCAGGAAGACGGTGTCACTCGCGGCGGATCGGACCAGCGCCGCACGATCCGCGCTGAGCCGGACCGGCCCGTGGCCGTCGACGAGACAGCGGTCCCGCCACATCGGCACCAGCACGGTGGTCGGCTCCGCGAGCAGCGCGGTCAACCGCGTCGGATCGGTACGCAACAGGCCCGCCCGGTCCAGCCAACCGCCCCCGTACGCCAACACCCGCTCCGCAGTGTCCACCCGGCCACCGTGCCACGTCGGTGATCCGTCGCCGGCACCGCCCCCACAGCGGCGCGACACGCCGAACGACACGCGGTAGCAGTGCCTGGTGGGCTCAGCCCACGGCGACGGCCGGGCATTCGTTACCGTAGGTGCCTCCGGGAGGGAGGACCTCCTGCGGCACCCTGGCGATCGAGGTTGCAGTGACGCTGTACGGCGAAAAGAGTCCACCCGCCGACGACCGGCCCACCGTGCAGGTCACCGCGGTCACCTGGCCGGATGATGGGTCCACGCCGGTCACGACAGCCGCTCCCGGCGAGCCGGACAACGGATCGCGCCGCCCACGTCGGGTGCGGGTGCTGCTCGCCGCCGGCATCACCGGTGGCGTCCTCGCCGCCGTGGCGGGTGCCGGCGCCTGGGCGTACGCCGGTGACGTTCCCCGTGGCACCAGCGTGCTCGGCACCGAGTTGGGCGGCCGGAGCCGCGCGGACGCCGATCGGGAGTTGCGGGCGGAGCTGGCCCGGCGGGCGGCGACGCTCGCCACGCCGCTGAAGGTCACCGTCGACGGGCGTACCGCCGAGATCAACCCCGCCGACGTGGGGCTCGCCGTCGACGTGCCGGCGACCGTCGCGGCAGCCGCTGAGGCCGACGCGCACCCGGTCAGCCGGCTGGTCGGCTCCCGCACCGTCCAGCCGGTGGTGACCCTCGACGAGGGCCGGTTGGACGAGGCGCTCCGTAAGGTGCTCGGCGACCAGGCCCAGGGCATGACGATGCCGGCGATCACCTATCAGGGCACCACGCCGAAGGTCGTCCAACCCAAACCCGGGTTGGCCTTGAATCCGCAGCGCTCCGCCGAGGTGGTCCGGGCCGGTTGGTTGGCCGGCGCGCCGGTCACCGTGCCCCTGGTGGAGACCCACCCGGCAACCACCCCGGAAGAGTTGGACCGGCTGGTCAGCGAGCTGGCGAAGCCCGCGGTCGCCGCGCCGGTGACCTTGCGCACCAGCAAGGGCTCGGTGAAGATCCCGCCCGCCGCGATCGCGAAGAGTCTGCGGTTCAACGCCGACAAGACCGGCAAGCTGACCCCCGCGGTGGACGTCAAGCGGCTGCGGACCGCGCTCGGCGACGGCCTGACCGCCATCGAGGTGCCGCCGAAGGACGCCACGATGACGATCTCCGGTGGCCGACCCACGGTCACCGAGGGACGGTCCGGGCAGCAGCTGGACACGGCGGCACTCAGTCGGGACCTGCTGGCCGTGCTCCCGAAGTCGGACGGCCGCGAGGTGACCGGTGAGCTGAAGCCGGCGCCGCCGCAGCTGACCGGGGAGAAGCTCGCCGGCCTGGGCATCAAGGAGCGGGTGTCCACCTTCACCACCCGGTTCACCGGCGGCATGGCCTCGTCGCGCAGCCAGAACATCGCGACCATCGCACGGAAGGTGGACGGCACGGTGGTGCTGCCCGGGAAGACGTTCTCGCTCAACGGGCACACGGGCGAACGCGGCTACGCCCAGGGCTACCGGGACGCACCCGTGATCCTCGACGGCAAGCTCGTGCCCGGTGTCGGCGGCGGCACCTCGCAGTTCACCACCACGCTGTTCAACGCGACCTACTACGCCGGCCTGGAGGACGTCGAGCACAAACCGCACTCGTACTGGTTCGACAGGTACCCGGCGGTCATCGAGTCGACCATCTTCTGGCCGAACCTGGACTTCAAGTTCCGCAACAACACCGAGTACGGCGTTCTCATCGACACGTCGTACACCTCCAGCACGATCACCGTGTCGATCTGGAGCACCAAGATCTACGACAGCGTGAAGACGGAGTACGGGCCGCGCCGCAACATCACGACGCCGAAGAAGATCCAGCTCGCTGCCGGCCCGTCGTGCATCGAGACCAACGGCATCAACGGCTTCACCCAGGACGCCTTCCGCGTCATCAAGAAGGGTGGCGTGGTCGTCAAGCGGGAGAAGTTCACCTGGCGCTACGACGCCGAGCCCCGCTACGTCTGCGGGCCGAAGACGCCCTGATCTCGCCGTCTGGCCCCATCGCCTCCGCCATACGTTTTCGCGGTGTCAGCCAAGCGTGAGCCACCGAATGCCAAGCTGTTCGACCTGCGCGGTCTCCGCCGCATCGAGCGGCTCGCGCCCGGTGACCTTGCGCAGGAAAGTGAGCTGGTCCCAGCCGAGTTCCAGCGTCGCCGTCATCTTGTCCGGGCCGAGCAGCAGCTCCAGCACCGCATCTGCGGCCTGCGGGGTCAGCCACGGCTCACGCCCCAGCGCTTCGGCCAGGTCCAAACCGTGGACGGCGACCTCGACCACCCGGGTGAGCAGGAATTGCGACAGGAGCATCGCATCCCCGTGACGAGTACGCACGACGCGGTCCTCGGACTCGGCACAGCACAGCCGATCCACCCGCTGCCAGGTCGCGGCGAAGTCGCCGGCGAGCGCGGCACCACTGGACTGCCCGGCCGCGTGGTCCTGGGCCAAGGCGATACGGGCCGTGTTGGTCTGCGGGGCGAAACGGTCGTCGGGCCGGTAGTACTCGACTGCGGACACCTCGGCCTTGTCCGGTGGCGGAGCATCCAGCATGCCCGGCAACCAGGCGATCACCACGCGTACATGGCCCAACAGTTCTCGCACGGACCATGGTTCGCAGCGCGTTGGAAGATCCCAGTCCGCCTCCGACAGGCCGGCAACCGCCCGGGACAGCGCCCCGGCTTCGAGACGAAAGGCTTCCAGCACCTGGCCATGACTCATGTTGATCAAGCTACCAACGGCTTCCAGTCAGCACACCAGAAGACAGGTCGATCAACCCGGGCCGCCGGGGAACGCAGGAAAGGCCACCCCAAATGGGGTGGCCTTTCCTGGAAGATTGTCCGGCGGCGTCCTACTCTCCCACACCCTCACGAGTGCAGTACCATCGGCGCTGGAGGGCTTAGCTTCCGGGTTCGGAATGTAACCGGGCGTTTCCCCTCCGCCATGACCGCCGTAACTCTATGAACATATCAAACAACCCCTCGGGCACACATCACGTGGGTGTTCGCTCGTTCAGAGTTGCACAGTGGACGCGTAGCAGCTTAGTAGTCAAGTCCTCGGCCTATTAGTACCGGTCAACTGAACCCGTTACCGGGCTTACATTTCCGGCCTATCAACCCAGTCGTCTAGCTGGGGGCCTTACCCCACCAAAGTGGGTGGGATACCTCATCTTGAAGCAGGCTTCCCGCTTAGATGCTTTCAGCGGTTATCCCTTCCGAACGTAGCTAACCAGCCGTGCCCTTGGCAGGACAACTGGCACACCAGAGGTTCGTCCGTCCCGGTCCTCTCGTACTAGGGACAGCCCTTCTCAAGTATCCTACGCGCACGGCGGATAGGGACCGAACTGTCTCACGACGTTCTAAACCCAGCTCGCGTACCGCTTTAATGGGCGAACAGCCCAACCCTTGGGACCTGCTACAGCCCCAGGATGCGACGAGCCGACATCGAGGTGCCAAACCATCCCGTCGATATGGACTCTTGGGGAAGATCAGCCTGTTATCCCCGGGGTACCTTTTATCCGTTGAGCGACACCGCTTCCACTCGCAAGTGCCGGATCACTAGTCCCGACTTTCGTCCCTGCTCGACCTGTCAGTCTCACAGTCAAGCTCCCTTGTGTACTTGCACTCAACACCTGATTGCCAACCAGGCTGAGGGAACCTTTGGGCGCCTCCGTTACCTTTTAGGAGGCAACCGCCCCAGTTAAACTACCCACCAGACACTGTCCCTGAACCGGATAACGGTCCGAAGTTAGATACCCAAATCAACCAGAGTGGTATTTCAAGATTGCCTCCACCCATACTGGCGTATGGACTTCACCGGCTCCCACCTATCCTACACAAGCTAATTCGAGTACCAATGTCAAGCTATAGTAAAGGTCCCGGGGTCTTTCCGTCCTGCCGCGCGTAACGAGCATCTTTACTCGTACTGCAATTTCGCCGGGCCTGTGGTTGAGACAGTGGGGAAGTCGTTACGCCATTCGTGCAGGTCGGAACTTACCCGACAAGGAATTTCGCTACCTTAGGATGGTTATAGTTACCACCGCCGTTTACTGGCGCTTAAGTTCTCCGCTTCGCCCCGAAGAGCTAACAGGTCCCCTTAACGTTCCAGCACCGGGCAGGCGTCAGTCCATATACATCGAATTACTTCTTCGCATGGACCTGTGTTTTTAGTAAACAGTCGCTTCCCCCTGCTCTCTGCGGCCATACAACGCTCCACCCGCGCGGGGCTTCACGTCTCCGGCCCCCCTTCTCCCTAAGTTACGGGGGCAATTTGCCGAGTTCCTTAACCACAGTTCGCCCGATCGCCTCGGTATTCTCTACCTGACCACCTGTGTCGGTTTGGGGTACGGGCCGCTAAGAACTCGCTAGAGGCTTTTCTCGGCAGCATAGGATCACTGACTTCACCTGAATCGGCTCGGCATCACGTCTCAGCCTTCATGTGGTGCGGATTTGCCTACACCACGGCCTACACGCTTACCCCGGCACAACCACCGGCCGGGCTCAGCTACCTTCCTGCGTCACCCCATCGCTTGACTACTACCCGCCAGGTTCCCACGCTCCCCACCCTCAACCCGAAGGTCTTGGATGGTTTGGGTGGTTAGCACAACGAGGTTCATCAGGGACGCTCTTTCGCGGGTACGGGAATATCAACCCGTTGTCCATCGACTACGCCTCTCGGCCTCGCCTTAGGTCCCGACTCACCCAGGGCGGATTAGCCTGGCCCTGGAACCCTTGGTCATCCGGCGGAAGGGTTTCTCACCCTTCTTTCGCTACTCATGCCTGCATTCTCACTCGTGCCGCGTCCACAACTGGGTCACCCCGCTGCTTCACTCGCGGCACGACGCTCCCCTACCCATCCACACACCTGCACAAGGAATCACGTCCAAGCGAGGATAAAATGTGAATGCCACAGCTTCGGCGGTGTGCTTGAGCCCCGCTACATTGTCGGCGCGGAACCACTTGACCAGTGAGCTATTACGCACTCTTTAAAGGGTGGCTGCTTCTAAGCCAACCTCCTGGTTGTCTATGCGACCCCACATCCTTTTCCACTTAGCACACGCTTAGGGGCCTTAGCTGGTGATCTGGGCTGTTTCCCTCTCGACTACGAAGCTTATCCCCCGCAGTCTCACTGCCGCGCTCTCACTTACCGGCATTCGGAGTTTGGCTGATTTCGGTAAGCTTGTGGGCCCCCTAGACCATCCAGTGCTCTACCTCCGGCAAGAAACACGCGACGCTGCACCTAAATGCATTTCGGGGAGAACCAGCTATCACGGAGTTTGATTGGCCTTTCACCCCTAACCACAGGTCATCCCCCAATTTTTCAACATTGGTGGGTTCGGCCCTCCACGCGGTCTTACCCGCGCTTCAGCCTGCCCATGGCTAGATCACTCCGCTTCGGGTCTAGGACACGCGACTGAATCGCCCTATTCAGACTCGCTTTCGCTACGGCTCCCCCACACGGGTTAACCTCGCCACATGCCACTAACTCGCAGGCTCATTCTTCAAAAGGCACGCCGTCACCCCGCAAGGCTCCGACGGATTGTAGGCGAACGGTTTCAGGTACTATTTCACTCCCCTCCCGGGGTACTTTTCACCATTCCCTCACGGTACTCGTCCGCTATCGGTCACCAGGAAGTATTTAGGCTTACCAGGTGGTCCTGGCAGATTCACGGCAGATTTCAGGGGTCCGCCGCTACTCGGGAACACCCACAGAAGGTCAGCAACTTTCACCTACCGGACTCTCACCGTCTACGGTCAGCCATTCCAGACTGTTCGACTAGCCACTGACTTTGTAACTTCTCGAGTGCATGTCAGTACACTCAGCAGGGTCCCACAACCCCGACCACGCAACCCCTGACAGGTATCACACGCAGCCGGTTTAGCCTCAATCCGCTTTCGCTCGCCACTACTCACGGAATCACTAAATTGTTTTCTCTTCCTACGGGTACTGAGATGTTTCACTTCCCCGCGTTCCCTCCACACACCCTATGTGTTCAGGTGTGGGTGACACCACATGACTGGTGCCAGGTTTCCCCATTCGGACACCCTGGGATCACAGCTTGGTTGACAGCTCCCCCAGGCCTATCGCGGCCTCCCACGTCCTTCATCGGCTCCTGGTGCCAAGGCATCCACCGTTCGCCCTTGACAACTTGACCACAAAGATGCTCGCGTCCACTGTGCAATTCTCAACAAACGACCAACCCACAACCCCAACAGCCCCACACCAAACCCAACAAACAGTTGGCGGTATGCGAGGCCAGGCCATGCCTGGCAGACTCCCAGCCCCCACACAGGAGGCTGGCCAAGTCTCTGAAACAACAACCACTGGTTGTTCTTTCAGGACCCAACAGGGTGCTTACATCCCCCCTCAGCCGCACCAGGGCTTCGTTCCCACCACCCCGAAGAGCAGCTGTACTAGAAGGAACCCGGCCGTTGCCGAGGAAAAACTTGCCAGTGTCTCCGCCATCTGAGCACCCCACCACCACATTCGGGCAGCGCGGGCTCCTTACCGACTTTCGTCGGAAGGTGCTCCTTAGAAAGGAGGTGATCCAGCCGCACCTTCCGGTACGGCTACCTTGTTACGACTTCGTCCCAATCGCCAGCCCCACCTTCGACGGCTCCCTCCACAAGGGTTGGGCCACCGGCTTCGGGTGTTGCCGACTTTCGTGACGTGACGGGCGGTGTGTACAAGGCCCGGGAACGTATTCACCGCAGCGTTGCTGATCTGCGATTACTAGCGACTCCGACTTCACGGGGTCGAGTTGCAGACCCCGATCCGAACTGAGACCGGCTTTTTGGGATTCGCTCCACCTCACGGTATCGCAGCCCATTGTACCGGCCATTGTAGCATGCGTGAAGCCCTGGACATAAGGGGCATGATGACTTGACGTCATCCCCACCTTCCTCCGAGTTGACCCCGGCAGTCTTCGATGAGTCCCCGCCATAACGCGCTGGCAACATCGAACGAGGGTTGCGCTCGTTGCGGGACTTAACCCAACATCTCACGACACGAGCTGACGACAGCCATGCACCACCTGTGACCGCCCCCGAAGGACCCCCCATCTCTGGAGGTTTTGCGGCCATGTCAAACCCAGGTAAGGTTCTTCGCGTTGCATCGAATTAATCCGCATGCTCCGCCGCTTGTGCGGGCCCCCGTCAATTCCTTTGAGTTTTAGCCTTGCGGCCGTACTCCCCAGGCGGGGCGCTTAATGCGTTAGCTGCGGCACAGGGAACCGGAGAGGCCCCCCACACCTAGCGCCCAACGTTTACAGCGTGGACTACCAGGGTATCTAATCCTGTTCGCTCCCCACGCTTTCGCTCCTCAGCGTCAGTATCGGCCCAGAGACCCGCCTTCGCCACCGGTGTTCCTCCTGATATCTGCGCATTTCACCGCTACACCAGGAATTCCAGTCTCCCCTACCGAACTCTAGCCTGCCCGTATCGACCGCAGGCTTGGGGTTGAGCCCCAAGTTTTCACGGTCGACGCGACAAGCCGCCTACGAGCTCTTTACGCCCAATAAATCCGGACAACGCTCGCACCCTACGTCTTACCGCGGCTGCTGGCACGTAGTTGGCCGGTGCTTCTTCTGCAGGTACCGTCACTCTCGCTTCGTCCCTGCTGAAAGAGGTTTACAACCCGAAGGCCGTCATCCCTCACGCGGCGTCGCTGCATCAGGCTTCCGCCCATTGTGCAATATTCCCCACTGCTGCCTCCCGTAGGAGTCTGGGCCGTGTCTCAGTCCCAGTGTGGCCGGTCGCCCTCTCAGGCCGGCTACCCGTCGTCGCCTTGGTAGGCCATCACCCCACCAACAAGCTGATAGGCCGCGAGCCCATCCCAAGCCGAAAAACTTTCCACCACCAGCCATGCGACCAGCAGTAATATTCGGTATTAGCCCCCGTTTCCGAGGGTTATCCCAAAGCTTGGGGCAGGTTGCTCACGTGTTACTCACCCGTTCGCCGCTCGAGTACCCCGAAGGGCCTTTCCGCTCGACTTGCATGTGTTAAGCACGCCGCCAGCGTTCGTCCTGAGCCAGGATCAAACTCTCCAACAAAAAATTGGAAAACAATCCTGACAACAAACAAATTGTTGCCAAAGGAATCCCAACCAGCCAAACCGAAGCCTGACCAGTCCGGGGTATAAATCATAATTGGCACTGGCTTTACAAGCACCCTGTTGAGTTCTCAAAGAACAACCACACACCGATCAAAGCACCACACACAGCGGCACCCATCCCGGGGCTTTTCGTTCCGCGCCCCCGTCGCTCTCGCGCCGGGCACTTTTACTACGTTACCTTACCGTCTGCGCTGTGTCAAACCGTGTGTCCCGGTCTGTCATGCTTCGTACGGGTCAGCGCCGGCGCACTCACGCAGCAGCGAACCGCTGCGTCAGGTCGTCGGATTCGGCAAGCCGGCCGCTGCGGTTTCCCGCAGTCTCGCCCGGTGCCCTGCCGGTCGTGAACCTTACCCGGTCGGCTTCGCCGCACCAAATCCGCCTCGCGGCCGATCCGGCAAGCCCCGCCCGGACCGTGTCTCGTAGGAGTGAACCCCTACTTGACCCGGTTGCCATCCCGTTCCGGTGCTCTAGGACCTTCGTCCCGTTTGCCCCGTTCCGCGCTGGCAGAGAGAAAGTTACGCGTCTGCGGGTTTGATCGTCAAATCCACGGGTAGCGGCGCGCGTCACACTCGCCCGCCCGAGGAGTTTCCCCAGGTCAGCGGCTTGCGGGCGCGACGGTGGACACGGCGCTGCCCGCAGGGCGCGGGTCGTCGTACCCCGGAAAGGCCCCGATCCTCCGGGCCAGCGCCGACGATCAGGACGTCTTGCGCCGTCGGGCGGCGAGCCAGGCCCGGACGCCGAGCGCGCCGGCGGTGGTGCCGATCGCCAGCGACGCGGCGATCAGGAGCGCGTGTACCCACAGAAAGCTGGTAGCCGCGCCGTCGGCCACTGTGCCGGACTGCCAGGACCGCGGGTCCTGCCAGATCGCCACCGCGAACCTGGGCCAGATCACCCAGGTCCAGACGCCGACTCCGACCAGGAAGAGGCTCCACCCTCGCGACAGCACCATGGCAGCCGAGTATGCCAGCGCCCCTGCTCACCAGGCCGGCGCTGCGAACGCACCGCTGCTACCTCTCCCCACCCCGCGGCCTCCCGCGGGTAATCTGAGGCCGTGGTCCGGACGGGCAGCTGCGCAGCCGAGGCGGTCGACCTGGTCGACGGCTTCTTCCTCGGTGCCGTGCCCGTGACCCCTCCCAGCTCCGGCGATGGCCGGGAGCAACTTCTGAACGTCCTCCGTGCCGGTGGCCTGCGGTTCCGCGCCGGCGCGCGATGGCGGACGGCTCGCTGAGTCGATCCCGCTGAACCGACAGGGCTGAGCCAGCCCTGCTCGGCGCGCGCCCACGCGTCACCCACCTTCGGATACGAGAGGCACCACCATGTCCGTCGCACGCATGCTCACCGGCGACCGGCCCACCGGCCGCCTGCATCTCGGCCACTACGTCGGCAGCATCGCCAATCGGGTACGGCTGCACCGGAGCTACGAGAGCTTCTTCATCATCGCCGACCTGCACATGCTCACCACTCGCAACCGCCGGGAGGACATCGACCAGGTCTCCAGTAACGCCCGCGAGATGGTGACCGACATTCTCGCCGCCGGAGTCGACCCGGATCGGGCCACCTTCTACCTCCAGTCGGCCATTCCCGAGGTCGGTGACCTCAACACCCTCCTGCAGAACCTGGTGACCGTCCCCCGGCTGGAACGGGTGCCCTCACTCAAGGACATGGCCCGCGACGCGGGCAAGGAGGAGATGCCGTACGGGCTGCTGGGTTATCCGGTCCTCCAGGCCGCGGACATCCTCTGCGTCAAGGGGGAGGTGGTCCCGGTCGGCCGGGACAACGCCGCACACGTCGAGGTGACCAGGGAGATCGCCCGTCGTTTCAATTACCTGTACGGACCCGTCTTCCCGGTGCCCGAGTTGATCCCAGCGGACACGCCGAGCCTGGTGGGCACCGACGGCGCCGCCAAGATGAGCAAGAGCCGGGGCAACTCGATCGCGCTCTCCGACGACGCGGCGACGGTGCGTCGCAAGGTGCTCGGCATGTACACCGACCCGAACCGGGTGCGGGCCGACGTGCCGGGCACGGTGGAGGGCAACCCGGTCTTCGCGTACCACGAGATTTTCAATCCGGACCGCGACGAGGTCGCCGACCTGGCCCAGCGTTACCGGGCGGGTCGGGTGGGCGACGTGGAGGTCAAGGAGCGGCTGGTCGTCGCGTTGGAGGGGTTCCTGGCGCCGATCCGGCAGCGTCGGGCCGAGATCGAAGCCGACCGGGTCTGGTCGACCGGCTGATCGTCGAGGGCACGGAACGGACCCGCCAGGAGGTACGCCAGACCGTGCTCGAGGTACGCCGGGCGATGGGGCTGACCGGCGCGTACCAGCAGGTGCGGCGCCGGGCTGAGCGGAGCCGCACGAACCGTCGACCGATATAGAGCAGAATGCGAGAATGAGGGGGATTCTCGGCTTCCAACCGGTGCCGGCGGAGGTGACGCACCGGACCACCATGTTCGAGATCTTCTTCGACCTGGTCTTCGTCTTCGCCCTCACCCGGGTCATCACGTTCATGGCGGGCTCGTCGGGCGCGCTCACCCTGGCCCAGGGGCTGCTCCTCCTGCTGCTGCTGCTCTACTCCTGGGCGCCGTACATCTGGGTGGGAAACCTGGTCCGGCCGGACGTCGGTCCGGTCCGCGCCGCCACCCTGGTCGCGATGGCGGCGGTCTTCGTGGCCGCGCTGGTGTTGCCGGACGCGTGGCGGCAGAGCCCGGAGCTGTTCGACGCGCCGCTGACTCTCGCGCTGGCCTACGTGGTCGGCCGGGCCGTGCAGCTGGTGATTCTGTTCTGGGCGAGCGCGACGAACCCGGCGCTGCGCTCGACGCTGCGGTTCTTCGCCGTGCCCGTGGTGTTGGGCTGGGTTCCGCTGATCATCGGCGCCCTCCTCGGTGATACGGCCCAGACCGTGCTCTGGACGGTCGCGCTGCTGCTGGACATCGGCGGTGCCCGGATCGCGTCCACCTTCCGGCCGTGGCGACTGCGCAGCGTGGACCACTTCACCGAACGGTTCGGTCTGGTGCTCATCATCGCGCTCGGGGAGTCCCTGATCTCGGCCGGCGCGGGCCCGAGGACGATGGCGCCGGTCGGCTCCGCCCTGCTGGCCGCGCTGCTCGGTCTCACCAGCACGGTGTGCCTGTGGTGGCTGTACTTCGATCGGCTGGCGCCCGCCGCCCGGGAGGCCGTCGGCAACCTGCCGGCTGACCGACAGGCCAACGTGGCGGGCGACGCGTACGGCCTCGGGCACGCCACGCTGATCATCGGCGCCATCTACGTCGCGCTCGGCATCGAGGAGGTGATCGCCCAGCTCACCGAGGAGTCGGCGCACTCCGGCCGGCTGGGCTGGGAGGCCGCGACGGCGCTCTACGGCGGCACCGCCCTCTATCTGCTCAGCAGGCTGGTGTTCCGGCGGCTGACCATTCGCGTGGTGTACCGGGCGCAGGTCGTCGCCGCGCTGCTGCCGCTGCCCCTGCTGCCGATCGGCCGGTCCCTGCCGCCGCTGGCGGCGCTCACCCTGCTGACCGCCTTCCTGATCGGGGTGACCTGGTTCGAACGACGGACGGACCACCGCGACGAACGACGGACGTCGGCGCAGTCGGGCCGCCGGTGAGCGGTAGCCTTCCCGGGTGAGTCTGCCGCTGCCTCCCGGGCCGTTCGCCGCGTACCTGTTCGACTGCGACGGCACCATCGTCGACTCGATGCCGCTGCACTACCTGGCCTGGCAGCGGGCCCTTCAGGAGTGGGGCTGCGAGTTCCCCGAGGACCTCTTCTACGCCTGGGGTGGACGGCCCACCGCCGACATCATCGTCGCGCTCAACGAGCAGCAGGGTCTGTCCATGCCGGTGGCGACCGTCGTCGAGCGGCGGGAGAGCTACTACCAGGAGTTGTTGCCGCAGCTCGCGGCCGTGCCCGAGGTTCTGGCGCACATCCACGACGCGCACCGGCGGGTCCCGTTCGCCGTCGTCTCCGGCAGCACCCGCGCGTCGGTCACCGCCTCCCTGAGCGCGCTGGGCCTGCTGGACCGGTTCGACGTGCTGGTCTGCGCCGACGACTACACCCGGGCCAAGCCCGACCCGGAGGCGTTCCTGCTCGCGGCGGAGCAGCTCGGCGTACCCGCGGAGTCCTGCCTGGTCTTCGAGGACACCGACCTGGGCATTCAGGCGGCGACGGCGGCCGGCATGGCATCGGTACGGGTGCCGCAGCAGCGCACGCCCTGAGGTGTCAGGCCACGGTCAGCAGGAGCTTGCCGGCGTAGGACGTCTGTAGGCGCTGGTGCGCCTCCCGCACCTTGCCCAGTGGGAACGTCTGCGCGACGTGCACCACGAACGGCCCCGCCTCGATGAGTTCGTTGAGGCGCTGTAGCTGTCGGGGGCTCGATTCGCCGTCGTACGCGCGGACCGTGACGCCCGGCCGCTCCTGCGGCTCCGGCCGCACCCCGTGGGCGAACGCGACCACACCGCCGTCGACCAGCACCTCGGTGAGCTGGTCCAGCGTTCCGCCGCCGGCCATCGCCAGGATGGCGTCCACCCCGCCCGGCGCCGCGTCCCGGATCCGGGCCAACACCTCGGTCAGGTCGCCGTGGCCGTCGAGGGACACGTCGGCTCCGAGCCGGGTCACCAGCGCGACGCCGTCCGCCCCGGACGCCACGGCGATCACGTTCAGCCCCTGCCGCTTCGCCAACTGCACGGCCAGGTGGCCCTGACCGCCGCTCGCACCGAAGATCAGCAGCCAGGCGCCGGCCGACAGGCTGAGCGCGTCGAGCCCGGCCAGCGCGGTCAGCGCATCGGTGGGCATGGCACCGGCGTGCTCGGGGGGCACGCCGTCGGGCACCTTCGCCGCGTACTCCGCCTTGACCGACGCGTACTCGGCGTAGAGGCCGCCCTTCGGCCGGGTGGTGGCGGAGACGTAGACCAGGTCGCCCACCGCCAGGTTGGTCACCTTGCCGCCGGTTGCGATGACGGTTCCGGCACCGTCGGAGCCGGGCACGATCGGGAGCGTCGAGCCCTCCGGCACCAGCACACCCTCGCGCTCGTACGCGTCCCACACCCCGACGCCTGCGCTCCACACTTTGATCAACACCTCGTCGTCGGCGACCTCCGGGATCGGCAGCTTCCGCAGAGTGATCACCTCCGGACCACCGAACCCGTCAAAGGCCGCGGCCTGCATCCGCTCTGGCACATCCCCGTCAACCATGTGGATTCCCTCTCCGCGCCGGCGTCACCGTCGCAGCATGCCGGCTGGGCGGCAGCCGTGGCCCGGAGCTGAACGTCGTTCACCCACAAGGACGAACGCCGCCGCTCGGCGGCCCCCGCCGGGCGTAGCCGGGGCGGGCACGGGAATGTCCGCGTACCGCGCCGGGATGGGTGCGCTGGCCGCAGGATCGACGGAAGGGGCATCGTGCACGCGCCGTCGACGCGGGCCACGGCCTGGCTCCTGGTTGCCCTCGCCGCGGCCTCCGGCTTCATCGACGTAATCTGCCTGACCAGGCTCAACGGCTACTTCGCCAGTGTGATCACCGGCAACCTGGTGCACTTCGGCCACGCGCTCGCCACGGCCAACGCCCGCTCGCTCGCGGGGGCGGTGGTGGCGGTGGGCGGGTACGCGGTGGGCGTGGCCGCCGCCACGGTGCCGTTGCGCCACACCCCGCCGGGGTGGAACCGCCGTACCGCGGTGGTGACGTCCGCCGAGGCGGCGCTGCTGCTCGGCTTCACGGTGGGCTGGTTGGCCTGCTCGGCGCGTCCGGGTTACGGCTTCGGGCTCGTGCTGCTGGCGATGGCCGCCGTGTCGAGCGGCATCCAGAGCGTGATCACCGTGGCTACCGGCATACGGGGTGCGTCGACCACCTACCTGACCGGCTCGCTGACCGAGCTGGTCCGGCGGCGCGTCGTCGACCCGCACCGGTTCGCCGACGTGGGTGGCGTCGGCCGGCTGGCGGGGCTGGTGGTGGGCGCCGTGCTCGGCACGGTGCTGCTGCGTACGGCCCCAAGCTGGGCATCCGTGCCGGCGGCGGTGCTGGTGGTCGTCGTGATCGCGTTCGCGATCAGTCTGACCCAGCGGGCGAGAACCGCCGCCGGCCGAAGCCAGCCGAGGTGACCGGGGCGGCGATCAGGAGGTCTGCGGCTCCGGGCCACGAAGCGCCTGCTCGACGGCGTCGCGTACGCGGGCGTCCTCGCGTGCCTTGCGCTGCGTCTGGTTACGACGCCGGTAGAGGTACGCCCCGACGAGCGCGGCGATCAGCACGACGAGCGCCAGCGCCAGTGTCCAGGGCAGGGCCCAGCCGTGCGCGGTGACCTCGACCGGCTTGAGCGGGGTGGTGGAGCCCGAGGCGTCGGTGAGCAGGGGGGTCAGCGTCGCGGTCGCGGCCAGCGAGATGGTGGGAGCCACCCCGTGTAGCGGCACCGACACGTCCCAGCTCTCGCCCGGAAGCAGCTCCGGCGGCGCGGCCACGTCCGCGGCCCGTACCCGCAGCAGGCCGAACGGGCCGGAGACCGTCACCGCCTGGTTTCCGGACAGGGCGGCGTTGCCGACGTTGTGGATCGTGTAGCTGATGGTGGCGTCGCCCTTGCTGAACGGATTGGTCGGTCCGGCGTATTTCACGTGCAGGTTCTCGATAGCGAGGTTCGGCTTCAGCTCGCCGCCGACCCGCATCTTGATCCGGATGCCGAGCCGCCGGTCGACGTTGATCCCCTCAGCCTGGTCGGTCTGGGTCAGCGTGGTGAGGATGCCGCCGACGTAGTCACCGGGCGTGGCGTTCTCCGGAACGCTGACCGTGAAGGGGACCTGGGCGGTCTTTCCGGGCTGGATCACGACGCTGCCGGCGTTCGGCTTCACCCAGGCGCCGATCGCGATCGACTTCTTGTCCTTGGGGAGCAGGTCGAGCTGGCCGGCGTCGGTGGTGAAGCCGTCGGCCGCGTACACGGCGAGGGTCAGCGGCGCCGGGCCACGGTTGGCCACGACCATGGCGTCCTCGACGGCACCACCCGGGTTGACGTTGTAGCTGTAGCTGGACCGGGCCTCGCCGTAGCTGTTGGAGGCCGTCCGGACCGTCCAGACGACGTTACCGTCCGCAGCGTGGGCGGGACCGGTACCGACACCGACGGCCGCGACGACGGCGAGCAGGGACAGTGCGGTCGTACGGAGGAGTGCGGCGGGCGTGGTCTTCCAGCGCGTTACGGACGGGTACATGTCGGTTCCTTGAGGTGATCTTGGAAGGTGGCAAATGGGTGGCGGGGTAGGCACCCGAAGGTGCCTACCCCGCCCGGTGGAACTGTTCGATCAGCTGCTGAGCGCGGTGATCGTGAGGGTGGTGCGGTAGTTGCCCTTGGCGATGCTGT
Source organism: Micromonospora violae (assembly GCF_004217135.1). Taxonomy (NCBI): domain Bacteria; kingdom Bacillati; phylum Actinomycetota; class Actinomycetes; order Micromonosporales; family Micromonosporaceae; genus Micromonospora; species Micromonospora violae. Next base: position 5,467,776 of record NZ_SHKK01000001.1, read on the forward strand.
CCGGGATCTTCAGGTCCAGGTCAGCGCCGAGCTTGGCGCCGCCACGCGGGTGACCCTGCGCGGCCGCGGCGAGGGCGCTGGAGACCGAGAGGCCCTTGCCCTGGTCGTCGTAGGACGACAGGACCGGGGCACCGGCCTCGGCGCCCGCACCGGCGTCGAGCACGTACGGGTTCCAGCCGAGGTAGGAGCCGGAGAAGGTCTTGTCGGCGTCGGTGAAGTCGCCGACGTTGGCCGAGATCGACCACGGGGCGAGCGAGCGGCGGCTGTCCGACACGAGGATCGGGTTGATCTTGCCGTTGGCCTGGAAGTAGGTGCCGTTGCGCTCCTGCGCGGTACCCAGGTCGACCAGACCGTTGTAGCCGTCGATCGTCCAGCCGAACTCGCCCGGAGCCGGGTTCGGCACGTTGACCTGGATGGCCTGACCGTCACCGTGGTACGGGTGGATCGTGGTGCTGTCCACGATCGAGCCAACCGGCTGCCCCTCGGCGGTGTTGGTGCAGGACAGACCCTTCTCGACGGCCGCGTTCGGCGCCGCGCAGGTGCCGCTGCGGATGTTCTGGAGCACCAGCTTGTCGGCCTTGACCTGCACCTTGACGTAGCTGCGGACGTGCTCCTGGTTCTGCACCGAGTTGAACCAGTAGTTGTTCGGGTTCAGCGGGTCCGGGCCGAGGCCCGTGACGCCGGTGCCGGTGTTGTCCGGCTTCTTGATGTCGTAGTACTTCGAGCCCGAGGCCGAGTTCGCCGTCACGTAGATGACGCCGCCCGGGCCGGGGAACACGTCGGCAGCGCCCGGCTTCTCAGCCGCGTTCTCCTTCTGGCCGTTCTTGATGGAGTAGCTGCGGGTGTAGACGTGGTCGTGACCCTGCAGCACCATGTCGATGCCGAGGTCGGAGAAGGCCGTCGTGAAGTCCTTGCGCCGCTCCTTGTTGTCCGAGTCGGTCGCGTGGCTGGCCGCCGAGTAGATGGAGTGGTGGTAGACCAGCACCTTCCACTTGGCCTCGGAGCCGTGCTTCTTGACGACGTCGGTGACGTAGGCGACGTGCGCCGCGTCGCCGCCGCTGGCGGAGCCGTCCGCCGGGTTGACGTAGCTGTTGCTGTTCAGGTCGATGAACAGCACGTCCTTGTAGATGTACCAGTAGTCGCCGCCGGAGCGGGTGGCCTGGTCCCCGGTGTAGTACTGGGCCGAACGGTCGGTGTTCGGGGTGAAGTGGTGCTGCTCCCAGGACTTGCCGCCGACGTCGTGGTTACCGATGGTGGCCGCCGTCGGGTACTGCCGCAGCTGCTCCGGGGAGAGGTACGCGTCCCACTGAGCCTCGTTGTTCGCGGACTCGACGTGGTCACCGGCGGAGACCAGCATCTCGGTGTCCGGGTTCGCCGCGGTGGCGACCCGCAGCGTCTCGGCCCAACCGGCCTGGTCCTTCGCGACGTCGCCGGAGGATCCGATCTGCGGGTCACCGAAGAACAGGAAGTTGTAGTCGCCCTCGAAGTCCTGCGTCTTGAAGGCGTACGCCGGGGACCAGTTGCCCTCGGAGCCGACCCGGTACGAGTACGCCGTGTTCTCACGCAGGTTGCTGATCGTGGCGTGCCGGTTGAACCCGGTGGTGGAGGTGTTCGCCCCACCGACAGCGTCGAAGCTGATGGCGCTGGCCGGGAACTCGCCGTTGACGATCTCGGCGGTCGGGGCGAGCTGGATCTTCTGCGCGGTGTCGGCGGAGGAGTACCAGGTGACGATGCGCTGGGTCTCGTTGGCGCCGACGCCGAGGACCACACCGGTGATCGTGGTGGACTCGGCCGCGCTCGCGCTGGCCATCAGGCCACTACCGAGGGCCGCGCCCATGCCCAGGAAGCCGGCTGCGACCCCGGCGACCAGGCGCCGCCGCACGAGCGCGGAGGCCCGTGTCGAGCTGCTCAATGTCATCGACATTGTTCCCTTTTCAAATAGAGAAGTGGATTGTGCCTTCACCCGACGCCGGGGAAGCGATTACACGCTTTCGCCGCCCGGTGAACCGATCATGAACGTGATCTTGCGAAAGACACACGTCGCGAACTACTTAGCGTTGCTCATGATCCGAAAATGCGCTGGACGAACCAGATCAAACCCATAATGGACACGCCGGCGGAAACGGCCCCGGTCGCCCAGAGCCCGGCTTTCGGCGCGCGACGGCGCAGCACGAACAGCAGCGGGAAGACAACCGCGATAATCGTCAACTGAACGACTTCGATGCCGATGTTGAACACCAGCAGCGACCACAGCAGGGTCCACGACCACGCCTCGTCGATGCCCAGTGCGCCCGCGAAGCCCAGACCGTGCACGAGCCCGAAGCAGAACACCACACCGAGGCGGATCCAGCCGGCCCGGTCCAGGCTGAGATGACCGTCCCCGGCCGTCTCCAGGTCGGTCGCGTGCTCACCGCGCCGCCAGATCCCCCACAGGTGCCAACCAGCGACGACGGCGATCGACAGCGCGATGATCGGTTCCACGATCACCCCCGGCACCTCGACGAGGCCGAGCGCGGCGAGCATGAACGTCACCGAGTGCGCCAGGGTGAAGCTGGTGGCCGCGAGCACGATCTCCCGGAGCCGCCGCGACCCGGCGATGAGCGCCAGCAGGAACAGAATGTGGTCGATCCCGCCCAGCAGATGCTCGGCGCCCAGGAGGAAGAACTCGCCGAACCGCTGGTACCACGCCTGCGCGGTGGAGAAGGACGGGTTGGCGGCGTCGAGTGCCGCACTGCCTGAGCGGCCGTCGATCTCGTAGGTGACGATCGTCTTCGTGCCCTTGACGTAGTCCTCGTCATCGGGGAAGAGGCTGCTGCGCACCACGTGCTCGTCGACCCGCTCGGGGCAGGTCCAGTCCAGTTGCAGGTTCGCGTACGGCACGCCGTCACGCTCGCTGATCGTCGCGTCGCCCACCTGCGTCGGCTGGCAGGCCGTATCCCGCGAGGTCACCGAGAAACGGTCGGAGACGTACTTGAGGACCGTCGACGCGTGACTCTTCAGCGCGGCGGCCTGGGCCGCGGGGTCACCCGCCTCGAAAGCGGCGGTTCCGGCCTGGAAGAGCGGATCATCGTGGCCGGCATCCGCGGCGGAAACGATGAGGAGGTCGTATTCGAGCTCCAACCCCGTCCGAATGTGACCCTCATCTCCCGCCGCGATTTTCGCGTACACAGTCGATGAGAAGCCGTGCGCGGACGCCGGTTCGGCGGCCAGAAACGGAACAACCGCTGCGGCGAAACCGACAGCGGCGACGATAACGGTACGGCGGATGCGGCCTGACATTCGACTCCCTCAGTTGGCCAGTGCACGTTGCATGTCGTGGGTGAACAGCAACCCGCGCACCGGCGAACCGCCGGAGAACAAAACCGCCGAACGGCCGCCCACCGATCGCCGGCGACCGGAATTGAGATAGGAATACGAAGACGTACGCGCACCCACCGCCACCACCCGGAGGACGATCACCTTGCGCCCCCCGCTTCGGGCCGTTGCCATGCTGGCCGCGACCGCCGCGCTGGTCACTGCCTGTAGCTCCAGCAATGATTGGTCGGAGCCACATCCGGCGCCCAGCGCCATCGGCTCGCTCGGCCCAGGTTTCGTCGACCCCTCGACGAAACCCGCGCCGGAGGCGACCATCACGCCGCAGCCCGGCTCGTGGGCCGGCGTCCACCCGCCGAAGGACTACCGGGTCGTCCTGCTGACCAGCGGCGACGACAACCCGACCAAGGCCCTCGTGACGGCGGTCAAGGAGTGGGCGGACGACGAGCACGTCGACCTCCGGACGATCACCGTCGGCGGCGCGCAGGACGCCGTTCCCAGCATCAGCAAGGCGATGGAGATGGGCCCGGATCTCATCGTCAGCGCCGGCAACGACCTCATCGACGCGCTCGCGTTGGTCACCCCGAACCACCTGGACGAGAAGTTCCTCGTGGTCGGCGCGGAACTGGCCGAGCCCACCCACAACGTCACCGCAGTCGACTGGGACGGCGCGTCGTTCCGTGGTGAAGGGCTCGGCATGTCCTCGACGTACGACCCGAACTCGTTCACCCCGGACCGCTGCGCGGCGGCGATCCGGGCCGGCGTGGCCGCGGTGCTCAACGACCTGACCGGGATCGTGGTCTGGCTCTGACATCGAAGGGCTGCCGCAGGGATACCCCGGTCGCCGCATCCGTTCGGATGATCTTCCCGCCGGAAAGACGAGCTGCGATCGATTGGTCCGCCGTGCGATCCTCTACCGATTGATCATGATCGGGACCGGTAGTGGAGGCAGGGTTTGGGTACCGCTTCGCGTATTCACCGACGGATGGTGTCGCTGGGCGTCGCCGTGACGCTCGTCTGCGGCGCGGCGGTGGGGCTCACCTCCGCCACCGCCAGCGCGGCGGCGAGCGCACCGACCGACCTCAAGACCGCCGGTAGTCCCTGCGCCGGCGCCGCCCCCGGGCCGTACCTGAGCCCGCAGCGCCTCAACATGGCCGGGGCCGTCTCGCTACAGGGCACCCACAGCGGTACGCCCCGGAGCGGACGGCAGGCGGACTTCCAGGTGTGGGACGTCACCGACCCGGCACGACCGCAGCAGTGGCTCGTCGAGATGGGCGAGGAGAGCAACACCGTCTACGTCCAACTCGAGGACGAGTCGCGGCAGCTCGACGGCGTCACGTACGCCTGGCGGGTGCGTGTCCTCGACGGCGCGGACGCGTCGCCGTGGAGCAACACGTGCCACTTCACCGTCGACCGCGATGGGGGCGAGGCACCCACGGTCACCTCGACCGTTTACCCCGTCAGCAGTTGGGGCGGCACCGGCGCGATCGGTGTCCCCGGCACGTTCACCCTGACCTCGGCCTCCGCCGACACCGTCAGCTACCTGTACGAGTTCTACTCGGCTGAACTGCCCGACGAGTACCAGGAATCCAGTGTGGACGCCGTCGGGCTCGGGGGGCCGGCGGTCGTCACGTTCACGCCCAAGGCTGCCACTTCCCACTCACTGACGGTCTATGCCGTGGACCGCGCGGGAAACAGGTCCGAGCGGACGACTCACCCGTTCTACGTCAAGGAGACCCGACCGGAGGTCTTCTCCGCCGCGTACCCGGAGTCGATGCCCAACCAGGACTACAACGTCGGCGTACCGGGTGCGTTCGACTTCCGGGCCACGGTCGCCGGCACGGCGTCCTTCGCGTGGCGGATCGACGAGGGCGGACCGTCCGGCACCGTGCCGGCGGATGCCAACGGGAAGGCGACGGCGATGATCGCCCCGACCCGTGGCGGCCGGCAGACCCTGTACGTCCACAGCGTCACCCAGGACGGCACCGCGCACGCCCCGCGCGCCTACTCCTTCACCGTGGACAACGCCCCGGTCCTCACCGGTGACACGGGTGGGGAGGTGACGATCGGCTCCTCGCTCACCATCCACCTCGCTCCGCGCGCGCCGCAGGTGGTGGAGTACCTGTACTGGCCGGAATACTCGGGCCTGGACGAGCGGCCGGTGGTGACGACCACGGTCCCGGCCCGCTCGGACGGCAGCGCCGACCTCGTCTGGACCGCCACCGAGACCCGCGTCGACGGTCTGCGGATCCAGAGCCGGAGCGCGGACGGCACCCTGTCCACCCCCCGCTGGCTGAACGTCTCGGTCGACGGGGCGAGGCCGACGGTGACCCGCACCGGCAGCACCGCGGCCGGCACCTCGTCCACCTTCACCGCGCACAGCGGGATGGCGAACATCGCTGAGTACGTGGCGACGCTCAACGGCGACGACAGCACGCAACAGGTGCTCCGTCCGGCTGCCGACGGCAAGGTCACCTTCAGCTTCCACACGATGGTGATCGGCCACAACTACGTCAGCGTCATCGCCCGTAACGCCGCCGCGGTGCAGACGGATGAGGGCACCCAAGTCTGGACGACGACGGACGAGCCGCAGGTCAGTTCCGTCGACTTCCCGGAGAACGGCAGCGGCCGACTCGCCACCGGCACGTTCACCTTCAGCTCGTACCTGCCCGACACGGTCGGCTACCGGTATTCGATGAACAGCGGGCCGGACGTGACCATCCCCGCCCGCGCCGACGGCACCGCGCAGGTGACCTGGACGCCGACGGCCGAGGGCGCCCACCGCCTGCGGGTCCTGCGGATCAAAGCCGACAACAGTTGGTCCCGGACGTTCATGGACTACCGGTTCGCGGTCGCCAACGCTGTCACCACTGTCGCATCCGTCGCTCCGGGCACCGTGCCGTCCGGCGACCTGAGAACGATCACCATTCACGGCACCCAACTGCACCAGGACGACAAGGTCGAGGTGAGCCCCTACCGCACGGTGCCGATCCGGGCCTGGGTGAAGACGGTCTCGCCGGACCGCAGGACGCTTACCGCCGAGGTGGATCTCAGCCACGCAGTGCTCGGGCCGGCCACCCTGACCCTGCACCCGTACGGAACGCTCAAACCGGTGGTCCTGGCCAACGCGTTCACGATCGGCCCGCCCCCCGCACTGCAGTCGGTCAAGCCACCCACCATCAGCGGAACGGTGGCGGCCGGTGGCACCGTCACGGCGACCCCGGGCGAATGGACGCCCAGCGCGGAACACTACTGGTACCAGTGGTCGGCGAACGGCGTCGAGATCTGGAACGCGAACGACTCGACGTTCACGATCCCGGTGGCGCTGCTCGGGCAGCGGCTGACGGTCTCGGTCAAGGCCAGCCGGGACCGCTACACCTCGACCACCGTCACCTCGGCCGCCGTCTCGGTCGACCGGATGATTCGGCTCCCGCACCGGCCGAAGTTCGACCCGGACAAGCCGTGGTCGACACCGCGACTTCCCCCGACCTGACCGGGCCGACAGCGAACCCGGCCGGCCCCGCGCTCAGCGCGGGGCCGGCCCTCGGTCCTCGAACTCGTACGTGGTGGTGAGGCCCTCCGGCAGGTCGGGGACCAGGGCGTTGGTGCCGTCCACGACCTGGACGTAACGCTTCCCCTGGAAGATCGAGTAACTGCCGTCCGGCACCTGATCGATCCGGAAGAGCTGCGTCGAGGCGGCGGCATCACACGCCCGACCGCGTACGCTGCCCGGCGCGGCGTCGTGCACGACGGTCATGCAGACCGCGTTGGCACCGGACGCCAGCAGGATCCGGTACCTGTCGCCCTCGGGGCGCAGCACCCACAGCGCCCGATCGTCGATGCCCTGTTCGGTGGTGGCCCGCACCTGATCGCCGTCGCGGTCGATCGCCAGGGTGGCCCCGCGCATACCGGGCAGCACGATCTGGACCTGCCGCCGGCCGGCGAGGATGTCCTGCGGTCCCGCCGAGGCGGTCGCGGACGGGACCACGGACGGCGCGATCTGGCTGGCCGGACCGACGCCCGATGTGTCGACGCCCGGCGTGTCGACGACGCTGCGGGCCCGCACCAGAGTGGCGCCGGCGGTGATGGCCACCACGGCCAGCCCCGCTGCCCCGATGGCCGCCCGACGCCGCCGACGCCGGTCGCTGCGGCGGCGCAACGTCTGTGCCCCCGGCAGCGTGGTGACGCGCCGGACCTCGGCCACGATCGCGGTGAGATCATCGCGCGGATCAGCCATGGGAGGTCTCCTCCTGATGCGCATCGGTCAGCAGCCCGGCCATCGCTCTCCGACCACGGGCGAGGTACGTCTTCACGGTTCCGACCGGGGCCTGCATCTCGGCTGCCACCTCCGCGACGCTGAGATCGTTGAGGTGGTGCAGCACGACGGCCCGCCGCTCGTTGGGGCTGAGCCGTTGCAACGCCTGCAACAGGGCGACGTGGTCCTCGTTCAGGCCGGGTACGCCCTGGTCGACGGCGGCCCGGCGGTGTGCGCGTACCCGGTTGAACGCCTTGCGCCAGCTGCTCACCGCGATCCGGGAGGCGACCCGGCGGACCCACGCCTCCGGACTGTCCGTCTCCCGTACCGTCCTCCATCGCTGCCAGGCCCGCATGAACGCCTCGGCGACGGCGTCCTCGGCCTCGGCGCGGTTGCCGGTGAGCGCGTACACGTGACCCACGACCCGACCGGCGCAGGCCGCGTAGAGGGCGTCGAACTCTTCCGCGTCACGCATCGGACCGGTGCCCTCCAACGCCTCGTCCCCTGGTCACCGCCGCATGGAACTCGCCCGGGGGGACCGGTCGCGTCGGCGCGGGGTGAGATTGTGGCCTGCGTCACAGCGCAGTGATCAACCCAACGACCTGGCCAGGCGTCATCGTGCCGACCCGGGAGACGCCCGTGGCGGAGAGGACGATGTGCGACGACGGCAACGACGCGCCCTGACAGCCGGCGTACTCGCGACCGCGCTGGTTGCGGCGGGCCTGACCGGCCAACCGGCGAACGCGCAGGAGAGGCCGGCGGCCACCGTCCCCGGCACTTCCGAGGGCTTCACCCTGATCACCGGAGACCGGGTGTCGCTGGACGCGGCGGGTCGCCCACAGATCCAGCGGGGGCCGGGGCGGGCCGCCATGCGGTTCGTCAGCAGCCGGAAGGACGGCCACCAGTACGTCATCCCGGTGGACGCGATGCCGCTGGTGCGGGACGGCCGGCTCGACCGGCGCCTGTTCGACCTCACCACGCTGGCCGAGTTCGGCTACGACGACCGGGCAGCCGAGTTGCCGCTGCTGGTCGCGTACCCCGAGAACATGGCGGCGCGGGCACGGACCGCGACCACCGGGGGTGCCGGGCGGGTGCGGGCCGATCTGCCGGCCGCCCACGCGCTCGCGGTCCGGGCGGACCGGGACGACCGGGTGACACTCTGGACGTCGCTCACCCGCGCTACGGCGTCCGCACGCACCCTCACCGACGGGGTCACCCACATCTGGCTGGACGGCAAGCGCACGGTCTCCCTCGACCACAGCGTGGCGCAGATCGGTGCCCCGGCGGCGTGGCAGGCCGGTTTCGACGGCACCGGTGTCACCGTCGGCGTGCTGGACACCGGGATCGACGCCAGCCACCCCGACTTCGCCGGGCGGCTCGCCGATGTTCGGGACTTCACCGGCGGCGGCGACCCCAGCGACTCGGTCGGCCACGGCACCCACGTGGCGTCGACGATCGTCGGCAGCGGAGCCGCCTCCGGCGGCAGGTACCGCGGGGTCGCGCCGGGGGCGAAGCTGCTCGTCGGCAAGGTCTGCGCCACCACCGAATGCCAGGACTCGGACATCATCACCGGCATGCAGTGGCTCGCGCCGCAGACCCGGGTGGTCAACGTGAGCCTGGGCGGTGACGACGCGCCCGGACTCGACCCGCTGGAGACCGCCGTCCAGGAGTTGAGCCACCGGTACGGCACCCTCTTCGTGGTCGCGGCCGGCAACGAGGGGAAGCCGAAGTCGGTCTCCTCGCCGGCCTCCGCCGACGACGCTCTCGCCGTCGCCGCAGTCGACGCCGACGACCAGCGGGCCTACTTCTCCAGCCGGGGCCCGCGCATCGGCGACAACCACATCAAACCCGAGATCAGCGCGCCGGGCGTCGACATCGTGGCCGCCGCTCCGGGCGGCGACTACGCCCCCATGTCGGGTACGTCGATGGCGACTCCGCACGTCGCCGGCACCGCCGCGATCCTCGTCGGTCAGCACCCGGACTGGACCGGGCCGCAGCTCAAGGCAGCCCTGATGGGCTCGGCCAAGCCGACCGGCGCGGACACCATCTACGAGCAGGGCGCCGGCCGGGTCGACATCGCCCGCGCGGTCGCCCAGCCGGTCACCACCGACGTGGCCGCCATCGACTTTCCGGTGCAGCGTTGGCCGCACGCCGACGACAGCCCGATCACCCAGGTCGTCGGCTACCGCAACACGGGCACCGCGCCGGTCACCCTGACGCTGGCCATCGCGCCGGCCCCGGCCGGCATGCTCACCGTCAGCCCGGCCACGCTGGTGGTGCCCGCCGGTGGCCGCGCCGAGGCGACGATCACGGTGGACACCCGGGTGGACGCCCCGGACGGCGTCTACCAGGGGGCGCTGACGGCGACCGGTGCCGGCGATCTGCGGGTACGCACGCCCTTCGCGCTGAACCGTGAGATCGAGAGCTACGACGTACGGCTTCCCCACACCGGCCGCGACGGCAAGCCGGCCACCGAGTACACCACCGTGGCGGCGAACCTGACCACCGGCGAGTTCTCCACCCTCGCCACGACACCGGGCGGCGGCGTCCTGCGGCTGCCCAAGGGTCGGTACGCGTTGTACAGCACCATCCACGAGGGGAACGTGTCGACCCTGCTCGCACAGCCGGTCCTGGACGTACGTGGCCCGGTCACCGAGGCGGTCGACGCCCGCAGCGCCAAGCCGGTCGCGGTGACCGTGCCGCAGCGCGACGCCGCGCCGATCTCGATCAACGTCAGCGCCAACTGGGACGACGGCCTGCGCTACCCGGGCGTCCAACTCAGCGGCGACTCGGTCGCGGAGGTCTTCTTCGGCCGGCTCGGGCCCGCCGTAGCGGCACCCGAGTTCACCGCCACCCTGGGCGTCGGGCTCGCGCGACCGGGCAGGGACGGCACCTTCCGGAACAGCCCCTACACCTACGACCTGGCGTACGTCGGCAAGGGCGACATGTTCACCGGCCTGACCCGGAAGCTGTCGCCGAAGAACCTGGCCACCGTCCACGCGACCTACCGCAGCCAGTCCACCACGACGACGGCCACCCGGTTCCACCGCGCGTCCGCGCCCGGCGGCTCGGGCCCGATCGGGTCGAACACGCCGATCGACCTGCCGTTCACGGGTACCGAGTACTACAACACCGACGGCGGCATCGTCTGGACGTCCACGTTCGTCGAGGGGGACAACCTCACGACGCAGGATTCGACCTTCACGTCGGGTCGTACGTACCACCAGACCTGGAACGCGGCACCCTTCGGGCCGACCGTGGCGCAGGCGCCGACCCTGTCACCCCTGGGCTACGCGGGCCGCGACGGCGACACCATCTCGATCGCGTCGGTCCCCCTGTTCGGGGACGCGGCCGGTCGCCCGGCGAGCCGCGACGACCTGCCGGTGCGGTTCCGGCTGCTGCGCGACGGTAAGGAGATCGGCACCTCGGACAGCCCGTGGGCCGAGTTCGCGGTGCCCGCCGGGAAGGCCACCTACCGGTTGGAGGCGACCGCCACCCGAGGCGCACCGGACACCCTGTCGACGTCGGTCTCGGTGGCCTGGACCTTCACCTCGGCGCACACGACGTCGCCGCAGCGGTTGCCCCTGACGACGGCTCGCCCGACGCCAGTGCTCGACGACACCAACACGGCCCGGAAGGGTCGGACCATGCCGATGCCGATGGTGCTGGACCGGCAGGCCGGCTCGACGGCCGCGCCCAACCGCACGCTCGGCGTGTCCGCGTCGTTCGATGACGGCAGGACATGGGTGGCGGTGCCGGTGCTCCGGAACGTCGCTCTGATCAGTCATCCGCGCCGGGCCGGGTTCGTCTCGCTGCGACTGACCGCCACCGACACCGCCGGTAACACGGTCACGCAGACGATCCAGCGGGCCTACCGGATCGCCTGACGCGTTGCCTGGCCCGGGGTGGCGGCTGCTGGAGCCGCCGCCCCGGGCAACCGGGCAGCCACGGACGTGGTCCTTGACGCCTCAGGCGGTACGGACGTGCTCGGTGCCTCAGGCGGTGAGGGCACCGTCGATGGCGATGGACGCGCCGCTGATGAAGGTGGCCTCGTCGCTGAGCAGGAACGCGGTGAGCGCGGCGACCTCGTCGGAGGTGCCGGCACGCCCGGTCGGCTGCGCCGACAGGTAACGCTCGGCGACCTCCGGGGCCTGGCTGACCACGTTCTGCCAGAGCGGGGTGTCGATCAGGCCGGTGACCAGGGCGTTGACCCGCACACCGGAGCGCGCCACGTCGAGGGCCGCCGAGCGGGTCAGACCGATGACGCCGTGCTTCGCCGCGTTGTAGGCGGCCTGGGCCCCGTCACCCTTCACGCCGGAGACCGAGGCGTTGTTGACGATCGCGCCACCACCGGCGGCGATGATCGCCGGGAGCTCGTACTTGAGGCCGTAGAAGACGCTGGTCAGGTTGAGGGCGAGCGATTGGTGCCAGTTGTCGCTGTCGGTCTCCCGCACGCTGGCCATCGGGCCACCACCCGCGTTGTTGAACGCGCCGTCCAGTCGCCCGTACTCCGTCACCGCGGCGTCGACGAGCCGCGCCATCTCCTCCTCGACCGTCACGTCGGTGGGCACGAAGAGCGCGCTACCGCCCGCGCTCCTGATCTGCGCGGCGACCTCCTCGCCCCGGTCCTTGTCCCGGGCGCCGATGACGACGCGAGCCCCCTCCGTGGCCGCACGCTGGGCGAACGCCAGGCCCATGCCCTGCGTTCCGCCGGTCACGAGCAGCACCTTTGATTCCAACCGTCCAGACATCCCGTCTCACATCCACTCGACTGGTGAGCCGCCGCGGAACCGCGGGGCTTCGCAAGACGGAACGCTAGTCATTTCTGGAACGTTCGACAAAGTAACAGCCCTCACAAGGGCGGGGCTCTCTCCCGAGGCAGCCCCCTATTGATCCGGGCGTTCTTCGCTATCAGTATCAAAACGCCATAAGAACCGGCCAGCTTCGCGTTGTAACAGCAGGCACATTCTTTGGTGGTCGTTCCATAACGTCGTTAGCGTTGGTGAGTCGAAACGAATCCGCGCACATCACCCTTGAGGAACAGACATGCCCACAGGTCGCACCACCCCGGAGTCCCAGCGGTGGAAGGCCCTGTTGTTCATCTCCATCGCTCAACTGATGGTGGTGCTCGACGGGGCGGTCATGAACATCGCGCTCCCGTCGGCACAACAGGCTCTGCACTTCACCGACGGGAGCAGGCAGTGGGTGGTGACCGCGTACGGTCTGGCCTTCGGTGGTCTGCTGCTGGTCGGCGGCCGGATCGGTGACATGGTCGGGCGCAAGCGCACCTTCCTGACTGCGCTGGCCGGCTTCGCGATCGCGTCAGCCATCGGCGGCCTGGCCGTCAACGCCGCGATGCTGCTGGTCGCACGGTCACTACAGGGTGTCTTCGCGGCCCTGCTCGCGCCAGCCGCGCTCTCGCTGCTCTCGCTGTCCTTCACCCAGCCGAGAGAACGCGCCAAGGCGTTCGGCGTGTTCAGCGCGGTCTCGATCGCTGGCGGCGCTGTCGGCCTGATCGTGGGAGGGCTGCTCACCCAGTACCTGAACTGGCGCTTCGCGATGTTCGTCCTGGTACCGATCGCGGTCATCGGGATCCTTGGCGCCAGCCGCACCATCCACGACGACGGCGAGCGGCATCGCGCCCCCCTCGACCTCCCCGGCGTCCTGCTGGCCAGCTCGGGGCTCGTCGGCCTGGTCTACGGGTTCAGCGTCGCCGAGAGCCACGGATGGTCGGCGAGGGTGACCGTTGGGTCGTTCACCGCCGGGGTGCTGCTGTTGGCGGCCTTCGTGGTGGTGCAGGCGCGGGTCACGTCCCCGCTGCTGCCACTGCGCGTCCTGACCGAACGCAACCGGGCCGCCGCGTACCTCTCGGTCGCCCTTGCCATCGTCAGCATGTTCGGGATGTTCCTCCTGCTCAGCTACTACTTCCAGCAGGTCAAGGGATGGTCGCCGGTGCTGGCCGGGCTGGCGTTCATGCCGATGGCCGTGCCGCAGGCCATCGGGGCCACGCAGATCGGCGCGCGACTCGCGCACCGGATCGCCCCCCGGCCGATCATGGTCGGTGGTTACCTCGTCGCCGCGGTCGGTCTGGTGCTACTCGCCCTGCTCGACGCGGAGAGCGGCTTCCTGGAGATCGCGTTCGCCGAAGCCGTGATCGGCCTCGGCATCGGCACCGCCTTCATGCCCGCGATGAGCATCTCCACCCACGGCGTCGAGCCCAAGGACGCCGGTGTCGCCTCCGCGATGATCAGCTCGTCGCAGCAGGTCGGCGGATCGATCGGCACCGCGCTGCTCAACACCATCGCGACCAGCTCGGCCGCCACCTACCTGCTCTCGCACGGCGGCCCGGCAGCGCAAGCCCAGGTGCGGAACGAGGCGCTGATGCACGGCTACTCGGTCGCGTACTGGGTCGCCGTCGGCTTCGTGGTCGCCGCCGCCATCGTCTCCGCGACCATGGTGAACGCCGGCGCTCCGAAGCACGTCCCGGCCCCGACGGACGCCCTCCGGGACGTCACACCGGCACCCGTGCACTGATGTCGATCGGACGGTGACCGAGGACACGATGCACCGACTCCGCCGAGAGGGTGGAATCAGAGGTGTGCGCGAGAAGGTATCGGCAGGTGACGTGGTGAGGTCCACGGTGCCGACCCGCGATCCGGGCCCGTCCAGCGCTGGCGCGACGCCCACGGCCGCCCACCGGCAGCGCTGGGCGGTGGAGACCATGGCTGTCGCACCCGACGACCAGGTGCTGGAGATCGGGTGCGGTCGGGGAGCGGCCGTTTCCCTGGTCGCCGGTCAGCTCACCACCGGCCGGATCGTCGCCATCGACCCCGCCGCGACGATGGTGCGGCTGGCGACCCAACGGAACACGCGCCACATCGACGCCGGCAGAGCCGAGATTCGGCGGGCCGGGTTCGAGTCGGCAGACCTTCCCCCCGAGCACTTCACCAAGATCTTCGCCGTGAACGTCAGCCTCTTCTGGCTGGGTGACGCAGCGCAGCAGATCGCTCGGATACGCAACCTGCTGGCACCGGGAGGGCGGCTCTACGTCTTCGGCGAGCGACCGACCCTCGCGCACTCCACCGCGAACCTCACCGCGACCGAGGTACTGCTCGAGACACACGGTTTCACCACGACCACATCGCGCACCACTCGCGGTCAGGGCCAGGTGCTGACCTGCGTCACCGGCACGCCGATCCGGTGAGTCCGCGCTGATCGCCGCGTCGACATGAGCCGGGCGGGCTCGGCGTTGCGCCGAGCCCGCCCGTCCAGTGTCAGTCGAGCTTGATCAAACCTGGTCAGCGTTGCAGGGTGAGCAGGCCCGGCCGGTACGGCAGCAGACCGTAGTCGACACCGTTGGAGCTGGGGGAACGGCCCTGGTAGAGCAGTTGCAGGTTGCAGGCGTTGACCGTCATCGTCTGGTCCGCGCTGGTCCGCAGCAACTCACCGTGGCTGATGTCGTTGGTCCAGGTCGCACCACTGTTCGCCTTACCCGCGAACGGGTTGCTCTCACTGGTGGCCTGCGGCGTCCACGACCCACCCAAGCTGGTCGCGGTGAACGACCGGAAGTACCGACCCTGCGACCCGATCGCCTCCACGATCATCAGGTACTTGTTCAGACCCTGCAGCTTGTAGACCTGCACCGCCTCGAACAGGTTGTTCGTCGTGTCACTCATGATCGTCGTGTAGTTCGACCCGAAGCTGCCCGGGAAGTTCCCGATCGGCATGCTCGCCCGGTAAATCTTGCCGTTGTCACCGGCGAAGAACAGATACATGTTCTGGCTGTCACCGATGACCGCCTGATCGATCGGACCCGTACCCGACCCGGTGATGCTCCCACTGAACAACGTCTGCGGCGACGACCACCCGTTCGGGTTCGTCGGATCGCTGGAGGTCCGGTACGAGAACGCCGGCCCACCCCACTGATACGCCAACACCCAGATGTTGCGCGGCGCGAAGTAGAACAACGACGGCGCCACCGTCCCCGAGTTCATCGCGTTCTGACTCGCCGAACCCATCTGCGAATAATTCGAGAACAACCCAAAATTCATCGAACCCCAGCTGGACCCGAAGTCGTGGGTGGTGGCGTAGACGAGCTGCTGACCGTTGTACGGAGCAACCGTGAAGTCCTTCAACGACACCCAACCCGACCGCGGCTGCGCCAACGCACCCGTCGACGACCACCGGTACGTCGAGGGAAGGTCACAGGTGCCGGTCGGCGGCGGCGTGGTGGGGTCGGTCCCACCGCCGACGCGGACGAACTGCCACTGCTGGTTCGCGCCGTTCCAGTCGTCGTACTGCACGATGTTTCCGCCGTCGGCGGTCGAGGCGCCCTGCACCTCCACCACCTTGTTGCTGTTCCGGTTGATCAACCGGATGTAGCCGCTGTCCGAGTCGGCCAACCGGAACTGCTGGTTGCTGCTGTTGTTGTCGGTCCACTGCACGATGCTGGCGCCGTTGGCGGTTGAGAAGCCCGTGACGTCCAGCACCTTGTTGGACAGCCGCGACTTCACGCGGTAGTAGCCGCCACCGGAGTCGACGAACTGCCACTGCTGCTGGTTACCGTTGTTGCGGGCCCACTGCGTGATCCGGGCACCGTCATTCGTGGCCAGGTTGTAGACGTCCAGGGCCTTGCCGCTGTTGCGGTTGATCAACACGTACCACGCGTTCGTGTCGACAGTGGCCGCGGCGGCGGGTGTCGACACCACCGCTACGCCGACGCCGCCGACCATCAACGCCGCCGCGCCGGCGGCGAGGATGCGGGGCAACCACCCACGTCGCCGTCGCGACGGGGGTGCGATCGATGGAGACCTATCTAGGGCAGACATGATCCTCCTCCAGTGACCAAGAGCCGAACGGCCTGCCCGAGGATGGGCGTACCGCGACACGTGGCCGAGCGCAGGCGTCAGCACGTTAGCGTTAACAAGACACCTGCATGCCCAAGCGCACGCCTGATTCGAGATCGACGAGGCAAGGCTTGCCCGGAAAGCCAAGATGTCGTCGTCCTTAGGCATCGACTGTGAGCGATAACATGCCGTTCGTCAAGACGTAATGTGCTGGGAACATCTGCGGCCGTCGAACCCCGGATCTTGAGGCGAAACGCCTCCCACCGACTTCCCGCAGGCATCGCCTCAGACCCCGACGCGGACCACCACCGCACCCTTGAGGAGCGCGCTGCGCGCGCGTTAACATCGATGTTTGCCCATCGACCACGGTGCCGGTGAACTCAGCCCTACACGTCGGCCGGTTGAGGTACGGGCGCGGTGACGACCGGTCGAGCGGGCGCATCCGCAGGCGACCCGGTCGGCCGCGCGACGGCCCCGAGGTCGGGGCCCGCAGCGGCTGGGGCATCCCCGCCGCGCCGGGCCAGCGGCACGGCCACATCCTTCAGCGCCATGGCGGGGCGCTCCACCAGATGCCAGGAGAGCGCCGCGAGGACCAGAGTGCCGGCCGACGCCACCACCAGGTACGTGACGAAGCCGTACCGCACGCCGATGAGCAGGGCGACGACCTGCTGGACCGGAAACGCGTAGATGTAGACCCCGTACGAGTAGTCCCGCTTGCGGCCGACCGAGTGAAACCAACGGGGTAGCCCGACCGCCAGGTACAGCAGCAGGAACGCCAGCAGCGGCACCCCGAGGACATAGAAGCCACCGAACCGTGCGGTCACCGCGACCCCGACCGCGGCGAGAGCCGCCAGCCAGCCGGTCATCGGCACCCGGTGGGCGTACAACTTAGCCACCGCACCGAGGAGGAAGGCGAAGGTCAGGTAGATGACGAGCTGCTTCTCGAAGGTCCCGACGAGCGGGTACGGGCCCAGGACGCCGTGCTTGGCCGGCAGGACGGCGAGCCCGTCACCTCGGACGAAGTCCTCGACGACGACCGCGTACACCCCGAGCAGCAGCAACACCATGGCGGCACGCGCCCGGGCCAGCACCGCGGTCGCCGCCAGGGCAGCGAGCATGAAGTAGCAGACCACCTCGTACCGCAGCGTCCACAACGAGCCGTTCAGCGGGCCGCCACCCTCGATGCCCCGGCCGTAGGGCACGTCCCGCAGAATGCCGGAAATCGTCCACTGGTCCATGGCGAACAGCCAGTTCGCCCGCAGGTACTGCAGTGGGCCCTGCGGGTGCCCCCAGAAGCCGTCCAGGGTGCCGCGCTCGTAGTAGGCGATCGCCGGGGCCATCACCAGCGCGGTCACCAGCAGACACACCCACAGGGCCGGCAGGATGCGCAGGGCCCGGTGCCAGAGGTACCGCACCGGGCTGAAGCGCAGGGCGCTGCTGGTGATGAGGAAGCCGGAGAGCACGAAGAAGCCGTACACCGCGAGCTTGCCGACATCGGCCTGCCGCAGGGTCTCGCTGCTGCCGAGCATCGGCCGACCCAGCGCGAGAGGCCAGCAGTGCGCGACGAGCACCGCGAACGCCAGCACCATCCGCAGCAGCCCGATGCTGTTGGCGCGAGCGTCGAACCGATCTGCCAACGTGGGCAGCCTCCACCCGAACCCGCCCAGCACGGACTGCCCCAACGACTGCCTGCCCATAACCATCCCCGTTTTGGCCCTCAGCTGCTGTCCGGCAGCGCCGAGCCCGTACTGTATGCGGCCCTTCGCTGTTTCGGCAGTAGCCGACGGGTGGATACGGGGGCCGGGCTATCGGCGGCTCCACTGCTGGTTGGTCTGGCCGGTGCAGGTCCAGAGAACGAGCTTCGTGCCGTTACCGGTACCCATGTTGTAGGGGTCCAGGCAGAGACCGGACTGCACCCCGGTGATGGTGCCGTTGGCGTTGACGTTCCACTGCTGGTTCGTTCCGCCGTGGCAGTCGTAGATGGTGACCAGGGTGCCCGGGGAGGTGCCATAGCCGGCGGCGTCGAGGCACTTGTTGCCGTACACGGTCAGCGCCTTGCCGCTCGTGTAGGTCCACCGCTGGTTGGTGCCGCCATGGCAGTCCCACAACTGCAGCTGGAGGCCGTTGGTGGTGGCGGCACCGGGGACGTCGACGCAGCGACCGGAGAGGGCACCAACGATCGCCGTGGTCTGTCCGCCACCGCCGCTGCCCGGGTCGCCGATGGTGCCGGGTACCGACTGCAACGCGCTGTACCAACGGGCGGCCATCTTGTCGTAGCCGCCGGAGGTGGGATGGATGCCGTCGATCAGGTCGGCGGTGGTGAGGGCACTGTGCATGTCGACCAGGTGCACCCGCTTGCCGGCGTTCACCTTGGCCTGCACGATGCCCGGGATCGCCGCGTTGAAGGTGCGGGCGGCCGCCTCCTGGTTGCTGTTGGAGAGCGGGATGATCTGCGCGACGAACACGTCCGCGCTGGGAGCCGTAGCGGTGATCCGGTCGATCAGGGTCGAGAGCCGGTTCGGCGCGGTGCTCACGTTGTAGTTCTGCAGGATGTCGTTGGTGCCGATGTGCAGCAGGACGGTCCGCGGCCGTTGGGTGTTCAGCCAGTTGACGATGTTCGCGTCGATCTGGTCGATGCGCCAGCCGGGATGCCCCTGGTGGTCGTGGTCACCCAGGCTGCCTGGCCCGTTGAACTGCGAGCCGACGAAGTCCACGGTGTACCGCCCGTTGGCGAGGCGCTGCCAGAGCCCGATGCGGTACCCGCCCGGCACCTGGGTGCCCTCGGTGATGGAGTCGCCGAGCGGCATCACCCGTACGCCGCCGTTGGATTCCGCGTTGGCCGGACCGGTCGAGGTCAGCACCCCGGCGAGGACGACACCGAGTACGGCGGTCGCCGCGAGCCATCTTGCCCTGGTTCGCATAGATTTCTCCCCTGCGTGGCAGTGCTGTACGAGGGGTCAGGCCGTCGCGGCACCGCCACATCGGCTTGACGATGCCGTCGCAGCACTGGGACGGTTTGTTAACGCTAACAGCGATTAACGTAAATTCTTGTCGCTGATCTGGCCCGCGTCAAGCGCCAGCAGCGAGCGGCGGCGACTGGCACGGACGAGCGGCAGGGACGACGAGCCGCACCGGCCGCGCCCACTTGGGGGCCCGCAGGCTCCACGCGGTTCCGGCACACGCGACCAGGCATCGCCGCCTGGCGTGATCCACTCCGGTTTCATGAAGTCGGGCCATCCCTCGGGCCAGGACACCCCGACTTCATGAAACACGAGTGGATCAGGGTCGCTGCGCCGCCTTGACGCCGTCGAAAATCAGCGCGGTCGGGACTCCTGGTCGGCGAGCACCGCCAGCTCATCGGCACGTACGGACTCGGCCGTCTTCGTCTCGTCGAGCCAGATGAGGTATCCGAGGGGAGGACCGGAACTTCCCCACAGGGCGCCGGTGATGGTGGCATGGGAACTTTCGTGTGGATTCCGGAGCAGGCGGACCCGCGTGCCCGGGGCGTGTCCGTCGTCGGCGACGATGAGCAGCGCGTCCAGGATCCGGCGGGTCGCGGTCGAGCAGCCGCCGCGCCTCCCGGTCCAGTTCGGCGCACGCCATGTCGAGGGCGGTTTCCTCCCCCATCTCCGCGATCCAGACGAGGTCACCGACGGCCGGCAGCAGCCCCGGTGACTCGGCCGCGACGACGACGTACAGCATGGCCAGGAGTTCCTGACGCCCTTCACCGTGATAGAGCGGGCCGACCCCGGTGCCGTCTCGACCCCGCGTCGGTGGAAAGCGCTCGACGAGATGCTGGGCACGGCCGTCCGGCAGGGTCGCGGCTCGCCGGTTGTCCAGGACCCGCTCGTCGAACGAACGCTGTTCGCGACGTCTGATCATCAGCTCCCGGTGCGAGTCGAAGACGACCGGGTAGATCGTCCGCCCATAGCTGGAAAGTGTCTCGCCCGGTTGCAGCCCGACTGCCTCGAGTTGCCGGGCCGCCACTGAGTACGGGACACCGGCACGGGCCGCCTGAGCTCGAACTGCTCGCTTCCGGGCACGACCCGATCGGGGAGTCCGACGCGGATTCTGCTCATCAGTCATGACGCCTCCGGTGCAGCCCCACGCCCTCCACCGAACAGGCGGCGCAGCCGGCACGCCGAAGCTCATCACGTCTGCGCGGAGTCGGCGACTCTTGGCCCTGTGTGTGCTCAGGCGTGGGCTGTCACACCGAGGCGCGGGCAGGCGCACTGCCCGCGCCCACAATATCGCGATCCGAGCATGGGCCAGAGGTACGTGGTCGGCTACCCGCCGACGACTCAGACAAAAACAGGGAATATGGCCGGTCGGCCATATTCCCTGTTTCAGTGGTGCGCCCGAAGGGACTCGAACCCCTAACCTTCTGATCCGTAGTCAGATGCTCTATCCATTGAGCTACGGGCGCTTGTGCTCAGCCAGTGTACACACCCGGCTTTCGCGCGGAGACTCCGGGATTCGAACCCGGGAGGGGCTTTAAGACCCCAACCGCATTAGCAGTGCGGCGCCATAGACCAGACTAGGCGAAGTCTCCCTTGGTGATCCTCAGACCACCGCGCCCGAGGATACAGGTCGCCACCCACTGGGAGCAAAACGACTTCCGGTGTACGCCCACCAAGGTCCGCCCGCCCCCGTGTCTCCACGCTGTGCGGCGGCGTGATCCGGACTACGCTCCATCGATATGCAGGAGCAGCCACCCAGCGAGTCGACCCGCCGAGAGCCTGCTGAGAGAGCGCGTCGGCGCTCCCCACGGGCGACCTTCCGGCCGCCGACGGTGGCCGAACCGACCGTGACCGAGCCGACCGCAGCCGACGAGCGCCCCGGGACGGTGGAGCCGGCGGCACCGCCGGCGAGCCCGCGTCCTCGCCGGGCCAAGGCGGCCCCGGCGGTGCTCTTCCAGCCCCCGGAGCCGGACCGCCCCCTGCCCCGGCAGCCTCGGCTCGCGCGGACCGAGCCAGCCAATGACGCGAGCGCGGAGCCGACCACGGACGCGAGCGCCCAGGAGCCCGACCAGCCCGGTGGCGATCAAGCAGGTGCAGCGGCAGATGTGGCACCGGCAGCGCCGAAGGCGCGCACCACCCCCGCTCGCAAGGCCGCGTCCCGGAAAGCAGCCGAGACGCCCGCCGAGGTGACACCCACCACACCAGCACCCCGCAAGCGCACCGCGACCCCGGTCAAGGCAGTGAAGACCACCAAGCGGGCCACCACCCCACGCAAGACCACCAGACCGCCCGAGCCTGCCCCCGAACCCGTGGCCGAACAGCAGACACCCGCCGAACAGCAGACACCCGCCGGGCAGCAGCCGGCACCCGCCGAGCAGCAGGCGGCCCCGGCGGAGTCCGCCGCGCGGCAGGCTGAGCTGGCTTTGGGGCGTACCCCGGAAGTGGAGCTGCGGGCGGTCGCCGCGCGCGTGCTCGACCACCCGGGCTTCGCGCCGGAGCTGTTGGCTCTGGCCGCGGTGCGGGCGCTCGGGCCCGGCGCGGCCGGGTGGGCTGCGCGGTTGCGCACCCGGTATCCGGACGCGTCAGCGGACGGCCTGGCCCGGTTGGCGACCCGGCGTTTCGTCCGCTCGGCGGGTGCGGGCGGGGCGACCGCCGCGTTGGCCGGCTTTTTCGCGCCGCTGGCCGAGTTGGCCACGGTGCTGTGGACGCATTCGGACTTGGTGCTGCACCTGGCCGCCGCGTACGGCAAGGATCCGACGCACCCCGATCGGGCCGTCGACCTGCTGGTGCTGACCCAGGTGCACCCGGATCGGGCCAGCGCGGTGGCGGCCCTGGCCGCCGCCGAGTCGACGGGCGACCCGGTCGAGGGGGCGTGGCCACGGGCCGCGGAGGCGGCCTGGCGGTTGGCCGCTCCGCTCACGGCGCAGGCCGGTGGTTGGGTCGCGTTGCGGCTGGTGGCCCGGTTGCTGCCGGGCGCGGCGGTGCTCGCGGCGGCGCTGGGCGACGCGGCGGCGGCCGACCGGCTCGCGGCCCGAGCGGTGTCCGCCTATCGACCCGACCGGCGTTGACCGGTCAGAGCCAGTCGAACCACTCCCGGGGCAGCAGCGCATAGCCGACGAAAGCGAACACGTCGAGCACTGTGTGCGCGATGACCAGCGGCATCACCCGCCGGGTACGCAGGTAGAAGAGGCTGAACACGACGCCCATGATCGCGTTGCCGACGAACGCGCCGAAGCCCTGGTAAAGGTGGTACGAGCCGCGCAGCAGCGCGCTCGCCGCGATGACGGCGGCCAGCCGCCACTGGAGCTGACGCAGCCGGGTGACCAGGTAACCGACCACGATCACCTCCTCCAGCACGGCGTTCTGCACGGCGGCGAGGATCAGCACCGGGACCGCCCACCAGACGTCCGGTAGCGAGGCGGGCACCAGCGTGGCGTTGAGGCCCAGGTGGGCCGCCACCCAGAACAGCGCCAACCCGGGTAGGCCGATCAGCGCCGCCAGGCCGGCCCCGCGCGCCACGTCCTGACCGGGCCGCCGGGCGTCCAGGCCGAGGGTCCGCGCCGGGTCGCCGGGGTCACGGCTGAGCAGGTGTACGGCGAGCAGCACCGGCAGCAGCGCGAACACGATGCCGAGCAGTTGGTACGTGAGGTCCAGCCAGGGGCGGGCCGAAGCCGAGGTGTTCAGCGAGGCGGTCTGCTTGGAGAGCGGACCGTCGGCGGTCAACTTCGCGATGATCGAGACCATCGCGTAGATCGCGGACTGGCCGAGGGAGAGGCCGAGGACCAGCAGCGTCTCGGTGCCCAGCAGTCGGCGGGACACCGGGCGGGTCAGCTCAACGGTCACCGCACCACTCTGCCCGACGCGCCATACCGGTGGCACGGCCGACGGGTCAGCATGAGCCGATCGCACATTCTGTGCGACCAGTCGACACTCTCCGTGGAGATTCTATGGGCGCCCGATCCGTTGCCGTCTGGAGAAGGAGCGTCCGTGGACAACATCGCGCGGTTGCTGAAGGAGAGTTGGACCCTGGTCGAGGACGACCGGGTCCGGCTGAGCGGTCACTTCTACGCTCGGCTGTTCCTGCTCGACCCCGCCCTGCGGCAGCTCTTCCCGGTGCAGATGACCGGCCAGGGCGACCGCCTGCTCGAAGCGATCGTCGCGGCGATCCACACGGTCGACGACCCGGAGAGCTTCGACGAGTTCCTGCGGGCGCTGGGCCGCGACC
The DNA here is from genome assembly GCF_004217135.1 of Micromonospora violae. NCBI lineage: Bacteria > Bacillati > Actinomycetota > Actinomycetes > Micromonosporales > Micromonosporaceae > Micromonospora > Micromonospora violae. The sequence goes on from NZ_SHKK01000001.1 coordinate 5,491,374, forward strand.
ACCGGAAGTACCACGTCGACGAGGAGCACTACGCGACGATGGGCGTCGCGTTGCTGGACGCGCTGCGCAGCACCGCCGGCGACGGCTGGAACCTGGAGTACGACCAGGCGTGGCGGGAGGCGTACGCGGCGATCGCCGCCCTGATGGTGGCCGGCGCGGCGGCCGACGACGACCCGCCGTTCTGGCACGCCGAGGTGCTGACCCACGAGCGGTACGGCCCGGACACCGCCGTGCTGACCTGCCGGGCGTTGCAGCATCCGCTGCGCTGGCAGGCGGGGCAGTACGTGAGCCTGGAGGTGCCGCGCTACCACCCCCGGGTGTGGCGCAACTACTCGGTGGCGAACGCCCCGAACGACGACAGCGTGCTGGAGTTCCATGTGCGGTCTCCGGGGGCCGGCTGGGTGTCCGGCGCGTTGGTGCGTCGGGTGCGCCCGGGTGACCTGCTCCGGCTGGCGGCACCGATGGGGTCGATGACCCTGGACCGCACCTCGGAACGGGACATCCTCTGCGTAGCCGGCGGCGTCGGGTTGGCGCCGATCAAAGCGCTGGTGGAGGAGTTGGCCACCTTCAACCGCACCCGGTGGGTGCACGTCTTCTACGGGGCTCGGCAGGCGGCCGACCTGTACGGCCTGGCCGGGTTGCAGGAGTTGGTGGCCGTACACCCGTGGTTGTCGGTCACCCCGTCGTGCAGTGAGGACCCGGACTTCGACGGCGAGCAGGGCGACGTCCCGGACGTGGTGGCCCGGTACGGCCCGTGGACGACGCACGACTGTTACGTCTCCGGTGCCGCCCGGATGGTCCGGTCCACCCTGCGGGTCCTCGCCGCGGACGACGTGCCGCCGCCGCACATCCGCTACGACACCTTCGGTGACCTCTAGACGTTCCTCCCCCCATACCGGGGCGCGTGCCCCTGCCCCCTGGGGCACGCGCCCCGGTCCCTCGTTGGTCAGTACCGCCAGGGCCGCCCGGTCTCGCGGTACTCCTCCACCGGCACCAACGGCACCCCGGGTGCCATCCGGTCGACGTAGAGCCGGCCCTCCAGGTGGTCGATCTCGTGCGCGACCAGCCGGGCCATGCCGAACTCGAACGAGGTGATGACCCGGCTGCCGTCCCACTGGGCGTGTTCCACGTCCAGGCGCAGCGGCCGGGGCACCAGCCCTCGGTGGTCGAAGAAGGAGAGGCAGCCCTCGTACTGCTCGTCGGTGTCCGGGTCGGCGTCGACCACCCGGGGGTTGATCAGCACGACCGGCTCCGCGGACCGGTCGGGGGGCCGCACCACCGCCGCCGCGCGGCCGATGCCGAACTGCGGCGCGGCGACGCCCACCCCCTTGCTGAACGGGTGCAGTTCGTCGAGCCGGGCCAGGGCCATGGTGAGCCGGTCGACCACGTCCCGGGCGACCTGTTCCTCGGCGGGCAGGACGAACGGGCGGGCGCGCTGACGGAGCAGGTCGTCGCCGCGCTGCACGATGCCGAGGCCGCGCATCCGGTCGCTGGGTCGCACCCGGGTGCCACCGGGGAGGTTGTCCGGCTCGGTGTCCGGGCGGGCGCGGAAACGCCACTGCATCCGGTAGCGGGCGTTCAACGGTGGGTCGTCGGTCTGCCAGTCGTAGATCGCCCGGTCGCCCTCGTCGTGCCGCTGCGGCGCCGTGCGCAGCGGGCCCTCCTCCGCGCTGAGCGAGGTCTCCACGCCCCAGACCTGCGGGTCGAGCGCCGCAGGCAGGTCCAGGCGTACGGCGAGCTGCCGGGTGGGCAGCCGGACGGCCCGCTGGAACCAGGGGCCCCACTTGTCGTGCCCGACGCTGTACGCGTACTCGATGGTGGCCCGGTCGCCCGGGTAGAGGGGGAAGCGCCGCTCCCCGTTCTCGAAGAGCAGCCAGATCTCCTTGAACGCGTCCCGATCGTGCTTGGCTCGCCAGTGCATCGGCTCCGGGTCGCCGCCGCCGTCGTCCCGGTGGGCCTGAATCTGGAGCTCGGCGAAGGTGAGGGGGTGCTCCCGGTGGTGCCGGTTGGAGCGGCCGGGGTCGTTCGGGTACCGGTCGACGGCGACCCGGACGAGGTACCGGGTGACCGGCTCGGTGCCGGCGTTGTACAGCTCCCGGTGGATGACGCACCGGTAGCCGTCGTCTCCGTAGGTGAGGGTGGCCAGCTCCCGTTCCACGACCAGGCCGGTGCCGGGTGGCAGCCACTGCCCCGGCAGGTACGCCTCGCGGTGCGGCTGGCCCGCCCGGGCGTGCCGTAGGTCGTCGTACTCCCGGAAGCGCTGCCAGATCGCTCCGCTGGCCTCCAGGACGGCCTCCGCGCGGCGGGCGAAGTCCTCGGTCGGACGATGTCGGCGCCCCTCGACGTGGCTGACGTAGGACGGGTCGAACCCCATCAGAACGGCCAGTTGCTTCTTGGACAGCCCGCGCCCGGTCCGTTGTCGGGCAAGCTCGGCCGCGAAGGAGTCGGCAGCCCGTTCGAGGGGTGAGGTCGTCATCAGCTTCCTCGTGGCCGGGGCTATAAGTTTCACGTTCCGTACCCGGTCGCACACGCATGTGGCATGTTTTCGACACACTGCTTGACAATTCACCGATGACCATCGATTGTGCGACGGCGTTTCCCAGCACCGACTCCGGGTAGTACCCGGAGCACTACCCGTCGAATGCGCGGTGACCTGGGCTTCTCGAATGTGACCAAGGCCAGGCTTCCCTTACGCGTCACGGCGTGGTTAGGCTAGCCTTAGCTCAGGACGGCACTGGTTCGTCCGCCGGGGCACACTCCTCGGTCACACAGACGGGGGGCGCTCAGGTGACAGCGGTGATGCCACGGCAGCAGGCCGCCACCGCGCCGCTCGCCCCCATCACCGCAGCGCTCCGGGCCATGTTCGGCACCGACGACCTCCCCGGGCTCGCCCGGGGCCTGCTGGTCGACGACGAGTTCGGCTGGACGCCCGCCACCACCCTGATCGACGGCAGTCGCCTGCCGGAGCTGCTGCGCGGTGCCGCCGTCCGCTGGGGCGGCACCCCGCACGCCTGCGCCGCGCTGGCCTGGAAGTCGTACAGCTACTGGGCCGCGCTGCCGGTCGTGCTCGGCTGGGCGTCCGCCAGGAGGGTGCCGCTGCTCCACCCAACTGACCTGCTGATCCACTTCGAGGACCACCGGCAGCTGCTCACCATGGGCCTGCGCCGGGGCACCACCGTGGCGGTGCTGCCGAACGATCCGCTGGCGCTCGCCGGCCTGCCAGAGGTGCGGGTCGTCGCCGACGAGGCCGAGCTGCTGGCCGCACTGCGCGGGTCACTGCTCGACGCCCACCTGGCGCCGCTCATCACCGCGATCCAGTCCGAGGTTCGGGTAGGCACCCGGACGCTGCTCGGCTCGGTCGCCTCCGGCATCGCGCACGGCATCCTGCGGGCCGCGGACGGTCTGCCCGGATCCACGGTGCAGAGCATCGACACCCTGCTCGGCGCGCTCGACCTGACCGACCTGATCGAGTTGGTGCCCGGGCCGGCCGGTGAGCCGACCGTGCAGCGCCGCACCTGCTGCCTCGCCTTCACCCTGCCCCGGCCGAAGGTCTGCCAGGGCTGCTGCGTCCGCTAGCCGGGCCCGCCCGGCTCAGTCGGTCAACGACCGGACGTCCCACACCCACACGCCGCCGGTGAAGACCGGTTGGATCCCGGTCAGCTCGGTCATGCCCCGGCGCAGCGCCCCCTCGTGCTCGCGTGGCCCGAGGATGACCACCCCGGCCCTCCAGTAGCGCAGGTCGTCGACCGCTCGCACCCGGCTCTGCGGCGTGATCGGCGGCACCGCACCGGTGCGCCGGATGGTGGCGAAGAAGCTGCTGGTGGGGCGGGGAACCGCACCGAACAGCGCGACCTTCGGCGGGTCGGCGCTCGGTCGGGTGTCCGGACCGAGGAAGTAACCGCGGGCCAGCGGCATGTCCAACCGGGTCGCCGCGGACCAGCGCAGCGGCTCCGCGTACGTGCTGTCCGGCAACGGCAGGGCCACCACACTGCGCCCACCCGCCACGTACGGCCGCCAGGCCCCACTGGTCACGAAGGTGGGGATCGGGTCGGGGCGAGCAACCGGCAGGGGAGTGGGGAGGAGCGGCAACAGGGCCATCGTGAGAACCGTGGCGGCGACGAAGCGGACCTGCCCCCGGGCGATCGGGTGCGCGCCGGCCAACTCGCGGGCACGTTCGGCGCCGTAGGCCAGCAGCAGCCCGATGATCGGGGTGATCGCCAGCGCCCAGCGGGTCGGCACCACCGAGTGCAGGATGGGCAGGTTCTCCAGCGCCGCCCACGGGCCCGGCACACCGGTGCCCCGGTTGTCGAAGCGGACCTCCCGACCCAGCGAGAGCACCGCGAAGAGCAACCCGAGCGCGGCCAGCGCGAGCACCACAATCGAGCGGCGCAGCCACCAGACCAGGGCGATCACCAGCACCGTCAGCGCCCAACCGAAGAAGCTGTTCTCCTCGGTCGGGTTCTTGGCCAGGCCCGCGGCGGTGCGCGCGCTCCCGGCGAGCGATTCCCGGGAGTACGCGACGAACGAGGCCAGGTCGCTGGAGTAGCCGCGGATCAGGCGGGACAGCCCGGAGTACGCGTCCGGTCCGAAGAACTGGACGTAGAGGGGGTACGCCAGCAGGAGCCCCGCGACCACGGCGGCGACGGCCAGCCCGGCGAGGAAGGACCGGGCCCGCGCCCGCAGTTCCGGGCGGCCGAGGGCGAGCACAACGACGATCACGCCGAGCCCGATCGCGGTCATCAGCAGGATCTCCAGGTTGAGGAACGCCTGCCAGACGATGACCAGCGCGAGGAGGACCCCGTTGCGCAGCCAGCGGCCGGAATCGCCGAGCCGCAGCGTGCGCCAGATGATCAACGGGACGACGAACTGCGACACGATGTTCGGGTGTCCATTGGCGTGCGACACCATGGCCGGCGCGAACGCGCAGAAGCCGGCGCCCAGCCATGCCGGCCCCCGGCTGCCGATCAGAACCCGGGAGAGCAGGAAATACCAGGCCGTGGCGGTGGCGATCATGCCAGCGGTGAGAAAGACCAGGAATGCTGCGCGCGGTCCAAATAGTAGGGTGATCGGCGTCATTGGCAATGAAATGGATAATACGGACGTATTAGCCATTAAATTCACGCCGTCTGGCACGTTCATCTGATTGGAGTGAAACGGATACGCAAAGTGCGTGACGACTCGTGTACCGTGGGCCATCATCCATTCGAACTGCGACTGATCGGTCTGGTTGTCCCGTACATCGCTGCCCGGGTCCAACCACAGTCGACAGGTGACCCAGAAGCCGAGCACCACGAAGCTCAGCACCGCAACCAGATCGACCCACTTCCCCCTGCGGGAAGGCCGAACGGCACGGGAGACCCCCTCCGTCGACGGCGCGGCGGCCGGCTCGTCGCCGTCGCTGGGCACGTCCGGTTCAGGAGTAGTCATGACAATTCATAGGGTAGTCAGCGTATGGCACCGACGTGACATGTTTCGGGGTACTGCCGTACTATGTGCCGGGTTCGCCGACCGCCGATCACGAACCCCACCCCCCGACCACAATTCGGCCACCCCGATGCCCCGATTCTTTCGCCGTCCCAGCGGATGATTCACTCTGTCGGTCCAGGCACGGGTCGAGTTCATATCGTGAGGAATCGACGCATGGCAGAAATCACTGGGGATCAGCGCGTTCAGTCCGAGGTGCTGGAAGGCCTGGCAACCGCTGTCAACCACCGCCGCTGGTTCATCGAGCTGGCCGTGCCCTACCTCGGCGACGACCCGATCGAGATCGGCAGTGGCCTTGGTGACTACGCGTTGGAATGGTCGGAGCGACTGCCCCGGTTCACCGCCACCGAGGCTGACCCGGACCGGCTGGTGCAGCTCAAGGAGCGCCTCGCCGACCGCCCGAACATCGACGTCCGACAGATGTTGCTGCCCCACAACGACCAGGGCGACTACAGCGCCGCAGTGTCGTACAACGTCCTGGAGCACATCGAGGACCACGTGGGCGCGCTGCGCAGCATGCGCGACCTGGTCCGGCCCGGCGGCAACGTGATCATCATCGTGCCGGCGTTCCAGTTCGCGATGGGCCCGGCCGACATCGCCACCGGGCACGTCCGCCGCTACACGAAGAAGACGCTCAGCGCGGCGATGACTGAAGCCGGCCTGACCGTCGAGAAGATCCACTACGCCAACGCGCTCGGGCTGATCGGCTACTTCATGGCCACCAAGGTCTTCCGGCTGATGCCGAAGGAGGGCCCGATGGTCAAGGTGTACGACACCATCGTCCTGCCCGCCACCAAGGCCGCCGAGCAGCTCGTCCTTCCGCCGTTCGGCCAGTCCGTCTTCGCCGTAGCCCGCGTCCCCGCCTAAATCCGAACCCCAGCGCCGGCCTCGCCCCCGCGCCGTCCCCGGCCCCGCCCCGCCCCCTGCACCGGGTCACCCCCTGTCCCGGGTCGATCATGGAGTTGTGGTGCCCGGTTTGGTGCGTGACAGGTTTTTTGTCACCCACCACAACTCCATGATCGACCAGAGCGGGGGCGAGGTGGGGCGGGCGGGGTTAGCCCTTGATCTGGTAGGTCGGGCGGATCACTGCTCGGGCCAGGGTGTGGAACGTGAGGTTGAAGCCGACGTAGGCCGGGGTGGCGTCGGGGGTCACGTCCAGGCGGTCGACGTCCAGGGCGTGCACGGCGAAGACGTACCGGTGCGGGCGGTCGCCGGCCGGCGGAGCCGCCCCGCCGTAACCCTGCTCGCCGTAGTCGTTGCGAACCGAGAACGCCCCGCCGAGGTCGCTGCCCGCCGCGCCACCGGCACCACTGGGCAACTGGGTGACGCTGGCCGGCACGTTCACGAGCACCCAGTGCCAGAAACCGCTGCCGGTCGGCGCGTCCGGGTCGAAGCAGGTCACCGCGAAGCTCTTCGTCTCGGCGGGGAAATCTGACCAGGTCAGGTGCGGCGAGACGTTGTCACCCCCGGTGCTGCCATGGGCGTGCCGGGCGTCCATCGGCTCGCCGTTCTGCACGTCGTCGCTCGTCAGCGTGAACGAGGGCAGCGTCGGCAGCAGCTCGTACGGGTCCGGGGCGATCGGTCGTTCCAGGGTCATGGGGACGCGTCCTTCCGATGTGCGGAGATACCAGCCCCTTCTTACCCCGCTGTGTCCGTTCCGACGACCAGCACGGTGGTTTTCCGGAGCTACGGTGGAGTTCGGGCAACGTCCTCAGGGGGACATCGTGGCCGGCATCTGGCGGGATTTCGTGGTAGCCGTCCTCACCGCGTTCCGCCGCCGGGACGAGCGAGCCATCGCCGACGAACGCCGACGCGCGGTCGAGCGACTGGCCGAGGAGACGATCCGCCAGGAACGCGGGACCACCGACCCGCCGCAGTGACCAGGCCGCTCAGAGTCGACTCTCAGGAAACCGCGGCATCCGCACAGCGCGAGCACCCCAACATCCTGAAACCTGAGTCGATCAACCCCGGTTGGTGGCGGAGGGTGTGGGATTCGAACCCACGAAGACATCGCTGCCTTACCGGTTTTCAAGACCAGCGCCATCGGCCACTAGGCGAACCCTCCTGGGCCGCCACCCGCAGGCGTACGGCCACGCACAGTCTGCCACGGCTCGCTCCGGGCGGCTCGGCGTCCCTCCCCGGTGCGCCGGCCCGGGCAGTCGGGCACGTCCACAGTGGGCCGGACGGTGCGCCTGCGGCACCCGGTGAGATCGGGAAGACTGGCCTCATGCGAGCCATCACCATCCCGCAGCCAGGTGGACCCGACGCGCTGGTCTGGGCCGAGGTGCCCGACCCGGAGCCGGGCCCGAACGAGGTGATCGTAGACGTGCGGGCGAGTGGGGTGAACCGGGCTGACCTGCTGCAACGGCAGGGGCACTACCCGCCCCCGCCCGGAGTGTCCGCGTACCCCGGGTTGGAATGCTCTGGGGTGATCACCGTGGTGGGCGCGGAGGTTGCCGGGTGGGCGGTCGGGCAGCAGGTCTGCGCGCTGCTGGCCGGCGGCGGGTACGCGGAGCGGGTCGCGGTCCCCGCCGGGCAGTTGCTGCCGGTGCCAGCGTGCGACCCGGTCGACGCGGCGGCGCTGCCGGAGGTGGCCTGTACGGTCTGGTCGAACCTGATCCAGGTGGCCCGGCTCGGCACCGGCGACACGCTGCTGGTGCACGGCGGTGGTAGCGGGATCGGCACCTTCGCCATCCAGCTCGGGGCGGCGCTCGGCGTGACCGTGCTGACCACCGCGCGGGAGAACAAGCACGCCCGGTTGCGCGAGCTGGGCGCGGCACACCTGATCGACTACCGGGAGCAGGACTTCGTCGAGGAGGTTCGGCGGGTCACCGACGGGCGCGGCGTGGACGTCATTCTCGACATCATGGGCGGGTCCTACCTGGGGCGGAACGTCTCCGCGCTGGCGACCGGCGGTCGGCTCGTGGTGATCGGGATGCAGGGTGGGCGCAAGGCCGAGTTGGATCTCGGCGCGTTGTTGGCCAAGCGGGCGAGTGTCAGCGCGACGTCGCTACGGTCCCGACCGCTCGCTGAGAAGGCGGAGATCGTCCAGGGCGTACGGGACGAGGTGTGGCCGTTGGTCGAGGCGGGCCGGATCCGGCCGATCGTGGACCGGCGGCTGCCGATGACCGAGGCGGCGGAGGCGCACCGGCTCGTCGAGTCGAGCGATCACTTCGGCAAGGTGCTGCTCACCCGCCCGCCGGGTGGTGGGTCGGCGGTCAGCTGAGGACGCCGCCCGCCGGGCGGGTCGGCGGTCAGGTGAGCGAGCCCGCTGGGGTGGGATCCTCTTCCGGTCGGGGCAGCACCAGGCGGGCGCCCGGACCCTCACCGCCCAGCGTGTCGCCCGGGTTGTTGAGGGTGCAGCGCTGCAAGGACAGACAGCCGCAGCCGATGCAGCCGTCCAGGTCGTCGCGGAGCCTGGTGAGCAGTCGGATCCGCTCGTCCAGGCGGGTACGCCAGCTCGCCGAGAGCCGAGCCCAGTCCTGCGGGCTGGGCGTGCGGGCCTCGGGGAGCGAGTCCAGTGCCGCCCGGATCTCGTCGAGCGACACGCCGACCTGCTGGGAGATCCGGATGAAGGCGACCCGGCGCAGCTCGGCGCGGGCGTATCGGCGCTGGTTGCCGCCGGTGCGGTCGGCGCGGATCAGCCCGAGTCGCTCGTAGTAGCGCAGCGCCGACGGCGCCACCCCGGAGCGAGCGGACAGCTCACCGATCGTCAACGATTCCGGCATCACCAGGTCCTTGAGTTGAAGTGGACTTCAACTCAAACAGTAGTGCCAGGACCGGGGCACCGACCACCGACAGCAGCGCCGGCGCGTGCCTGCGGATCAGTTGGCGGCTGGGGCGACAGGGCGGCGGCGAGCGCGCTCACGCCCGAGGATCCAGATCGCCTCGACGCCGTCCTTCCAGGTGATCTTCTTGCCCTCTTCCCGGCCGCGCGCCCGGTAGCTGATCGGCACCTCGTACGGGCGGATCCGGCGACGCAGCAGCTTGCCGGTCACCTCAGCCTCCATGCCGAAGCCGCGCGAGCGCACCTCAAGCGACCGGTAGAGGGCCACCGGCATCAGCTTGAAGCAGGTCTCCAGGTCACCGATGTACGAGTTGAACAGCACGTTGGCCGCCATCGTGACGCCCTTGTTGCCCATCACGTACCAGAAGCTGTAGGCGCTGTGGCTGCCGAAGGTGCGATTGCCGTAGACCACCGTGGCCCGCCCGTCGAGCACCGGGTCGAGCAGCTTGGGGATGTCCTGCGGGTCGTACTCCAGGTCGGCGTCGAGGATGACCATGTAGTCGCCCTCGGCGCTGTCGACCGCCGTCTTGATGGCGGCACCCTTGCCGGCGTTGCGCTGGTGGGTGATGACCCGCAGGCGCGCGTCGTCGGCGCGACCGAGGACCTCGCCGGTGCCGTCCCGGCTGCCGTCGTCGACGACGACCAGCTCGATCTCGCAGGGGTAGTCCACCGCCAGTGCCTGCTTGAGGGCATCCGCGATGCGTTCTTCCTCGTTGTAGACCGGCATGAGGATCGAGAGCTTCACGGGAATCTCCACGGTGGCGGCAACACGTCGGGCATAGCCTAGCCTGGTTGGTTTGTTCACCGCGTACCGCCACCGCTGGGCAGTCGATGCGGCGAGTTCAGATCAATGGTGTTTACTTCCGCCATGTCGGCTGCCGGCTCCCTGCTCGCGGCGGTTCCCGCCGCCGCAGTGCTCCTGCTCACCGTCGCGGCGAGGCCCCGCGAGGCTCGGGCGGTGGCACCACTGCGGCTCGCCGTGGTGCGCGCCGTCCTCCTCAGCGGGGCCTACGCCGTGCTGGTCGTCGAGGTGCTCGGCGCGGCACACGCGCTGACCCGACCGGCGTTCGCCGTCGCCTGGCTCCTCTTCCTCGCCGCTGCCGCGACGGCGGCCGGTCTGCGCTGGCGACGGGGGACCCGCCTCGGGCAGCCGCCCGCCGCCGCACCCCGATCTGTCGGCGCTACGCCGGTGCCGGTCGGTGCTGCGCCGGTGCCGGTCGGCGCGGTGGTGTCCGGTGGCAGTGCCGACGTGTCCGCTCCGTCCGCCGGGCTCGGTGCGGGCGCAGCCGACCCCGCGCCGGCCCGCCGGCCAGCCGGCCTGCTGGCCGTGGCGGTCGACGCCTGGCGTACGGCCCGACCGGGCGAGCGGCTCCTCGCCGGCACGATCGCCGGGTTGGTTCTGGTGGAGTTGCTGGTCGCGGTGCTGGCCGAGCCGAACAACTTCGACTCGCAGACCTATCACCTGCCCAAGGTCGAGCACTGGGTGGCCCAGGGTGACCTGGACTTCTGGCCCACCGCCATCCATCGGCAGGTGACCATCCCACCCGGAGCCGAGTACCTGCTGCTGCACCTCCGTCTGCTCACCGGCGGGGATCACCTGCACAACCTGGTGCAGTGGGCGGCCGGAGTGGTCTGCCTCCTGGTGGCCGCGCGGATCACCGCGCAGCTCGGCGGGGGGCGCCGGGCCCAGTTGCTCACCGCGTTCGTGCTGGCGACCACGCCGATGGTGGTGCTCCAGGCGACCAGCACGCAGACCGATCTGATCTGCGCGGCGTGGGTGGCCTGCGCCGCGACCCTGGTGCTGGACGGGCTGCGGCGACGGACCGGTTGGGGCACGCTGCTCGGGCTGGGGGCGGCCACCGGGCTGACCGCGGTGACCAAGACCAGCGGCCTGATCGCGGTGGGTCCGCTGCTGGTGCTCTGGGGGTTGGCCCAGCTCAGGCTGGCCCGGAACGAGCAGGCCGCAGCGACGAACACGGCAGCGGCGGGTCGGGGTCGGCGGTCCTGGTCGGTCGGCGGGCTGGCCCGTACGGTCGGCGGTTCGGTGCTGATCCTGGCGGTCACGGCCGTGGTGGTCGGCCCGTTCCTGGCCCGGGTGACCGCCGAGTTCGGGCACCCGTTGGGGCCTCCGCGACTGCGCGAGTCCATTCCGATGGAACGGCACGACCCGGCGTCGATAGTCGTCAACGCGCTGCGGATCGGGCACACCGCGTTCGACACGCCGCTGGCGCCCCTGCGCCGGACCGGCGCCGAAGTGATCATCAGCGGCGCGGAGGCGATCGGGGTCGACCCGCAGGACCGCGCCATCACCTTCGGTCGAGAGCTCTTCCCGGAGCCAGCCTGGTATCCGGACGAGGACCGGGTGGCGTTTCCGCTGGCCGGGGCGTTGGCGGTGATCGGCGTGGTGATCGCGCTCGCCCGACCACGACGGATCGCGCCCGAACGGGCCGGGTCGCTGCGGGCGTACGCCGTGGTGATGCTGACCGCCGCGCTGCTGCACACCGCGATGATCAAGTGGCAGCCGTGGGGCAACCGGCTGCTGCTCTACGCGGTGGTGCTCGCCGTGCCCGTCGCCGGCCTCTGGCTGGACGCGCTACTGCGCCGCCGCGCGGATGACGCCGTACCGGCAGTGGGTGCGGCAACCGCTGGCCGCGGCCGTTCGGTGGCCGTCGTGGTGGCCGTCAGCATGTTGGCCGCCTCGGCGCTGGCCGGGGTGCTGGCGCTGTCGTACGGGTTCCCGCGCCGGCTGGTCGGTGCCGGTTCGGTCTTCACCACCTCGGACTGGGACACCCGGTTCCTGCGACGCCCACAGTGGGCCGACGAGTTCCGCTGGGCGGCCGAGGCGGTGCGGAACAGCGGTGCACGGCGGATCGGGCTGGTGCAGCAGAACGACAACTGGGAGTACCCGTGGTGGCTGCTGTTGCGGCAGCCCGACGGTGGCGCACCGGACCTGGTGGCGTTGCAGTCGGTGCTGCCGGAACGACCGCCCGCCGATCCCTCCTCGGTCGACGCGATCGTCTGCACCGGCAGCAGGACGGCGTGCGCCAAACTCGTCCCGGCCGGCTGGCGGCTGGAGTTCCGGGACTACGTCGGCTACGCCCTGCCGCCCGGATAGTCCGATCCGAGCGGTTCTGCAGCCCGCGCGCAAGGATCTGAGGCGCATTCACATCTATTGATCCGCACATTACCGTCGGGTAACTCAATCGACGTCCCGCGATTGAGCCGAAAGGAGTGCGTCGATGCCTGCTACCCCCGCCAGGCCCGAACGCGCGACCCGACGACGGGCCATTACCGTCGCCGTCGCCGTCGCCGCTCTCGTCCTACCGATGCTCGCCGGACCGGCCACCCCCGCCACCGCCGCCGACCGACCGACCGTCCAACCACTCCCCGCCAACCTGGAAGCCATCCGGGCCACCGAGGCGACCGCCCTCTACGGCAGCCCGGCGATCCGCCCGATCGAACAGCGCCGCACCTCGCTGATCACCATGGGTGACAGCGAGATCTCCGGCGAGGGGGTCGGCAACTACGTCCCCGGCACCCACCAGGACGGCAACTGGTGCGACCGCTCGTACGACCAGGCGCTGTTCCGCACCGGCATCACCTCGGACGCGCAGTACAACATCGCCTGCTCCGGCGCCACTCCCTGGAACCTGATCGCCGGCGGACCGACCCAGCACAACGAGCTGAACCAGGGCGACTACCTGGGCATCAAGGCGCGCAACACGCACGTGAAGCTGATCTGGGTGGTGGTCGGCGCGAACGGCGACGGCACCATCCAGTTCGGTCCGGTCGCCACCGACTGCGCCATCCGCCGGGTCTTCTTCCAGGGCGCCTGCTACCCCACCTACACCGACCAGTGGTCGATCCGTACCGACGGCAGCCGGCAGGCCGTCGAGGCGGCGCTCACCGACATCCGGCAGACCATGACCAGAGCCGGCTACCTGCGCACGGACTACGAACTGGTGCTGATGTCGTACCCGAGCCCCGGCAGCCCGGACGTGGAGGACAACCCGAACTTCCCCGGCTGGTACTCCGGCGGCTGCCTGCTCTACCTGGCCGACGCCGCGTTCGCCCGGAACAAGGCGGTGCCGATGTTCGAGTCGGCGCTGCGCTCCGCCGCGGCGAACACCGGCACCCGCTACCTGGACGCCAGCCGCCTCTTCCACGGGCACGAGGTGTGCACCGACAACACCTCGGTCCGCGGTCTCTACATCGAGGTCGGCATCTGGAACGAGAACGCCGCCCGCCAGTCGTTCCACCCCAACGCCCGTGGGCACGGCATGTTCGCCCAGTGCATCACCCAGTTCTGGAACTCCGGGCAGACGCGGGCCAGCTGCGTCGACCCGGCCAGCACCGGCAGTGGCGTGCTCTACCCGGGGCTGCTGGAGTTCAAGCAACTGCGCAACCTCGCCACCAACACCTGCGTCGACGGCAAGGGGTACGACTCCCGCAACGGCACCATCCAACAGCCGTACTCCTGCCACGGTGGGCGTAACCAGGGGTTCTGGTACGACTCGACACGCCGCTCGCTGCACTCGGAGTTGTCCCACGACCGATGCCTGGACGTCGCCAACAGCGCGATGACCGCCGGCACCGCGGTCAACATCTACAACTGCAACGGAACCGGCGCACAGCAGTTCGTCTTCATGGGTAACCAGATCAGGCCGGCGAACGCCACCAACCTCTGCGTGGCGTTCGACAACCCGTTGCTGGGCGGCTCCCGGCTGCGGCTGGCCACCTGCGGAAGCAGCACCCGGCAACAGTGGTCGTACGAGGCCCGTACCGCCGCCAACCCGGTCGGCTACGGTCACGACGACTTCATCGGCTCCCGCGTCTACTGACGAGGGCAGGGGCCCTGGCGTCCACCAGGGCCCCTGCGCTCACTTGGCGCGGGGGATGAGGATGAGCCGGGCCACGCCCTTATCGCCGTCCTTCGCCCCGGCGACGCCGAGCGTCGTACCGACCTTCACGTCGCTGGCCTGCACGGTGGCCCGGCGCTCGACCACCCGCAGGTCGTCACCGAAGGTCCAGGTCATGGTGAACCCGTCGGTGGAGGTGACGGTCATCGAGTCGCCGTCGATGGCGGTCACCTCGCCGCGCTGCACGGCGACGGTCTGCGTACCGCCGTCCCTGGTCTTCACCACCGCCTCGCCGTGCAGGGTGTTCCGGCGCAGCAGCACCCGGGCCTGGCGGCGCTTGCGCCACTCCTCGCCGCGCTTCTCCCGGGCCTTCTCCTGCGCCGTGGGGGACGCGCCCGGCGTCGGGGTGGCCGGTGCGGCGACGGTCTGCACGTCCAGGTCGTCGGCGTCGAAGCCCATCGCGGTCAGCGCCTGACCCTCGACCCCCATGGCGGCGGCGACCTCGACGGCGGTCTCCCGGGCGGGCTGGCTGGCCACCTCGGCCGCGCCGCAGCCGCTGACGCCGAGCGCGACGGCCGCGAGCAGTGCCGTGGTGCCGGTGGCGATACCCCAACGTGGCATGACTCTCCCTCTCTGTCAGTGGAGCCTCAGCCTCCCCGGCAACGACGAGCGGAGCGTCAAGCCGATGTTCGGGTCAGGTAAGGATCACCGGGCAGCCGGACCGTGAAGGCGGCACCACCCTCCGGCGCGTGTCCTGCGGCGATCTCCCCGCCCAGGCGACGGACCAGGCCGGCGGCCAGCGCCAACCCCAGGCCGCTGCCCACCTTGCGCACCCCCCGGTAACGCTCGTGCAGCGCACCGCGCTCGAACGCCACCGCCAGGTCGTCGTCGGTGAAGCCGGGCCCGCCGTCGCGGACCTCGACCACGCCGCCGTGCGCCGGGTCCGCGCCGACCGGGCGGACCGCGAGCACCACCGGCGACCCCGGGGGTACGACCCGCAGCGCGTTCTCCAGCAGCCCGTCCAGCACCTGCCGGATCCGCCCCGGATCGGTGTACGCGGGCACCGGCCGACCGGGCGTCTCCACCCGCAATGGCACACCCACCGCGGCGCACCGGCCGGACCAGGTCGGCTCCGCGTCCAGGGCCAGTTGGGTCAGGTCCACCGGCACCGGTTCGAGGGGGAAGTCGACGGCCTCCAGCCGGGCCAGTGCCAGCAGGTCACCGATCAGCCGGTCCAGGTGTTGGGCCTCGGCCAGCACCGTCCGACCGGTGTCCACCGTGTCGTCGGCACCGAGCACCCCGTCGGCGAGCGCTTCGGCGTACCCCCGGATCGCGGTCAACGGGGTGCGCAGCTCGTGCGAGACGGAGAGCAGGAACTCCCGCTGTCGGCCCTCACTGGTGGCCAGCGCGGCGGCCAGCCCGTTCAACGCCTCGGCCAGGTCGGCGACCTCATCGGGCGGCTCGACCGGCACCCGGACGGCCCGATCACCCGCGCGCAGTCGGGCGGCGGCGGTGGCCGCTACCCGGATCGGCCGGGCCAGCCGGCGGGCCAGCAGCAGCCCGGCCACCACACCGGCGGTCAAACCGGCCAGCAGCGGCAACCAGAGACTGAGCAGCACCCGGGCCCCCAGCCCGGTGGCCAGGGGGCGGGAGAGCACCACCCCGTTGCCGCCGGGCAGCGCCCGACCCTCGACCAGGGCGCGCGCGCCGTTGACCGAGCGGCGGGCCGACACGTTGCGGCCCTGCCCGACCCGCTGCACCACCCGGGGTGGCAGACCCGGCCGATCGACCGCACCGCTCCGGATCAGGTACGCGTCGATGCCCTGGTCACGCAGTTGTTGGATGAGCCGCTCCTCGTCGGTGGTGCGGCCCCGGTCGAGGCGGGTCCGCAGCACCTCGGCCGCGAGCCGGGCCTGGGCGGCGAGGGCCCGCTGCTCGCTACGCTCCGCGCCACGGATTGCCAACGGCACCGCGACGATGGCGGTGACCAGCACCGACACCAGCGCCACCGTGCAGGTGACGAGCACCGCGCGGGCGGTGAGCGTACGACCGAATCGGCCTCGTCGGGGTGCGCCGGTGCCGACCACCGGCAGGGCCATGGTCGGCGACTCGACGTGCCGGGGTTGGTCAGGCATCGACCGCGTACCCCACGCCGCGATGGGTGCGGATCACGCTCGCTGGGCCGAGCTTGGCGCGTACCTGGGCGACGTGCACGTCCACCGTCCGGGTGCCGGCGTGCGCCGCGTAACCCCAGACCCCGGCCAGCAGCTCCTCCCGGGTGAAGACCCGGCCGGGCCGGGCCATCAGGTGGGCCAGCAGGTCGAATTCGGTGGAGGTGAGGTGCACCGGGGCGCCGGCGGCGGTGACCGTGCGGCGGGCCGGGTCGAGCGTCACCGGGCCGACGACACGTGGCCGGTCCGCGCCCTCCGGACCGCCGGCGGATCGGCGCAGCACCGCGCGCACCCGGGCGACCAGCTCCCGTGGGCTGAACGGCTTGGTGACGTAGTCGTCGGCGCCCAACTCCAGGCCGACGATCCGGTCCACCTCGTCGTCCCGGGCGGTGAGGAAGATGACCGGGGTCCAGTCGCCGGCCTCGCGCAGCCGCCGGCAGATCTCGGTGCCGGGCAGACCCGGCAGCGCGATGTCCAGGACGCAGGCCACCGGGCGCAACCGGCGGGCCGCGCGCAGACCGCCCTCGCCGTCACGTTCCAGGTGGACGCCGAACCCGTCCCGGGTGAGGTAGAGCCGGACCAGGTCGGCGATGGCCGGCTCGTCCTCCACGACGAGGACGAGCCCGCGATGCGGCGGTTCGACGGTCACCGGCCCATGATTGCCGACCCGGTCGGCGCGGCGCGATCGGCGCGTGTTCGGGTTCGGTAAAGGCGCTGCGCCGCCCGATGAGGTGTCAGCTCACCAGGACGGGGCGAACACCTCGGGCCGCGCGACGGCCGGTGTGTCACGGATGCTGGCGACGACCCGCGCGCCGGTGGGCCGCAGACGGGTGCGGAACGCCTGGTTGAGCAACGCGTCGAGCTGCCAGACCTGCTTCGGGTGGCTGGTCCGGATCAGGAACCGCTCGCGGATCCCGTCGATCGCGGTGGCCGCCATCTCGACCGACTGGAGCCGCGGGTCCGGGCTCCAGGTGACGTTGCTCAGCTCGCGGAGCTCGGTGTTGAGGTGCAGGCGCAGTCGGTGCAGGAGGCGCGTCTGCTGGGTCACCACCAGCCGGCGGTGGGTGAGCAGTAACAGGTAGTCGCCGGTGACCGGACGGTCGGGGCGGCTGCAACGGGTGACCAGGATGGTGGCGTCACCGGAGCCGACGCAGCGTCGGAAGACCGGCATGTGCCGGCTCACCGTCTGCATGGCCAGGCCAGCCTCAGCGGCGGCCGGGAGGAACGTTCGGGAGAAGACGTCCATGACCTGCCCAACGACCTCCCCAGCGGGGTGACGTGGGTCACGCGGGATTTTTGGAAGTTCCACGCCGCCCGTCGCACTGCCTGTCCGACTTCCGACTCGGACGGATCGTGGTCAGGCGTCGGGCTGAAGTGGACTGGCGGCGTACAGCTCCTCCAGCCAGCCGGGCACCGCGTCGGCGTACTCGGCGCGGGACGCCTCGGCGGTGTCCAGTGCCCGACGCCAGGAGAGCGAACGGCTCACCGGCCCCAGGCTGATCGCGAGGTCGGCGGCCTCCACGAGGGTCCGGCGGTCGTACCGGTCGGTCCACGCCTCCAGGTACGCGTCGCGCAACCGGGCCAACTGGGCGTCGTCGGCGGCGCCCTTGCTGGCGTACCGGATGGAACGCAGGGTCACCAGCAGCGTGCCGAACGGGTGCGCCACCGAAGCGTCACCCCAGTCGAAGTAGCGGTAGCCGCCCGCACCGGCGAAGACGTTGCCGTCGTGCAGATCGTCGTGTTGCACAGTGGCCGGGATGCCGATGTCGGCGAGCCGGCGGCACCGCTGCGCGTACGACGGCACCTCGGCCCGCAGCCGCTCGTGCATCTCCGGGCTGAGCCCGCCCTCGGCACCGATCAGCAGAGCCTCACGATCGTCGAGAAGCTCGGCGAAGAGGTCGGCCAGCACCTCCGGACGGTGATCCGGCACGCCCCGGGCGACCAGCTCGGCGGCGCGCGACGCGCTCGCCAGTTGCAGCGCCGCGTACCCGGGCAGCGCCCGCTCCCAGTGCGCCAGGTCGGGGTCACGCCCCAGCACGTCGCGCAACGACTCGCCACCGTCGGGCAGCAGGGACCAGCCCCGCGCCGGGTCCACCGCGATCGGTGTCAACACCCGGTCGGGCGTCACCTCGGCGAGCGCCGCGATCAGGACCGCCTCGTGCACGGTGCCCGGGTTGTTGGCCTTGAACCAGACCGGCCCGTCGTCGGTGGGCACCCGCCAGACCAGCGACCAGGGCCGCAGTCGAGGCTCCACCAACCCGGTCACCCGTCGGCCGGCCCGGCTCAGCTGCGCGTCGACCCAGGATCGGGCCCGCATCTGCCACTGCTCACTGGACCAGTCGGGGGCCTGCTCGTCGGCGATCGTCGTCACGCTGGGCACCTTAGGCGGCCGTTCCGCGTCGAGGCGAGGCGTTTTCCCGCCCCGCGTCAGACCAGCTCGACGATGGTGGCGTTGGCCATGCCGCCGCCCTCGCACATGGTCTGGAGGCCGTAGCGGATGCCGTTGTCCCGCATGTGCTGGAGCATGGTGGTCATGATCCGGGCACCGGAGCCACCGAGCGGGTGACCGAGGGCGATCGCACCGCCGCGCGGGTTGAGCCGCTCCGGGTCCGCCTCGGTCTCCGCCAACCAGGCCAGCGGCACCGGGGCGAACGCCTCGTTCACCTCGTACACCCCGATCTCCTCGATGCCCAGCCCCGCGCGGCGCAGCGCCTTCGCGGTGGCCGGAATGGGCGCGGTGAGCATGGTGACCGGGTCGTCGGCGGCGACCACGGCGGTGTGGATCCGGGCCAGCGGGCGCAGGCCGTGCCGACTGGCCCAGTCGGAGGTGGTCACCGCGAGGGCCGCGGCACCGTCGGAGATCTGGGACGCGGACCCGGCGGTCACCACACCGTCGGCACGGAACGGGGTGGCCAGCTCACCGAGCTTCTCCAGTGAGGTTTCCCGGCGGATGCCCTCGTCGGCGGCGAACTTGCCACCGTCGCCGAGTGGCACCGGGGTCAGCTCCGGATCGAACGCCCCGGCGTCCTGCGCGGCTGCCGCCTTCTCGTGGCTGGCCAACGCGAACTCGTCCAACTGGGTACGCGAGAGCCGCCACCGCTCGGCGATCAGCTCGGCCCCGACCCCCTGGTTGAACGGCAGCGGCGCGTCGTCGGCGAAGCCCTCGACACCCCGGTAGCGGGCGCGCAGCTGGTCACTGAACGGCATGCCGTCGGCCACACTGGAGCCCATCGGCACCCGGGTCATCGACTCGACGCCGCCGGCGACCACCAGGTCGGCCTGGCCGGAGAGCACCGTCGCGGCGGCGAAGTGCAGGGCCTGCTGACTGGAGCCGCACTGCCGGTCCAGGGTGGTGCCGGGGACCGTCTCGGGCCAGCCGGCGGCGAGTACGCCGTTGCGCGCGATGTTCCACGACTGCTCGCCGACCTGGGACACGCAACCCCAGAAGACGTCGTCGACCTGAGCCGGGTCGAACCCGGTGCGCTCGGCGAGGGCGCGCAGCACGTGCGCCGAGAGGTCGACCGGGTGGACGCTGGCGAGGCTGCCCTTGCGCCGCCCGACCGGGGTACGTACCGCGCCGACAATGACCGCGTCACTCATAACTACTCCCCGGTAACTTAGGCTGACCCCGATCCTACGCCACTCGATCCCCACCCCCGCCGACGTCGATCACGGGCCCCGACTCCCGCTGGCGTCGATCACGGACACCCCGGACCCCCGCTGGCGTCGATCACGGACACCCCGGACCCCCGCTGGCGTCGATCATGGAGTTGTGGTGGGCATAAGATCCCGCTTCGCGCCTTTTGTGGGGCACCACAACTCCATGATCGACGCGGGCGGGGCGCGGGCAGGGCGCGGGCGGGGCGCGGGCGGGACGCGGGCGGGACGCGGGCGGGACGCGGGCGGGGCGCGGGCGGGGGCTGCGATCCGGCGGACCGCTGGCATGCTGGGCGGGTGGATGAGACCAGCGGGTCCTTACAGTGGCGGGTGCCGGCGGGGCTGCCGGCGGCGAAGCTGGCCGGTGCCGTCCTGCTCGTCGCGCTCGGGCTGCTCTTCGCCGACGGCGACCCGGTCCGCGTGGCGGTGGCCGTCCTGGCCGCCGTCGCCCTGGCCGGCTGGGCGGTACGTGACCTGGTCGCGCCCGTCCGCCTGGCGGTGGACCCGGCCGGGCTCACCGTCATCCAGGGCTTCGCGGGCCGGCGCCTGCTGCCCTGGTCGGCGGTCGAGACGATCGCCGTCGACCGGCGGCCCCGGCTGGGGTTGACCAGCGAGACCCTGGAGATCGACGCGGGCAGCTCGCTGCACCTGTTCGGCCGGTACGACCTGGGGGCCACCCCGGAAGAAGTGGCCGCCGCGCTGCGGGCCGCCCGCCCGGTCAGCTGAGTAGCTGGGCGGTCCGGAAGAGCACCAGCGCGAGCAGCACCACCAGGATGATCGCCCCGCCGGCGACCTGCACCAGCGTGCGCCGACCACGCGGCGCGTACGCCAGCACCAACGCCATCAGCGCGCCGAACGCCAGGCCGCCCAGGTGCCCGGGGATCGAGATGCCCGGAACGGTCAGCGTGAACACCAGGTTGATCACCAGGATCGGGAGCACCTGGGAGACGTCCCGGCCCATCTTGCGTCCGATGATGATCAGCGCGGCGAAGAGGCCGAAGACCGCCGTCGACGCGCCGGCCGTGGCCGAGTTCTGCGCGCTGAACAGATAGGCGGCGACGTTGCCGCCCAAGCCCGCGATCAGGTACAACGCGCCGAAACGCAGCGGCCCGAGGTTGGCCTCCAACGACCGGCCGAGCACCCACAGCGCCCACATGTTCAGCAGCAGGTGGATCACGCCGTAGTGCAGGAACATCGCGGTGACCAGCCGGTACCACTCACCGTCGGCGATGCCACCGAGCGTGCCGTCCGGGAAGACCGCCAGCCCGAGCACCGAACCCCAGTTGGTCAGCGGGGTGCTGCCACCCATCAGCCCGCCGAAGCCGGAACCGCCCACCGCCGCGTCCCCACCCCGGTCCGAGGCGATGGACAGCACCATGAGCAGCACGTTCAGCGCGATGATCCCCTTGGTGACATAGCCGTGCCGGCCAGCCGTGCCGCCACCGAAGGCGGTACGGGCCGGCCGGACACTGCGACGTCCCTCGTTGACGCACTCCGGGCACTGGTGCCCGACCGACGCCTCCCGCATGCAGTCCGGGCAGATCGGCCGGTCGCAACGGGTGCATCGAACGTAGGTCTCCCGGCCGGGGTGCCGGTAACAGACCGGGGTGGTCGGCGGAGACTCACTCACCGGCCGACCCTCCGCCCGTCACCGCGCGGTCCACCGGCCGTGCTCCGGAGCGCTCAATCATGCGAGCAAAGGTACCTCGCCTGTCACTCAGGAAGCAGACCGCTCGATCTCGACCCGCTCGATGACGACGTCCTGGAGCGGACGGTCGCTCGGGCCGGTCGGGGTGTTCGCGATCGAATCCACGACCTTCACCGACTGCTCGTCGGCGACCTGGCCGAAGATGGTGTGCCGGTTGTTGAGGTGCGGCGTCGGGGACACGGTGATGAAGAACTGCGAACCGTTCGTGCCCGGCCCGGCGTTCGCCATCGCGAGCAGGTAGGGACGGTCGAACCGCAGCTCCGGGTGGAACTCGTCGGCGAACTTGTAGCCCGGGCCGCCGCGACCGGTGCCGGTCGGGTCGCCCATCTGGACCATGAAACCGCTGATCACCCGGTGCGAGATGGTGCCGTCGTAGTACGGACCACTGCCCGGCTGACCGGTGCGCGGGTCGGTGTACTCACGGTTGCCCTCGGCCAGGTCGACGAAGTTACGGACGGTCTTCGGCGCGTGGTTGGGGAAGAGCTCCAGCCGGATCGGGCCAGCGTTGGTGTGCAGGGTGGCGTAGACAGCCTCGGCCACGGGTACTCCTCACTCGTTGGTCAGTTCCATGCGGATCCTCCCATGTGCCCGATCTGGCATCGCGGAGGCATCCGAAGGTGGAGGATGACGAAGGAACAACTCCCAGGAGGTAGGACCGTGTTTGGATTCGGGCGGCGTAAGTCCCAGGGGCAGTTGGCGAGGGCCGAGCTGAACCAGAGCATCAACCACCTGATGCTGGCAGCCAACCATGCCGCGAAGGGTGCTGGCGCGACCGTCGGCCCGCGGGTCCAGGTGGCCCGGGGCTACGTCGGTCCGACCGCCGCGATGGTTCGCGACCGTGCGGCGACCGGCTGGGGGACGACTCTCACCACGCTGGCACCGCTGGCGGCGGCTGCTCGTGACGGCGCCGCGCAGGCAGGGCCGATGACCAGGAAGGCCAAGTCGAAGACCATGCGGATCACCGGTAAGAAGAAGCAGCCGCGCCGTCGCGGCTCGATGATGACCGGCCTGTTGGCGGCGGGTGTCATCGCCGGTCTGGCCGGCGCGGTCGCACTGCGTCGTCGCCGGGAGCAGCAGGAGTGGGCCGAGTACGACCCGACCCGCGGCACCCTGGAGCCGATGCACGACGAGGTCGACTCGATCGAGGTGCGTACGCCGTCCACCGCTCGGGGGTCCGACGGTTCCGCGATGACCGGCGCGGCGGGGATGACCGGCGCGGGCAGTTCGGCGGTGGCCGGCGGCTCCAGCGCCAGCACCACCGGCCCGGCCAAGCAGACCGGTGTCCGCCCGACCGACAAGGTCCCGTCGGTCGCCGAGGGCGCCACGGACGTCTCCGGTCGGCCGACCGACGACCTCACCAAGGCGCTGGGCAAGGACACGGCCCGCACCAACGGCCGCCGCTGAGGTCAGCGGCAGCGCATCAAGCGCCGACGAATGGGCTCACCCCCACTCGTCGGCGCTTCCGCGTCGGCTGCCGGTGCGCACCGGCGGGCCGGCGCTTCCGCCGCGCGATCAGAGCCAACGCGGTCAGAGCCAACGCGGTCAGAGCCAACCGTTGCGGCGGAACCAGCGGTAGAGGGCCAGCGAGATGCCGAGCATGAGGGCCAGCGCCACCGGATAGCCGTACGTCATCTTCAGCTCGGGCATGTTGTCGAAGTTCATGCCCTCGACGCCGGCGATGGAGGTCCAGACCGCAGCGATGGCCGCCCAGGCGGCGATCTTGCGCATGTCGTTGTTCTGGTCGACGGTGACCTGCGCCAGTCGGGCCTGGAGGATCGAGTTCAGCAGGTCGTCGTAGGAGTTCACCTGCTCCACGGTGCGGCTCAGGTGGTCCTGCACGTCCCGGAAGTACCGGCGGATCTCCTGGGGGACGTCCCGGTTGACCTGGGAGGTCAGCGTCATCAGCGGCCGTTGCAACGGCACCACCGCCCGCTTGAACTCCACCAACTCCCGCTTCATCTGATAGATCCGCTGGATCCGCCCGTGGCTGTGCCGGTCGAAGACCTCCGCCTCCAACACGTCCAGGTCGTCCTCGATCTGCTCGGCCACCTCCAGGTAGAGATCGACCACCCGGTCGGTCACGCCGTACGCCACCGCCCACGGGCCGTGCAGCAGCAGCTCCTGCTTGGTCTCCAGGTCGGCGCGGATCGGGGCGAGCCGGCAGGCGTCCCCGTGCCGGACGCTGATCACGAAGTTCGGGCCGATGAAGAGCATCACCTGCCCGGTCTCCACGACCTCGGAGTTCTCGGTCAGCTCGGTGTGCTCGCAGTAACGGGCGGTACGCAGCACCAGGAAGACGACGTCACCGAACCGCTCCAGCTTGGGGCGCTGCTCTGCCTTGACCGCGTCCTCGACCGCCAGCTCGTGCAGGCCGTAGGTCTCCGCGATGGCGGTCATCTCGGCCAGCTCCGGCTGGTGCAGGCCGATCCAGACGAAGCCGTGCTCCTCGCGGCGGGCTGCGGCGAGTGCTTCCGCGTACGTCCAGTCGCCGGCCTGCCGCTTGCCGTCGACGTAGAGCGCGCAGTCGACCACCGCGCTGCGGCCGGTGCCGGTCGGAGCCGAGGCGGGCGGCGAGCCGTCGGCGTTGAGGATCCGGGTCATCGCCCGGACCGGGGAGGGCCACGCCCGAGGTCGCAGGCCCCGACCGGTGGTCGACGGTGCCGTCCGGTCCCGCTCTGTCCGATCCGTCATCGCGTCACCTCCCGCGCTCAGCTGCGGCTTGCAGGCTACGCCGACTGTGGTCGAGGACCGGTGTGACGGCGGTCGCGTGGGGGCGGCGCCGGGCGGGCCGGGCCGCATCGGGGGGTGTGCGGGGACGACACGGCCCACCCGGCACCTGTGGGGGCGGGAGGTTGTGCTGCCGCGTCAACCCCCGGCGGGGCCAGCCCGGAGGCCGGGCGGTGATCTCCGCAGCTGGTGTGACGCTCGCAGCATTGTGGGCCAGCCGGCCGCCCGGAGGGGAGCCCCGGAGCGGCCGACATCGTCGTTCTGTCAGAAACCCGACAGATAGCTCAGCTGCGGACAGCCTCGACGGCCTCCGCGAGCCGCCGGACGCCCTCGTCGATCCGATCGGCGGTCACCGCCGAGAAGGCCAGCCGCAGCGCGTGTCGCCCGCCGTCCAGCACGAAGTCGCTGCCCTTGACCACGGCCACCCCACGCTCGGCCGCCGCCGGCGCGAGCCGGTCGACCAGCACGTCCTCCGGGAACTCCACCCAGAGGAAGTAGCCACCGTCGGGCTCCACGAACCGCGCCTGCGGCAGGTGCCGGCGCAACGACTCGGCGAGCACCCGGGCCCGCTCGCCCAACGCCGCCCGGACCGTCTCGATCGAGCGGTCGATGTCACCGGAGACGCAGAACTGGTGGACGATCGCCTGGGACACCATGCCGGGGGAGATGTAGAGGCTCGTCGCGTTCTTCGCGATCGAGGCGATCAGGTCGGCCGGGCCGACCAGGTAGCCGACCCGCACACCCGGGCAGACCGTCTTGGT
This sequence comes from Micromonospora violae, assembly GCF_004217135.1. NCBI lineage: Bacteria > Bacillati > Actinomycetota > Actinomycetes > Micromonosporales > Micromonosporaceae > Micromonospora > Micromonospora violae. Next base: position 5,516,528 of record NZ_SHKK01000001.1, read on the forward strand.
GAAGCTCGACGCGTGCACCACCACGTTGCGGGTGTCCAGCGAGAGCATCGACGGCAGCGCCTCGCCGCGGAAGCGGATGTCCGCGTACGGGTCGTCCTCGAAGATCGTGAACTCGTACTCGGCGGCCAGGTCGAGCAACTCCCGGCGCTTCTCCAGGGACAGCGTCATGCCGGCCGGGTTCTGGTAGTTCGGGATGACGTGCGCCAGCCGGGGCCGGACCCCGGACTCCAGCAGCTTGCGCAGCTCGGCAGTGTCCAGGCCATCCGGCTGGACCGAGATGCCGTGCAGCTCGCTGCCCATCCGCTGGAGGTTGAGCAGCGTCCGGTCGTACGTCGGGCGTTCCACCACCACGGCGTCGCCGGGGCGGACCAGGTGGTCGAAGAGGAACGCGTCGGCCTGGAGCGACCCGTTGGTGACCAGCACCTGGTCAGCCTCGACCCCGTGCTTCTCGGCGATCCACTTGCGCAGCGGACGGTAGCCAACGGAGGTGCCGTACGCCGTCACCCCCGCGGGGTCGGCGTCGAAGGCGCGGACGGCGGCGGCCTTGAGCCCCTCGACATCGACGATGTCCAACGAGGGAGCCCCACGGGCAAAGGAGATCAACTGCTCGGCGGTCATGGATGTTGAGCGTACGGGCGGCAGCGGGGAACGCGCCGTCGGCACGGCGATGTCCGCATCCTGAGCCACCGGGTCGGGTGACTCCACTGGACCGGACGGCGGCAGATCAGACCGGAAGGGCGAGCGCGTCGTGCTGCGCGGCCCGGGAAAGTCCCTCCAGCTGCACGCCGAGCGCGTCGAGCAGCTGACTCCAATCGAAGTAGGAGCGCCAGGCCGTGATCCGACCCTTGCGGGCCCGGACCACGTCGGCCACCTCCCAGCTCACCTGGCGGCCGGTGGGCGCGACGGTGCCGTACGGCGAATGCAGGGTGCCGGTGTGGGTGCCGGTCAGACGCAGCTCGACCGCGGCGCCGCCGCCCGTGCGGACCGCGCCCAACGGGTCGACCCGCAGATCCGGAAAGGCGCCGGTCCAGGTACGCAGCAGCGCGGGCAGTTCGATGGGGCGGACCGTCACACCCGGCATGGCGTAGAACGCCTCCGGGGCGTACAGATCCGGCAGACGGGCCACGTCCCGACGCAGGAGCATGGCGTACTGCTGCTCGACCAGCCGCTCCGCGTCGCGCATCGGGACCTCCCCCACGGGCCACGGCACCTCCGCGCCCGCAAGGGATGTCTACCCATCGATCCGAACCGGCACACCACCCCCGGTCAGGTCGTGGCGACCGCCTGGCTCTCCGACCAGACCCGCATGATGTCCCGGACGGAGATCACACCGGCCACCTCCCGACCGTCCAGCACCACCAGGTGCCGGAACCCACCCCGGGCCATCGCGGCGGCAGCCTCGGCCACCGTCCATTCCGGCCCGGCGTAGACCACGTCCCAGGTCAGGTGGGCGCCGGTGCGTTCCACGTCGCAGTCCAGGCCTGCGCCGATGGCCTTCAACACGTCGCGTTCGGTCATGATCCCCACGCCCTCGGAATCCGGGTCGATCACGACCGCCGACCCGACACCGCGGGCCGACATCATCCGGGCCGCCTGGCGGAGCGTGTGCTCCGGACCGACGACGAGGACCTGGCTGGACATCGCATCCCGTACCTGCATCACGCATCACCCCTTTGGGACGGTGGCATTCGGTACGGACATGGTGGTCGGTGGATGTTTCCGGGACAAGAGCGGCATCGCACATACTGCGGACGCTGGCTACTGTCGGATGGTGTCCACCGAGCCCCTGCGCTGCGCCGGCGCGCTGATCGTCGACCATGACGGCCGCATCTTCTTTCAGCGCCGCTCCCCCCACCGACGCCTGTTTCCCAACTGCTGGGACATCGTCGGCGGCCACCTGGAGCCGGGTGAGGACATCGACGAGGCGCTCCGCCGGGAGATCACCGAGGAGACCGGCTGGGTCCTCTCGCACGTCCTGGGCCAGGTGGGCGAGTACAGCTACGTCGGCGACGACGGCCTGGCCCGGACCGAGTACGACTTCCTGGTCCGCGTCGACGGTGACCTCGACCGTCCGACGCTGGAGGCCGGCAAGCACACCGAGCACCGCTGGCTGGCCGAGCACGAACTCACCGTGCTCGACGAGCACCGCGACGTCAACGACGGGTTGATCCGGCGGATCGCGGACGAGGGCTTCGCCGTCCTGCGGTCGATCGGTCTGTGAACACCGTCGAGCTGGCCGCGTTGACCAGCTGACCCGGTTGGCCGGAGCGGCACACCCAGCCGGGGCTATCCTCCAGCGGTGACAGGAGCAGGACGAGGGAGGATGTCGCGATGATCGGAATGGTGCTCGCGGCCGGCGCGGGACGACGGCTGCGCCCGTACACCGACACCCTGCCCAAGGCGTTGGTGCCGGTGGACGGCGAGACGACGATCCTGGACATCGCGCTGGGCAACCTCGCCGAGGTCGGGCTCACCGACATCGTGATCGTCGTCGGCTACGCGGCGGACGCGGTCGTCTCCCGGCAGGCGGACCTGGAGAAGAAGTACGGGGTCACGCTCACCCTGGTGCACAACGACAAGGCCGAGGAGTGGAACAACGCCTACTCGCTCTGGCTCGCCCGGGAGTACTTCGCGCGCGGGGTGCTGCTGGTCAACGGAGACACCGTGCACCCGGTGAGTGTGGAGAAGACGCTCCTCGCCGAGCGTGGGCCGGGCATCCTGCTCGCCGTGGACACCCTCAAGCCGCTGGCCGAGGAGGAGATGAAGACCACCTTCGACGCCGCCGGCCAACTCACCCGGATCACCAAGCTGATGGACCCGGGCGAGGCGTACGGGGAGTACATCGGCGCGACGCTGATCGAGCCGCAGGTCGCCGACGCCCTCGCCGACGCGCTGGAGGCGACCTGGCGACGGGACCCGAACCTCTACTACGAGGACGGCTACCAGGAGTTCTCCGACCGGGGCGGGGAGGTGCGGGCGGCGCCGATCGGTGACGTCCCGTGGGTCGAGGTCGACAACCACGCCGACCTGGCCCGCGCACGGGAGATCGCGTGCCACTACTAGCTCGGAGCGTCCTCACCCCGCTGCACATCGACGTGCGCCGCGGGGCGGTCGCCGATCTGGGCGCGATCCTGGCCGACGGGCGGATCTCCTCCGGGGGCGACGTCGCGGTGGTGGTCGGCCCGGGTCAGGGTGCCCAGATCGCGGAGCTGATCCGACCGTCGCTGCGCTCGGCGGACGTGTTCACCGTGTCCGGCGGAACGCTGGACGCCGCCGACGACCTGGGCGGCAAACTCCGCGCCCGGTCGTACGACGCGGTGGTCGGCATCGGCGGCGGCAAGACCATCGACGTGGCCAAGTACGCGGCCACCCGCCGAGGGCTGCCGATGGTGTCGGTGGCGACCAGCCTCGCCAACGACGGGATCGCCTCCCCGGTGGCCAGCCTGATCACCGACGGGATCAAGGGCTCCTACGGCGTACACATCCCCATCGGGGTGATCGTCGACCTGGATTTCGTGGAGAGCGGCCCGGACCGACACAACCGGGCCGGCATCGGCGACGTGATCAGCAACATCAGCGCGCTGGCCGACTGGGAGCTGTCCCGGCAGGTACGCGGTGAGCCGGTCGACGGGCTGGCCGCCTCGCTCTCGCGGGCGGGTGCCGAAGCGGTGCTCAACCACCCGGGCGACATGAGCGACGACGCCTTCGTGACCGTCCTCGCCGAGGCGTTGATCTCCAGTGGCCTGGCGATGGCGGTCGACGGCACCAGCCGCCCGTGCAGCGGCGGCTGCCACGAGATCATGCACGCGGTCGACTCGCTTTTCCCCGGCACCGCCTCACACGGCGAGCTGGCCGGGTTGGGCGCGCTGTTCTGTACCTGGCTGCGCGGAGACCTACGCCGCTTCGGGGAGATGTCCGCCTGCCTCGCCCGGCACAATCTGCCCCGGCTCCCCGCCGAGGTGGCGCTCACCGACGACCAGTTCATCGAGGCGGTGCAGTTCGCGCCGCGTACCCGACCGGACCGGTACACCATCCTCGAACACCTGGCACTGTCGCCTACCGAGACCCGGGACCGGCTGGCAGACTACGCCGGTGCAATCCGCGACCAGCTTGGCTGACCCCCGTCCCACCGTCGCCGACTTCCACCGGGTGAACCGGGGCGGCGGCCTCTTCAGCGAGTCGATCAGCCAGTGGCTGGGAGCCGTCTTCGCGCTGGTCGCCCAGCGGCTCGGGCTGCGCCCGACCGCGTTGACCATCACCAACCTGGTGCTCGGGCTGGCCACCTCGGTCACCGTGGTGGCGCTCGCCGGCCCGGTCGCCGCCGGGGACGTACCGGCCTGGGTGGTCGGTCTGCTCGCCCTGATCGGCTGGCAGGTGGCGTACTCCCTGGACTGCGCGGACGGGCAACTGGCCCGGGTGACCGGCCAGGGCAGCGCGGCCGGCGCCCGCATCGACGTGCTCTGCGACGTGGCCGCGCAGATCGCCCTGGTGGCCGCCCTGGCCGCCACCGCCGTGGCGCAGGAGCCGGCCACGCCGACCTGGCTGGTGGCGACCTTCGCGGGCACCTGGATGGTCAACCTGGTGACCTCGGTGATGCAGGCCGGCCCGAACGCGGCCAGCATGGTCACCTCGACCTCGCTGCCGGTGCGCCTGGTGAAACTGGTCCGCGACTACGGCGCGGTGATCTTCGTGGCCGCCCTGGTGCTCGCCGTGGCCCCCGCGCTGATCCTCTGGGTGCTGGTCGCCTTCACCATCGTCAACGGCGGCTTCCTACTGGCAAGCATCGCCTTCTCCGCCCGCGCCTCCCTGCGCTAACCCACCCCACCCCACCCCGCGCCGCGCCGCGCCGCGCCGTGCCCTGCCGCGCCGCCCCTTGCCGGGTCGATCATGGACTTGTGGTGCCCTTTTTGGACCTTCGTAGGTGTTTTGTCACCCACCACAACTGCATGATCGACGCGGACGGGGTGGGGCGGACGGGGTGGGGCGGGGCGGGGCGGGGCGCGGGCGCAGGCAGGGGGGCCGGTTTTAGGCGTGGGTGGTGGTTTGGGACAGGCTTGCGTAGATGTCGATGAGCTGCTTGGTGACCACGTCGGGGTGGAAGGTGCGCTCGTAGCGAGCGCGGGCGGCCAGGGTCAGCCCGGACGCGCCGGCCCGGGCGACCGGCAGCGCGGCCGCGAGCGCGGCCGGCTCCGGGGCGATCACCCAGCCGGCCTCGCCCAGGCCGATCCCCGCCGGCATGGGTGACCCGCCTCCCCCGGCGACCGCGGAGGCGATCTCGGCCGGGCCGGTGCCGGCGGGTTCGTGCGGGGCGTCGGCACCGACCAGGTACGGAATGCCGCCCAGCGCCGTCCCGAGCACCGGCCGGCCGCTCGCCAACGCCTCGATGATCACGGTGGGCAGCACGTCGTGCCACATGGCGGCGACGATCACCACGGCGCTCGCCTCGACCGCGGCCTGCACCCCGGCGCGGTCGAGCTGACCGAGGTAGACCACGTCGGGTCGCTCGGCGGCGGCTGCCTCCACGAGCGGGCGCAGCTCACCGTCGCCGGCCACCCGCAGCGTGCCCAGCGCACCCACCGGGTGCCGCCGCCAGGCGTCCAGCAGCAGGTCGACGCCCTTCTCCGGGGAGAACCGGGCCATGTAGAGGAACCCGTCACCGAGCGGGGCCGGCCGCCCCGGGTCGGGTACGGAGTTCGGCTTCACCACGAGGCGTTCGTCCGGAATGCCGTAATCGCGGAGGTGATCGGCGATCGCCGAGGTGAGCGCGATGTACCGATCCACCGAACGCCAGGTGCCCCGGTGTACGGCCAGGGTGGTCGCCATCAGAGCGCTCTGCGCCGCCGAGTCGCGGTAGCAGCGGTGCTTGATCGCCGGCACCCCCAACGCCCGGCCCTTGCAGTCCTGACAGATCATCCCGTCGCGGAAGTAGATCCCCGACGAGCAGACCTGCCGGTAGTTGTGCACCGTCTGCACCACCGGCACGCCGTGCCGGTGCGCGGTCCGCACCACCCAGGGCGAGAGCAGGGGGTACGGGTTGTGCAGGTGCAGAACGTCCGGTCGGTGCTCGGTGAGCAGCCGGCTCAGGTCGTGCTGGGCGCGCGGAGCCCAGATCGGCGAGATCGGCAGCAGCGCCTTCGCCGCCTTCGACATCGACGGAATCTCGTCCGAACTGCGAATGAAGGGCAGCACCTCGATGCCAGCGGCGGTGAGCTGCGCGATCTCCGAGTCGACGATCGTGTTCTCACCGGAGGGCTGGGCTTCCCGGTACCGGTTGTGCGCCACCACGATTCTCACGGAGCTCGCCTTTCGTTCGCGATTGCGGGACTCGCAAGCTCATTCCTCACGCTCACGGCAAAGAAGGCTACCGTTGTGTCGTGCCCGAACTACCGGAGGTTGAGGCGCTCGCGGGTTACCTGCGTCAGCGCGCGGTGGGGCGGCGTGTCGATCGGCTGGAGATCGCCGCGATCAGCGCCCTGAAGACGTACGAACCGGCGCCGACCGAGGTCGCCGGGCGGACGGTGGTCGACGCCAGTCGGCAGGGCAAGTTCCTCGATGTCCGCTTCGAGGGCGATCTGCACCTGGTGGTGCATTTGGCGCGCGCCGGCTGGCTGCACTACCGGGAGGCGTTCCCGGCCACCACCCCGTTGCGTCCGGGCAAGGGACCGATCGCGGTGCGGGTACGCCTCGACGACGGCTCCGGCTTCGACCTCACCGAGGCGGGCACCCAGAAGAAGCTGGCCGCGTACCTGGTCACCGACCTCGCGGCGGTCCCCGGGGTGGCCAAGCTGGGCCCGGACGCGCTCGCCGCGGATCTGCCCACCTTCGCCGAGCGGCTGCGGAGCCGGCGGGGGCAGGTCAAGGGGGTGCTGACCGACCAGTCGGTGCTCTCCGGGGTGGGTAACGCGTACTCCGACGAGATCCTGCACGCCGCAAAGCTGTCCCCGTTCGCGATCACCGATCGGCTCACCGACGCCCAGATCGCCACCCTGCACGCCGCCACCCGACAGGTCCTCGGCGACGCGGTGGAGCGGTCTCTCGGCCAGCGGGCCGCGGAGCTCAAGGGTGAGAAGCGCTCCGGGTTGAAGGTGCACGCCCGCACCGGGCTGCCCTGCCCGGTCTGCGGGGACACCGTGCGCGAGGTGTCGTTCGCCGACTCCAGCCTCCAGTACTGCCCAACCTGCCAGACCGGCGGCAAGCCCCTCGCTGACCGTCGGTTGTCTCGTCTCGTACGGTGAGTAATTCCACTCCACGACTACGGAGTGGAATCGCCCTCGCTGAGTGGAAGCTCCGGTCCGCCGTTCTCGCCAGGCGCGCATCCATCGGTATAGTGGCCCGGTCCCCGGCTTCTGAAATGGTGCGGAGCCGGCCAGGTCCCACCAGCACCGTCGGCCGCCAATCTCCTTCGGGGCGGCGACCGGTCGGAGCCCGCGTGGGAGACTGGGACGGTGGGCGACCGGGCCCTCACGCCGAGTGAGCGGCCCGTGTCATGCGGGAGGACATGGGTGAGGTGACGGCAAGCCTCCAGCGCCCGGTAACCAACGAAGGCCGGAGCAGACTCGTGCGGCACGTCGACAGCTTCGAGATCCAGCCGCCGACGCCGCCGTCGCACAACGGCGTACCCCGGTCGGCCTGGGCCCGGGCGCGACGCCGCGTCTCCCGTTGGCACCGCCCTTACACGGCGATCCTGCTGCTGCTCGACTTCGGCGCGGCGGCGTTCGCCAGTTGGATCGCGATCCAGCTGTTCGACCAGGCCGCCTCCGGGTTCTCCGACCTCAAGCAGGACCCGACCTGGTTCCACACCGTCTCCTACCTGCTGCTCCCGCTCGGGTGGGTGGTCATCCTCTGGAGCAACCGGGCGTACGACCGGCGCTATCTGGGCCTCGGCCCGGACGAGTTCAAGCGGGTCATCCGGGCCGCGGTGACCGTCGCCGCGAGCGTTTCGTTCCTCGCGTTCGCCACCAAGACCGCGCTGTCCCGTTGGACGGTCGGTACGGCGCTGCTCGGGGCGCTGCTGTTGATCCTCTGGGGCCGTTTCGTGGCCCGCTGGGCGCTGCACTACATCCGGCGGCGGGCCGGTCAGGCCGCGCACCGGATGGTGCTGGTCGGCACCCTGCCCGAGTGCCTGGAGGTCTACGCGGCGGTCACCCGCAGTCCGGCCGCCGGGTTGATGCCGGTCGCCATCCACATCACCGACGGGTACGCGGCGGCCCGGGGCATGCCGACCCCCGTTCCGGTGTACGCCGGACGCGACGTCCTGGCCCTGGTCCGCGAGGTCGGTGGGGACACCATCGCCGTCTGCGGGTCGGCCAGCGCGGAGCCGGGCGAGCTGCGCCGGCTGGCCTGGCAGTTGGAGGGCTCCGGGGTCGACCTGGTGGTCGCCCCGCAGCTGACCGACATCGCCGGGCCCCGGGTGCACATCCGGCCGATCGAGGGTCTGCCGCTGCTGCACGTCGAGGAGCCGACCCTCTCCGGGCCGGCGCTGCTGGCCAAGAACCTGATGGACCGGGTCGCCGCCGGGCTCGGCCTGCTGCTGCTGATCCCGCTCTTCGTGGCCATCGCCGTGGCGATCCGGATCTCCGACCCCGGGCCGGTCTTCTTCCGCCAGCCCCGGGTGGGGCACGAGGGACGCACGTTCCGGGTGTGGAAGTTCCGGACCATGTACGTCAACGCCGAGGACCGGCTGGCCAGCCTGGTGGACCGCAACGAGACCGACGGCATGCTGTTCAAGATGAAGGAGGACCCCCGGGTCTTCCCGGTCGGTCGGTTCCTCCGGGCCACCTCGCTGGACGAGCTGCCGCAGCTGATCAACGTGCTCTGGGGCGAGATGTCGCTGGTCGGGCCCCGCCCGCTGCCGGCCGACGACGGTGACTTCCTGGGTGACGTCCGCCGCCGTCTGCTGGTCCGCCCCGGCATGACCGGCCTGTGGCAGGTCTCCGGCCGCTCCGACCTGTCCTGGGACGAGTCGGTTCGACTGGATCTCTACTACGTCGACAACTGGTCGCTCGCGTACGACCTGAGCATCCTGTGGCGCACGGTCGGGGTGGTGCTCGCCCGCAAGGGCGCGTACTAGAGGGTTGGCGTGCCGGCTCGCAGGCGCGAGGATCGCTGCGTGGCTGCCAACCTCTCCGCCGTGGTCGGCGTCGTCTCACTTGTCACCGCTCTGACCGCGGCCCTGCTGGCGGTGCTGCGGCTGCGGGCCCGCCGGGGCATCGCCACCGCCACCCAGCGGGCCACCTACGAGGTGCTGCACACCGCCGGCCTGGCCGCCGAGCCGCTGCGGGCCGGGTTGAGCGAGGCGGGCGCGGCGAAGGCCGTACGTCATCTGCGGGCGCTGGTGGGCGCGGCCGGGCTGGCGCTCACCGACGCCGACCGGCTGCTGGCCCTCGACGGGCGCGGCACGCACCACGGGGAGCAACTGCTCGTGGCGGCCCGGCGGACGGTGGATTCCGGTCGTTCGACGGTCCTGGGTGAGCAGGAGTTGCACTGCGACCGGGTCGACTGCTCGATCCGCGGCGCGGTGGTCGCGCCGTTGCTGGGGGCGGACGCCCGGGTGGTGGGTGCGCTGGTGGCGGTGGCCGACAGCCCACCGCTGCCGGGGTTGGTGCAGGCCACCCTGGAGACGGCGCACTGGGCGGGCACGCAGCTCGCCCTGGCCGAGCTGGACTCGTCGCGGGAGCGGCTGGCCCGCGCCGAGATCCGGGCGTTGCGGGCGCAGATCAGCCCGCACTTCATCTACAACGCGCTGACCGCGATCGGCTCGTTCGTACGCACCGATCCCGAGCGGGCCCGGGAGTTGATCCTGGAGTTCGCGGAGTTCACCAGGTACTCGTTCCGGGCGCACGGCGAGTTCACCACCCTGGCCGAGGAGCTGCGGTCGATCGACCGTTACCTGACCATCGAGCGGGCCCGGTTCGGTGACCGGTTGCAGGTGCGGTTGCAGATCGCCCCGGAGGTGCTGCCGGTGACGCTGCCGTTCCTCTGCCTCCAGCCGTTGGTGGAGAACGCGGTTCGCCACGGGTTGTCCCGCAAGCCGGGCACGGGCATGGTGAGCATCGAGGCCCGGGACGCGGGCGCCGAATGCCACATCACGGTGGAGGACGACGGAGTGGGAATGGATCCGACCACGCTGACCGCCGGCATCGCCGAGCTGGCCCACGGCACCGGTGACCCGGGTGACGACACAGGCCAGCACGTCGGCCTCTCCAACGTGGACGAGCGGTTGCGCTCGGTCTTCGGCGACCGGTTCGGGCTGGTGGTGGAGACCGGGCTGGGTTCGGGCACGAAGGTGAGCATGCGGGTGCCGAAGTTCCACCCGGGCGTGCGGGCCGGGTCGTGAGCGAGCGGAGCGGGACGGGCGTGGTGAACGCGTCCGGTTTCCTGCGCGTCCTCGCGGTGGACGACGAGCCTCCCGCGCTCGACGAGTTGGCGTACCACCTGCGGGCCGACCCCCGGGTGGCCCGGCTGCACACGGCCGGGGATGCCACCGAGGCGCTGCGGCTGCTGCGCGATGGTGACGTGGACGTGGTCTTCCTGGACATCCGGATGCCCGGCCTGGACGGCATGGAGCTGGCCCGGGTGCTGCGGCGTTTCGCCCGGCCGCCGGCGATCGTGTTCGTCACCGCGTACGACGACGGCGCGGTGGACGCCTTCGACCTGGGTGCCACCGACTACGTCCGGAAACCGGTCCGCGCCGATCGGCTGGCCGAGTCGCTGCGCCGGGTGATCGGCTCGCGGGTGGTGCCGTCGCACCCGGCGGCGCTGGCCCGCGCCGAGGAGGACCCGACCATCCCCATCGAGTTGGCCGGCACCACCCGGATGCTGCCTCGCTCGGCGGTGCGGTGGGTGGAGGCGCAGGGCGACTACGCCCGGTTGCACACCGCGGAGGGGTCGCATCTGGTGCGCGTCTCGCTGGCCACCCTGGCGGAGCGCTGGGCCGATGCCGGGTTCGTCCGGGTGCACCGGTCGTACCTGGTGCAGTTGAAGTTGATCGCGGAGTTGCGGCTGGTCAACTCCGGCTACGTGGTGGTGATCGACTCGACCGAGCTGCCGGTGAGCCGGCGGCACACCAGGGAGTTGAAGGACAAGCTGGTCAGGGCCGCGAAACAGGATTGGAGTCGCTGAACCGGGAATGGGAACAGCCCTACCGTACGTTGTACGCTAAGCCGTACGACTTCCGGGAGGCTTGCCGTGACCGAAACCCTGTTCGACGCCGCATCCGAGTTCGACAGCCAACTGGACCGACTGGTGCAGCTCGGTTACCCCACCCTCGCCGGGCTGACCGAGAGCGCCTTCCGCGACCTGGTCGCGCCGCTGCGGGCCAGCGCGGTCGAGGGCACCGCCGGGCTGCCCGCCCCCACCGACGCCCGGGTGCCGTTCCTGCTCGTCACCACCCGGGATCTGATCGGTGTGCCGGAACGGTTGGCGCTGGCCACCCTGGCCGGCAAGCGCAAGCCCGGTGTCGTCGACCGGAACTACGCCGAGGACGACCTGCCCCGCTTCGACCCGATCAAGGAGTTGGAGGTGCCGGCCGGGCCGGCGTACCTGCTCTTCGACGTCGACCGGGGTGAGGAGTTCCGCAACCTGGCCCCGGGCACGGCCCTGGAGGGGATCACCGCCCAGGGCCGGTTGCCGCTCACCATCGACGAAGGGCTCGCCTTCATCACGCTGCACCCGGCCTCGTTGGCGAGCAACCGGTGCTTCTCGTTGATCGGCTCCCGCTGCGGCGACAAGCGGGTGCCAGCGCTCTGGATCAGCCAGGGCGCACCCAAGCTCGGCTGGTGCTGGTACGGCAACCCGCACACCTGGCTCGGCTCCGCCTCGGCCCGGCCGGAGCGCGTCGGCCTGGAATTGTCGACAACCCCTTGATCGACTCGAATTCCTGAAAGTCGGGGCATCACAGGAGGCCGGATGCCCCGACTTTCAGCACATCGAGTGGATCAAGCCCGGCGCCGAAGAAGATGGTCAGAAGATGTCGGCCAGCGGCAGGGCGAGGGGGAACGGCTGCTCGGTGCGGTAGACCTCGCCGGCCGCAAGGACGGCCTGTTCGCGGTAACCGCCCGCGCCGTTGGCCAGCACGGTCAGGGTCTGCTTTCGCGGCTCGACCAGCCAGTAGAACGGGATGCCGGCCGCCGCGTACTCGTGGCGTTTGAGCACCAGGTCGCGGCCGGCGTTGCTCGGCGAGATGACCTCGACGACGAGGAGCACGTCGGCCGGGTCGAGCGCGGCACCGCCGCTGTCCAGTGCGCTCTCATGTGCGACGAAGAGGTCGGGCACGAAGTACGAGGAGCGTTTCGCGCTCACCCCGATGTCCTGACCGACGAGCACGCCGGTGGGAGCCTGCCGGTCGAGGAGCCGACGGAGGCGGTTGGCGACCGCACCGTGGAAGACGTCCGCATGGGGGGACACGAGCAGGCTCCCGTCGAAGATCTCGTAGACCTGGTCGTCCTCGGGGAGGCTCTGGAGGTCGTCAACACTCCAGGCGTCGCCCCAGCCGGGCCGGGCAGGATTGGTCACCGTCACACCTCCTCTCTACCGGAACACCCTGACAGCTCCGCCGTTCGTCCACAACGAACCTCGGGAGTTAACACAGGCCAGCCTGCATTGACGCCGAGTTATCCACAGGCGTGAACCGTTCTCCACAGGTTATGCACAACACCGCCCGGCGCTGTGCACAATGCTGCCGGGCGTGCGCTGCTTGACAATCGTGTGCGGCGGGCGAGACTGCCGGGGTGGCCAAGCAACTCCCGGAGGTGGGGTCAGGCGTTGCGGTGCCGCCGACCCGGCGGTCGCGGATCGTGCTGGCCGAGATCACCCGGCAGGACACCCGCGCCGAGCGGACCCGCGCCGAGCGGACCCGCGCCGAGCTGGCCCAGCAGACCCAGGTCGGTGAGGCGCTGGTCCGGGGCCTGGTTCGGGCCCAACTCGCGTTGGCGGTGCGGTTGTCCCTGGTGGTGGCCATCGGGTTGGGCGGGCTGCCGTGGCTGTTCGCGATCGCGCCGTCGCTCGGCCGCACCACCGTCGCCGGCGTCAATCTGCCGTGGCTGCTGCTCGGGGTGCTCTCCTTCCCGTTCCTGATCGCGGTGGGTTGGGCGTACGTGCGGCTGGCCGAGCGCAATGAGCAGGACTTCACCGACCTGGTGCAACGGCCGGAGCGCTGAGGTGGGCAACGAGTTCGTGGTCCCGGCCATCGTCGCGGTCACCCTGGTCACCGTCGGGATCGGCTTCTACGGGCTGCGGTTGGCCCGGACCACGTCCGACTTCCTGGTGGCGTCCCGGGCGATCAGTCCGACCTGGAACGCCGCCGCCATCGGCGGGGAGTACCTGTCGGCGGCGAGCTTCCTCGGCATCGCGGGGCTGGTCCTCAAGTACGGCGTGGATGTGCTCTGGTACCCGGTCGGGTTCGCCGCCGGCTACCTGGCGCTGCTGCTCTTCGTGGCCGCGCCGCTGCGCCGCTCCGGGGCGTTCACCCTGCCCGACTTCTGCGAGCTGCGGCTGGGGTCGCGTCGACTCCGCATCCTGGCCACCGCCTTCGTCATCTTCATCGGTTGGCTGTACCTGGTGCCGCAACTCCAGGGCGCCGGGCTGACCCTGGCCACGGTGGCCGGCTCCCCGTACCCGCTCGGTGCCCTGCTGGTGGCCGGCGTGGTCACCGCGAACGTGGCGCTGGGCGGCATGCGCGCCATCACCTTCGTGCAGGCGTTCCAGTACTGGCTCAAGTTGACAGCTCTCGCCGTACCGGTGATCTTCCTGGCCCTTCAGTGGCAGGCCGACGGCCGCCCGGCGGTGACCCCACCCGACGGGCCGACGTTCCGGACCGCGACCACCGTCGTGGTCGAGCACCGCGCGACCCTCACCCTGCCCGACGGTGACATTCGAGAGGTACGCCCCGGAGACGAGTTGACCTTCGCCGCCGGTGATCCGGTGCCGGAGGTGTCCGGAGTGGCCACCGACGCCAACGACTGGTTGCTGCCCAGCGCCGCCGGTGACGACGACCGGGGCCTGTTCGCCACGTACTCGCTGATCCTGGCCACCTTCCTGGGCACCATGGGCCTGCCGCACGTGCTGGTGCGCTTCTACACCAACCCGGACGGCGCGGCGGCCCGCCGGACCACCCTGGTCGTGCTGGCGTTGGTCGGCGCGTTCTATCTGCTGCCCACCCTGTACGGGGTCCTCGGTCGGATCTACACCCCACAACTGCTGGTCACTGGCCACACCGACGCGGTGGTGGTGCTGCTACCCGGCGCGGCCCTGGGCGACGGGCTGGTCGGGCGGCTGCTTGCCGCGCTGGTCGCCGCAGGAGCGTTCGCGGCGTTCCTCTCCACCTCGTCCGGGCTGTTGACCAGCGTCGCCGGGGTGATCTCGACGGACGTGCTCGGTCGGGGCTCGGTACACGGGTTCCGGCTGGCCACCGTCATCGCCGGTGGTGTGCCGGCGGTGCTGGCGCTGCACGTCTCCGGCCTGGACGTGTCGCAGGTTGTCGGGCTGGCCTTCGCGGTCGCCGCGTCGAGCTTCTGCCCGCTGCTGGTGCTCGGCATCTGGTGGCGCGGGCTGACCGACGTGGGCGCTGCCGCCGGTGTGGTGGTCGGCGGCGGCGCCGCGATCGGCGCGGTGCTGATCACCGTGCTCGGCCCTCCGCTGTCCGGCTGGCCGGCCACGCTCATCGCGCAGCCGGCCGCCTGGACGGTGCCGCTGGCCTTCACCGTGATGGTCGCCGTGTCGATGGCAACCCGCCGACGTGCCCCGACGGACGTCGCCGCCACCATGCTCCGCCTCCACACCCCGGAAGCCCTCCGCATGCAGTGATCACAACGGTCCCGGAGACCGGTGGCAGGAATCCGCCTCGGGGAGGACCACGGGTCCGTCCGCCGCCGGACGTCGGGACTGGCGATCGGCGGATAACGTCGGCGCATGACTGTTGAGCACTCCGCACTCGCACTGCGCGGCCTGGCCAAGCGGTTCGACGGCACGATCGCGGTGGCCGGCGTCGACCTGGACGTCCCCGCCGGCTCCTTCTACGGCCTGCTCGGCCCGAACGGCGCTGGCAAGACCACCACCCTGTCGATGGCGGTCGGGCTGTTGCGACCGGACGCCGGCTCGGCCTGGGTGCTCGGGCACGACGTCTGGCAGGACCCGATCACCGCGAAGCAGTTGCTCGGCGTGATGCCCGACGGGGTACGGCTGTTCGACCGGCTGACCGGGGCGGAGCTGCTGGCGTACAACGGGTTGTTGCGGGGGATGGACCCGACGGTGGTCGACCAGCGGGCTGCCGAGCTGCTGGACGTGCTGGCCCTCGGCGACGCCGGTCGAACGCTGGTGGTGGACTACTCGGCGGGCATGAAGAAGAAGATCGGCCTGGCCTGCGCGCTGCTGCACGGCCCTCGGGTGCTGGTGCTGGACGAGCCGTTCGAGGCGGTCGACCCGGTCTCCGCCGCGCTGATCCGGGACATCCTCACCCGCTACGCGGCCGGCGGCGGCACGGTGGTGTTCTCCAGTCACGTGATGGAGGTCGTCGAGCGGCTCTGCTCGCACGTGGCGATCCTGGCCGGCGGCACCATCAAGCGGGTCGGGACGATCGACGAGGTCCGCGGCGACCGCTCGTTGGAGCAGGTCTTCGTCGAGGTGGTCGGCGGGCGTACCGCGACCGGCGAGGAGCTGTCGTGGCTCTCCCGGTGAGCGCGGGCACCACCCCCGCCGCCTCCGTACGGCCGGTCTCCGCTCGGCACTTCGTGCGGCTCAAGCTGCGGGTGATGGGCAACAGCTTTCGGGGTCAGGGCTGGCGGATCGCCCTGTTCATCGGTGGCGTGTTGCTCGGGCTCTGGTTCGCCGCCAGCGGTTTCTTCCTCTTCGCCGCGCCGGGCCTGGCTGGCAACGGCACGTACGCGGTGCTGATCGCGGCGGGGGGTGGCGGTCTGCTGGTGCTCGGTTGGCTGCTTCTGCCGTTGGTCTTCTTCGGCGTGGACGAGACCCTGGACCCGGCCCGGTTCGCGCTGCTGCCGCTGCCCCGGCGCACGTTGGTGACCGGCCTGTTCGCCGCCGCCCTGATCAGCGTGCCGGTGCTGGCGGTGCTCATCGCGTCGTTCGGGCTGGTGCTGACCGCCTGGTCGCTGGGTGGCTGGTCGGCGGGGCTGCTCGCCGTCGTGGGTGTGCTCGGCGGGCTGCTGCTCTGTGTGGCCGCCAGCCGGGCGGTGACCAGTGCCTTCGCCACCATGTTGCGGTCCCGCCGGGTCCGCGACCTGGCGGCCGTGCTGCTGGCGGTGACGGCCGCGCTGCTCGGCCCGTTGCAGGTCTTCGGCCTCGCCGCGCTGCGGGAGGCGGACTGGGCGCGGTTGGCCGGTATGGCGACGGTGATCGGTTGGACACCGTTGGGCGCTCCGTGGACCGTCGGCATCGACGTGGCCCAGGGGCGGGTGTGGGCGGCACCGGTCAAGTTGCTGATCACGGTGGTGGCGCTCGGCGCCCTGCTGGCCTGGTGGTCCCGGTCGCTCGAGTCGGCGATGGTGGGTGCGGCGAGCAGCGGTAAGGCCCCGGCGCGACGCGCGGTCGCCGGTGGCGCGGTCGCCCAACTGTTTCCCCGGGTCGCCGGGTGGGCCGGCCGGGACCGGTTCGGTGCCCTGGTCGCCCGGGAGGCCCGCTACTGGTGGCGGGACGCCCGCCGCCGAGCCAACCTGATCACGATCGCGGTGGTCGGCATCTTCGTGCCCGTGATGATCAACGTTACCGGCGGGGACCTCGCGGCCATGGGCGAGGCGGGGTTCACAGCGGCGGCCAACGACAGCTCGCCGGTCGTGGTCACCATCTCGATGCTCTTCGTGGGTGTGCTCGCCGCCGTCACCCTGGCCAATCAGTTCGGGTTCGACGGCAGCGCGTACGCCGCGCACGTCGTGGCCGGGGTGCCCGGCCGGGTCGAGCTGCGGGCCCGGATGACGGCCTTCTCGCTGTACGTGCTGCCGATGTTGGCGATCGTCGCGGTGGTGCTGTCGGTGCTGCTCGGTCGACCGGGTTGGATCGGGCTCACGATCGGCACCCTGGTCGCCACCTACGGCGCCGGGCTGGCGGTGAACAGCCTGGTCTCGGTGCTCGGGGCGTACTCGCTGCCGGAGACGAGCAACCCGTTCGCGATGAACAGCGGCGCGGGCATGGCGAAGGGGCTGCTCACCCTGCTGGCCATGCTCGCCTCGGCCGTCGCCGCGGTGCCGATGGTGGTGGCCGCCGCGCTGCTCGGTGACGCCTGGCTCTGGCTGGCCCTGCCGGTCGGTGCCGCCTACGGGGTGGGCGCGGCGCTGCTGGGCGCGTACCTGGCCGGTGACGTGCTGGACCGACGCCAGCCGGAGCTGCTGGCCACTGTCACACCGCGTCGTTAACCGGCTCGTCGGCCCGGCAGCCGGATCGG
Source organism: Micromonospora violae (assembly GCF_004217135.1). Classification (NCBI taxonomy): domain Bacteria; kingdom Bacillati; phylum Actinomycetota; class Actinomycetes; order Micromonosporales; family Micromonosporaceae; genus Micromonospora; species Micromonospora violae. The sequence goes on from NZ_SHKK01000001.1 coordinate 5,533,917, forward strand.
GCCTCACACCACGCAAGCGACCGGACGGCGCATCGCCGCAGGGATCGACGTGTCACCACGAGCGTGATGCCGCTGAGTCATCAAGATGACTCAGCGGCATCACAGTCGTTCGGGCATCGCCCTCCGGTGAGCGGAGCACGCCGGAGCCGGGCGACTCCACCGCCCCGGACGGCCCGCCGACCTGCACGAGCGCTTCCTTGGTTGGGCGAGGGTCCGGGACGGCACAATGTTTCACGTGAATCATGAGCCGGGTGCCGAGATCCACCACACCGATCCGTTCGCGGTGCCGGCCGGGCAGCGGTCGCCGGTACGCCGGCTGCGTGGTCGCCTCGCCGCACCGGTGACCCTCTGGACGGCGCCCGGCCCGGCCGGGCTGACCGTCTCGTCCACCCTGGTGGCCGAGGGAGAACCGGACCGGCTGCTCGGGCTGGTCGACCCGGAGTCCGACCTGTGGGCGGCCGTCGAGGAGGTGGGTCGGTTCGTGGTCACACCGCTCGGGCCGCCGCACCGGCAACTCGCCGACCGGTTCGCCGGCCTCTTCCCCTCCCCGGGCGGGCTCTTCGCCAGCGGCGAGTGGGTCGAGACGCCGTACGGGCCGGTCCCGGCGGACGCCGGGGGCTGGGCGGGATGCCGGCTGGACACCGCCCGGGAGTACGGCTGGGGCCTGCTGGTCGAGGCCACCATCGAGGCGGTCGACCTGGCCGAGGAGGCCGCCCCGCTGCTGCACTACCGCGGTCGCTACCACGAGCTGCCGGCCTGAGCGGACACCCCGCTCGGCTCGACCGATCATCGCAGTGATCTGAGTCACTTGGCGCAGCCAGCCAACCGCTCGGCGCACTCGCCGACCGACGTCGATCTCAGCCTTCCCTGCCGGGGAGCGCGCTCTTTACCGTGCGCGAAACTCCTCTGACGCCTGTGAAGGTGGTGATCCACAGATGTCCACGGACACACCCGCTCCGGCCGCTTCCGAGTCGGACAAGTACCTGGCCGTACAACGGTCGGACGAATTCGCCGGGCTGCGGCGTACGCTGCGCGGCTTCGTCTTCCCGATGACCGTCGCGTTCTTCCTGTGGTATGCGCTCTACGTCATTCTCTCCGCGTACGCCCGGGACTTCATGGGCACGAAGCTCTTCGGCAGCAACATCAACGTCGCGTTGATCTTCGGCCTGCTCCAGTTCGTCTCCACGTTCCTGATCGCCTGGTTCTACTCCCGGTACGCGGACCGGAAGATCGACCCCATCGCCGACCGGATCCGCGCCGAGATCGGGGAGGTGACCCATGAGCACGGTCCACGCGGTTGAGACGTTCCTCGCGGCTGAGGCGGGCAACCACACCGCCCGCAACCTGACCATCACGCTGTTCCTGGTCTTCGTGGCGGTGACCCTGGGCATCACCATCTGGGCCAGCCGGCAGACCAAGACGGCTACCGACTTCTACGCGGGCGGCCGGTCCTTCTCCGGCTTCCAGAACGGCATGGCGATCGGCGGCGACTACATGTCGGCCGCCTCGTTCCTCGGCATCGCCGGCATCATCGCGCTCTACGGCTACGACGGCTTCCTCTACTCGATCGGCTTCCTGGTCGCCTGGCTGGTGGCCCTACTGCTGGTCGCGGAGCTGCTGCGCAACTCGGGCCGGTACACGATGGCGGACGTGCTGGCCTTCCGGATGCGTCAGCGTCCGGTGCGTACGGCGGCGGCGGTCTCCACCATCACGGTGTCGATCTTCTACCTGCTCGCCCAGATGGTGGGCGCCGGTGCGCTGGTCGCGCTGTTGCTGGGGATCAAGCCGGGGACGACCTTCCTCGGCATGGACGCGGACGCCGCGAAGATCGCCACCATCATCATGGTCGGCGCCCTGATGATCATCTACGTCACCGTGGGCGGCATGAAGGGCACCACCTACGTGCAGATCGTCAAGGCGTTCCTGCTGATGGGCGGCGCGATCATCATGACGCTGCTGGTGCTCGCCAAGTACAAGTTCAACCTCTCCTCGCTGCTCGGCGACGCCGCGGACGCCTCCGGCAAGGGAGCCGCCTTCCTGGAACCCGGGCTCCGCTACGGGGTGGAGACACCAGGCGACGCGCTGAAGACCTTCTACAGCAAGATGGACCTGCTCTCGCTCGGCATCGCCCTGGTGCTCGGCACCGCCGGTCTGCCGCACATCCTGATCCGCTTCTACACGGTGCCGACCGCGAAGGCCGCCCGTAAGAGCGTGCTCTGGGCGATCGGCATCATCGGCACCTTCTACCTGCTCACCCTGGCCCTGGGCTTCGGCGCGGCGGCACTGGTCGGCAGCGAGGCCATCACGGCGCAGGACAAGGCCGGAAACACTGCCGCGCCGCAGTTGGCCGAAGCGCTCGGCATCGACTTCCTCGGCGGCGAACTAGGTGGGGCGGCCCTGCTAGCGATCATCGCAGCGGTCGCCTTCGCCACCATCCTCGCGGTGGTCGCCGGGTTGACGCTCGCCTCGTCGTCCAGCCTGGCGCACGACTTCTACGCGAACGTGCTGAAGAAGGGTGCGGCGTCAGAGCGGCAGGAGGTACGGGTCGCCCGGATCTCCGCCCTGGTGATCGGCGCGGTGTCGATCGCCCTGTCGATCTACGCGCAGAACCTGAACGTGGCGTTCCTGGTGGCGCTGGCCTTCGCGGTCGCCGCCTCGGGCAACCTGCCGGCGATCCTCTACAGCCTCTTCTGGCGGCGGTTCAACACCTCCGGCGCGGTGTGGGCGATCTACGGCGGGCTGATCTCGGCCGTGCTGCTGGTGTTCTTCTCGCCGGTGGTCTCCGGCGCGGCGACCTCGATGTTCCCGAACCACGACTGGCAGTGGTTCCCACTGTCCAACCCGGGCATCCTCTCCATCCCGTTCGGTTTCCTCTGCGGATGGATCGGCACTGTCATCTCCAAGGAGCACGACGAGGACAAGTACGCGGAGTTGGAGGTGCGCTCCCTCACCGGCGCTGGCGCCCACTGATCGCGCCACCCCTGGGCAGGGGTCCCCTGTTGACGCGTGTCGTCAACAGGGGACCCCTTCCGCGATTTCGGCGGTCGGTAGGCTGAGCGCCATGAAGGTTGCTGAGCGCTTCGGTCCCGGTCACCGCGTCCTCGTCACCGGCGGAGCTGGCTTCGTCCCGTCGCACCTGGTGGACTCCCTGATCGCCCGAGGTTGCACGGTGGTGGCGCTGGACAACTTCGTGACCGGTTCCAAGGAGAACGTCGCCCACCTGCTGGATCGGCCAACCTTCACCCTCGTCGAGGCGGACATCTCCGACGGCCTGCCGACCCACCACCCGGCGCTGGCCGAGCGGTTCGACGCGATCCTGCACATGGCCTCTCCGGCCAGCCCCACCGACTTCGCCCAACTGCCGGTGGAGATCCTCCGGGTCGGCTCGGTCGGCACCCTGCACCTGCTGGAGCGCGCGGTCGCCGACGGCGCCCGGTTCCTGATGGCCTCCACCTCCGAGGCGTACGGGGACCCGAAGGAGCACCCGCAGCGGGAGACCTACTGGGGCAACGTCAACCCGATCGGGGTACGCAGCGTCTACGACGAGGCCAAGCGCTTCTCCGAGGCCGCGACGATGGCGTACCACCGCTACCGCGGGCTCGACGCGGCGATCGTCCGGATCTTCAACACGTACGGCCCGCGGATGCGCCCGGACGACGGCCGCGCCATCCCCACCTTCATCTCACAGGCGCTGCGCGGCGAGCCGATCACCGTGCACGGCACGGGCAACCAGACCCGGTCCATCTGCTTCGTCGAGGACCTGGTGCGCGGCATCCTGCTGCTGCTCGACTCGACCGAGACGGGCCCGGTCAACTGCGGCACCGAGCACGAGCTGACCATGCGCCAACTCGCCGAGTTGATCGTGTCGCTCTCCGACAGCACCTCGAAGGTGACCTATGTCACCCGCAGCTCGGACGACCCGGAGATGCGTCGCCCGGATCTCACGCTCGCTCGTGAGCTGCTCGGGTACGAGCCGTCGGTCGCGCCCGAAGATGGCCTTCGACGCACGATCGAGTACTTCCGGACCCGGCTAGGGTAGCCGGATCTTTCCGTACCGCCTGCCGCTGAGTGTCGCCTGAAGGCGGCAGTGGCTCTCGCTACGTACCCTGAGTTACATGTCCGCGACCTCGTCTGACGGCGTCCCGCATCCGTATCTGCACCGCAGCGCCGGGCGCGCGTCGGTGCCCGGCCCCGACCGGGGCGCCTCCGGGCGCGCCCGTCCCACTGAGGGGCGCTTCTACCCGTCGTACGACGAGGATCAGCCCCGCTCCGGTGGCCCGGCGGGGCCCACGGGACCTGGCGGCCCGGGTGACGCCGGTGGGTCGGGGCGACGAGGCCCGCGCCCGCGTTGGGGTCGGATCGCCCTGGTGGCCGGGGTCGCGGTGTTGGTGCTGGCGTTGCTCGGCAGCGTCGGCGCGTGGTTGTACGCCCGTGGGCTCAACAACGACCTGGCCCGCACCGACCCGTTCGCGGAGATCACCGGTGGTCGGCCCGCCAAGACCGTCGATGGCGCGCTGAACATCCTGCTGGTCGGCAGCGACTCGCGGGATCCGGACGCGCCGGTCGACACCAAGAGTCAGTGGCGCGCCGACACGATCATCGTCATGCACATCCCGGCGGACCACCAGGAGGCCTACCTGGTCTCCATCCCCCGGGACCTGTACGTGCCGATCCCGGAGAGCGCCGGCGCCGACTGCGGCTCCGGTTCGCGCGCGAAGATCAACGCGGCGTTCGCGTTCGGTGGACTGCCGCTGGCGGTACGCACCGTGGAGTGTTTCACCGACGTGCGGATCGACCACGTGATGGCGATCGACTTCGGCGGCTTCAAGGAGGTCACGGACGCGCTCGGCGGGGTGGACCTGAAGGTGGAACGAACCATCACCTCGATCCACAAGCCGTACCGGACATTCACCAAGGGCACCAACCACATGGACGGCGCGGAGGCGCTGGACTGGATCCGGCAGCGCAAGCAGTTCCCGGACGGGGACTTCGCCCGGATGCGGCACCAGCAGGAGTTTCTTCGGGCGCTGATGGACAAGGCGGCCAGCACCGGCACGCTGGCGAACCCGAAGAAGCTCAACGACTTCCTCAAGTCGGTGACCGCGGCCGTAACCGTCGACCAGACTTTCTCGGTTACAGACATGGCGCTGCAGTTCCGTAACCTGCGCGGCCAGAACCTCACCTTTGTGACCAGCCCGAACTCGGGCAGCGAAACGATCAACGGCGAGTCGGTGGTGGTGTCCGACCGGGAGAAGGCGCTCGCGATGTACCAGGCCATGTCCGCGGACACGATGGCCGACTGGGTCAAGGCCAACCCGCCGAAGAGCAACGACGGCGGCTGACCGCGCTCCGGGGAGCACCAGCCGTTCGGATTATCGAGTCGCGCCGATCGACTGAGTCTGCGAAATTCGACGTCCGGATTGACCCGGGATGAACTCGCCAAGTCGATTTGATGTACGTACAGTGGTGCCGCCCCCTCCTGATCACGAGCTGGAGCACGCATGCCGGTTCAGGCCAGTCGTCGCCCTTCCTCCCCCGGGTCCGCCGCCCCCAGCGGCCGGGTCGCTGCGGCCATTCCCGCGCAGACACGCCCCTCGGGGGGCGGGCCGGGTGCCCGCCCGCCAGGTGGCGGTGGCGGTGGCGACCGCACGGGCGGCGGTGGGTCGAAGAAGCGGACCAAGCGCAAGGACCCGCTCTGGGCCAGGCTCACCGTGGTGTTCGGTGCCGTGCTGATGCTGAGCAGCGGCGTGGCCATCGTCGGCAGCAAGGTGCTGATCGGGCAGGCGACCGGTGGCATCGCGAAGGGCAACCTGCTGGGTGAGGCCGGCAAGTCCGACGCCGAGGGCGGGGCGAGCCTGGACGGCCCGATCGACATGCTGCTGCTCGGGGTGGACGCGCGGGAGCGCTGGGCCGCCGACGACGTCCGCTCGGACAGCATCATCATCCTGCACATTCCGGCCACGCACGACCAGGCGTACCTGATCTCGATCCCCCGGGACACCGAGGCGCAGATCCCGCCGTTCAAGAAGAGCGGCTACGGCGGCGGCACCGGAAAGATCAATGCCGCGTTCCAGGCCGGTGCCGCCAACGGCGGCGGCTGGGAGGGTGGCGCCCAGCTGATGGCCCAGACGATCAAGCGGCTCACCGGGATCAGCTTCGACGGCGCGGCGATCATCAACTTCGGTGGCTTCAAGAACGTCATCGACGCCCTGGGCACGGTGCGGATCTGCGTCAGCCAGGAGGTCAAGTCGCTGCACATGTCGTACGTCGACGGCAAGCCGATGTGGAACGCGGACGCCAAGAAGACCGGCAAGCCGCGTACCCCGGTGGTGCACAAGAAGGGCTGCCAGGAGATGGAGGGCTGGGCCGCCCTCGACTACTCCCGGCAGCGCAAGTCCCTCAAGAACGGCGACTACGACCGGCAGGCGAACCAGCAGCAGCTGATCAAGGCGATGGCCAAGAAGGCCACCGAGGGCGGGATGTTGTCCAACCCGGCCAAGATGAACAACCTGATCAAGGCTGCGGGTAAGGCGTTCGTGCTGGACACCGGTGGTGTGGCGATCGAGAAGTTCATCTTCACGATGCGTGGCGTCACCGGCAACGAGCTGACCATGCTCAAGACCAACAACGGCACCTTCAACGCCAACGGCAACAACACCGAGGGCTTGAACGAAGAGACGATGGCCATGTTCCGGGCCGTCAAGCAGGACAAACTCGCCGAGTTCGTCTTCACCCACCCCGAGGTGATCTCCACCCGCAAGTAGGGCCGGTAGTCGCGGAAAGCCAGCGACGGCGTCCTCACCGCCCGTAGCCTGACGTGAGCAGGTTTCACGTATCGGCTGCGGGGAGGCGGACACGTCCAGGTGGGGACGGAACGCGGCGGGCCGGGCCGGAGCCCCACCCGCCCGGCCGCCTCGCGCCCGTGGGTCGCGGATCCTGCTCGGCGTCGGCCTGGCCCTCGTCCTGCTGGCCGGGCTCGCCGTGGCCGGCATCAAGATGCTCGGCCACCGGTACGACCGCACGGTGACCAAGGAGCAACTGCTCGACCCCGACGCCCGCACCACCCGCACCGACCTCGACGGGCCGCTCAACTATCTCCTGGTCGGCTCCGACCGGCGTCCCGGCGACAGCGGCCCGGACCAGCGCTCGGACACCATCCTCATCGTGCACGTCCCCGCCGGTCAGCGGGAGGCGTACCTGGTCTCCATCCCACGCGACCTGCTGGTCGCCATCCCACCCGCGAACGGCTTCGGCGGCGGTCAAGACAAGATCAATGCGGCGTACGAGCACGGCGGCGGCGGGCAGGCCGGTGCCCAACTGCTCTCCGCCACCCTGCACCGGCTCACCGGCATCCGCTTCGACGGCGCCGCGCTGATCGACTTCTCCGGCTTCCGGCAGGTCATCGACCTGCTCGGCGGAGTGGAGATGTGCGTGGACACCGAGGTCCGCTCGATCCACACCAACCGTGTCTTCCCCACCGGCTGCCACCAGATGGACGGGGCGCAGGCGCTGGACTACGTCCGCCAGCGCTACGACCTGCCCGGCGGGGACTACGACCGGCAGCACCACCAGCAGCAGTTGCTCCGGGCGATGCTGGACAGCGCCGGCCGGGCGGACCTGCGCAGCAACCCCGTCAAGCTGGACCAGGTGCTCCGGGCGGTCGGCGGCTCGCTGACCGTCGACACCAACGGCGTACCCCTGGAGGACCTGCTCCTCGCGCTCCGCGCGCTGCCGCCCGACGGAATGCGCGGCGTCCAGGTGCCCTCCTCGCCGCAGACCATCAACGAGGTCTCGTACGTGGTGCTGGACAACGGGGGCAACGGGCTCTTCGAGGCACTTCGCGGCACCCGGGTGCCCGCCTGGGCGCGGGCCAACCCCCGATGGGTGACCCGGTTGTGATGGTGCCGACGGCCCGGTCGACGGCAAACCGGGCCACGAGGATCTAGTGTTGCTTCCTGTGTTCGGACCCCAGGTTCCCACCGTGCCCGTGACCGAGATCGCCGACGATACCTACCTGCTGGATGTGCGGGAGGACGACGAGTGGGCGGCCGGCCATGCGCCCACCGCTCACCACCTGCCGATGATGGAGCTGCCGGCCCGGCTGGCCGAGGTGCCCACCGACCGGGAGGTGGCCGTCGTCTGCCGTTCCGGCGGGCGTTCCGCCCAGGTCGTCGCCTACCTGATCAACAACGGTTGGGAGCAGGTGCGCAACGCCGACGGCGGGATGCGCCAGTGGGCTGCGGTCGGCCGACCGGTGGTCGACGCGAACGGACAGCCCGGTCAGGTCATCTGAGGCCGGCGACATGGGCGGGCCACTGGTCTTCGCGCACCGCGGCGCCTCGTTCGACCTACCCGAGCACACCCTCGCCGCGTATTTGCGCGCTCTCGACGAGGGTGCGGACGGCCTGGAGTGTGACGTCCGGCTGACCCGGGACGGGCACCTGGTCTGCGTGCACGACCGACGACTCGACCGCACCAGCAACGGTCGCGGTCTGGTCAGCGCGCGTACGCTCGCCGAGTTGGACGCCCTCGACTTCGGCTCCTGGCACCCGGGCAGCGCGTCGGACGGCGACCTGCCGCCGGACGACTCGCACACCCGGCTGTTGACCCTGGCCCGGCTGCTGGACGCGGTGCTCGCGGCGGGCCGGCCGGTCCGGCTGCTGGTCGAGACGAAGCACCCGTCCCGCTACGGCTCGAACGTGGAACGGCGGCTGGTAAGGCTGCTGCGCCAGTACGGGCTGGCCGACCCCGGCCCGGACGACCCGGTGCAGGTGACCGTCATGTCGTTCTCCCCGCTGGCGGTCCGTCGGGTCCGCGAGTTGGCCCCGACGCTGCCCACCGTGCTGCTGCTGGAGGTGTTGCCGCGCTGGCTGCGGTTGGGCCGGCTGCCGTTCGGCACCCGGATCGCCGGGCCGGGCATCGGCCTGGTCCGGGCCCGCCCGCAGCTGCTGCCCGCCCTGCGCGCGGCCGGCAACCAGGTGTACGTCTGGACGGTCAACGAACCGATCGACCTGGAACTGGTGCTGGCCGCCGGGGTGGACGGGATCATCACCGACCGGCCGGCGTACGCCCTCGCCCGGTTGGACCGCTGACCCCATCGGCCGGGCAGGGGTGCCCAAAACCGGGTCGGCGGGGCAGACTCGGCACATGCCGGAGCGTATCGATTTCCCCGCTCTCCTCGCCGGCCACACCGTCGTGATCGAGATGATCAACTCTGGGGACGCCGGCCTGCCGGTCCTCACCCAACTGCTCCGGGTGGCCCAGCCGGCGCTCGGCGCGGCCGGGATGGCGTTCGTCGAGTTCGGTCCGACCGGCGGACGCGTGATCGCCGCGACCGGCGCGGCGGAGTGGGCCCTCGGTCGACCGTTGGCGGTCGACGACCCGGACACCGTCTGCCTGCTCTCCGGGCCACGGGTGACCCAGGTGCGGGTGGGTGACCTCAACGGCAAGCTGGCCGCCGAACTGGCCGGCAGCGGCCTACGCCGCATGGCGGTCTCCCGGGCCGAGATCGGCGGGCACACCGTCGGCAGCCTGCACGCGCTCTATCCGGGCGATGAGGAGCCGGGGGCCGAGCAGCAGGGGGTGGTCGGCTACCTCGCGTCCTGCGTCGCGCACATGTACGGCGACCAGAGCGGCCTGCCGGTGCACGGCGACGGGCCGGTGGTGGCGGCCCTCGCCGACGGGCTGGCCGTCGTCGACCGGGACGAGCACGTGCGGCTCTGGAACCCGGCCGCCGCGCAGGTCACCGGCCGGACGGTCGAGCAGGCGCTGAGCCGCCCGTTGCCGTTCCCACTGCCGCCCTCCGGGCAGGTTCGGGACCACCGGATGCCGGACGGCCGCTGGTTGCGGATCACCTCCGGGGATCTGCCCGGGCCGGGCACGTTGCGGGTGGTCACCTTCCGCGACATCACCGACCAGCAGCGCCGCGACCACGACCGGGAGCTGTTCGTCGCGGTGACCAGCCACGAGCTGCGCACCCCGGTCACCGTCATCAAGGGGTACGCGGACACCCTCACCGACCACTGGGAGTCGCTGACCGATGGTGATCGACGGCAGGCGGCCCGGGTGATCGGGCAACGCGCCAACGAGCTGGCCCGGTTGGTCGACCGTCTCCTCAGCTCCGCGGCCGAGGTGGGCCCGGGCGACGACCCGCCCATGCCGTTCGACCTCGGCGAGGCGCTGCGCGCCGCTGTCGTGGACCTGCCGGCGGAGCTGCGCCGCCGGCTGGTGCTCCGCCTCCCGGGCGATCTGCCCAAGGCGCTCGGCCACCGGCCCAGCCTGGCCACCGTGCTGACCGAGTTGACCACCAACGCCGGTAAGTACTCGGCACCGGACTCGGCCATCGAGATCACCGCCTCGGGCGACGGTCAACTGGTGGCGTTCCGGGTCAGCGACCAGGGCATCGGCATCCGACCCGAGCACGTGGAACGGGCGTTCGACCGGTTCTGGCAGGGCGAGTCCGGCGACCGTCGCGGTTACCCCGGGGCGGGGCTCGGCCTCTATCTCGTCCGCCGGATCGTTGAACAACAGAATGGATGGGTATCCCTACGTCCGAGGGTCGGCGGCGGTACGGTCGCAGAGGTGCGGCTACCACGCGGTTGACCAAGGGTGGCGCGACGTGGAGGCGACGGTGGCAGCGGCAACGGCGGCGAGGGATCGAGCCTGGTGCGTGGTGGTTCCCCACCACCCGGGCGGGGCACGGCTGGCCCGTCACCGGCTCGCCGCTGAGCTGGCGGACGTCGTACCCCCGATGCTCCTCGCGGACCTGATCGCGGTCCTCGCGGAGCTGGTGGGCAACGCGGTGCGGCACGCGCGGCCTCTGCCCGGCGGCGTGATCCGGGTCGCCTGGCGGCTGCGGCCCTCGGCCGACGGCGCGCTGATCCAGCTGTGCGTCACCGATGGCGGTGGCGCGCGCACCGGGCCACGGCTCCGGACGGCCAGCCCGGACGCGGCGGACGGGCGCGGGCTGCACATCGTGGCCGGCCTGGCCAGCCGCTGGGGGGTCGAGCAGGACGGCATGGGCCAGCGCGTCTGGGCGGAGTTCGACCCGGTGCCGGCACCCCGACCCGACCTGGTGCGGGCGGGCTGAGTACGGGTCGGGCGGGTCCCGGCCACGGCGAGCCGCCCGGGGCTCTAGGCTGTGACGCCGTGAGCAAGCGTCGAAAGAGCCAGCGCACCGCCGCCGACACCACCCCCCGCCGCGACAAGGTGCGGGACGTCTTCGTGCCGCGTCCGTTCGACGGGCTGGCCGACGAGTCCGAGTGGATCGCCCTGCGCGAGTTGGTGCCCGCCGCCTCCGCCCCACTGCGGCTGGTACCCGCCCTGGTCGAGGAGTTCGGTGACCGGGAGGCGACGCTCGCCACGGTGCTGCCGATGGCCGCCCCGGCGATCACCAAGCCGGACGGCCGCGTGCTCATCGGTCTCCAGCGGCATCAGCAGTCCGGCGACGTCTCCCGGGATCTGGCCGACGCGTTGCTCAGCGCGCTGCGCACCGAGCCGGGCGGTCAGGTTGCGGTGGCGCCGCTGCCCGGCCCCGGGCCCCGCCTACAGGACATCCTCGTTGACGGTCCGCTCGACATCACCATGCACGACGGTTTCGACTTCTGGCTCGACCCCGGGGCCGCCGACGATCCGACCGTCCAGGCGTCGCTGGAGCGGGCCAACGCGGCCATCTACCCGACGGTGCGGCTGAGCGCGGCGAAGGCCGCGTACTGGTGTCAGGTCCCGGAGAAGGCCCACGTGCGCTGGGTGCTGCCGGACGACGAGGACGCCGCCCTCGACGCGCTGGCCCGACTCGGCGCGGCCGGCACGCTGACGCTCGGCGAGCAGACCAAGTTCGCCGGCATGTTCCGCGCGCACGGTCGACTGGTGCCGGTCTGGGACCTGCCGGAGGAGACCCCGGCTGCCGAGTGGGAGGAGCCGGTGGCGCAGTTCGCCAAGCGGTACGCGGAGGCGCTCGCCGTCACCGAGCCTCTCGACGCCGCCGGCCGTCGGGCCCGGCAGGGGCTGCTCGGCCGCCAGCTCACCCTGCGCTGAGCCGGGTCGCCGGCCCGCTCACCCGGCGACGGGGAGCGGGTCGCGGGTGATCGGGCAGGACATGCAGCGCGGTCCGCCCCGGCCGGAGCCCAGCTCCGAGCCGGCAATCGGGATCACCTCGATGCCGGCCCGCTCCAGCTGGGCGTTGGTCTCGGTGTTGCGCTCGTAGCCGACGCAGAGTCGGGGGGCCAGCGCGAGCGTGTTGTTGCCGTCATCCCACTGCTCGCGTTCCGCGGTGACCGGATCCAGCCCGGTGTCGATGACCCGGAGCAGGTCGAGGTCCATCGCGTCGGCGGCGGCCCGCAGGAACGGGGCCGGCCCGTCCACCCGCGGGTCCTCGCCGTCCGCGCCGGCGATCACCGTGTACGCGGACAGGCTGCTCGCGATGTTGGGATACATCAGCACGGCGTCCACGTCGACCATCGTGCAGACGGTGTCGAGGTGCATGGTGGCGCGCTTCTGGGCGATCGGCACCACCAGGATGGTGTGGGCCAGGCCGGCGGCGAAGACCTGCCGGCCGAGGCGCTCGGCCCCGGCCGGTGTGGTCCGCTCGCCCACCCCGACCGCCAGCACCCCGGGGGCGAGCAGCAGCACGTCCCCGCCCTCCAGGTGCTCCAGGTGCGGGCGGTAGACGAACTCGGTGCCGGCGAACCGGGGGTGGTGGCGGTAGATGGCGTCGGTCAGGGTGGTCTCCCGGCGGCGGGCCGGCATGGCCAGGCTGGTGACACCGACCCGGTCGCCGATCCACAGCGACGAGTCGCGGGTGAACAGCAGGTTGGGCAACGGATCGATGACAAAATCCTGTCGGTCCATCAGCGTGTAGACCAGTCCGCCCGGTCGCTCCGAGCTGATCCGCAGCTCCTCGTGGGCCAGCCCGGCGGTGAGCACGTCGGCCAGCGCGGCCGGGTCCAGGTAGGAGAGGTGATCGGCGACGCGGGCGCGCAGCGTGTCGCCGAGCCGTCGGGAACGCAGCACCTCCTCGGTGAGTTCGGCGCGGGCGTCCGCGACGGCCAGCGTCTCGGCCAGCAGGGTGGCCAGGTAGAGCACCTCGACGCCGCGCTCGCGCAGGGCGGCGGCGAACGCGTCGTGCTCCTCCTGGGCGCGCCCCACCCAGGGGATCGCGTCGAACAGGAGCGAGTCGTTGTTGCGGGGGGTGAGCCGGGCCAGTTCGGGGCCGGGCCGGTGCAGCAGTACGGTGCCGAGCCGCCCGACTTCACTGTCGACGTAGTGGGTCACTCCCGCAGCGTAGGGCAGGGTTTAGCGGCATCCGAGAAAAAGAACTGTGGATGAATATGGCATTCATCCACAGTCACTCCGGCGCTCCGGCTTGCCGAACACCGGTAGTGGCAACGTAGGGTAGTGAGGACATAACTTCGAGGGACCTTTTGCCGGAGGTCGCGATGACTGTCTTTCCCGCACGACGAGCCGTACCGTCCGCTCGGGCACTGCCGCCCGTCGCGGTGCCCCACCCTCGCGTCGAGGCGCCAGGGGTTCTCGATCCGGTCCGTCCGACACCGCTCGAATGGGCCCGCCGTCGTCGGGCCGAGCGGGGTGCGCGCCGCCTGGAGGCGGCCGGGGCGCGGGCGTTGGGCCAACTCGACCACCTCGGGCCTTCCTGGCACGTGATCGAGTGGCCCCGCACCGACGTGACAGACGTCCTCGACCGCGGTCAGGACGAGCGAGCCGGGTTCCTCGCCATCGGGCCGAGCGGCCTCTTCGCCGTGACCATCGCCGACCACGGCCGGGCCAGGGTGCTCGTCGCCGGAGACGTGGTGCAGATCAACGGCAAGCGTCCCCCGTACGTGGCCGAGTCCCGCCGGGACGCCAAGCGGGCCAGCAAGGCCCTCTCCGACGCGGTCGGGCTGCCCGTTCCGGTGACGCCGGTGCTGACCTTCGTCGGCTCCGGCGTGATCAGCGTCTACGGCCTTCCCAAGGACTGCCTGATGGCCACCCACCGGGAACTGGACCGGCTGCTCGTGGCCGGTGGCAGCCGGATCAGCCCGGCCACCGCCGAGAAGCTTTCCCGGGTCGCGCAGCACCCCGGCACCTGGCTGAACGGCACTTACCGTCCAACTGCCGACTACCGGTGGTACGACGAGGGCCGAACGGCCGCTGACAAGCCGGCCCACCGCCGGTAACGTCACCGGCGACGCCACGCGGCTCCGGTCCCCCCACCTCACCGGTCCCCGCGCCGTCACCGGTCGCCCCGGTTAACGCCGAGCGGCCCGGTGACCCGGTGCGCTCGGTGATTCCGTCGGCGACCCGCTAGCGTGGACAGTCGATCGGTGCACATAGGAGGCGCGGTGGCCCACGTCGAACTTTCGCTCTCGGAAGCGTTCGTGCCGGCGGCGCGGGCCTCGACAGAGCCGGAGTCCGACAACGTCGGCCAATGGTCGTCGACAGTCTCCCGGGCCGACGAACCGTGTCTGCTGATCGACGCCGACACCCGGGTGGTGGCGATCTCCACGGCCGGCTGCGAGTTGCTCTGCCTCGGTGAACCGGACCGGCTGATCGGGCGGCCACTCCTCGACGGCGGGCTACGCCTGCTCGACTTCACCGCCAACCGGGGCGAGCTGACCGAAGCCGAGATCGACAAGATCCCACCCCTGTTGGCGCTCTCCTCCGGCCGACTCGCCCGAGGGCTGCTCCGGGTGCAGGCCGCCTCGCCGAACAGCTCCGACGCGACAGTCGACGCGATCTCCACCCCGGTGCTCACCGACGGCTCGGTCGCCGGCTCACTCACCTTCTTCTCCGAGGTCTGACCTGCGGCTGGGTGTGTCCCGCACCGCTCGCGGCGTTACCGGGGCGGGCCCACGGAAAAGCCGTAGGGTGCCCTCATGCTCGATATCGCTCTGCTGCCGGGGGAATACGCTGTGTGCCGGTTGGCCGCCGGGGCCACCCTGCCATACGCGCTGTCGAGCGGGCTACGCGACGCCGACGTGGTGACGGTGAGCTGGACCTCCGACGGGATCTCCGTGATCTGCCCGACCGACCGGGCGCCGGCGCAGGCCGTGATGGAGACGACCTGGCGTTGTCTGCGGGTCACCGCCCCGGCGGCGTTGGCCGGCACCGGCAGCCTGGCCGCGCTCGTCGACCCACTCGCCGAGGCGCGGGTCAGCACCGTCACCTTCTCCACCTTCGACACCGACTACCTGCTGGTACCGACCGTCCGGCTGACCGAGGGCACGACCGCGCTCCAGCGCGCCGGGCACCGCGTCACCGGCTGACCTTCACCCGATCAGCCGCTCACCCTACGATGGGCTCGGCCACCCCCGGCCGCGACGAATTCCCCGATGTCCCGAGGATCGGCCAGTGCCGTTCACCCCACCCCACCCCGCGTCCCCCTCACCGCGGGCGACGATCCACACCCCACCGGCGACGCCTGGCCGGGCAGTTGATCGCGTGCCGGCCCGGGCCGTCGCCCGACTGCTGCCGGTGGCGCTCGCCGTCGCGGTGCTGGCCGGCTGTGGCGCCCCACCCGGGCTGGGGGAGCCGACCGGCGTGCCCACCCACACCGCGACCCCGACGACGCCCGCCCCGAGCACCGCACCGCCGACCCCGCCGGCCAGCGCACCGTATCCCGCCACGGTGACGCCCACCCCGGACGCCGGCTTGGTCGCCACGGCCTGCCGCAACGGGCCGACCGGGCAGCGGGTCCTGCAACTCTTACGCGGCCGGGCCGGTGTGCTGCCGGCGAACGTCCGCGTCCAGGTCCGCACCGGGCCGCTCTGCGCCGGCGACTGGCAGTTCACCGTGCTGGACGTGACCGGGCACGAGCAACTCCAGGTGATCACCCGGGGCAAACCCAGCGCCCCGACGCTGGTCACCGCCGGGACGGACGTCTGCACCATCGAGGTACGCGCCACCAGCCCGGCCGGGATCCGCAGCCTCGCCTGCGACGCCGGCCCGGCCAACGGACCGGGTGCGTAGGCTGATCGGCATGCCGGGAACACCGCCGACGCGTTTCGTCTACCTCGGGCCGGAGGGCACCTTCGCCGAGCAGGCCCTGCGCTCCGTACCCGCCGCCGAGCGCGGCACCCGTACGCCCGCTCGCAGTGTCGGAGAGGCACTGGACAGCGTCCGCGCCGGCGACGCCGACGCCGCGCTGGTGCCACTGGAGAACTCGATCGGCGGCGCGGTCGGCGTCACGCTGGACGAGATGGCCGAGGGCGAACCACTGGTGATCACCCGCGAGGTGATCCTGTCGGTGGAGTTCGTCCTCGCCGCGCGGCCCGGCACCTCGCTGAGCTCGATCCGCACCGTGGCGGCCCACCCACAGGCGTCCACCCAGTGCCGAGGTTGGCTGCGTGACCACCTGCCCGACGCCGTGGTGGTCGACGTGCTCTCCAACGGCGCGGCCGCCGCCGGTGCCGGCACCGGCGAGTACGACGCGGCGATCTGCGCACCGATCGGGGCCTTGCGGCACCGACTCACCACCCTCGCCGACAAGATCGCCGACCACCCCGACGCGGTGACCCGGTTCGCGCTGGTGTCCCGCCCCGGGCCGCCACCACCGCCGACCGGTGACGACCTCACCTCGCTGGCGGTCTACATCGCCCACGACCGGGTTGGCGCGCTGCTGTCCGTGCTGATGGAGTTGGCCGTCCGTGGGGTCAACCTGACCCGGATCGAGTCCCGTCCGACCGGCGAGGCGCTGGGCCGCTACGTCTTCTTCCTGGACTGCACCGGCCACGTGGCCGACGTACGCCTCGGTGAGGCGTTGCAGGGGCTCCGCCGGGTCTGTGCCGACGTCCGCTTCCTGGGCTCCTATCCCCGGCACCGGTGGGCCGAGGCGGCGGGCGAGCGCCCGGTGCCCGCGCCAGCGGGCCTCTCCGACGTGGACTACGCCGACGCGGCGGCCTGGCTGGCCCGACTTCGCACCGGCGAGTTGACCTGATCAGGCCGGGCGCCCCGAAGATCAGGGGCGCCCGCGCCGCTGCGGTCAGCTCAGCAGACCGCCGAGCAGGCCGCCCTCCTGCTGCTGCTGGCCGCTGCCCATGACCGGCGGCTCCTCGGATGGCTGCACCACCACGAAGCCCTGACCGGCGAAGCTCATGGTGAACGACTCACCGGTGCGGCGGCCGAGCAGTGTGCCGAGGCCGAGCTGCTCGGCGCGGTGGTAGCCGGTCTGGAGGTTGGCGGACCAGCAGACCGCGGCCTGCGGGTCGACGTACGTCGGGGCGTCCACGTTGAGCACGACCGGCGTGCCCTTGGTGGTGATGGCGATCCGCCCGTAACCGCTGAACACGCAGTTGAAGAGGCCGGACGAGGACGCCATCCCGGCACCGCCGACCATCCGGATGTCGTACTGGAGGGTGGAGTCGAAGGCGAGCACGCTGCTGCCGTTGATGGAGAGGGCGTCGCCCGGCTCCAGGTCGATGATGTGCACGTCCTTGGCCAACTCGGCGAGGAACACGTCACCGTGACCGGAGACCTTCATCAGCGGGACGCCCTCGCCGGTGAGCTTCTGCTTGAGGAACTTGCCGAGCCCGCCCGAGCCCAGCGCCTCGAACTGCACATTTCCCTGGTAGGCGACCATCGACCCGACCCGGGCCATCGCCTCGCCGTTGAGTTCGATCTTCAACATCTTGGAGTTCTGCAACCGCATGCCGGGCTGCGCGGACTCCTTCTCCAGATTCCCCGCGGAGAACAGCTCGCTGCGCATGAAGGGCCTCCTGAATAGGGTCGCGTTCGCTGCACCGACGGTAGGCGACCCCGGCAAGCACCGGGCATCGGCCGGTCGTGCGGTGAGCGGCGGGATCAGCCCCAGCCGAGCGCGTGCAGTCGCGCGTCGTCGATGCCGAAGTGGTGGGCGATCTCGTGCACCACGGTCACCGCCACCTCGTCGATGACGTCCTCGTCGTTGTCACAGATCCGCAGGATGGGGCGACGGTAGATGAAGATCCGGTCGGGCAGCACGCCGGAATAGTCCCAGCCGCGTTCGGTGAGCGCATGCCCCTCGTAGAGGCCGAGCAGGTCGACCTCGCCCGGCGGCGGGTCGTCCTCGACCAGAATCACCACGTTGTTCATCAGGCCGAGCAGTTCTTCGGGCACCTCGTCGAGGGCTTCGCCGACCAACTCCTCGAAGCGCTCGCGGCTCATCTCCACCGGCACCTCGCCCATTGTGCCCGACGCGGGCGCCCGCGACCCGTTCGTGCGCGACGGCCGTGGCCGTTCAGCCGCACGGCACGGAAGAAGCGACCACCCGGGGACCGGGCGGAGGCTCCTTCCGTGGACGTACGGTGTGGGTCGTTTCGTTCAGGCGGCCAGGCGGGCGCTGAGGGTGATCTCGGCACCCGGCGACAGCAGGCGGGAGATCGGGCAGTTGGCCTTGGCGGCCTCGGCGAGCTTCTGGAATTCGGCGTCGTCGATCCCTGGGACCTGGCCGACCGTCTCCAGGTCGATCCGGGTCACGGTCATGCCGGCATCGGTCTTGTCCAGGTGCACCTTGGCGGTGGTCTCGACCGAGGTGGCCGTCGAACCCGCGTCGGCGAGCGCCTTGGAGAACGCCATCGAGAAGCAGCCTGCGTGCGCGGCCGCGATCAGCTCCTCGGGGTTGGTGCCCTCCCCCTCCTCGAAGCGCGACTTGAAGGAGTAGTTGCCGGACAGGCCGCCCTTGCCGGTGCGGACGGTGCCCGCGCCCTCGGTGAGATTGCCCTGCCATTGTGCTGAAGCGGTACGGATTGGCATGAGGCAAACGCTAGCGGAAAGGCGAGGGTCGGGCGACAGACCGGCGCGCTCGCCAGCCCTGCGATCCCGGTCACCACCAGCTTGCTGTGCCATGATGCGACCCAGGTCCCTGTCGGCGGAAGGATGGCCATGTCCGAGGAGCTTCCGATCCCACGGCAGGGCGACCCATCCGATGGCCCAGCCGTGATCGAGTGGGGTGCCGACGAGGCGGCCCCGCGACGCCGGTTCGGTTGGTCCCTGGCCGACTTCGCGCACGATCCCCGGCTGCCACTGCTGCTCGCCGGTCTGGGCGCGGTGGCCGCGGTCGCCTCACTCGTCGGTGAATGGCTGGTGATGAGCCTGCCGAACGGCGGGCCCGAGGGGAACATGACGATCCAGGTGCCGGCCGGGGTGTCCGAGGTCGGTGGCTTCGGCGTCGGCTACCTGGTCGGGCTCCTCGCCCTCGTCTGCACCGTGGCGCTGGCGTTGCGCGGTACGCCGGCCGTGCGGCCGAACGCCCGGCTGGCCGGTCTCACCCTGGCCGGCGCGCTGCTGGCGCTTCTGGTCGCGGCCACGGCCACCCTCGACGACCCCCGTCAGCGAGACTTCTTCTACCCGCCCGAGGAGGGCTACCAGACCGAGTACGGCCGCGGGCTGGTGATGGCGTTCGCCGCCTGTGTGCTGTTCGCGGCCGCCCTGCGGCTGGTGCCTGTCGCACCCCCCGGGGTGTTCGGCCCACCAGACGCTGACGGCCCCGCCGACCCGCCAGCGCGACGACCCCGGCGGCGCCGCCGAGATCACGACCTGATCGAGGACGGCCTACCCGGCCCAGCCGACCTGACAGTCACCCCCGCAGCCCCCTTCGCCCGCCCCGACCTCCAGCCCTAGACCCACCCCTCCCTCCCCCACCGCCACCTTGCCGATCAAGGAGTTGTGGTGGTCTGCACAAGTCGCACAAGCGGATAGACCGCCCACCACCACTCCATGATCGACCGGGGAGAGGCTGGGGATGGGCCGGGGACAGGGCCGGGGACAGGGGCGGCGGGGACATCTTGCGGGCGCTGGGGGTTGGCGTCCGATTCGCCTGGAAGCCATGGATGCGACCCGTTCCGCGAGGTACGGTTGCTGCCCGCCGTCACGCCGGGCCACTGTTTCGTCGGCCACGGCAGGTGCGACGGCGGCGGGCGAAGGAGGAACGATGACCCGCCCGGGACTACCCAAGCTGATCGCAACCGACCTCGACGGGACGCTGGTCCGCAGCGACGACACCGTCTCCGCGTACACCCATGGGGTGCTCGACCGGGTGCGCGCCGCCGGAATTCCGGTGGTGGGCGCGACCGGACGCGGCCCTCGGTTGACCGAGCTGACCCGCAACGACATCCGCGCCGCCGACTTCCTGGTGATGGCCGGCGGTGGTCGGGTGGTCGACCAGAGCGACCCCAGCGGCCCGGTGGTGCTCCGCGACGAGCGGCTGCCCGCCGAGGTGCTGGCCCGGCTGCTCGCCGACCTGGAGCTGGCGGTCGGCCCGCTGACCGTGATGGTCGAGGCGTCCGACGAGCACGACGCCCCGCTGTGGGGCGACTACCACGAGAGCTGGCCCTACCAGGACCGTTTCGAGGCGCGCACCCGTGACGAGTGCCTCGCCGGCGACGTGATCAAGGCATTTGCCCGGACCGCCGACCACCACGTGGACGAGCTGCTGGCGGTGGCCCGCCGGGTCGTTCCGCCGCAGGTCGCCACGCTCACCCAGGCTGGGCTCGGCTTCATCGAGATCTGCCCGCCCGGCGTGGACAAGGCGACCGGGCTGACTGTGGTGGCACAAACCCTCGGGGTCGACCCGGCCGATGTGCTGGTCTTCGGCGACATGCCCAACGACCTGCCGATGTTCGAGTGGGCCGGCTGGTCGCGGGTGGCCGTGGCCAACGCACACCCCACTCTGCGCGCCGCCGCCGACGAGGTGACCTTGCGCAACGACGACGACGGGGTGGCGGTGTATCTCGACCGGCTACTGTCCAGGTGATGGGAGACCCACCCCGGCTCATCGCCACCGACATCGACGGCACACTGATCCACGACGACCAGACCGTCAGCCCTCGCACCGCCGGCGTGCTCGCGCGGATCTCCGCGCGAGGCACGCCGGTCGTTCTGGTCACCGGCCGTCCGGTCCGCTGGCTCAAGATGGTGTACGACCAGCTCGCCCGGCCGCTGCCGGCGGTCTGCGCCAACGGCGCCGTGGTCTACGACCCGTTCGAGGACGAGGTGGTGCGGGCCGACCCGCTCGCACCACATCACCTGGCCGAGGTGGCGCGGCGGCTACGGGCCGAGGTGCCGGGGATCAGCTTCGCCGTGGAGATCCTGGACAGCCGGGAGATGCGGCACGAGGCGCACTATCCGCTGCGCTGGGACGTCGAGACCGACGGCATTCGGCCGATCGAGACGCCGGAGGAGTTGCTGTCGGCCCCGGCGGTGAAGCTCCTGGCCCGAGCGGGCGAACAGGACCCGGACGCCTTCGCCGAGCTGATCGCCACGGCGGTGGCGGGGCTGGCCGAGGCCACCCACTCGTCGTCCTCGGGGCTGGTGGAGATCTCCGCGGCCGGGGTGACCAAGGCGGCGGGGCTGGCCTGGTACTGCGACCAGCTCGGGGTGGCCGCGGCGGACGTGCTGGCCTTCGGCGACATGCCCAACGACGTACCGATGCTGACCTGGGCCGGACGCGGCGTGGCGGTGGCCAACGCGCACCGAGCCGTCCTGGCGGTCGCCGACGACGTGACGACGGCGAACACCGAGGACGGCGTGGCGACGTACCTGGAGAAGATCTTCGGGGTGGACTGAGGTCAGAGGTACTGACCGGTGTTGTGGCTCTCGCCGCCACCCGGCTGGCCGATGCCCGGCATCCCGGGGACGATCCCGCCGGGACCGCTGGGCAGCGCCTGCCGGCCGCCGCGCATCTGCTCCAACTGCACCCGGGCGGCCATCTGCTGGGCCACCAGGGCCGCCTGGATGCCATGGAACAGGCCCTCCAGCCAGCCGACGAGCTGGGCGTGGGCGATGCGCAGCTCGCCCTCGCTGGGGGCCTTGTCCTCGGCGAAGGGCAGCGAGATGCGCTCCAGCTCGTCCCGCAGCTCGGGCGCGAGACCCTCCTTGAGCTCGACGATCGACCGCTCGTGGATCTCCCGCATCCGGCTGCGGCTGGCGTCGTCGAGAGGCGCGGCCTTCACCTCCTCCAACAACTGCTTGATCATGCTGCCGATCCGCATCACCTTGGCCGGCTGTTCGACCAGACGGGTCGGGTCCTCACCCTGGCCCTCGTCGGTCTGCATCGTGCCGATCGGCCGGCCGTCCGGGCCGACCACCACAACGGTGCCGGATTGGCCGGAGTCGTCGGGGCCGGGCTCGTCGTTCTGTCCAGCGGAGCGCGCTTCGGTCATGGGGTCCATCTTTACCCAGTGGGCGCGAGCCATGCCGCCCGGGACCGACTCCCAGGGCCGAACCACCCGGGCGGGGCGCGCTACCGTCGCCCCCATGCCCGTCGACCCACGCGCAGTGTTGACCCGGCCCGCACCGGAGCCCGACCGGACCGTGGCGTACGGGGACGACCCGAACCAGGTGGCCGATCTGCGCCTTCCGGCGGGAGTGGGGCCGGCCCGACCGCTGGTCGTCGTCCTGCACGGCGGTTTCTGGCGGGCCGAGTACGACCGGCGGCACACCGGCCCGCTGGCCGCCGCCCTCGCCGCCGAGGGCTACCCGGTGGCGCAGCTGGAATACCGCCGCACCGGGCAACCCGGTGGTGGGTGGCCGGGCACCCTGACCGACGTGTTGACCGGGGTGGCCGAGCTGCCCGTGCTGGCGGCCGAGGCGCTGCCCGGCCGGGTGAGCCGGGCCGCGCCGATCCTGGTCGGGCACTCCGCCGGTGGTCACCTGGCGCTGTATGTGGCGGCCACCGCCCCGGCGACGGTGGGTGGGGTGCTCGCCCTGGCCCCGGTGGCCGATCTGGGCGAGGCGTACCGGCGTGACCTGGACTCCGGGGCGGTCGCCGCGCTGCTCGGCGGCGGACCGGAGCAGGTCCCGGACCGGTACGCGGCAGCGGATCCACGGATATTGGTACCGGCGCGAACACGCACGGTAGTTGTGCACGGCTCGGACGATCTCCAGGTTCCGGTGGAGATGAGCAGGGATTTCGTCGCGGCGGTTCGTGGCGCAGGTTCCGATATTTCCCTTGTTGAACTTCCTGGATGCGAGCATTTCGGGCTGATCGACCCGGAGTCCTTCGCCTGGCCCCAGGTCCGTGCTGTGTTGCGGTCCCTGCACGATGATCACTAGCCATTGACGCAGCGTCGCGGACCAGGTAGAACGCCGAAGGGGTGGTGTTCGGCCCTGCAACGCTCCTCGGAAGGAACTCGGTGTCGCAGATGAATCGCAGACGGGCGCTCCAACTGTTGGCCGCGCTCGGTACCACCGGGTTCGTCGCCGGGTGTGGCTCAGACAGTGACACCGAACCGAACGCCAACCGCAGCCCGGTCAAGATCGGGCTGATCACACCCCAGGCCGGTGGCTTCAAGAGCATCGGCGATGACATCACCAATGGCTTCCAGCTCTTCCTGGACCTGAACGACCAGCAGCTGGGCGGCCACCCGGTGGAGCTGCTGACCGCCGACGAGGGCGACACCGCGAAGTCCGGCAAGGCCGCCGTCGAGGGCCTGCTCAAGCAGGGCGTGCTGGCGCTCACCGGCGTGGTCAACTCGGCGGTGATGGTCGGCATCCGGGACACCGTGGAGCAGGCCCGGGTCCCGCTCATCGGCTCCAACGCCTCACCGAGCAGCCTGCAGAGCGTCTTCTACATCTGGCGGACGTCGTACGTGCTCGACGAGGCCGGCAAGGCGCTGGGCCGCTACCTGCGTGACCAACTGCCGGCGAACGGTCGCGTCGCGATCATCATGCCGGAGAACGTCGGGAGCCCGGACGTGGTCCGCGGCTTCCGGCAGGAGTTCGGCACGTCCGACCCCCGGATCCGCGACGAGGTGACCTACACCAGCGCCACGGCCAACCCCGGCAAGACGACGTACGCCTCGGACATCTCCAAGGCCCTGGCCAAGAAGCCCACGGCGGTCTTCTGCTTCTTCGCCGGGACGGCCGCCGTGGAGTTCATCAAGCAGCTGCGGGAGAAGTACGCCGGGCCGATCTACGCGCCCGGCTTCCTCACCGAGGGCGCCGTGCTGGACAGCCTGAAAGACAATGCGCTGGGCATCCAGACCGCGTTGAACTACTCGGCCGACCTGAACAACACGTCGAACCGGGTCTTCGCCTCGGCGTACCGCAAGAAGCACCAGGTCACCCCCACCACCTACGCGATGGCGTCGTACGACGCGGCGCAGGTCCTCGACCAGGCCATCCAGCTGGCCGGCGGGAAGCCCACCCCGCAGCAGGTCAACCTGGCCCTGGGCAAGATCGGCCAGATCGACAGCCCGCGCGGCATCTGGCAGTTCAACCAGCCGCGTACCCCGCAGCAGAAGTGGTACCTGCGCGAGGTGCAGCGCGACGGTCGCGTCCTGTCGAACGTGCTGATCAACGAGCTGGCCACGCTGGGCTGAACGCCCACCCGGAGCACGATTCGGGGCCGGCCTCCCAGTGGGAGGCCGGCCCCGAGACGTTCGTGGGTCAGTGCCGCAGCTCGGCGATGCAGCACTTCACGCTGCCGCCGCCCTTCTTCAGCTCGGCCAACTCGACGGGGACCGGGGTGTAACCGGCGGCCTTGAGCTTGCCGGCCAGGCGGGTGGCCTCGCTGTTGAGCACCACGTTCGCGCCGTCACTGACCAGGTTGAGCCCGAAGGCCATCGCGTCCTCGTCGTCGGCGATCACCGCGTCCGGGAAGAGCTGGGTGAGCACCCGCTGGCTGGCCGCCGAGAACGCGCCCGGGAAGTAGACGACGTTCGCGTCGTCGATGGCCGCCAGCGCCACGTCCAGGTGGTAGAAGCGAGGGTCGATCAGGCGCAGCGACACCACCGGGCGGCCCAGCGCCTCCTGCGCCTCCGCGTGCGCCGGGAGCTCGGTGCGGAAGCCGTGCCCGGCCAGGATGAGACCGCCGTGCGCCTCCGGCACGTACGCGAAGTCGCCCTCGCCCTCGTTGGTCTCGCTGGGTGCGATGAACCGCCAGCCCTGCGCCTCGTAGAAGGCGTGGTGGGCGGCCGCCTCGGCGGCCCGCTGCTCGTGTTTGAACCGGGCGCCGTAGACGCTCCCGTCCACCACGAAGCCGCCGTTGGCGGCGTAGACCATGTCGGGCAGGCCCGACTCGGGGCGGAGCAGGTGCACCTCGTGGCCGAGGCCGACCAGCGTCTCGCGCAGCCGGTCCCACTGCTTCACGGCCAGGTCGCGGTCGACCGGGGTGGTCACGTCCATCCACGGGTTGATCGCGTACTCGACCGCGAAGTACTCCGGCGAGCACATGAGATATGTCCGCTTTCGCGGGAAACGCTGCTGGTTCACGGTCACCAAGAGTAGGTACCGTGGAACTTTGAAAACAGCCACAAGTGTTGCTTCCCAGAGGCGGAACGTTGCAGATTGACGCGGTAGACCAGCGGATCATTGCGTTACTCGTCGCGGACGCCCGTGCGTCCTACGCCGACATCGGCGCGCGGGTGTCACTCTCCGCCCCGGCGGTCAAGCGTCGCGTCGACCGACTGCGCGCCACCGGCGTGATCAGGGGATTTACGGCCGTCGTTGATCCGGCCGCCGTCGGCTGGACGACGGAGGCCTTCGTCGAGCTGTTCTGCGCCGGGCGGACCACCCCGGCGCAGATCGGCGTGGCCGCCCGCCGACACCCCGAGGTGGTCGGCGCGTACACCGTCTCCGGGGAGGCGGACGCGCTCGTGCATCTGCGCGCCGCCGACATCGCCCACCTGGAGGCGGCGCTGGAGCGGTTGCGCGCCGAGTCCTTCGTGACCTCCACCCGCAGCACCATCGTGCTCTCGCGGCTGGTCGAATCGCCCGGCGTCGGCCCGTCCCACAGCACCTCTTGACCTCAACTCGGGTTGAGCAGATCGACTGACCCCGAGTGGGCCAGGCGGTCCACCGAGACCGAGAGGGGCTGTCATGCGGGCGATCTGGCTACACGAGTTCGGCGGACCCGAGGTGCTGGTGCCCGGCCCCGCACCCGACCCGGTGCCCGGCCCCGGCCAGGTGCTGATCGACGTCGCGCACGCGAACATCACCTTCATCGAGACGCAACTGCGCGCCGGTCACCCCGGCCCGTTCCGCCTCACCCCACCACTGATTCCCGGCAACGGCATCGGCGGGGTGATTGCGGCAGTCGGGTCGGACGTCGACCCGGCGTTGATCGGACGGCGGGTGGTCAGCGCCACCGGAGGTTCCGGCGGTTACGCCGAACGCGCGGCCGTGGACGCGTCGGCGCCGATCGCGGTGCCGGCCGGGCTGGCGCTCGACGCGGCGGTCGCGCTGCTGGCCGACGGACGGACCGCCACCATGCTGATCGAAGCGGTCGGCGTCCGTCCGGGTGACCGGGTGCTGGTGGAAGCCGCGGCCGGCGGCGTGGGGAGCCTGTTGATGCAGCTCGCGGCCCGCGCCGGGGCCCGGGTGATCGGCGTGGCCGGTGGGCGACGCAAGGTGGACCGGCTACCCGACCTGGGCGCCGAGGTGGCCGTCGACTACCTGCTGCCCGACTGGGCCGAGCAGGTCCGCGCTGCGGTGGGCGGGGTCGACGTGGTGTTCGACGGGGTCGGCGGCGCGGTGGCCCGAGCCGCCTTCGACCTGCTCCTGCCGGGCGGTCGGATGGTCAGCTTCGGGTTGGCGAGCGGGGAGTGGTCCCCGGTGTCGGCGGAGGCCGCCACGGCGCGGCAGGTCACCCTGATCCGGCCGGACGTGCCACCGGCCCGGCTGCGGGCGTACACCGAACAGGCCCTCTCGGACGCGGCGGCCGGCCGCTTGCGACCGCTCATCGGCCAGCGTTTCCCGTTGGAACGCGCCGCCGACGCACACGCCGCCATCGAGGCGCGTGGGACGGTCGGCAAGACCCTGCTGGACGTGGCCTGATCGGGCTCAGAGGTACATGCCGGTGCGGTGCTCCGACTCGTCACGCCGGACCGGCTTGTCACCCTCACCGAAGAACCGCTTGCCACCGAACTCACCGTGCAGACGGTCGTCCAACTCGTCGGCGAGACCGGTCATCACCTGCACCGCCAACATCAGATGGGTCGCCTGGAAGTTGCGGCCGAACACCGGGATGGACGCCCAGACGGTGTCGTCGGCGCAGTAGAGGCGGCCGATCGGCATCCGGTTCGTCAGCTCGGAGAGCCTGACGTAGAGCCGCTCGGTCGGCTCCACCTCGGTGAGCACCGGGGAGAAGACGTCCACCAGGGGCGGATTGTCCCGCACCCGCACGAAGACCATCGCCGAGCCGGCGCGGATGTTGATGTCGCCGTCCGAGTCGACCTGCAACTGGTCGGTGTCCGACTTCAACATGGTGGAGACCACGGTGCGGACCCGATCGGCCAGGTCGAGCACGTCGTCCCGCTCGACCTGGCCGGCGGCCGCCTCGGCCAACGCCTCCTCCAGGTCCGCCTCCACGTCGGCGTCCGGACCGAACTCGCTGCGCGCGGTGCCCAGCGGGCCCACGGCCAACGGCTCGCCCTCGGCGTCGTGCACCAGGTAGACCAGGAACGCCGGGTGCGGAGCACCGTAGACGTCCCGAAGCGTGCGGGAGAGCAGCGTGGCGACCTGGGTCGACTCGGCCGCCGTGGCGCTCAGCCCGAAGGAACCGCCGGAGCCGGCGACCACACCGGGCGGGGACCAACCGAGCGCGACCATGTCGGCCACCGCGCCCCGATCCAGTCGGTAGCCGGCCGGAAGCGCGGCGTTCCCGACGGCCCGGGCCGACAACACCCGGTCCGCGTCCACGTCGACGCTGATCGAATAGACGGCGTCCCCGGTGCCGGAGGCGGTGGGGTCCAGGGTCACGTCCAGGTGCGCGCCGACGGGAAGCTCCGGCAGCCGTACGGCGAGCGCGCGAGCGAACTCCCGCCACGCCTCGGTCACCTTCGCCCGCAGGTCGGTGGTGCTGGGCTCGCCGAGCAGGATCGATTCCGCCGGCTCCGTCGAAGCGCCGGGCAGCTCACCGTGCGGGGCCGAGGGGTGGTCAGCCGTCATGATCGCCTCCGTCCGTTCCGATCACCCTACCCACGCGGCCGGCGGGTTCGATCAGCCCGGACCGGGATCGGACAGCGGCGGTCAGGGGGCCGTCGGATCCACCGGCTCGGCACCCAACTCGACCGGCCAGGTGCCCGCGAGCGCGCTGAGCCGGGCCGCCGCGTCCGCCGGCTCCGCACCCCGGCCAACCGCCAACCCGAAGAGGTACGCCGTGACCGGCGCCCCCGGGCGCAGCACCTGGTGGGCGACGTCGCGGGCCAGATCCAGCACCGCCGGCACCGGCACCGAGGCCGGGTCCAGATCCAACTCGGCGCAGACCGCCGTGACCCAGTCGTCCATCACCGTCATCGCGCCCACTCCTCTGCCCGGCGTACGTCCTCGTCAGTGTCGCAGTCGAACCACGGCGGCGGGCCCTCGCCGGACCAGCGCACCTCCCGCACGACGAGACCGGCGAGCAGTGCCCGGACCGGGGCTCCGGACAGGCTGCCGCCCCGCTCGACCGTCAACCGATTCAACGCCGCCCGCAGTGCGGCGACCCGCCAGACACCGCAGAGCGACTGCCGCCGCCCGTCCCCGTCCACGAAACACGCCCCGTCCGGTTGCCGCTCGCCGCCGCCGAGGTCGTCGCGGGCCGGCGCGAGGTGGCCGCGGGCCGGCGCGAGGTCGCCGCGGGCCGGCGCGAGGTCGCCGCGGGCCGGTGGTGCGGGCGCGGGGCCGCCGCCCGCCGATTCGGTGTCGGGGGTCTGCTGGTCGAGGTGTTTCAGCAGGTCCCCGATGGCGGCCCGGGTGAGCAGCGGCAGGTCGGCCGCGAGCAGCGCGACAAGGCTGGTGTCTGAATCCAGCAGCGCCAGGCCGGCTGCGGCTGCGGCGACCGGGCCCCCGCCGGGCGGATCCTCCCGGACCACCCGGACACCCATCGGCACGGCATCGGCTGCACCGACAACCACACGCGACGTCGCGTCGGCGACGGCGGCCAGCACCCGGTCGCGCATGGGCTGGCCGCCGACCGGGAGCGCAGGCTTGTCGACCCCGCCCATCCGTCGGGCGGCCCCACCCGCGAGCACCACAGCGGCGTACGTCTCCACCCGGCCACGGTAGCCGGGACCAGTCCACGCCAGGTGTCCGGCGACTGCGCCAACCCGGCACGGCGGACGACTGTCATGATCGACTCGGATTTGCTGAAATCGCGGTGTCCCGGCGCCGGGGACACCCCGATTTCAAGAAGCACGAGTGGATCACCTTCCGATGGCCAGTGGCCGTGCGGGCGTGCCGGCGCGGGGTGGAGGATGGCGGAATGGGACGGGCAACTGATCGACGTGGCGTACTCCGGATCGACCTGGACGCGGTGACCACCGGGCGTGGGTTGGCCCGCCGACCGGACACGCTCGCCGTGGAGGAGCCGCTGGAGATCCGGGTCGGCGCGGCCGGTCCCGGTCGACGCCGGCCCCTCGCCGTCACGATGCGTACCCCCGGCGACGACCTGGACCTGGCCATCGGATTCCTGCTGACCGAAGGGTTGATCCGGTCGACCGACGACGTGCTGACCGCGCAGCTCTGCGCCGGCGCGGAGACGCCGAACACGTACAACGTGGTGGACGTGGTGCTCGCCCCCGGCGTACCGGAACCGACCACCGACCCGTCCCGGAACTTCTACACGACCAGTTCCTGTGGGGTCTGCGGCAAGGCCAGCATCGACGCGGTACGGACCCGGTCGCTCTTCCCGGTCTCGGCGGATCCGCTCAGCGTGCCGGCCACGTTGCTCGTCGACCTGCCCGACCGGCTGCGCGCCGCCCAGCGCGGCTTCGACCGGACCGGCGGGCTGCACGCGGCAGGGCTGTTCACCCCCGACGGCGAGCTGGTGGTGCTACGGGAGGACGTGGGCCGGCACAACGCCGTGGACAAGGTGGTCGGCTGGGCCGTACGGGAACGCCGGCTACCGCTCGCCGGGCACCTGCTGCTGGTCTCCGGACGGGCCAGCTTCGAGCTGACCCAGAAGGCGTGGATGGCGGGTCTGCCGCTGCTGGCCGCGGTCTCCGCCCCGAGCACCCTCGCCGCCGAACTGGCCGACGAGGCGGGGATGACGCTCGTCGGCTTCCTGCGCGGCCGAACCATGAACGTCTACGCCGGGCCGCACCGGATCACCGTGGAGCAGCCAGTCTGACGCTCAACGATCGAGCAGGCTGAACAGGTCCAGCCGGGCGGCGGCGTCGCGGGCGATCAGGAAACCGGCGATGCCGAGGACCCAACCCAACGCGCCGCCCGCCTTCGTGACGATCCAGGTGTTCAGGCGGGCCAGCACCGGCTCGACGAGTCGCGGGCGGGCCACCCGGGCACCCAGCAACAACACCGCCGGCAGCACCATGACCAGGCAGTATCCGGTGAGCAGCCCCAGCACGCTCGCCGCTCCGACCCCCGAGGTGGCCAACAGGCCCACCGCTCCGAGGTACGGGAGCATGGTCGCCACCTCGGCGAGCGCCGCGAGCAGCGCGAGCCCGACCAACCAGCGGGCCGACGAATCTCCGGCGGTGGCCCGGTCCCGCCACCGCAACACACCACCGGTACGGGGACGTCGCTTGCCGTCGTAGCGGAAGCTGAGCGCCAGCATTCCCACACCCAGGACGAGTTGCGCCCAGAGGACACCCCGGTTGTCCAGGGCGCCGCCCAGCGCGTCACCCAAGCTACTGCCGCCCCGGACCAGCAGCAGACCCACCGCGAGGTAGAACGCCGCGATGGTGGCGAGGTAGCCGAGGATCCGACGGGCGTTGACCGGCCCGGGGGCGAGCAGCAGCCAGACCGGGATGAAGAGGGTGCCGATGCTGGTGCTGTCGATCAACGCCAGCCCGGCCAGCGACAGCAGCAACTCGGGGGTCATGTCATACCACCAGGGAGAACGGACACGAAGACAATTCTCTGGCGGTGGTGACCGGGTTGCGTCGGCCGTGGTCAGGAGCGACGCGTACATCCTTTGACGGAGGGCGTCGCCGGAGGAACCCGCCCCGGGCGATCGACCTCGGGGGACGAGGGATCAGCGCCAGGGCGGGAATCGGTGGGCTATCGAGCCTTGACCCAGCCGGTGAAACGTTCGGTCAGGCCATCCGGAGTCTTGCCGCCGTACAGCTCAGTGAGGTGTTCGGTTGCTTCGGCTTGCAGTGCCTTCAGGTGCTCGACCAACTCGTCGGGTCGACCGCGGTAACGGCCGAGCAGGCGCAGTTTGGCGACCGAGCAGGGCCAGGCGATCCCGCAGGTGCGGCAGCGCCACGCCGGCTTGACCAGCGGGTGTTCCGCGTTCTCGGTCATCGGCCGGCCCGCACTGGTGCGCGTCGCGTCGTGGGCTTCGGCTTGTCCGGCATGGCTTCCCCCTCATCGTTGGGAGGGGCCGCCTCTGAGTGCTCGCCCATGAGGCGGCCCCGGCACGTACGCGACCGCCGGGTCTCGGGTAGTCCCTGCCGGCCGCGCCGTCTCAGACACACACTTCCAAGGGTTGTCAGCCGAATACACTGCGTAGCAATATCTCCTGTGGACGTCTCGGACGAACTGGAGGGGACACGGATGAATCGCGCAGTCGCTGAAGCGATGTCAAAATCCGGCCTGACCGCCGACAGTCTCGCCGCCCAGATCGGGGTTGATCCCAAGACGGCGGCCAAGTGGGCGAACCCTGGACGGATTCCGCAGACGCGGCACCGGTCGAAGGTCGCCGAGGTTCTGGGCCGCGACGAGGAGGACCTCTGGCCCGACTTGTACAAGCGGCGCGAGCCGGCGTGGTTCCGGCCGTGGACGGACATCGAGCGCGAGGCCGTGGGGCTGCGGTACTACGAGTCGGCAGTCATTCCCGGCCTGCTGCAAACCGAGGCGTACGCGCGAGCGGTGTTGAGCAGCGGGCTCTGGGCCGACGACGACCTGGAAGCGCACGTGGAAACACGCCTCCGCCGCCAGGCCGCCGTGTTCGACCGGCCCCGCCCGCCGTTGAGCGTCTTCGTCATCGACGAGGCCGCGCTGCGCCGGGGCAGGCCCGACATCATGGCCGAGCAGCTCGACCACCTGATCGCGCTCGCCGAGCGGCCGGCCGTGATGATCCACGTCCTCCCCCTGACGGCTGGCTTCCACCCCGGCCAGGCCGGACCGTTCGTCATCGCCAGCACGCCGGACGGCGGCGACGTCGGCTACCTCGACGACCAGGCGGCCGGACGCCTCAGTAATGACGTTGCTCCGCTCTGGGCGGTCTGGGATAGCGTGAGGTCGTTAGCGCTACCGCGAGACCTGACCATCGACCTGATGAGAGCGCGAGCATGGATGACCTGACCGGCGCCCGTTGGCGCAAGAGCACCCGCAGCAGCTCGAACGGTGGCAACTGCGTCGAGGTGGCCGACAACCTGCCGGGTGTCGTGCTCGTACGCGACACCAAGGACCGGGACGGCGGCACGCTGACGTTCGAGCCGGCCGCCTGGGCGGGCTTCGTCCGGCTGGCGAGGGAGATCGGCCCCGTCGGCTAGGGCTCGCCCGGTCACCCGTCAGGTCAGTTCGAGGATGCTCCAGTTGGTAGGGAGCACCTTCGCCGCCACCTTGGGCTGCACGGTCGCGTAGTGCGCCTCGTGGGTGAGTGCCGCGCGGGCGGCATGGCCGAACGAGATGTCCCCGTCCACCGCGCGGGCCAACGTGCCGGTGTCTCGCACGTCCTCGGCGTCGAGCGGCAGCAGACGGATCATCGGGGCGCTCATCATCAGAGCCAGTAGCGCGGCATCGACCTCGTCGACCACGCTCGTGAAGGCCGCCGCCAGGCAGGTCGCTGGGACAGCAATCTGCCGGCCCTCGTCGGCGACCTCCAGCATCAACTCCCCCACCGAGACGTTGCCCTCGAGGTAGGCCGTCAACGCCGACGCGTCGAGCACGACCGCGATCTCATCGCTCATCCGGCACGCCCCAACATCCGACGCCCCTCGGCCAGGGCGTCCGCCGGAATCGGCGTCGCCAGGCGCTCCCGCCACCGCGCCCGGCCCGCCTCGGTCACCTCGATGCCGGCTCGGCGCAGCACCTCGTCGAGGTGCGTCCGGCCCATCTGGGCCCGCACCGCCGCGGTGATGGCGGCCGAGACGTTGGGCTGCTGGTCGAGCCATTCCGCGACGTCGTCGGGGAGGCTCACGGAGCGCTTCACGGTCACGTCCGCCAGCCTACCAATTCTGGTAGCACCAACGGTATTACCAGGCCGGAGAGTCTTGTCAGCGGCGGCCACGTCGGCTCCTCTTCCGGGGGCGGATGACCCCGGGCATACCGACCGACGGCCAGCCGTCCAGTTCGGCCGGGGGCACGCCGCGCCGGAGCAGGTCGTCCAGCAGCACAGCGAGCGAGTAGTCGGGGTGCACGTCGAGCGTGCGTTCGAGCGCGACCGCCGCCAACGCGCCCTGCCCAGCGCGCCAGGCGGCGAACGCCAGCAGCGCACCGGGAGCCGCGGCCATCTCCGGTTCGGCCCGGCGCAGCACGTCGGTCCAGAGGGCGATGTCCCGGTCCCGGCCGTCGGTGCGTTCCCACGCGTGGTCGCGGACCGGCAGGTGGGTCATCAGCAGGCTCAGCCAGGCCACCTCGTCGTCGTCGAGCCGCTCACCACGCCGCTGCCGGCGCTGGGCCTCGCGGACCGCGGCCACCCCGGCGGCGCGCAGCGCGCGAGCACCGAGCAGGTCGCTCTCAGGCGCCTGCCCGACCAGCTCGGCCAGTCTGAGCTGGGCGCGGGCGGTGGCCGCGCGGGCCGCGTCCCGGGCCGGGCCGTCCACCGGTGCCACCTGCGCCACCAGGGCGGCGCGGTCGGGGAGTGCGACCTGGCCGGCGAAGACCGCCGAGGCGGTCACCCGGTTGACGGTCGGGTCGTAGCGGCGGCCCTCGGGCGGGCAGCAGTCGGGCTCGGTGCAGAGATAGGACCACCAGCGGCCATCGGTCACCCGCAGCGCGTCGAGCACGTGCATCCCGACGTCGCTCAACGTGTCGCGCACCGCGTCCACGGCCGGCGTGACCCGCTCCGGTTGCCCGTAACCCACCACGGTGGCGGCCTCCGCGCCCTGCCGGCGGATCACCCCGGCCAGGTGCTCGGCGAACCCGCCCAGGTCGGTCGGGTCAGGCAGGTCCATCCGGGCGGCAAAGATGATCTGTCGGCCGACCAGCGCCACGGCGACCACGCTGTCGGTGGGATGAAACCCGAGCAGGTACGGCACCGCGGCGATCAGGTCGGCGGGTGAGCGGACGGCGAGCTGAGGGCGTTCGGTCGAGGTCATGTCGGAAGCCTGCGGCGGGGGCGCCGGGTCGGGCCACCCCTGTGGACGACACGCGGCTTATCCACAGTTACTGAGCGTGTTTTCCCTGCTCAGGCCACACCTACGAGTGCGGAAAGAGCGCCGATGTCGGCGGGCGACACCTGGCTGTCGCACGCAGCGGTTACCGTGCGCTGATGGACCTGGCGTACCTACGCGCGCATCCGGCACACCTCCCGACCTTCCGGACCCATCAGCGGCTCCGGGAGACGCCGGTCGCCGGTGGCGACATCTGCGCCGCCGCCCGGCTCACCCTCGACGACGGTCACTCCGTCTTCGCCAAGTCCTGGCCGGAGGGCGCCGACCGTCCGGTGCCGGAGGGCTTCTTCGCCGCCGAGGCCGCCGGGTTGCGCTGGCTGCGGGAGGCGGGCGCGGTCGGCGTACCCGAGGTGATCGTGGTTCTGCCGGAGCTGCTGGCGCTCGACTGGGTGGAGCCCGGCGATCCGACGCCGGAGGCCGCGGAGCGCTTCGGCCGGGAGTTGGCCGAGCTGCACCGGGCGGGGGCCACCGCCTTCGGCGCGACCTGGCCCGGTTTCATCGGCGCCCTTCCTCAGGACAACACCCTCACCGACGGACGCTGGTCGACGTGGTTCGCTGAGCGACGCCTCGCCCCCCACCTGCGGCGCTCGGTCGACGGTGGCGCGCTGACCAGCGCCGACGCGACAGTGGTCGAGCAGGTGATCGGTCGCCTCGACGGGCTCGGCGGCGACGAGCCGCCCGCGCGCATCCACGGCGACCTGTGGCCGGGCAACGTGCTGTGGGGGGCCGACGACCGGGCCTGGCTCATCGACCCGGCGGCGCACGGTGGGCACCGGGAAACGGATCTCGCCCAGCTCGCCCTCTTCGGCGGCATCCCCCACCTGGGTCGGGTGCTCGCCGCCTACCAGGAGAGTTGGCCGCTGGCGGACGGCTGGCGGGAACGGGTGCCGCTGCATCAACTGCACCTCCTGCTCGTGCACACCGCGCTCTTCGGCGGCAGCTACCGAGATGTGGTCGTCCAGACCGCCCGTGCCGTCCTGGGCCGGGCCGAGCGCGCTACGGTCGACAGGTGAGCGCCGCCCCGGGGACCGACGGCGTCCTCGTCGACCGGTACGGCCGCGTCGCCCGAGACCTGCGCGTGTCCCTCACCGACAAGTGCAACCTGCGCTGCACCTACTGCATGCCGGCGGAGGGGCTGCCCTGGCTGGCCGGCCCCGAGCTGCTGACCGACGAGGAGATCGTCCGGCTGGTCCGGGTGGCGGTCGAGCTGCTCGGCGTGACCGAGGTGCGGTTCACCGGCGGTGAGCCACTGATCCGACCCGGGCTGGTCGACATCGTGGCGGCGGTCGCCGCCCTCGAGCCCCGTCCCCGGGTCTCGCTGACCACCAACGGCATCGGTCTGGATCGGCTGGCCCCGACCCTGCGCACGGCCGGGCTGGATCGGGTGAACGTCTCGCTGGACACCCTGGACCCGGACCGGTTCACCAGGCTCACCCGCCGCCCCCGCCTCGACGCGGTGCTGGCCGGGCTCGCCGGAGCGGCGGCCGCCGGGCTCAGCCCCGTGAAGATCAATTCAGTGCTGATGCGCGGTGTCAACGAGGACGAGGCGCCCGCGCTGCTCCGCTTCGCCCTCGATCACGGCTACCAGTTACGGATCATCGAGCAGATGCCGTTGGACGCCCAGCATGGTTGGGCCCGCGACACCATGGTCACCGCCGAGGAGATCCTGGCGTCCCTGCGTACCGCCTTCGACCTGAGCCCCGACCCGGCCGAGCGCGGTGCCGCTCCGGCGGAGACCTGGCTGGTCGACGGAGGCCCGGCCCGGGTCGGTGTGATCGCCAGCGTCACCCGCCCGTTCTGCGGGGACTGTGACCGCACCCGGCTGACCGCCGACGGCCAGGTCCGCGCCTGCCTCTTCGCCACCGAGGAATCGGATCTGCGCGCCGCGTTGCGCACCGGGGCGGACGACGACGAGTTGGCCCGACGCTGGCGTACCGCGATGTGGGGCAAGCGCGCCGGGCACGGCATCGACGACCCCACCTTCCTCCAGCCGACCCGCCCGATGTCCGCGATCGGGGGTTGACCATGGAGGGGACACCGCTGACCGTCCGCTACTTCGCGGGCGCCCGGGCCGCCGCCGGCCGGGCCGAGGAGGCCATCCCGGCCGGGCGGTCACTCGACGACCTCACGGCCGAGTTGACCCGACGCCACGGCGACCGACTCGCCCCGGTGCTGCGAGTGGCGAGTTTCCTCGTGAACGGCGTCACCTGTCATGATCGTCAGGCACCCCTGCCAGCCGGGGCCACGATCGATGTCCTGCCCCCGTTCGCGGGCGGCTGAGGGAGGCGCACAGATGATGGCGGTTCTGGGGTTCGTGGCTGTCCTGGCTCTGGTCACCGGCCTCATCCACCTCTACCTGTGGAAGCGGCTCGTCCGCGACACCACCGCGCCGGGCCGCTGGCGACGGATCGGCGGGATCGCCGCCCTGGTGCTGGCCCTGCTCGTGCCGGTCACCCTCGCCGGGACGCAGGCCGGGCTCTACTGGCTCGCCTGGCCGGGCTACCTGTGGCTCGCGCTGATGTTCTACCTGCTGGTCGTCCTGGTCGTGCTGGAAGTGCCGATGCTGGTCACCCGGCTGGTGCTGCGCCGCCGGGTGGTTGCCGCGGAGCCCACCACCGCCGCGCCCGAACCGGTGCTGGTCGGTGCCGCCGGTCCGGCCGAACCACCGGCCGCCGACGCCGTCGCCGCCCCGGACCACGACCCGTCCCGCCGGCTGCTGCTGGCCCGCGGGGCGGCCATCTTCGCCGGCCTCACCGCCGCCGGCATCACCGGGTACGGCGTCCGCACCGCCCTCGGCCCGCCACAGCTGGACCGGGTACGGATTCCGCTCGCCAAACTCCCCCGCAGCATGGACGGTCTGCGCATCGCCACCGTCTCCGACATCCACCTCGGGCCGCTGCGCGGCCGGGCGCACACCGAGCGGATCGTCGCCGCGATCAACCGGCTCGACGCGGACATCGTCGCGGTCGTCGGTGACCTGGTCGACGGCTCCGTGGCCGAGCTCGGCCCGGCCGCCGCGCCGTTGCGCGACCTGCGCTCCCGCTACGGCAGCTTCTTCGTCACCGGCAACCACGAGTACTACTCCGGCGTGGAGGAGTGGGTCCAGGAGGTCGACCGGCTCGGGCTGCGGGTGCTGCAGAACCAGCGGCAGGAGATCCAGGCCCGGGGTGGTGTGCTCGACCTTGCTGGCGTCAACGACCTCACCGCGGCCGGCACCGGCCTGGCCGCCGGTCCGGACTTCGCCGCCGCGCTCGGTGACCGCGACCCGAGCCGGCCCGTGGTCCTGCTCGCGCACCAGCCTGTGGCGGCCAAGGAGGCGGCCCGCTACGGCGTCGACCTGCAACTGTCCGGGCACACCCACGGCGGGCAGATGGTGCCGTTCAACCTGGCCGTCAGGCTGGAGCAGCCGGTGGTCGGCGGGCTCGGTGAGGTCGACGGCACCAAGGTCTACGTGACCAACGGCGCAGGCTTCTGGGGGCCGCCGGTCCGGGTCGGTGCGGAGCCGCAGATCAGTCTGGTCGAGCTGCGCTCGGCATAGCGGACGTCACGTCCGCGCGTGGCGGCGGGTGGCCGGCGCGGCGGGCGTGACAGGATGCGGCGTGCCCCCGTTCAGCGCCGTACCCCCCGGTGGCCTACCGCCATTCGTCGCGGACCTGCACATCCACTCGAAGTACTCGCGCGCGTGCAGCCGTGATCTCACCCTGCCGAACCTCGCGTGGTGGGCCCGGCGTAAGGGCATCGCCCTGCTCGGCACCGGCGACTTCACCCACCCTGCCTGGTACGACCACCTGCGGGAGACGCTGCGCCCGGCCGAGCCGGGGCTCTACCGCCTCGACCCGGAGGCGGAACGGGACATCGCCCGCCGGCTGCCACCCCGGCTCGCCTCGACGGCGGAGGCGGACCCGGTCCGGTTCATGCTGAGCGTGGAGATCTCCACCATCTACAAGCGGGACGACCGGACCCGCAAGGTGCACCACCTGATCTACCTGCCGGATCTGGACGCGGTGGCCCGGTTCAACACCGCCCTCGGCCGGATCGGCAACCTCGGCTCGGACGGCCGGCCGATCCTCGGACTGGACTCCCGCGACCTGCTGGAGATCACCCTGGAGGCCAGCCCGGACGGCTACCTGGTGCCGGCGCACATCTGGACGCCCTGGTTCTCCGCGCTGGGCTCGAAGTCCGGCTTCGACGCGATCGCGGACTGCTACGCCGACCTGGCCGAGCACATCTTCGCCGTGGAGACCGGGCTCTCCTCCGACCCCGCGATGAACTGGCGCGTCGGCAGCCTGGACGGCTACCAACTGGTGTCCAACTCGGACGCGCACTCGCCGCCGGCGCTCGGCCGGGAGGCGACCGTGCTGACCGCCGAACGGGACTACTTCGCCGTTCGGGAGGCGCTGCGTACCGGCGACGGCCTGGCCGGCACGATCGAGTTCTTCCCGGAGGAGGGCAAGTACCACGCGGACGGGCACCGGCTGTGTGGGGTCAACTGGTCTCCGGAGCGCACCCGGGCCGCCGACGGGCGCTGCCCCGAGTGCGGCAAACCTCTCACCGTGGGCGTCCTCAGCCGGGTCGAGGAGTTGGCCGACCGCCCGGACGGGCACCGGCCGGCGCACGCCCGGGACGTCACCCACCTGGTGCCGCTGGCCGAGATCCTCGGCGAGATCAACAAGGTGGGTGCCCGGTCGAAGAAGGTCGAGGGCCGACTCAACGAACTGCTGTCCGCACTCGGCCCCGAGCTGGAGATCCTCACCACGACACCGTTGGCCGAGATCGCGCAGGCCGGTGGTGAGCTGCTCGCCGAGGGCATCGGGCGGCTGCGCCGCGGCGACGTCCGCCGGGTGCCCGGTTACGACGGCGAGTACGGCGTCATCACCCTCTTCGACCCGGCCGAGTTGGGCGCGCAGGAGACGCTGTTCGACGTACCGGTGCCGGCGCAGCGACGGCCCACAGAGCCCGCTCCCCGGGTCGCGGCCAAGCGCCCGGCGGCGGCAAAGGCCGAGCCGAAGCGTAAGCCGACCCCGACGCCCGCGCCGCCGATCGCGTCGCCGCCGTCTCCGCACGAGCCGTTCGAGCCGATGCTCTCCGGGATGGAGGAGGTCGGCACCGGCCTGCTGGACCGGCTGGACGCCATGCAGCGGGTGGCGGCCTCCGCACCAGGTGGCCCGCTGCTCATCGTGGCCGGTCCGGGCACCGGCAAGACCCGGACGCTCACCCATCGGATCGCGTACCTCTGCGCGGAGCTGAACGTCTTTCCCGAGCACTGCCTCGCGATCACGTTCACCCGCCGTGCCGCCGAGGAACTGCGGCACCGCCTCGACGGCCTGCTCGGCCCTGTCGCCGAGGACGTCACAGTGGGTACGTTCCACGCGCTGGGGTTGACCATCCTGCGGGAGAACGCCGACGCGGCGGGCCTCCCGGCCGGCTTCCGGATCGCCGACGACGCCGAGCGGGCGGCGGCCCGCACCGAGGCCGGCGACGACAGCGCCGCCTACACGTCGCTGCTGCGCAAGCAGGACCTGGTCGACCTGGACGAGCTGGTGACCCTGCCGGTGGAGCTGCTGAGGGCCGACCGGACGTTGGTCGAGCGGTACCGGGACCGCTGGCGGTGGATCTTCGTCGACGAGTACCAGGACGTCGACGAGGTGCAGTACGAGCTGCTGCGGCTGCTCAGCCCCGCCGACGGGAACCTCTGCGCGATCGGCGACCCGGACCAGGCGATCTATTCGTTCCGGGGTGCCGACGTCGGCTACTTCCTGCGCTTCTCCGAGGACTTCACCGACGCCCGCCTGGTCCGGCTCAACCGCAACTACCGCTCGTCGGCTCCGATCCTGGCGGCCGCCGTGCAGGCCATCGCGCCGTCGTCGCTGGTCCGGGGCCGACGGCTGGACCCGGCGCGGCTCGACCCGGAGGTCCCGTTGGTCGGGCGTTACCCGGCGGCGTCGGTGGCCGAGGAGGCCGACTTCGTGGTGCGTACCGTCGACGACCTGGTCGGCGGGCTGTCGCACCGCTCGCTGGACTCGGGTCGCATCGACGGCCGGTCCACCTCGCTGTCGTTCTCCGACATCGCCGTGCTGTACCGCACCGACGCGCAGGCCGCCCCGATCGTGGACGCCCTGACCCGGGCCAACATCCCCGTACAGAAGCGTTCCCACGACCGCCTGCGGGATCGGCCCGGGGTGGCCGCCATCGCCCGCGAGTTGCGGCATGCCGGCGGTCTGGCCGGCCCACTGGCCGCCCGGGTGCGGCTGGCGGGTCAGGTGGTCGCGGAGCGGTTCGCCGTGCCCACCCTGGACGGCGCGAGCAGCGCGGTGCGGCCCGAGGACGTCCGTTCGGCCGTGGATCTGCTGACCCCGTTGGCGCGTCGCTGCGGTGACGACCTGGAGGCCTTCCTGTCGCAGCTGGCCACCGGCGCGGAGGTGGACGCGCTCGACCCGCGTGCCGAAGCGGTCACGCTGCTCACCCTGCACGCCGCGAAGGGGCTGGAGTTCCCGGTGGTCTTCCTGGTCGGCGTCGAGGACGGGCTGCTGCCGCTGCGTTGGCCGGGCTCGACGCCGGACGAGGACGCCGTGGCCGAGGAGCGCCGGCTCTTCTTCGTCGGCCTGACCCGGGCCCAGGACCGCCTGTACGTCAGTCACGCCGCCCGCCGCACCCGTCACGGCAGCGAGCGCGACTGCACCCCCTCGCCGTTCCTCGGTGCCATCGACCCCGGCCTCTTCGAACGCTTCGGCGAAGCCGAACCCCGCCGCCCCAGGGACCGCCAACTCCGGCTGATCTGATTCTCCCCCGGCCTGCCTGCCGCCGAGGTCGGCGTCAGCCGAGGTCGGCGTCAGCCGAGGTCGGCGTCAGCCGAGGTCGGCGTCAGCCGAGGTCGGCGTCAGCCAAGGTCGGCGGCGTCAGCCGAGGAGAACAGCGAGCCAGGCGCCGGCCAGCAGTGCCGGGCCCAGCGGCAGCAGGGTGTTCCGGTGCACCCGCCGAGCGGCGAGCAGGCCGAGGACCAGGCCGCCGTGCAGGACGTGCGGCAGGAGCACCCCCGCCACCAGGGCGTCCCGCCCCAACCAGCCGAGCGGCAGGCCGAGGACGGCGGCGAGTTTCACGTCCCCGAAGCCCAGCCGGGAACCGGGCAACAGGGCCAGCAGCACGTGCGCCGCACCCGCGACGGTCGCACCAGCCAGCGCGCCGAGCAGTCGGCCGGGAGTGCCGGACAGCAGCGCCGCGGCGGCCAGACCCCCGAGGGCCAGCAGCCCCGCACCGAGGACCAGCGGGTCGGGCAGCCGCAGGCAGGCCAGGTCGACCCCGGCCAACACCAACCCCACCGCCGCCACGGCGAGGAAGACCGGCAACGCCGGATCGGCACCCCGCGCGGCGGCGAGCCCAACGAACACCACGGCCGCCACCGACGGGCTCAGCCAGGCACCACGCCGCAGCCGGCGCGGCGTGCTCGCGAGGCCCTGGGTAGGCAGGGCCGCGAAGCGCCCGGGTGGCAGGGTTGCGCGCCGGGGTGGCGGGGTCGCGAAGCGCCGGGCCAACCGGGGTACGACGACACCGACCAGGGTGCCGAGCAGGGCGATCGACACCAGCGCGGCGGCCGACATGGGCCGGACGTTACTGGCGGTCGCGCGCCAGCGTGCGCCCCGATCGTGATCCCGGGCCCACCCGACGCGGCCGTTCAGTGGTCACCACCAGGGCGACCCCGGCGACGATGACCGCACCGCCGAGCAGCACCTGCGCGGTGATCGGTTCGGCCACCAGCAACGCGCCGAGCGCCACCGCGACCGCCGGGTTCACGTAGGCGTACGTCGACACCAGCGAGATCGGCGCGTTGTGCAGCAGCCAGACGTACGCGGTGAAGGCCACCAGCGAGCCGGCCACCATGAGGTAGCCCAGCGCCAACCAGGACCGGGTGCTGACCGCCTGCGGGTGGAAGTCGGCCAGTTCGCCCCGACCGGCGGCGACGACCGCCAGCACCAGCGCGCCGGCGACCATCTCGTACACCGTGGCCACGAAGGGGTCGGCGGGCATCCGGATCCGTCCGGACAGGAACGACCCGACCGACCAGGAGGTGGCCGCCGCGACCACGGTCAACGCGCCGAGCAGCGGCACCGCAGCCGAGCTACCACCCGGCAGCACCAGCAGGATGAGGCCGACGAAGCCCAGGGTGACCCCGGCGAACGTCCAGATCGGCGGTCGGTCCCCGGTGGCCGAGCGCAACAGCACCACCAGCAGCGGCACCGTGGCGACCAGCAACGCGGCGATCCCGGACGGCACCGCCACGCCCGGCGGTCCCGATTCGGCGAGCACCACCAGGCCGTTGCCACCGGCGAGCAGGAGCACCCCCACCAACGCGGCCGAGCCGAGTTGCCGGCGGTCCACCCGCAACGCGCCGGGGCCTCGACGCAGGCGCAGCACCACCGCCAGGATCAGGCCCGCCACGGTGAATCGGAGGGCGGCCGACAGCAACGGGGGCAGCGTCTCCACGGCGATCCGGATGGCCAGATAGGTCGACCCCCAGAGCAGGTAGACCACGATCAACGCGGTCCAGATCAGGGTCGGCGTGCTGCTGGCGCGACGGCCGGCGACGGCCGTGACGCTCGGTGAAGGTGAGCTCATCAGGGGGACCACGCTACGGTGACCTCGGAGTCCGCGTCGCGCTTTGGTGGCCGGCCTCTCACCACTCGTGCAGGAGGGGCGGCATGACGAACTACGGGCAACCGGGGGGCGGCCCCCCGGGGCCGTGGCGTGGGCAGCGACCCGACGAGACGCCGGGTCGCCCGGTGCAGCGGCCCTACCCGCCCGCGCCGGAGCCCTACCCGCCGGCGGTCCCGTCGTACCCGCCCGCGACGCCGGGACAACCCGGTCCGTACGGCGGCCCACCCTCCGCGCCCTACGGCCACGAGCCCCACGCGCCCTACGGCGACTCGTACCCGCCGAGCCCGGCGTACGGCGGGCAGCCCTACCGGCCCGACGACCCGTACGGCGGGCCGCCGTA
Organism: Micromonospora violae; assembly: GCF_004217135.1. Taxonomy (NCBI): domain Bacteria; kingdom Bacillati; phylum Actinomycetota; class Actinomycetes; order Micromonosporales; family Micromonosporaceae; genus Micromonospora; species Micromonospora violae. The sequence continues at coordinate 5,577,099 of NZ_SHKK01000001.1, forward strand.
CCAACCGGACGACCCGTACGGCGGGGATCCGGCACCGGGCCGGCGTGGTCGGGGGCCCCTGATCGCGGTACTCGCCGTCGTCCTGCTGGTGGTGGCCGTCGCGGGCACCTTCTGGTTCCGCCGTGGGCAGAGCGACCCGACGCCCGCAGCCGCGCCGAGCAGCTCGGCCGTTGCCGGTGAGCCCAGCGCGGACGCGGTCGAGCCCGTGCCGAGCGCCGCCGCGCCGGAGTCGTCGGCCGATCCCCGGTTCGTCAAGGTGGGCCAGTGCGTCCGCAACGACGGTGCCGCCGGCGACAAACCCAAGCTGTTGATCAGCGGCTGCACCGCGAAGTCGTACGAGGTGCTGCGCCGGATCGACGGCCCGACCAGCGGTGAGCGGGACGCCGAGGCGAAGTGCGGCAAGGTCGAGGGTTACACCAACTGGTACTTCTTCGACAGTGAGCTGGACACCCTCGACTTCGTCCTCTGCCTCAAGCAACGCTGAGACCACCCACCCCCGGGGATGACATGACGACCTACGGACCTACGGGTTCCGATCAGCCGGACGATCCGTACCAGCGCCCGCCCAGCTCGCCACCGCTCGATGAGACAGTGCCCCAGTGGGGTGCCCCACCACCGGCGGAGGACCCGACCCGGCAGCAGTGGGGTCCGCCGCCGGCCGGCGCGGAGCCCCCGGCCAGCGCGGAGCCACCGACGGCACCCAGGTGGGCGCCACCGCCCACCTCAGGCCCGGGATACCCACCGCCCGGTCCCTTCCCACCGGCCGGGCCGACGCCGGGTCAGCCGCCCTCGCCGTGGGGTCAGCAGCCTCCCAGCGGTTACCCGATGCCGCCCGTCGCGCCAGGGAAGAGGACCGGCCGCACCGTGGCGCTCATCATCACGGTGGTGGTGCTGCTCGTGCTGTGTCCGTGCCTCGGCCTGGCCGGTTGGGCGGTCTGGAGGCTCGCCGACGCCGGCAGCGACGCGACGAGCGCCCCGTCGACGAGCGCCCCGGTCGTTCCGCCCGGGCTGCCCAGCGACGCCCCGACGTCGGCCGCGCCCACCCCGGAGGAGCAGTTCGCGCGGGGTGACTGTGTGGTGAACGACGGCAGCGAGGACGACGCGGAGCTGCGCAAGGTGCCGTGCGGCCCGAACACCTATCAGGTGCTGCTGCGGATTCCGGCGACCACCGACGGCGACCGGTGCGAGACGCTCGCGCCGCAGGCGACCGCGAACTACGTGCACGACAACTCGGTCGACCTGTTCGACTACGTCCTCTGCCTGAAGGAGCGGTAGCCCGATCGGGGGGACGACAGCTCGATCGGGGAACCATAGCCCGATCGGGGAACCGTAGCCCGATTGCCAAAACTAGCGCTGTCTAGCGTCCACGCTAGACAGCGCTAGTTTGTGGTCGACGGTCTCGACACGCCGGTAGCCCCATCTATCCATGTCTAGCCTCGCAGCTAGATGGCCCGATAATCTGCGATGCGTGGATCCGGTCCGCAACCCGTACGCGCCGGGCGCCGGCCAGCGCCCGCCCGAACTCGCCGGGCGGGGGCGGGAACTGGACGTCTTCGACATCGTGCTCGAACGCATCGCCCGGGGCCGACCCGAGCGCAGCCTGATGCTCACCGGGCTGCGGGGCGTCGGCAAGACGGTTCTGCTCAACACCCTCCGATCGCAGGCGATCAACCGGCTCTGGGGCAGCGGCAAGATCGAGGCACGTCCGGACCAGTCGTTGCGTCGGCCGGTCGCCGCCGCGCTGCACATGGCGGTCCGGGAACTCGCCCCCCGCCACCGCGCGCCGGACCGGATCGACGCGTTCCTCGGCGTTCTCAAGGCCTTCGCCCAACGGTCCACTCCGACCGGCCGGGCCGGTGCCACGAAGCTGCGCGACCGGTGGCAACCCGGCATCGACGTGCCGGCCACCAGCGGTCGGGCCGACTCCGGCGACATCGAGATCGATCTGGTCGAGCTGTTCAGTGACGCCGCCGCCGTGGCCAGCGACGTCGGCACCGGCATCGCCATCTTCATCGACGAGATGCAGGATCTCGGCCCGGAGGACGTGTCGGCGCTCTGCGCCGCCTGCCACGAGCTGTCCCAGCTCGGCGCGCCGCTGATCGTCGTCGGCGCCGGCCTGCCGCACCTGCCGGCGGTGCTCAGCGCCGCCAAGTCGTACTCCGAACGGTTGTTCCGCTACCAGCGCATCGACCGGCTCGACCGGATCGCCGCCGACCGGGCGCTCTGCGCGCCCGCCGAACGCGAGGAGGTCGAGTACGAGCAGAAGGCCCTCGACCTGCTCTACGAGAAGTCCGGCGGCTACCCGTACTTCGTCCAGGCGTACGGCAAGGCGACCTGGGACCACGCGCCGCGCTCGCCGATCACCGCCGCCGATGTGCGGGTCGCCGCGCCGGAGGCGGAGGCGGAGCTGGCGGTCGGCTTCTTCGGGTCCCGGTTCGAACGGGCCACTCCCGCCGAACGGGAGTACATGCGGGCGATGGCCACGATGTCCGCGGTCGAGGGCGAGGCCGGCGCGGTGGTCCGCGACGACATGGACGCGGCGGTACCCACCGCGGAGATCGCCCGCGCCCTCGGCCGCAAGCCGGCCAGCCTGTCCCCAGCCCGGGACGCGCTGATCAAGAAAGGGTTGATCTACTCCGGTGAGCGGGGGACTGTCGCCTTCACGGTCCCGCACTTCGGCCGGTACCTGCGAACCCAACCGGCCTGACCGCCACCCGCCGCGTCGACCCTGGTCAGACCCTCGACCAGGGCGCCGGAAAGAGCACCTCACCGCGCGGCGGCGGGCCCTCCTCACTGGTGGACGGAGGCAGCACCAGCGCCTGCCAGGGCTCACCGAGGCCCGCCCACGGGCCGGTCAGGCCCAGCTCACTCGCCGGGCCGAACCCGAACCGGCGGTAGAAGGCCGGGGCACCGAGGACGACGACGAGCCGCTCGCCCAGCTCGGTGGAGGCGTCCAGGGCTGCCTGCACGACCGCCGTGCCGTGCCCCACCCGCTGTCGGTGCGGCGCGACCGCCACTGGGCCGAGCGCCAGGACCGGCACGTCCGAGCCTCGCTCCGGCCGCAGGCGCGCCCTGGTGAGCAGCGCGTAACCGACCACCTCACCGCCGTACTCGGCGACCATGGCCAGCTGCGGCAACCAGGCGGTGGTGTCGCGCAGCTCGTCGACCAGGCCGACCTCCGGCGGCGTCACCACGTCCGGGCGGGCGAAGGCGGCGGCCAGCACCCGGCGGACCGGGCCGGCGTCGGCCGGATCCTCGGGACGTAGCCGCAGCGTGGTCACCCGCGCGACGTTACCCGCCAGCGCCCGTCCATCAGTGACTGTCGCTCGATTCGGCGTGGCGTACGTGTACGAACACCAATCCGATCCGGCGGTTGCCGGGGTAGCAAACGCCGCGACGGGGTATGACTGACCTATGACGCCCGTACGCTCCCTCGCCCGCGCCATGCTGAGCGGCATCTTCGTGGTCAGCGGGTATCGCAATCTCCGCAACCCCGACCGGCTGACGGCGGCCGCCAAGCCGGTGACCGACAAGGTCGCGCCGATGCTGAAGAAGGCGCACCCGAACTTCCCCACCGACACCGAGACGTTGATCCGCCTCAACGCCGCCGTGCAGGTGGGCGCCGGGTTGATGCTGGCCACCGGCCGGTTCAGCCGACCGGCGGCGCTGGTCCTCGCCGGCACCCTGGTCCCGGTGACCATCGCCGGGCATCCCTTCTGGAACAACGACGACCCGATCGCCAAGAACAACAACCAGATCCACGTCCTGAAGAACGTCGGGCTCCTCGGCGGTCTGCTGCTCGCCGCGGCGGACACCGGCGGCAAGCCGGGTCTGCGGTGGCGGACGGGTCATCGCATCGGCCACTCTCGACGTTCCATGCAGCGCGCCGTCCGCACCGCCCGACGCGAGGCCCGCATCGCCGTCCGCTCCGCGTCCACCGCACGCCGACTCCCCGGCTGACCTGCGTCGATCCGTCTCAGACTCACCCCCACCCCCCGTTAAGGCGACGAATTACCTGAACCACCCGGTAGGCGTTAACGCGGTGGAAATGTCAAAAACATGTGTGGGATCGGACACGGTCGCATAACGCGGGAGGCACTGACGTGAGGCGCCGTTCTAGGCTCCGTGCAGGACCTGGACGGGTAGGACGACCTTGGTACGGGGGTGGCCACGCCATGCCGACGGCTGTCGGTAGACGGGCGGACCGCCTCGCCCCAATCCACCGTGTGACGCGCGGGATCGACCGCGTGACGCGCGGGATCGATCGCAGGAACGTCGTACGGTGCGCCATCGTGGCCGCCGTCGCCTATGCCGCATGGCTCGCCATCGGCACTTTCGGGCGGCCGTACAACTTCTTCGACATGAAGATCTACCACGGTGCCGTGGTGTGGTGGGCGAGCGGTCACGAGCTCTACGAGTTCATCGCGCCCGAAACCACACTCGGGTTCACCTACCCACCGTTCGCCGGGCTGGTCATGCTGCCGATGGCCCAGTTGCCGATCGGCGCGGCCGGCTTGGTCAACGCCGCCGCCAGCATCGCCGCGTTGGCGCTGGTGCTGGCCGGGCTGCTCCGACCCATCGTGGACCGGCTGGGATGGCCACTGTGGTTCACGGTGGCCGTGGCGGTGCCCCTGGCGGTCGCCATCGAGCCAGGCCGGGAGACGCTCGGCTACGGCCAGGTCAACATCCTGCTGTTCGCCTTGATCATGGCTGACCTGATCGGCCTTCGTTGGCGGTCGCGCCGGGGCACCCACTACGCCGCCACCGACGGCCCGCTGCTGCGCTTCATCTACGGCGGGGCCTGGGCCGGGGCCGGTATCGGCCTCGCCACCGCGGTCAAGCTCACTCCGGCGCTGTTCATCGCGTACCTGCTGATCACCCGCCAGTGGCGGGTGGCGGCCACCGCCATCGGCACCACGATCGGCGTGACGGTGGGAACCTTCGCGATCGTCGGTGCCGAGTCGCGGACCTACTTCGGCAGTGTGCTGTGGCAGACCGAACGGGTCGGTGCCGCGGACATGACCCCCAACCAGTCGCTCGCCGGTCTGCTCGCCCGCCTGTACGACTCGATCGAGACCCCGGGGCTGCTGTGGCTCGCGTTCTCGGTGCTGGTCCTGGCGCTGGGCCTGTCCCGGGCGGCCAGTTCCCGCGCCGACGGTGACGAGCTGACCGCCTTCACGCTGGTCGGTCTTACCGCGAACGTGATCAGCCCGATCTCCTGGACGCACCACCTGGTCTGGGTGATCCCGGCGATCATCGTGCTGGCCGACGCCGCCGTACGCCGCCGCGAGGCGAGCCGGGGGATACCGCAGCGCACCGGTCAGGGGTCGGCCTTCGGCGGGCTACCCGGGCTCAACGGGCTGCGTCCGCCGATCTGGTACCCCACGCTGACCGGGCTCCGCCACGGTGTCGCCGCGATCGGGCTCTACCTGCTCTTCCTGATCTCTCCGATCTGGCCGTACGAACACCAACTGCCGGAGATGTCGCACTACCAGGATGGTCTGTTCGGCGCGCTGATGGAGAACTCGCTGGCGGTCGCGCTGATCGTGCTGGTCGCCGCGCTGCCCTGGCGCCCGGGTGCGGAGCCGGCGTTCTACGGCGACCGACTCGCCCGGGCCGTGGTGGTCAACAACCACCGCTGAGCGGTCAGGTCAGGGGCAGTTGACCCATTCCTCGGTGCCGTCGGTGAAGACCTGCCGCTTCCAGATGGGTAGTCGTGCCTTGACCTCGTCGACCAGCCGGGCGCAGGCCGCGAAGGCCGCCGCCCGGTGCGCGGTGCTCACCGCGGCGACCAGTGCCACGTCGCCGATCGCCAGCGGACCGACCCGGTGCGAGACCGCCACCGCGTAGACGTCGGGCTCCGCGGCGATCTCGGCGGCCACCTCGCGCAGCACCTGCGCGGCGCTCGGGTGCCCCTCGTACTCCAGGCTGGTGACCTGGCGGCCATGGTCGTGGTCGCGGACCACGCCCTGGAAGGACACCACGGCGCCGGCCCGGCGGTCGGCGACCGCCGCCTCGTGCGTGGCGAGGTCGAGCGGCTGGTCGGTGACCTCGCCGAAGGTGATCGCTGGTGCGGTCACGACGCACGCTCCCCGGGAAACAACGGCAGTGGCACGATCGGCACCCGGTCGCCCGGCCCGCCGCTGGTGCCGGGTCGGATGACCGCGAACCCGTCCGCGCCGGCCAGGCCACGCAGCATCGCCGAGCCGACGTGGCGGACGGGGAACGCGACGCCGGCGGCCCGGTCCACCCGGACCAACGCCAGGTGGGTGTGGTCACCGCGACCGGGCACCGCCTCCGCCAACGTGACCTGCGGCAGCACCGGCATCGACCGGCCCTGGAGGCCGGCGAGCAGCGGGGCGACCAGCGACACCAGCGCGACGATGGCGGACTGCGGGTTGCCCGGCAGCCCGGCCACGAACCGGGCACGCCCGTCGGGGCCGGTCAGCCGGGCCAGCAGCATCGGGAAGCCGGGGCGGACCGCCACCGTGTTGACCACGTAGTCGGCGCCGAGCGCCTCCAGGGTCGGGTGCAGGTGGTCGACCGGGCCGTTCATCGTGCCGCCGGTGGTGCAGACCAGATCGGCGGTGGTCAGCGCCGAGCGCAGGGCCGCCACGTGCGCGGGCAGCGTGTCGGCCACCGGGCCGATCACGTCGGATAGGCGGACCTGGCAGCCGTAGCGCCGCAGCCACGCCGGCACCGCCGGGCCCAGCGCGTCGCGGACCCGACCGGCCGCGGGCGGACCCGCCGTCAGCAGTTCGTCGCCGAAGACCAGCAACGCGGCCCGCGGTGCCCGCCGGACCCGCAGCGTGTCGTGCCCGCAGGCGGCAGCCAGGCCGATCACCGCCGGGTCGACCGGCGTGCCGGTCGGCAACAACTCCTCATCGGCGTACGCCTCCTCGCCGGGTTTCCGCCACTCGGGTGCCTCCCGGGGAACGCCGCTCACCAGGCCGTCGGCGCTCGTCGACTCTTCCACCCGCAGCACGGCGGTGGCACCCTCGGGCACCATCGCACCGGTGGCGATCTCGACTGTCGTGTCGTCCTCGGTGAGCGGCGCGGGAGTGCTGCCGGCCAGAACCCGGCCGACGACGCGCCACGGCCCACGGCCGCGCACCGCCCAGCCATCGACGCTGGACGTCGGGAACGCCGGCAGGTCGGTGCGGGTGGTCAACGGCTCGGCCAGGGTCGACCCGTCGGTGTCGACAAGGGGTCGGGCGACGGCGGGCAGCGCGGCGGCCAGACCGACGGCGTAGACCCGCGAACGCGCTTCCTCCCACTCGGCTGGCGGGGGTGCGGTGACCCGATCCGCGGTGGGTGCGGTTTCCGTGCTCACCGGCCGAGCCTATCGGCACGGACCGACACCCGCCCGGGCCTGGCGTGCACCGGCCAGCGTTCCCCGCCGTGGGGCGGTCAGTGAACCCGTCGTGAGGTGGTCAGTGGTCCCCGCCGCGAAGCTGGTCGACGGTGTGCCCGAGGATCGGCCCGAGAACGGCCAGGCCGTCGCGGGCACCCCCGGTCGAGCCGGGCAGGTTGACCACCAGCATCCGGCCGGCGACCCCGGCCAGGCCGCGGGACAGCACCGACGTCGGCACCCGGTCACGACTGTGCGCGCGGATTGCCTCGGCGATGCCGGGGATCTCGTAATCCAGCAGGCCCCGGGTCACGTCCGGGGTCCGATCCGACGGGGTCACTCCGGTGCCACCGCTGGTCAGCACCACGTCGACACCGTCGGTGCGGGCGGCCCGCAGGGCGTCGCCAACCGGCTCGCCGTCGGGCACCACCACCGGCTCGTCGACCTGACAGCCCAGTTCGCGCAGACCGGCGACGAGCAGCGGACCGCTGGTGTCGGCGTAGACACCGGCCGCCGCCCGGTTGGAAGCGACGATCACCCGAGCTCGGATCACGGCCGGTCCTCCGGGCGAACCCACTCGCCGGTCTTGCCGCCCTCCTTGCGCAACACCCGGACCGCCTCCACCGAGGCCGCCGGGTCGACCGCCTTCACCATGTCGACCAGGGCGAGACCGGCGACCGCGACCGCCGTGAGCGCCTCCATCTCCACCCCCGTCCGGTCCGCCGTGCGGGCGGTGGCCGTGATCTCCACGGTGTCGGCGGTCAACCGCAGGTCGACGGCGACGCCGTGCAGGGCGATCGGGTGACAGAGCGGGATCAGGTCAGGGGTGCGCTTGGCCCCCATGATCCCGGCCAGCCGGCCGACGGCCAACGCGTCACCCTTGGGCAGCCCGTCGCGATGCAGCAGGTCGATGACCTCGGGGGTGGTCCGCAGACGGCCGGCCGCGACGGCCAACCGACCGGTCACCGCCTTGGCGGAGACGTCGACCATGCGGGCCGCGCCGGCGCGGTCGACGTGGCTGAGCTGCGCGGGTTCGGTCACGGTCGTGAGCCTATCGGTGCGGTACGACGGCGGTCGGAAGGAGCGGCGTCACACCGACCACACCGGGTGCTGACGGCACAACGGACGACGCCGCTCCTTCCTCACCGACCCACCGCCGAGGTCGCTGGGGGGACCTGGCGGCGGGCGCGTGTCGACGACCCGGTTCTGCCCAGGGGCAGAACCTCCCCCGTTCGCCGATACGGCAGAGAAGTTACCGGGCCTGCCGATAAGAAATCGATAAGCGACGTTCCCGCTGGTCAGCGCTCCGCAACCAGGGTTGCGTCAGCCAACTCGGCGAGGCGGCGCTCAACCTCGAAGCGCTCCGGCACACCCATCCGTCGGAAGATCGCCAACGCCCGCTCCCAGTGCCGCCGGGCCTCGACCGGGTCCACCCGGGCGAAGTGTTCGGCAAGCCCGGCCAGGGCTCGACCCTGCTCGTGGGGGTGCGCGATGCGGGTAGCCAACCGCAGGGCCTCCTGGTGCACCTCGTACGCCTCGCCGTAGCGCCCCTGCGCCAGCAGGGTGCGCCCGAGTTCGTTCAGCGCGGCCGCCTCCACGTGCCGCTCCCCCGAGCTGATCGACAGCTGTCTGGCCAGCTCGTGTTCCCGCTCGGCCTCCACCAGACGACCCAGACCGCGATAGGCGATCCCGAGGTCGTTGCGTACCTCGGCCTCGGCGTACCGGTGGCCGGTGCGATCGCGTAGGGCCAACGAGGCCAGGAGGATTCGGATCGCCTGCGGAATGTCACCCATGCGCAGGCGTACGGCGCCGATGTGACTGAGCGCGTTGAGCGTGTGGAACTTGTCGGAGTTCGTCCGCGCCCACGCCAGGTGCAGACGATGCAGGCGCAACGCCTCCTCGTAGCGACCCAACGACGTCAGCGTCATGCCGAGGTTCGGCAGCACCATCGGCACCCTGACCGTGCCGTACCCCTTGTAGTCGCGCAGGCATTCCGAACCGACCGCGACCGCTTCGGCAAGGTTGCCGCTCCAGTAGTAGACGGCCGCGAGATTCGCGCGGTACCGCGCGGTGCTCAGCATGTCCCGCGAATCGCGGGCGAGGGCGACCGCGCGGGTCAGGTGGTCGAGGCCTCGCCGGCTGTCGCCGGTACGGACGTAACCCGAGGCGAGGTAGTTGTTGATCAATGCCAGTGCACCGACGTCCCCGGATGCCTCCGCCGCGATCAGCGCCCGACGGTGAGTGACGATGATGTCCTCGAAGTATCCGCGGATGTAACAGAATCGCCAGAGGGCACGGGCCAGTCGCCAGGAGTGCTCGTGAAAACCCTCATCGAGCGCTGCCGACACCATCGCCACCAAATCCGTCCGTTCCGCCTCCAACCAGTCGGCGGTGGGGTCGCCGATGGCGTCGACCAGCTCGGGCCGCGGAAACGCGACCCGTTGGACCTGGGAATGGGCGATGCCAGGCTCCAGCGTCTCGGCGACCCTCAGCGCCACCTCCAGCGTGAAGCCGAACAGCTGAGCCAGCCCGACGCTTCGATCGCTCGCAGAGTCGGTACGCGAGCACAGCTCGACGGCGTACTGGCGCATGAGATCGTGCAGCCGGTACCGCGTCGAGTCCAGGTCCTCCACCAGGTTCCTGTCGACGAGGTCGTCGAGCGCCTCGCGAGCTTCCGCAATGGTCAGGCCGGTCAGCGCGGCGACCGCCGGGAGGCTGAAGCGGTTACCCGGATAGAGACCCAGGAACCGGAAGACACGCTTGGTCGAATTCGGGAGAGGCTCGTAGGAGGCGGCGAAGGCACCGGTGACCGTGCTGTCCTCCTGCGCCAGGTGGTGCAGCGCCGGGGCATCGCCAGCCATCTGGTCGGCGAGGTCCGCCAACCGCCAGCCGCGGCGGTGCGCCAGTCGGGCACCGGCCAGCCGAATCGCCAGGGGAAGGTGCCCACATCGCCGGACCACCTCGGCGGCTGCCTCCGGCTCGGCCTCGACCCGGTCCCGACCGACGCTCTGGCCGAGCAGATCCACACCCTCCTGCGGGCTCAGCACCGGCAGCGTCTGCGACGGCCCGACATCCGGGTGGGACAGACGTCGCCGCGACGTCACCAGCACGACGGTGGTCGGCTCGGCCGGCAGCAGAGGCATGATCTGCTCGCTGCTCGCCGCGTTGTCGAGCACCACCACCGACCTCCGGCGAGCCAACTCCTGTCGCCACAGCTCCACCCGGTCGTCGAACTCAACCGGTACCCGACTAGCCGGAACGCCCAACTGTCGAAGCAGGGTGACCAGGGCACCCGCCGGCTCAACCCGGTTCTTCTCGCCGTGCCCGCCCAGGTCGATGAAGAGCGCGCCGTCCGGGTACCGATCGGACAGCCGGCGGGCCAGGTGCACGGCGAGGGTGGTCTTGCCGCTACCCGCCATGCCGTCGATGATGTGCACGGCTGGCACCCGCTTCTCGACCCGCCACGTCTCCGCCAGCAGCCGCGACACCACGTCCTCCCGGCCGACGAAGTCGGTGACCGCTCGGGGGAGGTGGTCCACTGGGTCGGGCCGAGGTGCTGGTGCAGGAACCAGGACCCCAACTGGGGCAGGTGTGTTCGCACCAGAGCGGGCGCTCTGGTCGACCGGACGGGGTGCGACACGGTTCGTCGGTTGCGGGGAGGACGCCGCCGAGACGATCCTGCGGTAGAGCGCCTGAAGGTCGGAGCCCGGGAGGACGCCGAACTCGGCCATCAGCTTCGCCCGGACCTCGTCGTACGCGACGAGCGCGCCCATGTGGTCGCCACGCTCGTGCAGCGCCCGTGCGAGGAGGACGTACGCCGGTTCCCGGAGGGGATGACGGGCGACGGCCTCCCGTAACAGGGGGATCGCCAGGTCGCTCCGCCCCGCTCTGAGCTGCGCGTCGGCGAGGAGTTCCACGGCCAGCAGACGCTCCTCCTCGGCGGCCACCACCCGCGCGCTGAGCACGGGCCCGAGCGACATGCCGGCGAGCATCGCCCCTCGCCAGCGCGCCACGGCGGACCCCAACAGATTCAGGGCGCGGTGAACCTGGCCGGCGATCAGGGCTTCCCGGCCCGCGGCGCACTCCATCTCGAAGCGGAACACGTCGACAGCTTCCGACTCGACGGTGAGTCGGTAACCGCTCTGCTGCCGGACGATGGCACCCCGACCAGACTCGTACGTCTCGAAGGTTCGGCGCAGGTTCGCGGCGTAGGTCCGGATGTTCGCCACGGCAGAGCGCGGTGGGCCGTCCGGCCACAGCTCGTCGACCAGGTCGTTCAGAGTCACCAGTTGCCCGGGTTGGACCGCGAGCATCGCGAAGACAGCCTGCTGTTTGGGCGTCCCCAGGTGCAGCTTGCGAGCGGGCAGTCGCACCGAGAGGCCGCCCAGAAGTTGAATCTCCACCCGTCCCCCTGCTCCAGCGGGGTATTCAGCCGATCACGCAAAGAAGCTTACGGGCACCGGTAACGCCCAAGGCCAATCAACCAGCCGATGCGAACACTCCCGCGCCGTCCGGTGCGACGGGGTCAACGAGTGCAATGCGAACATTGCAAGAACCATCTGTCGTCTCAGCGTTCTCCACTCCTGTCGCATCACGGAAAGAAGGAGCGAAAGCCCTCAACTACTGGTTTCCGTACCCGGTCCTCGACCCCGGCCCACCGCCGGGAAGGACCCGGGGCAGCGCCACCACCATCAATGTCCATCCGCGCACGGTTGCGACCACTGTCGACGAGGGGACTCTTGACTGAAGCTGGCGAGCGGTTGACCAAATCGGCGGATGAGTTGTGGCACGCCAGCACCCACACTGAGGGCGCGGTCTAATCAGTCGACACGGCCCGCGACATTCCGCAACGGACCGGGTGCAGCAGGCGAGCATCCCAGCGCTCTCCGCACCGGAACGCAAACAGAATGTCACTTATAGGGACGGGATTAACTAATGTTGAGGATAACGACATTTATCGTCCCTAAGTAGGGCCAAACCCATTTAAGCTCCATTCGTAGAGAGCCGGCGCCAACAGAGGCCGACAACCATACGAGGGAGAGGGTGGGTGAAATGCGCGGAAACGAGTGGGGCTGACATCGGTGCAGGACTTCTGCATCGCCCGGCGATATGGTGGCGAGAGCACGGCAGGCGAGGTAAACCAGGAGTTGCGTGACCTCTTCACAACGACGCGATGACGGGACCGATCGACGGCTACGGCTGCTCGTCGGTCTCCTCGTCGTTGCGGCCACGGTCGTTGCGCTCGCCTCGCTGAGACTGACCTTCCCCGCGACCAAGGCTCCGACGCCCGACGGAGCAACCCTGGTAACGCTGACCGCCATGATCGCCTTGGGCGCGTTCGTCAAGACGCGCGTACGGGTCCGGTCCGCGGTGCACCTGATCAGTTGGAGCGAGGCGGCGATCGTCATCGCGGCCGCCACCGCCCCCGTTCCCTGGGTGGTCCTCTGCACCTGCATCGGGATCACCATCGCCTCGGCCCGCCTACCCCCGATCAAGCTGGTCTTCGGCGTCGGCAAGAACATCCTCGTCGCGGCCGGAGCAGGCATCACCTTCGCACTGCTCGGTTGGACCTGGCCTGTCATGCAGGCCCCACACCTGGTGGGGATCCTGTCGGTGGCGTACCTTCTCGCCGCACTCCTCGACGAGCTGTTGGCGATCCCCGTGATCGCGCTCGCCTCCGGCACCAAGATCTCGACCCAGTTCCGCAGCAACCTGGATCTTCGGCTGGCCGGCTACGTGGTCCGCTTCGTGGTGGCGGCCCTGACCCTGCTCACCCTCCAGATGGACCCCCGGCTCCTACTCGCCGTCCCACCCCTGGTCCTGAGCCTGCACCTGGCCTACTCCGCACGCATCCGGGGCCGCACCGAGCAGCAGGCGTGGCAGCGGCTGGCCCGCACCACCGACGCGCTCAACGTGGTCGACCTGGACAACGTCCTCACCACCGCCGTCACCCAGGCCGCCGAGTTGTTCTCCGCCGACGAGGTCGAGATCGAGCTGCGCGACGGCGGTCGCACCGTACGCGGCGGCACCGGCGGCATCACCTTCGACGGCCCGACCGGCACCCCCACCGACGTGGCCGGCACCGTCGTCCCCACGCCTCTGGAAGGCCATGACCGCACCGTCGACGTCGGCGTGCTCCGGCTGCGCTTCCGCGGCCCGGTGCAGCTCTCCGAGCGGGAGCGGTACACCCTGCGCACCTTCGCCTCCGCGCTCTGCACGGCCGTCCGCAACGCCCAGGCGTACGCCGAACTGGCCCGGGTCGCCGACGAGCACGCGTACGCGGCCTCGCACGACGCGCTGACCGGCCTGGCCAACCGCCGACACCTCCTCGACGAGGGCACCGAGCAGTTGAGCAACCGGCACGCCGACGGGGTCACCGCGCTGGTGCTGATCGACCTCAACCACTTCAAGGAGGTCAACGACACGCTCGGGCACGCCGCCGGCGACCAGGTGCTGGTGCAGGTGGCCGACCGGTTGCGGGGCGCGGCCCAGGCGACCGACCTGGTGGCCCGCCTCGGGGGCGACGAATTCGCCGTACTCCTGCGTGGCCTGCCGGCCCCGGCGGTGGCCGCGCACCGGGCCGAGACGCTGCTCGCCGCCCTGCACGAGCCGTTCGAACTGGACGGCATGCGGATCAGCGTCGAGGCCAGCGGCGGGATCTCCGCCGCCCCGTCCAACGGCGGCATGGCCGAACTGCTGCGCCGCGCCGACGTGGCCATGTACCAGGCGAAGCGGGCCGGGCAGCGGATCTCCACGTACGCCCCGACCCGGGACACCGCCGACCTCGGCCGCCTCACCCTCGGCGGTGACCTGCCGCGCGCGGTCGCCGACCACGAGTTCGTGGTCAACTTCCAACCGATCGTCGACCTGGGCACCGGCGAGGTGACCAGCGCGGAGGCGCTGGCCCGCTGGCACCACCCCACCCACGGCATGATCGACCCGCTGCGGTTCCTGGAGGCGGTGGAACGGTCGGGCCTGCTACCGGCCTTCGCCGAAGCGATCCTCGACCAGGCACTGATCGCGGCGGTGGGTTGGCGCGACGCCGGCTTCGACGTACCGGTGGCGGTCAACGTGTCCCCGCGCAGCCTGCTCGACGCGCGGTTCCCGGGCTCGGTGCTGGCCCACCTCCGCGCCCACGACCTACCACCGGACCGGCTGGTCCTGGAACTGACCGAGACGCTGACCCTCAGCCAACTCGACGTCGTCGACCGGGTGCTCAGCCGACTACGCGACGAAGGAGTCCGGTTGGCGTTGGACGACTTCGGCACCGGCTACTCCTCGCTCTCGCTGCTCTCCCGGATCCCGGTACACGAGCTGAAGATCGACCGAAGCTTCGTGACGACGATGGAGAGTTCGGCGGAGGCCGCCGCCGTCATCCGTTCCACCCTCGACCTGGGTCGCAGCCTCGACCTGGACGTCGTGGCCGAGGGGGTGGAGAGCGAACCCCAGCGGCGGGCCCTCTGGGAGTTGGGCTGCGTCGCCGGCCAGGGGCACCTGTTCGCCCGACCGATGCCGTCCGGCACCCTCCTCGCGGCGATGCAGCGCGGTTCCGGCGGCCGACCGGGCAGCCTCGCCGCGCCGCTGCACGACGCCGGGGCGGTGATCCGGTTCAGCCAGAACCGGCGTCAGGCCGGCCGGTCCAGGCCCGACCGCCTCCCGCACCTGCCCGCCTGAGCGGGCATCGGCCCGCCGCGCAAGCAGCCCGGTCTGCCAGACTGGCGCGCGTGATCGTCGACGACCCGACCGCCCGCCGCCGTCGCTGGCACTGGCGGACGCTCGACAACGCCGCCGGCGGGCTCGCCCTCGACCTCGGCCTCTACGCCGTCTCGGCCACCTTCGCCGCGATCACCGCGGTCACCTCGACCCTGCTGCCGCACCGCGCCTGGGGCGCTGTCGCCGCCGTCGGCTACCTGCTCGCGACACTGACGGTGATCGCCCAAATCCTGCTGCGTCGACGCATGCCGACCTCCCGGCTGACCGGCCTACCAGCCCGCTGGGCGGTCACCGGACTCGCCTGGGCGGCCACCGCACTGCTGCCGCTGGCCTGGCAGAGCATCGACCGGGCCGGTGGGCGCACCGACCGGGCCCAGGAGGAGGTGCTGGTCGTGGAGCACGCCGGCAGCCGCCTCCTGGAGCACGGCACCCCCTACCTCGGACCCGACGCCATCGCCGCCCTGCCACCCGGCGACCAACTGATGGGCTACACCCCGTACCAGCCCGGCATGGCGATGTTCGGCCTGCCCAGAGCACTGCTCAACACCTGGTGGACCGACTCCCGGGTCTGGTTCGCGGTCGGCACCGCACTGGCACTCGCCCTGGCCGTGGCCGCCCTGCGCAGAACACCGGCCACCGCCGGCCAGGCCACCGCCACCACCCACCGGCGAGACGCCGCCCTGCTCCGCGGCGTGCAGGCCGCCACCGTCCTGCCCATCTGCGCCCTCACCCTCGCCACCGGCGGCGACGACCTACCCGTACTCGCGCTCTGCCTGCTCGCCCTCGCGTTCGCCGCCACCGACCGACCCGGCCGGGCCGGCCTCGCGGTCGGGCTCGCCGGCGCACTCAAGCTCTTCGCCTGGCCGGTCGCCCTCGTCCTGATCGCCTGGGGACTCACCCGACGCGCCGGCACCCGAGTCGCCGTCGGTGCCATCGGCCTGCCCATCGCCGCACTCCTGCCGGCGCTGCTGGTCGACCGCGACGCCCTCACCGAGAACGTGCTGCGCTTCCCCCTCGGCCACGGGCTGGTCACCAGCCCCGCGCAGTCCCCGTTCCCCGGCTACCTGATCTCCAGCGCGCTACCCGCCGGCCGGCTCGTCGCCGCCGCGCTGCTGATCGCCGCCGGAGTGGCCATCGCCGTCCGGCTCACCCGCCGTCCGCCCCGCACCGCCGCCGCCACCGCCCTCATCTGCGGGTACGGGCTACTCGCCGCCATCGCCCTGATGCCCTCGACCCGCTTCGGCTACCTGCTGTACCCACTGGCCCTGCTGACCTGGGCACCCGCGCTACATCCCCCGGTCGACACACCAGCCGCCCGGTGACCGACGAACGATCCAGTCGGGCCACATCGGCGTAACTCCCGGGCGCAACAGCGCATCAGGGCGTAGACCTGAAGCATGACGACGTACCGCGACCGGGCCGATGCGGGCCGGATGCTCTCCGAACGGCTCACCGCACTCATCGGCGAACCGGACGTCGTCGTCCTCGGCCTCGTCCGTGGCGGCGTACCGGTCGCCCGGGTCGTCGCCGAACGGCTCGGCGCGCCACTGGACGTGCTGGTCGTCCGCAAGCTCGGAATGCCGTGGGCCCGGGAGGTCGCCTTCGGCGCACTCGGGCCAGGCGGTGTCCAGGTGCTCAACGACGCGGTGGCGAGCCGACTCAGCAGCGACGAGATCGCCGAGGTCAGCCATCGGGAACAGACCGAACTGGAACGCCGGGAACGGCTCTACCGGGGCGGTCGCGCACAGTTGGACCTCACCGGACGAACCGCGGTGATCGTCGACGACGGCCTCGCCACCGGAGCGACCGCCCGCGCCGCCGTCGAGGTCGTCCGCCAACTCGGGGCGCGCCGGGTCGTGGTCGCCGTCCCGGTCGGCGCACAGGAGGCGTACGAACTGCTGACCGCCGAAGCCGACCAGGTCATCTGCGCCCAGCGGCCACCCGACTTCGGCGCGGTGAGCGTCTACTACGACGACTTCCACGAGGTGTCCGACGAAGAAGTCACCGAGGCGCTCACAGCAACCGCTTAGGTCGACCGGGTACCGTCGGGAGATGAGCCTCACCTGTCCCAAGTGTCACGGAGAAATGCGCCAGTACGAGCGCAGCGGCGTCGTCATCGACCAGTGCGGGGAGTGCCGAGGCATCTTCCTGGACCGTGGTGAACTGGAGAAGCTGTTCGAGGCGGAGGCCAACTGGAGCAGCCAGCAGGCTGCCGGTGCGCCGCCGCAGCCCGCGCAACAGCCGGCCGGCTACCCGCCTCCGCCGCCTCCGCCGCACCAGCCCGGCTACGCTGCCGTCCCGCCGCCGCCCCCGCCCGCCCACGGCTACCCGCCGCAGCCGGCCTACGGCCACCAGCAGCAGCATTACGGCTACCACGGCCACTACCGGAAGAAGAAGCGCAAGGGCTTCCTCGACGAGATGTTCGGGTGATCCCAGGCCGACCGTCCGCCCGGGTCGATCCACGCGTCGACCCGGGCACCTCACCCAGACCATTGATCGTTGGCGGGTGCCCCGCGTCGTGCGAGGCTGAATCGCATGACCGCGATGCGACCGGAGGAGGCGCTGGCCCAGGCGTACCACGGGATCACCGCGGTGGTCGGTGGCCTGGACGACGCCGGCCTGCAACGCGCCACCCGCTGCCAGGGTTGGCTCGTCGCTGACCTGCTCCTGCACGTGCTCGGCGACGCCCAACGGGCGCTCGTCACCCTGGCCAGCCCCGTGGCCGGCCCCGCCGACGTCGACGACGTGAGCTACTGGCGTGACTTTCCCGGCGGCGGTGGCGAGGCCGCCCGGCACGCTTGGTGGGTCCGCCGATCGGCTGCCGCCTTCGACCGTCCGACCGCGATCGTCGAGCTCTGGCAGGACACCGCCCCGGCGGCGGTCCGGGCCGCCGCATCAGCCGACCTGAAGGGGTACGTGACCACCCAGGGACACGTGCTGCGCGTACCGGATTTCCTCGCCACCCTGACCACCGAGGCTGTCGTCCACCACCTGGACCTGATGCTGGAACTGCCCGACGCGCCCCCACCTGGCGCACTGGCGGTCCGCGTCGCGGTCGCCACCATGGACGGCCTGCTCAGCGACGACACCGTTCGACCCACCGCGTGGGACGACCACGACTTCCTGCTGAAGGCCACCGGACGCGTCCCGCTGACCGACCGGGACCGACTGGAGCTGGGCGAGTCAGCGGGTTGGTTCCCACTGCTCGGCTGACCGACGACGAGGTTCTGCGCCGGTCAGGTCAGCCGATGGCCATGTCGACGAAGCGGGACAGGTGCAGCTGGGCCGCGACGGTCACGGTGTCGGTGGGGCCATTCCGATGCTTGGCAACAATAAAATCCGCCTCCCCGGCCCGCGGCGACTCCTTGTCGTAGTAGTCGTCGCGGTGCAGAAGGATGACAACGTCGGCATCTTGCTCAATTGAGCCAGATTCGCGCAAATCGGACAGCTGAGGGCGCTTGTCGGTGCGCTGCTCGGGGCCACGGTTCAGCTGACTCACCGCGATGACCGGGCACTCGACCTCCTTGGCCAGCAGCTTGAGGCCACGGGACAGGTCGGCGACCTCCTGCTGGCGGCTCTCGGTGCGCTTCGGCGAGGTCATCAGCTGGAGATAGTCGACCACGATCATCTTGAGGTCGTGCCGCTGCTTGAGCCGCCGGGCCTTGGCCCGGATCTCCATCAGGTTCATGCTCGGCGTGTCGTCGACGAAGAGCGGCGCCTCGCTGATCTCGCCCATGCACCGGGCCAGCTTGGTCCAGTCGTCGTCGGAGAGCTGACCGCTGCGCAGCACGTGCAGCGGCACCCGCGCCTCGGCGGAGAGCAGCCGCATGACGATCTCGACCTTGCTCATTTCCAGCGAGAAGATGGCTGCGGCCTGGTTGGCGCGAATCGCAGCATTTCGGGCAAAGTCCATGCTAGCGGTGCTGTTGTGGGTAGGGATCATCGCCCGGCTGGCCAGGTACAGATGCTCGTCGTTGTCGACAGTCACGCACCGAACCGGAACGCTGGGAACCGGCCGGACGTCGACGATGAACCGCGAGGTCGTCCGAACATCGGAGGTGGTCCGGCGGCGTTCGGCGTGCGCATCTTGCTTCCGCTTGAGCCGGAAGATGACATCCGGGGTGGAGAAGTTCAAGGTGTACGCGGTTGACGATTCGCGGGTACGGCCGCGCACCGGCTTTGCGTTGACTGTGCAGCGGTAGCCGAGGCTGACGATCAGCTCGCGTACGTCATCAGCCAACTGCTTCGAAGTCGACGTGTACTGGAGGTTGCCGGCGGGGGCAACGGTCCCATCGGTGTCCATCAGCCCAGCGAGCAACGCTCTGCGCTGAGCCTCAGAGGCCCGCAGGTAAGAGACCGGGATGTGTTTGTTGGCAGCTACGCCGACCTGGCGCAACAAGCCGAGGAAGGAGCCGTTCCGGTGCCGACAGCCGGCACACTTCCTGGTCGCTGGGTTCTCCCGCAACGCCCTGGTGGAACCGCCACAGTCCGCGCAGACGCCGTTGCCCGGAGCAGCGGACGTGGACGTGGACTGCAGCAGGATGGTGTAAGCCATCGGCCCGCTGGGCCGCACGACGAAGCCGTCCGCCTCGACGTGTGTGACCATCTCCGGATCTGCGGTGGTGAAGCGGCTGGCGTTGCAGTGCCCGTCACCGAGCCACGTTCCCAACGTGTAGGGCGGGATCAGCAGCTCCCGGTCTGGGAGTTTGATGGGTGCGCAGTTCCGTACCGCATGGTTGAGCCGCGGCTGGGCGGTATCGGTACGCAGCGTGGCCGCGACTTCAGCAGTGGTGACGACACCGTCATGGGCGGCCCTGCTGCCGGCGTTCATCTCCCGCTCGGCTCGTTCAAGAAGCGCGGTCAGCAGCGGACCGGCCGGGTAGCCAGGTGCAGTCCAGTTTTGGGTTCTGCCGTTGCGGACGATGGGGCGGCCGATCCGGCCGATCGATCCGACCTCACGGGCGACCGTGTGCAGGACATGCCGGAACTCCGGCCCGACCTGCTGGATCGTGTCGAATAGGGTGATCGGTTGGTTTCGCATGGCGCTGAGCGCCTTGTGGGCCACACGTACGTTGGCCAGCGACGACTCGGACCAGTGCCGCCTCTGCCGTGCCGGGCTCTGCCGCCGGCTCGCCCGGGTGGTCGTCTTCCACAGATGCTCCGCGTCCGCCACGATCACGGTGCCGTCCGAGAACTCGACCTCGTAGCAGGGACGGTCGTGCATCACGTCAAAAGCGCGTGTGACAGTGGTCGGTGAGCCGTCGGCAGCCAGTAGTTGGTCGCCCGCCTTGACCTCGCCCATCGTGGTCCAGCCATCCGGGGTCGGCAGCGGGGTGTCGAGTGCGAGCGCCTTTCCCAGACCAGGCCGGCCGGCCACGATAATCAACTGGCCGGCGTGCAGACCATTGAGCAACCGGTCCAGGTCGCTGAAGCCGGTGGGCACGCCGGTCATCACACCGCCCTGCGCGCCCACCGCCTCGATCTCGTCCAGCGTCGGTTGCAACATGTCGGCCAGGACCGCGAAGTCCTCGCTGACGCGACGTTCGGTGACGTCGTAGACGGCCTGCTGGGCGAGGTCGACGACGTCGTCCACGTCGCGGCTGCCGCCGCTGGCGGTGCCGTACCCCAGCTGCACGATCTTGGTGCCGGCCTCGACCAGCCGGCGCAGCACCGCCCGCTCGCTGACGATCCGGGCGTAGTACGCCGCGTTCGCGGCGGTGGGCACGCTGGCGATGAGCGTGTGCAGGTACGGCGCGCCGCCGATACGTGCCAGGTCACCCGAGTCGGTCAGCGCGGCGGCCACGGTGATCGGGTCGGCCGGCTCGCCGCGACCGTAGATGTCGAGGATCGTGTCGAAGATGGTGGCGTGCACCGGCCGATAGAAGTCGTTGGTCTTGAGGATCTCGACGACGTCGGCGATGGCGTCCTTGGAGAGCAGCATGCCGCCGAGGACGCACTGCTCGGCGGCGACGTCCTGGGGCGGGGTCTTGTCGAACTGGCCATCCCGCTGCGCGGGTGGTTGGCCTGCGCCGGAGCGTGGCTCTGCCCGCATGTCGTCGGTGACCGACACGGGTCCCCCCTCCACTGCGCCGGGTCCAACCCAGCTCTACCGCTGGGGTACGACACTTCCGTCCGACCGGGCCGGTCGATCGGGGGCCATCGCCGGCGGTCGAGGGCCAACCATACGGACCCCGAGGTCAGAGACTCAACAAGGCCGGTGGACGAGCCTCGGGACAACCTGTGGATCCCGGTGGACAGCGTGTGCGCAGCGTGTGCACAGCCTGTGGAAAACCACTGGGGAATTCTCGGCCAAAAGGCGCTGACCTGCGGAAACATGCTCCCCAGCCTGTGGAGGAGAATATTTCGGTCGGGCCTGTGACACGATCGTCCCGTACTATCTCCAGCGAACGGCTACACCTGGACAGCGGATTCCGCTTTCGGTTCAGAAGGGTCACACTCCGGCCGTGAATTACCGGGACTGGGGACGCGGCGACAGCAGCCCGCGCGAGCGCCAGCCAACCGCCTCGTGGAGTGAGCACGCGGCGTCCGTTCCGGTTGATCCGTACGACGAGGACGGGCGCTACCGCACCTCCAGCCGACGGCGCGCGTTGGACCGTGGCCAGGATGAGCCTGTCGACGCCTACCTGCCCCGGTGGGCGCTGGAGTCAGGGGTCCGGCACGCCGACGGCGGCGGTCGTCACGCGGCACCGGACGAGGACGACGACGAGCCTCAGCGGTCGACGTACGGCACCGGCCGGCGGTCCATCGAGTCATCGGGTGGTTGGCGTCGGGGCGACGAGACGCGTCGGCGGGAGCAGGCGGCGATCGGCCCGGCACCCGACTCGGACCACACCCGGGAGTGGACGCTCGACCGGCCGCAGGATCAGGGGTACGCCGGCCGCCGACGGGCCGACTCCGGGGAGGACGAGCCGGTCTCCGGCGCTGTCTCGGAGCGGCGTCCCCGCCGCGCGCCCGTTGGCCGTCCCCAGGTGATCTGGTCGGGCGGGGAGTTGGAGTCCGCCCCGCCCGAGCAGGTGCCGGAGCAGGAGCCGAGCCGCCCCAGCCGGCGTAGCCGTCGTGCGGCGGAGGATTCCTGGTCCCGTCCGGTGGCCGATCCGTGGGCCCGCCGATCGGAGCGGGTGGCGGAGCCCGAGCCGTCGTACCCGCCGGCGGTGGACCCGTGGGACGCGTCGGGTGTGCACGCGTGGCCGCCGGTGACCGGTGCGGACGGCGGGGACCTGAGCGAGCAGTGGTCGGCGGTGGAGAGCGTCGGTGGCTGGGAGCGGTCGGACCGTACCGGCCAGTGGGAGCGGTCCGCGATCGAGGATGACCAGTGGGACCGTACGCTGGCGCCGCGCTCGGATCGTTCGGTGGCGGCCGAGGGGTGGCCGAGTCGGGAAGACGGGTTCTGGTCCGGCACCCGGTTGGCTGATGACGACCCGCGATGGATCGGCCCTCCGACGTCGGCGCCTCGTTCTCCGGTGGTGGGTTACACCGCCCCGCGACCGCGCAGCGCCCCTACGCCGCGTCCGAGTGCGCCCCGGCGTCGGGCGGACCGGCCGGCGGTGGGAACGGCGTCGGTACGTCGACGGGTCGAGTCGGCGGCCACGGGTGCGTGGGCGCGGCGGCTGGAGGACGACCTGCTGGATCCGGACCCGGGTGGGTCCATCCGGCCGTTGTTGTACACGGCGGCCTGTTACCTGGTGCCGGCGATGCTGATCTTCGTCTGGCTGTTGACGTTGGACAGCCAGGCGCCGGCTGGTTGTGTGACCGACATCAGTGGGGGTGGGTGCGACTCGGCCCGGTCCCGTGCGTTGGCGTCACTGCTCGCCGGTTCGCCGCGTTTCGGGTTGGCGCTGCTGAGCAGTCTGGTGGTGGCGGCGCTGCTGCGGAGGGTCGGTACGACGTGGCGTTCGGCGACGATCGCGGTTGCCGCCGCAGTGGTGGGCGGTGGCCTCTCCACGGTGCTGATCAGCGCGGTGACGGGCCAGCCCATCGGGTGAGCAGTCGGCGGGGCGGGGCTACCGCAGCTGCCGGCAGTTCCACATACGCACGAGGGCCCGCGCCGATCGCTCGGTGCGGGCCCTCGTGGTGGTGTTGCGGACGTCAGCCCTGAACGACGTTCAGGTCGAAGGACGCGGTCACCTCAGGGTGCAGCTTGATCTTCACCGGGTAGGTGCCGGTCGACTTGATGTGACCGGGCACCTCCAGCCGACGCCGGTCGAGGACCGGGCCGCTGGCCGCCTTGACGGCGTCGACGATCTCGGCCGGGGTGACCGAGCCGAAGAGCCGTCCGCCGTCGCCGGCGCGGACCTTCAGGTTGACCTTGAGACCCTCGAGCTGAGCCTTGACCTCGTTGGCGTGGTCGAGGTCGCGGATCTCGCGGGCCGAACGGGCCCGCTTGATGACCGTGACCTGCTTTTCCGCGCCCTTGGTCCAGGCGATCGCGAAGCCCTGCGGCAGCAGGTAGTTACGGCCGTAGCCGTTCTTGACCTCGACGATGTCGCCCGGGGCACCGAGGCCGGACACTTCCTGAGTCAGGATGATCTTCATATCGGTGCCTCCTCTCAGCGGGTGGTGGCCGTGTACGGCAGGAGCGCCATCTCACGGGCGTTCTTGACCGCGCGGGCGATCTGCCGCTGCTGCTGCGAGGTCACGCCGGTCACCCGACGAGCGCGGATCTTGCCGCGGTCGGAGATGAACTTGCGCAGCAGCGCGGTGTCCTTGTAATCGATGTAGGTGATCCCGTCCTTGTCGAGCGGGTTCACCTTCTTCTTCGGCTTGCGAAGTGCCGCAGCCTTGGCCATTGCACGTGCTCCTGGTTTGCGATCGCGGGCGCTCGGCGCCATTAGAACGGTGGCTCCTCGTCATAATTGGCGCCCGAACCGGCACGCGCGGGAGAGGGAGCGGCCGAAGCCCAGGGGTCGTCGAAGTTGCCTCCGCCGCCGCCCTGGTTGCCACCACCACCGCCACCGAAGCCGCCGCCACCGCCGCCGGAGCGGGACATCTTCTGCACCTTCGCCGTGGCGTAGCGCAGCGACGGGCCGATCTCGTCGACCTCAAGCTCGATGACGGTGCGCTTCTCGCCCTCGCGGGTCTCGTACGACCGCTGACGCAGCCGGCCCGACACGATCACCCGAGCGCCACGCTGCAGCGACTCGGCGACGTGCTCAGCAGCCTGACGCCAGACGGTGCAAGCGAGGAACAGCGGCTCGCCGTCCTTCCACTCGTTCGACGCCTTGTCCATGTATCGGGGCGTCGAAGCGACTCGGAACTTGGCGACCGCAGCCCCGGAGGGCGTGAACCGCAACTCGGGGTCATCGGTCAGATTGCCGATGACCGTGATGGTGGTGTCTCCTGCCATGACCATCTCCTCGCGCACTCAGCGTCTCGTCGTACAGGCTCGCAGAGCCCTACGACAGAGTCGCGGAGGCTGATCCGGACGAACCGGGGGTTTGAAGGCTTAGCGCATTTCCGGTCGGAGGACCTTGGTGCGCAGCACGGACTCGTTGAGTCGCAGCTGACGGTCCAGCTCGGCGACCGCAGCAGGCGTGGCCTGCAGGTCGACGACGGCGTAGATGCCCTCTGCCTTTTTGTTGATCTCGTACGCGAGGCGCCGGCGGCCCCATACGTCGGTCTTCTCAACCGAGCCACCCGCGGTCCGAATCACGTTCAGGTACGTGTCGAGCGACGGGGCGACGGTGCGTTCCTCGAGGCTGGGGTCGAGGATCACCATGATCTCGTAATGACGCAAGACGTGCTCACCTCCTGTGGGCTAAGCGGCCACGGTCCTTCCGTGGCAGGAGGTCTTGTGTCGCTGCCCGCACGCGCCGAGGGAACCCGGCCGGACGCGGACAACCTGACCAGGATACCCGGTCCGGACGATCATGCCCGGAGTGGTCGGGTGCCCATCCGGACATGCCGACGGGGGCCCACCGCGCGGCCGTCGATCGGCCGGTGATGGACCCCCGTCTACAAGGCCGCGGGGCGTCTGGTCCGCATTCCTTGGGTGGGACCTGGGGAGGAACGACCACACCGATGAGGTTGGACCGAAGACGCCCCGCGGAGCTTTATCGTGTTGTTATCTGACGGTACAACAGCACTCGTACCTTGTCGGGGGAAAAAGCACAATTTTCCGAGATTCTTCATCGATCGGAACCTGCGGGGCGATGGGGCGCTGGGCGATGGGGCCGCCCCCGCTGCGCCGGGCCGCGCGGCGGGGGTGACCTCGCTGTCGGCCGTCGACCACCGGTCGCTGGGTGCGACGCTCGCGCCGCTGGCGGCACCGGGTGGCTGGTCGCCGGTTTCACACCCATCAACGATCGTCGGTCCGTCCGGTGACGCGACACCGCCCCGGCCGTCGCCCCGGCCGTCGGGGTCGCGACGTAGGCTCGCTCGCATGCGTATCGGAGCCCACGTCGATTCGACCGACCCGCTGGCGGAGGCGGCCGCCCGGTCCGCCGACACCGTGCAGTTCTTCCTCGCCGACCCACAGGGTTGGAAGGCGCCCAAGCCCCGCGAAGACGCCGAGCGGCTGCGCGCCGCTGAGGTCGACCTGTACGTGCACGCGCCGTACGTCATCAACGTGGCCACGCTCAACAACCGCATCCGGATTCCGAGCCGCAAGCTGCTGCTCGGGCACGCCAACGCGGCCGCCGCCGTCGGCGCCAAGGGCCTGATCGTCCATGGCGGGCACGTCAACGCCGGCGACGACCTGGCCGTCGGCTTCGACAACTGGCGCAAGACCTTCGCGTACGCGGCCGACTCCGGCGGCTTCGGCGTTCCGGTCCTGATCGAGAACACCGCTGGTGGCGACAACGCCTGTGCCCGACGGCTGGACGCGCTCGCCCGCCTCTGGGACGCCATCGGTGACTACGAGGTCGGCTTCTGCCTGGACACCTGCCACGCGTACGCGGGTGGCGAGGAGTTGCTCGGCCTGGTCGACCGGGTCAAGGCGATCACCGGACGGATCGACCTGGTGCACGCCAACAACTCCAAGGGCGCGTTCAACTCCGGCCAGGACCGACACGACAACCTGGGCGGCGGGACGATCGACCCGGAGTTGGTGGTGGCGGTGATCCGGGCGGCCGGCGCACCGGTGGTCGTCGAGACACCGGGCGGTGTGACCGGACAGGCGGCCGATATCGACTTCCTGCGTGAGCAGCTCGGAGCGGAGAGCTCGGCAGCATGACGAGCGGACAGCCCGGGACCGGCAACGCCCGGCCCACCCCCACCGGCACGGACGCGGGCACCTCCGCCCCACCAGCTCGCACCTCCGGCACGGCCCCCGCGGGGACCACGGTGAGCCAGCCGCCCCGGGGCGACGGCGACACGACCGGCGGTCCCGAGCCCGACCCCGCGAAGAACGGCACCGCGAAGAACGGCACCGCGAAGAACGGCACCGCGAAGAACGGCACCGCGAAGAACGGCACCGCGAAGAACGACCCCGCGAAGGACGACGCGCCCAAGGACAGCAGCGCGACGGACGACGCGCCCAAGGCCAGCAGCGCGACGGACGACCCGGCCAAGGACGACGGCGCGGGAAAAGACGACGACCAGGCCAAGAGCGACGACCCGGCCAAGGGTGAGAAGTCGAGCGATGCCGACGGTCCGGACGCGGCTGACAAGACGACGAAGGCGATCGGCCCGGAGCGGTGGGAGGCATTCGCCTCTGCCCCGGAGCCGAAACCCCCCATCCTCAGCCGGGCCGGTCGCGTTGTCGGTCGGTTCCTGATCCACGAGTGGACCCTGGCCACCCTCGGCGCGCTGGCACTGGCCGTGCTGATGACCTGGCCGACACTGCGTTATCCGCGCTACACCCTCCCGCAGGACTACTGGGACCCGAGCCTGCAAGCCTGGCAGATGGCCTGGTCCGGGCACATCCTGCTGGCCGACCCGGCCCGTCTGTGGCAGTCCAACACCTTCTTCCCCGAGCTGTGGAGCTTCGCGTTCTCCGACACGCTGCTCGGGTACGCCCCGGCCGGGATGCTCGGCAGCGGTCCCGAGGACGCCATACTCCGCTACAACATCATGTTCGTCCTGGCCCACGCGCTCGCCACGCTCGGCGCGTACGCGCTGGCCCGACAGCTCGGGGCCGGCCGGATCGGGGCGGCCGTCGCCGGCGTCAGCTACACCTACGCGCCGTGGCTGCTGGCCCAGGCCGGGCACCTGCACGTGCTCTCCAACGGCGGGATCCCGTTGGCGCTGGCGATGTTGGCGCGCGGGCACGGGTGGTCGCTGCGGCACGGCTACCGGCCGGACCGCCGCCATGACGGCTGGGTCTACGCCGGTTGGCTGGTGGCGGCCTGGCAGCTCAGCCTCGGTTTCGGCATCGGGCTGCCGTTCGCGTACTTCCTGGCCGGCGCGGTGCTGGTCGCTGCCGTTCTGTTCTTCGTGCGGCGGCTGCGCAGCGGGCAGGCCATTCCGTTCGGTCGCCGACTGTTCGCCGCCGACGTGCTCGGCGGGGTGCTGTTCGCCGGTGTCGGTCTGCTGATGGCGTTTCCGTTCTTCAAGGTGACCGAGCTGCACCCGTACGCCGAGCGCACCATCGGCGACATCAGCATCTTCTCGCCGCCGGCGTCGGGCTTCGTGACGGCACCTGGGGAGTCGCGGATCTGGGGTGGGCTGCACGAGGGGGCCCGGGAGGCGCTGCCCTGGCATCCGGAGATGACCCTGCTGCCGGGCTTCGTGCTCTACGCGCTCGCCGCGGGTGGGCTGCTCTTCTCGGTCTGGCGGCTGCGGCACCGACTGCTGCTGCTCGCCGGGGTGCTGGTGACGATGGCCTTCGCGATGGGCACCCGGTTCTTCGACGGCACCTTCACCTACGTGCCGCTGTTCGAGCACCTGCCGGGCTGGAGCGCGTTGCGTACCCCCGGCCGGTTGATGCTCTGGACCACGTTGTTGCTCGGCCTGCTCGCGGCGGGCGCGGTCACCGCCCTCACCGACCGGGTCCGCGAGTTGACGGCGCAGCGGATTCCGTCGTGGCCGGGGCCCTGGCTGCGGATGGCCACCCTGCTGCCGTTGCTGCTGGTCACCGTCGAGGGCCTGAACACCACTCCACATCCGGTGGTGCCGACCCCACCGGCGGCGATGCGGTCGGCGCAGGGGCCACTGCTGGTGCTGCCCAGCAATCAGAGCCTGGACCAGCACGTGATGCTCTGGTCGACCGACGGGTTCCCCGACGTGGTCAACGGCGGTAGCGGCTTCACGCCGCGCCAGCTCGACGACGTCCGCCGGGTGAGCCAGTCGTTCCCGGACCAGACGAGCGTCGACTACCTGCGCACGCTCGGCGTCCGCACGGTCGTGCTGCTGCGCGGTGAAGTGGCCGACACGCCGTGGGAGATCGGCATCGACGCGCCGGTCGAGTCGCTCGGCATCACGCGCCAGGAGGTCGGCGACGCTGTCGTCTATCGCCTGTGAAGCTCTGGCGGCTCGTCGCGGCTGCTCTCTAAGGCGGGTTTTCGGGGGAGCCCACCCGGCTCCGGGCGGTCAGGCTTGATCCCTGCGCCGGGCGGGCTCCCCCGAAAACCCTGACGTGGTCAGGCCGCGTCAGCCTGGGGGGTCAGGTGGCGGTTGCGGGCTCGCGTGACGGTTCGTCGGTCAACGGTTGGCGGCGCCAGCGGTCTATCCAGGAGGCGTCTGGTGCGCCGTCGAGGACGCCGCCGTCCGGGTCGTCCGGGTACGTGGCCCGCACCGCGTCCTGCTCGGGGTGCAGGATCTCCTTGACGACGAACACGCAGAGCACCACCACAGTGGTCAGCCGCAGCGTCGAGGCCAGCACGAACACCCCCTCCGGGAAGACCGGTCGGCTGGTTGCCGCGCCGAGCAGTTCCCCGTAGAAGGCGACGAAGTAGCAGACCTCGGCGATCTGCCAGGCCAGGAACGCGCCCCACTTCGGGCGGGCCAGCACCACCAGCGGAAGCAGCCAGAGGACGAACTGCTGCGACCAGACCTTGCTGAAGATGAGGAACGCCGCCACCACCAGGAAGCCGAGCTGGGCCAGCCGGGGCCGGCGCGGTGCCCGCAGCGCCAGCACGGCCACGCCGAGGCAGGCCAGCCCGAACAGCGCGTACGACAGGGTGTTGAGGGTCGGGATGTTGGCGTTGAGCCATTCGAACGGGCCGAGCTGGGTGGGGTCGTTGCCGACCTTGCCGTCCAGGTAGCGCCCGATGTACCAGAGCGTGCCCCAGTCGATCGGCCGGGTGGTGTTCAGCTCGAAGAACCGGTCCCAGTTTTCCGGGTACGCCCGGGCGGCCGGCAGGTTCACCAGCACGACGGCGGCGACCGCTGAACCGACGGCGACGAGCGCGGCACGTATCCGGTCGGCCCGCAGCGCGAGGATGAGGATCGGCCCGAGCAGGAACAGCGGCCAGAGCTTCGCCGCGCCGGCGAGCCCGAGCAGCACGCCGGCCACCCCCGGTCGTTTTCGGGCCCAGGCGAGCAGGCCGAAGGCGGCCAGGCCGATGGCGAGCAGATCCCAGTTGACGGTGGCGGTGAGCAGCAGGGCCGGGGCGAGGGCGAACAGCGCCGCGTCCCAGGGTCGTCGGCGGCGCAACGCCAGGATCACCGCCACCGTGGCCACCGCGAGCGCGCCCAGCACCAGCGCGTTGAGGTTGTAGAACCACTGACCCTGGTTGATGCTCGGGTCGTCGGCACCGACGGCGTGCACCGGCAGACCCAGCGCCCCCATGAAGTAGCCGGTCAGCACCGGGTACTCGACCGGGTGGTCACGATAGGGCACCTTGCCCTCGTTGAGCCCTTCGGCGTAATAAAGGGCGAGGACGTCGGTGTAGCAGAACCGGGTGTACTGGATGTTGTTCTGCCAGGCGCCGCTCTGGCAGGGCGATTTCTGCACCCAGTGCAGCGCGAGGGTGAGGCACACCAGTGCCAGCACGATCCGCACGGCCGTCCAGAAGCGACGCTCCCGACCGACCGGCCGGTCCAGCGCGGTCGCGTGGTCGCCGAGCGGGCCACCGATGACGCTGGAGAGGCCGCGGACGAACCCGTCGGAACGGGACGGGTGATCGGTGGTTCCGGCGTCGTCGATGCCGGGCGTCGACTGGGTGCTCATGAAGAGGCATCCTGCCGTACGACGGGGGTGCCCGTCCTGTCCCGGCGCGGAGTTCCGGGTACGAAAACGCCGCCGCCGGTCGGACAGGTCGTCCGGCCGGCGGCGGCGTGGTGCGGTGGCCCGGGTCAGTTCCGGTCGGGAGGCAGGCTGGGTAACAGCCCACCGCCTCTCCCGTCGCCTCCGCCGGGATTACCACCGGGGTTGCCGCCAGGATTGCCGCCAGGGTCACCCCCGGGGTTACCGCCGGGGGTGTTGCCGCCGGGGTTGCAGAACAGGTCGATCAGCGGATTGCACAGGGGGTTGCCCCCCTGGCCCGGGTTGGTCGGCGGCGGTGGCGGCGGCGGCTCCTCGCCGTTGCCCTTCGTGACATCACCCTCGCCGGTGACGGTGGGCAGGGAGATCTCCTCCTGGCCCTTGAGCGCGGTGTTCATGAACTTTTCCCAGATCGGACCGGGGAGCGTCGAACCACCGATGTCCTTGCCGTTCTTGAGCTTGATCTGCGGCTTGGTGATGTCCCGGCTGCCCACCCACACCGCCGTGGCGTTCTGCGGTGTGTAGCCGACCGTCCAGGCGTGCGCGTTGTCCTTGCTGTTCCATTCCCAGGTGCCCGTCTTGGCGGCAGCTTGACGTCCGTCTTCCAGGGAGATGTTGTTCGGCCGCGGGATCTGCTTCAGGACGCCGGTGACCTCGTCAGTGACCTTCTTGGGGATCCGCTCCTCCGGCTTGATGCGCTCGCTGCCGACCACCTTCCACTTGCCGGTGTCCTTCTCCTGCTGCTCGATCTTGACGACGAAGTGGGCCTTGATGTACTTGCCGTCGTTGGCGAACGTGGCCATGGCGTTCGCGTGGTCGAACACGGTCAACGGGTACTTACCGAAACCGGTGTAGTTGTCGAACGGGGTCCGCCCCTTCTTCGACAGGTCGTAGGCCTGCGGCGGGTCGACGCCCCACATGGTGGTCACGCCCGCCTTCCGGGCCATGTCGACGACCTTGTCGGCGCCGATCGTGTCGGCCACCCAGTAGAAGGGCACGTTGTACGACTGGACCGTCGACTCTTCGAGGGTGCAGTACTTGCCGCACTTGAGGTTGGTGCGGTTGGCGTTACCGATCGTGTCCTTGGAGCCCTCGGGCTTGTACGGCGTGGGGTCCCAGTGCGACTTGACGGAGATGCCGGCCTCGATCGCGGCGGCCAAGGTGTACACCTTCATCGACGAGCCCGGCGGATGACCACCGGCCAGGTTGCCGTTCTTGTCGATGTTCTTGCCGGCGTAGTCGAAGTCGGCGCCGCTGTCACCGCCGTAGTAGGCGAGCACGCGGCCCTTCTTCGGGTCGATCGAGACCACCGCCGCCATCAGGTTCTTCGGCTGGTCGTAAAGCAGGGAGCCCTTCTTCGACTGCATCGCGATGTTCTCGGCGGCGGTCTGGAGCTTCGGGTCGATGGTGGTGGTGATCCGGTAGCCGCCGTCGCGCAGCGCGTCGACACAGCTCGTCTTGCCCTCCGCACCGGTGTCGGAGCAGAGACCCATCTGGTCCATCTCCTGACGGACGTAGTTGATGACGTTGCCGCGCGGGGTGTCGACGCCGAAGCCGTTGCCTCCCTTTTTCGGCGGCAGCACCTTGGGGTACTCGGTGGGCGCCGGGGGGTGGTTGGGGGAGTCCAGCCAGCCCTCCTTCTTCATGCCGTCGATCACGTAGTCCCACCGCGACCTGGCGTCGGTCGGGTTGACCGACGGGTCGTAGCCCCGGTGGGTATCGGTCGCCTGCGGCTGCTTGATCAGCGCAGCCAGCACCGCGCCTTCGCCGGGGCTGAGCTTGATGGCCGACTTGCCGAAGTAGGTCTGCGCCGCCGCCTCGATGCCGTACGCGCCACGACCGAAGTAGATGACGTTCAGGTAGTGCTGCATGATCTCTGGCTTGGTGTACTTGTCGTTCAGCTTGGAGGCGAGGATGGCCTCCTTCACCTTCCGGCCGTACGTGTCGTCCTGGAGGTTCTCGAACGCGTTGCGGGCGTACTGCTGGGTGATCGTCGAGGCACCCTGCTTGTCGCCGTTGGAGACGTTGTTCCACGCGGCCCGGACGATGCCCTTGTAGTCGACGCCCGAGTGCCGGTAGAAGTTCCGGTCCTCCGCGGCGGCGACCGCGTCCTGCACGTGCTGCGGGATCTGCTGGATGGTGACGAAGCTACGGTTCTCGCTGCCCAGCTTGGCGAGCTGCGTCTTGCCGTCCTTGGCGTAGACGGTGGTGGACAGCGGCAGCGGCATCTCGTTCGGCATGACCACGTTCGTCGAGTAGTAGGTGAACCCCACCACCCCGATGCCGGCGAGCATGATGAAGACGGCGAACCCGGCGATCAGCAGGTTCATCCGCTTGCGCTTCTTCGCCCGCGCCGCGGCACCCGAGCTGCCCGCACCACGACCGCCCCGACCGGGACCACCCGGCCCACCCGGTCCTCCGGGGCCGCCTGGCCCACCGGAGACCGGCGAGACGCTCGCCCGGGCGACCGCCGCACGACCACCGACCGACGCGGAGCCGACGCTGGCCCGACCCGCCGAGGCGGTGCCGACCGAGGCGGCACCAACGGCGGCGGCACCGACCGAGGCCCGGCCCGCCGGTGCGCCCGGCGCCGGGGAGACGGGCACCGAGGCCCGACCTGCGCCGGCGCGGCCTGCGGCCACACCCGGTGCCGGCGAGACCGGCACCGAGGCCCGACCGGCCCGACCGGCCGCTGCCGAACCCACCGAGGCGGACCCGGCGGCCGCGCCACCACGCGACGGCACCGAGGCGGAGCCGCCGACCGTGGCACGACCACCGGCAGCCCGCGGCGTCACCGAGGCACGACCCGGGGTCGCCGCGCCGCCGCCCGAAGCTGACCAGCCGCTCCCGCCGGAGTTACCGCCGGGTCTGCGGTACGCGTCGTCCGCGCCCGGTCCGGGCTCACCGTCTGGGCCCGAGTGCTGGGCCCGTCCGCGCGCAGAACTGGGATCGCCGTACGAGTTCATTCCTCACACCCTGCCGGTCGCGGTGGGACGCGACTGCGCCGCCACCGGGTTGCCGTGAGTTGCTTCACCCGGAACGCCGGCACGGGGGTGCCCGGCGACCGAGGTCATTGCCGTATCAATCGGGCCAATCGGACCAACAAGCGGTCGACCGTCCCGGGTTCCGTCTGCGGCTCCGGGGCCGGTCCAACCAGTTGAGATCACCGTTGCGCCTCTCGCCTCCGCCGACCGGCGCCTTCGGCGCCCGCCGCGTCCTGCTCGCCGGTGGCGTCGCTGTCACCGGTGAGGCCGTCCCGGCCGAGCAGATACTGCTCGACGAGATGGTTCCAGTCACAACCGAGGCACACCTCCACCACGAAGACCTGGAACTCACGCAGCGTCATCGCCAGGACGGGCAACTCGGCCAGTGTCCGGGCCTGTCCGGCGGACTGCTTGAGTTCGTCACCGTAAATGTAGTGGACGAGGGTCAGGTTTTCGCTGCGGCAGATGGGGCAGCGCCGGTCGGTGGGCTCGCCGTGGAACCGAGCGGCATTCTTCAGGTACGGCGATGCGTCGCAGACGTCGTACGTGCCGACTCGACCGGCCAGGAGCTCACGCAGCACTGCTCGCTTCTGAAGCGAGTAGTCGACGACCTGGCGCTGCGTACGCATGCGGAGAAGGGTACGCGGTCCGGCCCGAGCAGGCGACCATGCTCACAATCCGTGACGACAGCATCTCCAAACGGGGGTTTGCCCTGGCTCACGCGAACCGCTAACGTGCGATGTATCGGTCCGATACATCGCGGCGGTTACCGCTCCCCGCCGGAGGGTAAAGAGAGGGTGGCCAGTGCTTGAGTTCGCCATCCTCGGCCTCCTGCAGGAGTCTCCGATGCACGGCTACGAGCTGCGCAAGGAGCTGGCCGCCAAGCTCGGCGCGATCCGGGCGGCGATCAGCTACGGCTCGCTCTACCCAACGCTACGCAGGCTGCAAGCGGCGGGTTGGATAACCGAAGCTGCTGAGACACCCGCCACTGCCGAGGAGGTTCCCGCGCTGACCAGCCGACGAGGTCGGGTGGTCTACAAAATCACCGCGGAAGGCAAGGAACGCTTCGCCCAGCTGATCGCACAGGCGGGGCCCGAGACGTACGACGACACGGGCTTCGGGGTGCACTTCGCGTTCTTCGCCCGGACCGACCAGGCGACCCGACTGCGCATTCTGGAGGGTCGCCGCCGCAAGATCGAGGAGCGTCGCGAAGGGCTTCGTGACGTGCTGGGCCGGGCGGCCGAGCGCCTCGACGCTTACACGCTGGAACTGCAGCGCCACGGTCTTGATGCCTGTGAGCGCGAGGTCCGCTGGCTGGAGGAGCTCATCGCCAACGAGCGCTCCGGCCGAGCCCCGACGGTCCCGAACATCGGGACAGCCGGCGGCCGACGAGAAGACAACAGCCCGCCTCCGCCTGGAGAGACCAGGAATGAGCGGCCGTGACAGAAAAGAAGGAGGCAGACGCTATGGGCTCCGTCCGCGTCGCCATCGTCGGTGTGGGTAACTGCGCCTCGTCCCTGGTTCAGGGCGTCGAGTACTACCGGAACGCCAACCCGAAC
The DNA here is from genome assembly GCF_004217135.1 of Micromonospora violae. Taxonomy (NCBI): domain Bacteria; kingdom Bacillati; phylum Actinomycetota; class Actinomycetes; order Micromonosporales; family Micromonosporaceae; genus Micromonospora; species Micromonospora violae. The sequence goes on from NZ_SHKK01000001.1 coordinate 5,611,809, forward strand.
GACCGCGTCCCGGGTCTCATGCACGTCGCCTTCGGCGACTACCACGTCAACGCCGTGGAGTTCGTCGCGGCATTCGACGTGGACGCCAAGAAGGTGGGCATGGACCTCGCGGAGGCGATCGTCGCCAGCGAGAACAACACCATCAAGCTCTGCGACGTGCCGCCGACCGGCGTGACTGTGCAGCGCGGTCCGACCTTCGACGGTCTGGGCCAGTACTACCGCGAGATCGTCGAGGAGTCGGACGCCACCCCGGTCGACGTGGCGCAGGCGCTGCGCGACGCGCAGGTCGACGTCGTCGTCTGCTACCTGCCGGTCGGCTCCGAGCAGGCCGCCAAGTTCTACGCCCAGGCGGCGATCGACGCCGGCTGCGCGTTCGTCAACGCCCTGCCGGTCTTCATCGCCTCCGACCCGGAGTGGGCGCAGAAGTTCACCGACGCTGGCCTGCCGATCGTCGGCGACGACATCAAGAGCCAGGTCGGCGCCACCATCGTGCACCGCGCCCTCGCGAAGCTCTTCGAGGACCGCGGCGTCGAGCTGCTGCGCACGTACCAGCTCAACTTCGGCGGCAACATGGACTTCATGAACATGCTGGAGCGCAAGCGGCTCGTCTCGAAGAAGATCTCGAAGACCCAGTCGGTCACCTCGCAGATCCCGCACGAGATGAGCAAGAGCGACGTGCACATCGGCCCGTCGGACCACGTGCCGTGGCTGGACGACCGCAAGTGGGCGTACATCCGCCTGGAGGGCCGCTCGTTCGGCGACACCCCCCTGAACGCCGAGCTCAAGCTCGAGGTGTGGGACTCCCCGAACTCGGCCGGCGTCATCATCGACGCGGTCCGCGCCGCGAAGATCGCCCTGGACCGGAAGATCGGCGGCCCGATCCTGTCGGCCTCGTCGTACTTCATGAAGTCCCCGCCGGTGCAGTACGCCGACCACGACGCCCACCAGGCCGTCGAGGAGTTCATCGCCGGTGAGGTTGCGCGCTGACGCGCTGAATCATCAAGCAGGTCGAAGGGCCGGGTCCGTGCGGACCCGGCCCTTCGACGTCGATCGGCACCTGGGGTACGAGAGCTGTCCCGTGACCCCCGCCACCGTTTCCGGGACCACGGAAAGCCGGGAGGATATCGATAATCGATACATGATCTCCCCCACCGGCACCACTGCGCCGGTCCCGCACCCGGGCCGGCCTCCTCGGCCCCGCAGCGTCGCGACGGCCTGCCTGTTGCTGGCCCTGGCCGCCGTCGCGCACCTGGCCGCGCTGCCACTGACCTACTGGCACCAGGACTTCTTCCACGAGGCCGCCAGGTCCTTCACGCCCACGGGTGGGGTGAGTTTCGCCGCGCTGGGCAGCACCGCCGAGCTGGCGGCTGACCTGTTGACGGCGCTGCTGTCCCTCGTACTCCTCGCGCTGGCCGCCACCAACCTCGCGGGTGCGAACGGCGCGCGGATCGCGTCCTGGGCCACCGCACCGTTCCTCGCCTGCTGCGCCACCGTCGGGGCGGTCCGGTCCCCGCGCCCGCTCTACTCCGTCTACTCCCCAGAGGACATCGATCGGATCACCGCGATGGCACGGGATGCCATGCCGGGTTGGTTGGAGCCCCTGCTGCTCACCCTGGGTCTGGGTGCGCCGGTGGCGATAACCGTCGCGCTGGTCCTGCTGGCCCTGCCACCGGCCAACGGCTTCTTCCGGTCGAGGCCGTCAGTCGACCCGGCGTGGCCCGCCCACTCGGGTGACGTCGTGCCGAGGTCCACGACGGCGGTCGGCCCGGAAGGGTCGACCGGGGCCGGGTAGGGCCCACCGGGGACGGCCAGCCACTGCGGGACGACTCAGGACCAGGCGTGCCGCAGGGCGACCCCGGCCTCCAACTCCAGCAGCGTGACCTTGCGGGGCAGACCTCCACCGAAGCCGACCAGCTTGCCGCCCACGCCGACGATCCGGTGACACGGCACGATCACCGGAACCGGGTTGCGGTTGCAGGCCACTCCCACCGCCCGGGCCGCCCCGGGATCGCCGACCAGGCGCGCCACCTCGCCGTAGGTGAGCGTCTCCCCGTACGGAATTTTCGTCATCTCCCGCCACACGGCCCGCTCGAAGTCGGAGCCGCGCGGCATCGACACCGGGACGGTGAACGCGGTCAGCTCACCGGCGAAGTACGCCCGCAGTTCGGTCACCGCCTGCCGGGACAACGCGTCGCCGGGCTCGTCGGCCGCTGCGTCGACCCGGCCGAAGGCGGCACCGCAGACGTTCGCGCCGTCGCTGGCGACGGAGAACTCGCCGATCGGTGAGTCGAGCACGGTCCAGCGCATCAGCCCATTCTCCCCGACCCGGGCGACGTTGCCGGCACGGCTACCAGCGTCGGGTCGAACGCCACTCCTCGGCGGCCCGGACCGCCTCTGCCGCTGCGGCTCGCTCGGCGTGCGCCCGTGCCACCGGGCACTGTCCCTTTTTGATCAACATCAGCGGAAGATCATCTTTGCCTCTTACGCGACCGCCCGATGTTGCGCCACGTCGATACCGTGCAGGTCGTGGCAACGGGGACGCTCATTTTTCTGATCATCGGTGGGGCGGGCATCGGCGTGCTCGCGCTCGCCCTGCTCGGCACCGAGTTGTTCCACCTCGGGCACCCCGACGTGGACGGCCCGATCTCGGTCGAGACGGTCGCCGGCTTCGCCGGGGCGTTCGGGTTCGGCGGTGCCATCGTCAACGAACTACTCGGTGCGCGTACCCCGGGCATGGTCGTCGGGGCGGTGGTCGGCGGCGTGCTCGCGGCCGTGCCCACCGCCTGGTTGGCGTCCCGGCTGAGCCGGTCGGCGCGCGACATGCGCACCGACCCCACCCCCACCCGTGACGACCTGGTCGGGGCCCTCGGCCTGGTCGTGACCCCGGTGCCGGCCAACGGGTACGGCGAGGTTCGCATTCGCCTCGCCGGCCAACCGGTCAAGCTCAGCGCCCGCGCGGACCAGCCGATCCCGATCGGTGCCCAGGTCTTCGTCGTGCAGGCGCTCAGCGAGACCAGTGTGCACGTCGAGACCTACTGACCCCCTCATAGACGGGACTCCTTTATATGGCCCTCCTCATCGCCATCGGTGGCGCGGTCCTCCTCGTGCTCATCCTGGTGCTCTTCGTGCTCTCCCGGATCAAGGTGGCCGGCCCGAACGAGGCGTTCATCGTCACCGGTCGCAAGGGTCGCACCACGCAGACCGCCGACGGTGGGCGGTCCACCGACACCTCCGGGCAGAAGGTCGTGCTGGGCGCCTCGGTCTTCGTCCTGCCGGTGGTGCAGAAGCTCCAGTCGCTCGACCTGTCCAGCCGGCGGATCGACGTCGGCATCCGGGGTGCCGTGAGCAAGCAGGGCATCCGGGCCGACCTGCACGGCGTGGCGATCGTCAAGGTCGGCGGCACCGAGGACGCGATTCGGGCCGCCGCGCAACGGTTCCTGCACCAACAGGACGAGATCGACAACTTCACCCGCGAGGTGCTGGCCGGCGCGCTGCGCTCGATCGTCGGCCGGCTCACCGTCGAGGAGGTCATCCGGGACCGGGCGGCGTTCGCCAGCGCGGTCGCCGAGGAGGCCGAACACTCGATGACCAACCAGGGCCTGGTGCTGGACACGTTCCAACTCCAGGACATCCTCGCCGAAGGCTCCTACCTGCAGGACCTGGGCCGGCCCGAGGCCGCCCGGGTGCTCAAGGACGCGGCGATCGCCGAGGCACGGGCCCGGCAGCAGGCCGAGCAGGAGCGGCTGCTCGCCGAGGAGGCCATCGCCGAGGCGAACCGCAACCTGGCCCTCAAGCAGGCCGGCATCCAGGCCGAGATCGACGCGGCGAAGGCCAAGTCCGCGGCGGCCGGTCCGCTCGCTCAGGCCGAACGGGACCAGGCGATCCTCTCCGAGCAGCAGAAGGTGGCCGAGCGCAACGCAGAGCTCAAGCAGCGTCAACTCGACACCGAGGTTCGCAAGCCGGCCGACGCGGCCCGGTACAAGGTGGAGCAGGAGGCCGAGGCGTCCCGCAACGCGGCGGTGCTGCACGCCGACGCGCAGCGGCAGTCCGTCATCGCCGCCGCGCAGGCCTCCGCCGAGCAGGCCCGGCTCACCGGTGAGGGCGAGCGGGCCCGCCGGGCCGCGCTCGCCGAGGCCAACGCCATCGAGGGCGCCAAGGAAGGTGAGGCCGAGCAGCGTCGGCGCTCCGCCATCGCCGAGGCGGTCGAGCGGGAAGGTCAGGCCGAAGCCGCGGCCATCCTGGCGAAGGGTGAGGCCGAGGCGGACGCGATGGCGCGCAAGGCCGAGGCGTTCGCCGCGTACGGGGAGGCGGCCGTTCTGGACCTGCTGGTCAAGGTGCTGCCGCAGGTGGTCGAGGCGGCCAGCGCGCCGATCGGGGCGATCGACAAGATGACGGTCATCTCCACCGACGGCGCGTCGTCACTGACGAAGTCGGTGGCCGGCAACGTGGCCCAGGGTCTCCAGCTCGGCAGCGACCTCACCGGGATCGACCTGCCCGGTCTGCTGGCGCGGCTCGGGGCGGCATCCGCCCCGGCCGGCAACGGCACCGCGGCCGTCGACGGGAAGGCCGTCGAAAGCCGCTGACTCCGTACGCCGACGGGCGCCGCTCCCCATGGGGGTGGCGCCCGTCGCGTCGTTGGGGCTCGCTACTCGATCAGGCCCTCGGCGCGGGCCCACCGCAGCAGCTCCGCCTCGGCGGCGTCGCGGTCCAGCGGGCCGTGCTCGAGGCGCTGCTCCTTGAGGTGCTTCCACGCCCGCCCGACCACCGGCCCCGGCGGTACGCCCAGCAACTCCATGATCGCGTTGCCGTCCAGGTCGGGTCGGACCCGGGCCAGGTCCTCCTCGGCCGCGATCCGGGCGATCCGATCCTCCAGCGCGTCGTAGTCGGCCGCGAGTTGGGCGGCCTTACGCCGATTCCGGGTCGTGCAGTCGGAACGGGTCAGCTTGTGCAGGCGGGGCAACAGGTCACCGGCATCGGCGACGTAGCGGCGCACCGCCGAATCGGTCCACTCGCCCCGCCCGTACCCGTAGAAGCGCAGGTGCAACGCGACCAGCGCGGTCACCTTCGCGGTGACCTCCTTCGGGTACCGCATCGCCTTCATCCGGGCCTTGGTCAGCCGCGCGCCGACCACCTCGTGGTGGTGGAAGCTGACCCGGCCGTCGGACCCGACCGCCTTCGTCGCCGGCTTGCCCACGTCGTGCAGGAGGGCGGCCATCCGCAGGATGAAGTCGCAGCCCTCCTCCTCGTAGGAGATGGCGTTCTCGACGACCGTCAAGGTGTGCTCGTAGACGTCCTTGTGCTGGGCGTGCTCGTCGATCTCCAGCTTCAGCCCGGTCAGCTCCGGCATGAACCGCTCGGCCAGCCCGGTGTCGACGAGCAGCCGCAGCCCGGTGATCGGGTCCGCGCCGCAGAGCAGCTTGGTGAACTCGTCGCGGACCCGCTCGGCGGTGATCCGGTCCAGGTCGGCGGCCATCTCGGTCATCGCCAGGTGCACATCCGGGTGTACGGCGAAACGCAGCTGCGCCGCGAACCGGGCGGCCCGCAGCATCCGCAGCGGGTCGTCACCGAACGACTCGGCCGGCGTGCTCGGCGTACGGATCACCTTGGCCGAGAGATCGTCCAACCCGCCGTGCGGGTCGGTGAACCGGTGGTCCGGCAGGCTGACCGCCATCGCGTTGATGGTGAAGTCACGCCGCTTCAGGTCCTCGTCGAGGCTGGTCCCGTACACCACCACCGGGTTGCGGCTGACCTGGTCGTACGACTCCGCGCGGAACGTGGTGATCTCCAGCCGCAGGCCGTCGCGCTGGGCGCCGATGGTGCCGAACTCCCGACCGGTCTCCCAGATCGCCTCGGCCCAGCCCTTGATGATCTCCAGGGTCTCGTCGGGGTGCGCGTCGGTGCAGAAGTCAAGGTCGTCGCCGAGTCGACCGAGCAGGGCATCCCGGACCGAACCGCCCACCAGGTGCAGTTCGTGACCGGCGCGGACGAACCGGCGGCCCAACTCGTCGGCGACCGGGGAGACCCGGAGCAGTTCGGCGACGGCGTTGCGCTGCGCGGCGGTGAGTTCGCGGCGGTCGGCGGCGTGAGGTGCGGAGGCTTCGGACATGGGATCGCCAGCTTATCGGGCCGGGGTGTGATCCGATCCGCCGGGCGCGGGTAACGGGTGGGGGTTGACTATGGTCTGTGGCGTGCGGGTCGGTGTCCGACCCGACGTACCCCTGGGAGGCTGGAGATGAGCGGCGGGCTCTACCGCAGCGCCAACGCCGCGAACGACGGCGGGGCCGTACCCCGTCCCGGGGACGGTGCCACCTTCATCTCCGCCGAGCCGCTGAACCAGCCGGCCATGGAGTCGACCGCGCCGCCGCAGGAGCAGGTGGGCGAGGCGAGCGCGGCGGCCAACAGCGCGGTGATGGCGATCGGCAGCCTGGTCAGCCGGGGTACGGGCTTCCTGCGGACCCTGGTGCTGACCGCCGCGCTCGGTGGCGCGCTGGTCGGTGACGCCTACACCACCGCGCAGATCCTGCCCGGAATGGTCTACGAGTTCCTCCTCGGCGGAATCCTCACCAGCGTGCTGATCCCGGTGCTGGTCCGTCGGCGCAAGGTCGACACCGACGGCGGCCAGGCGTACGCCCAGCGGCTGTTGACCCTGGCGGTGGTCACCCTGGCGGTGGCCGCGCTGGTCGCGGTGATCGCCGCGTCGCTGCTGACCCAGCTCTACACCAGCGACAACCGCGGTGAGGACTACCAGGAGCTGGTCACCAGACTGTCGTACCTGATGCTGCCGATGATCTTCTTCACCGGCCTCAGCGCGTTGATCAGCGCGGTACTCAACACCCGGGGTCACTTCGCCGCCCCGATGTGGGCGCCGATCCTCAACAACATCGTGGTGATCGCCACCGCCGGCCTCTACATCGCGATCTTCGGTGCGGAGATCGTGAAGCCGAACGAGATGACCACCGGCCGGATCCTCTTGATCAGCGGTGGCACCCTGCTCGGTGTCGCGATCCAGGCCGCCGGCCTGCTGCCGGCGCTGCGCAAGGTCGGTTTCCGGTGGAAGCTCCGCTTCGACTTCCGCGCGCTCGGCCTGCGTGAGCTGGGCCGGCTCGGCGGCTGGATGTTCTGCTACGTGGCGGTCAGCCAGGTCGGCCTGATCGTGCTGTTCAACCTGCTCAACCGGGCGGGCGACGGGGACGCCGGCGCCCTGATCTACAACAACGTCTTCCTGCTGCTGATGATGGCGCACGGCATCATCGCCGTCTCGATCATCACCGCGTTGATGCCCCGGATGAGCGCCGCTGCCGCCGACGGCCGCTACGCCGACGTGGCCGCCGACCTGTCCCGGGGCACCCGCACCGTCTCGGCGGTGCTCGCTCCGATCGCCGTCTGCTACGCCGTGCTCGCCACCCCGCTGGCGGTGGTGCTGTTCCGCTACGGCGCGTTCAGCGACGAGAACGCCGCGGACACCTCGCTGGTGCTGCTGCTGGCCGCGCTCGCCCTGGTGCCGTTCGCGATCAGCCAGCTCTTCACCTTCGCCTTCTACGCCCTGCCGGACACCCGCACCCCGGCGTTGATCAACATTCCGGTCGTGGCGCTGCGGATCGGCGTGCAGATCGTGCTGTTCGCCGCGTTCGCCGCCCACTTCGCAGCGGCCGGGATGATGATCGGTAACGCTGTCTCGTATCTGGCGGCCGCGATCGGCTCCGCCTGGCTGCTCCGTCCGCGGGTCGGCCGGATCGGGCTGGGCCACATCATGCGCACCCTGGGCCGGGTCCTGGTCGCCGCGCTCGGTGCCGCGCTGGTCGGCCTACTCGTGATCAACCTGCTGCCCGGTGGTGACACGCCAAGCTGGGCCCAGGCCGTCATCCAACTGGTGATCGGCGGAGCGGTGATCGGCGGGACCTACCTGGGTCTGGCGATGCTGCTGCGGATCGGGGAGATCACCGAGGTGGTCGGGATGGTTCGCCGGCGACTCGGTCGCTGAACGCCAGCATCCGATTACAACAAGTTGACACTCATACGGATCGTGACCGTGGATCACCAGGCTGGGGATGCTCCTGTGGATAACTCCGCGATTCGCCGGTCAGATGCCGCTTCGGCCTGTGGATAACCAACCGTACGGCTGAGGGTGGCGACCCGATCGGTGGGAACGTACGAGGCGACGGGAGTATCGGGCCGGCCCAGCCCCGACGGCGGTCACTTGCGGTGAAGCCGTAGATTAGCTAGTACATGTGCCAGCAACGTGGCTGACAACGGTCGTAACCGGACGAGTTCACCGACTGCCGGAACCCTGCCAGGTACGGCGGGAAGATGACATGTCGGAGAGACGGGCAACCCGGGTAAGGTCGCTCTCGACGGGTACGGCAGGGGTCGACGCTGGGCGTCGACACCGGTCGGCCGGTTCCTTCAACGGCAGAGCGGGAAGCCACATGCCCAGCAGTTCGGGTTCATCGATCGACACGATCACCGAGGGAGGACGGGTGACCCAGGTCGGCGAGGGTCAGGAGGCGGACGAAAGCGCTCCTCCGGTCATGACCTTCGGTGCTCCCACGGCCGGTGAAGTCCTCGCCGAGCGGTACGAACTGGTTGAGCACATCAACAACGACAGTGCGGGTCGGCTGGTCTGGCGCGGGGTCGACGTCATCCTGCGCCGTCCCGTTGCCGTCGTGCTCCGTTACCCGGGTGGCGACTCCGCCACCGAGATGCTTCAGGCCGCCGTCGCGGCCAGCCGGGTCATCCACCCCAATCTGGTCGGCGTCTATGACGCGATCGACGAGGCCGACCGGGCGTACGTGGTGCGCGAGTGGGTCGACGGGCAGTCCCTGCGGGATCTGGCGAACGACGGCCCTCTGGACCCGGCTCGGGCCACCGCCATCGGCAACGCCGTCGCGAGCGCGCTCGCCGCGGTGCACGCCACCGGCATGGTGCACGGCAACGTCCACCCCGGCACCGTCATGATCAGCGACGAGGGCCGGGTGGTTCTGGCCGACGCCCGCACCGACGGCGCGGACAGCCAGGAGAACGACATCCGGGCGGTCGGCGGAGTCCTCTACTTCGCGCTGACCGGCTCCTGGCCGCACGCCGAGGCACCGCTGCGTGGCGCCACCGCCGGCCACGGCCGCGCCGCCATCCCGGACGCTGTCCGGGACGCTGCGGGTGCCCTCGCGGCACCCCGCCAGGTTCGTGCGGGCGTCCCGGCGTACCTGGACGACCTGACCATGGATCTGCTCGACGCCGAGATCGCCCCGCCCTCCTCCGACGTGCTCGCCGCCGAGTTGGCGCGCCTCGACGTGCCGGCCGAGGAAGAGCACTACCTCGACAACAGCGGGCCGCTGCGGTTCGCCGCCGACACCGAGGAAGAGCCGTCGCCGCTGGCCGCGGCCGGGGGTCGCAAGGTCGCCGTCGGCATCGCCGGTCTGCTGGCCGTCGCCCTGGTCGGTCTGCTGATCGGGATCATCTCGCTGGGCGGCGACGACGAGGACCCGCAGTCCAACCCGGTCGCCGCGCCGAGCTCCAGCGCCCCGGCCGGCGACGCCACCCCGGCCGCCGCGACGGCACGCAAGCTGACCGTGAAGAACGTCCGGATCATCGACCCGGACAGCAAGGACCGCACGGAGATCGACGGCGCTGAGAAGGTCATCGACGGTGACGAGGACAAGGGCTGGGAGACCGAGACCTACCGGGACCGGCCCAACTTCGGCAACCTGAAGAAGGGCATGGGCGTCTGGATCGACCTCGGCGAGCCGCACACCGTCAAGTCGGTGCAGGCGGTGCTGTCGGCCACCAACGCGTCCGCCCAACTGCTCGCCGGCACGATCAACCCGCCGTCCAGCAGCAACGGCGACAAGCAGTTGGTGGCGAACTACAAGACCGCCATCGGCCAGCCGTTCGAGGACCACGACGGCACCACCATGACGTTCAACGGCTTCGACGCCGACAAGAAATACCAGTACCTGCTGTTCTGGATCACCGAGTTGCCCCCGTCCGAGGGTGGGTTCAAGCTGGGGGTTCAGGAGATTACGGTCCAGGGTTCGTGAGTCGGGCACCACGATTCGGGCACCGCATCCGCTGGACGCGGTGATGGACGGGCGCGCCGCCGCGGGGGACCTGGAGCTGCTGCGCGCGCACGTCGCCGGGGACCGGGACGCCTTCGCCGAACTGTTCCACCGGCACCGTGACCGGTTGTGGGCGGTGGCCCTGCGGACGCTCGGCGACCGCGAGGAGGCAGCCGACGCACTCCAGGATGCCCTACTGTCGGCGCATCGGGCGGCGGGCCGGTTCCGCGGCGACTCCGCCGTCACCACCTGGCTGCACCGGATCGTGGTCAACGCCTGTCTGGACCGGATCCGCCGCCGGCAGGCGCACCCCACCGTGCCGCTGCCGGACGGCAACCGGGCCGAGGACGGATCGGGCACCGGCGGGCTGGAACCGGCGGCACCGGCAGCCGACCACGACACCGTGCTGGTGGTCCGCGAGGCGCTCGCCGCGCTGCCCGTCGAGCAACGCGCCGCGCTGGTGCTGGTCGACGTGGAGGGCTATCCGGTCGCCGAGGTCGCCCGCATCCTCGGCGTGGCCGAGGGGACGGTGAAGAGCCGGTGCGCCCGGGGTCGGGCCCGGTTGGCCGTGCTGCTCGGGCATCTCCGTCCCACCGCCGTCGCGACGCCGTCGACCCGACCGGCACCGGCCGCCCCGGTCCCCGGCGTGCCCGGCGTCACGCCGGGGAACCCGGGCACGGTGGAGGGCGTCGGATCAGGGTCAGGCCGGTACCGGTGGGACGCCAACCAGGAGGACACGTGACGACCGAGGGGTTCCGGGAGGTCGACGTCGACCTCCTCGCTGACTACCTCGGCGGGGCGTTGGACGGCACCCCGCAGCAGGACGAGGTCGCCCAGTTGGTCGCCGCGGACCCGTCCTGGGCCGAGGCGTACGCGCTGCTGGCCCCCGCCGTTGCCGAGGTCCGGACGGACCTGGCCCGCTGGGCCGAGCCGTCCCCGGAGATGCCGTCGGCGATCACCGACCGTCTCCTGGCCGCGCTGGCCGCAGAGCCGACGAACGACGACTCCACCGAGGAGGCGCCCGGCGTCGCTCCGGGCGGCGAGGCGGCGACGCCGGTGGTCGTACCGGCGCAGGGCGGTCGTCGACCGGCCGCCCCGACGCCCGTCCGGTCGGGGCGTTGGGCGTCCACCGGTCCGGGCCGTCGCCGAAGCGGCTGGGCCCGCCGTGGCGCACCCGTGGCCGCCGCCGTGATCGCCGTCCTCGCCGTCTCACTGGGCCTCAACCAGCTCTCGCGCGGGTCGGAGGACGCCGGCGGCACCAGCGCCATGGACCAGCCGGTCAACGCGCCCGATGCCGCGGCGGGGGCCGCGCCGTTCCGTACCACCGCGTCGGCACTGCGCAGCGGTACGAACTACACCCCGGAGACCCTCGGCAGCGCCCACCGCACGGACGCTTCGAGCACACCGGCTACCAGCCGGGCGACCGGTGCGACCCCCAGTCAGCAGCCGGAGGTGGATGCCGAGGGCGAACGCCGGCCCTCTCCCACCGGCTCGGACCAACTGGCCCGGTTGACCGACGAGACCGCGCTGACCACCTGCCTGGCCAGCATCGCGACGGAGCACGGTACGGCCCCGCTGATGGTCGAGTTGATCGACTACGCGCGGTTCCAGGGCGAGCAGGCGCTGATCATCCGCTTCACCGATGCGAACGGAGTCCGGTGGGCCTGGGTGAGCGGCCCGGAGTGCGGAGTGCCCGGGTCCGGCTCGGACAGCAGGTATTGGGCGCGGGTAGGGTGAATCCACGGTCAATGGCACGATGACCGCCCACGTGACCTGACCCACCGGATGCCCGGCTCGGGAATCCCCGGTTCGTACGATGACGTTCTGGAAGTCAGCTGCCGGCCCCACCCAGGCGTCGGCAACTCGGATCAGCATCGGTGCTCGCGCCGACGCCGAACACACACAACTCGGGAGACGGCAGTGGACGAGGTCCGCAACCTGATCATCATCGGCTCCGGGCCGGCTGGCTACACAGCGGCCGTCTACGCCGCACGTGCCAACCTGAAGCCGCTGATCATTGAGGGCGTGCAGTCCGGTGGCGCGCTGATGACGACGACCGAGGTGGAAAACTTCCCCGGTTTCGCTGACGGCATCCTCGGCCCCGAGCTGATGGACAACATGCGCAAGCAGGCCGAGCGGTTCGGTGCCGAATTCCTCACCGACGACGTGACCCGGGTCGAGCTGGTGGACACCGGCGACGCCGGCTCCGGTGCGGTGAGCACCGTGTGGGTTGGCGAGACCGCCTACCGGGCACGATCCATCATTCTCTCCACCGGTTCGGCCTGGCGCCCGCTGGGCGTGCCCGGTGAGCAGGAATACCTCGGCCACGGCGTGTCCGCGTGTGCCACCTGCGACGGCTTCTTCTTCCGCAACCAGCACATCGTGGTCGTCGGTGGCGGCGACTCGGCGATGGAGGAGGCCACCTTCCTCACCCGCTTCGCGGAGTCGGTGACCATCATCCACCGCCGCGACTCGTTCCGGGCCAGCAAGATCATGGCCGACCGGGCGCTGAGCAACGAGAAGATCAAGGTCGAGTGGAACAGCACCGTCGAGGAGATCCTCGGCGACGACGGCAAGGTCACCGGCGTACGCGTCCGTAACGTGCACACCGGCGAGACCAGGGTGATGGATGTGACCGGCGTCTTCGTCGCCATCGGTCACGACCCCCGCAGCGAGCTGTTCCAGGGCCAGGTCGAGCTGGACGACGAGGGCTACGTGAAGGTCCACGCCCCGAGCACCCGCACCAACGTGCCCGGTGTCTTCGCTGCCGGCGACGTGGTCGACCACACCTACCGTCAGGCGATCACCGCGGCCGGCACCGGTTGTGCCGCCGCGCTCGACGCCGAACGGTTCATCGCGACGCTCAGCTGAACACAGAACAGATCCCGGAGGAGGGGCATAGTGGGAACAACCAAGGCGGTCACGGACAAGAGCTTCGTCGCTGACGTGCTGCAGGCCGACAAGCCGGTGCTGGTGGACTTCTGGGCGGAGTGGTGCGGGCCGTGCCGCAAGGTGTCGCCGCTGCTCGAGGAGATCGCCCGGGAGATGGGTGACCAGGTCACCATCGTCAAGCTCAACATCGACGAGAACCCGGAGACCGCTCGGGCGTACCGGGTGATGTCGGTGCCGACGCTCACCGTCTTCAAGAACGGCGAGCCGGTGCAGTCGATCGCCGGTGCCAAGCCGAAGGGCGAGCTGGTCCGGCTCATCGAATCGGCCCTCTGACCAGCAGAAAAACCAACCGAACCCCGTACCCGCTCGCCGGGTGCGGGGTTCGACGTCTCCTCGGCCACGGCGTCGACGTATTTCTCGGCCCAGCCACCTCGCCGCCCCGGAACGCATAGCCTCAAGCCTGGGCCGCCCGGCCAGCCAGCGTCGTGCAGAGGGGGTCGTGCGTGCGTCCGATCCGACCCGGTGACCGGGGACCCGCGGTCACGGAGATCCGTACCGTCCTGACCGGCCTCGACCTGCTCGCCGCCGCCGGCCCACACACCGACGAGTTCGATCTCGACACCGAGCGGGCGGTCCGCGCGTTCCAGCAGTCGCGGGGGCTCAGCGTGGACGGCCGGGTCGGAGCGGAGACCTGGCGCGCTCTGGATGCCGCCCGCTGGCGGCTCGGCGCCCGCACCCTCTACCACGCGGTCCCCGAGCCGCTCAGCGGCGAGGACGTCCGGTCGTTGCAGGAACGACTGCTGGAGATGGGGTACGACGTGGGCCGCGCCGACGCGATCTACGGTGTCCGGACGTCGCGGGCGGTGGCCCAGTTCCAGCGCGAGGTCGGGCTCACCCCGGACGGCTCCTGCGGCCCGCACACCATGAACGCGCTGCGCCGCATCGGTCGCAAGGTGGTCGGAGGCCGGCCGCAGTGGCTCCGCGAATCCGACGCGATCCGGCAGTCCGGGCCGGCGCTGGTCGGCAAGACCGTCGTGATCGACCCGGGGCACGGAGGCACCGACCCCGGGATGGTGGTGCCCGACGGCTCACTGCGCTGGACGGAGGCGGACCTGGTGCACGACCTGGCCAGCCGGTTGGAGGGGCGGCTCGCCGCCTCCGGGGTGCGGGTGCAGCTCACCCGGGGCCCGTCGCCGGACAGTTGCCTGCCGGACACCGACCGGGCCCTGCTCGCCAACTCCCTCGGCGCCGACGTGTTCATCTCGCTGCACCTGGACGGCCACGCCAACCCGGAGGCGGAGGGTGTCGCCACCTACCACTACGGCACCGACAACGGGGTGTCAGCGACGGGTGAACGCCTGGCCGGGTTGGTGCAGCGGGAGATCGTCGCGCGCACCGGGTTGCGGGACTGCCGTACCCACGCCAAGACGTGGGAGCTGCTGCGACTGACGCGGATGCCCGCCGTCCGGGTCGAGGTCGGTTACCTCACCTCGCCGACGGACCGCGCCCGCCTTGTCGACCCCCGGTTCCGGGACCGGGTGGTGGAGGCGATCGTGGCCGCCGTGCAGCGGATGTACTACCCGATCGAACGAGACGTCCCGACCGGGTCGCTCGACGTCAGCGAGCTGCGCGCCGTCGTGACCGCCGGCACGGTGGTCGACTGACCCGCAGCCGGGCCGACGCTCACCGCGCGGTCAGCCGTCAGCCGTTGGTGGAGCGGGTGGCCGGGGCGGGACGGACCGGCCGGAGCAGGGTCTCCGGGCTCATCGACCCGAGCAGCTTCTCCAGCGCGTACTCGACGTCGGACTTCCAGCTCAGCGCCGTACGCAACTCAAGGCGCAACCGCGGAAAACGCGGATGCGGACGTACGGTCTTGAAGCCCACGGAGAGGAAGAAGTCGACCGGGGCGACGCAACCACCGGCAGGGTCGTCCGCGTCGCCGAACTTGGCGTCCCCGAACGCCTCGATGGCTTTGATCCCGCGTTTGGTCAGGTCCCGGGCGACACCCTGCACCAGCATCCGGCCCAGCCCGCCGCCGGCGAACGGGGCGACCACGTTGGCGGTCATCAACAGTGCCGCGTCCGCGGAGACCGGTGAGGTCGGGAACGCCATCGAACGGGGCACGTAGGCGGGCGGGGCGTACATCACGAAGCCGGCCGGCATGCCGTCGACGTAAGCGAGCTTGCCGCAGGAGCCCCACTCCAGCAGCGTCTGGGAGACCCACGCCTCCTTCTCCAGGCCCGGGTCGCCGGCAGCGCAGGCCCGGTCCGCGGAGACCGGATCGAGCTCCCAGTAGACGCACTGCCGGCACGGGAGCGGAAGATCCTCCAACGTGTCGAGGGTCAGGCTGACCAGACGTCGCGACATTGGCGCATCCCCACAATAGGCTCGGTGGTGAGACCGGCATGGAACGACAGCGCCGCCTTCCTGCCCCCGACGAGCGATCGTACGCCGCCGATCGGCGATACGGGAGGGGACTCGCAAACGCCCACCTCAGTGGGGGACGCCGAGGACGGTCCGCCATGTGGTCGATCTGCCTCGGTACGGCGGCGGCGGGGCTCTGGCGGACTAGGATCGACATTCGGTGTGCCCGTCGCCATGGTCAGCGGTGTGCGGGGTACCCGGGGGCGGGAACCACCCGAGCAGTGATCGAGGTGAGGTCATGACCGGCACGACACTCGACGACTACACCGACCGGTACGCCCGGCGGGTCCGCGGGATGACCGCCTCCGAGATCCGAGCATTGTTCGCGGTGGCCAGTCGTCCCGAGGTCGTCTCGCTCGCCGGCGGCGCACCGTACATCGCCGCGCTGCCTCTCGACGCGGTCGGCAAGATGCTCGGCCGGCTCGGCTCCGAGCACGGCGTGGCCACCCTCCAGTACGGCATCGGTCAGGGCACCCTCGAACTGCGCGAACGCATCTGCGAGGTGATGGCGCTCTCCGGCATCGACGCCGCCTGCGGCGCCTCACCGGAGGACGTGGTGGTCACCGTCGGCGGGCAGCAGGCGCTCGACCTGGTCGCCCGGCTCTTCCTCGACCCGGGCGACGTGGTGCTCGCCGAGGGCCCGACGTACGTCGGCGCGCTCGGTGTCTTCCAGGCCGCCCAGGCGCAGGTGGTGCACGTCCCGATGGACGCCGACGGGCTGATCCCGGAGGCGCTGGAGACGGCCATCGCCGACCTGGCCCGCGCGGGCCGACGGGTCAAGTTCCTCTACACCATCCCCACCTACCAGAACCCGACCGGCGTGACGCTCAGCGAGGAGCGCCGCGAGCGGGTGCTCGACATCTGCGAGCGCGCCGGCCTGCTCGTCGTGGAGGACGACCCGTATGGTCAGCTGGGTTTCGAGGGTGAGGCGCCAGCCCCCCTGCGGGCCCGCCGCCGCGATGGCGTCTTCTACCTCAGCACCTTCTCCAAGACCTTCGCCCCCGGGCTGCGGGTCGGTTGGATCCTGGCGCCGCACGCGGTCCGCGACAAGCTGGTCATCGCCAGCGAGGCGCAGATCCTGTGCCCCAGTGGCTTCGCCCAGGCCGCCGTGTCCACCTACCTGGGCACCATGCCGTGGCGGCAGCAGCTCAAGGTCTACCGCGAGGTCTACCGGGAACGCCGGGACGCCCTGCTCGACGCGATGGCCGACCTGATGCCCGAGGGCACCAACTGGACCACGCCGGCCGGCGGTCTGTTCGTCTGGGCCACCCTGCCGGACGGGCTCGACTCGAAGGCGATGATGCCCCGCGCTGTCGCCGCCCGGGTCGCCTACGTCCCCGGCACCGGCTTCTACGCCGACGGCACCGGCACCGGCGCGATGCGCCTCAACTTCAGCTTCCCGCCGCCAGAGCGGATCCGCGAGGGCGTCCGGCGGCTGGCCGGCGTGATGGAACAGGAGATCGCCATGCGCCGGGTCTTCGGTGCCGTGCGCGGCGCCGCCGGCCGACGCGGGCAGGCCGGCTCCGACGTGCCAGGGCCCGACTTGGCATGATGCCGGCATGGGTACGACCGCCGAGCACCTCCTCGTGACCGATTCCGCCGTCTCGGCCGACCTGCACGTCGTGGTGCTCGCGGGTGGGCTCTCCTACGAACGCGACGTGTCGCTGCGCTCCGGTCGTCGGGTGCTCGACGCGCTGCGCGCCGTCGGGGTGGAGGCCGAGCTGCGGGACGCGGACGTGGCGCTCCTACCGGCGCTCGCGGCCGACCCGCCGGACGCGGTGGTGATCGCACTGCACGGCGCCACCGGTGAGGACGGCTCACTGCGCGGGGTGCTGGATCTGTGCGACATCCCGTACGTCGGCTGCGACGCTCGGGCCTCCCGGGTCGCCTGGGACAAGCCCTCCGCCAAGGCGGTGCTCCGCGAGGCCGGCATCCCCACCCCGGACTGGGTGGCGCTCCCGCACGATCGTTTCTCCGAGCTCGGCGCGGTCGCCGTCCTGGATCGCATCGTCGACCGTCTGGGCGTACCCCTGATGGTCAAGCCGGCGCAGGGCGGGTCCGGGCTGGGCGCAGCGGTCGTCCGGGACGCCGCCGCGCTGCCCGCCGCGATGGTCGGCTGCTTCGCGTACGACTCCACGGCGCTGGTGGAGCGGTACGTGCCGGGGATCGATGTGGCGGTCTCCGTCGTCGACCTCGGCGATGGCCCGCGGGCGCTGCCGCCGGTGGAGATCGTGCCGCGCAACGGCGTGTACGACTACGCCGCCCGCTACACCGCCGGACGGACCACCTGGCACGCCCCGGCCCGGCTGGAGCCGGAGGTGGCTGCCACGGTCGCCGATGTTGCCCTCGCCGCGCACACCGCGCTCGGTCTGCGGGACCTCTCGCGCGTCGACGTGATCGTGGACGCGGCTGGCCAGCCGCACGTCCTGGAGGTCAACGTCTCGCCGGGCATGACGGAGACGTCACTGCTGCCGCTCGCCGTGCAGGCGGCCGGGCTGGACTTCGGCCGACTCCTCGGCACCCTGGTCGCCCGAGCGGCGGCCCGTCTCACCACTCACTGACCTACGCCGCCAGCCCATCGGTGCCGAGCGGCACCCGCCCGCCGGTCGACCATGAGGGTGGCCGGTCGAGGCCAGCCTCATGGTCAGATTCCGATCAGCGACTCGCGCGTGCGTCGGGTGGCTCACTGCCGTCGGTGCGCGCTACGCCCGGCTTGCCGGTGTCCTCGACGCCGATCGTGGGAACCGCGCTGCGGACGGCCACCCCGACGCCAGGGTCGTTGCCGGGGTTGGCGGCAGCCGGGTCGGCCGGATCCGAGGGGGTCTCGTTGGTGCTCCCGCTGGCGGCGTCGACGGCGGTGGGCGTCGCTGCCGGGCCGACGCCTGGTTCGTCGCTGGGCACCTCCGCCGGGCCGACCCGAGATCCGTCGGTGGGCGTTCCCGCCGTACTGGCGGTGGTGGCAGCCGGGCTGCCGGGCAGGGTGGCGGTCGATGCCGTCCGAGGGGGTTCAGCCGTCCGCTCGGTGACGGTGCCCGCCGTCGAGCCCGCGTCGACGCCCACGACCGATTCGACCGACGGCGACACACTGCCGGCGTCAGCAGACGCGGAGTGGGAGTCGAGCGCCGGTTCCGGAATCTCCGCAGCAGCCTCGATCACCGAGAACGCGTCCGCCGCTGCCGCTGCCTCCGCTGCTGCTGCGGCGTCCGCTGCTGCTGCGGCGTCCGCTGCTGCCGCAGCATCTGCGGCGGCGGACTGGGCCAGCAGGCTGGACGGTGCCTGCCACTGGATGCGGGGCGGCTCGGCGAGCGGGCGGCCACCGAACTCAGCGAGCCAGGCGGCGACCAGGGCCAGGTTCTCCCGCCACTGCTCCTCGGAAATCGGCGGCAGGATCGAATCCCACAGGGACAGGAACGTGCCCCGCAGTTGAAGACGCCCGTACGGACGGGCGAGGAACCACATGTGCAGATGGGCGGAGCCGTCGCCCCAGCGATTGACGTGCACCCGCGCCACGCCGTCGAGCGATCGGATGGCCCGCTCCAGACGTACCGTCATGACCCCCAACTCGGCAGCGAGCAGGTTCGGCAGATCACCGAGGTCGAGGTGCGTCCGTGACTCCAGGATCAACACCATGGGCAGACCGGTGGGTCGGTCCATCGCGCGGACCCGCCACCGCTCTCCCACCCAGATGTAGGCGTCGTCGGGCGCGTTGCAGGCGGTGCATTCCCGGAGACCCTCGCCCTTCCGGGGCGGTTCGACCGGGACCGGATCATCGAGTTGCTTCACGTGGAGGTCGCCCTCGAAGGGGAACGACGGCCACTGGGTGAAGTCCGGGACTGAGGGAGGGGTGTCGTGCACGACGCTGACCCTAACCGAGTCTGGCACCGCTGTCCCTACCTGTTTGAGCGGTCTCGGACCGCCGGATCGGGTCCCGTCAGCCGGCCCGGCCGACACGGTCCCGTCGGCGTCGAGAGGCGATATCCACAGCCTGCCGAGATCCTGAACACAGGCGGTCATCCACAGGCTTGCACCCGCTCCCACGCGCTGTTTCACGTGAAACGGGGGGTGCCTGTGGACAACCGGTGTGGATAACTTTTCGACCGGTCGCTCGTTGTCCGCAGCCGCCCGGATCGGCGGGTTCGATGGCCGCCGGGCTGGCGGGTCTGATGGCCGTCCGGGCCGGCGGCGGAGGCGCATCGCGTGACGCCTCCGGACGGCCTCAGCCGTCCGGTGTTCCGCCCCGCACGCTCCGCCCCGCACGCTCCGGACCGCCGAGAGAGATCGCAGCACCGATGTCGCCGGTCCGAGATGCGGCGGCGACTCCACGCCGGGCCACTCAGGACGGAAGGGCTTGTTCAACGCGCCAGCACGATCACTCGGTTTCACGTGAAACCGAGCCGCGCCGGGGCGCTCGGCACAGCCGGCGCTGGTTCCGCCGCTCGACTGGATTTGGCGAACCGCGGTGAAGGGCTCGCGGCCGAGGGGTTGGCTACCAAGGTGCGTTGCGCCCACTGAGCGGGCCGCTGACGCTTCACGCGGGGCAGGGGGTGGCTCAGGTCGACCGGGCAGTCCCGGAGCGTTCTGTGGGGCGCGTAGGGGATCACTGGGTCGCCTCGGCCAGCACTGCACCCCGCGCTCGCCGCCCCACGCCCGATGCCCCGCGCCCGATGCCCCGCGCCCGATGCCCCGCGCCCGATGCCTCGCGCCCGATGCCCGCGCTCGTCGCCTCACCCTCGCTCGCCGCGCCGCCCCCTTGCCCAACCGCGCCTCTTGCCCACCGCGCCCCTTGCCCGCCAGCCCGCCACGCGCTCGTACGCACCCGTCGGCGATCGCCCACCCGCAATCCCCCAGCCGGGCACCACCCAACCGTCCGCCTTCGCGGTGAACCGGTCCGTCCGCCAGAGCCGTGACGGTCGGCTGTTTCACGTGAAACGGGGCGGCCCGGAACGCAGAACGGCCGCGCCCCCTGCGGGTAGCGCGGCCGTCGGCGAACGGGCGGGGTCAGTCGCCGTTCTCCTCCTCCTGCTGCACGCCGATGATCCCGACGATCCGCTCAAGGTCGTCGACCGTGGCGAACTCGATCGTGATCTTGCCCTTGCTCCGGCCGATGTCCACCTTCACCCGGGTGTCGAACCGGTCGGACAACCGGTCGGCGAGATCGGTCAGGGCCGGCGCGTGGGCCTTGGGTCGCCGCTTCGCGGCCTGCCCCTTCGCCGGCCCGTCGTTCAGTGTCAGGGCCACGATCTCCTCGGTCGCCCGAACCGACAGCCCCTCGGCCACGATTCGCAGGGCCAACTGCTCCTGCGCCTCCGCCTCGTCGAGGCTCAGCAGGGCGCGGGCGTGCCCCGCCGACAGGATGCCGGCGGCGACCCGGCGCTGCACCTGCGCGGGCAGATTCAGCAGTCGGATCGTGTTGGAGATCTGCGGCCGACTCCGACCGATCCGCCGGGCCAACTCCTCGTGGGTGGCCCCGAACTCCTCCAGCAGCTGCTGGTAGGCCGCTGCCTCTTCCAGCGGGTTCAGATTGGCCCGGTGAATGTTCTCCAGCAGCGCGTCGCGGAGCATGGCGTCGTCGCGGGTGTCCCGGACGATCGCCGGGATGCTCTCCCGCCCCACCGCCTGGGCGGCCCGCCAGCGCCGCTCGCCCATCACCAGTTCGTACTTCTCGTCGTCGAGTTGGCGAACGACGATGGGCTGAAGGAAGCCGACCTCCTGGATCGAGGTCTTCAGCTCCTCCAGCGCCTCCTCATCGAAGACCTGGCGGGGCTGCTTCGGGTTGGGCATGATCGCGTCGACTGGGATCTCGGCGAATCGCGCACCAGGCACCGGGCTGAGCACGGGCTCCGGTTCGCGGACCGGCGCTCCGGCGGGCACCGCGGGAACGGCGACGGTGCTCGCCTCGGCCGCGTGCTCGTTCTCCGGCTCGGCCGTCGCGGTGCCCGCGGCACCCGGCGCCGGCCCGGTCGGGATCAGCGCCCCCAGGCCCCTACCCAGACCGCCCCGAGGACGGTTCTTCATGCCACGCCTCCCAGCGACTCGTCCGCACTACGCATTCCGGCCCACCGGCTCCTTGACGCCCCGCTCGGCGATTTCCTGAGCGGCCTCGAAGTAACTCGTGGCACCCCGCGAACCGGGATCGTAGGTCATCACCGACTGGCCGTAGCTCGGTGCCTCGGAGACCCGGACGTTGCGGGGGATGACCGCCTGAAGAACCTTGTCGCCGAAGTGGTTCCGGACGTCCTGCTCGACGGCGTCGGCCAACCGGGTGCGACGGTCGTACATGGTCAGCAGGATGGTGGAGACGTCGAGCTTCGGGTTGAGGTGCTGGCGTACCAGGTTGATGTTGTTGATCAGCTGGTTGAGCCCTTCCAGCGCGTAGTACTCGCACTGGATCGGGATCAGCACCTCCTGCGCGGCAACCAGGGCGTTGACCGTGAGCAGACCGAGCGACGGCGGGCAGTCGATGAAGACGTAGTCGAACTCGCCCGGGTACGCGGCGATCGCCCGGTCCAGGCGCGACTCCCGGGCCACCACCGACACCAACTCGATCTCCGCGCCGGCCAGGTCGATGGTCGCGGGTACGCACCAGAGGTTGGGGATGCCCTCGACCGCCTGTGCCACCTCGGCCAGCGGCACGCTGTTGATCAGGCAGTCGTACACGTCGGGGATTCCGGTGTGGTGCGGGACGTTGAGCCCGGTCGAGGCATTGCCCTGCGGGTCGAGGTCGACCACGAGCACCCGGTTGCCATGCAGGGCGAGCGCCACCGCAAGGTTGACGGTGGTGGTGGTCTTACCCACGCCACCCTTCTGGTTGGCGACGCACATGACCCGGGTCCGGTCCGGCCGAGGCATGGTCACCTCGCCACTGGGATTCAGGATCTGCACGGCGCGCATCGCCTCCATAGCCAACGGTGGGTCATCCTCTTCGCGCGTCGGGGTTTCACGTGAAACGTACGTGGGGTCCGCCGCCACGGCCGCCAACGACTCG
Source organism: Micromonospora violae (assembly GCF_004217135.1). Classification (NCBI taxonomy): domain Bacteria; kingdom Bacillati; phylum Actinomycetota; class Actinomycetes; order Micromonosporales; family Micromonosporaceae; genus Micromonospora; species Micromonospora violae. The sequence continues at coordinate 5,634,162 of NZ_SHKK01000001.1, forward strand.
GTCGAAGCGACCGGCACGTCGACGACCACCGGCGTGGCATCCCGAACGACGGCTGCGGTGGGTTGGTGCGGGACCGCCGGCTCGAAGCGGACCGCCGAGGCGGTGTTGCGGCGACCGGAGGTCGGCCGCACCTCGGCGGCGTTGACCGGCCGACTCAGCGCCTCCGGCGACCGACGAGCACTCGCCGGCTCCGGAGTGGTTGAGCTCTCCGGCCGACCAGAGCCCGACGGGGGGTCGAGCGCGGCCGGCGGATCGCTGTCCGTAGGTCGGGTTGATGGCCCGGTCGCGCTGGGCGACCAGCTGGGGTAGTCGGTTTCACGTGAAACGGGATCACTGGTCGACCCGGTCACGCGTGGATCGTCATACCTGCCGTCGTCATGCACCTGTCATCCCTGCCCGCTTCGGATGGTCGGTCCGCGCCCCGGTCAACTTGGCCGCATCCACGCCCGCATCTCAGAGCGTACGGCCCACGAGAGCGGTCGGAGACCCGCGACGTCCGTCACCCGCTCCACACTATCGACGCGCGGTCAGCCTACGGCGGACGGGCGCGGCCGGTCCACGTCGGGTTCTCATCCCCTCGTCCATCCGTACCGGTACAACGAGGCAACCCACCGGCCGGAAGCCCGGTGGCGCGACGTGTCAACCTCGGCGGGGGCGGCCACTCCGGGCGCGCTTCTTGGCGGCCGGGCGGGGTGGGCCGATCATCCGCTCCCGCACGATCTCCACAACTGTGGTGGGCGGGTCGATCACCCCGACGCCGCAGAGCTCCACGGTCGGCTGGCCGCCGCCGAGCCGCGCCACCACCTCGGCGTGCTCCTCGATCTCGGCTGCTGCGGACGAGCCCTTGAGCGCCAGCAGCCGGCCACCGCGAACCGCCAAGGGGAGACTCCAACCCGCCAGTCGGTCCAGGGGGGCGACCGCACGCGCGGTCACCACGTCTCCGCTGATCGGCTCCCGACCGCTCGATCCGCTGGCTGCCTCGTCGGCCCGGCCGCGGAACACCCGTACCGACCTGGCCAGGCCAAGTCGCTCGACCACCTCGATCAGGAACGACGTCCGTCGGGCGAGCGGCTCGATCAGGGTGACCGTGAGGTCGGGGCGGGCGATGGCCAGCACGAGACCCGGCAGACCAGCGCCGGAGCCGACGTCGAGCACCGTCGCGTCGGACGGGATCCGCTCGGCGACCGCAGCGCAGTTGAGCAGGTGCCGATCCCAGATGCGGGGTGCCTCCCGGGGGCCGATCAGCCCGCGGACCACCCCGTCGGTGGCCAGCAGTTCGGCGTACGCGGCGGCCAGGTCGAGACGATCACCGAAGAGGGTCAGCGCGGCCGGCGCCAGCTCCGGCGGTAACGCCGCATCGGTCGCGGCCGGGGCGGTGTCGCGCCCGGTCGACTCCGCGTCGAGGTCGGCGGTGGCGGGGTGGACAGCGGACGGCCCGGGCGGCGTGCCGCCCGGGCCGGACACGGCGTCAGCCGTGTTGTCGTCGTGGGTCACCCGGTCAGTCCGCCGGCCGTACGACGATGCGCCGGTTCGGCTCGACGCCCTCGGACTCGCTCGCCACACCGGACATGGCGTTGACCACGTCGTGCACGCACTTGCGCTCGAACGCGGACATCGCCTCCAGGCGGACCGGCTCGCCGTACTCCTTGACCTTCTCGACGGCGTTCTTGGCGACCGCGGCGAGTTCCTTGCGGCGGTTCGCCCGGTAGCCGCCGACGTCGAGCAGCAGACGGCTCGGCGTACCGGTCTGCCGGAAGACGGCAAGGCGGGTCAGCTCCTGGAGCGCCTCCAGGGTGGCACCACGCTGACCGACCAGATTCTGCAGCCGCTCACCGACCACCTCGACCATCGGACGGCCGGCGGCGACCAGCTCGTCGATGTCGCCGTCGTAGTCGAGGATGTCGAGCAGGCCCTCGACGTAGTCGGCGGCGATCTCGCTCTGCCGGAAGAGGTCGCCCTCGCCCACCGCCTTCTTGGCCCGGGTGCCAGCGGCGGTGTCGGTGTCGTCGTCCACCTCGGCGTCGTCGGCGTCGGTGTCGTCGTCGTTCACCGCGAGCGCGGGGGTCTCCTCCTCGTCCAGGGGCTGCTCGGCGCGGGGGATGCTGGTCTCGGTCACGGTCTCATCTCCGTAATCGCTCGGCCGGACCGTCGGGTCCGACTGGTTTCCCGGGGCCGGCGGGAGGTCGCCGGTGCCCACGGGCACGTCTGTACGGGCAGTGTCGCCCGTGGCCGCGCGGCGCGCGGTCGGTTCCACCCGGCGCCGGCCGTACGGCGGCTGCGCGGTGCGGAACGGGCCGCCACCGGTGGTCCGGCGGCGGCCCTCGCGGATCAGCCCTGCCGCTTGGCGGGGCGGCTCTTCTTCGGGTTGTTCACCGGCTTCGCGCCCGGCTTCGGCCCGGCCACCTTGGGCGCGGCCGCCTTGACCGGCGCCGGCGGGGCCGCCTTGCCGCGGCCGAACAGGCCACCGGACTTGGCGGGCTGCACCGGGTTACGGGAGGCGGCGGGGGCGACGGCCTTCTTGGCCGTCACCGGCGGCGGGAACTTCCGCAGCACCCACTGCTGCTGGCCGAGGGTGAAGAGGTTGTTGGTGACCCAGTAGATGATGACGCCGATCGGAAAGATCGCGCCGGAGATCAGCAGCGACGCGGGGATGCCGTAGAGCATCAGTCGCTGGATCATCCGCTGCTGCGGGTCCTCCGCCCAGCCGGTCTTGAGGATCATCTGACGGCTGGTCAGGTAGGTGGTCGCGATCATGACCAGCACCAGGACACCGGCGATGACCTTCACGGTGCTGCCGTTGGCACCGAGGCTGGCCAGCTCGTCGGCCGTGGAGCCGAACTTGCCGGCGATCGGGGCGGTGAAGAGCTTCGCCTGCGAGGCGCTCTGGAACTGGTCGACGGTCCAGCCGTAGAGGGTCTTGTTCTGCTTGTCCGGGTCGAGGCGGCGCAGCACGTGGAAGAGGCCCAGGAAGACCGGGATCTGAAGGAACATCGGAAGGCAACCCATCAGCGGGTTGGCCTTCTCCTTCTTGTACAGCTCCATCATTTCTTTCTGGAGCGTCTCCCGGTCACCCTTGTGCTTCTCCTGAAGCTCCTTGACCTTGGGCTGGAGCGCCTGCATCGCCCGCTGCGACTTGATCTGCTTGACGAAGACGGGGAACAGGATCACCCGGACGGTGACCACCAGGAAGACGATGGCCAGGATCCAGGCGAAGTTGGTGCCGAGCACCGCGCCGACCGGCACCCCGATGGCGTCCCAAGCAGAGTGCCAGGTCAGCAGGATCCACGAAATCGCGTAGTAGATCCAGTCGAGACTCAATTCGGGGCTCCAGTCACATCAGCACGACGGCGGCCGCCCGGCTCCGGCACCGGGTCGTATCCACCAGGGTGAAAGGGGTGGCAGCGCAACAACCGCCGGACCGCCAGCACAGCTCCCCGAAGCGCGCCGTGCCGAGCGACCGCCTCTTGGGCGTACGCGCTGCACGACGGGTAGAACCGACAGCGAGCCGGCAGTGCCGGACTTATCCACCGACGGTACGCGATGATAGGCGCGATCAGCACCTTGGCACCGGTTGTCGACGGGCGTGGGCTGGTCTGCTCGGTGCCGCTCATCGGGACCGCCGCTCGCGGGGCGACCGGGCGACCGCGATGGCGGCGTCCAGGTCGGTGGCGAGCCGAGGGTACGACGCCTGCGCCGCGGCGGGGAGCGCCCGCACCACGAGGGTGCTGCCGGCAGGCAGGGCGGTCAGCCGTTCCCGGACCAGCGCGCGCAGTCGGCGTCGGACCCGGTTACGGGTCACCGCGTTGCCGACCGCCTTGGACACGACGAAGCCGGCACGGGACGGCGCGGACGACTGGTCCGCACTGGTGTCCTGTGCCGGCTCCGGCGAGGTCGGTGTGCTGGGGTCGGGGGTCACCGGCACGGCCAGGTGGACCACGACGGCTCCACGTCCGGCGCGTCGGCCACCGCGAACCGCTGCGGCGAAGTCAGTGCTGCGCCGCAGTCGCTGTGCGGCGGCCAGCACGACTGCCCACGTCCCCTGGACCGGCCCGGTCGGCTCAGGCCGACAGGGTGGTGCGACCCTTGGCGCGACGGCTCGACAGGATGGCACGGCCGGCACGGGTGCGCATGCGCAGCCGGAAGCCGTGGGTCTTCGCGCGCCGGCGGTTGTTCGGCTGGTAGGTGCGCTTGCTCACGTCAGGCTCTCCGTTTTCGTACGCGCCCCGCGCGACGGGATCGCCGGGGTCGTGTGGTGGTCCAGGCCACCTCGACGGTGGCCCACGATCGGTGCTGTCCGGCGGAGCGGGGCCTCGGCGATGCGGGGATGCGACCGTGGACAGCAAGCACCCATCACCCTAGCAGAGGGCGAGAAAGCAGCCGTTCCAGCCTACGCAGGGGGGCAATGACCGTCAAACACCCCGAGCGGCGGACAACGGGACGCGCCCGAGGCCGGACGGCGGTTTTCGCTGATGCCGACAAGGGCGCCGTCGCGTCGCCGGTTGATGGCGCAGGGACAACGCTGTTACCGTGCCCGATTGCGGTGAGCGTCTTCAAGCTCCGGTCGTCGCACAGGCAAGACCGGACAAGGCAGTGAATCGTTCGGCACGGTGAACCCGCTTCAGCGCCCGTTCAGGCAGGGGCAGGTCCCACCCCCGTCCGGTGGCGGCCACATTTGGTCGGTACACAGGCTGTGGATAACTTGTGGATGACCACCGGTCGATCGTCCGGGTGGGTGTTGTTCCACCCGCGAACGCGGCGGGCCCGGGACGGCCGGCTGGCAGACAGCGGCGGCCGGGGAGCAGAAGCGAGGGGGGTGGCACGACGGTGGCCGGTACGACCGACCTTGCCGCAGTGTGGTTAGCGGCGACCGACGAGCTAGCCGACGAGATCATCTCCGCTCAGCAGCGTGCGTATCTCCGACTGACCCGCCTGCGAGCCATCGTCGAGGACACCGCGCTGCTCTCCGTTCCGGACGCGTTCACCCGCGACGTGATCGAGTCACGGCTGCGCCCGGCGATCACCGAGGCGCTCACCCGCCGGTTGGGTCGACCGATTCAGGTCGCGGTCACCGTGCGGGTGGCCGAGGACGCCGCCGGCCGACCAGCGGGCACCGTCTACCGCAGTGGCCCGGAGACCGGGCAGCTCGATCTCGACGGTCCGGGTGTCTCGTCGTTCGACGACGACCAGGGCACCGGCCCGCACGCCGACACGATGATCCCTGAGCAGTCCCCGGCGCGTACGTCCGATCCGGTGGCACCGCCCGCGCCGGCGGGTCCGCCGCTCGCGCCGGGCGTCGACGGGCACCGCCCGGGGTTGATTCCGGCCAGCCGGGACGGGCAGGAGGCGTTGTTCAGCACCGCCTTCGCGGAGCCGTTGCGGCCGCCCCGACCGGGCGCGGACCGACGCGGCTACGACGAGCAGGCCGCCCGCCTGGACCCCTCCGGCCCGGACACCCGGCCCTACGAGCCGCGCTACCGGGACGACTCGGCGTCGCCGCGCGACCAGCACGTGATCCGTGCGCTCCCGCGGGACAGCGGAACGGACAGCGGCCCGGGTCGCAGCGCGGTGGACCATCGCAGCGGTGGCCGCGACGACCGCCGGTTGCCCGGCGCCGACACCGGCGGCAACCGGCTCAACCCGAAGTACATGTTTGAGACGTTCGTCATCGGCTCGTCCAACCGCTTCGCCCACGCCGCGAGCGTGGCGGTGGCCGAATCACCGGCCAAGGCGTACAACCCGCTGTTCATCTACGGGCACTCCGGGCTGGGCAAGACGCACCTGCTGCACGCCATCGGGCATTACGCCACCACGCTCGGCAACGCCCGCTCGGTCCGGTACGTCTCGACCGAGGAATTCACCAACGACTTCATCAACTCGCTCCGGGACGACAAGACCAGCGCGTTCCAGCGGCGCTACCGCGACGTCGACATCCTGTTGATCGACGACATCCAGTTCCTGGAGAACCGCGAGCGCACCCAGGAGGAGTTCTTCCACACCTTCAACACCCTGCACAACGCCAACAAGCAGATCGTGATCACCTCGGACCGGTCGCCGCGTCAGCTCGCCACCCTTGAGGACCGGATGCGAACCCGGTTCGAGTGGGGGTTGCTGGCCGACATCCAGCCGCCGGATCTGGAGACCCGGATCGCGATCCTGCAGAAGAAGGCTGCGCAGGAGCGGATGTACGCGCCGCCGGACGTGTTGGAGTTCATCGCCTCCCGGGTGTCGAACTCGATCCGGGAGCTGGAGGGCGCGCTGATCCGGGTGACCGCGTTCGCGAGCCTGACCCGGTCGACCGTCGAGCTGTCACTGGCTGAGGAGGTTCTTCGGGACTTCATGCCGGACGGCGCCGGTCCGGAGATCAACGCGGACCAGATCATGGCCTCGACCGCTGACTACTTCGGGGTGAGCCTGGAGGACCTGCGCGGCCAGTCCAGGTCCCGGGTACTGGTCAACGCCCGGCAGGTGGCCATGTACCTGTGTCGGGAGTTGACCGAGCTGTCGCTGCCCCGGATCGGGCAGGCGTTCGGTGGCCGGGACCACACCACCGTGATGCACGCCGACCGCAAGATTCGGCAGCAGATGGCGGAGCGCCGCTCGCTGTACAACCAGATCGCCGAGCTGACCAACCGGATCAAGCAGAACAGTTGAGGCGTACGGCCGCCGTCGCGGCGGTACCCAGCCCGGGACACGCCCGGCCGGATCTCCGGCCGGGCGTTGTTTTTGGTCCGCCGACTGGACTCTCGACATGGTGGAGACCACAGCATTGAGGCCGTGACCGCCTCGTCGTCCACTCGTTGTCCACAGCTCGTTGTCCACCGCCGGTGGATAACTACGGTCCGTCCTTCACCGGTTACCCACAGGCTGTGGAGAAACCCTGTGCACGAGGCTGTGGACGCCTGGGGACGACGGGCACGTTTTCCACCGATCACGATCAACCTGTGTACGAGCTGTTGAAGGTTCTGGGGATGACGGCAATGGTGATCTTCCCCGCGATCCACAGGCTTGGGGAGAAAGTCGGTGGATTACCGGTGGATAACCGGTGGACAACGGTGGACAACTGGCCGGCGCGGCCGGGCTGTGGACACACAAGCCGGTTGTACCCCCGGTTCTCCACAGCTAAATCACCGGTGGATAGCCTGTCTGAGCTGCGCAAACCCCGGTTCTCCACAGTTTGCACAGGTGCGATGAAGACGATGAGTTATCTCTTCTAAGAGAACAAAAACCAATCATCACCGTTGGGCTTTCTGTGGATCGGGCCGAACGCTGCCGGATCAACCCCGTCAGCATCGACACGATCCATGGGGTCGGGCGCACAGCCGATGTCCCCGCGCCCTAAGGTGCGATGGGTACCCGCACGGTCGGGCGGGACGGTAGGCAGCGGTCGGCATGAGAGAGTTGTCGCTGACGTCGACGCGGAGGCATTGATGAAGTTCCGAGTGGAGCGTGACGCGCTCGCCGAGGCTGTGGCGTGGACCGCAAAGAGCCTGCCCAACCGGCCATCCGTACCGGTGCTCGCCGGGGTGATGCTCCGCGTCACCGACGGCAACCTGCGGGTCTCCGGGTTCGACTACGAGGTCTCCAGCCAGGTGACCGTTGAGGTGCAGGGCGACGCCGACGGCGCCGCGCTCGTCTCCGGCCGTCTGCTCGCCGAGATCACCAAGGCGCTGCCGGCCAAGCCGGTCGACATCGCCGCGGTCGGCGCGCACCTCGAGTTGGTCTGCGGCAGCGCCCGGTTCACCCTGCCCACCATGCCGGTGGAGGATTACCCGGCGCTGCCCGAGATGCCGCAGAGCGCCGGCACTGTCGACGCCGCCGCGTTCGCCACGGCGGTGTCCCAGGTCGCCATCGCGGCCGGTCGTGACGAGACGCTGCCGATGATGACCGGGGTCCGCGTCGAGCTGTCCGGCGACACGCTGTCGATGCTCGCCACCGACCGTTACCGGTTGGCGCTGCGCGAGATCCAGTGGCGGCCGGACGACCCTGAGGTGAGCATCAACGCCCTGGTGCCGGCTCGCACCCTGAACGACACCGCCAAGGCCCTCGGCCCGCTGGGCGGCGAGGTCACCCTCGCCCTCGCCCAGGGCGCTGCGGGCGAGGGCATGGTCGGTCTCGCGGGCGGCACCCGACGCACCACCAGCCGGCTGCTCGACGGCGCCAACTACCCGCCGGTGCGGTCGCTCTTCCCGGCCACCCACAACGCCGCCGCCCGAGTCCCGGTCAGCACGCTGATCGAGGTGGTCAAGCGGGTCGCGCTGGTCGCCGAACGCACCACGCCGGTGTTGCTCAGCTTCAGCGCCGACGGCCTGGTGGTCGAGGCCGGCGGTTCCGAGGAGGCCCGCGCCAGCGAGGCGATGGAGGCCACCTTCACCGGTGACCCGCTCACCATCGGTTTCAACCCGCAGTACCTCATCGACGGTCTGGCAAACCTGGGATCCCAGACGGCCGTGCTCTCGTTCGTCGACGCCTTCAAGCCCGCGGTGATCTCGCCCGCCGGCGAGGATGGCGAGGTCATTCCGGGGTATCGGTACCTCATCATGCCGATCCGCGTCTCGCGCTGATCGCGCGCAGCAACACCCAGATCCACGGAGGTAGGAACACATGCAGCTCGGCCTAGTAGGACTCGGCCGTATGGGCGGCAACATGCGGGAGCGGTTGCGTTCGGCCGGGCACGAGGTGGTCGGCTTCGACCACAACGCGCAGATCAGCGACGTCACGTCCCTCGCGGGCCTGGCGGAGAAGCTTGAGTCCCCGCGCGCGGTCTGGGTCATGGTGCCCGCCGGTGTCACCGACGCCACCATCGACGAGCTCGCCGAGGTGCTCGGCGAGGGCGACATCATCATCGACGGCGGAAACTCGCGCTTCAGCGACGACGCCCCGCGCGCCGAGCGGCTCAACGAGCTGGGCATCGGCTACATCGATGTCGGGGTCTCCGGCGGCGTCTGGGGCCGGCAGAACGGCTACGGGCTGATGGTCGGCGGTGCCCAGGAACACGTCGACCGACTGATGCCGATCTTCAACGCGCTCAAGCCGGAGGGTGAGTTCGGCTTCGTGCACGCCGGTCCGGTTGGTGCCGGGCACTACTCGAAGATGGTGCACAACGGCATCGAGTACGGCCTGATGCACGCCTACGCCGAGGGCTACGAGCTGATGGCCGCCTCGGAGCTGGTGACCAACGTGCCGGGCGTCATCAAGTCCTGGCGCGAGGGCACTGTCGTCCGGTCCTGGCTGCTCGACCTGCTGGACCGGGCGCTCGACGAGGACCCGGAGCTGGCCGAGCTGAGCGGCTACACCGAGGACACCGGCGAGGGCCGGTGGACGGTCGACGAGGCGGTCCGGCTGGCCGTGCCGCTGAACGTCATCACCGCGTCGCTGTTCGCCCGGTTCGCCTCGCGGCAGGACGACTCGCCCGCCATGAAGGCCGTCTCCGCGCTGCGTCAGCAGTTCGGTGGCCACGCCGTCCACAAGCGCTGAGCGGTATCCACAACCTGTGTACGTTCGCCGGCTGGAACTGGTCGACTTCCGCTCGTACGAGCGGGTGGCCGTCGACCTCCAGCCGGGGGCGAATGTTCTGATCGGTGCCAACGGCGTCGGTAAGACCAACCTCGTCGAAGCGCTGGGCTACGTGGCGACCCTGGACTCACACCGGGTCGCCACCGACGCGCCTCTGGTCCGGATGGGCGCCGCGTCCGCGGTGATCCGCTGCGCGGTGGTGCACGACGGCCGCGAGCTGTTGGTCGAGCTGGAGATCGTGCCCGGCAAGGCCAACCGGGCCCGTCTGGGCCGCTCGCCGGCGCGGCGGGCCCGGGACGTGCTGGGGGCGCTCCGGCTCGTACTGTTCGCCCCGGAAGATCTTGAGCTGGTCCGGGGTGACCCCGGCGAACGCCGCCGCTACCTGGATGACCTGCTGGTCAACCGACAGCCCCGGTACGCGGGGGTGCGGGCCGACTACGAGCGGGTCGTCAAGCAGCGCAACGCCCTGCTGCGCACCGCGTACCTGGCCCGCAAGACCGGTGGGTCGCGGGGCGGCGACCTCGGCACCCTCGCCGTCTGGGACACCCACCTGGCCCAGCACGGTGCGGAGTTGCTCGCCGGCCGGCTGGAGTTGGTGGCCGCGCTCACGCCGCACGTGGCGAAGGCGTACGACGCGGTGGCCGCCGGTCGGGGTGCGGCGAGCATCGCCTACCGACCCTCGATCGACCTGGCCGAGCCGACCACCGACCGGGGCGCGTTGGCCGAGGCGTTGACGGCGGCGCTGGCCGCGTCCCGTTCCGCCGAGATCGAGCGGGGCACGACCCTGGTCGGGCCACACCGGGACGAGCTGGCCCTGAGTCTCGGTCCACTGCCCGCCAAGGGTTACGCCAGCCACGGCGAATCCTGGTCGTTCGCGCTCGCGCTGCGGCTGGCCGGGTACGACCTGTTGCGCGCCGACGGCATCGAGCCGGTGCTGGTGCTCGACGACGTCTTCGCGGAGTTGGACACTGGCCGCCGGGAGCGGTTGGCGGAGTTGGTGGGTGGGGCGAGTCAGTTGCTGGTCACCTGCGCGGTGGACGACGACGTGCCGGCCGCCCTGCGCGGCACTCGCTATCAGGTCGGCGAAGGGACGGTACGCCGTGTCGGATGAGCCACGCCCACGTCGGGCGGCGGAAGGCGACCGCCCGGCCGCGCGTACCCCGAAGCAGGCGGCGGATTCGGCGGGCGGTGAGCCGGCGGCGGCCCCCAGCGGGCCGGAGCTGGCGCGGGCGGTGCTCGACGCGGCGCTGTCCCGGCGGCAGGCGGCAGCACGCGCCCGGCGTACGCCTGGCAGCGGCGACGGTGCCGGCGGCTCGGGGCGGCGGCTGCGCGGCTACTCCGGTCCCGGCCCCGACCCGCGCGACCCGCAGCCGCTCGGCGCTGTGCTCAACCGGCTGGTGAAGGCGCGTGGCTGGCAGCAGCCGGCGGCCGAGGCCACGGTGTTCGGCGCCTGGGAGCGGGTTGTCGGCCCCGAGGTCGCGCAGAACAGCCGGCCGGTGAAGTTGGAGAACGGCGAGCTGACCGTTGAGGCGCGCTCGACCGCCTGGGCCACCCAGTTGCGGCTGCTCGCCGGCTCGCTGCTCAAGCAGATCGCCAGCGAGGTCGGTCACAACGTGGTGCGCAAGCTGCACATTCACGGCCCGGCCGCGCCGTCCTGGGGGAAGGGACCACGCCGGGTCCGCGGGCGGGGTCCGCGCGACACGTACGGCTGAGCCGACTGCTCAGCCGCGCCGGTCGGCCTCGCGGGCTGCCCGTTTGCGTTCGCGCTGCTCCCGAGTGAAGCGTTTGCGCTCGGCCAGGTCGCGTTTCCACGCCTCGCGGGCCTCGGTCGAGCCGCCCTGCACCGCACCCTGCACGCCCTCGGCCGGGCCGGCGAGGTGCCGGAAGGCCCAGCGCATCAAGCGGCCCCCCTCGCCCGGGGCCCTGGTGACCGCGTCGTCCTCGCTCATCTGCCGCCTCTTCCCCGCGTCGCCTCGCCGCCCGGCCCGTCGCACGAGCAGATCATTGGGGCACCAATGGTTGGTGTGCCAATGATCGGTACGATAGTCATCGTGCGTGGAGAGGGCAACCGATGAGCGAACGACCGGACGGCGTCGACCCGCTGGCGTTGGAGCAGCAGGTCTGTTTCGCCCTCTCGGTCGCCGCGCGCAGTGTGGTGGCCGTCTACCGGCCGCTCCTGGAGCCGATGGGGCTGACCCACCCGCAGTACCTGGTGATGCTGGCGCTCTGGCAGCACGCGCCGTTGTCCGGCCGCGACCTCAGCCGCCTGCTCCAGCTCGATCCGGGCACGCTGTCGCCCCTGCTCAAGCGGCTGGAGGCGGCCGGCTACCTGCGCCGGGAACGCGACCCGAACGACGAGCGCAGCCTCGCCGTCACCCTCACCGCCAGCGGCGCCGCGCTACGGAGTCAGGCCGAGCTGATCCCGGCCGCGATCGTTGACCGTCTCGGGCTGCCCGTCGAGGACCTGCGACACCTGCACACGGTGCTCACGCAGGTGATCGCGGCCGCCAACCGGCCGGCCGCCTCGGAGTCTGACCCGGCGGCTCAGGCGTCGGCGTAGACGGCGAACCCGCGCTCGGCGCAGCGCCGGTAGAACGCGGCCAGCACGCCGAGCTCGGCGCAGGTGAAGTTCCACTGCGGCGGGTCGCCGCGCTCGTCGCGCAGCGCGTCGAGCCGGCTCTCCAGCCAGCGCAGCTGCTGCTCGGCCAGCCTGCCGTCGCCGAGGAGCGAGCGCAGCACCGTGCTCACCGTCTCGAAGGTGACCGCTTCGCTGGTCGCGCGGTGCGCGGCCACGAACCTCTCGATGCCACTGGCGATCCAGGAGCAGCCGTCCGGGTCGATCACCGGGTCCTCGTCCTCGGCGGCGGCGTCTGTGGCGTACAACACACCTTCGAGGCCGAGCAGGAGATCCACCAACTCGGTGTACGCGGTCGCCCGGATGGTGCCGGTCTTCGCGATCAGCTCGGCCAGGGCCGCGGTCGGCGCGGAGATGCGCGGCAGGTCGACGATCTCGCCGAAGTCGACGAACTCGGCCGGCGCGACCGGATCGTAGAAGCGGCCGGTCCGCGGCCAGTGCACCGCGACGTTGTCCAGCCCCATCTGTCACCTCTTAAAGAGCACGTGTCGGGTCGATCGGGTCGATCGTCCCGGTTCCAACCGCTAAAGATCAAGGCTGGTTCCGGGGCGCCGCAAACGTACGGCACGGACGCTTCGGCCGCGACCCCCGACCCGCCCGACCGCGGGTCAACCCGTTCCGGGGCGGCGCGTGCGATGGGAGCCTGGCGTGTGGGGGGAGTCGTGGGCGATGGGGTTCTGCCGGCTATGGACTTCTCAGCCGCCTCGCTGAGGGTGCCGAGTGGTGGTTCTGTCCTCCGCGCACAGTAGGATTGACAGCGAGACGAAGACCCGGTGCGGGAGTGGGACGGGGCCGATGGCCCAGCTCCATTCTCCATGTCGGGTCGAGCCGATCGCGATCCGCGGGCAACCGCGGCGACCGGCGCGTTCGACCCGCTGTCCGGAGGTCTCCGGTGCCGGTCCGCGCGCCGACGTCGCGTCCTGTCCGCCGAACCCGCGCCCGACGCGCCCCTACCGGCGCGGCGGACGCGAGAAAGTGGCCGAGGGTGGCAGCGCAGGACAAGCAGGAGTACGGCGCAGAGTCGATCACCGTTCTCGAGGGGCTGGAGGCGGTTCGCAAGCGGCCCGGTATGTACATCGGGTCCACCGGCGAGCGCGGTCTGCACCACCTCGTCTGGGAGGTCGTCGACAACGCGGTCGACGAGGCGCTGGCCGGATACTGCGACACCATCGACGTGGTGCTGCTCGCCGACGGTGGCGTCCGAGTCACCGACAACGGCCGTGGTTTCCCGGTCGACCTCCACCCGAAGCTCAAGAAGCCGGGTGTCGAGGTCGCGCTCACCGTGCTGCACGCCGGTGGAAAGTTCGACGGCAAGGCGTACGCCGTCTCCGGCGGTCTGCACGGCGTCGGCGTGTCCGTGGTGAACGCGCTCTCCACGAAGATGGCTGTGGAGATCCACAAGTCCGGGTTCGTGTGGCGGCAGCAGTACCACAACTCCAAGCCCACTCCGCTGGAGAAGGGCGAGACCACCGACCGCACCGGCTCGGCGGTCTCCTTCTGGCCGGACGCGGACGTTTTCGAGACCGTCGACTTCGACTTCCAGACCATCTACCGGCGACTGCAGGAGATGGCCTTCCTCACCCGCGGCCTCACCATCCACCTGCTCGACGAGCGGGTCCCCGAGGGTGAGGACGGCAAGCCCCGCGAGGTCACCTTCCGCTACGACGGCGGCATCGCCGACTTCGTCCGGCACCTCAACGCCTCCAAGAACCCCATCCACAAGACGGTGGTGGAGTTCGGGGCCGAGGAGGAGGGCATGTCGCTCGAGATCGCGATGCAGTGGAACGAGTCGTACGGCGAGTCGGTCTACACCTTCGCGAACAACATCAACACCCACGAGGGCGGCACGCACGAGGAGGGCTTCCGGTCCGCGCTGACCAGCGTGGTCAACCGGTACGGCGCCGACAAGAAGCTGCTCAAGGGCGACGAGAAGCTCTCCGGTGAGGACATCCGCGAAGGGCTCGCGGCGATCATCTCGGTCAAGCTGACCAACCCGCAGTTCGAGGGTCAGACCAAGACCAAGCTCGGCAACACGCCGGTGAAGAGCTTCGTGCAGCGGGTCTGCAACGACCGGCTGGTCGACTGGTTCGACCGCAACCCGGCCGAGGCCAAGATGATCATCCAGAAGGCGTCCCAGGCGGCCCGCGCCCGCATCGCCGCCCAGCAGGCCCGCAAGCTGGCCCGGCGCAAGTCGCTGCTGGAGTCCGGCTCGATGCCCGGCAAGCTGGCCGACTGCCAGTCCACCGACCCGCGCGAGTCCGAGGTCTTCATCGTCGAGGGCGACTCGGCCGGCGGCTCGGCCAAGCAGGGCCGGGACCCGCGCACGCAGGCGATCCTGCCGATCCGCGGCAAGATCCTCAACGTGGAGAAGGCCCGGATCGACCGGGTCCTCAAGAACAACGAGGTCCAGGCGCTGATCACCGCGCTCGGCACCGGCATCCACGACGACTTCGACATCGAGAAGCTGCGGTACCACAAGATCGTGCTGATGGCTGACGCGGACGTCGACGGCCAGCACATCCAGACCCTGCTGCTGACCCTGCTGTTCCGCTTCATGCGTCCGCTGGTCGAGCTGGGGCACGTCTACCTGGCCGCCCCGCCGCTCTACAAGATCAAGTGGAACAAGAAGGGTGACGACGCGCAGTACGCCTACTCCGACCGCGAGCGGGACGGGCTCATCGCCTTGCGCCAGCAGAAGAAGGCCAACGCCAAGCCGGACGACATCCAGCGCTTCAAGGGCCTCGGCGAGATGAACTATCCCGAGCTGTGGGAAACCACGATGAACCCGGCGACGCGTACCCTGCGTCAGGTCACTCTCGACGACGCGGCGACCGCCGACGAGTTGTTCAGTGTGCTGATGGGTGAGGACGTCGAGGCGCGCCGGTCGTTCATTCAGCGCAACGCCAAGGACGTTCGGTTCCTGGATATCTGACGGACTGCGCTGGATCGGCCGGGTACTGCCCGGCCGATCCAGCGGTCCACAGAGTTATCCACAGCTTGGCCGGTATCCACAGCCGTTATCCACAGCACGAAAACGACTCTGAGTCTGATAAGGGTAAACAGTGACCGATTCTCCCGAGTCCACACCGAACGAGCCCGAGGTCCCCGCCGAGGCCATCGCCGCGGTGGTCGCGCACGACCGGATCGAACCGGTCGGGCTCGAGGTGGAGATGCAGCGCTCCTACCTCGACTACGCGATGAGCGTCATCGTCGGTCGCGCGCTGCCGGACGTCCGGGACGGCCTCAAGCCGGTCCACCGCAAGATCCTGTACGCGATGTTCGACTCCGGCTACCGTCCGGACCGGGGGTACGTGAAGTGCTCCCGCGTCGTCGGCGACGTGATGGGCCAGTTCCACCCGCACGGCGACTCGGCGATCTACGACGCGCTGGTCCGGATGGCGCAGCCCTGGTCGCTGCGCTACCCGCTGGTCGACGGCAACGGCAACTTCGGCTCACCGGGTAATGATCCAGCTGCGGCCATGCGATACTGCATATCAGGAAATGTCCGTATTCGTACCGCCGACGGCAGCGTGCGGATCGCGGACGTGGTGGCCGACGCCGCGCCGTCCAGCGAGACCGACATCGACCTCAAGGTCCGCGACCGCAACGGCGACCTGGTCCGCGCCACCAAGTTCTTCCACTCCGGCGAGCACCCCACGCTGCGGCTGCGAACCCGCGAGGGGTACGAGCTGACCGGCACCCACAACCACCCGGTGCTCTGCCTGGTGGACGTGGCCGGCGTGCCGACCCTGCTCTGGAAGCTGCTGGCCGAGATCTCCCCCGGCGACCGGGTCGTTCTTCAGCGCTCAGTGCCGGACGAGATCGGCTACCCGATGCTGGAGCACGTCGAGGCGGCCGTCCTCGCGGGTGCATTCGTGAGTGAGGGCTGGGTCTCCCCGAGTCGTGCCGGGTTCAACAACGTCGACCGGGAATTCTTCGTCCGGGTTCTGACGGCCTACGACCTCGCCGTCGGTGGCCCGCGCTACGTCGGCGAGCGGGCCATCGCCTCTGGCAGCACCCTGCACGAACTCGATGTGCAGGACCTCACCGCGCTGCGCGGGAGCCTCCTGGGCGAGATGATGGGTGCCCGGAGCGCCGCGAAGTTCGTACCCGAGTTCGTCTGGCAGGGGCCGGCCGCCGTCAAGCGGGCGTTCCTCCAGGCGCTCTTCGAGGGCGACGGCTCGTCCTCGCTGCTGCCGCGCAACACCATGCAGATCTCGTACTCGACGCGCAGCGAGCGGTTGGCGGCCGAGGTCCAGCAGTTGCTGCTGGAGTTCGGCGTGATCAGCCGGCAGACCCGCTACGACGACGGCGAGATCAAGGTCGTGGTGACCAACCGCCGCGACGCCCGGATCTTCGCGGCGCACGTCGGTTTCCTCGGCCGCAAGCAGGCCAAGTTGGAGGCCGAGCTGGCCCAGGTGCCGGCGAGCAGCACCGCGCTCTCCAGTGACCACGTGCCGCTGGTCGGCGACTTCATCCGCGAGCACGGCGCGCAGCGCTGGACCGAGCTGGACTGGCTGCGCCGGCACAACGTGGACCGGGTGGAGCGCTGGGAGCGGGACCGCGACGAGATCGCCGCCCGGATCACCAACACTGAGGTGCTCGACGTGGTCGAGCCGTTGGTCGACGGCCGCTTCTACTACGCCGAGGTGGCGCAGATCACCGACGCCGGCGTCCAGGCGGTCTACAGCGTCCGGGTCGACACCGACGACCATTCGTTCGTCTCCGACGGTTTCGTCAGCCACAACACCGAGTGCAAGCTCGACCCGCTCGCCATGGAGATGCTGCGGGACATCGACGAGGACACCGTCGACCTGCAGGACAACTACGACGGCCGGGCCAAGGAGCCCACCATCCTGCCGTCGCGGATCCCCAACCTGTTGGTGAACGGCTCCGAGGGCATCGCGGTCGGCATGGCCACCAAGATCCCGCCGCACAACCTGCGGGAGATCGGTGCGGCGGTGCAGTGGTGCCTGGAGCACCCGGATGAGGACGAGGAGACCACCCTCGAAGCCCTGCTCGGCATCGTCAAGGGCCCGGACTTCCCGACCCACGGCCTGATCGTGGGCACGACGGCGATCCAGGACGCGTACCGCACGGGTCGCGGCTCGATCCGGATGCGCGCCGTGGTGGAGGTTGAGGAGGACAAGCGGGGCCGCCCCTGCCTGGTCGTCAGCGAGCTGCCCTACCAGGTCAACCCGGACAACCTCGCCGAGCGGATCGCCGAGCTGATCAAGGAGGGCAAGCTCGCCGGCATCGCCGACATCCGCGACGAGTCCTCCGGGCGTACCGGCATGCGGATCGTGCTGGTGCTCAAGCGCGACGCCGTCGCGAAGGTCGTGCTGAACAACCTCTACAAGCACACCCAGCTTCAGGAGACCTTCGGCGCCAACATGCTGGCCCTGGTCGACGGGGTGCCGCGCACGCTCAACCTGGCGCAGTTCATCCGCTACTACGTCGAGCACCAGATCGACGTGATCCGTCGGCGGACCGCGTTCCGGCTGCGCAAGGCCGAGGAGCGGGCGCACATCCTGCGCGGCCTGGGCAAGGCGCTGGACGCGCTGGACGAGGTGATTGCCCTGATCCGGCGTTCGCCGACCGTGGAAGACGCGCGGCAGGGCCTGATCCGGCTGCTCGACATCGACGAGATCCAGGCGACCGCGATCCTGGACATGCAGCTGCGCCGGCTCGCCGCGTTGGAGCGGCAGCGGATCGTGGACGACCTGGCCAAGCTCGAGCTGGAGATCGCCGACCTCAAGGACATCCTCGCGAAGCCGGAGCGGCAGCGGAAGATCGTCTCGGAGGAGCTGGGCGAGATCGTCGCCAAGTGGGGCGACGACCGCCGGACGCAGATCGTCCCGTTCGACGGCGAGGTCTCGATGGAGGACCTCATCGCCCGCGAGGACGTGGTCGTCACGATCACCCGGACCGGGTACGCCAAGCGGACCAAGGTCGATCTCTACCGCTCGCAGCGGCGCGGCGGTAAGGGTGTCAGTGGCGCCACGCTGCGGCAGGACGACATCGTCAGCCACTTCTTCGTCTGCTCGACCCACGACTGGATCTTGTTCTTTACGAACAAGGGGCGCGTCTACCGGGCCAAGGCGTACGAGTTGCCGGAGGCCAGTAGGGTAGCCAAGGGCCAACACGTGGCCAATCTGCTCGCCTTCCTGCCCGACGAGCAGATCGCGCAGATCATCGAGATCCCGAACTACCAGGTAGCCCCCTATCTGGTACTGGCCACGAAGAACGGCCTGGTGAAGAAGACGCGGCTCGAGGAGTTCGACTCCAACCGTTCCGGCGGCATCATCGCGATCAACCTGCGCGATGAGGACGAGCTGGTCGGTGCTGCGCTGGTTGCTCCGGAGGACGACCTGCTGCTGGTCTCGAAGAAGGCACAGGCGATCCGGTTCAACGCCTCGGACGAGGCGCTGCGGCCGATGGGCCGGGCCACCTCGGGCGTGATCGGCATGCGCTTCACGGACGACGACGTCCTGCTCGCCATGGAAGTCGTGCGGGAAGGTTTGGACGTTCTGGTGGCCACGAACGGGGGATACGCGAAGCGCACCCCGATCGAGGAATACCCGGTGCAGGGCCGGGGAGGTAAGGGCGTGTTGACTGCGAAGATCACCGAACGGCGCGGTGGTCTGGTTGGCGCGGTGGTGATCGATCCGGACGACGAGCTGTTCGCGATCACCAGCAATGGTGGTGTCATTCGGACTCCGGTGAAGCCTGTACGCCGTACGCGCGACCGGAACACAATGGGGGTCAAACTGATGGACCTCCCGGACGGCGTGACTATCGTGGCGATTGCTCGCAATGCCGACGAGCCTGACGAACAGGACTAGTTGAATGACGGAGACACAGGCGAAGTCGGGGAACACGGGGACCTCGGCCAACCCGGTCGACGAGGAGGCCGCCAAAGGCGGCACACCAGCGACCGGCCGCGCGGCCGTGGGCCGGGCGACGGTCCCCGCCGACGCGCCTGCCCCGAAGTTCACCAGGGCTCCAGGTATGACACCCCCGCCGGAGCAGCCAGGCGACGACGGCGGGTCGGGCGACAAGACCGAGGCGTCCAGCGCCGAGGCGCCGACGTCGGCCGCCGCCAACCCTCCGGGTAAGGCGGCGGCACCCTCGGACCGTCCGGCGACCACCCAGCCGATCGGTGTCCGGCCCGGGCAGGCCGCGTCAACCGGGTCCACCGGCACCCAGCCGCGGATCACGCCCGGCATGACCCAGCCGCAGCCGGACGCGACGCGTACCGCTGCCGCCACCGGCCGCCCGGCCAGCGGCGGTGGCCTACCACCGGGGATCGGCAACGCGTCCGCCGTCGGGGCCGCCCGCGTCGGCGACGCGGTGCGTGCGGCGCGTACGTCGATCAGCTCGGCCGCCTCCCGCGGGCCGCGCCGGGCCCGGCTGAACCTGAAGCGGATCGACCCGTGGTCCGTGATGAAGTTCGCGTTCGCGGTCTCGGTGGTGCTCTTCATCGTCGTGGTGGTGGCCACCTCGGTGCTCTACCTGGCGTTGGACGCGATGGGCGTGTTCCAGAGCGTCAACGAGAGCCTGAGCGACCTGGTCAACGCCGGCGGCGGTCAGAGCACCAGCGGCTTCCAGATCACCGCCAAGGGCGTGATCCTCAGCTCGGCGCTGATCGGCCTGGTCAACGTGGTGCTGTTTACCGCGCTGGCCACGCTCGGTGCGTTCGTCTACAACGTCTGCGCCGACCTGGTCGGCGGGATCGAGCTGACCCTCGCCGAGCGGGACTGAGTGACCGGGACGCCGGGGCACCGTGGAAAGCGGTCGCTCCGGCGTCCCGTACTCGGGTAGGTTTTGCGGGCGTGGACGGGCCCGGCTCGCAGACGCGGACCCCGATTTGGGGCCAGCCGAGCGGATGGGTTAATCTTGCTCGTCGCAACGCGGGGCTATAGCTCAGTCGGTTAGAGCGCAGAGCTGATAACTCTGAGGTCGATGGTTCGATTCCATCTAGCCCCACCGCATGTCGTCCGACGATAGTCGAGCGCGAGGGGTCGCCCCATGTTCAAGAAGCTGCTGATTCTGGCTGGCGTCGTCGGTGTGGGCGTCGTCGTGTTCAACAAGATCAAGGCGTCGAACGACGAGCGTGCCCTGTGGCACGAGGCGACCACGTCGCCCGACCTCCGCTGACGCTCGGTCCGGCGGGGAACGATCGACGCCGCGGCCACTCACGGGGCCCTAGCTCAACTGGCAGAGCACTGCCTTTGCAAGGCAGGGGTTAGGGGTTCGAGTCCCCTGGGCTCCACCAGCACTTTCTCTGGTTGATCGCGCTCCGAGTGCAGCCAGGCGGTCACGCCGTTTCTCCTCGCCTAGCGCGCGATCGATGCAGCCGCCCAGGCGCGGAACGTAGCGTCCAGGGAGTCGACCAGCCGGTCGAACGTCTCGTCGAGGGACTGCGGCAGCCCGAACCCGCCGGCCGCCTCCAGGGTCACGAACCCTTGCAGGACCACGCGTATCGCGCGTACCGCGTGGATCGCGTCATCCCCGGTGATGTCGTAGCCCCTCAGCAAGGCGAGCAGCATGTCGACCGTTGCCCGTTGGTGCTTAGCGGAAGATCTCCTCGGGATGACAGTTCATGACGACCTCGCAATCACACCAGCCACCCAACTGGCGTAGGCCCTCGCCGAGTGCTTCCCACCTGATGCCTTGCTCGTCGGCCCACTGCTGACCATGCCTAGTGGTGTGGTCGCAGCCATCGGCTAGGACGTGGGCGTCGACGAACTCCACGAGTGCCGCCAGCTGGTCCCGGTTGATGGGGAGCAGCGCGGATCGAGCCTCTCGGTCGGCTTTCTTGTAGGCGTCGCGGAGTTGCTTGCGACGTGCCCTCTCGTTCGGTGAAGCCATCGAGGGATCTTGCCACAGCGTCGGCGAGTGCTTCCAGAGGCTGGGCCAGATACGGATCAGAAGCCAGGACCGCCAGCGGTCAGCGACGGGGCACAATCGGGCACCATGACATCCCGGCCCCCAGGCGTTTTGGACAGGCCGGCCAGCCCGCGATCTCTGCGGGCGAATCTACGGACACGGTTTCCGGGAGCGGTCGGCTGCGCCCGGGCGATGTGGCAGCGGACGGCCAGCTGATTCTGAGGATGAAGGATGCCCAAGCAAACCTTGAGGTGAACACTCAGCGCGGCTGGCGGGGGGACGTGAGCCGGTGGCATTGGGCCGACGACCCGGACACTGGGGAACGCGAGACCTTCGTGCAGAACTTTGCCTGCTAGCTGCGGACGGTCCGCATTTAGTCCCGCAATGGGTTCGTCGACGGCGAGGGAACTGAAGCCATGCCTGAGGCGTGGCGTGTGGAACGCTCTCGCGAGTGGAAGACGCGAAGCCGATCGTTGTGCAGCTGTACTGCCGTCTTGAGATCACAGTCGACAACCCGGACGCTCTGTTCGAGGCTGCCGAGCGGCGGCTGCGGAGTGCCAACATCGACTGGCCGAGCGAGCAGAACACCCTCGAAGAGGCGGTCGCTGAGTTGCGAACCGACTTGGAGCAGTCGGTTGCCAGCTTGGTCGATCCTGACCAGGTGCTGGCGGACGTTCCCGGTGTCGAGGTGCGCCGCGGGCGCTGGTGGGCCGAGGTCTGAGCGCCGTCCGAGCGGTTCCAGCCCGGCTTCAGGTCACCGGACGACGAAGCCTGATCTCATAACCCTCGGTCGCCGGGCAGTACCTCCGTTTATCGAAGTTGCGCGGGCTGTGGCTCTACTTTGATCCCGCGCCGGATCAGCCAGGCGGTCGCGGGCCAGGCGGCGATGAAGCCGCTGGCCAGCCCGATCTGGGTGAAGAACCAGAAGGCCGGGGTGGCCGGGTTCAATGGTGGCTCCGGGACAATGACGTGGTGTGACAACGCCAACCAGACGAACAGCACCATCTCGAAGACGGTCACGGTCAGCAGGTCGGCCTTGGCGACGGTCACTATCGCATCCCAGATCCGGTGCCGGCCCCTGCGACCCGAAATGAAGTAGCGGAATGTCACCCCGACGACGACCGCCCCGAGGTAGTCGCTGACGTACGAGGCCCACAGCGTCTCACCCGCTAATTTGATGCCACTTGCGAAGACGAACACCTCACCGAGGACGACGCCCAGAGCGCAGTGGGCGCCGCACTGACAAACCCCGGTCAGGATGGCTAGTTGCTGGGGCTTTTTCGGTGGCCTGCCGTGTCTCTGTTGCCACCTGGGGGAATGGGGCCTGATCCAACGGCGGTACGCCACAACGGCGGCTGGGCCGAGGTAGAGCCCGGTCACCGGCCAGACGAACTCCTCGCTCTTGAGTAGCTGGCGGTACTTGTGGACGCGGATGTCGACGACGATCGAGGCTGAGCTGACAACTCCCACACCGATTGTGATCCAGGACAGCGACATCAGCACCATCTGCCGCACAGCCCACCCTTCCCGTGCACGAGGTGGTGACGCAACCCAGCGCGGAGGAGTGCGGCAAGCACGGGGATAACGAAGCCACGTGGATGGGCTCCAGCTTTTCAGTTTTTACTCGTACCGATGACCGAACGTACCGACCCACGCAGAACTCGTCGCCCTCGGGATTGGTCAGGACGATGTGCCCTTCCTCGGGGAGTTGTCCGACGTCGAGGTGGTTGCCACCGAGCCCCAGTGCCGTCTCCACCACACACGCGCCGACACCACGACAGGGCAGTTTCGGAGAGGCCGCCGGAGCAGGGAACAGCTCGGAACCGCCTCAGCTCTGGGCGGAGTGCGGCGGGTGCGCCTCCGGGAGGCGTTCCATCAGCCTGGTGAGCACACCGTTGGCGAAGGTCGCGCCGAGCGCCGACCCGGCCCCGATGGTCCAGCCGACCGGCCCGAGCGGGGTGCAGCCGAAGAACTGGCTCACTCCCGGCGTCTGCACCACCAGGACGAGCACGCCCAGTGA
Organism: Micromonospora violae; assembly: GCF_004217135.1. Lineage (NCBI taxonomy): Bacteria > Bacillati > Actinomycetota > Actinomycetes > Micromonosporales > Micromonosporaceae > Micromonospora > Micromonospora violae. The sequence continues at coordinate 5,657,222 of NZ_SHKK01000001.1, forward strand.
CGCCGCCGTGGAGGCCAACACGGTCGGGCTGGTGCCGCCGGCCAGGATGGTCTGCCCGAGCTGGGTGCCGACAAGGGAGACCAGGGCGACGGTGCCGGCCCGCTGGCGGCGTCCGGTGTAGCGGGCCAACGTCCAGCCGGTGGTCGCGCCCAGCGTGGTGGCTGCCGCCCGCAGACCGATCTCCCTGGTGAGACTTTCGCCGAGCGCCGTGTCCGGGCCCTCCCGGAGCAGCGCGTCGGCGCGGTCCGACGCGGGTGGCCGGACCGCGATGGCCAGCGCCGGTGCCAGGTCGGTGAGGAGGTTGACCAGCAGCAGCTGTCGCCCGGTGAGCGCGGAGCGGCCGGTCGCCGCGGCGGTGAGCACACTGAACGCGATCTCACCGAGGTTGCCGCCGACCAGGATGCTGAGGGCGTGCCGCACCGACGACCACATCGCCCGCCCTTCGATCAGGGTCGCGATGATGGTTTCCAACCGGTCGTCGGTGACCACCAGGTCGGCGGCGGCGCGGGCGGCCGGGGTGCCCCGTTGACCGAGGGCGATGCCGACGTCGGCCAGCCGGATGGCCGGGGCGTCGTTGGCGCCGTCGCCGGTCATCGCCACGGTCCGCCCGCACTTCTGCAACGCCTGGATGATCCGCACCTTGTGGGTGGGGGTGCAGCGGGCCACCACATCGGTGTTGGCCAACCGCTCGGCGAGCGCGTCGTCGTCCAGTTGGTCGAGTTCACCGGCGGTGACCACCCGCTGTTCGTCGTGCTCGCTGATGGTGGCGGCGATCGCCTCGGCGGTGGCCGGATGATCGCCGGTGATCATGATGGTGTGCACGCCGGCCTGCCGGATCCGGCGCACCGCCGGGGCGGCGCTCTCCCGTACACCGTCGGCGAGGGCCAGGAAACCCACAAAGGTCAGCCCTCGAACGTCCCCGTCGGTCACCTTCGGGTCGCTGACCGGGCACTCCGCGACGGCCAGGATCCGGTTTCCGGCACCGGCCCGGTCGGCGAGCATCCGTTCCAGTTCCGCCCGGCCGGCGTCGTCGAGCGGTTCCTGACGACCGTCGGTGCGGCGGGACGAACAGCGCGGCAGCACCGTCTCCGGGGCACCCTTGACGCTCAACAACAGGTGACCGTCGGTCTGTCCGATGCTCGCGTGGTAACCACGGGACGGCTCGAACGGCAGACCGCCGGCCGCCCGCCAGCCAGCGGCACCGGTCTGCTCCACCACCCCGGCCTCCCCGGCACCCCGCCGGACCGCCCGGTCGGTCTGCAACGCCAACTCCTCCGGATCGTTCGCGGCGGGGGTGGCCCGCAGCGCCGCGGCCAGCGTCATCCGGAGCCGGTCGTCCAACCGGTCGACCGGGGCGTACCGTTCGCCGACGCCGTCGCCGACCCCGGCGAGGAGCAACTGGCCCTCGGTGAGGGTGCCGGTCTTGTCGAAGCAGAGCACATCCACCCGGCCCAGCGCCTCGATGGTGCGCGGGTTGCGGACCAACGCGCCGTGCTCGGCCAGCCGCCGGGCCGCCGCCAGTTGCGCCGCGCTGACCAGGAACGGCAGCCCCTCCGGCACCGACGCCACGGCGAGGTTCGCGGCGGTCGCCGCCGTTTCGGCCAGGGGTACGCCCCGAAGCAGGCCCGCGCCGGCCACCGCCACCGCGGACCCGGCAGCCAACGGGATGGCGGCGCTGGTCAACGAGCTGAGCCGAGCCTCCACCCCACTGGTCGGGGGTGCCTGCCGCACCAACGCCAGGCTGCGCCCGGCCTCGGTGTCGTTGCCGGTCGCCACCACCACGGCGGTGCCGTGCCCGGCGGCCACGGTGGTGCCCTCGTAGAGCATCGAGTGTCGGTCGGCGATGGCGGCGGCGACCACCGGTCGGTTGGACTTGGCGACCGGCAGCGACTCGCCGGTCAGTGACGACTCGTCGGCCTCCAGGCCCACCGACTCCAGCACCCGGCAGTCGGCGGGCACCGAGTCGCCCGGTTCGAGGGCGATGACGTCCCCGAGGACCAGATCTTCGGCGGCGAGAACCTGCTCGGCACCGTCCCGGCGGACCCGTGCGGTCACCGCCGAGCGCGACAGCAGCTCCGCCAGCGACCGCTCCGTGTTGCGTTCGTGCACCGCCCCGATCAGGGCGGACCCACCGACCACGCCGCCGACCAGGGCGGCGTCGACCAGTGAGCCGAACGACGCGGAGAGCACCGCCCCGGCGGCCAGCACCGGAGTGAGCGGGTTCGACAATTCGTCCACGAAGGCGCGCAGCAGCCCGCCGCCGGCTGTGCCGCCGTCGCCACCGGTGGCGTGGCGTCGACGCTGTGCTTCGGCGCTGGACAGGCCGTCCGGGGTGGAGCGCAGGTGGTCGAGCACGGTGCCGACGGGCATGAGGTGCCAGGCGGTCGCCACCGGCGCCGGGGTGTCCGACTGATCGTGCAACCGGCGGGCCTGCCAGACCCCGTTGGCGAAGGCCAACCCGGCCGCGCTGTTGACCGCGACGAGCGCTCGGTGCGGCAACTGGGGTGGTGGGGCGGTGAACGCGCCCAGCGCCCCGAGGCCGGTGCCGGCCATGGCCAGCCGGATGTTCTGCTGGGCGGTGCGGCGGGCCACCCCGGTCGCCTCGATCACCAGTGCCACCACCCGCAGGTCGGCACCGACCAGCAGGTGCGCCCCCCACGGCGGAAGCTCCTCCGGTGCGGCGAACCCGAGACCACAGTCGGACGCGCCGAGCGCCTTGCGGTCCGCGGAAACCAGCATCACCACCGCGCCGTCGCGCTGCAATGCACGTACCGACTCGGTCAGCTGGTCCCCGCCGGGGAGTATCGCGTCGGCGAAGCCGTACCGCTGCTCGTCGCCGCCGGCGACGACCAGCCGCAGACCGGCGTGCCGGGCGGCGGCGGGCAGACCGTCGACGCCGGGCGCGGGTTCCGGTTCGACCCGCAACAGTGCGGCGAGCCGGTCGCCGTGGGCGAGGCCGAGGAGCTGACCGCAGGCGGAGCGCAGCCGGGCCGCGTCCGGAATGTGGTCCGGGTCGCTCGCGGGCATCCGGTCCAGCGGTGCGAGCCGCCAGCCGTCCGCCGCGCGGGAAGCGGTCGGGTCGTCCGGGTCGAACAACGCGAAGGCACGCTCGGCCACCTGGTCGACGTCCGCGTCGGGTGCCGGCGCGAGGTCGGCCAGCACGCCCCGGTCCGAGCCGAGCACCGCGGCGTCGAGCACGAGCGTGTCGATCCGGTCGAGTTCGCGCAGCACACTGCGGTCCATCGCGATAACGCCGCGCCGGGCCAGCATCCGGCCGAGCTGGGCCGCGTACCCCTCGCGGCCACTGCCGGGCGCCTTGGGTAGCGCGGACAGGCCCAGCGCGGCGGCCCGCTTCGGCCCGGCGAACGGCACCGCCGCCGCGCCGGCGGCCGCGCCCGCCGCGAGCATCCGGTTGATGTACCGCTCGACCGGGCCGTCCGGCTTCGGGCGGGGGCGCTCGATCACCGGCCACCGGGCGGTGGCGCGTTCCGCGTCGCCGGTGAGTCGCGGTTCGGCCCGCTCCCAGGCGGAGAGTTGGGCCCGCGCCTCGCCCCACTGCACCACCCGCTGCGCACCGTCCAGGACGATCCCCGTCCAGCGCCCGGTCAAGCCCTGCACCACCGCCTCGGCCAGCGGAAACAGGATGTCTGCGCGCGGGTCGGAGCGCAGCCGTTTGCCGATGAAGCCGTGCAGCTTCGGCTGAAGATCCACTGCGGAGAGGAGGCCGGACACCTCGCCGGGCAGTGGCGCGAACGGTAGGACCCGGGTGGCCGCCGAGATGGTCAGGCCCAACGCGTCCGAGGCGAGCGCGCCCAGGGTGCGCGGGGTTCGCGGCCCCTCCTCCGGTGGGTGCGGCGGTGGGATCTCCGGGTCGGGTTCGTGGTCGCAGGTCCGCTCGACCCGGTCGATCGTGGTGATCAGGTCGCGCAGCTTCGGCTCGGGGGCCTGGACGGCGACCACCACCCGCCCGGAGGGTGCGTTGACCCGGGCCCAGGCGACCCCGGGCATCCGCTCCAGGGCGCCTTCGACCTGACGGGCGAGCCGATTGCCGCCGTCCTGGCAGACACCGTGCACCTCGATGTGGTGTCGGCCGGGCCGGGACCACACCCGACGCCGCGTCAGCCCCGCCGTTCGGGCCAGCCGGGTCGCGGCCGAGCCGACCGTCCGAGACGCCTCGCCGACCAGGTGCGGCACGCCGAAGGACGGCAGGATGCGGCCGGCAGCGCGACCCGCGGCCGTCATCGAGGCGTACGGCTGGACGGGCCCCTGTTGCCGCTGGTCCTGACCTTGGCCATGTCGTCCTCCCACCGCGCTGACGTCCGGCGGCCTGGCTTCCCGACCTGTCATCCGTTATGCCCCCTGAGCAGCGGAATTTTCCGCCGTCGCGAGTGCATGGACCGGGTCGACGGTGGAATCCGACGACCATCACCGGACATGGGGAGGCCGGCATGAGCACGCTGACGCGACATCTCAACGGTTCGCGGGAGAACGTCCAGATGTACGGCCGGCGGGTGCAACTGCCGATGCTGGGTGAGGTGGCGGTGCCGCCACCGGACAAGGTCGCTTACTACGCCGGGCTCGGGGTGCTCGCCGCGCTACAGGTCATCGAATGGCCGATCGCGGTGGTGGTCACCGCCGGCCATCTGCTGGCAGACCAGCATTTTTCCGGGTTGGTCCGTGGAGTTGGGGAGGCGTTGCAGGACGCCTGACGAGAGCTGGGTCACTGGGCCGTTGACCTGAATCAGGGTTGAGGTCGCATGCTCGGTCGATGCCGAGCACAGCCGTCATCAGCGAACCCACCGCACCGGGACTCTTCGCACCCCGGCTACGCGCGATGACGGTGGGCAGCGTCGCGTTGATCTCACTCCTCGCCTTCGAGGCGTTGGCGGTCGGTACGGCGATGCCGACCGTCGCCCGCAGCCTGGACGGGCTGGCGCTCTACGGCATCGCCTTCGGTGGCCCGTTCGCCACCGGTGTGCTGGCCATGGTGGTCTCCGGGATCTGGTGTGACGCCCGCGGCCCCCGAGGGCCGATGTGGCACGGCGTCGCCTGGTTCGTGGTCGGGCTGCTGATCGCCGGGACCGCGCCCGTGATGAGCGCGCTGGTCGTCGGGCGGGTCGTGCAGGGTTTCGGCTCCGGGCTGCTGTCGGTGGCGCTCTACGTGATCGTCGCGCAGGCGTACCCATCGGAACTGCACCGGCGGATCTTCGCGGCGTTCGCGGCGGCGTGGGTCGTCCCGTCGCTGGTCGGGCCGGCGGTTGCCGGCCTGATCGTGCAGTACCTGGGCTGGCGGTGGGTTTTCCTGGCGGTGCCGGCGGTGGCCGTGCCGGCGGTGCTGCTGATCCATCCCGGCCTGCGGTCGCTGGGCCGGAGTGCGGCAACGAGCCCGTCGGCCGGTGCGGCCGCGCGGATCGGTTGGGCGTGCGGGGCCGCGGTGAGCGCCGCGCTGTTGCACATCGGGGGACAGCAGCGCGGTGCCACCGCACTGGTGCTGGTCGCGGTCGCCGTGGGCGGCCTGCTGGTCTGTGCCCCGCGCCTGCTGCCGGCCGGGTTTCTCCGCGCCGCGCGAGGATTGCCCACCGTCGTCGGGTTGCGGGGTCTGGCCTCGGCCGCCTTCGTCGGCGCCGAGGTGGTCATTCCGCTGATGCTCTCCCGGGAGCGGGGCCTCTCGCCGACGGCGGCCGGGCTGGTCCTCACCGTCGGCGCGTTGGCCTGGTCGGCGGGCTCCTGGTTGCAGGGTCGGATCCCGGTGCCGGCGTCGAGGGCCAGCTTGCCGCGCGCCGGGCTGAGCTGCATCACGGTCGGCACCGCCACGGTGGCCCTGGCCGTCCGGCCCGAACTGCCGGTGACCGTGGCCGTGGTCGGTTGGGCGGTCGCAGGGCTGGGCATGGGCCTGCTCTATCCGTCGCTGTCGGTGCTCACCCTGGAGTTGTCCGAGCCGGGTGAGCAGGGCCGCAACAGCTCGTCACTGCAGTTGAGCGACTCGCTCTTCGCGGCGACCGTGCTCGCGTTGACCGGGGCCGTGTTGGCGACGGGAAGCGCGCCAGGCCCGGCCAGCTACACGACGACGCTCGTGGTGGCCGCCGCGCTGGCGCTGCTCGGAGCGCTGCTGGCCGGCCGTGTCGTCCTGGGCGGGGGCGTGCGACACGGCAGTTGATCCGTGGGTTCGGCCGCGTCCCACCCGCTCGTACGGGAAGGATGGCGGGCGATGAACCTCGTGACCATTCTGCCGCTCGCCGTGGTCATGGTGGCCGGGACGCAGTTGGTGGTGGCGGTCTTCCTCGCCTCGTCGGATCGGCCCCGGGTGGCGTCGCTGGGGTTCCTCACCGGCGCGGGGCTGGTGATCGCCGCCGGGGTGACGGCAGCGTGGCTGGCGACCCGGCTGGTGGGTGGAGTGGCCGCCGACGCCAGCGCCGTGGCCGGGAAGGTCGACCGTGGCCCCGCCATCGACCTGGTGGTGCTGGCCCTGCTGGTGATTCTGGCCGTGTTGATCTGGGTACGCCGCAACCGCTCCGGACCTCCGCGCTGGCTGGGGAGCATCGAGCACGCCGGTCCGCTTCAGGCGCTGCGGCTGGGTGCGTTGCTCTTCGTGGCGACGCCCACCGACGACCTGACCATGGCCACGGTCGGGGCGAGTGTGGCCCGCCACAACCTGCCGTGGTGGCACCTGGTGCCGTTCGTGCTGCTCACCCTGCTGCTGCTGGCGCTGCCCCTACTGGCGTTGCTGCTGCTCGGGAGTCGGGCGGCGCGGGTGTTGACCCGGATGCGGGAATGGGCCGAGGGACACGCCTGGATCGTCAACGAGATCGTGATCGCGTTCTTCGCGTTGTTGACCGTGCTGGACCTGATCCGATCCGGCTGAGCCGCCCGAACACGTATGGGGGAACCGGCCAGAAATGAGAGCAACAACGGTTCACGTTCGTCTTACCGTGACGCCATGTTCGCTGTCGTCACCACGGTGATCCTCTACGTCTTCGGCTTCGTCTTCCTCTACGGCGTGATCCGGCTGGGTGTCCGGCACGCGTTCGAGGATCTGGAGCTGCAACGGGCCAAGGCCCAGCGCGAAGAGGAGTTGGCGGCAGCCCGCGACCGCTCCTTCATGCGCGACAACGCGTTCCTCGCCGGCAGTTGAGCGCCGGATCGATCCGGCCCGGGCCGGTGGCGTCACCGGGCGGCCGGGGAGCCGTCGGGCGGTTCCGCATCACGGATGCGAAGATCGCACCCGTGATGGGAACGCTGAAGACCGAACCGGCCCGCACCCGCCTGGACCTACTCGCCCCGCCGGTCGCGGAGGCCATCGCGCAGTGGCCGGCCGACGCGCCGGTGGACGTCAACGAGGTGCTGGTCGCGCCGATCGACGCCGACCTCGCCGACACGGCGGCGTTCTGCGCGGCGTACGAGGTGGGGTTGGACGTGTCGGCCAACTGTGTGGTGGTCGCGGGCAAGCGTGACGGCGTGGTCCGTTATGCGGCCTGCATCATTCTGGCCACCACCCGCGCCGACGTGAACGGGGTGGCCCGCCGGGCGCTGGACGTCCGAAAGGCGAGCTTTGCCGCGATGGCGGACGCGGTCGAGTTGACCGGCATGGAGTACGGCGGGATCACCCCGATCGGGCTGCCGGCGCAGTGGCCGATCCTGGTGGACGCGCGGGTGGTCGCCACCCCGCACGTGATCGTCGGGTCCGGCGTACGGCACAGCAAGATCGCGCTGCCGGGGCCGGCATTGGGCGCACTGCCCGGTGCGCAGGTGGTGGAGGGCCTGGCCAAGCCGGCCTGACCAGTAACCGACATCGATGTTGTTGCACGTGAAACATCACCGATGTCGATCTGGTCAGCGCGCGGCGGCCTCGCGCTGCTCGACCTCGGTGAGCGCGGCGAGCAGGGTCTGCACCTCCTGGGCGCCGGAGACCGCGTACTTTCCGGCCAGGACGAAGGTCGGCACGCTGGTGATGCCGAGGTCCCGCGCGGCGGCCAGTTCGCCCGCGACGTCGGCCACGCGCTCGTCGGAGTCGAGGAATCGGCGCGCGTCGGCGGCGTTCAGGCCGATCTCACCGGCCAGGGTCGCCAGCGCCTCGCGCGACCCGACGTCGACCCCCTGGTTGAAGTGCGCCTGGTAGAGCGCCTCCACCATCTCGGCCGCCTTGCCCTGGTCGGTCGCCCAGGAGACCAGTCGGTGCGCGTCGAAGGTGTTCGCGATCACCGCGCGGTCGTAGTCGAGTCGTAGCCCGTCAGCCGCCGCGACCTGGGTCACGTGGGCGACCATCTGCCGGGCGCGCTCCGGGCCGCCGAACTTGCCGGCCAACGCCTGCACCAGCGGAAGAGGCTCGGGCACCGGCGACGGGTCGAGCTGGAACGGCCGGTAGCGGACCGTCACCTCACCCGCATAGCTGGCGAGGGCCTCGTCCAGGCGGCGCTTGCCGATGTAGCACCACGGGCAGATCACGTCCGCGTAGATCTCGATCTCCATGATCGGTGGCAACTTCGAGGTCAGCCGAGTTGTTCCCGGATCTGCCGCTTGAGGCGACCCAGGATCGCCGTGCCACCGCGTACGCGCAGTGGGCTGATCGCCTGCGCCAGACCCATCCGCTGGTAGAGGTCGTCCGGTACGGCCAGCACCTGCTCGGCGCTCGCGCCCGCCAGCCCTTCGGCGAGGATCCCGGCGAACGCCCGGGTGGTCGGCGCTTCCGGCGGGCAGTCGAAGATCGTCGTCACGGTGCCCTCCGGGGTCACCTTCGCGCGCAGGAAGAACGACGTCTGGCACTCGGGCACCTGTTCCATGCCCTCGCGTTCGACGGTGCCCTCCGGCAGCACCGGGATGACGTCCGCGTACTCCAGGAGCATCTCCAGCACCAGGTCGCGCGGCGCGGCGGCGAACTCGTCGACGATCTCGGCCAGTCGGGCCGGCATGTCAGCCATGCGTCGAGGCTACCGCCGCCGGGCGGGCGGCCCGGTCACACCGTGGGCGACTGCTCGCTGATCTCACTGAGCGCGCTGGTCGGGTCGAGTTGCATGGCCAGGTCGCCGAGCGAGACGATCCCGACCAGCTTGCGGTCGCTGTCACAGACCAGCACCCGTCGGATGCCCCGCTCCCGCATGAGCGCCGCCGCCTCGCCCGCCGTGCAGTGCTGTTCGATCATGACGACCTCACGGGTGACGATCGCGCCGATGGTGGTGGCCGCAGGGGAGCTGTTCTCCGCCACGGCCCGCACCACGATGTCCCGGTCGGTGAGCATGCCGGCGAGGCTGGCGCCGTCGGTGACCACCACATCACCGATGTCGGCCTCCTTCATCACCCTGGCCGCCTCGTCCAGGGTGGTCTCGGCCGGCAGGTACACGACCTGCTTGGTCATCACGTCACTGACCCGGTAACCGGACATGAGAGCCTCCACAGACGTTCCACCCGATCCGACTGCACTACCCCGTGACGCCGCCGCTACACCAGATTCCCACGGTCCTGGCGCACCTCGCGGACGAGTCGGTCCACCAGACCGTCGAGCGGCAGCTCGGTGCGCCCGTCGCCGGCCCGCTCGCGCAGCTCGACGTACCCCTCGGTGAGTCGGCGGCCGACCACGACGGCCCGGGGGATGCCGATCAGCTCGGCGTCGGTGAACTTGACCCCGGCCGAGACGTGCGTGCGGTCGTCGACCAGCACCCGCAGGCCGGCGGCGGCGAGCTGCCCGCCGAGCTCCAGCGCCGCGTCGAGCTGCGGGCCCTTCCCCGCCACCACCAGGTGTACGTCGCACGGCGCGATCGCCGCCGGCCAGACCAGACCCCGGTCGTCGTGGTGCTGCTCGGCGACGGCCGCGACCGCCCGGGACACCCCGATGCCGTAGCAACCCATGGTCGGCCGGACCGGCTTGCCGGCCGGCCCGAGCACGTCGACCGCGAAGGCGTCGGTGAAGCGGCGGCCGAGCTGGAAGATGTGCCCGATCTCGATGCCCCGCCGGATGGTCAGCTCCCCCGCGTCGCAGTCGGGGCACGGGTCGCCGGCGCGGACGTCGGCCGCCTCGATGGTGCCGTCGGGGGTGAAGTCCCGTCCGCACACCACGTCGGTCGCGTGTCGGCCCGGCTCGTTCGCCCCGGTCAGCCAGGCTGACCCGACCACCACCCGGGGATCGACCAGGTACCGGATGCCCAACTTGTTGAGCAGCTGCGGCCCGATATAGCCGCGCACCAACTCGGGATGCTCGGCCCACTCCTCGAAGACGGCCACCTGGGCCGGGTGCAGGGCGGCTTCGACCCGCTTGAGGTCGACCTCCCGGTCACCGGGCAGCCCGATCACCAGGGGCTCGGCCCGGTCCGCACCCGGCTGACGGACGGACAGCACCACGTTCTTCAGGGTGTCGGCGGCTGTCCAGCCGTCCCGCCCGCCCAACCGGCGGGCGTTCGCCAACTCCACCAGGCTCGCGATCGTCGGGGTCTCCGGAGTGTCGTGCACCTCGACGGCCGGCTGCGCGTTCGGGTCACCGGCGCTCGGCGCGCGGGTGACCACCGCCTCGGTGTTCGCCGCGTAGTCGCAGGCCGTGCAACCCACGAAGGTGTCCTCACCGACCGGCGTCGCGGCGAGGAACTCCTCCGACGCGGAGCCGCCCATCGCCCCTGACATCGCGTGCACCACGGTGTAGTCCAGACCCAACCGGTCGAAGATCCGCTGGTACGCGGCGCGATGCCGGGCGTACGCCGCACGCAGCCCCGCCTCGTCCAGGTCGAAGGAGTACGCGTCCTTCATCAGGAACTCCCGGCCGCGCAGCACACCGGCCCGGGGCCGCGCCTCGTCCCGGAACTTCGTCTGCACCTGGAACAGCGTCACCGGGAAGTCCCGGTACGACGTGAACACATCCTTGACCAGCAGCGCCGCCATCTCCTCGTGGGTGGGCGCCAGCAGGTGCTCGGCACCGCGCCGGTCGGCGAGGGTGAAGAGAAGGTCGCCGTACTCCGCCCAGCGGCCGCTGGTCCGGTACGGCTCGGCGGGCAGCAGCGCCGGGAAGTGCACCTCCTGGTCGCCGATCGCGAACAGCTCACCACGCACCACATCGGTGATCCGATCCAGCACCAGCTTGCCCAGCGGCAGCCAGGTGTAGCCGCCCGGTGCGGCACGACGGATGTAGCCGGCGCGCAGCAGCAGCCGATGGCTCGGCACCTCCGCGTCGGCCGGGTCCTCGCGCAGAGTCCGCAGCAACAGGGTCGACATACGTAGCAGCATCCGCGAAGCCTAGGCCCGTCGTGGCGGCCCGGCGACGCAATTCGTCCGGCGGTTCTGGCCCCGCCCCCGGGTGGCACGGCCCACACCTTTCGGGCGGCACCGGCCGTTGCGGCGGTGACAGACTGGTCGCCGCAGGCAACGAGTGGGGTGAGGGAGGCGCGGGTGCGCTGGCGCAGTTTTGTCGCGGTCGGGGACAGCTTCACCGAGGGTATGGACGACGCGTACCCGGACGGCACCTTCCGGGGCTGGGCGGACCTGGTGGCGACCCGGCTCGCCGCCGAGGCCGGGCCCGACTTCCGGTACGCGAACCTGGCCATCCGGGGCCGGCTCTTTCCCAGCGTGGTCGCCGAGCAGGTGCCCTCCGCGGTGGCGATGAAGCCGGATCTGATCAGCTTCGCGGCCGGTGGCAACGATGTGCTGCGCCGCACCTTCGACCCGGACACGCTGGTCGCCCGCTTCGACGAGGTCGTCCGGCAACTGCGCTCGGGCGGCGCGGACGTGCTCCTCTTCCGGTTCGCGGACGTGATGGCCCGACTGCCCGGTCAGCGCCTCGTCGCCCCCCGGGTGCAGTTGCTCAACCAGGCGGTCGGTGAGACCGCCGAGCGGCACGGCGCCATCATGGTCGACCTGTACGCCGACGACACGTTCCTCAACCCGATGCTCTGGAGCACCGACCGGTTGCACCTCTCCCCGGCCGGCCACCGGCGGGTTGCCGGGCAGGTGCTGAACGCCCTCGGGGTCGGTTGCGACGAGGAGTGGCTGATGGTCCCGCCGCACCCGGCACCGTCGCCGTGGCTGGCCGCCCGCGCCGCCGACCTGCGCTGGGCTGGGCAGCACCTCGCGCCGTGGGTGAAGCGGCGGCTGACCGGGCGGTCGTCCGGCGACACGGTGACGGCGAAGCGTCCGCAACTCAGCCCGTTCGTCGACTGACCGTGCTCACCCTGCACACCGCGGCACTGCTGCGCGTCGACCAGGACGGCGAACCGGTGCCGGAGCACGCCGTGCTGGTCAGTGGCGACCGGGTCGAGGCCGTCGGCCCGCTGGCCGAGCTGAGTTCGGCGTACGCCGGTGCCCGGGTTCGCCGCTGGGCCGGCACGCTGGGGCCGGGTCTGCTGCACGACGGTCCGCTGCCGCCCGCGCCAACCCCGCGCGAGCGGGTGCACGCGTTGCTGCGTACCGGGGTGACCGCGGTGCTGGCGGAACACCTGGCCGACCCGGCGCTGCGGGCCGCCGTCGAGCGCAGCGACCTGCTGGTGCTGCCCACCGCCGTGCCGCCGGCGCTGCGTGCACACGGGCGGGCCGACCTCGCGGTGCACGGCGTCGACGGCACCTGTCTGGTCACAGTGGTCGCCGGCCGGATCGTCCACCGCCGCGCCTGACCGGGGATGGCCTCCCTTGTGGAGCGCCTTTGCCCAAATCGGGGTCGCCCGATGTCCGCCCTACTCGATAGCATCCGCTGCCCCCGCTGATCCGAAGGCGGGGACAACGGGGAGGTGGATGAGGGATGACCCTCATACCTGGCACGACGACATCCGTAAGACCGGGTCGGGCACTGCTGGCCATGGGGCTTTCCGTGGCGGTCGCCGCCGGGGCGCTCACGCTCACGACCGGGCCGGCCGCCGCGAACGACGTGCGGTACGAGCCGAACAACTCCTGGGCCTACACCGACGCACACCGGCCCACAAAGATCACCATCGACCAGGCCGGCGACGTGCCGGTCGGCTCCTGGAAAGACGATCGCGGGCGACGACACACGTCCCGTGCCTACTTCACGTTCGACATCACCCGCTACCGGGGTGCCGACATCGAGGGGGCGTTCCTCACCGCCGAGGAGACCTCCGCCGTAGACTGCACCACGCGTCCGGGCGTGGAGCTGTGGCGCACCGCGCCGTACACCGCGAAGTCCAGTTGGGCGAAGCCGCCAGCCCAGTTGGCGAAGCTGGCCACGGCGACGGTGCCGGCCGACGCCGACTGCCCCGCGCCCTACGTGGAGTGGGATGCGGCCGAAGGGCTGCGGCAGGCGCTGGCCGAGGGCGCGTCGACGCTCACCCTCGCGCTTCGGCTGCCAGCCGGTGCCGAGGCGGATCCGACGCTGAGCCGCCGGTACGCGAGCGCGGTCGGCATCTCGGTCGACTACAACCACCCGCCGGGCGTGCCGACCGATCTGCAGACCTCCGACAAGCCGTGCACGACCACCGAGCCGTACCAGCTTCAGCTCCGCGACGACCTGAGGCTCTCCGCCGTCCTGCACGACCAGAACCACCAGGAGGACGCTGGCAGCGACCTGCTGAACACCACCTTCGCGCTCTGGCCGGTGGCCGAGCCGGCGGCCCGGGTCGAGCGGACCGGGTTCGGTCACGACGGCGAGCGGGACACCGCGGTCTTCCCCAGCGACACGTTCACCCACGACCGGGTCTACGCGTGGCAGGTACGGGCGGCGGACAGCCGGGCGACCGGCGAGTGGAGTGGCCTCTGCTACTTCCGGACCGACTTCGAGGGCCCGGCGGTCGCGCCGATCGTCACCTCCACCGACTTCCCCACCGAAGGTTGGCACCCGGCCCTGCCCGGTCAGTTCACGTTCGACGCCGCGGCGACTCCGGACGCGGTCGGCTTCCGCTACCAACTGGACGGCGGCGTCGTCGGGACGGTCTCGGCGGACCGGGCCGGTGGCTCGGCCACGGTCACGCTCAGCCCTGATGACGGGCCGCACGCCCTGGTGGTGTCGAGCCTCGACGCGGCCGGAAACCGGTCGCCCGAGGCGAGGTACGAATTCCGGGCCAGCGACGTCGCCCCGACCATCACCGGCACACTCACCGAGGTCGGGGTGCCGACCACGTTCACCGTCCAACCGCAGATGCCCGGGGTGGTCCGCTACCGGTTCCAGCTGGACGGCGACCCGGAGCAGACGGTCGAGGCAGCGGCCGACGGCACCGCCACGCTGACCGTCACCGCCACCCGGGCAGGCAACCGGACGCTCTCCGTGACCAGCGTCACGGCCACCGGTGTGACCGCGACGGCGGTGCGCACCTTCCGGCTGAGCACGGCGCCAAAGATCTCCGCGACGGTCTACCAGCCGGGTGTCACCAGCGGCGGCCCGGGGATTCCCGGGGTCTTCACCTTCACCCCGCGCCAATCCGACGTGGTCAGCTACCGCTACCGCTTCGGCACGGTGACCAGCACCGTGGCCGCGGCGGCCGACGGCACCGCATCGGTGACCTGGACGCCGACGAAGGCGGGGTTGGCCCCGCTCACCGTCTGGAGCGTCGACCGGGACGGCACCCAGTCCGACTCGGCCAGCTTCCTCATCCTCGTCGGGGACCTGCCGCCGAGCAGCCCGGCGGGTGGCCCCGGCCAGGTCGAAGCTCCCCAGGCCGAGTCGGGGCGGTAACCGAGCGGCCTGCATCGGCCGGCCCACCATCCCGTGCGGGTGGTGGGCCGGTCCCGTTACAGCGGTCGTCAGCGGCGATCCGGCGTACCTTGGGGATCATGTCTGTGCCGAACGATCCCGATCCCCGCCTCCATTCGTACGCGGACCCGCAGCGGCTGGTCACCACCGAGTGGCTGGCCGAGCGCCTGGGCGACGAGGGCCTCGTCGTCGTCGAATCCGACGAGGACGTGCTGCTCTACGAGTCCGGTCACATCCCCGGTGCCGTCAAGGTCGACTGGCACCTGGAGTTGAACGATCAGGTGACCCGGGACTACCTGGACGCCAAGAGCTTCGCCGAGATGTGCGCCGCGAAGGGCATCGGTCGGGGCGACACGGTCGTCTTCTACGGCGACAACTTCAACTGGTGGGCCGCGTACGCCCTGTGGGTCTTCTCGCTCTTCGGCCACGCCGATGTGCGACTGCTCGACGGCGGTCGGCAGAAGTGGGTTGCCGAGGGGCGCGAGTTGACCCGCGACAAGCCGGCTCGTCCGCGCGCCGACTACCCGGTGCCGCTGCGGGACGACGCGCCGCTGCGGGCCTTCCGCGAGCAGGTCATGGCGCACGTCGCCGCCGGCCGGCCGCTGGTCGACGTCCGGTCGCCGGGCGAGTACACCGGCGAGATGCTGCACATGCCGGACTACCCGCAGGAGGGTGCGCTGCGCGGCGGGCACATCCCGGGCGCGGTCAGCAAGCCGTGGAAGTCCGCCGCCAACGAGGACGGCACGTTCAAGTCGGCCGACGAGCTGAAGGCGATCTACGCCGACCAGCTCGGGCTGAGCCCGGACGACGATGTGATCGCGTACTGCCGGATCGGCGAGCGGTCCAGCCACACCTGGTTCGTGCTGCGGCACCTGTTGGGCTACCCGCAGGTGCGCAACTACGACGGCTCGTGGACCGAGTGGGGCAATCTGGTCCGGGCACCCGTGGTCAAGGGCGATCAGCCCGGCGGCCTGGCGGCCTGACCGCCGGGCCACCGGTCGATCACGTCGAGACGCCGCCGCCTGCGCGGTGGTCAGCCTGCGAGTGCGATCCTGCCGCGCAGGTCGCGGACGATGCCGGTGATCTCGCCGGTCTCGGGGTGCCAACGCGCCAGGGCGGCCGGTTCCAGCCGCAGGAGCACCGCACCCTTGTTGTCCCAGCCCAGGACCTCGCAGCAGCCCTTGCCGCGATCGCGACCCAGGTCGAGCACGTGGAGCACGGCACCGGTCCGCGCGTCCAGCACCGCTGCCGCCTCGGCACCGTCGATCTCGCTGTTGGTGATCCAGGCGGCGCGGGCCAGGCGCTCACCGTGCAACCAGCCCCGGCCGTAGAACTCGTTGATCTGGTAGGGAGAGGGCAGCGCCGAGGTGGTGACCGGCTGTTCGGAGCGGAGCTGGCCGTCCCGGGCGGTCCGGCTCTGCAACTTCAGGCTGGTCCGCTCGCCGTACACATCGATCAGCGGTGCCTGCGCGCCGGCGGCCGGGTCGGGTGCGATCAACTCCCAGGTCAACACGTCGATCGTGCTGGCCTCCCCGGTGACCCGGTCCACCGCGTACGTTCGGTCGTCGCCCCCGACCAGCACCCGGTCGTTCGCCCACACCACCAGTTCCAGGTAGCCGTAGAGCGGTATCCGGCGGACGTCCGCGGTGGTGAGGTCAACCATGACCAGTTCGCCGTACTGGGCGAACGCGGCCGTCCGGCCGTCCGGCGACAGCACTCCCGGCTTCAGCGCGGGTGCCTCGTTGCCGCTGGCGTCCCGGGTCGGTTTCACCGCCACCACATCGAGACTGCGCACCACGCCGTCGTTGCCGAGCACCCGGACCGGGCCGTCCGCGCGGTTCTCCTCGTCGACCGGTTGGAACAGCGCCAACGCCCGTTGGACCGGTCGTTCGGAGAGCGGCACGGTCGCTGGGGCGCCGAGCCGGGCCAGCGGATCGGGCGGGTAGGTCAGCTCGGCGGGCGGCTTCTGCACCGGACCCGCGTGGGTGGGGTCGGCGGTCGGGGTCGCCGTCGGGCCGACCGGTGCTGGATCGGCGGGTGGTCGCAGCGCCGCCACCGTGCCGCCACCGACCAGTGCCACGGCCACGGCGACCACTGCGACGGCCCGCCGGGTCCGCCGGGTCCGTCGAGCCCGCTCCCATCCGGCGGCGGCCGGCTGGCTGGGCAGCACGTCCTCGACGCTGACGGTCAACAGTCGGCGCAGATCCTGCTCGTTCACGGGTTCACCTCCAGACCGCTGGCCAGATCGGCCGAGCCCTGACTCGGTCGGGCGTCGCGGGCGAGGTCGGGGGCGACCTCGCGGAGCCGGCGCAGAGCCGCGTGACACTGGCTCTTCACGGTGCCGACGGTCACCCCGAGCGCCTCGGCGGTGGCGACCTCGGTCAGGTCCTCGTAGTAGCGCAACACCAGCACGGCCCGCTGCCGTGGTGGCAGCAGACCCAGCGCGCTGCGCATCGTCAGCCGTAGCGCGCCGTCCCGGTCGTGGGCCACCTGGTCCGGCGGGGCCGCGCTGAGCCACTCCCGCCGCCGGCGACGCCACCACGACACCGAGTCGCGGTAGAGGATGGCCCGCACGTACGCGGAGGGGTCGCCGTTGCGGACCGAGGACCAGCGCAGCGCCAGCTTCAGCAGCGCGTCCTGGAGGAGGTCCTCGGCCTGATGCTGGTTGCCGCAGATCAGGTAGGCCGCTCGAAGTAGCCGGTGCTGGTGGGTCTCCACGAAGGCGAGGTAACCGTCGCGTCCGTCGTCTTTCGCCGGCGCCATCCGCCCTCCTCCCGGCCGTCGCGGTGTGCGCGTCAACTGGCAGACGCATGGGAGGTGGGAAAAGGTTGGGTCAGCTCGGTGGCGTTCCGGTCAGATAGCGCTGGAGGGTCGGCGCGACCCACGAGACCAACTCGTCCGGGCTGGTCTCCACCATGGGCGGCAGCCGGACGATGTAGCGGGTGAAGGCGAGGCCGAGGATCTGACTGGCCACCAGGCCGGCCCGTCGGGCGGTCAGCGCCGGGTCGGTGCCGAACGTGGCGACCGCGGCGGTGAGCTGGTTGGCGAAGATGCCGCGCATGCGTTCGGCCGCGCCGGGATTGGTGCTGGCGGCCCGCAGCAGCGCCACCAGTGTCTCGTCGCCCTCCCAGCGGGCGAGGAAGTGCCGGACCAGCACCTCGCCGAGGTGAGCGGGCGGCACCGAGGTCAGGTCGGGCAGGCGGAGGTCGAACTCGGCCGCCGCCGCGAAGAGCCCTTCCTTGCTGCCGTAGTAGCGCATGACCATCGACGGGTCGATCTGGGCGTCGGCGGCGATGGCCCGGATCGTGGCGCGCTCGTAGCCGTCCGCCGCGAACCGTTCGCGGGCCGCTCGCAGGATCGCCGCCCGGGTGGCGTCGGATCGGCGGGGCTGGGTCGACGGGACGGACGAGGTCATGCCAACGACCGTATGCCAACAAGTGTTGACACGCAATCGGGAGGGTCCTAACGTTGCCAACAAGTGTTTGCCAACATATGTTGGCAACGGTCTTCCGGAGGTGGCCATGCTGCCCACGAGCACCGACGTCCTGGTGGTGGGGGCCGGCCCCACCGGTCTCGCCACCGCGCTCACGCTGGCCCGGCGCGGAGTCGAGGTGACCGTGCTGGACCGGCTGGCCGCGCCGCCGACGACCTCCCGCGCCGCCGTCGTGCACGCGTACACCCTGGAGGTGCTGGACCGGATCGGCGCCGCGGCGCCGCTGATCGCCCAGGCGGTGCGGACGCCGCGCTTCACCGTGCGCGACCGGGACCGGCTGC
Source organism: Micromonospora violae (assembly GCF_004217135.1). Lineage (NCBI taxonomy): Bacteria > Bacillati > Actinomycetota > Actinomycetes > Micromonosporales > Micromonosporaceae > Micromonospora > Micromonospora violae. The sequence continues at coordinate 5,675,604 of NZ_SHKK01000001.1, forward strand.
TGCTGTCGGTGCCGTTCCACGACCTGCCGTCCCGCTTCCCCTACGCGCTGCTGATCTCCCAGGCGGTCACCGAAGCCGTGCTCACCGAACAGTTGGCCGAGCTCGGCGTCCAGGTACGACGGTCGCGCCAGCTCACCGGGCTGAGCCGCGCTGGTGACGGCATGCTCGCGCAGGTCGACGGGGAGGAGCTGCGCACCCGGTTCGTGGTCGGCGCGGACGGCCTGCACAGCACCGTCCGACAGTTGGCCGGCATCGGCTTCACCGGGAGCAGCGACGAGGAGTCCTTCGTCCTCGCCGACGTGCGGGTGCGCAGCGTGCTGCCCCGCGACGAGGCGGCGCTCTTCCTCGCCCGCTCCGGGCCACTGGTCTGGGCACCACTCCCCGACGGCGTGGTCCGGTTGGTCGCCGCCGTGGAGACCGCCCCAGTCGAGCCGGACGCGGCCTACCTTCAGGCGCTGCTCGACGAACGCGGCCCGGCACGACGACCCGACCGGGTGACCGAGGTGCTCTGGGGCTCCCGATTCCGGGTGCACCACCGGATCGCCGACACCTTCCGGGCCGGGCCGGTGCTGCTGGCCGGGGACGCCGGGCACGTGCACAGCCCCGCCGGTGGGCAGGGCATGAACCTCGGCATCTGCGACGCGGTAGCGCTCGGCACCGCCGTGGCGGACGTGCTCGACGGTGGGCCCGAGACGCTGCTCGACGACTACAACGCCCGGCAGCGGCCGATGGCTGAGGACGTGCTGAGCTTCGCCGCCGGGCTGACCAGGATGGCCGCTGTCTCCCCGGCCGGCCGACCGGCCCGGGACGTGCTGCTCCGACTGGTCGGTGCCGTCCCACCGGTCCGACGGCGGATCGCGCTGCGCCTGTCCGGGTTGTCCCACCGTGCGCCAACGCCGAGTTAGGCAGCTCCGCTGCGGCTCAGTACGGCGGGCGCGGCAGGCCGCAGTGTCCGCCACGCCACGAGGGTGACCAGCGCGAACGTCCCCGCCGCCGCGCCCGCCACCGGCACCGTGCCGTACGCCGCGGCGGCCAGCCCGGCGAGCGCCGCCCCGAGCGGGGCGGTGAGCAGACCGACCATCCGCTGGGCCGCACCGACCCGGCCGAGCAGCTCGCTCGGCACGTGCCGCTGCCCGTACGACGCCGAGAGGCTGTTCCACACCACCGTGCCGGCGGCGAAGACAGCCAGCGCGATACCACCCGGCACCGGGTGTCGGGCCAGCGCGAAGCCGGTCAACGCCACGGTCTGCGCGGCCAGCACCGCGCGCAGCGCCGCGACGGTGCCGAGCGAGACGGCGAGCCGCGCCGCCCCGAGCGCCCCCGCCACGCCCCCGAGGATGGCGGCGGCGGCGAACAGCCCGTAGCCGGCCGGCGGCACCCGCAGCACCTCCAGCGCGTAGAGCACCAGCACCGCCATGATTCCACTGATCGCCAGGTTGCTCGCGGCGGCGAGCAGGGTGACCCGCCACAGGGTCCGGTGCGCGCGCAGCCAGCGCAGTCCCGCCCCGATCTCGCTCCACACCGCGCCGCGCGGCCGTGCCGTCCCAGGCCCTCCTGCGGCGGCAGGCGGGCTGAGGGCCAGCACGAGCAGGGCGGCCGCCGCGAAGGTGACGGCGTCGACGGCGAACGGGACGGCCGGGGCGACGGCGAACAGGACACCGGCGGCAGGGGCCCCGAGGAAGCCACCGGCCACCGCGGACCCCGCCTGGAGCCGGCCGTTCGCCCGAGGCAGCGCGTCCGGCGGCACCAACGCGGGAAGCAGCGCGAACGAGGCGGAGTCGAAGAGGGTGCCCAACGCGGCCAACACAAACGCCGCCACCAGCAACACCAGGACACTGACCTGGTTGAGCGCGACCACCACGGCCAACGCGGCCACCACGGCGGCCCGTACCCCGTCGACCAGGGCCATCGTCCGCCGGCGATCCCAGCGGTCCGCGTACACGCCGCCGAGCAGACCGAAGAGCAGCGGTGGCACCTGGCCGGCCACGGTGACCGCCGCGATCACCCGGGGGTCGCGGGTCACGGTCGCGGCCAACAGGGCCAGTGCGGGGGTACGCAGCGCGTCGCCGAACCGCGACGAGACGGCGGCGGACCAGAGGAGCCGGAAGTCCCGGCCCAGCACGGAAGGTGTCATGCCGGCGACCGTGCCGGTTCGACCGGGTCGAGGGTCAAGCCGCCGGCAAAAAGGGGGCCACGCCTGTCGGTGATCATCGGTACGGTGGGCGCCGGCATCGGGACCGGGGAGAAATCAGGCGTGGATCACACTTTCCAGGTCGACCTACGGGGCGTGGTCGACCTGCTCAGTCATCACCTCTACGGCAGCCCACGGGTCTACGTCCGCGAGCTGCTCCAGAACGCGGTGGACGCGATCACCGCCCGACGACGGGTCGAGCCGGACGCGCCGGCGCTGGTCCGCATCGAACCCCAGGACAGCACCGGCGACGGCACGCTGCGGGTGCACGACACCGGCATCGGCCTGACCGAGGCGCAGGTGCACGAGCTGCTGGCCACCATCGGTCGCAGCTCGAAGCGCGACGAGCTGGGCTTCTCCCGGCACGAATTCCTCGGCCAGTTCGGCATCGGCCTGCTCTCCTGCTTCCTGGTGGCCGACGAGATCCAGGTGCTCACCCGGCACGGCGACCACCCCACCGTGCGCTGGACCGGGTACGCCGACGGCCGCTACGCGGTGACCGTGGCCCCACCCGAGGCAGCCCGCGCCGAGCCGGGCACCACCGTCACGTTGGTGCCCCGCCGCGACGCGGACCAGTGGTTCACCACCCCGACCGTCACCGACCTGGCCCGGATCTTCGGCGCGCTGCTGCCGGTCACCGTCCGCGTCGGCGACGTCGTCACCACCACCGGGGAACCGCCCTGGCCGACCACGCCAGGTGCGCCGCTGGACCGCGCGGCGTTGATCCGGTACGCCCGGGAAACCCTCGGCGTGGACCCGTTCGACGTCCTGCCGCTGGCCGTGCCGGAGGCCGGGCTGACCGGCGTGGCCGTCATCCTGCCGACCCCGGTGAACCCGGCGGCCCGAGCCGGGCACCGCGTCTACCTCAAGCGGATGCTGCTCACCGAGAACGCCGATGGGCTGCTGCCGGAGTGGGCGTTCTTCGCGCACTGCGTGGTGGACGCGACCGAGCTGCGCCCGACCGCCAGCCGGGAGGCCCTCTACGAGGACACTCTGCTGACCGCGACCCGGGAAGCACTCGGCGACCAGGTGCGCGGCTGGCTGGTCCGGTTGGCGCGGCACGACCCGCACCGCCTGGCCGAGTTCCTCCAGGTGCACCACCTCGGCGTGAAGGCCCTGGCGCTGCACGACGACGAGATGCTCCGACTTGTCGACAGGTGGTGGCCCATGGACACCAACGTCGGCACGCTCACCCTCGCCGAGTTCCGCGAGCGCTACGGCGTGGTCCGCTACGCGGCGAGCCTCGACGAGTTCCGCCAGCTCGCCGCGGTGGCCGCCGCGCAGGACCTGGCGGTGGTCAACGCCGGTTACACGTACGACACCGAGCTGATCGAGCGGCTGCCGGCGGTGGACCGCTCCGTGCTGATCGAACGGTTGGAGCCGAGCGACCTCACCACCCGCTTCGACGCGCTCGACCCGCAGGTGGAGTTGGCGCTGCGACCGTTCCTCGCGGCGGCGCAGCGGGCCGTCGAGCGGTCCGGCTGCGAGGTGGTCATCCGGGCGTACGACCCGGTTTCGCTGCCCGCGCTCTACCTGGTCAGCCGGTCGGCGGCGTTCAACGACCAGTTGGCGGCCAGCCGGGACCGGGCCGACGAGCTGTGGGGTGGAGTGCTCGACGCGCTCGCCGCAACCGCCCCGCCAGACCGTCCGCAGTTGGTGCTCAACCACCGCAACCCGCTGGTACGACGAGTGGCCATGCTCAGCGACCCGGAGCTGGTCGGCCTCGCCGTCGAGGCGCTGTACGGGCAGGCGCTGCTGCTCGGCCACCATCCGATCCGCGCGGCCGACGCCGCGCTTCTGAACGATTCCTTCCTCGGCCTGCTCGGCCGGGCTGTCCCGGGACGGGAGTGAGCATGAGCGACGAGGATCTGTGGCGGGTGCTGCGCGGCGTCACCGACATGCCGTACGGGGCGGGGCAGATCGCCGCGCTGGAGCAGCTGCTGCGCAGGGTGGACGCCTCCGACGACAGGCACCTCGCGTTCGTCACCCGGATGCAGGCCACCACCGGCTACATCTACGGCGGTGAGCCGGCGAAGTCCTTCGTGACCTTCTCCTGGTGCCTCTCCGAGTTCGACCGGGACCCGCAGCCCTACCATCAGCGCCACCTGCACCACCTGCTGTGGCACTTCAAGTACATGGTGTCCGGCCTGTTGAAGTTTCCCGAGGTGCCGCTGGACCGCACGTACGCGGTGCTCGACGACATGGAGCGGCGCTACCGGGCCGGCGGGCACAGCCTGCAGACCGTGCACAAGCACCGGTTCCGGGTTGCCAAGCACGTGGGTGACGTCGAAGCCGCCGCGCACTGGTACCGGCTCTGGCAGACCACCCCACGCGACGAACTGTCCGACTGCGCCGGCTGTGATCCGACGAGCCAGGTGGGCTACCTCGCCGACACCGGGCGGGACGCCGAGGCGGTGGCGCTGGCCGAGCCGGTGCTCGCCGGTCGCCTCACCTGCACCGAGCAGCCGCAGGCGATCCTCACCGCGCTGCTCCTGCCGTACCTGCGCACCGGCCGGGCCGAGGAGGCGCGGGACGCGCACCGGGAGGCGTACCGCCGGCTGCGGGGCAACCTCGCCGACCTGTGGGACATCGGGGACCACATCGAGTTCTGCACGCTGACCGGCAACGAGGCGCGGGCCGTCGAGCTGGTCGAGCGGCACCTGGACTGGCTGGACCGGCCGCCGTCGCCGGCCGCCGCCATGCACTTCGCGGCGGCCGCCGCGGCAGCGCTGCGCCAGGCCGGCGAGTCGACTCTCTATCGTCGGGCGGCGGAGGGCCGGCCGGCGGCCGAGGTGGCGGCGGCGTCGTTGGCGGACGAGTTGACGGAGACCGCTACCGCTCTGGCCGCCCGCTTCGACGCGCGTAACGGCACCACCCACCAGTCGGAGCGGATCGGCCGCCGGTTGGCGGTGCAGGCGAGCGGGGAGCACGTGCCGTTGTCGGCGAGCGTGCGCCGCCGGGCGACCCGCCCGACCCGTCCGGCCGGGGACGAGCCGGTCGTCGAGCCGGGCCGGGCCCCGCGAGTGCGAGTCGACCCGCGTGAACGACCCACCGTGACGATGCCGGCCGACGCCAGCCCGGACGACCTGCTGGACCTCGCCGAGCAGAGCTGGGGCCGGCACGACCGGGCCACCTTCCGGGCGGCGCTGACCGCCTTCGACGACCGGTTCGCCTCCGCCGAGCTGCCCGCCCGCACGTCCGCACACCGGCTGGCGCTGCGCGCGGCGGAGCGCGGCGACGAGGACGACATCGGTGGTGCGATCAAGCTGGGTCGGGCGGCGCTTGAGCTGTACCGGGAGGCGGGCGAGGAGGTAGCCGCCCAGACGGTCGCCGGGCGGCTCGGCGTGCTGTTGACCCGGTCCGACGAGGACAGCGAGGAAGGGCTGCTGCTGGTCCGCGAGGCGGCCGAGGTGCTGGACCGGCTCGGCGATGCTCGGCAGCGGGCGGCCGGACACGACCGGGTGGCGTTGGCGCTGCTGCACCGCGAGCGGTGGGCGGACGCCCTCGCCGCGCTCGACCGGATACCGGCCGACGCGGGCGGCGATCGGCACCTGGCGGCCCGGGTCGCGCTGCACCGAGGGCACCTGTTGGAGCAGCTGAACCGGTTCGAAGAGGCCCGCGTCGCCGTCGACGAGGCTCGCCGGATCGGCCGGGAGCTGGGCGTCGGCGAGGTGGTCACGGGCGCCTGCCTGGCGTACGCGCGGCTGGTCGACGATCCGGCGGATGCCGTGGCCGCCTGCGACGAGGCGTTGGAGTGGGCACCGGCGGACGCGGAACTGCCGGTCCGGGTCGCCCGCGCCCGGGCGTTGCTGTCGGCCGGACAGGCCGTCGACGCCGTGGACGACTTCGTCGAGGCGGTGACGCTGTGCGTGGAGCGGGGCGCCGAGGGGGACGCGTTCCTGCGGTGGGAGCTGGCGAACGCGTACCGGGTGGTGGGCCGGCTCGCCGAAGCCGCCGAGGTCGCCGAGGAGGCGGTGCTCGGCCTGGACCGGCTGGGCGCCCAGGCGGAGGCCGACCGTTGCCGGCATCTGCTGGCCGGGGTCTACGCGGGGCTCGGCGAGATCGACCCGGCGTTGGCCCTGCTGGAGCAGTTGGCAAGCAACCTGGATGGACCGGACAACCTCCCGCACCGGGCACAGGTGCTGGAGGAGGCGGGCGGCGTCCTCTATGACGCCGACCGGGACGCGGCGGCGGGCGAGCGGTTCGCCGCCGCGGCTGAGGCGTACCGGCTCGGCGACCTGCCGCTGGACGAACTGCGCGCCCGCCGGCGGGAGGTTTACGCCTGGTTCTGGGCCGAGGACCGGGACGCGGCGTTGCGCGCCGTCGAGGTGATGGACGGGTTGGCGGCGAAGTTGGCCGGGCAGGCCGAACCGGCGGTGACGTACGAGCTGGCGATGGCGGCCGAGGCCGGGGCGCGGGTGCTCACCGGGGAGAACCGGCTGGACGAGGCGTTGGGCCGGCTTACCGGGGTGCCGGACCGGTTGCGGTCGATCGAGGCGTTCGGTGAGGCCGCCCAGGTGGAGATCCTCGTCGGTGAGCTGCTGCTGTACCTGGAACGGCCGGCCGAGGCGGAGCCGCTGCTGCGCCGCGTACTCGGTGGGTTGCCGGCCGGCTCGCGGCAGGTCCGCCAGACGGCCTGGCTGCTGGTTCGGGTGCTGAACCTGCTCGATCGGCCAGCGGAGGCGGCTGCACTGCGCGTGGAGCACAACCTGGACGAGGACGACTGACCGTCGCGGGCCGCCCCTGACCTGGTCAGGGGCGGCCCAGCTCGGCGGCGGACGGAACTGACCGGTAACCATCGCGGGCTGCACGCGGTCTAGGCTTGACTGGTGACGGTGGAGCAGCAGGCACGGGGTGCGGCGGGTGCGGGCCGGCGCAGGTCCCGCAAGGACGAGATCCTGGAGATCGCGGTAGGTCTGTTCGCGGCGCGCGGCTACCACGGCGTGTCGATGGACGACATCGGCGCGGCCGCCGGGGTGACCGGTCCGGCTCTCTACCACCACTTCGCCGGCAAGGAGGCCATGCTGGCCGCCGCGCTGATTCCGGTCAGTGAGGGGCTGCTGGCCGGTGGGCGGGAACGCGCCGCCGGCCGCTCGGACGACCCGCGCGGCGTGCTGGAGTCGCTGATCGACTTCCACGTCGAGTTCGCGCTGGCCAACCCGGCGGTGATCGCGTTGCACCTGCACGAGCTGGACCGCCTGCCCGAGGAGCCGCGGCGGCGGATTCGTCGCCTGCAACGGCTCTACGTCGAGGAGTGGGTGACGGTGCTCACCGCGCTGCACCCGGGCATGCCCGACGGTGAGGCGCGGGTGCTCGCGCACGCCGCGTTCGGCCTGATGAACTCGACACCGTTCCTCGGCGGTGAGGTGGACCGGCGACGCCGCGCCGAACTGCTGCGCGGCGCGACCCTGGCCGCGCTGCTCGCCTGAGCGGACTCGTCAAGAGCGTGCCGGTCATGATTCCCTGACATCGTCCCACCATCCGGACGCCGGGAGGAAACATGATCGAGTCACTGCTGGTCGCCAATCGGGGCGAGATCGCACGCCGGATCATCCGGACCGCCAAGCGGCTCGGCATCCGCGCGATCGCGGTGCACTCGGAGGCCGACGCGGATCTGCCGTTCGTCGTGGAGGCGGACGAGGCGGTCCTCATCGGCCCACCGAACCCGGCACTGAGTTACCGCAACACCGAGGCGATCCTCGCCGCCGCGAAGTCGACGGGTGCGCAGGCCATCCACCCCGGCTACGGCTTCCTGTCGGAGAACGCCGAGTTCGCCCGTACCGTCGAGGCGAGCGGCCTGATCTGGGTCGGACCGGACGCGGACGCGATCACCGCGATGGGCGACAAGATCAATGCCCGGAACCTGATGGCGGTGGCCGGTGTTCCGGTCGCGCCCGGCACCACCGAGCCGGCCGCCGACCTGGACGCGGCGGTGACGGCCGCCGCCGAGGTCGGCTACCCGGTGATGGTCAAGGCCGCCGCCGGCGGTGGCGGCATGGGCATGGGTGTGGCCATCGACGAGGCCGCGCTGCGCATCGAGTACGACAAGGTACGCGCGTTCGCCGAGCGGATGTTCGGCGACGGTTCGGTGTTGATCGAGCGGTACTTTCCTCGGGTGCGGCACGTCGAGGTGCAGATCCTCGGCCTGGCCGATGGCCGGGTGGTGGCGCTCGGTGAGCGGGAGTGCTCGGTGCAGCGGCGCAACCAGAAACTGGTCGAGGAGTCGCCGTCGCCGGCGGTCTCGCCGGAGCTGCGCTCCCGTCTCCTGGCCGCGGCGGTCCGCGCCGGTGAGGCGGTCGGCTATCGCAACGCCGGCACGGTGGAGTGCCTTTTGGTCCCGCGTCAGCAGGACGCCAAGGGTGACGTCCCCGGCTCCGAGGACTTCTTCTTCCTGGAGATGAACACGCGGTTGCAGGTGGAGCATCCGGTGACCGAGTACGTGTACGGCGTCGACCTGGTGGAGGAGCAGCTACGGGTGGCCTCCGGGCTGGCTCCGACGTTCGACCCGGACGCGCTGACCCCGCGTGGCCACGCCATCGAGATGCGGATCAACGCGGAGGACCCGAAGCGGTTCCTGCCCGGCCCCGGGGTGATCAAGACGTGGGTGGAGCCGACGGGCGAGGGTGTCCGGGTGGACTCCGGCTACACCGAGGGCAACACGGTCACCCCGTTCTACGACAGCCTGCTCGCCAAGCTGATCGTCAGCGGCGCGACCCGCGACGAGGTGCTCGAACGCGCTCGGGATGCGGTCGCCGCCTTCCAGATCGCCGGCCCGAAGAACAACGTCCCCTTCTTCGCCGAGCTGTTGGAGAACGAGGAGTTCCGCTCCGGCGCCTACGACACGGGCATCGTCTCCCGGATGCGCTGACCGGCCAGACCGCCGCTCCGGCGTCCCGCCGCCCCGTCGGCCTGGCGGCCCCGCGGCCTGGTGGCCCGGCGGCCCCGCGGCCTGGTGATCCGGCGGCCCGCCGCCCCGGCGGCCCCGCGGTCTGGCAAGGCAGACTGGTTCACCCGCCCTTTGCTCTGCTGCCCTATATGCGCCAGCGGTCGTCTGGATGACGGACAGTGACTGGTGCATATTCGGCAGCAGAGCAAAGGGGCCGACACCCTGTCCCGATCCGACGTCACAGTGAGGTGACTGATGAGCCAACTGCCAGATTTCGTCTCGATTCGCGAGGTCGGGCCACGGGACGGGTTGCAGAACGAGGACCCGATCCCGACCGACGCCAAGGTGCGGCTGCTCGACGCCCTCTCCGGCACCGGCGTACGGCGAATCGAGGCGGTGTCGTTCGTACACCCCAGGGCGATCCCGCAGATGGCCGACGCCGACGAGGTGTGGCGACGCGCGGCGCACGCCGACGGGGTGCGGTACTCCGCGCTGGTGCCGAACACCCGGGGCGCCCAGCGGGCCCTCGCGGCCGGGTTCACCGAGATCGAGGTGGTGGTCTCGGCCAGCGACACGCACAACCGGCGCAACGTCAACCGGTCCACCGACGAGTCGTTGGACGACATCGCCGAGCTGATCGACCTGCTGCACGGCGCTTCGGCGCGGGTCGAGGTGATCGTGGCGACGAGCTTCGGCTGCCCGTACGAGGGGGACATCGACCCGCAGCGGGTGGCCGGGATCGTGGACCGGGTCGTCCGCGACGGCGCGGATCGGGTGGCGTTCGGCGACACCACCGGCATGGGCACGCCGCGCCGGGTCCGCGAACTGCTGACCGCGGTACGCGACCGCAACGCGCACGTGCCGGTCCTGCTGCACTTCCACAACACCCGGGGTACGGCGTTGGCCAACCTGTTGACCGCGCTGGAGCTGGGGGTGACGGAGTTCGACGCCAGCGTCGGTGGGCTGGGTGGCTGCCCGTACGCGCCGGGGGCGAGCGGTAACCTGGCCACCGAGGAGGCCGTGCACATGTTGCACGACATGGGCATCGACACGGGCATCGACCTTGCGGCCCTCATCGAGGTGGCGGAGTTGGCCGAGGAATTGCTCGGCAAGAAGCTGCCGTCGGGTGTGTTGCGGGCAGGCCCGCGTACCCGGCTGACGCCGCTGCCGAGCTGAGCGTTCGGGGACGACGAAGGGGCCGGCGCGTGCGCCGGCCCCTTCCATCTGCCAGGTCGATCAGCCCACCGGGGTGAGCACGCTCGGCCAGCTGTCGCGGAAGATGTCCGCGCTGCGGTCGGTGGCGCTGAACGTGCCGGCGAAGAGGTTGCTGACCCGGTTCGCCTCGGCGCTGCTCGGGTACGGGTTGGTGCAGCTGGTGCCGGCGCTGCCGCCGGACATCAGCAGCGAGCAGTTCCCGTTGTAGTTGTCCGGGAGGCCGAGGATGTGCCCGATCTCGTGCGTCATGATCCGCAGCACGCTGTACTGGGCGGCCTGCTGGGTGTCGATGTAGACCCGGCCGTTGCCGAGGCTGGTCCGGACGGCGTACGAGCCGCCGCCGGTGATCCGGTAGATCCGCAGGTTCGAGCCGCAGTTCGCCGAGAGCGTCAGGTTGACGGTGGCGTTGTTCCAGATCGTGGCGGCCTGGTTGGCGACGCTGGCGTAGCTGCCCGCCTGGCTGGTGTTGTAGCAGATGGTCATTGCGGCGGACGCGGGCGCGGGGTTGGCGACCGTGACGCCGACGGTGGCGAGTGCCGTCGCGAGGAACGCGACCGCGAGCCGATTGAGTCGTGAGGTCATCGCTGACTCCAATCCGGGAGGAGGGGTGCCAGGAGCCTAGCGACATCCATTCAAGTTATTCAATGTCTTGTTTGGCGGCGCGACTGTCTGGTTCGCTCGTAGGTCGCCGACAGCGCCGCCGATGCGCTAGCCTAACGATCGTTCAGGTCAGCAGGGCGGAGGAGTCGGCGTGACGCTCGACGGTGAGGCACTGGAGCAGCTGCGCAAGCGGGCCCGGTCCGGCGGCGCGGACAAGTACCACGCGGCCAACGCGGCCAAGGGCAAGCTCTTCGCCCGTGAGCGGGTAGCGCTCCTGGTCGACGAGGGCTCGTTCGTCGAGGACGGCCTCTACGCCAACGCGCTCGCCGAAGGGCTGCCCGCCGACGGCGTGGTGACCGGCACCGCCACCATCGACGGCCGGCAGGTCTGCCTGATGGCCAACGACTCCACCGTCAAGGCCGGCAGCTGGGGTGCCCGCACCGTCGAGAAGATCATCAGGATCATCGAGCGGGCGTACGGCGCCGGTGTGCCGATGGTCTACCTGGTCGACTCGGCCGGCGCCCGGATCACCGACCAGGTCGACCTCTTCCCCGGCCGGCGGGGTGCCGGCAAGATTTTCTGGAACCAGGTTCGCGCCTCGGGCTCGATCCCGCAGGTCTGCGCGCTGTTCGGCCCGAGCGCCGCCGGTGGGGCGTACATCCCGGCGTTCTGCGACGTGGTGGCGCTGGTCGACGGCAACGCGAGCATGTATCTCGGCTCCGACCGGATGGTCGAGATGGTCACCGGTGAGAAGACCACCCTGGAGGCGATGGGTGGGGCCAAGGTGCACACCACCGAATCCGGCGTGGGCCACTTCCTCTGCAAGACCGAGGCCGACGCGCTCGACGTCGTGAAGACCTACCTGTCGTACCTGCCGGCGAACTGGACCCAGGCGCCGCCGACCGTGCCGGCGGTTCCCGCGCCCGCGAAGGCCGACCTGGCCGCGCTGGTGCCGGCCAGCGAGCGGCAGGCGTTCGACATGCGGCGGTACGTCAAGGGCCTGCTCGACGAGGGTTCGTTCTTCGAGATCCAGGCGCTCTGGGCCAAGGAGTTGACCATCGGGTTCGGCCGTCTCGACGGCCAGGTCGTCGGCGTGGTCGGCAACAACTCGATGTTCAAGGGCGGCGTGCTCTTCGTCGACTCGGCCGACAAGGCCACCCGCTTCGTGCAGCTCTGCGACGCCTTCAACGTGCCGCTGCTGTTCCTCAGCGACGTACCCGGCTTCATGGTCGGCAGCGCGGTGGAGAAGCAGGGCATCATCCGGCACGGCGCCAAGATGATCACCGCGATCTCGGAGGCGACCGTGCCGAAGATCTGCGTGGTGGTCCGCAAGGCGTACGGCGCCGGTCTCTACGCGATGGCCGGCCCCGGGTTCGAGCCGGACGCCACGATCGCACTACCGACCGCGAAGATCGCCGTGATGGGCGCGGAGGCGGCCGTGAACGCGGTCTACGCCAACAAGATCGCCGCCATTGCGGACGAGGACGAGCGAGCCGCCTTCGTCGCCGCCAAGCGAGCCGAGTACGAGCAGGACATCGACGTCGTCCGGCTCGCCAGCGAACTGGTGGTGGACGCCATCGTCGAGCCACCTGACCTGCGCGGCGAGCTGGTCCGCCGGTTCGCGGCGGCGCGTACCAAGGATCGGCACTTCTCCCGCCGCCGGCACGGCGTCACCCCGGTCTGAGCACCGACTCAGGCGCGCACAGCGACCCGCCTCCGGCGTCACGAGCGCCGCGCGGCGGACCGTCCTTACAGGAGGATGAGATGGACTTCCGGCTCACCGACGAACAAACGGCGCTGCGCGAGAGCGTGCGGGAATTCGCCCGCGAGGTGGTCGCCCCGGTCATCGCCGAGCACTACGAGCAGCACACCTTCCCGTACGAGGTGATCCGGCAGATGGGCAAGATGGGCCTCTTCGGCCTGCCCTTCGACGAGGAGCACGGCGGTATGGGCGGCGACTACTTCGCGCTCTGCCTGGCGTTGGAGGAGTTGGCCCGGGTCGACTCCAGTGTGGCCATCACGCTGGAGGCGGCGGTCTCGCTGGGCGCGATGCCGATCTACCGCTTCGGCACCGAGGAGCAGAAGGCGACCTGGCTGCCGCGACTGCTCAGCGGCGAGGCGCTGGCCGGCTTCGGCCTGACCGAGCCGGGCACCGGGTCGGACGCCGCCGGCACGCAGACGCGCGCGGTGCTGGACGGCGACGAGTGGGTGATCAACGGTTCGAAGGCGTTCATCACCAACTCGGGGACCGACATCACGGCGATGGTCACGGTCACCGCGGTGACCGGCACGAACCCGGACGGCTCCAAGGAGTTGTCGACGATCATCGTGCCGACCGGCACGCCCGGGTTCGCCGTCGCGCCCGGCTACTCCAAGGTGGGGTGGACCGCCTCGGACACCCACGAGCTGACCTTCGACGACTGCCGGGTGCCGGCGGCCAACCTGCTCGGCGCGCGGGGTCGAGGCTTCGCGCAGTTCCTGCGCATCCTCGACGAGGGCCGGATCGCCATCGCCGCGCTCGCCGTCGGCCTCGCCCAGGGCTGCGTCGACGAGTCGATCAAGTACGCGAAGGAGCGGCACGCCTTCGGTCAGCCGATCGGCGCGAACCAGGCCATCCAGTTCAAGATCGCCGACATGGAGCTGAAGGCGCACACCGCTCGGTTGGCCTACTACGACGCCGCCGCCCGGATGCTGGCCGGCGAGCCGTTCAAGCGGCAGGCCGCCATCGCGAAACTGCACGCCAGCACGATCGCGGTGGACAACGCCCGGGAGGCCACCCAGATCCACGGCGGGTACGGCTTCATGAATGAGTACCCGGTGGCCCGGTTCTGGCGGGACTCCAAGATCCTGGAGATCGGCGAGGGCACCAGCGAGGTGCAGCGCATGATCATCGCCCGGGATCTGGGTCTCTGAGTGGCCCCATCCACCTGATCGGCCAGTCGTTGCGGATGGGCTGTCCGTACGGCTGTCGGATATCGGCGAGCGGGCGTCAGTAGCCCGACGTTCGACTGCCGATGGTCGGAGTCGATCCGTACTCTTCGTGCCCATGACTCCGGATCATGACCGGTCGCGGAGCCCGGCTGGACGTACCACTCTGCCGGAGCTGCTCCGCGGGCATCGGCGCGCCGCCGGCCTGACCCAGGCCGAGTTGGCGTCCCGGGCCGGGGTGGGTGTGCGGACGGTGCGTGACCTGGAGCGCGGTCGGTCGATCCGGCCGCAGCGCACCACTGTCGAGTTGCTCGCCGGGGCGTTGGGGCTGACCGGCACGAGCCGAACGGCGTTCCTGGCCGCGGCCCGTGGCACCGGTGCCGAACCGGCCCCGCCGGACGCCGCCTCGACGACGTTCGTGGTCAGCGGCAACACCGGGTCGACGGCCGCACCCGCCGACCCGCCGGTCGCGCTTCCGCCGCCGGTCGCGTTGATCGGCCGGGAGCGCGACCTCACCGAGTTGGCCGGGATGTTGACCGCGGAGCGAGGGCCCCGGTTGGTGAGCCTCGTCGGGTTGGCCGGCGTCGGCAAGACCGCCCTGGCGACGTCGGTGGCGCACCTGGTGGCCGCCGCCCACCCGGCCGGTGTCGCCGGGGTGCTGGTCGGCGAGGGCGCGGACGGCCCGGACGTGCTCGCCGCCTCGATGTCCGTGCTCGGCGTGGCGCGTCTGCCCGAACTCGTGGCCCTGCTCGCCGGGCGGCCGGCGCTGCTGGTGATGGACGCGGTGGAACGCTCCCCGGGCCCGGTGGCCGCGACCCTGCACCGGTTGATCGGCGCACTGCCCTCGCTGCGGGTGCTGGTCACCGGGAGGCACCCGGTCGGGCTGCCCGGCGAGCGGGTCTGGCCGGTCGCGCCGCTCGACGTGCCACCGCCGGAGGCCGAGCACTCCGAGCTCGAATCATGGCCGGCGGTCGCGCTGTTCACCGCCCGGCTCGCTCAGGTCCGCCGGGAGCCGCCCACCCCGGCTGAGCTGCCGGCGCTCGCCGCGCTGGTGCGCCGGTTGGGAGGGCTACCGTTGGCCATCGAGCTGATGGCCGCCCGGGGGCGACTCCTCGACCTGACCGAACTGCTGCACCGGTACGGCGACCGGGTGCTCGACCTGGCCACCCCCGCCGAGCCGACCGCCCATCCGGGCTGGGACGCACCGGATCCGCTCACCCCCCGCACCAGCGGACCGGACACCCGTGCGGTGGCCTCGGTCGCGGTCACCCTGCGCGAGGCGGTGGCGTTCAGCTATCGCCTGTTGGCACCGGACGAGCGGGCCGCGCTGCGGCAGTTGGCGGTCTTCGGCAACCGCTGGTCGGTGGAGTTGGCCGAGGAGATGCTCGCCGACGAGGCCGACCGGGACGGCACGGTGGCGATCGACCCGGTGCCGCTGTTGGACCGCTTCGTCGAACTGGGGCTGCTGAGCGTACGCGGCAGCAGACCGTTCCGGTTCCGGCTGCTCGACGCGGTCCGCGACTACGCCGTCGAGCAGGCGGCCGGTGAGGGTGAGCTGACCTGCATCCGGCGTCGACATGCGGAGGTCATCGCGCGCCTGGTGGCACGGACCGCCAGCGACCTGGTCGGCCCACGGCTACCCGACGCGGTGCACCGGCTGGACGAGATGAGCAGTGACATCAGCTCGTCCTTGGCCCACGCGGCCACCGACGACCCGTTGACCGCGCTGCGGCTGGCGGCCTGCCTGACCCGTTGGTGGCGGTTCCGCGGACGCGATGTCGCCGGGCGGCAGTGGCTGCGGCGGCTGCTCGCGGACCCGCGGACCGCCGACGCCGATCCGGTCCTGCGGGCCTGGGCCGCGCTCGGCGTCGCCCGGCTCGCGGCCGAGCACGGCGCGGGCGCCGAGGAGCTGTCGACGGCCCACGCGGCGTTGGACACCTTCCGGCAGGCCGGCGACGTCACCGGGGAGCTGGAGGCGCGGAACGTCCTCGGCACGCTGCTGCTCGCCGTCGGGCGGCAGGACGAGGCTCGCGAGCAGGCCGAGGCGCTGCTGCGGTTGGCCGCCCGCAACGGTCGGACCCGCGATCTGGCGGTGGCCCAGAACAGCCTCGCCTGGCACGAGATCCGCGGGGGTGACCTGGCTGCGGCCCGCCGCCGGCTCGCTGCGGTGGACCGACTCGCCGCCGAGAGCGGGGAGCAGCGACTGCGGGTGCTGGGCTGGGCCAATCGTGCCGAGGTGGCCCGCCTGGAGGGCTGGTACGCGGACGCCATCGATCGTGGCCGAAGGGTGATCGCGGCCCTGTCCGAGCTGGGTGATCCCGGGCGTCGTCGTCGGGTGCTCGGGACCGTCGGGCTGGCGCTCGCCCAGGACGGGCGGGTCGCCGAGGCGACCGAGGTGCTGAGGGAGTTACGCGCCGGAGGCGTGGAGGCGATGCCGGCGCGTCCGACCGTGCCGCGACCACGCTCGGGCGACGCGGCGCTGGCCTGGGGCGGGCCGGAGGTCGGGCTCTGTGCGCTGATCGAGGGGAATCTGGCGCTGCACCGGGGTGACCGGGAGTTGGCCGCCGAGTGGTTCGCCGCCGCCGCCGACCATCCGGGGCAGGAGCGCCGCGACGTGGTGGAGGCGTTGGTGGGGCTGGCGGCGAGTACGGCGGACCCGGCCGTGCTCGATCGACTGGACCGGGTCTGTGCGGAGAGCGGCATCCGGCTGTTGCCGCAGGAGTCGGGCCTGCTCTACGCGCTGATCGCCGTCCGGGGTGGACCGGCGCGATAGCCGCGACACATCGAGTGCCCGCGCGGTGCCTCGGGAGAGTGGCGCGGGCGAAGAGCCCCCTTTGGTGCTACCCCTCGCTGATCGCCCGCGCCGTCACCCCCCGGTGATCCCCGGTGCAGGAAGCCTGCCACCGGCGCGGTGGCAGAAAGTCGGCTTGACCCGAATCCTCCAGCTTGGCTGGGTCAGTTCTGCCGGTCTTTCTGCCGCTGTCGCCGCCGGCAGCGGGGGCCACTCAGTGCCGTCGGCCGCCGCTGTCGGTGGGGGCGGGCTGCTCCGGGTCGACGTCGTCGCTACCTGCGGTGGCGCACGGGTGCGCGGCGTCGCGGACCCGGCGCAACCCGTCCAGGAGGGCCGCAAGCGCCTCGGGGTCGAGCTGCCCGGTGAACCACTGTTCGATCATCTGCAGGTGCCCGGGTAGCGTTTCGTTGAGGCGTTGCATCCCAGCGGCGGTGACCACCGCGTACGAGCTGCGGCGGTCGTTCGGGCAGGCCCGGCGGGTGAGTAACCCGTCGCGCTCCATCCGGTCCACCACCCGGGTCACTCCGCTGGTCGACAGGGAGGTCTGGGCGGCGAGGTCGGTCATGCGTAGTTGGTTGCCCGGCGAGCGGGCCAGTCGGGTGATGACCTCGAACTCGACCGCGGAGAGGCCATGCTCCTCGAGTTGGGCGTTGAACCGGGCGGACAGCCCGGCGTGTGCCTCGAAGAGCAGGCCGACGGCGGTGATCCGGGGATCGTCGAAGACGTTGGTCACCTGTTCATCATACCAGTGCTTGACACGCGGAATATTGTTGAAGTTATAGTTGCTCAAGCAGTCGTTGGGCTACTCAACAATCTTCTGGAGGACAGCAGCATGACCAGCAGCATCGATGCGGTTACCCGCGACTGGGACGGCCTCACCATCCCGGCGGCCGGCACCTACGCGCTGGACGTGGCGCACAAGCGGGTCGGCTTCGTTGCCCGGCACATGATGGTGAGCAAGGTTCGCGGTGAGTTCAACGAGGCGACCGCCACCATCACCATCGCCGAGGACCCGCTGCAGTCGTCGGTCGTCGCCACCATTCAGGCCGCCAGCGTCGACACCACCCAGGCCGACCGGGACGCGCACCTGCGCAGCGCCGAGTTCCTGGACGCCGAGAAGTTCCCGACGCTCGAGTTCCGCAGCACCGGGGTCAAGTCCCGTAGCGGCAACGAGTTCGTGCTCACCGGTGAGCTGACCATCAAGGACGTCACCCGCCCGGTCGAGCTGGCAGTGGAGTTCGAGGGCGTCGGCCGCAGCCCGTTCGGCCAGGACATCTTCGGTTTCTCCGCGAGCACCGAGATCGACCGCGAGGAGTTCGGCCTGACCTGGAACGTCGCCCTGGAGACCGGGGGCGTGCTGGTCAGCCGCAAGATCAAGATTGAGATCGAGGGCGAGGCCGTCCGTCAGGCCTGATTCCCTGGGATCGCCGGAGGGCCAGGGGGAATCCTCCCGGTGATCCGGAACGCGGGGCCCGCGCCGTTCATCGGCGCGGGCCCCGCGTCGTCTCCGCCGGTGGTGGTGATCGTCACGACTTTGTTCGCACCGCCTTCGGGTCCAGCTGGCCGGCGACGGGGTACAGAGGGCGCCACGAGCGCGTCCGCGCCGGTCGACGTCGGATCACCGCCGTCGGCCTCTGGCCCCGGTCAGGTGGGCGCTCTTACCGTGGATGCTTCACAAAGCGCTTCCGGGACGGCATGATCCCGACCGCGCCGGCCGTCGGGAGGACACATGGGCAGGGACGTCTCAGAGGGCGCCTTCACCCGGGATGATCGGGTCCGGTATCGACAGAAGGTGCGGCGATGCCTGGACGTCTTCGCCCTGATGCTGGACGACTTCGGCTTCGACGCCGACCGGCCGATGACCGGCCTCGAGATCGAACTCAACCTGGTCGACTCCGCCGCCGAGCCGGCGATGCGCAACGAGGAGATCCTCGCCGACATCGCTGACCCCCTCTTCCAGACCGAGTTGGGGCAGTTCAACCTGGAACTCAACGCCGAGCCTCGACTGATCGAGGGCGCCGGCTTCGCCGACTACGAGCACGACCTGCGCGGCAGCCTCTCCAGGGCCGACGAGCGGGCCGCCAGATCCGACGCGAAGATCGTCCTGGTCGGCATCCTGCCCACCCTCACCGAGGGTCACCTGGTCGAGGACAACCTCTCCACCAACGAGCGCTACCGGGTCCTCAACGACCAGATCGTCGGCGCCCGGGGCGAGGACATCGAACTGGACATCCGCGGCGTCGAACAGTTGCGGACGCACACCGACTCGATCGCCCCCGAGGCCGCCTGCACGAGCCTCCAGTTCCACCTCCAGGTCGCCCCGGACAGCTTCGCCGACTACTGGAACGCCTCCCAGGCCATCGCCGGCGCGCAGGTGGCGGTCGGAGCGAACAGCCCCTTCCTGTACGGCCGCCAACTCTGGGCCGAGACGCGGATCGCCCTGTTCCAGCAGGCCACCGACACGCGTCCGGACGAACTCAAGGCCCAGGGCGTACGACCGCGGGTGTGGTTCGGCGAACGGTGGATCACGTCGATATTCGACCTGTTCGAGGAGAACGTCCGGTACTTCCCGCCGTTGCTGCCGATCTGCGAGGACGAGGACCCGGTGGAGGTCCTGCACGCCGGTGGTGTGCCACAGCTCGGGGAGTTGCGGCTGCACAACGGCACGGTCTACCGGTGGAACCGTCCCGTCTACGACATCATGAACGGCCGCCCGCATCTGCGGGTGGAGAACCGGGTGTTGCCGGCCGGCCCGACCGTGGCGGACATGCTGGCCAACGCGGCCTTCTACTTCGGTCTGGTACGCGGTCTGGCCGAGGCGGACCGTCCGATCTGGAGCCAACTCACCTTCAGCTCGGCCGAGGAGAACTTCCACGCCGCCGCCCGACGTGGTCTCGACGCCGTGCTGCACTGGCCCGGGCTCGGCGACGTGCCGGTGACGAAGCTGGTCCTGGACCGACTGCTGCCCATCGCCGCCGCCGGTCTGGACGGGTTCGGTGTCGCCCCGGCGCAGCGGGATCGGCTGCTCGGCATCATCGAGCAGCGCTGCCGTACCGGCCGCAACGGTGCCGTCTGGCAGACCGAGGCGGTCTGGGCGGCGGAACGGCACCACGGCATGGGCCGGACGGCGGCGCTGCACCACATGGTCCAGCGCTACGCCGAACTCCAGTGCACCAACCAACCCGTCCACACCTGGCCGATCCCCTAACCCCACCCCGGACCCCCGGTCCCCGCACGCCCCGGAGTCGGAGAGGGAGAGGGGCGGGTTTAGTCGGTGGTGGGGGTGCGGCGGGGTGGTCGGGCGCGTCGGGTGGCTGGAGTTGGGGCCTCCGTCGCGGCCTCGGTGGGGCGGGGCGGAACCGTGCGGTCCGGGTCGGTACGCGGTGCGGGCACCTGCGGTGCGGCGGCGGTCTCGCCCGACGAGGAGCCCGGCCCGGGTGTCTGCGCCGGGGACTCGGTCCTGCGGCGGCGCGCGGCGGTTCCGGCCGTCGCGGCGGCGGTTCCGGCCGTCGCGGCTGTGGTTCCGGTCGTCGAGCCGGTGATCGGCGACTCGGGTTCGGTCGCGGCGGCCGGGTCGGCTGCGGTGTCCCGAGCAACCACCTCCCGCTCGCCCGAACGGTCCCACTTGCCCGAACGGTTCCGCTCGGCTCGCGCGCCGAGGAGGGCGGCCAGCACCGAGCCGCCGATGCCGGCGATCACCGCGTACGGGGCGATCAGCTGGGTGGAGAGCTGCGCGGGGCCCAACGTCGACCAGTGCGGCAGGGTGGTCAGGTAGGCGAGCGCGACGAGCAGCGGGCCGACCGCGCCGGAGGCCGCCGCACCCACCCGGTGCCCACCCGAACGGGCGGCCCTCCGGGCGGCCAGGACACCGATCAGCAGCGCGGGAACCAGTGCCAGCAGCGCGCCGGGCCAGTAGAGCTGGCCTCCGATCCAGTACCGGGCGTGGTCCGGCTCGAACTGCCAGGTACCGAGTTGCGCGCCGGTCAGCCCTCGTCCGACGCGTACCCCGTCGATCACCGAAATCACCGCGAGCAACCAGAGCCAGGCGGCTGTCGCGGTCACGTTGACCGCGGCGGCTCGGGAGCGAAGCGCCCAGATCGCGATGAGGACGCCGATCAGGATGCCCAGCGTCGCCTGGATGGCGGCCGTCCGCTGCGGTGCGCCGGTGTCCGCGCCGGTCGCGACCCGCGCGGGTACGGCGATCAGCAACACCGTGACCAGCCCGCCCACCCCGGCGGCGAGCGCCAGGGCCACCCGCCGCAGCAGGCCACCCCGGTCGGGAAGTGGCACCTCGGCCACTCGCGGTGAGGTGTCCGTCACCTTCGGCGGTGCGGTGTCGGTCGTCGGTGGCCGCCCATCAACCTGGGGGTCGTGCTCCGGCGGGACCACGGTCGTGGTTGGGGCGCTCCGTTGGTGGAGCCGCTGCGCGCAGACCGCGCCGAGGACGGTCGAGCTGGCGGCGAGCCAGGTGGCCCAGGCGAGGCCGTCCGCCCAGGCTGCGTCGGTCACACCGGCATCGGTGGGCGTCCACGTGATGACGCCGAGCCCGTAGCCGAAGCCCAGTTGTGCGGCACCCGCGCCGGCGGCGATCCCGATCGCCGTCGCGATCGATACTCCCC
Organism: Micromonospora violae; assembly: GCF_004217135.1. Classification (NCBI taxonomy): domain Bacteria; kingdom Bacillati; phylum Actinomycetota; class Actinomycetes; order Micromonosporales; family Micromonosporaceae; genus Micromonospora; species Micromonospora violae. The sequence continues at coordinate 5,696,834 of NZ_SHKK01000001.1, forward strand.
AGCCCTGTCTGGCCATGCCGGGCAGCGTAGCGTCCCGTCGTCGGCGCGGCGAGTCGTAACGGCCCGCAGTGCGGCGGATTGGGCGGCGGGCGGTACGGTCGCCGGTGATGAGGCGGTGGGCGTTATGACGGACACGGACACGGGGCAGCAGAATGCCGCCGGTGGTGGTGCGAGCCGGGCCAGCGTCGTGCTCGGTGGCGGGTTGGCGGCGGTGCTGCTCGCCGCCGTCGGTGCGACCAGCGGCTGGGTGCTGGCCGGCGAGGACGACACACCCTCTGCTGATCCGCTGGCCATCGCGACCACGACTGGCGTGCCGACCAGCCGGGCCACCGCCCCCCGACCGAGCAGTGGACGACCGACGCCGTCGGCCGTCCAGCCCTCCGTCACCTCGACCAAGGGGGCCGGCCTGACCGTGCCGCCGGTGATCGGCACCGACTTCGAGCAGGCCCGGGAGATGCTGCGTAAGCAGCGGTTGGGTTGGCGGCTGGTCTTCGGTGGCGGGGTCGGGCGTACGGTCGAGGGCACCACCCCGGAGGTGGGCACCGAGGTCGTCCGGGGGACGACTGTCCAACTACAGGTCGCCGGGCCGGCACCGGCCGCCGAGGTGCCGGACGTGGTGGGCAAGAGCTGCGCCGACGCCGCCGACGAGTTGGTCGACGAGGGCCTCTACCCGCGCTACGCCAGCGGGCGCAGTGGGAAGGTCAGCCGACAGGAGCCCGCCGAGGACGGCCCGGCCCGGTGGAACGACCAGGTCAGCATCTGGTGTGGGGCGGATTCCGTCGAGCAGCCGACCACGAAGCCCACGCCCTGATTCCTCGCCGGCCGGTTCGGGCCTGCCGGCGCCGTCGGCAGCCGCGCGGCCATCCGCGTCGTACCCCGCCGCTCTGGCTCGCCGACAACCGGCGCGGCTCGACACGCTGATCCCCAGCGATGGCCGGGTGGGCGACTAGGTTGGCGGTCGAGGGCCATGACGCCCGTCCGGGTTCGGGAAAGGACGTGCGATGAGCGACGACCGCCAGGAGCCTCCCGCCGGCGAGCACGACGACGACCGGACCCGCCCCCTGCCGCCCCCCGCTGGCGATCGGCCGGAGCCGACGGAACCCGCTGCGGACCGGCCGGGGTCGACGCCAGCCGGCACCGACCCGGATGACACGGCACCGATACCGCCGCCGTGGTCCGGGCGGGCCGAGGTGCGCTCGCCCCGACCGGATGACCCCTCCAGCGAGTGGTACATCGAGGAGCAGGGTGGTCGGCGGTGGTGGTTGCCGATTCTGTGGGGCGTACTGGCGTTGCTCCTCGCCGGTCTGCTCGGGGGCGCGCTCTGGGTTCTGCGCGGCCAGCAGGATGACGACCGGGACGACCCGGGGCCCACCCCGTCACTTCCGCCGACCAGTGCCCCCACCGCCCCGCCGACCAGCGCAGCCCCCACGTCGGCGTCGCCCACCAGTGAGTCGCCCAGCAGCCCGGCGACCACGAGTACGCCGGACGAGGTGCCGGTGCCACCGCTCACCGGCCTGCCGCAGGCGACCGCCGAAGGGCTGTTGGCGCGGCTCGGCCTGACCTACCGGGTGGTGTACCGCCCGTCGGAGCTGCCGCCGGGGACCGTGGTGGGCACCGAGCCGGAGGCGGGCACATCGGTGTCGACCGACGACGAGGTGTTGCTGATCATCGCGCAGGCCCAGCCGCCGGCCGGGACGAGCCCGACCACGCCGAGCCCCACGGTGACCAGCACGTCGTGACCGCCGGTCACCACATTCTGCGGCGGGTGCTGACGAGGCCGACGCCGGCCAGCGAGATGGCGAGGCCGAAGATGCCGGACCAGAACAGGGAGCGGCGGATGTCCGCGTCGCTCTGCCCGGTCGGGGCTGCTTCGGTGAGTTCCTGACGGCCGGCGGCCTGGCCGCCGGCACCCAGGCCGGATACCGCGTCGGTCGGGTCGGTGCCGCCGGCCTGGTCGGTCGGGGCGTAGGTGTCGATCCAGTCGGGCCCGTCGTACACCGACTGGCCGTCGCCTGTCGGTGAGTCAGGGTCGAGCACGGTGATCTCCGGTGCGGGCACCGGTGTGGTCAGCCGGGTGGACGACATTGCCGGGTCGCGGACGAGGACCAGGAGTGTCGTCATCGCCCCGAGGAGGGCGAGGAGTCCGAAGGCGTAGGCGATACGGGAGCGGTGGTGCCGCCGCAGGGCGGGCTGATTGACCATGACCATCCCAGGGTCAGGGTCCTGGACGAGCGGGTGGAACGGTGCCGGGGTGGGCGTACCAATTCTATGGCGACGGCACGCCCACCGGCGGCGGATCGGGTCGGTCAGCCCACCCGGACCGGGGTACGCGCGACCGGGCGGCGGGCCCGCACGGTGTGTGGGCGGGGTTCGGGGGCGGCCTGCAGCTGTTGCAGCCCTTCCCGCTGGACGAAGATCGACCGTCGGGTGACCGCGTCGCCCGCGGCGTTCAACTCGTAGCCGTCGAGCCAGAGCCAGCCGTCATAGGTCGGCCAGTCGAGCACCCGGATCACCCGGAACTTGATCGGCCTGAGGAACTGGACACTCGCCGCGCGAGTCACGTGCAGTACGTCACCGGTGCGGGGAAGCACATGGGCTCCTGGGGAGGGTCGGCCGGCGTGCGCCGGCGGTGCCTGAACGGGGGACGTCTCGGCCGGCGACGGGGTCGTGCCTCGTGAACCGGTGGTGCGGATGGCGGTGGTCGGGCCGTACCCCGCTGGTGGCGTGCCGCCACCCGACCACCACCCGGTTGCTTCCGGGAACCGCGCCCGCCGCCGCAGCTTGCCGGCTTGCAGCGGCGGGGTCCTTACCCCGGAGCAGGTCTCGTTGTCGCCGGCCGGGCCCGCGTCCTGCCCGGCCGCCCCGGATCGGTGGGGTCACCACTCCGAGGGATCAAGCGAAGACGCTGAGTGATCCGTGCCATACGGACAGAGTGCATCAGGGACGTGCTTCATGCAAGTTGCACGTCGACTTTTGCCGATACGTGAGCGTGTCGCGCGAAAGGCCTATTGAAGCCATCCGCGTACGGACGGCACACTGAGGGCCGGTTTCGCCCGTCGCGGCCGGCCGAGGACCGGGACCATCCCTTGTCGCGAACGCTCGCCGGTCGACGATCGCGCCCCCGGCGGGTGTCACCCAGTGGCGCGTTACCGGAGGTAGCCCGAGTGGGGTCGAGCAGCCAGCGGCGGGGACCAGTGACTCACGGGTTGCGCGATGAGTGAACGGCGCAGTCCCACCATCAGACGGCGGCGGCTCGGGGCCGAGCTACGCCGCCAGCGGGAGTCCGCCGGCATCACCATCGAAGTGGTCGCCGAACAGTTGGAGTGCTCGGCGTCGAAGGTGTCCCGGATCGAGACCGGCCACACCACGGCCACCCCCCGCGACGTGCGGGACATGTTGCGGATCTACGGCGTGGTCGGCGCCGAGAGCGACGAGCTCGTGCAGATCGCCCGGGAGGCCCGCCAGAAAGGCTGGTGGCACCCCTACAGCACGGTGCTCGTCGGCGCGTACGTCGGGCTGGAGGCGGCGGCGAGCTCGATCCGGGCGTACGAACAGCAGGTCGTTCCGGGCCTTCTGGAGACCGAGGAGTACGCCGGTGCCATGATCCGCGCCGCGCGGCCGGACTTCACCGCCGATCAGGTGCACCAGAGAGTGCGTGTCCGTCTGGGCCGTCAGTCGTTATTGACCCAGGACGATCCGGTCGATCTGTGGGTGGTGCTCGATGAGGCGGTGGTAAGTCGGCCGGTGGGCGGGGACGAGGTGATGCGCGGCCAACTCAGGAGGTTGGTCGAGGTGGCCGAGTTGCCGAACGTGACGCTGCAGATCCTGCCTTTCGAGGTGGGTGCGCACGCCGGCATGGACGGCACGTTCACGATCCTCAGCTTCCCTGAGCCCGGTGATCCGGATGTTGTGTACGCGGAGAACGCCACGGGTGGGCTCTTCCTGGAGAAGAGCGACGAACTACAGAAGTACAGCTTCATCTTCGATCACATCCGCGCTGCGGCCATACGTCCGGAGGAGTCCGTCGCACACATCGCAAAACTGGCAGAGGAGCCGTTGTGGAAATGGCGACCAAAAGGTTCCCCGTGGACCTGACGCAGGCAGCATGGTTCAAGAGCTCGAAGAGCGGGCCGAACTGTGACAACTGCGTGGAGGTGGCGTACGTGACGGGGGCGGTCGGAGTGCGGGACTCGAAGGACAAGGCGGGCCCCGCCCTGGTCTTCGCACCGGGTGACTGGCACGCCTTCGTCGCCGGCACCCGGGGTGGTGTGTTCGGCGCGGTCTGACCGAGTGGTCAGTGGAGTCCCCGTCCGGTTCGCCGGACGGGGACTTCGTCGTGTCACCCGGACGGAAGGCGCGGCCGGCGGTCGCGCCGCGCCGGTGGTCGGCGAGGTTCCGTCGGGATTCCCGTCGCCACAGCGCCCCCGTCTCGTTGAACCGGTCGGTACGGCGCTGGTCGACGACCCGCCGCACCGACCCGCAACCGAGCGAGTAGGCGAGACGGATGACGACGATCGGTTCAGACAATCTCACCACCGGTCCGGGCAAGCCGGAGCGGTTCGGTGGCAAGTACCGCGGCGCTCGTCGGGACACGGTTCTGACCGAGGTGGTCTCGACCGACCAGGAGTCGAGCGGGCGGGAGGGTGCTGCCGAGACGACGGATCATCCGCTCTCGCTGCCGTCACTGGACCCGAACCCGCTGATCGAACCGTCGTTCCCGCCGACGGGCTGGCCGATGGAGCCGCCGGAGTCCCTGGCTGACCACCCGTTGCTGCGTGGCCTGCTGATGGAGTTGCCACCGAAGGGCACCGTGCCCTCACAGGACTGGCTGGACCGCTGGTTCGAGGCGACCAGGTCGATCCTGGAGTTGCTATACGTGCAGAGCGCCAACCGTCCGCGTTGACGGTGGGGTGGGCTGAGCCTGCTCGGCGAGGCGGTTGTGGCGGAGTGCGTGCCGGACCCCGATGGCGAGCACCGCGAGCGCGCCCACGGTGATCGCCGGCCCGGTGACACCGGGGTCGGCTCCGAGGTCGGTGCCGGCCGCCGCGATCACCGCCGGCACCGTGGCCAGGGCGGTGACCTGGAGTGGCAGCCCGACGAGCGGGTGGGCCGCGGCGGCGCGCAGCCCGTGCGGTGCGGGTGTGGCGGGGGCGCTGGCGAACGCGCCCGCACCGGCCCGCAGCCGGCGGATCCGTCGTACGGAACAGATCGTCGCCACGAGCGCCGGAGCGGCGGCCAGGGTGAGCCCGGCGGCGGCCCGGTCCACCGGCGCGGTGCCGGCGCTGAGCAGCCCCCCGCCGAGTACGGCCGCGGTGAGCGCCACGCCGGTGAGGACCAATGCCAGCAACCCTCCGGTACGCCGACGCAGCGTGCGGGTGTTGCCCAGTCGGGGAAGCCCGTCTGCGACGACACCGGCGGCCAGCCAGACGGCGGCGACCGGGAGCAGGATGGTGAGCTGACTCTCCATGTTCGAAAGTCTTTCCCGAATCCCGGCGAGGCGAATCCGGGCCCGTCCCCCGCTCGCCCCGGACGCTGGGCCCGTAGGGGTCATCACTTGAAGGTATGGACGTTTCGGCATGTCCAACTGCACGACGGCTGATTTACCCTCAGCTAGATCGGCGAGTGTCGATTGATGTTGGGACCGGTGGTCACGTTCCACCACCGGTCAGAGGGAGGTAGGAGATGGGTCTTCCACGAAGGTCCGTGCTGATCGGGGTGGCCGCGGCCACCGTGCTGGCCGTCGGCACCCCAGCCCTGGCCGCCGAACCCGTGGGTGTGGTTCGGGCCGCCGGCGGCGCCACCGCCGTGCCGGACAGCTACATCGTCGTACTCAAGGACAGCGCCGTGGCCCGGGACCGGGTCGGCGACACCGCGAAGCGGCTCTCCGGCCGCCACGGCGGCACGGTGGCCCGCACCTACGGTGCGGCGCTGCGCGGCTTCGAGGTCAAGGTGAGCGCGAGCGCGGCCGCCCGCATCGCGGCCGACCCGGCGGTGGCGTACGTCGAGCAGAACCACACCGTCTCGATCTCCGGAACGCAGACCAACCCGCCCTCCTGGGGCCTCGACCGGATCGACCAGCGCAACCTGCCGTTGGACAGCTCCTACACCTACCCGAACACGGCGAGCAACGTGCACGCCTACATCATCGACACCGGCATCCGGTTCTCCCACAACGACTTCGGCGGCCGGGCCACCTCCGGCTACGACGCGGTGGACGGCGGATCGGCCGACGACTGCAACGGACACGGCACGCACGTGGCCGGCACCGTCGGTGGGTCCGCGTACGGGGTGGCCAAGGGCGTCCAACTCGTCGGCGTACGGGTGCTGAACTGCTCCGGCAGCGGCACCAACGCTGGCGTGATCGCCGGCGTCGACTGGGTCACCCAGAACGCGATCAAGCCGGCGGTGGCGAACATGAGCCTCGGCGGTGGCGCGAACAGCTCACTGGACAACGCCGTCCGCAACTCGATCGCCTCGGGCGTCACGTACGGCCTGGCGGCCGGCAACGACTACGGCGCGAACGCCTGCAACACCTCGCCGGCGCGGACCACGGAAGCCATCACGGTGGGCTCGACGACCAGCTCGGACGCCCGGTCGTCGTTCTCCAACATCGGCACCTGCCTGGACATCTTCGCGCCCGGCTCGTCGATCACCTCGGCCTGGTACACCAGCAACACCGCGACCAACACGATCAGCGGCACCTCGATGGCCACGCCGCACGTGGTCGGAGCGGCGGCCCTGGTGGCCAGCGCCAACCCGAGCTGGACCCCGGCTCAGGTCCGCAACCAGTTGGTGGCCAACGCGACCCCCAACGTGGTGGGCAGCCCTGGCTCGGGCTCGCCGAACCTGCTGCTCTACGTGGGCACCGGCAGCACCCCGCCGCCGCCCACCGGCTGCACCGGCACCAACGGCACCGACGTGTCGATCCCGGACGCCGGCTCGGCGGTGACCAGCTCGATCACCATCTCCGGCTGCGGTCGCAACGCCTCCTCGGCCTCCACCGTGGCGGTGAACATCGTGCACACCTACCGCGGTGACCTGGTCATCGATCTGCTCGCCCCGGACGGCAGCTCGTACCGGTTGAAGAACAACAGCAGCTCGGACAGCGCCGACAACGTGAACACCACGTACACGGTCAACGTCTCCGGTGAGGCGGCCGACGGCATCTGGCGACTTCAGGTGCGGGACGTCTACGCGGCCGACACCGGCTACCTCAACACCTGGACCCTGACCGTCTGACCGGCCTCGCACGACCGAGGCCCCACCCCGGTGCGCCGGGTGGGGCCTCGCGTCGTACGGATCGGGCTCAGACCGAGAAGGTGGCCGGCCGCTCGCTGGCCGGTGCCGGCGGGGTGGCCTTCCACAGGCCGATCTTCTGCGCGGCGAGCCGGCTCAGGTAGGCCGGGTTGAGGATGACGTAGCGACGCCAGAGCCGCTTCGGCTCCAGACCGAGACGCCAGAACCACTCCAGGCCGGCACGCTGCATCCACGGTGGAGGCTGGCGCAGCAGCCCGGCGTGGTAGTCGAAGGCCGCGCCGACCGCCATCAGCGGCATGTCGAGCAGTGGCCGCATGGCGTACGCGAAGACCTCCTGGCGCGGGCAGCCGAGCCCGACCAGGACCAGCCGGGCACCGCTGGACCGGATCCGGTCGGCGATCTCGGCGTCCTCGCCGGGCTGGACGGCACGGAACTTGGACGGCTCCACCCCGGCGATCTTCAGCGCGGGGAACATCCGTTCCAGGGCCGGGATCAACCGGGCGAGGGTCTCCTCGGTCGAGCCGTACAGGTAGACCGGCAGCCCCTCGTCGGCGAAGCGCGACAGCACGTGCAGGGTCAGGGTCGGCCCGTACACCCGGTCGCTGAGCCCGGCGTGGTGCAGCAGGTTGAGCGCCCACCGCACCGGCTGCCCGTCCGGGGTGACCACGTCGAAGGAGTTGAGCCGGGCGTTGTGTGCCGGGTCGAGCACCCCGGTCATCACCCCGTGCACGGCAAGCGCGGTCAACGCCAGGGGACGCCGCTCGTGCGCCGCGGTGACCACGGCGTCGGTCGCCGTGGCGTAGTCGGTCGCGTCGACCAGGACGCCGAGCACGTTGCGCTTGGTCCGGGCGCTCATGACTGGGCAACCCACTTGTCCACGTTGGCCTCGTAGATCTCGCGCAGGATCATCGGCACGTCGTAGGTGATCTTCCAGTCCGGGTACTGCGCCTCGAACCGGGCCATGCTGCTGACGTACCACTGGTGGTCGCCGGTGCGGTTCTGCTCGACGTAGTTGATCCGCGCCTCGCGGCCGGTGATCTCCTCCGCGATCCGGAACGCCTCGATGTGCGAGGTGTTGGAGTGCCGGCCGCCGCCGAGGTTGTAGACCTCGGCGGATCGCGGGGCCCGGAAGAACGCCTCGAACGCGGTCAGCACGTCGTGCGAGTGGATCGCGTCCCGGACCATCTTGCCCTTGTAGCCGAACAGGTTGTACGTCCGGCCCTCCATGACGCAGCGCATCAGATAGGCCAGGAACCCGTGCAGCTCAGCCGCGGAGTGCGCCGGACCGGTCAGCGTGCCGCCCCGGAAGCAGGCGGTCTTCATGTCGAAGTAGCGCCCGTACTCCTGGACCATCACGTCCGCGGCGACCTTGGAGGCGCCGAAGACCGAGTGCAGCGAGTGGTCGATCGACATCTCTTCGGTGATGCCCTGGTACCAGTGGTGATCCTCGGGCAGCTCGTACCGGGTCTCCAGCTCCCTGAGCGGCAGGCCGTTGGGCCGGTCACCGTAGACCTTGTTGGTCGAGCAGTGGATGAACGGTGCGTCGATCGCGTGGCGGCGGGTGTTCTCCAGCATGTTGAGCGTGCCGCCGGCGTTCACGTCGAAGTCCGTGTACGGCTCCTTGGCCGCCCAGTCGTGGCTCGGCTGCGCAGCGCTGTGGATCACCACGGCGATGTCCGAGCCGTACTTCTTGAACACCTGCTCCAGGCCGTCGCGGTCCCGGATGTCGACCGCGAAGTGGGTGTACGCGCTACCCAGGTCACGGCTGAGGCGTTCCAGGCTCCACGAGGTGGAGCCGTCCTCGCCGAAGAAGTACCGGCGCATGTCGTTGTCGATGCCGACGACATCCAGACCGAGGCCGGCGAAATGCCGGACCGCCTCGGAGCCGATCAGGCCACCCGACCCTGTCACCAACGCGACACTCACACGCCACTCCTGGTCCATCGGAGGCAGAATCCATCGGAGCATAGCGTGACGTCCGGCACAGCCCCATATGACGGAAGGGCCCCGCAAAGCGGAGCCCTCGTCGGTGGTGGGGATGGGGGGAGTTGAACCCCCACGCCCTTTCGGGCACACGGACCTGAACCGTGCGCGTCTGCCATTCCGCCACATCCCCGTGGCACGACCCGGAACACTGTAGCCGCCCCGGCCCCGCTGTCTCCAACGGGCCCCGGGAATACTACGCTGTCCCTGGCGCTCGCCACGAGCGATTACCGTTCGTGGCGGACGAAAGATTAGCACGACAGTCCCGGCCCTTCCGAACGGGCCGAGAGCAGCCGGCCGAGCGGCGTGTGAGCTGCGCGCGCGCCGGCCGGATACCATCATGTCCTCGGGACCCGAGGAGGAGCCGGTGAGCGTGCTGCAACGCTTCGAGAAGCGTCTGGAAGGCCTGGTCGAAGGGGCCTTCGCCAAGGTCTTCAAAGGGGTGGTCCACCCCGTGGAGATCCTCAACGCCATGCAGCGGGAGGCCGAGGCGCACAAGGCGATCCTGGCCGGTGGGCGCACGTTGGTGCCCAACCGCTACGTGATCGATCTCTCGCCGTTCGACCACAGTCGGCTGGCGCCGTACGCCGCCGCGCTGGCCCAGGAGTTGGCCCAGTCGCAGGCGGAGTTCATCGGCGAGCAGGCGTGGACGGTCTACGGCGACGTGATCGTCGAGATCGAGCGAGGCGAGGGTCTGGACACGGGCATGTTCCGTGTCACGGCCGAGGTCTACACCGGCGGCGAGGTCGCCCCGGTGTCGGCACCCGGCTACGACGCCGGCCCGCCCGCCTACCCCGCGTACGACCAGGGTGGTGGCTACGGCCCGCCGCCCGGGCACGGTGGCGGTCGCAACGTGCGGCTGGTCTCCGGCGACGGTCGCACCTACCCCCTCCAGATGGGGTCGACGGTGATCGGTCGCGGCGACCAGGCCAACCTGCGCCTGCCCGACGTCGGCATCTCCCGGCGACACGCCCGGCTGGATTTCGACGGGGGCCAGGTCGTGCTGACCGATCTGGGTTCGACCAACGGCACCATGGTGAACGGGCAGCGGGTCTCCGCGGTCGCGCTCAACCCCGGTGACATGGTCCAGCTCGGCACGACGACGCTGACCTTCCGCGTGGACGGCTGACCCGCCTTGCCGGAACTGGTCATCACCGTTGCCCGGTTCGGATTCCTGATCCTGCTGTGGATCTTCGTGTTCACGGTGGTCGGTGTGATCCGCCGGGACCTCTTCGCGGGCGCCCGGTCCGGTCGCCTGGTGGCCGCGCCGCGCGCGGTGGGCGCCTCGACGGGGCAGGCGGCCAAGCCGGCGAAGGTGAAGCGGGGCAGGGCGGCGCACCAGCTGGTGGTGACTGCCGGTCAACTGGCCGGCACCAGGATCACTCTCGGTGAAGCGCAGATCACCATCGGTCGGGCTGAGGACTCCACCCTGGTCATCACCGACGACTACGCCTCCGCGCGACACGCCCGGCTCGTGCCGCGTGACGGGCAGTGGTACGTCGAGGACCTTGGTTCGACTAACGGCACATACCTCGATCGCGCTAAGGTCTCCGGACCAACCCCCGTCCCCCTCGGCGTGCCGATCCGGATCGGCCGCACTTCCCTCGAATTACGGCCATGACTCTGACCCTGCGCTATGCGGCCCACAGCGACCGCGGTCTGATCCGAGACGGCAATCAAGACTCCGTCTACGCCGGGCCGCGGTTACTCGCCGTTGCCGACGGCATGGGCGGTATGGCCGCCGGTGACGTCGCCAGCAACATCGTCATCGGTGCCATGGCGCCGCTCGACGAGGACGTCCCGGGGGACGCTCTCGTCGATGCGCTGCGTTCGGCCGTGGGCACCGCCAACCAACAACTCCGCGACACGGTGGACGCCAACCCACAGCTGGAGGGGATGGGCACCACGCTGACGGCGACCCTCTTCACCGGCACCAAGCTGGGAATGGTCCACATTGGCGACTCGCGGGCCTATCTGCTGCGCAACGGCGAGTTCGCGCAGATCACCAAGGACGACACGTACGTCCAGATGCTCGTCGACGAAGGTCGGATCAGCGCCGAGGAGGCGAGCAGTCACCCGCAGCGGTCGCTGCTCACCCGCGCCCTCGACGGCCGGGACATCGACCCGGAATACTCGGTGCGCCAGGTCATGCCCGGCGACCGGTACCTGATCTGCAGCGACGGCCTCTCGGGCGTGGTCAGCGCCGAGACCATCGGTGAGACCATGCGGGAGTACACCGACCCGCAGCAGTGCGTCGAGCGGCTGGTGCAGCTCGCGCTGCGCGGCGGTGGGCCGGACAACATCACGGTGATCATCGCCGACGCCACGGATCAGGACATCGTCGAGGCGACCCCGATCGTGGGCGGCGCCGCCGCCCGGGACCGGGGCATGGCGACCTCCGCCGACGACTCGACCCCGGCCGCCCGAGCCTCCGCGCTCTCCGCGCCGCGCCCGGCCGCGCCGGAGGAGCCGGTGGCCTCCGACGACGACGACGCGGACCGGCCGAAGCGACGCCCGGTCCGGACCGCCGCCATGGCGTTGGCCCTGCTGGTGATCGTCGGCGGTGCGGCGTTCGGCGGTTGGACGTACACCCAGCGGCAGTACTACGTGGGAGCCACCGAAGAAGGCCAGGTCGCCGTCTTCCGTGGCGTCCAGGGTCAGATCGCCGGGATGGACCTGTCCAGCGTGCACCGCCGCAGCGGCACCCGCCTGGACGACCTCACGGTCGCCGCGCAGGACACCGTCAAGGTCGGCATCCGCGCCAAGAGTGAGCCGGACGCCGAGCGTCAGCTCGCCGAGCTGACCAGCGACACGCCGAACAACCCCAACCTGAAGCCGCTCTGCCCGCTCGACCCGAGCATCATCGCGAGCAGCACGCCCACCCCCACGCCGCCGGCGATCGGTTCGACGCCGACCCCGAACGGCAGCCCGAGCCTCGACGCGTCGCCGCCCCCCAACGGGGTTGGCAGCGCAAGCCCGACCGCCGGTGCCACCACCGCTCTCGGTGGGGCCGGTGCGACCACCACACCCGACGTCACGCCCTCCGACTCGGCCCCGCCGGCGCTCGACCCGGCCGGTTGCCGGTCTCCCGAGTGAGCGTCGGCTGAGATTCTGAGGACCCCACCCGTGACCGTAGCGGCCACACCGGCATCCTCGCCCGCCACCGCGGGCGAGCAGTCCGGCGTACGCCTGGCGCGGTCGCGCCGCAACGCCGAGCTGTCCCTGTTGCTGCTCGCGATGGTGCTGGTTGCCGCGTACGGGGCGACCGTCGAGGCGAGCCTGCTGGACACGGTCACCTCGGACTTCTGGATGCCGGCCGCCGCGCTCGGTGCGGTCTTCCTCGGCCTGCACCTGGTGATCCGGTTCCTCGCCCCGTTCGCCGACCCGGCGCTGTTGCCGGCGGTGGCATTGCTCAACGGGCTCGGGGTGGGCTTCCTCCGCCGGATCGACCTGGGCGAGGCCCCGGTGGCCGAGCGGGAGAGCCTGGCCGTCTTCGCCGGGCAGGGCGGGCGGCAGCTGGCCTGGACGCTGGGTGCGGTGATCCTCGCCGCCGGCCTGCTCGTCATCATGCGCGACCACCGGTCGATCTCGCGGTACGCGTACACCCTGGGCCTGGCCGGCATCGTGCTGGTGATGATCCCGGCGGTGCTGCCGTCCAGCATCTCCGAGATCAACGGCGCGAAGCTGTGGATCCGGGTCGGCAGCTTCTCCATCCAGCCGGGTGAGTTCGCCAAGTTGGCGCTGCTGGTCTTCTTCGCCTACTACCTGGTGCGCAAGCGTGAGGTGTTGTCGCTGGCCAGCCGGCGCTTCCTCGGCATCGACTTCCCGCGCGGCCGGGACCTCGGCCCGGTGGTCGGCGTCTGGGTGATCAGCGTTCTGGTGCTGGTCTTCGAGAAGGACCTGGGCACCTCGCTGCTCTACTTCGGCATGTTCGTGGTGACGCTCTACATCGCCACCGAACGGGTCAGCTGGCTGCTGATCGGCCTGGTGCTCTTCTTCGGCGGGGCGTTCCTGGCCTACTTCCTCGGCTCGACGGTCGGTGGGCCGTTCGCCAACTTCTACGTCCGGGCGGAGATCTGGCTCGACCCGTTCGCCGACCCGACCGACAAGGGCTACCAACTCGTGCAGGGCCTCCTCGCCCTGGGCACGGGCGGGCTCTTCGGTGCCGGGCCGGGCGGCGGCCAACCGGACATCCTGCCCGAGGTGCAGAACGACTTCATCTTCGCCGGCATCGGTGAGGAGATCGGCCTCTTCGGTCTCTCCGCGCTGCTGGTCGTCTACCTGCTGATCGTGGAGCGCGGGCTGCGGGCCGCGCTGGCGGTACGGGATTCGTTCGGCAAGCTGCTCGCCGGTGGTCTGGCGTTCACCCTCGGCCTTCAGGTCTTCGTGATCGTCGGCGGGATCAGCAAGCTCATCCCGCTGACCGGTCAGACCACCCCGTTCCTCTCCGCCGGTGGGTCGTCGCTGATGGCCAACTGGCTGCTCATCGCGGTGCTGCTGCGGGTCTCCGACGGCGCCCGCCGACCGGTGACCGGCGGGGGCGGCGGCAAGGCGGTTCGTCCCAGCGGTGGCCCGCCCGAGCAGCTGCACGGTGCTCCCACGGAGGTGATCAAGCCGTGAACGCACCGTTGCGCCGCGTCGGCGTCGTTGTCATGGTCCTGTTCGGCCTGCTCTTCGCCAACCTCAACTGGATTCAGTTCCAGAAGGCCGACGAGTACCGCACCAGCGACTACAACGGCCGGGTCCAGGTTGCCGACTACAAGCGCAAGCGCGGCAACATCGAGGCCGGCGGCACCGCCGTGGCCACCAGCAAGGAGACCACCGGCAAGCTGAAGTTCCTGCGCACCTACCCGGGTGGCGCCAAGTACGCGCACGTGCTCGGCTACAAGCCGGTCAACCTGGCCGAAACCGGCATCGAACGCGTGGAGAACGACTTCCTGGCCGGGACCAGCGACCAGCTGATCGGCGACCGGTTGAAGGACATGTTCACCGGCGACGACACCGGCGGCGGCAACGTGCTGCTCACGCTCTCCAAGCGGGCGCAGGACACGGCGTACGACCAGCTGCGCAACAACGAGGTGGGCGCGAAGCGGGGCGCGGCGATCGCCATCGACCCGCGTACCGGCGCCATCCAGGCGCTGGTCTCCATGCCCAGCTTCGACCCGAACCCGCTGGCCAGCCACAACACGAACGAGGCGGCGGCGGCGTACAACAGGCTGGAACAGGACCCGGCCGAACCGTTGAAGAACCGCGCGCTCGCCGAGACGCTGCCGCCGGGCTCGACCTTCAAGATCGTGGTGGCAGCGGCGGCGCTGGAGAACGGCGTCACCAAGACGACCCAGATCCCGGCCGGTCCCAGCTACACCGCGCCGACCTCGGGCACCCCGATCAAGAACGCCGACCCGTCGATCTGCCCGGGGCGGCAGGTCACCCTGCTGGAGGCGGTCACCGAGTCGTGCAACACCGGTTTCGCCCAGCTCGGCGTGCGCCTCGGTGCTGAGACGATCAAGGAGAAGGCCCGTCAGTTCGGCTTCGAGCAGGAGGACCTGACCGTCGGCCAACTCGGCGAGGGTGGCCTGCCCACGGCGGCGAGCCGGACCGGGGACATCCAGAACCCGGACGGCAGCACCGACCAGGCCGCACTGGCCCAGTCCTCGATCGGCCAGAACAACGTCCGGATGACGCCCCTCGAGGGCGCCATGATCGCCGCCTCGATCGCCAACAACGGCAGCCAGATGCGGCCGTACCTGGTCCGGCAGCTGCTCGCTCCGGACCGGACCACCAGCTACTACACCGCCAAGGCACGGGAGCTGCGCCAACCCGTCGAGCCGCAGGTCGCCACCGACCTGCGCGAGATGATGGTCAGCGTGGTCCAGAACGGCACCGGGCGAAAGGCCGCGATCAACGGGTACACGGTCGGCGGCAAGACCGGCACCGCCCAATCCGCTCCGGACCGGCCCGACCACGGCTGGTTCATCGGCTTCGCCATGGACAAGAACGGCAACCCGGTCTCCGCGGTCTGCGTCATGTTGGAGCAGGCCGGCCCCGGTGGCAGCAGCGAGGCCGCCCGGATCGCCGGTCAGATCATGAAGGCCGCCATCAACGACCCAGGGGGCCGCTGACATGCTCAGCCCCGGCGTGCAGCTCGGCAACCGCTACCGTCTCGACGAGCGGATCGCCAGCGGCGGCATGGGCGACGTCTGGCGCGGCACCGACCAGGTGCT
Source organism: Micromonospora violae (assembly GCF_004217135.1). NCBI lineage: Bacteria > Bacillati > Actinomycetota > Actinomycetes > Micromonosporales > Micromonosporaceae > Micromonospora > Micromonospora violae. The sequence goes on from NZ_SHKK01000001.1 coordinate 5,712,298, forward strand.
CGGCCGGACGGTCGCGGTGAAGAGCCTGCTCCCCGCCCTGCTCGACGACCCGGACTTCGGCGAGCGGTTCCGCGGCGAGGCCCGCACCATGGCCACCATCAATCACCCCGGTGTGGTGGACGTCTACGACTTCGGCAACGACCAGCAGATCGCCTTCCTGGTCATGGAGTACATCGAGGGTGACGCCCTGTCGTCCACGCTGAGCCGGGTCGGCCGGCTCACGCCGGCCCGGACGATGGCCCTCGTCGCGCAGGCCGCCGACGCGCTGCACGCCGCGCACGAGAAGGGCATCGTGCACCGCGACGTGAAGCCGGGCAACCTGCTGGTCCGGCCGAACGGCACGCTGGTGCTGACCGACTTCGGCATCGCCCGCTCCGACCTGGTCGGCCAACTCACCGCCGCCGGTTCGGTGCTCGGCACCGCCTCGTACATCTCCCCGGAGCAGGCCACCGGTGGCGTGGCCACCCCGGCATCCGACGTGTACGCCCTCGGCGTGGTCGCCTACCAGTGCCTGGCCGGCCGCCGGCCGTTCGAGGGCGACAACCCCCTCGACATCGCGATGCGGCACGTCCGGGAGACACCCCGGCCACTGCCGTCCGACATCCCCCCGCAGGTGCGCGCCCTGGTGGAACGGGCGTTGGCCAAGGACCCGGCCGCCCGCTGGCCGAGCGCCGCAGCCCTCGCCGGGGTCGCCCGTCAGCTCAAGGCCGTGCTCTCCCAGCAGGCGCGGGCCGGCGGCAACAACCCCGGGCCGGTCTCCGCCGCGCCCGCCTCACCCGCCGCGCCCGGCCGGGCCCAGGTGCCGCAGGCGCACCAGGTGCGACCGCCGGCCGCCCGCCCTCCGGTGGCGGCACCGAGACCGACCGCGGTCGCGCCCGCCCAACAGCCCCGCCCCACCGCCGTCGCGCCGGCCGTCCAGCCCACCCGGCCGCAGGGCGCACCGAACGGCTACCCGCGCGGTGCCGCGGCGGTGCCGTCCGCGCCGCCCCGGCAGGAACACCCACCGGCGTACGCCCGGCCGGCCGGCCCGGCGATGCCGTCACCCCAGCCCCAGCGGTCCCGGCCCGGGATGGTGCTTCTCGCCGTCCTGCTGGCCGTACTGGTCCTGCTCTGTTCCGGCGTGATTTCCTACAAACTGCGGAAGCTGCAGCAGGACGGTGCATCCGCCGAGCTGGCGCCGCGCACCGTGGCGTCCGGCGCGCTACGACTCGACGGGCGCGACGATCCGACCCGGACGTCGTACCGTCGGGAGGTACGACTCCAGCCGGGCGACGGCGGGACGACGACGAGCGAAGGACGACAGACGCGATGACAGCGCAGGCCCGCCTGCTCGGTGGCAGGTACCAGGTCGGCGAGCTGCTCGGCTATGGCGGCATGGCCGAGGTGCACCGTGGTCGCGACCTCCGGCTCGGTCGGGACGTCGCGATCAAGATGCTCCGCACCGACCTCGCCCGGGACGCGACGTTCCAGATGCGGTTCCGCCGGGAGGCGCAGAACGCCGCCTCGCTCAACCACCCGGCCATCGTGGCGGTCTACGACACCGGCGAGGAGACCGCGCCGACCGGCGAGACGCTGCCGTTCATCGTCATGGAGTTCGTCAACGGACGGACCTTGAAGGAGGTCCTCGGCGCCGAGGGGCGGCTGCAGCCACGTCGGGCGCTGGAGATCTGCGCCGACATGTGCGCCGCACTGGAGTTCAGCCACCGGCACGGCATCATCCACCGGGACATCAAGCCCGGCAACGTGATGCTCACCCAGACCGGCCAGGTCAAGGTGATGGACTTCGGCATCGCCCGGGCGTTGGCCAGCGGCGCGACCACCATGACGCAGACCAGCGCGGTGATCGGCACGGCCCAGTACCTGTCCCCGGAGCAGGCCCGTGGCGAGGCCGTCGACGCGCGCTCCGACGTGTACGCGGCCGGCTGTGTGCTCTTCGAGCTGGTCTGCGGGCACCCGCCGTTCGTCGGGGACAGCCCGGTCAGCGTCGCGTACCAGCACGTACGGGAGACGCCGCCGACCCCGAGCGACATCAACCCGGACGTCAACCCGGCCGTCGACGCGATCGTGCTCAAGGCGCTGTCGAAGAACCCGCTCAACCGCTACCAGAGCGCCGGCGAGATGCGGGCCGACCTGCTCCGCGCCGCCGCCGGCCGGCCCGTGCTGGCCACCCCGGTGCTGCGCGAGGCGGAGACGGTGGCGATGGCCCCGGCCGGGGGTGGAGGCGGCTACCCGGCTCCCACCGGTGGGCAGACCCGGCAGATCCCGGCCCGGGTGGGTGACCCGCGTCAGCGCAAGGCGTCCTCCTGGCTGATCGCGACGTTCAGCGCGGTCGGCGTGCTGGCGGTGATCGCCCTGGTCGCCGCCCTGCTCTGGAGTCAGCAGCAGGACAAGGCCCTGAAGTCGGTGCCCACCCTCACCGGCAAGAGCCAGGCCGCCGCGATCGACGAGATCCGCAACGCCGGGCTCTCCCCGCAGGTGGGCGAGCCATTCCTGGCGAGCGACTGCACGAAGGGCACCGTCGTCAAGCAGAGCCCCGCACCGACCACCCGGCTGGCGCAGAACAGCCAGGTGACCATCCAGGTCTGTGGAGGCGCGCCCGAGGTGCTCGTACCGGTTGGGCTCAAGGGCAGCAAGCGGGAGAGCGCCATCGCCCGGCTCAACGAGGCGAAGCTCAGGTACGACATCAAAACGGTGGACGACGAAGCGAGCCAGGATGAGGTTCTCAAAGTCGAGCCGCCGGAGGGCGAGAGTGTCCCGGAGAACACGAAGGTGACGCTCACGGTCTCGAACGGCAAGGTCCGCGAGGTGCCGGACGTGGTTGGGTTGAGCCAGGACGTCGCCAGCCGGCTCATCAAGGACCGCGGCTTCATCCCCGTCGTACAGAACGGGCCGGAGGTGCCGGCCGACGAGGCGGGGAAGGTCACCGACCAGAGCCCGAACGGCAAGGAGAAGAAGCCCACCGGCACGAAGGTGGTCATCAAGGTGAGTCAGCCTGAGCCGGAGGTCGATGAGACGCCCACCGGCACGCCGACAGGTACGCCCACCGGCACGCCGACCCCCGGCAACGGGGGTGGCATCGGTCTGCCGCTCAATCCCCCGGGCCGGCTAACCGAGGATTAGCCCGGCCCTGGGGCATCGGCATGACTGAGCCGGGAACGTCTCCGATCACGCCGGTGCGGCGGTGGCCCCGACGCGTCCGCCTCCTGGCCGTCGCGGGCATCGCCGCGCTGCTGCTCGCCAGCCTGCCGTGGCTGTGGACGACGCTCGCCGCCCGCGGCCACCTCTACGACGAGGCCGACGCGCCGGCCGCCGACGTGGTGATCGTGCTCGGCACCGAGGTGGCAGCTGATCGGCAGCGCCCCGGGGACCGCCTCGCTGGCCGCCTGGACACCGCCGCAGAGCTGGTGGCCCGCGGTCGGGCCACTGTCGTCCTCGTGTCCGGCGACGGCGGCGGCGCGTCGGGCGACGAGCCGACGGTGATGACGACCTACCTCGCCGAGCGGGGTGTCGACAGGCGCCGGGTGGTGGCCGACCCGTTCGGCCTGGACACCTACGACAGCTGCGCGAGAGCGCGGGACGTGTACGGCGTCGAGCGGGCCCTGATCGTCACCCAGTCGTACCACCTGTCCCGGGCGGTGACGCTGTGCCGGCAGCTCGGCCTCGACGTCGACGGGGTGGCCGCCCGCTGCGACGGCTGCGGCCCGGCCCTGCTCGCCGAGAAGTCGATCCGGGACTACTTCGCCAGCGGCAAGGCGGCGTGGGACACGGTCCGGGGCCGACCGCCGGCGGTGCGCTCGCCCGCGGATCCCGCGATCCAGGAGGCGCTGCGGGGCTGACCCGACCGGCGGGTGCGCCCGGACGGTCCGGACGGTCCGGCGCGCTCAGGCGGTGGCGAAGGCCGCGCGACGACGGGCATCGACCTCGGCGGCGAGCGCGGGCGCGCGTTCCAACGCCTCGGGGTGACCGCAGTTGGCCAGCCAGTTGGCCAGCATCAGGTGACCGCCCTCGGTGAGCACCGACTCCGGGTGGAACTGGACACCCTCGATGGGCAGCGTCCGGTGTCGCATCGCCATCACCACGCCGGAGCCGGTCCAGCCGGTCACCTCCAGCTCGTCGGGGAGCGTCTCGGGCAGCACGGCGAGTGAGTGGTACCGGGTGGCGGTGAACGGGTCGGGCAGGCCGGCGAGTACGCCGACCGACTGGTGCCGCACCTCGGAGGTCTTTCCGTGCAGCAGCTCGGGAGCGCGCGTCACGGTCGCCCCGAACGCCTCGCCGATCGCCTGGTGACCGAGGCAGACACCGAAGATCGGCAGTTTGCCCGCGTACTCCCGGATGACGTCCAGGCAGATGCCGGCGCGGTCCGGGCTGCCCGGCCCGGGTGACAGCAGGATGCCGTCCGCGCCGACGGTGCCCACCTCGGCGACGTCGATCTCGTTGTTGCGGCGGACCTCGCACTCCACGCCGAGCTGGCCCAGGTACTGCACGAGGTTGAAGACGAACGAGTCGTAGTTGTCGATCACCAGGACGCGCATGGTCACCTGCTCGGGGAGGGGGGAGCGGGGTTGTTCTGGTCGGTGTCGTACGGCAACTCGTGCTCGTCGCCGGCCGGGGTCTCCCCGGTCACCGGGTCGCCGCCACCCGTCTCGGCGGGTACGCCGGACTCGACCTGCACGTCGTCGAAGGGCAGCAGGGGCTCAGCCCACGGGAAGGCGACGTACCAGAGCAGGGCCACCGTGGCGGCCACCAGCAGGACGGAGCCGGTCAGCTTTCCGACCAGGCCGAACGGCAGCTTGCGCCAGATGAACGCGTACATCGGGTCAGCCTCCCAGCTCCGCCGGGCGGCCCGCGGACTTGGGTTGGGTGCGGTCCAGTTCGGCGTGGATGATCAGGCGCTGGTAGTTGTCGAACTTCGGGTTGCACGTGGTGAGGGTGAGCATCCGCTTGGTCGGCTTCTTGTCCGGCTCGCCGGGCACCGGCGCCACCACTTCGACCTGCGTCGGCTTCACGATGCGGGTCTGGGACACCCGGTAGACGTACCAGTCGGTCTTGCTCTCGACCACGATCGGGTCGCCCTCGTTCAGCTCGTCCAGCCGCCAGAAGGTGGCCCGGTTGCGGTGCCCGGCGACGGAGAAGTTGCCGACCTGACCGGGGAGCGCGCTGGTCGGGTAGTGGCCCGGGGCGAAGCGGATGTCCTGCTGGGTGACGCCCTCGACGACGACCCAGTTCTTGTCGAGCGTGGGGATGTAGAGGCCGGCGAGCGGCTTGCCGCGTACCGGTGGCGATGGTTTGACGCTCGGGCCCGCCGACGGGGCGACCGTCGGGTCGTCGGTGGGTGCCCACGCCTGCGTCAGCTCGTTGTTGAGGTCGTTCTGGTGGGCGTCGACGATGGCCGACTTGCCCCAGACCTCGTAGCCGGCGAAGAGCAGGACCACCAGGCCGAAGGTGATCAGGACCTCGCCGGTGACGCGGACGCCGGTGCGCAGTCGCGAGGCGAACGACGGACGGGTGAGCTCGGAGTAGACGCTCTTGTAGCCCTCGCCGGTCTGGTGCGGGCGGAGTTGGACCACCCGCTCGCCGCGTCGGGGTTGGGGAGGGTCGGCGGGGTTGCCGCCGGTCGGCTCATCGGGGACCGCCGTGCGGGGGACGGCACCCATCAGCGCGGTGGAGTCAATTGTCGGCGGCCTGGCGGCCGGCGTGGCGGGCACTGCCGGAATCAGCGCGGTGGCGGCCGGGTCCGCGACGCGATCCCCGCCAGCGCTCGGCGGCACCCGGCTCGGACCGGTCGGCGGGACCGGGCTCGGACCGGTCGGCGGGACCGGGCTGGGACCGCTCGCTGGCATCCGGCTCGGCCCGGCCGCTGCGACGCGGTCGGGGGCGGCCGGGGAGACCGGGGTGGCTGGCGAGCCGGTGGGCCGTGGGGTGACCTGCGGAATGTACGCGGTCGGCGAGTCGGCCAGCGGCGGCGTCGAAGGGCCGGAAGAGCCCGGTCGACTCGGCGCGGCACCGGGCGCGGCCGGTTGGGAGGGCCCGGTGGTGGGTGCGGCCGGTCGGGTGGGTGCGGGTGCGGGCGCGGGCGGCCCGGCGGGTGCGGCGGGTCGGGTCGGGGCGTTGCCGGGGGCGGCTGGCCGAACCGGGCCCTGGTTGGGGGTGCTCGTGGGGGGAGCTCCGGCACCGGCGTGCGGGCCCGGCGCGGGAGCTGCGGTGCCCGGCCAGGGCGGTGGAGGCTCGACGGGCCGGCGGACCGGGGTCTCGGGCGGTTCGGCTCGGCTGGCGCTCGGTTGCGGTTGCTCGGTTCGCGGGGCGTGCAGCACCGGCTCGGGCCACTTGCTGGCCGGGGTCGGTCGGTCGGGTGCCGACTCGGGCCGGTTGACCTTCGGCAGGAAGGCGGTGGGCTCGTCGGTCTGGTCCCGGTGTCGCCCGTCGCGTCGCTCGTCCGGCCCGCTCATCTGGGCACCGTCGCCGAGCGCAGGGCGGTGGAATCCTCGAATGCGGGAACTCGCACCGTGGAGACTTTCTCGTTGTAGCCGAGCTGGTAGTCGTCGACCGCGTCCTTGAACAACCGGACTCCCTCAGAGCTGGCGAGGGCCTGCTGGAGGGCAGCGGGATCGCCGATTGCTACGATCTTGAACGGTGGGGAGTACACCCGGCCATGCAGTAGCAGGGTGTTACCGACGCAGCGTACCGCGCTGGTGGTGAGCACGCGGACGTTCATGATTGACATGGCCTCGGCGCCGCCGGCCCAGAGCGCGTTGACCACCGCCTGCACGTCCCCCTGATGCACCACCAGGTCGTCGTTGCTGGCGTCCGGGTGCGTCTGGTCGAGTTGCGGCGCGTCGTTCAGTTCGACCGTGACCCCGGGCCCGGCGAGGGCGGTGAAGCCGGCGTCCTGGAGGCTGCCCTGGGCGCGATTCTGTTGCTCCTTGATCGGGGCGTCCGAGCCGGCGAGGGTGTTGGTGCGCTGCTCGACCTCGCTGCGGAGCGTGGCGGCGCGGCGTTCGCTGGCTGCCACCTGCTCGCGTCGGTCCTCGATGAGCTGGTTGAGCTGGGGTCGCCGGTCTTCCCGGAGAGCGGTGCCGTCGGCGGTGGTCGCGGAGGTGGTGAAGAGTAATCCGGCGGCTGCGGCGATCAGGGGCACCCCGATCGACCAGCCGGGACGACGTTGCCGTGGTCGCCGGGGCAGCAGCCCGGCGGCGGCCCGTCGGAGGACCTTCTGCCAGGAGGTTGCGCCGGATGTGTACTCCACCGAGCGTTCCTTCCACGTGTCGGGGATCGGTGCGCGCCGGCCGGGCCGGTGGTGCGAACAGTCCCGCCTCTTTCGGTCACTCCGTGCACCGGCCTGACCCCATTCGTGGTCCGGGCGGGCAATCGGGACTACGCTAGCTCTCGAACATTATTGGCCATGGACCGTCGCCCCCGTGCCCGGTTGTCAGGCCGGACGAGGTCGTCACCCCTCTGGAGAGCGCCGTGCCCAAGTCTCAGGTCCGTAAGAAGAAGGTGTACACCCCGCCGACGGACGTCCGTCCGACGACGACGGCGGCGTCGCGCAAGCCTAGCCCGGTGTGGCTGCCGATCACCGCGGTCGCCTTGATCGTCGTCGGCATCGGCTGGCTGGTGCTCTACTACCTGTCCGAGCAGGAGTACCCGGTCATGGCGTGGGGTTACTGGAACCTCGCCGTCGGGTTCGGCGCGATGGTCGCCTCCCTGGCGTTGCTCTCCCGCTGGCGCTGACCCGCCTCGACCGCCACGTCGGCGGTCTCACGTCACCCCGTCGAGCCCCTGCCCGGCAGGATCGGGTGGGGCCCCCTATGGTGTGCGCAGGCAGCGTGGCCTACTGCGAGATGACTCACGTTACCGCTGGGTAACCTTCGCGTAGGCTGCACTGCATGACCGAGCGCAGCGAGGTCATCAGGCAGCAGACCGGGGAGGCCAACTCGATGGGCAGCGTCCAGATCGTCACCACGATCCTCGCGGCCGCCATCACCGCCGTGGCGGTGTGGCTTGCGGTGCGTGCGGTCCTGAAGATGGTGGCAGTCATTCGGCTCGGGCAACCCGCGCCGGAGCGGTTCACGGACAAGGTCGCGCGCACCAGGACGATGCTGGTGGAGACGGCCGGCCACACCCGGATGTTCAAGTGGGGCGTGGTGGGCGCCGCGCACTGGTTCGTGATGGTCGGCTTCATCGTGCTGTCGCTGCTGGTGCTCGAGGCGTACTTCGAGGTGGTCACCACCGACGGTGGTCTGCCGATCATCGGGCACTGGACGATCTTCGGTCTGGTCACCGAGATCATCGGGGTGCTGGGTCTGGTCGGCATCCTGGTGCTGATGGCGATCCGGCTGCGCAACCGGCCGACCCGCCCGGGTGGGCGGTCCCGGTTCACCGGTTCGACCATGTGGCAGGGCTACTTCGTCGAGTGGATCGTCCTGCTGGTCCTGATCTTCGGCTTCGTGATCCGGGGCTTCAAGGTCGCCACCGACCACTTCGAGTTCCCGTTCTGGGCCACCCCGGTCAGCCACGCGGTCGGCGCGGTGCTGCCCGACTGGGCGGACGGCGTCAGCGTGGCGGCCGTCATCAAGATCATCATTTCGATGACGTGGCTGATCGTCATCTCCCTGAACGTCACCATGGGCGTCGCCTGGCACCGCTTCCTGGCGTTCCCCAACATCTTCTTCAAGCGGGAGCCGGCCAAGCCGGCCGGCTCCGGCCTCGGCGCGCTGCGCCCGATGACGAGCCAGGGCAAGCCGCTCGACTTCGAGGAGGCGGACCCGGAGAAGGACCAGTTCGGCGTGGCCCACGTCGAGCAGTTCAGCTGGAAGGGCCTCCTGGACTTCAGCACCTGCACCGAGTGCGGCCGCTGCCAGTCGCAGTGCCCGGCCTGGAACACCGGCAAGCCGCTGTCGCCGAAGCTGCTCGTGCTGAGCCTGCGCGACCACGCGTACGCGAAGGCGCCCTACCTGCTGGCCGGCGGCGGCAAGGACCTGACCGGTGAGGAGAAGGCCACCCAGGCGCAGCTCGCCCACCTGGACGTGCTGGCCCTCGCCGAGGCGGACAAGCCGTTGATCGGCACCGCCGAGGAGGGCGGTGTCATCGACCCGGACGTGCTCTGGTCCTGCACCACCTGCGGCGCGTGCGTCGAGCAGTGCCCGGTGGACATCGAGCACGTGGACCACATCGTCGACATGCGTCGGTACCAGGTGCTGATCGAGTCGAGCTTCCCCTCCGAGGCCGGGGTGATGCTGCGCAACCTGGAGAACAAGGGCAACCCGTGGGGCGCTCCGCAGAACACCCGCGAGGACTGGACCAAGGGTCTGGACTTCGAGGTGCCCCGGGTCGGCGAGGTGGACGACTTCGAGTACCTGTTCTGGGTCGGCTGCGCCGGCGCGTTCGAGGACCGGGCCAAGAAGACCACCCGCGCGGTCGCCACGCTGCTCAACGAGGCGGGCGTGAAGTTCGCGATCCTGGGCGAGGGCGAGACCTGCTCCGGCGACCCGGCGCGACGGATCGGCAACGAGTTCGTCTTCCAGATGCTCGCCCAGCAGAACGTGGAGACGCTGAACGAGGCGTTCGAGGGCCGGGACAAGGCCAAGCGCAAGATCGTCGCGACCTGCCCGCACTGCTTCAACACCCTGGGCAACGAGTACGGGCAGCTCGGCGGCGAGTTCGAGGTGGTCCACCACACCCAGCTGCTCGCGCACCTGGTCGCCACCGGCAAGCTCACGCCCGTCCAGCCGGTCGACGGCGGCGTCACCTACCACGACCCGTGCTACCTGGGCCGGCACAACCGGATCTTCGCGGCCCCCCGCGAGGTCCTCGGTAACGCCATCGGAGGCGGAGCCGGAGATGGCCGGGGTGACGCAGCCATCGGGTCCGGTGCAGGCCGCGACAGCGGCCTGATCGAGATGCCGCGCAACAGCGAGCGCTCCTTCTGCTGCGGTGCGGGCGGCGCCCGGATGTGGATGGAAGAGAAGATCGGCAAGCGGATCAACGTGGACCGGGTCGAGGAGGCCATGGCCACCGGGGCGAAGACGGTGGCGGTCGGCTGCCCGTTCTGCTCGACCATGCTCAACGACGGGGTCAACGGCAAGGGTGCCGGCGAGCAGGTCGAGGTGATCGACGTGGCGAGTGTGCTGCTCCGTTCGGTCAAGCCCGAGCAGCCGCAGGGCGGCAAGGAGACCGCGCCGATCGGCGGCTGAGACGCGTACTCCTGGGATCTGTTCATCGACGACGGCGGCCCCCTGCGGGCCGCCGTCGTCGTGCAAGAATCTCGCCGAGGTGAGGCGACATCGACGGCCTACTCTTGACGACGCTGTTGCCCCTGGTCGGCTTCGTAGCCCTGACCGCGGGCAACGCGTTCTTCGTCGCGGCCGAGTTCGCCCTGGTCACCGTCGACCGCGCGGAGATCAACCGGCGGGCCGGCGCGGGCGACCAGGCCGCCCTGACGGTACGCACAGCGTTGCGCGAACTCTCCTTCCAGCTCTCCGGGGCGCAGCTCGGCATCACCATCACCGCGCTGCTCACCGGCTACCTGGCGGAGCCGGCGCTGGCTCGCCTCTTCACCCCGCTGCTGCGCCCGCTGGTCGGTGACAGCACCGAGCGGATCACCCCGTTCTTCGCGTTGGCCCTGGCCACGCTGATCTCCATGCTCTTCGGCGAGTTGGTGCCGAAGAACGCGGCGTTGGCCCGGCCCATGCCGGCGGCGTTGGCCACGGCCGGCCCGATGCACACGTTCTCCCGAACCTTCGGCTGGCTGATCCGGGGGTTGAACGGCTCGGCGAACCGACTGGTCCGGGCGCTCGGCGTCGAGCCGCAGGAGGAGTTGGCCAGCGCCCGCTCGCCCGAGGAGCTGGGTCTGCTGGCGGGCATCTCGGCGCGGGCCGGCGCGCTGCCCACGGACACCGCGATGCTGCTGCGTCGTACCATCCGCTTCGGTGACAAACGGGCAGCGGAGGCGATGACTCCCCGGGTGGACGTGGTCGCGCTGCGCGTCACGGCCACCGTGGCCGAGCTGCTGGAGGAGTCGCGGCGGACCGGGCGAACCCGGTTCCCCGTGTACGAGGAGACCCTGGACCTGGTGACCGGTGTGGCCGCGGTGCCCGACGCGCTGGGCGTGCCGCTGGCCGACCGGGCGTCGACGAGGGTCGGCTCGGTGGCCCGCGAGCCGGTGTACGTGCCGGAGAGCCTGAACCTGGACGGCGTCCTGGCCGCGCTGAAGGCGGCCGGGGCCGACCTGGCCATCGTGGTCGACGAGTACGGCGGCACGGACGGCGTGGTGACGGTCGAGGACCTCGTCGAGGAGTTGGTCGGAGAGATCGCCGACGAGTTCGACCCGGCGAACGTGGACGAGAACGGGCCGGTGGAGCTGACCGTGCCGGGCGGTGAGCGCACCGTGCTGGTCGACGGTGTGCTCCGCTCCGACGAGTTGGCCGAGCAGACCGGCTTCCGGCTGCCGGACGGCCCGTACGAGACGCTGGCCGGCTTCCTGATGGCCCAGCTCGGGCACATCCCGGTCGCCGGCGAGACGGTGGAGGCGGACGGCTGGGAGTTCACCGTGGTCGAGGTGGAGCGGCACCGGATCGAGCAGGTCCGGGTGCTGCGCCCGGCGGATCCGGACGACGATGACTGAGCTGCTGGTGACCGTGCTGCTCCTGCTCGGCAACGGGTTCTTCGTGGGCAGCGAGTTCGCGCTCATCGCGTCCCGCCGGACGGTGATCGAGCCGTTGGCCACCGGCTCGAAGCGGGCCCGCTGGGCGTTGTCGGCGATGAACCAGATCCCGTTGATGATCGCCGGCGCGCAGCTCGGCATCACGGTCTGCTCGCTGGGCCTGGGCGCGATCGCCGAGCCGGCGCTGGCGCACCTGCTGGAGCCGCCGTTCCACGCGGCCGGCCTGCCGGAGCGGGCGGTGCACCCGGTGGCGTTCGTGCTGGCGCTGGGCGTGGTGGTCTTTCTGCACACGGTCGTCGGGGAGATGGTGCCGAAGAACATCACGTTGGCCGGTCCGGAGGTCTCCGCCCTCTGGCTCGGCCCGGCGATGCTGGCGTTCTGTGTGGCCACCAAACCGTTGTTGCTCGCGATGAAATGGGCGGCCCGGCGGGTGCTCGCGTTCTGGCGGATCGAGGCGTCCGAGGCGGTGAAGACGGTGTTCACCGCCGAGGAATTGGCCGGGCTGGTCTCACAGGCGCGGACCGAGGGACTGCTCGACGCGGAGCAGCACGCCCGGATCACCGGCGCGCTGGCCCTGCACAGCCGGACGGCGGCGGACGCGCTGCAACCGTGGTCGACGGTGGTGACGGTGGCCGAGGACGTCTCGCCGGCGTCACTGGAGGTGCTGGCGACCCGGACCGGCCGGTCCCGCTTCCCGGTGGTGCAGCGGTCGACCCGTCGGGTGCTCGGCTTTGTGCACGTCAAGGACGTGCTCGGGTACGCCGGGCAGGGTCGCCGGTCCCCCGTACCGGCTGATGTCTACCGGCCGCTGGCGGTGGTGCCGCCGGAGCGTACGCTGGCCGATCTGCTGCTGGCCATGCGTCGCGAGCGGCGGCACATGGTGCTGGTCAGCGACGGGCGTCGGCCGCTCGGTGTGGTCACCCTTGACGATGTATTGACCGCAATCGTTGGGTGATGGGTCAATACCCTTGGTGTGCAAGCGGTTGCACGACAGTGATGGTTACCGCGCTCGCCTTGATTACCGCCTCGAGCTTCCCTAATGTGGGGCACCGACCGCTGTGGGTCGTCTGCCTCGGCCCTTCCCTCACGCGAGGCGCCCGGCGGTCGGTTGCAAAGGAGTCGGTGCCGGTGGCAACCATGCCCCCTCATCGTCACGACCTGTCTGCGTCTGCTCGCTCCGGTGGCCTGCGTCGTGCCGCCCACCGGGTGCTTGTCCTGGTCGCCGCCGCGGCGGTGGGCGCCGGTTTGTTGACCGCACCGGCGCATGCCGCGCCCACGGTCGACGAGATCGAGGCGCAGATCGACAAGAAGTGGGAGCAGTTGGAGCCCACCATCGAGCAGTACAACAAGGTCCGGGCGCAGCTGAAGACAAACCGGAAGAAGTCGGCGGACCTGCAGAAGAAGATCGAGCCGCTGGCCCTGCAGAGCGAGCTGGCGCTCAACCGGGTCGGCGACCTCGCCTCCCGTTACTACATCTCGGGCCCGTCGCACGACATCGGCGCGCTGCTGGTCAGCGCCAAGCCGGACACGCTCACCGAGCAGCTCACCATTCTCGACCGGCTCGCCGCGCAGGAGCGCAAGGAGGTCGAGGGTGTGCTGGCCGTGCGGGCCAAGTACGACGGCGAGAAGCAGAAGCTGGACACGCTGATCGTCACCCAGACCCGGCAGCAGAACGAGCTGGCGGCCAAGAAGAAGCAGATCGACGCCGAGATCAAGCAGCTCGAGGCGGCGATGCCCAAGACCACGGTCAAGACGGCGTCCTGCCCGACCATCAACGGAGTGGTCAGCGAGGCGGCCCGTACCGCGATCAAGACCGCCTGCGGGAAGGTCGGCAAGCCGTACGTCTGGGGCGCCACCGGTCCGAACTCGTTCGACTGCTCGGGGCTGACCCAGTTCGCCTACAAGGCGGCCGGGATCTACCTCACCCACCACACCGGTGACCAGTGGAACGAGGGCAAGGCCATCGCGCGAGCCGATGCTCGCCCCGGTGACCTGGTCTTCTTCTTCTCCGGCCTGAGTCATGTCGGGCTGTATCTGGGTAACAACCAGATGGTGCACGCGCCACGCGCCGGCAAACCGGTGCAGGTGTCCAGCATCAACACCATGCCCGTCGCCGGGTTCCGTAGACCCGGCTGATCCACCCCGCGCATCACGACGGCCCCCGGTCACCGACCGGGGGCCGTCGCGGTTTCTCAGCGGGGCGCGCCCACCGGCGACGGCAACAGCTGCACGTCGGCGAGGTCGACGTACATGATCCGGTGGCCGAACTGGATCTGCGCGTAACGGTTCTTGCCGCGAATCACCGTCCAGTCACCGGGCGAGGAGCCGTCGAACGTGGTGGCCCGGTAGTACTCGCCGGCCAGCACCGCGCCGACGGCGTACCGCTGCCCGGCGGCCAGGGTGTACTGCAACGGCGAGATCGTCTGGTAGGGAACCCCGTCCGGGTACGCCGACTGCTCGGGATACGCCCGTCCGTAGACCGGGACGGTGGCCCGTCCGGGTTTCGGCGTGGCCACGACGCCGACGGTCCAGCTGGCGGTCGGGGCGGACGCCGGGTTGTGGAACCAGGCCCGTTGCCCGAGATACCAGATCGCCGTCCAGTCGCCCTGCCGCCCGGCCAGCGCGTACGTCTGCCCGGCGGATGCCCGGGCCCCGTGGTCCGACACGACCATCGTGTTCGGGCTGCCGTCCGGGCGTAGCGCGATGTCGTTGACCAGCGGTGCGTCCGCGGACGGCGCGCTGCGGAGCACCACCGCTGAGGAGCCCCGCGGCGCGCACGGCACACCCGCGGTGACGCAGCCGGTGAACGCCGGCTGGTTGGTGGCGAAGTCCGGGTCGATCCGGACCAGCCCGGTGGCCGGGGTGCCGGTGTCCAGTCGAGGTGCGTGCAGCAGGTCGAAGTAGTGCGTCCAGTCCCAGTACGGCCCCGGATCCCAGTGCATTCCCCGTACGGTCGAGGCGATGGTGCCGGGCACGTTGTCGTGGCCGATGATGTGTTGGCGGTCCAGTGGGATGCCCAGCCGCAGCGCCAGGTGCCGGACCAGCTTCGCCGAGGTCCGGTACATCGCCTCCGTGTACCAGGTCCCCTGCGCCGCGAAGCCCTCGTGTTCCAGCCCGATCGACTTCGCGTTCACGTACCAGTTGCCGGCGTGCCAGCCGACGTCCTTGGTCTTCACGTGCTGGGCGATGTGCCCGTCGACCGAGCGCAGCGAGTAGTGCCAGCTCACGTAGGTCGGGTCCTGGACGAGTTGCAGGGTCGTCGCCCAACTCGCCTCGGTGTCGTGGATGACGATGTACTCGATCTTCTGCCGGGCGGGCCGGTCGGAGAGGTCGTGGTTGCCGTAGTCCCCGTCGCCGAACGCCTCGTAAGGTGCCGGGATCCACTCGCAGGAGATGGTGCGTGGGCACTCCACCCCGTCCGGGCGGGCCAGCCGGCGCAGGCCCAGCCGGTCCAACCAGGAACGCTCGGGCCGCACCGTACGGGCCGGCAGGGTGATCCGCTGGCCGTCGTCGGTCACCCGGGACTCGCCCGCGCCGATGGTGGTGAAGACCTCGTCGGCGAAGGCCGCGGCCGCGTCGGCGCTGTCCGCGCCGGAGTACCGGGCCACCGCGCCGTACCAGGTCGCCGGGTCGGTGTCGGCACCGACCGGCGCGCCCAGATCCCTCTGGTACGCGGCCAGCAGCGCGGCTCCACCCCGGATGTTGAGGCCCGCGTCGGCGCGCAGCGCCTCAGGGGCGACGCCGGTCAGCGTGGCGGCGGCATCCACGGTCTGCAACGCGGCGGTGGACGGCCCGGGGGCGGCCACGGGCCGGGGTGCGGGCACCCGGGCGGGACGGGAGTCGTCGCCGCGGGGGTCCTCGGCACCGGCGTCGTGGTGACCACGCCCGGGCAGGGCGGTCACGTGCCGCGCGTCGGTCAGGTGCATCGGGCCGTAGCCGCCACTCGTGCTGGGTGTGCCGGCGTTGGTGTCCCAGCGGGACTCCAGGTAGGAGACGCCGAGCAGGACGACGCTGGGCACGCCGTACTCGGTGGCCGCGTCGGCGTACTGCTGTTGGCGGCCGATGGTGGGCGCGGCGGTGGCCGGGCCGACGGAGAGTGGCACCGTGGTCGCGGCGGCGACCACGGTGGCGGCGAGCAGTGCGCGCCAACCCGTCGACAGGGTGGGATGGTGCATCGAACCCCCTAGATTCTCGCGGAGTGCGGTCAGGTCACCATCGCGCCGCCCGGGAGCTCAGGTCAATACCTTTCTATTTATCGAAGTTTGCGGAAAGAATTCTTCACACACGGTCGGTGACCTCGCCCAATCGGTACGGAGTGTCACGGCCGCACGGGTTGCGGATCGGTAACGAGCGTCTCTACTCTGGTCATTCGTCGGCCCGACAGCAGCTCCGCCCAGCCCGGGCGGTAACGGACCGACACCGCCGAGTCGTTTCCGAACGAACCGGGGACCCACGTCCCTCGGGGTGAATCCGCAGCCACTGCGGTAGGGCGCCGACTTCCCGCCCGAACCCGTCAGCTAACCCGGTAGGCGGTCAGGAAGAAGGAGTACGGAACCCCGGTGGCACTCCATGCCCCGCGGCCGTCGTCCGAGCGGCCGGCATCAGCCGGCCCGTCGTCGATCGCGCCGCGCCCACGCTGGTCCCGCTTCACCACCGCTCTCGCCGCGCTGGCCGGCGTCGCCGTCGTCCTGACCGGCAGTGCCACGGCGGCCCACGCCGACCCGTCGGTCGCCGAGATCGAACGCCAGATCGACGCCGACTGGAACAAGCTCGAACCGATCATCGAACGGCACAACGCCACCCGCACCGACCTCGCCGCGAAGCGCAAGCAGGCCGACGCGCTGGCCGCCCGGATCGCTCCGCTGGAGCGCCAGGTCGACGCCGCGATGGACAAGGTCGGTGCCCTGGCCGCCCGCGCCTACATGGGTGAGAACGTCTCGACCGTCAACGCCGTGCTGGGCAGTCGGTCGCCCAGCGAGGTGGTCGGCCAGCTCGAAATGCTCGACCGCTTCGCGCACAACCAGCAGAAGGACGTACGCCAGGTGGCCGACCTGCGCGACCAGCTGGCCGCGCAGAAGGCGCCGTTGGACGAGATGGTGACCCAGCTGGCCCGTACCGAAGCTCAGTTGGCGGCGAAGAAGAAGCAGATCAACGAGGAGATCGACCGCCTGCAGAAGCTGCGCCTCAAGGTGTACGGCAACGGCGGCGGCGGTCCGCTGCGCCCGGCACCCTGCCCGGGTAGCTACCCCGGCGGCGCCGCAGGCACCGCGGTCAAGTTCGCCTGCGCGCAGATCGGCAAGCCCTACGTCTGGGGTGCCGAGGGCCCGAACTCGTACGACTGCTCCGGGCTGATGCTGGCCGCCTGGGCGAAGGCCGGCGTGTCCCTGCCGCACAACGCCGCCGCGCAGAGCCGGGTCACGAAGAACGTCAGCAGGGGCGACCTACGCCCCGGCGACCTGGTCTTCTACTACAGCGACATCCACCACGTCGGCATGTACGTCGGCGGCGGCTGGGTGGTGCACGCCTCGCAGGCCGGGCAGCCGGTCAAGATGAAGAAGGTCGACGACGGCCCGATCCACAGCTACGGCCGTCCAGGCTGACCCCGGATGACCGGAGGGCCCGTCGCGATCCGTCGCGGCGGGCCCTCGTCGTTCTGGTGTGTCAGCGGGTGGGCCTCAGCGGGTGGGCCTCAGCGCGTTGGCCAGGTGCGCCAGTGCTGCCAGGCGCGGCTGGGGGTCGGCCCCCGCTGACCCTGGTAGCGCGAGCCGTAGACCACCGAGCCGTACGGGTGCTCGGCCGGCGAGGAGAGCCGGAAAATGCAGAGCTGCCCGATCTTCATGCCCGGCCACAGGGTGATCGGAAGGTTCGCCACGTTCGAGAGCTCCAGCGTCACGTGGCCGGAGAAGCCCGGGTCGATGAAGCCGGCGGTGGAGTGGGTGAGCAGCCCGAGCCGACCCAGGGAGCTCTTGCCCTCCAGGCGGCCGGCGAGCTGGTCACCCAGCGAGATGACCTCCAGTGTCGAGGCGAGCACGAACTCCCCCGGGTGCAGCACGAACGGCTCGCCGTCGGGGACCTCGACCACCGACGTCAGGTCGTCCTGCTGCATGGCGGGATCGATGTGGGTGTAGAGGTGGTTGTTGAAGACCCGGAACAGCCGGTCGAGTCGGACGTCGATGCTGGACGGTTGAACCAGGGTGGGCTCGAACGGCTCCAGGCCCAGCGTGCCGGCCTTGATCTCGGAGACCAGGTCGCGGTCGGAGAGCAGCATCGGACCACCATAGCCGCGTTGCCAAAAGTCGCCAGATTCGGTGCCGGTGACCAGCGCGTCGAGGTCGCTGGTCGTACATTTGTTCGATAGAATGCCCACATGGCTTCCTGGTCCGAATTCGCCGCCGACGAGCCCCGACTCGCCGACGGGATCCGCGTTCTCCTCCAGCAGTACGGGCCGGGCTTTGGCTACCTGGCCACGGTCCGTGCCGACGGCGGGCCCCGCGTCCATCCGGTCTCCCCGGTCATCACCGCCGAGGGGCTGTTCTGCTTCATCATCGACTCTCCCAAGCGCCGCGACCTCGAACGTGACGGCCGTTACGCGCTGCACTCGTTCCCCCCGGAGGAGAGCGACGACGAGGCGTACGTGGCGGGGCGCGCCCGTCCGGTGACCGATCCGGTCCGGGTGGCACAGTTGGCGCAGAGCGCCCGGGCCGAGCCGCAGGCCGACTGGCGGCTCTTCGAGTTCACCGTCGACGTGGCGATGCTCACCCGCCGTGAGCAGCAGATCACGGGCATTCCGGGCCGCGCGCCGGGTCGACCGGCCGTTCGGGTCTGGCTCGACCCCCACGCCCCGTCGGCGTCCGCCGCCCCACTCGCCGTCCCGCAGGCGCGCCCGACCCGCCTCAGCCGCGACGTCCAGTGCACAGCCGCCTGACCACGCCATGATCCACTCGGTTTCCGTGAAGTCGGGGTGTCCCAGCGCTCCGGACACCCCGACTTTCAGAAAGTCGAGTGGACCAACCCGGGCCGCCCCGGGTCGTGCGGTATGTGGACACCTCCAGCCGGCAGGGGTACCTGGGTGCACGGGCACGACGACTCGGGTACAGTGGTGCCGCTTGCGGGTGTAGTTCAATGGCAGAACATCAGCTTCCCAAGCTGACAGTGCGGGTTCGATTCCCGTCACCCGCTCCACCGCGAAGGCCCTGGCCAGGACGACAGTCCCGAGCCGGGGCCTTCGACGTTGCGGCGGCCTGCATCCCCGGACGGAGACAGCGCTCGCACCTGCGAGCGCTGCGGCCCCTATCGGTAGTCGGCGTAGATCCGACGCTCCACGCCATCGACGGTGACCGGGCCGCCGTGGGGAAGGATCCACTGCGGTCTGGTGTGGCCGAACGGGACGCCGACGCAGACGACGGCTTCCGGGTTGTAGCGGGTCACCACGTCGACGACGGTGTCCCGCTGCTGCTCGCGTAGCCGTGCCCGATCAGCAGCCGGGGGGCGACGGGTGTGGTCGGAGACCGGCGGACGGGCGACCAGGACCGCGTCGACGGCGCTGAGCAGGCCGCGTTCGCCCAGTGCGCGGACGATCCAGCCGACCTCGCGGGCGGGGAGGAGCTTCTCCGACGTTTCGATGATCAGCACCCCGCCGTGCAGTACCTCCGGGGGGAACGGGAAGCGCCCTGCCGTCAGGACCCACTGAATGACCTCCAGGCAGCCGCCCCAACTGGGGCCGGTAACGGTGCGGGAGGGCCCGTGCCAGCTCCACGGCTCGGTTGGTTCGCGCTCTCCGAAGGACTTCAACGCCTGCGGGTCTGCCCAGTCGATCCCGACGTCCTCGGACTCACCCGGATCGGTGATCTCCAGTCGTTCCCCGGTGAGCAGTGCGGCCCGCAGCGACCGGACGTGAACGTCGTCCACGGCCGGCCCGGGGCCGAGGTGCACCTGGGAGGATCCGCCGTAGAAGCTGGCGATGCCGTGGCCCCAGAGCCAGTGGTGCAGGTTGGTGTTGTCGCTGGTGCCGAGGAACGGCTTCGGGTCGGCTCGGGCCAGGTCGGCGTCCAGGTGGGGGATGACAGTGATCTGGTCCTCGCCCCCGACGACGGCGAGGATGCCGCGTACCTGGGGGTCTGCGAAGGCGGCGTTGATGTCCGCCGCACGCGCTGCCGCGCTCGCACCCACCTGGCGGGTGGTGGGGTATTCGACCGGAACGAGGCCGGTCAGGTCGGCGAGGCGTCGCATGGCCTGCTCGTGAATCGCTGGATAGGCACCAGCCGCAGCGAAGGACGGCGAAAGGACCGCGAGGTGGTCACCGGGTTGCGCCTTCCGGGGACGAACAAGCTCATGCACCATGTCGAGATCCAACAGGTCTGCCAGCCGGTGCGCATCTCATTTGTGACAGGTTCCAGGAGAACCACGGCGGCGTCGACCAAGCGGAACGACTCGGCGGCTGGCTGGCTGTGGTGCAGGTACGGGCAACACAAATGCGTCTCATCTTCATGGCAAGATCTGCCAGGTGCAGGTCGGGTTACTCGGTCCATTCGAAGTTCGCACGGGCGACGGAACCCTCACCGACGTACCGGGCGCTCGCCTGCGCGGGCTGTTGACAGTCCTCGCGCTCAACCCGGGGCACGTGGTCCCGAAGGCGACTCTCGTGGACTGGATCTGGGCTGAGAACCCACCCACCGATGCGGCGAACGCCCTGCACCGCCTGGTGTCCCGGCTGCGGAAGCTGCTGCCGGAAGGCGCGATCGAGGGGCAGACCGACGGCTACCAGTTGACGGTGGTGCCCGATTCCGTCGACGCCGTACGGTTCGAGCGCCTCGTCGGTCAGGCGCGCGATGACGAGGGTCCGCAGCGGGTCCGACGGCTCCGCGAGGCCCTCTCCCTGTGGCGGGGTGCGGCCATGCAGGACGTCGGCGTGACCGACAGCGCGGCGTTCGAGGCGGTGGTCACCCGGCTGGAGAGGCTGCGCCTGACCGCCGTGGAGGATCGCTTCGACGTGGAGATCAGCCTCGGTCACGGTCCGGAGGTGGTCGAGGAGCTGACCGACCTGGTGGCCGCGCACCCGGTGCGGGAACGACTCGTCATGTTGTTGATGCGTGCGCTCGCCGCAGGCGGTCGGGACAACGAGGCCCTGCTGGTTTATCAACGCACCAGCGAGGCTCTGGCCGACACGTTGGGCGTCGATCCCTCGCCGGAGCTTTCGGCGTTGCACGTCGCGTTGCTGCGGGGCGAGTTGGGGCGGCGGGAGGAGAACCGCAAGACCAACCTCCGGGCCGAGTTGAGCAGTTTCGTCGGCAAGGACGACGCCGTCGCCGAGGTGGGTGCGCTCGTCGCCCAACACCGGCTCACGACACTGATCGGACCGGGCGGCTCGGGGAAGACCCGGCTGGCCACGGAGACCGCGCGACAGATGCTCGGCGACCTGCCGGACGGGGTCTGGCTGGTCGAGCTCGCCGCGATCGGCGCTGGCGGTGACGTGGTGCAGGCGACGCTCGCCGGGCTCGGGCTCCGGGATGCTCTGCTCGGCGAGGCGCCGAGCATGGAGCTGATCGACCGGCTCGTCGCCGCGATCCGAGAGCGGGAGGCGCTGCTGATCCTGGACAACTGCGAGCACGTGATCGAGTCGGCGGCGGTGGTCGCCCATCGGCTTCTCGGGGAGTGTCGGCGGCTGCGGATCCTGGCGACGAGCAGGGAGCCGCTGGGCATCACCGGTGAGGCGCTGTGGCCGGTCGCGCCGCTGGCCCTGCCGGCCCTCGGCGCCGACCCCGCTGAGATCGAATCGTCCCCCGCGGTCCGGTTGCTGCGGGACCGGGCGGGTGCGGTGCGTAGGGATCTGGCGGTCGACGCCCACACGTCGTCGACGATGGCGCGGGTGTGTCGGGCGCTGGACGGGATGCCCCTGGCGATCGAACTGGCCGCGGCCCGGTTGCGCACCATGTCCGTCGACCAGCTCGCCAGGCGGCTGGATGACCGCTTCCGCCTGTTGACCGGCGGCAGCCGTACCGCGTTGCCCCGGCATCGGACGCTGCGCGCCGTCGTCGACTGGAGTTGGGAGCTGCTGACCGACGCCGAACGGACGGTCCTGCGTCGGCTCTCGGTTTTCTCCGGCGGGGTCAGTCTGGAAGCTGCCGAACGGGTCTGCGCCGACGACGTGGTCGAGCGGGAGGAGATGCTCGAACTGCTCACCGCGCTCGCCGAGAAGTCACTGCTGGTCGCCGAGGGCGACGACGCCCCGCGCTACCGGATGCTCGGCACGATCAAGGAGTACGCCGCGCAGCGGCTCGCCGAGGCGGGCGAGTCGGATCTCGCGCGCCACGCGCACCTGGCCTACTTCACCGATCTCACCGAGACGGCGGAGCCGCACCTTCGCCGCGCCGACCAGGTGAGGTGGCTCGCCACCCTCGCACTCGAACACGACAACATCGGTGCCGCGATGCGCGGCGCGCTCACCGCCGGCGAGGCGGACGCCGCGATGCGGTTGGCTGCGTGCGCTGGCTGGTACTGGTGGCTCGGCGGTCACCGGACTGAGGGCATGGAGCTGATCACGGCGGCCACCGAGGTGCCCGGCGAGGTGAACGACGAGGTCCGGGCCACTGTGTACGCACTCGTCGTGCTCTTCCTCAACTCCGGGCCGGGCGACGAGCGCCAGGCGGCGGAGTGGATCCACAAGGCATACGAGGTCAGCCGGCGCAGTCGCGGCAGCCACCCGGGTGTGGCGCTCGTCGTACCGCTGGAACGCATGCTGCGGGATCCGGCCGCGATCCTGGCCGCGTGGGAGCCGCTGCTCGACGACCAGGATCCCTGGGTACGCGCGCTGGCGCGGCTGCAACTCGGGAAGATGCGGACCCTTCTCGGCCAGCACGGGCCGGAGGTGGATGCGTATCTCGAGTCGGCGCTCGCCGAGTTCCGGGCCCTCGGTGAGCGGTTCGGGATCTCGTTCGCCCTGGGTGAGTTGTCGGAGTTGATCGCCGTACGCGGCGAGTTCGCCCGTGCCTGCGCGTACTACGACGAGGCGATCGCGGTGGTGACCGAGGTCGGCACCGTCGAGGACATCATCCGGATGCTCTCGCGGCAGGCTCAGCTGTACTGGTTGTTGGGCGACGAGGAGTCCAGCGCTTCCGCGCTGGCCGAGGCGCGGCGGTACGCGAGTCGGGTCACCTGGCCGGGTGCGTTGGCCGTCCTGGCGCTGTCGCAGGCGGAACTCGCCCGCTGGCGTGGCGACGCGGAGGAGGTGGCCCGGCAGATCGGTGTCGCGGCCGGCCTGTTGCGCGACGAGGCCGAAGAGGCGCACATCGTCGCGGTGACGCACGACCTCCTCGGGTATCTCGCCGATGATCTCGACGAGGCCCGTCGGCACCGCTCCTCGGCGTGTGCGGCGGCGGCCGAGACGGGGCACGCGCCGACGATCGCGCAGGTGCTCGTCGGGGTCGCGGACCTCGCCCTACGCTGTGACCAGTTCGATCAGGCCGCGCGGCTGCTCGCGGCGAGCACCGCCGTCCGCGGACGGCCGGATCGTTCGCACCCGGACGTGGACCGGATCGAGCAGACAGTGCGGCGCCGCCTCGGCGATGGGAAATTCGCAGAGGCGGCGCTGGAGGGCACTGGGAAGAACTGGAGGGAGTTGGTCGCGGTCACGCTCGCTTCGTGAACGTGGACCGTGCCCACAGGTAGCCGACGAGCGCGATGGCGACGCACCAGACGAGAGCGGGGATCACGTCGCCGGCGGACGGCGTGCCGTTCAGGAACCCGCGCAGGGTCTCGATGATCGGCGTGAAGGGCTGGTATTCAGCGAACTCCCGGAGCCCCGGCCCCATCTTGTCCGCCGGCACGATCGCGCTGCTGAAGAACGGCAGCATGACCAGCGGTACGGAGGCCAGCCCGGCGGTCTCCGGCGACTTCGCCGACAGGCCCAGCGCGACGGTGAGCCAGCCTGCGGCGAAGCCGAGCAGCACGATGATGCCGATCGCGCCGAGCCAGCCGAAGAGGGTCGCCGACGGGCTGAATCCGAGCAGGAACGCCACCCCGACGAGGGCTGCGATGGCGACCAGGTTGGTCAGCACGCTGGCGACGACGTGACCGGTCAGCACCGCACCGCGGGAGACGTGCATGACTTTGAAGCGGTTGATGATGCCCTTCGTCATGTCGGAGTTCACCGCCGTTGCGGTGGCCCCCAGCCCGTAGCAGACGGCCAGCAGCATCAGGCCGGGAGTCGCGTAGTCGATGTAGTCGACACCGACGCTGAAGGCGTCGCCGAACATGTACACGAACATCAACATGATCACGATCGGCATCAGCACCGCGTTGAACACCGAGGTCGGGTTGCGGGCGATGTGCTTGAAGTTGCGGCGCAGCATGACGATCGAGTGGGACTTGGCGCTCATTTCGCGGAAACCTCCTGGGTGCGGGTGCCCGTCAGGGCAAGGAAGACGTCGTCGAGGTCCGGCGTCTGCACGGAGAACCCTTCGGCGCTGATCGCGTACTCGTCGAGCCGGTCCAGCAGGGCCCGCAGCGAGGCCGTGCCGCCGTCGCTCGGCACCCGCAGGGCGAGTGCCTCGTCGTCTCGCGTGGAGTCGGTGAGCACCCGGGCGGCCGCATCGAGTTCGGCGACGGTGGTGAACCGGAGCCGGACGTGGGTGCCGGGGATCTGGCGCTTGAGCTCTTCGGGAGTGCCCTGGGCGACCAGACGCCCCTGGTCGAGTACGGCGATCCGGTCGGCGAGCTGATCGGCCTCTTCGAGGTACTGCGTGGTGAGGAAGATCGTCACCCCGTCGGCAACCAGGTCACGGATGATCGACCACATCGTGCGGCGGCTGCGCGGGTCCAGCCCCGTCGTCGGCTCGTCGAGGAAGATGATCCGCGGGTCGCCGACGAGGGTCATCGCCAGATCCAGCTTGCGGCGCATCCCCCCGGAGTAGGTCGACACCGGCTTCTGTGCCGACGCCACCAGATCGAACCGCTCCAGCAGTTCCGTGACGACCCGCTTGCCGTCCCTGGCCGGTACTGGGCTGAGATCCACCATCAGCTGGAGGTTCTCCCGACCGGTCAGCAACTCGTCCACCGCTGCGAACTGGCCGGTGACTCCGATCGCCGCGCGGACGGCCTTGGCCTGGGTGGCGGCGTCATGTCCGGCGACGCGTACCGATCCACCGTCGGCCTTCACCAACGTGGTCAGCACGTTCACCGTGGTCGTCTTGCCGGCCCCGTTCGGGCCGAGTAGGGAGAAGATCGTGCCCGTCCGGACATCCAGGTCGATGCCATCGAGCACGACCTTGTCCTTGTATGCCTTTCGCAGACCGGAGACTGCAATCGCTGAACTCGTCATGCGGTCCACCATCGGCGGCCGGCCTGTCACCCCACTGCCATGGCCCTGACACGGCCACTGACACCGGGTTCAACCCCGTCAGGCCCCCCTCGGCAGTGTCAGCGCCTCCGCTTGACGCGCCTGTCGTCGAGGCAGAGCGCCAGCCTGTCGCGACCGAGGAAGACGGCGATGCCAGCGATCACGAGGGTGATCAGAACCCCCCAGCCCCAGAATCGACCACCGACCCCGCCGGGCGGGTACGCGTCGCGGGTCCGACCAGCGCTGATCACGGTGTCGGCGACGTCGACGGCGAGGATCTGTTCCGGGGCGGTCAGCAGGGTTCGGGGTGCGGTGGCGTGGGGTGTCAGCGCCAACACCCGTACGCTGCGCACGTTGGGGTAGGCGGTGCGTTGGTCCAGCTCCAGCGGCTGGTCGAACCGGTCCGGGCTGAGGGGTTCGGGCTGGTAGGCGACCACCAGCGCGGACCCGTCCGGGCCCCAGCCGAGCAGCCGGATGGCGGTCACGCCGGTGACGCCGGGCACCGGCAGCGGTGCGGTGTCCCGGCCGGTGGCGCTGTCGACCCGGCGCAGACTCCAGTCGGTGCTGCCGGCCTTCCGGCTGATCAGCGTCAGCGCTCCGTCCGTCGTCCACGCCCCCTTGCCGGCCAACCAGCTCTCGTCGGGCAGTTCGAAGGTGGACACCGTCCGGCCGTCCGGGTCGACGACCGTCACGGTCCGACCGATCTGGTACGCGAGACGTCCACCTCCGGGGGCGAAGGCCACCGACGAGCCGAAGATCGGCTGTTGAGCGGCGTCAGCCAGCTGGGTCCAGCGTTCGCCGTCGAGCGTGACGATGCTCAGCACCCGCCGGTAGCCGCTGCGCGTCGGGTCGGTCGGCACGGTGTCGTCGACCACCAGTTGCCTGCCGTCCGGGGACCAGGCCCTGGGGCTCGTCCCCACGCTGTCGGTGACCTTGCTGTGCAGTCGCCGGGTACGACCGGTGACGAGGTCGATGACGTCGACCCGACCGTTGTCGGAGAGGCCGGCGGGCCGGGCCACGTACCGGCCGTCCGGCGAGAGGATCACCTGCTCGCCGACGGGTGCCTCGTAACCCATCGAGAAGATCCGGTAGCGGTCGGAGTTGGCGCTGACCACGCCGACGATGCCGTCCTCGTCCCAGCCTTGAAGGCGTGGCGCCTGACCGCTGAAGATGACCGACGCGGGCCCGAGCCGGGGTCGGTCGGTGGCGTGCAACGTCCCGAGCGGCGGCAGCGCGATCCGGTCGGGCAGCGCGGCGTCCGCGCCGGCCGCCGGATCCACGGCAGGTGTACGCGTCAGCGGGAGCACAGCCCCGGTCAGCGCGACGAGCACGAGCGCCACGACGGCGGCGACAACGGCCCGGCGGCGGGAACGGCGGGCCGTGGTGAGCGCTCGTTCGTAGACCGGGTAGGTGGGAACGTCGGCCACGGCGGCGTGCAACGTCTCGCGGAGTCGGGCGGTCACCGCTGGCTCCTCTCCACCGTCGGGTCGACCAGGTCGAGGGTGGTGGCACGCAGCCGACGGATGGCGTCGTGGCCGTGCCGCTTGACGGTGCCCACCGAGCAGCCCAGCACCTCGGCCGCCTGGGCCTCGGTCAGGTCCTCGTAGAACCGCAGAACGATCACGGCGCGCTGACGAGGGGTGAGCCCGCGCAGCGCGTCCATGAGGCTCAGCCGCAGCACGGTCGCCTCGGAGTGGTCGTCACCGGGCCGTTCGGTGGGCTGTGCCTCCGGGCGCTCAGTCAGCCGGCGGCGCCGCCACCAGGAGACCTGCTGGTGGTACATCGCCCGCCGCACGTACGCCTCGGGGTCGCCGTCGCGGATCCGCCGCCAGTGCCGGTAGGTGCGGGCGAGGGCGCTCTGCAACAGATCCTCGGCGAGCTGGTGGTCGCCGGTGAGCAGGTAGGCCGTCCGGGACAGCGCCGGCGTGCGGTGCACCACGAATTCGTGGAACGTCTCGGTCATCCCCACCCCCTCGACAGGTAGAACGCCACCCGGCACGGCAATGGTTGAGGTCGGGCCCTCCCAACGGAAACTCTCGGTGCAGGATGGTCATCGTCGCCAGAACAGCAGATGGGTGATCCCGCTGGTGCTGGGCACCGACTCGAGGTGGAAGCGGTCGAGCAGCTCGTCGGGGCTGTCCCACAAGCGCTCACCTCGTTCGAGGTCGACGGGCGCGACAGCGAAGTGCATCGTGTCGACCAGATCGGCGTCGAGGAACTCGCGGATCGTCGCCACCCCACCCCCGAGGCGTACGTCCCGACCGGCGGCTGCCTGCTTCGCCTGGGCCAGTGCCTCGGCCGGGCTGGCGTTGAGGAAGTGGAACGTGGTGTCGGCCAGGGTGAACGACGGACGTTCGTGGTGGGTGAGCACGAAGACCGGCGTGTGGAACGGTGGGTTGTCCCCCCACCACCCCTGCCACTCATGGTCCTCCCAGGGGCCACGCTGGGGGCCGAACTTGTTGCGACCCATGATCTCCGCGCCGATGTTGCACTCGGCGTCGCGGGTCAGGTAGTCGTCCAGACCGCGGCTGCCGCCCGGCTCGGTGCGGTACACGAAGCTGGCGGTGGCGGCACGCCAGGAGAACAGCGGGGTGGGGTCGGCGTGGCCGAAGGGCCGTTCCAGGCTCTGCCCCTCGCCGGTGCCGAACCCGTCGCGCGAGACGTTGAAGCACTGCACCCGCAGTAGTTGCGGCATGATCTCTTCTTCCTTCCGTCGATGGGTCGGGGTTCAGTTCGCGATGACCGTCGGGCCGCCGCCGCGGCCCCGGTCGTCGAGCACGAGCGGGGCGCGACCGCGCACCGCGTACCGGATGTGGGTCACCTGTGGGGTGGCCAGCACGCGGGTCGGCGTCAGCTCGATCCCCTCCCGGTCGCCCAGGTCGAGGTCCGCGTCGAAGAGCCGCAGGCCGGTGCCGAGCACCACCGGTACGACGTGCAGCTCCAGTTCGTCGAGCAGACCGGCCTTGAGTACCTGCCGCACCAGGCTGCCGCCTCCGGCCACGGCGACGTTCTTGCCCCCGGCCACGGCGCGCGCCTGCTCGACGGCGCTGGCCACGCCATCGGTGACGTAGGTGAAGCTGGTGCCCCCTTCTCTCAGCAGCGGCTGGCGGGGTCGGTGGGTGACGACGAAGACCGGTGCGCGGAACGGCGGCTCCGCACCCCAGGGAATCTCACCGCCGTCGGCCATCCGGCGTCCCATCACGTACGCGCCGGCCGCCCCGAACGACTCGGCGATCACCTCGGAGTTGGTGTCCTGCTCCCCGCCGGCGAAGCCCTGCCGTTCACGCCAGGCGGCCGCTTCGGTCGCCCAGCGGGTGATGCGGAAGAACTTCGCGCTCTCCGTCGAGTTCATCCAGTCGCCGTTGCCGTCGAACTGTGGGCCGGCGTAGAAGCCGTCCATCGACACCGACAGCTGTGCGGTCACCTTCGTCATCGGGCTTGGTCCTCTCCTCGGGCGACACCCCGTCTGGGTGCCGCTCCCCGAGGAGTCGGAGCCGAATGCGATGTCCCTACCGTGCTGCGGTGTGACGCGCGTCACCTGTCGGCTTGGCGAGGTACCACGTCCCGGCGCGTTCCGGGTCGCGTGACCACCGCATCCGGGGCTTCTCCTCCGGGCGGGGCCGCCAGTCCCGGTAGGGCGCGAGGGCCACCCGCCAGGCGATCACCGCGAAGATGTAGAGGCCCGGCCCGACCAGCCACAGCAGGGCGTCGCGTCGCCGGTAGGAGGCGTACGGCGCGAGCCACGCGGTCGCCGCCATCGGCACCGCGACCGTGCTGAGGTCGGCCGCCGGCCCGGGGCCGAACCGGGTCTCGATCAGCTCGCGGAGGACGATCGACGGGGCCATCACCCCGACCACCAACGCCACCGTGCGGAGCATGCGGACCCGGCGCGTCCGGCGATCCGGGGATACGCGGGCAGCAGCTGCTTCGGTGGACATGCCCGGAGGGTACGGGCTGGCGGCAGCGGTGGACCTACGACGTTCGGTCGTCGATCGCCGCTTCGATCCGGAGGCCGAGGCCGGTCAGGATGAGGAACGCGGCCAGGATCTGCGGTCTGAGCCCTATGCCGTCGGCCGAGATGCTGAAGAGCGAGGTCATGAAACCCGCCACCAGGGACAGGGTGCCGAACGCTCGTACCGTGTCGGTCCGTCGAGGCCGTGTGTCCACGATGAAACGGTAGCCAACGTCGGGCGGTTCCGGGGTCCCGCCCGACTAGGCTGACGATCATGCGGATTGGCATCGTGATCCTGCCGGACCAGCGGTGGTCGGAGGCGCAGCGTCGCTGGCGGCAGGTCGACGAGTGGGGCTTCGACCATGCCTGGACGTACGACCACCTGGGTTGGCGGGACCTGGTCGACGGCCCGTGGTTCGACTCGATGGCCACGTTGACCGTCGCCGCCACGGTGACCTCGCGAATTCGGTTGGGCACCCTGGTGGCGTCGCCGAACTTCCGGCACCCGGCCGCGTTCGCCCGGCAGATCACCACGGTGGACGACGTCTCGGCCGGTCGGCTGCTGCTCGGCCTGGGCGCGGGCGGCATCGGCTTCGACTCGGCGGTGCTGGGCGGTGAGACGCTGCCCCCGCGGCAGCGGGTCGACCGGTTCGCTGAGTTCACCGAACTGCTGGACCTGATCCTGCGGGAGGACGGCACCACCTGGCGGGGTGACTGGTTCTCCGCCGTGGACGCCCGCAACAACCCCGGCTGCGTGCAGCAGCCCCGGGTGCCGTTCGTGGTGGCGGCCAACGGGCCCCGGTCGATGCGGTTGGTGGCCCGCTTCGGGCAGGGGTGGGTGACCACCGGCACCGGGGACGACACCGACCTGTCGGGTTGGTGGGCCAGCGTGGCGGCGTTGTCTCTGCGGATGGACCGCACCCTCGACGAGGCGGGCCGCGATCCGGCCAGCCTGGACCGTTACCTCTCGCTGGACGCGGCACCGGTCTTCTCGTTGAGCAGCGCCGATTTCTTCGCCGATCAGGTGGGCCGGGCAATCGAGTTGGGCTTCACCGACGTGGTGACGCACTGGCCGCGCGCCAGCAGTTGGTACGCCGGTGACGAGGCCGTCCTGGTGGACGTGGCGACGCGGCTGCTGCCACAACTGCGCGGCTGACGCCGCCCCACCCGCCGCAGCCGCGCCGCGTCCGCCGCACCTACCCGGCTCGGGCTGCCGGGTCAGGTGCCGAGGTCGCCGCTGGCCACACCGCCCTCGCCGCCGGAGACCAGCCGGAAGCGGAGGCAGACGATGGGGGTGTCGTCGTCGACCGGGGTGCCGAGCCTCGCCCAGTAGGCCGAGTGCCCGGCCCGCCACTCCTCGATCGAGCGGTCGCCCTCGCCCTCGGCGCGGGCGAAGTCCCAGGGCACGTCGGCGAAGCGGACCACCTCGACTCCGGCGATCTCCACGACGCCGGCCAGTGCGTTGTTGTCGTCGACCAGGGCCAGGCGTTCGCCGACGTGCTCCAGCTCCTCGCCCTCTTCCGCGTACTCGGCGAGCCGGCCGGCCGTCGCGGTCTTCACGCCGGCCAGCACCAGGGTGTTGAGGGTTGCCCGCAGCTCGCCGGGGGTGCCGAGGGCGAGGGCGCGCAGTTCACCGATCCGTGGCCACATCCTGCCGAGGCTAGGCCAGTGCGACCCGGACCGCCGTCGCAATACGCGTCTCCCCGCTCAGATCAGCTGGCCGGCGTAGCCGGGTGCGGTGAGGAGTCGGTCGTCACCACTGGCCGCGTGCACGTCGAGGATCGCGTCGGCAAGCTTCACCACGTGCTCGTCGCCGTGCCGGGCCGCGCGGGCGAAGACCTCGGCCGGCGTCGCGGGGGCCACGGTCGGTGGCGCGATGCCGTCGATCGGGGCGTACACGGAGGTCATGGCGGCCGTCGCGGCCCAGGCCGCGGCGAGGCTCGGCGCCCACAGATCCTGGTCCAGTGCCGGCAGGGTACGCAGCACGGCGGTCGGCGCGGTGACCGCGTGCACCAGCATGACCGGCGCGGCGTGCCCGAAGCGCAGGTAGTCCAGGCTGGCGCGGTGCACCAGCGTGGCGAGCCCGCGCTCCGTCTCGGCCGGGCTGCGCGCGGGGCGCAGCGTCGCGAGTGCCGGCTCCCACCGGGGTACGCCGGGAAGCCGGCCCAACCGATCCCGGACGCCCCCGGTCTGGTCGTCGATCCGGGGCAGCCCGGCCAGCGCGGCCGCCACGTCGATGTCGTCGGTGCCCGGCCGGTGCGTCTCCGCGGCGAACAGTTGGTCGGTGCCGGGGATCGGCTGCCAGCGGGCCGCCCAGTAGCCGAGGGCCTGACCCAGCTCGGTGAGCCGCTGCCGGTTCTCGCTGTCCCGGTCGAGCGCGCGGACGGCGTGCCCGACCCTGATCACACCGTGTGTGGCGCCAGCGGCGATGCCCGGCAGCAGCCGGGGCCACCAGGTGCCGAGCACCTGGCGCCACGGATGTTCGCGCAGTTGCCGGTCGAAGTAGGTCAGCCAGTCACCGGCGCGCTTCGGATCACCCAGCGCTGACCGCCAGTCGTCGATCGGGTGCAGACCGCGGGGCACCTCGTCGAGGCGGTCGAGGTACTCGTCGAGCCAGCGGTGCACCCGGTGCGGGTGCCCGTGTCGGACCAACGCTTCGACGGCCATCGGTCCGTGGTTGGAGAGCCAGCCCTGATATTCCGGTCCGGTGCGGTGCAGCCGCTCGTACGCCTCTTCGAGGATCCCGTCGCTCATTCGCCGATCGTCGGTGTTGAACCTTGCTTCAGGTCAAGTCGGCAGATCCGCCGCGTCGATCAGGCCGGTGATCCGTAGGTCGGTGGCGACGTCGGGCGGGCAGTCCACGGCCACCACGGCGGTGCCCAGCACCTCGGCGCCCCGCGCGGCGCAGATGTCGTAGAGGGCGTGTAGCTGCGCGCCGGTACGCACCCAGTCGTCGACCACCAGCACCCGGTCGTCGGGGCCGAGGTGCCGGTCGCGTACGGCGAGGTCGACCCGTCGGCCCCGGTAGTCGGGTGGGCTCTGCGCCCAGGTCAGCGGCCCGGCCGGCAGTCGCCCGTCGCCGGGTTTGTGGGCGGCCACGAAGCCGACCCCGAGGGCGGTGGCGGCCAACGGCCCGAGCAGCAGCCCGGTGACGGCGGGCGCGAGCACCACCGTGGGCCGGGCGGCCCGGTACGGCGCCACCAGGGCCGGCCCCAGTTCGGCCAGCACCGTCGGGTCCCGCCACCAACCGGAGATGTCGCTGACCAGGTGACTGGTGCCCGGGCCGGGGTCGATCCACTGGAACAGGGCGGCCAGGCGTTCGGTCAGCTCAGCGGGCATCTGCTCATCCTGGGGCACGGGCGGTGGGCGTGGCGGCACCCGGGCCAGCTGGCCCACCCGGGGTCGTATGATCGGCTACACGTACCTGGGCAAATACGGGCATACCACAATGATCAGGTTGACGTCCGAAGTACTTCTCTCGTTACGGTCCGACCCGGTTTGTTCAGACGACGAAAGGACCGGGCCGGTGGCAGGCAGGCACTCCCGTACCCGCATCTTCTCCTCCCCGGCGGGCATCGTGGCCACCGCGGCGGTCGGCGTCGCCCTCGCCGTCGGGGGCACTGTCGGTGCCGTGCAGCTGACCTCCGGCTCCGACCAGTCGGGGCAGACGGCTCTCGAACTCACCCCGACCACCGCCGCGAGCAGCCTCACCCCCAGCTCACCGAGCGTCAGCGCCTCGCCCAGCGCGACCGCCAGCCCGTCGGCGACCCGGTCGCAGCAGGCCGCCTCCCGGGGCCGGGACCGGACCGCGTCGCCCAAGCCGAAACCGAAGCCGACCATCAAGAAGACCACGGCCTCGGTGAAGGTGCTGGAGAGCGGCTCGTGCGGCGCCTCGTTCTACTCTGACGGGCAGCTCACCGCGAACGGCGAGTCGTTCAACCCCAACGCGCTGACCGCCGCGCACAAGACGCTGCCGTTCAACACCAAGGTTCGGGTGACCAACCCGGCCAACGGCAAGTCGGTGACGGTGCGGATCAACGACCGCGGCCCGTTCATCGACGGCCGCTGCCTGGACCTCTCCCGGGCCGCCTTCGCCACCATCGCCTCGGTCGACGTGGGCGCGCTCACCGTCCGCTACGAGGTCCTCGGCTGACCGGGACTGGCGACGTCGATTCGGCCGGCCGACTGGGCCGGCCGGACAGAACCTGCTCGGACGACGGGTCAGGTTCATTCACGGGTTCACCCGGATCAGGCAAACTGTCCCTCGTACCCACGCGACTCCTCCAGTCGGGCCGTCGCCCGCTGAGCCCCGGATCCCGCGCCGGCCTCGGCGCGGCCCTCGTTCTGCTCGCGATCGTGTCGGCGATGGAGGCGGCTGACGGCCGCAAGGTGCACTACGTCGCGCTCCTGGCGGCCGCGCCGGTTCTCGCCGCCGCCCTGGCGTCGTGGCTGGTGGTCCTGGGGGTGGGTGTCGCGGCGACAGTGATCGGCGTCGGCTTCGCGCTGATCGCGCCGAAGGTCTCGCTGGCCACCTCGGTCAACGTTGTCGCGGTCGTGCTCGTCACCGGGTTGGCGGTGGCGGTGGCGTGGGTTCGGCAGCGGCAGGCCGAGCGGATCGTCGAGCTGACCAAGCTCGCCGCGGTGGCCCAGCAGGCGGTGTTGCGCCCGCTCGGGCCGCAGGTGGGCACCCTCTCGGTCGCGGGACGCTACATCTCGTCGACCGCGACGGCCGAGATCGGTGGCGACCTGTACGAGGCGATCGACACGCCCTACGGCGTACGGATGATCATCGGTGACGTGCGGGGCAAGGGCCTGGACGCGGTTCGGTTGGCCAGCATCGTGCTCGGTTCCTACCGGCACGTGGCGTACGAGCGGTCCGACCTGCGGGCCGTCGTCGCCGACCTGGACCGCGCGGTGGCGCGCAACGTCGGCGACGAGGACTTCGTCACCGCGGCGTTGGTCGAGGAGCGCGGCGGCACCCTCACGATCGTCAACTGCGGGCATCCGCCGCCGCTGCTGCTGCGCCGGGGCGCGGTGATCCCGCTGGAACCGCCGGCTCCGGCACCTCCGCTGGGGTTCATGCCGGTGGTCCGTCCCCGGGTCGAACGCCTGGAGCCCGGGGATCGGCTGCTGCTGTTCACGGACGGCCTCGGCGAGGCGCGGCGCGACGGCGAGTTCTTCCCCACCGCCGACCGGGCCTGGCGACTGCTCGGCCACGGCACGGTCGCCGACGGGCTGGCGTCGCTGGAGACCGCCCTGGTCGAGTGGGTCCATGGTCGGCTCGATGACGACATCGCGCTGGTCCTCATGGAGTATGTCGGTGCGCGTACCGGCGCGGCCGTGGCCGTCCCGAGCTGGGAGGTCGGGGCCGCCGACGGCTGAGCTCGGCCGGCGTACCCAGGAGTGTGTAATCGCCGTCACTTGGGTGATCCGCTTGTCGCTGCCTACCCACGAGTAATACAGTCGGGGTTACTGATCGGTAACACCTGTCCGGAAGCGGGGCCAGCGAGCATGACCCACTACAAGAGCAACCTGCGGGATCTCGAGTTCAACCTGTTCGAGGTCTTCGGGGCGGACCGGGCGTTCGGCCAGGATCCGTACTCGGATCTCGACACCGACACCGCCCGCAGCTTCCTCGCTGAGGTGGACCGCCTCGCCCGCGAGGACCTGGCCGCCAGCTACACGGACAGTGACCGCAATCCGCCGGTCTTCGACCCAGCCACGCACACCGCGCCGCTGCCGGAGTCGTTCAAGAAGTCCTACCAGGCGTTCATGGAATCCGAGTTCTGGCGCCTGGACCTGCCGCCGGCGCTGGGCGGCACCAACGCGCCGCGTGCCCTCTGGTGGGCGCTCGCCGAACTGGTGCTCGGCTCGAACGCGCCGGTCTGGATGTACGCCTCCGGCCCGTCCTTCGCGCACGTGCTGCACGTCGAGGGCAACGAGCGGCAGAAGCGGTGGGCCAAGCTCTTCATCGACAAGCAGTGGGGTTCCACGATGGTGCTCACCGAGCCGGATGCCGGCTCGGACGTGGGCGCGGGCCGCACCCGGGCGATCCAGCAGCCCGACGGCAGCTGGCACATCGAGGGCGTGAAGCGCTTCATCACCTCGGGTGAGCACGACCTGAGCGACAACATCGTGCACTACGTGCTGGCCCGCCCGGTCGGCGTGGAGGGCGTCGGTGGCCCCGGCACCAAGGGCCTGTCGCTCTTCGTGGTGCCGAAGTTCCACTTCGACGAGACCACCGGCGAGTTGGGCGAGCGCAACGGCGTCTACGCCACCAACGTCGAGCACAAGATGGGCCTGAAGGTCTCCAACACCTGCGAGGTGACCTTCGGCGAGCACGGCGTGCCGGCCAAGGGTTGGCTGCTGGGTGACCGGCACGACGGCATCCGGCAGATGTTCATGATCATCGAGTACGCCCGGATGATGGTCGGCACCAAGGCCATCGCCACCCTCTCCACCGGTTACCTCAACGCGCTCGAGTACGCGAAGAACCGGGTGCAGGGCGCCGACCTGATCCAGCAGGCGGACAAGACGGCCCCCCGGGTCACCATCACCCACCACCCGGACGTGCGGCGCTCGCTGCTGCTGCAGAAGTCGTACGCCGAGGGCCTTCGCGCTCTGGTCCTCTACACCGCCACCTGGCAGGACAAGGTCGCGCTGGCCGAGGCCGCCGGCGACGAGAAGGCCACCAAGCTGGCCAAGCGCGTCAACGACCTGCTGCTGCCGCTGGTCAAGGGCGTCGGCTCGGAGCGGGCGTACGAGCTGCTCGGGCACGAGGCCCTGCAGACCTTCGGCGGCTCCGGGTTCCTCCAGGACTACCCGCTGGAGCAGTACGTCCGCGACGCCAAGATCGACACCCTGTACGAGGGCACCACCGCCATCCAGAGTCTCGACCTGATCTTCCGCAAGATCGTTCGGGACAACGGCAAGGCGATGCTGGCGGTCTCCGGCGAGATCCAGGAGTTCATCACCTCCGAGGCGGGCAACGGCCAGCTCAAGGAGGAGCGGCAGGCGCTCGGCAAGGCGCTGGCCGAGATCCAGAACATCCTCGGCGTGCTGACCGGTTGGCTGGGCGAGGCGCAGGGCGGCGACGCCCGCGCGCTCTACAAGGTCGGGCTGAGCAGCCGGCGGTTCCTGTTGGCGATCGGCGACCTGGTGGTCGGCTGGCTGCTTCAGCGGCAGGCCGACGTGGCGCTGAAGGCGCTCGCCGGTGAGGTCTCCGCCAGCGACAAGGCGTTCTACACCGGCAAGGTGGCCGCTGCCCGGTTCTTCGCCCGCGAGGTGCTGCCCCGCATCGGCGCCGACCGGCGGATCATCGAGGGTGCCGACCTCGACATCATGGACCTCCCGGAGGAGGCCTTCTGAGCGCGCCACGGCACGTCTGACCGTTCCGGGTCGCACCACCCGGAACGGCCACGGCCGGTGGGGCTCACGCCCCGCCGGCCGTGGTCGTCCCACCCCGGCGGCTGGCACGTATTGGCCGAGCCCGGTCGGGTATGCCGGTGGCGTGGCGGGTAACCGTCGCGTGACCTCGAAAGGGAACGCCCAGAGCCACCGCACGGGGGAGTGCAGCGCACATGGGTGTAGGAAGCGGCATTTTTCTCATCGCGATCGGCGCGATTCTGACCTTCGCGCTGAGAGCCAACGTCTGGTGGATCGACGTACGGGCGGTCGGTTGGGTGTTCATCCTGGCCGGGCTGGCCGTACTGCTGACCACGCTCTGGTTCTGGCAGGACCGGCGCAAGCGGGCCCGGACCCTCATCGTGGAGGAGAACCGGCTGTCTCATCCGACCGCGATGATGCCGCCACCGCCGGACCCGCCGCCGCCGACAGCGCCGCCGTCCTGATCCCGGCGCGACCTGGACGCGTACCCCTGAGCCACCTGCCGATCATCGGTGGGTGGCTCAGCCGCGTGCGATGTGTCGGGCGGTGAGCGGTGCCCCCGCCCGGCTCACCTCCGCCCAGCCCAGCGGGCAGCGGTGCACCGCCAACTCGGCGGTGCGCAACCCCTCCTCGTCCGCACCCTCCGGGTCAAGGAGCGCGGAGAGCAGCGAGATGCCCGGATTGTGGGCGATGAGCAGCGCGGTGCGGGCCGCCGGGTCCACCGTGCGCACCAACGACAACAACTCCTCCGGGTGCGCGTCGTACGCGCCCGGCTCATAACGGACGGTCGGACGCGGACCGGTCGGGCCACCCTCCGGCGGTGAACCGGTCATCCCCATCGCCACCCCGTGCCAGGTCTGCCGGGTGCGTCGGGCCGTCGAGCAGATCACCACGTCGGGCAGCAGCCCGTGGTGCGCCAACCAGGCGCCCGCCGTGGCCGCGTCGGCGTTTCCGCGTGCGCTGAGTGGGCGTTCGGCGTCGTCCGCCGCGTCGTTGCCCTGCTCAGCCTTCGCGTGCCGCAGCAACACCAGTGTCCGCGTGTCGGGGTCGGCGTCCGTCATGCCCTCAGCTTGCCCGATTGGCGATCTCCGTGCCGGGGTAAGTCGATGGATGCCGCACCCCTACCGACGGCCGCGGCGCGAGGTACGCCAGGTTAGAGCCGAGGAGCGAGACATGGGCATTGGTGGCAGCATCTTCCTGATCGCGTTAGGCGCGATCTTCGCGTTCGCCGTGGAGGCCGATCTGGGCTGGCTGGACCTGGCCGTGGTCGGCTGGGTGCTGATGCTGGCCGGCGTCGCCGGCCTGCTCGCCACCCTCTACTTCTGGAGCAGCCGCCGCCGCAGCACGGTGGTCGCCGCGCCGGTACGCGAGGAGCGCGTGGTGGCCGACCGGGTCGTGCCGGTCCAGGACGACCGGGTCACGCGGGAGTACCGCGAGGTGCGTCGGCCGGGCCGACCGGTCTGACCCTCGCGCACATACTCCGGGGTCCCGCAGCGTGGCGGGGCCCCGGCTCGCGCATGCTCAGGGGTCGCCACCTCGCGCGGCGTCGGCCCGAGGGCCGCCGCTCAGGCGAACAGCGCGAAGTAGATCGCGATGTGGTGGCAGAGCGCCGCGAGCAGGGTGCAGGCGTGGAAGAACTCGTGGTGGCCGAAGACGGTCGGCCACGGGTTGGGTCGGCGCAGCGCATAGAAGACCGCCCCGACGCTGTAGATCGCACCACCGATGATCAGCAGCACCAGCGCCGCGACGCCGCCGCCGTGCAGGATCTCCGGCAGCATCGCCACCGCCACCCACCCCAGCGCCAGGTAGAGCGGCGCAGACACCCAGCGCGGCGCGTGCGGCCAGATCACCTTGACCGCCACGCCGGCCAGCGCGCCACCCCAGACCAGGGCCAGCATCACGGTTGCCGGCCGGGGCGCGAGGAGCATCACGCAGAGCGGTGTGTACGTGCCGGCGATGAACACGAAGATCATCGAATGGTCCATCCGGCGCATCACCTGGTAGCCGCGCTCCGACCACACTCGACGGTGGTACAGCGCGCTCGTGCCGAACAGCCCGCAGACCGTGAGGCTGTAGATGAGGCAGCTCACCAGGGGTGCCCACCCCGGTCGGGTGGCGGCGATCGAGCAGAGCACGATGCCGCAGACCAGGGCGACGAAGAAGGCGTACGTGTGTAGCCAGCCGCGCATCCGGGGCTTGCCGATGTCGACCGGCTTCAGGCGAAGCGGGGCGGAGGTGCTCACCCCATCAGGTTACGACACCGTAGGTTACTTGGAAGTAGTGGCGTTGGTGACACCCGGCACCGTCACCGTGAACACCGGATCGGCACAACATCGGCGAGGATGAACGGATGCGGATCCGACCCGTCGGGGCGCACGCCCTCCTCCTCGACTGCACCGCCCCCACCGACCTCCCCGAGGCCGCGCTCGTCGAAGCGTGGCGGGCCGAACTGTGGCGGCGTCGGGAGCTTGGCGACCTGACCGCCGTCGAGATCGTGCCGGCGGCCCGGACCGTGCTGCTCGACGGCCTGCCCGACCCGAGCGCCACCGCCCAGCAGCTGTCCACCTGGGCACCCGCCGTCGTCGCAGCGACCACCCGCGACCAGGCCACCCTCACTACCGTCCACGACGACGCCGACCACGGCGTGGTCGTACCGGTCCGCTTCGACGGGCCGGACCTGCCGGCGGTGGCGCAGCACTGGGGCGTGGACGTCGCGGCGGTACGGCACCGGTTGACCAACACCCGGTTCCGGGTCGCGTTCTGCGGCTTCGCCCCCGGATTCCCCTACCTGACCGGGCTGCCCGCCGAGCTGGCGCTGCCCCGGCTGGACACCCCCCGGCCCCGGGTGCCGGCCGGCTCGGTCGCGCTGGCCGGCCCGTACGCCGGCATCTATCCGAGCGCGTCCCCCGGCGGCTGGCTGCTCGTCGGCCGAACCGACCTGGTGTTGTTCGACGTGACCGCCGAGCCGCCGGCCCGACTCGGTCCCGGCACCACCGTCCGGATGGTGGCGGCGTGACAGACCCGGCTGCCATCGAGGTGCTCCGCGCCGGCGCGCTCACCACTGTGCAGGACCTGGGCCGGCCCGGCTGGGCGCACCTGGGCGTACCCCGATCCGGCGCGCTCGACCCGGCCGCGCTGCGGCTGGCCAACCGGCTGGTCGGCAATCCGGAGCACGCCGCCGGCCTGGAGATCACCCTGACCGGCTGCACCCTGCGGCTGACCCGGGCCACCACGGTGGCGGTCACCGGCGCGGAGGTACCGGTCCAGGCCGGCGTCCGGCCCGGTGACACCGGACGCCCGCTCAGCGTGCCGGCCGGCACGGTGCTGCGGATCGGTCCCGCCCGACGGGGCGTACGGACCTGGCTGGCCGTGGCGGGCGGCATCGACGTGCCACCGGTGCTCGGTAGCCGGGCCACCGACACCCTCTCCGGGCTCGGCCCACAGCCGTTGCGCGACGGTGACCGGCTGCCGCTCGGCGAACCGGTCGACCCACCCGGGGCGGTGGACTCGACCAGCTGCGCCAGCCCCGCGTCGGAGCTGCACCTGACGGTGCGCCCCGGCCCGCGCGAGGACTGGTTCACGCCGACCGCGCTGGCCCGGCTCTTCGGCAGCGCGTACACCGTCAGCCCGGTGAGCAACCGGGTCGGCGCGCGCCTCGCCGGCCCGGCGCTGCCCCGCGCGGTCGCCGGCGAACTCCCCAGCGAGGGCATCGTGCTCGGCGCGGTGCAGGTGCCGGCGGACGGACAACCCCTGATCTTCCTCGCGGATCACCCCACCACCGGCGGATACCCCGTCATCGGGGTGGTCACCGACGTGACAGCGCTCGCGCAGGCCCGGCCAGGTACTACCGTCAGATTCCATGGACCTCAACGCTGACCTGGGCGAGGGATTCGGCATCTGGCGACTCGGCGACGACGAGGCGCTGTTGAGCCTCATCACCTCCGCCAACGTCGCCTGCGGCTTCCACGGCGGCGACCCGTCCACCATGCGGCGGGTCTGCGAGGGCGCGGCGCGCCGCGGGGTCGCGGTGGGCGCGCAGGTCGGCTACCGGGACCTGGCCGGCTTCGGCCGGCGGCACATCGCGTACGGCTTCGCCGAGCTACGCGACGAGGTGACCTACCAGTTGGGGGCGTTGGACGCGTTCTGCCGGCTGTTCCGCACCCGCGTTCGCTACCTCAAGCCGCACGGCGCGCTCTACCACGCGGCCAGCATCGACGAATCGCAGGCGGCGGCCGTGGTCGCCGCCGTCAGCGGCTACGACCCCGAACTGCCCGTGCTCTGCCTGCCCGGCTCGACGCTCGCCCAACTCGCCGTCGGCGCGGGCCTGCCGGTGGTGGCCGAAGCCTTCGCCGACCGGGCCTACCTGCCCACCGGGGCGCTGGTGCCGCGCGGCACCCCCGGCGCGGTGATCAGCGACCCGGAGCAGGTGGCCGAACGGGCGGTGCGGATGGCCACCCAACGCAGCGTGGTGGCGGTCGACGGCACCATCATCCCCTGCTCGGTCGACTCGATCTGCCTGCACGGCGACACCCCGGGCGCGGTCTCCGCCGCCGAACTCGTCCGCGCCACCCTGATCGACGCCGGCATCACCCTGGCCCCGTTCGCCTGATCGGAGGGGCCCCAGCGGGCCCCTCCGAGCACGTCAGGTCAGGCGTCCAGGCCGCGAAGCACCAGCGGCAGTCGGGTCACGGCACCGTCGACCACCCGGACCGGTACGCCCCAGTCCTGCCGGGTCAGGTGGCACGCCGCGTGCTCGACGTCGGCGTCACACGTGGCCGCCTGGGCGGTCACCTGAAGCACCCCCGCGGTGACCTCGCCATTGAGCACCAGACGGCGGGACAACTCGGTGCCCGTGCCGGCCCCGTCCACCAGCAGCTCCGGTGGGGTGGCGGAGACCACCAACCGGGTCGACGGCCCGTACGTCTCGTCCAGCTTCTGCCCCGGCGCCGGGGTGAAGACGATGTCCAGGGTGACCTCGCCGGCCGCGACGTCGGTCGGCTTGCGCTCGGTACGGTGCCGAGGACCGTCCACCGTGCTGGCCCCCGCCGCCGACAGGGCACCCGGAGCGAGTCGGGTCAACCGGTGCGCGGCGGACTCCACCACCAGCACCTCACCGGACGGGGTGAGCACCAGATCGCTCGGCTCCGCCAACCCGTCGGCGACCGTGGAGACCTGGTTGCTGGCCGGGTCGAAGCGGCGCACCGCGCCGTTGTACGTGTCCGCGATCAGCACCGAGCCGTCCGGCAGCGCGCACACGCCCAGCGGGTGCTGGAGCAGCGCCGACTCCGCCGGCCCGTCCACGTGCCCGAAGTCGAACAGGCCCTGCCCGACGGCCGTGCCCAGCACCCCGTTCTCGACGTACCGGACGGCACTGGTCTCGCTGTCGGCCACCCAGAGCCGGGTGCCGTCAGCCGAGACGGAGAGCCCCGACGGCTGGGCCATCCACGCCTCGGCCAGGGGGCCGTCGCGCAGCGCCTCCACGGTGGTGCCCGCGTACATGCCCGCGGTCCGCTTGATCGGGTCGAACCACCAGAGCTGGTGGATGCCGGCCATCGCGATGATCAGCTTGTCGTCGT
This sequence comes from Micromonospora violae, assembly GCF_004217135.1. Lineage (NCBI taxonomy): Bacteria > Bacillati > Actinomycetota > Actinomycetes > Micromonosporales > Micromonosporaceae > Micromonospora > Micromonospora violae. The sequence goes on from NZ_SHKK01000001.1 coordinate 5,754,204, forward strand.
ACCAGGCCAGGTCCCACGGGGAGGAGAGGTCGACGGCGAGCGCGTCGTGGGCATGGTCGTCGACCTCGGCACGCCACTGACGGCCGCTGCCGGCCACGGTGACCACCTCGCCGGACTCCAGCCGTACGCCGCGCAGCAGGTGGTTGACCGTGTCGGCCACCACCAGGTCGTAGCCGACCACCTCGGCGACCTGCGTCGGTAGCAGGCACACCCCCTGCGGCTCGGAGAACGTCGCCGCGGCGGCCGGCCCGTCCGCCCGGCCCCGCTCACCCGAGCCGATCCGCCGCACCGGCGTCTCGCCGTCCGAGTCGACCTCGACCAACGAGTGCCGGGCCGAGTCCGAGACCAGCAGGTTGCCGTTCGGCAGCAACGCCGCCTTACCCGGGAAGCGCAGCGCGGTCTCCGGTGCCGGCGGCGGGACGTACGGGCCGTCCCCCCGGTGCAGGGTGCCCTTGGCCTCATGGGTGGCGACCAACTCGTCGATCAGGCGGGCCAGCCCCTCGGCGTGCCCCTCGCCGGCCATGGTGGCCACCACGTAACCCTCGGGGTCGATCACCGACAGGGTCGGCCAGGCCCGGGCCGCGTACTGCTGCCACATGTCCATCTCGGGATCGTCGAGCACGGGGTGGTGCACCCCGTACCGCTCCACGGCGGCGACGAGCGCGTCAGCGTCCTTCTCGTGCTCGAACTTCGGCGAGTGCACGCCGATCACGACGAGCACGTCGCCGTACTTCTCCTCCAGCGGGCGCAGCTCGTCGAGCACGTGCAGGCAGTTGATGCAGCAGAAGGTCCAAAAATCCGCGATTACGATCTTGCCGCGAAGGTCCTGCAAGGTCAGATTCCGGCCGCCGGTATTGAGCCACTGCCGGCCCCGCAGCTCGGGGGCACGTACACGCGCTGTCGATCCCATGCCTGCCAGCCTGCCACGCCCCGGCGGCCCGATCGCCGTGACCCGGACGACAACAGCACGGGGGCGTGCCACCGCAACGATCGTTGGCAGCTCCGCGGTGCATTGCTCGGCGTGTCGAATCGCTCAGCTGCCAGCGATCAAGGGGCCGTGTGAGCACGACGGCGGGGCCACGGTTGCCCGTGACCCCGCCGTCGGTCGAGCTACTTCGTGGCCGGCTTCAGGCAGAGCACCCGGTTGGCGCCGTCACCCGGCAGCACCACGTGGGGCTGCGTCGGGTCGGCGCACTTCTCCTTGGCGTCCACCTTCGAGACGATCGTGAAGGCACCTGCCTCGCCGCAGTCCGCCGCTGCCGCGCCGCCCTGCCCGGCCTGCTTCACGCAGGTGCCGACCGGCGGGTCGAAGGCCGCCGGCGCGTCGTCGCCGCCGACCTTGCCGAGCAGCAGCAACAGGCCGAGCGGCACCGCCAGGATGAGCACCGCGGCGATCAGCACGGCGGCCAGCACCCGGCCGTTGCGTACCTTCGGGGCCGGGGCCTCCGTCTTCGGCTCGTCGGCGTCCGGCTTGAACGCGTCGAACCGGCCCTGGTCCGCCTGGGCGGGCTCCTGGCCCCAGGTCGGCGCGGGCTGTGCCGGTGGCGGGAACGACGGCGGGAAGCCGCCGCCCGGCACCGGCTCGGCCGGTGCGCCGAAGGTCGGCCCGCCGAAGTTCGGCGGGGAGCTCGGGCCACCGAAGTTCGGCGCGCCGAAGGTCGACGTCCCGTTCACCGTCGCGGCACCGGCGGCTGGCGACACCGGGCCGCCGAACTGCTCAACCGAGGTCGGCTCGGCACCGGAGTGCGGCCGAACGCCGTTCACCGGCCTGCTGTCGCCCGGCGCGTCGACGAAGGACGGCACGCCGGGTGGGAACGCCGGCGGTGCCGCCGGGGCCTCGTGGAAGGCGTTCGGTGCGGGCTGCCGGTCGTCGAAGCGCGGATCGGGCTGAGACTCGCCGCCCCAGCCGGGCCCAGCCTGCCGCTGCACGTCGTTCTGCCAGTCGGGGGCGATCTGCCGCTGCCCCTCGTTCTGCCACTCCGGAGCGGCCTGGCGGTCGGTGGCCGGGTCGCCCTGGAACGCCTCCGGCTCCGGCTCGGCCTCCGGCTCCGGTCGAGCCGGGCGGCCGTACACCCGGGGTTGCGGTGTGGCCGTGCCGGCCGGCCGGAAGTCCTGGTCGGTCGGGGGCATCACCCGGCTGGCCAGCGGCACCGAAGCGCTCGCCGTGGCGCGGGCCGCCGCGCCGGCTGCCGACTCGGCCTCCGACGACACCGGTACGACCGCACGGCCCGCTCCGGACTCCGGAGAGGTACGCGGGGCGGGCACCACCGCGCCGCTCGCGGAGACGTCCTCGGCGCGGCCACCGTACTGCGCGGCGGCGTCCGGGGTCTCCTTCTCGGCGTAGGCGGGCTGCTCGGGGATCGGAGCGAACTGGGCCTGGGGCGCGTAGTCGGCCGGCGGTGCGGCGGCCAGGCTGGCACCCGGGACGCGCTGCTCCTGCGGGGGCAGCGGCACCGCGTTCGCCGGCGAGATGCCCGGGGCGGGCGCGGGCTGGTAGGCCGGTGCCTCGTCGGCCCGGTCCGCCTCCCAGCCGCCACGGGACTGGGCGGAAGCCTCGGCCTCCGCGCGACCCCACACCTCACCGGCTGCCCACGGCTCGGCCTCCGGCAGGCCGCCGGCGTTGCCCTGGGCGGCGTTGCCCTGGGCGGCGTTGTCCGGGCTGGCGGTCCAGTTGGGCGCGCCGTCGCTGGTGGGCACGCTGGCGCTGGCCCGGGCGGGGAGGCTGTTCTGCTCGACCGGGGTCCACCCCGTCTGCTCCGGCCGCTCGGTCGGCTGCTCCGGCTGGGAGAGCACCCAGTCGGGCTGCTGCGGGTGGCCCTCGCCGCCGCCCCAGGCGGCCGGCTGCGCGGGCTGGTCCTGTCGGGCGTCGTTGCCGTCGCTCCAGCCAGCGGGCTGCGCCTGCTGCTGCGCGGCCCACCCGCCGGAGTTGGCCGGGTCGTCCTGCGCGGGCCAGTTCGTCGTCGGGGCCGGGACCTGGGCAGCGCCACGAGCTGCGGTCGGCGGAGCGGCCTGGCCCCAGCCGGGGGCGGCCTGCTCGGTCGCTTCGGCGGGCTGACCCCAGGCGGGTGGCGACTGCTCTGCCGGAGTCCACACCGGCTGGTCGTCCCGGGCGCCGGCGGGCCAACCGCCGTTGCCAGCGGCCTGGTCCTGCCCAGCGCCGCCGGACCAGCCAGCGGCCTGCGGTGCGTCGGATTGCGGAGACTCGGCCCCGCGCCAGTCACCGGCGGCCGGGCTGGCCTGCGCCGCGCCGCCCCAGCTGCTCGCGTTGGCGTCGGCCTGGTTCTCCTGGGCGGGCCAGGCGGCGGTGGCCGGGGGAACCTGTGCGGCACCCCGCGCGGCTGGCTGGGCCTGCACCCAGTCCGGCTGCTCGGCGGGGGCGTTCGGAGTCCAGGATGGCGCGGGCGCGCTCTGCTCGGCGGGCGTCCAGCCCTGCTGCTGCGCCGCCCAGGGGTCGGGCTGCGGCGGAGCCGACGCGCCATCGTTGCCGGGCCACGCGCCGGCCTGCTGCTGTGGCGGCTCGGTGGTGCCACCGCCGGTGGCCCACGCGGGCTGCGCCGGGTCGTTGGGCTGCGGGGCAGCGGCGGCACCCCAGGCGGGGGCCGGTGGCTGCTCGGGCTGGGCCGCCCATGCCGGCGCCGACGGGTTGGGCCGCGTCGGGGGCGGGGGTGCCCAGCCCAGGTCGGGGCCGGCGGCGTTCTGGCCGTTGTCCGGCTGCGCCGGGCGGTCGCCGTACGGCGCCGGTCCGCCGGCGCCCGGTGACACCTCGTCCGGCTCTTGGCCGGGGCGGTGCGGGCCCTCGGACGTCATGGGTGCGCCTCCTCCATCACATGTCGGCTCGCCGGTGCCGATCGGTCTCCTCGGCGTGGCTGCCGGCGTCACCGGCGTACCGCTGTGCCGGCTCCCCGCACGGTATCGGGTGATGGCACGACACGTCCAAGGAGCACTGGCCGTCACTCACCGTGGCCGGTTGGTGTCGAGCAGCTTCTGTCGGCTCGGCCTCTGCCGGGTCGGCGGGCGGCGACCGAAGCCCACCGTACCGGGCGCTGCGGCAGGGCGGAATCCCGGTGGTGGGTGGTCCGGAAACGCCGATGGCCCACCCGGTGGGCCGGGTGGGCCATCGATCTGGAGGAGGTGAGGAATGTCGTGGAGCATCAGCTCATGTGACGCTGGGCGATGACGAGGATCTCCTCGCGGACCGCCGGCGAGTTCGCCGAGCGCAGCGCGTGCTCGATGGCACGGGCGCGGCGGGTGGCGTCGCGATGGTTGCGGATTCGCTCGATCATGCTCATTGGTGGGTCTCCCTAGCTATTCGGTTGTCAGCCCTTGATGCATCTATTCAACAGCAGAAGCCGGCGAACTTCCATCGATTATTAGGTGAGCTGAGACACCTGCCTAACAATCAAAGGTCAACTAGCTGTCTGGCTGACGGTTCTGTCGCCCCACGGACACGGCCGGTGTGCCGGGCGTTAACCCGTGGCACACCGGCCGTGGCTGGCGTTTCGACAGATCAGGTCCAGGCGAGCAGCGCCGCCTCCGGATCCGTGAGGAAGTCGCCGATGTCGCGCAGGAACTTCGAGCCCAGCTCACCGTCGATGATCCGGTGGTCGAAGCTCAGCCCCAGCGTGGTGACCTGGCGAACCTTTACCTTGCCCTTGTGCACCCAGGGCATCTCCCGCACCGCGCCGAACGCCAGGATCGCGGACTCACCCGGCGGCAGGATCGGTGTGCCGGTGTCCACCCCGAACACGCCGACGTTGGTGATGGTCAGGGTGCCGCCGGACATGGCCGCCGGCGAGGTGCGGCCGGACTTCGCCGTCTGCACCAGATCGGTCAACGCGTCCGCCAACTCCCGCAGCGAGAGCCGGCCGGCGTCCTTGACGTTCGGCACGATCAGCCCGCGCTCGGTGGCGGCCGCGATGCCCAGGTTGACGTACTCCTTGACCACGATCTCGTCGCCCGCCCAGGTCGAGTTGACCATCGGATGACGTTGCACCGCCAGCAGCACCGCCTTCGCCACCAGCAGCAGCGGCGAGACCCGTACGTCGCGCCACTCCCGCCGGCCGCGCAGCCGGTCCAGGGCCTTCATCGCCCGGGTCACGTCGACGGTCAGGAACTCCGTCACGTGCGGGGCGGTGAACGCCGAGCGGGACATGTTCTCGGCGGTGAGCTTGCGGACGCCCTTGACCGGGATGCGCTGCTCCCGGTCCGCGCCGAAGCTCGGTGCGGTCGTCGCCACCGCCGTAGCTCCGATCGGCTCGGCCACGGCGCCGCTCGCGGCCTGCTGCACGTCCTCCCGGGTGATCGAGCCCAGCGGCCCCGACCCGGTCAACGTCCGCAGGTCAACCCCGAGATCCTTGGCGAGCTTGCGCACCGGCGGCTTAGCCAGCACAGCTCCCCCGCCGAGGCTCGCCCCGCCTCGCCCCGCCTCGCCCCGCCCCGCCTCGCCCCGTCGATCATGGACTTGTGGTGCCGGAATCGTGGAGGTCTCGGTGGGTTTGTCACCCACCACAACTCCATGATCGACGCCAGTAGGGGCGGCGGGCTGTGCGGGGACGGCGCCCTTGCGGGGGCGGCGCTTGGCGGTGGTCGTGCGCGGGCCGTAGCCGACCAGCACCGCCGTCCGCCCACCAGGGGCCGGACCACCGATCAGACCGGGCTCGACCATGCCCTCGGCCGGTGCCACCTCCACCGCCGCCAGCGAGGCCGCCGACGGGGCGGGCAGGTCGCCGCCGGAACCGGCTGTCGTCTCCAGCGGGCCGGCCCCCGGGTCGGTGTCAATGGCGATGATCGGCGCACCGACCTCGACCGTGGTGCCCTCCGGGTGGTGGATCGCCTGCACCTGCCCGGCCCACTTCGCCGGGATCTCCACGGCCGCCTTCGCCGTCTCGACCTCGACGATCGGCTGGTTCAGCTCGATGGTGTCGCCGACCTTGACGAGCCAGGCCAGGATCTCGCCCTCGGTCAGCCCTTCGCCCAGGTCGGGCAGGTTGAAAGTCTTGATCCGGGACATGTCGCTCACCAACCGAAGGTGCGGTCGACGGCGTCGAGCACCCGATCGAGGTCGGGCAGGTACTCCTCCTCCACCCGGGCGGCCGGGTAGGGGGTGTCGAAGCCGGTCACCCGCAGCACGGGCGACTCCAGCGAGTAGAAGCACTCCTCGGTGATCCGGGCGGCCAACTCGGCGCCGAGGCCGATGTTGGACGGTGCCTCGTGCACCACGACCGCGCGGCCGGTGCGCTTCACCGACTCGTACGCCGCGGACAGGTCCAGCGGCGAGAGCGAGCGCAGGTCGATGACCTCCAGCTCCCGGCCGTCCTCGGCGGCGGCGGTCGCCGCCTCCAGGCAGGTCCGCACCATTGGGCCGTAGGCCAGCACGGTGACGTCGGTGCCGGGCCGCACGACCCGGGCCGAATGCAGGGGGTACGCGTCGGACAGCGGCGCATCCAGGTCCACCTGCCCCTTCTCCCAGTAGCGCCGCTTGGGCTCCAGGAAGACGATCGGGTCGTCCGAGGCGATGGCCTGCTGGATCATCACGTACGCGTCCTGCGGGTTGGCGCAGGACACCACCTTCAGGCCGGCGGTGTGCGCGAAGTACGCCTCCGGCGACTCGGAGTGGTGCTCGACCGCGCCGATGCCGCCGCCGAACGGAATCCGGATCACCATGGGGATGCTGAGCTTGCCCCGGGAGCGGTAGTGCATCTTCGCCACCTGCGACACGATCTGGTCGTAGGCGGGGTAGACGAAGCCGTCGAACTGGATTTCGCAGACCGGCCGGTAGCCGCGGATGGCCAGGCCGACCGCGGTGCCGATGATGCCGGACTCGGCCAGCGGGGTGTCGATCACCCGCTGGTCGCCGAAGTCCTTCTGGAGCCCGTCGGTGATCCGGAAGACGCCGCCGAGCTTGCCGACGTCCTCGCCCATGATGATGACCTTGGGGTCGTTCTCCAGGGCGCGGCGCAGACCGGTGTTGAGGGCCTTGCCGATGGTGAGCGTCTCCGTGGCCATCAGTGGGCGCTCCCCTCGAACGATTCCATGTAGCGGCTGAACTGCGCGCGCTGCTCGTCGAGCAGCGGGGACCCGTTGGGGTAGACGTGGTCGAACATCGTCACCGGCTCCGGGTCGGGCATGGCGAGCACCCGCTCGCGCAGGTCCACCGACTCGCGGCGGGCCTGCTCGTCGATCTCGGCGAAGAAGTCCGCGTCGGCGATCTTCTGCTTCTCCAGGAAGGTCTTGACCCGGGCGATCGGGTCCTTGGCCTGCCACGCCTCGACCTCGCTGGCGATCCGGTAGCGGGTCGGGTCGTCGGAGGTGGTGTGCGCGCCCATCCGGTACGTGTACGCCTCGATGAGGCTCGGCCCCTGCCCGTGCCGGGCGTTGTCCAGCGCGGTGCGGGTGACCGCGTACGTGGCGAGCACGTCGTTGCCGTCGACCCGTACGCCGGGGAAGCCGAAGCCGGCGGCCCGCTGGTAGAGCGGGATCCGGGTCTGCCGCTCCAGCGGCTCGGAGATCGCGTACTGGTTGTTCTGGCAGAAGAAGACCATCGGGGCGTTGAACACGCCGGCCCAGACGAACGCCTCGTTGACGTCGCCCTGGCTGGTGGCCCCGTCACCGAAGTACGCGATCACGGCTTCGCCGTCGTCGGTGCCGGTCTTGCCGTCCATGGTGATGCCCATGGCGTAACCGGTGGCGTGCAGGGTCTGCGCCCCGATCACGATCGTGTACATGTTGAACTTGAACTCGTTCGGGTCCCAGCCGCCCTGGTCGACGCCACGGAACAGGCCGAGCGGCATGATCGGGTCGATGCCCCGGCAGTAGAGGACGCCGTGCTCCCGGTAGGTCGGGAAGGCCATGTCCTGGGTACGCAGAGCCCGGCCGGACCCGACCTGGGCGGCCTCCTGGCCGAGCAGGCTGGCCCAGATGCCCAGCTCGCCCTGGCGCTGGAGAGCGGTCGCCTCGGCGTCCAGCTTCCGGACCAGCACCAGGTCGCGGTAGAGCCCGCGGTACTCCTCGTCGGTGAAGTCGACGCGGTACTCGGTGCCGTCGGGCCCGGTGACGCTGTCGATCCGCTCGCCTTCGGGGGTGAGTAGCTGCACCAGCTCGGGGTCGCCGGTCGCGCCCTTCCTGGAGCGGGGTGCGGCCCGCCTGCTGCGGGTGGTGCCCCCGGGGTCGCCCTTTGCCATCGGTCTCTCCCTGTCGTGTCTGCGTCGGCACCGGGGGGTCACCCGGCCGCGCAACTCGTGCGCCTGCCCGGCTGCTGCCGGGCCGGTTCCTGGCGGCCGCGCCTAGCCCCGGTGGGGGTTGCCGCACGGCGTGAACCGGGTTCTGGCCGAACCCGGATCGGGAGCGCCGGCGCTCAACCGCGCCTGCCGCGAGGGTGCGCGGAGGTCACGGCTGCGTTGCCGTCGTGCTCCATATTTGCAGAGCAGGTGAGGGCGCCCACAGTACGCCTGCCTCCGCATTCCGACCGCTCATGCTTTGACGCTGTTTGTCGCCATCATGCCGGCCCGCGTTTACCATGCCTTCCGACGGGATTCGTCACCGTTCGGGCAGCACTGCGTGTCGACACGCGGTGGAGGTTTGCTGACCCAGCGTGATTGCGCCAGGCTAATTCCCACTGGATCGCGCCTATCAGGCTATTCGTCGGGTTTCTGCTCCCGGCGCATCCATCCATGTCCTTCGACGGTCGACCACAAGGGGTGTGCGGTGTACGAGCCAGGTGACGGTCCCGGCCCACCAGCGCTTGGGCGGCACCGGTCGGCACCCGGCTACCGCCGGGTGGTCGGCGTCCACCGCGCCCCCGGTGCCGGTGGCCCCACCCGCGGTTACCTGCTCACCGTCGCGCTGCTGGCCGGCACCGCGTCGATGCCGATCCTCGCCGCGATCAGCGCCGGCTCGGCCACCCCGGGCAGCACCGCCCTGCCGGACAGCAGCACCCCGTTCATCCCGACCCCGTCCGTCGGGCCGGTGGTGATCCCGCTGCCGATGACCAGCCAACTACCGCCGTCGCCCCTCGGCACACCCAGCGTCGGCCCGACCAGCGGCTGGCTGCCCGCCGCCCCACGACGTCCACTGGACGGGCCCGCCGCGGCCGATCCCGATCCGACCCGGCGGACGACCGCCCCGCCGACGCCGCCGAAACCCCCGCGGGGCACCTCGCCGCCCGTACCCCCGCCGGCCGTTCCGCCGTCGCCAGCACCGTCGCCGACGCCGAGCGACCCGGACCCGACCAATCCGCCGGACCCGGATCCCACCGACCCGACCAACCCGCCGGACCCGGACCCGACCAACTCGGCCGACCCGACCAACCCGGCGGACCCGGATCCCACCGACGCCACCGACCCGGACGCCACCGACCCGGACCCGACCGGATCGGCCGACCCCGATCCGACCACGACCCTGGACCCGACAACCACGCCGGCCGCGACAACCACGCCGGCCCCGACACCCGCGCCGACCGGCGACGCGACCGCGACCGCTGTGCCGACCAGCACCCGGTCCGTGCCGGCTCCCACACCCACCCCGCCCGCGGTACCGACCCCCCGGTCCAGCCCGGCGATCCCGTCGCCGTCGGCCGTCGCCTCGACGCCCACCGTCAGGCCGGCGCCGCTGGCCGGACCGACGCCCCCCACGGCGTCACCGGCGGTACGGTGACGATCAGGCGCGGCCCGTCCGTCGTCGGCGGTGTTCGGCGGTAGGCACGTACCGGAGGGGGTGGCGTGGGCGGCGGTGCGGAACTCCGCCCGGTCACCACCCGACCCGGCCCGGGGGCGCGGCTCGCCCGACTGGTCACCGAGCTGACCGCACCGGCGGTGCTGGTCTCACTGCTGATCCTCACGGTGAGCTGGCACAGCGCCCGCCGCCCCGGTCAGGGCCTGGCCTGGGGTCTGCTCGCCACCCTCTTCGTCACCGGCATCCCGTTCGCCTACATCGTCGGCGGGGTACGCCGTGGCCGGCTCACCGACCACCACGTCGGCCGCCGGGAACAGCGCCGGGCGCCGCTGCTGGTCGGCCTCGGCTCCGTCGCGGCCGGGCTCGCCCTGCTCGCCGTGTTCGGCGCGCCCCGCCCGGTGCTGGCCCTCGCGGTGGCCGGACTGGTCGGCCTCGTCGTGGCCGTGTCGGTCAGCCACTGGTGGAAGATGTCGATCCACTCGGCGGTGGCCGCCGGCACGCTCGTCATCCTGACGCTGACCTTCGGGACGCGACTTGTCGTCGCCGCACCGCTGCTGGCGGTGGTCGGCTGGTCGCGGGTGCGGCTGAGGGACCACACGGTGGCACAGGTGGTGGCCGGCGCCGCCCTCGGCGCGCTGATCGCCGCAGGGGTCTTCGGCCCGCTGCGCTAGCTGTACTGCTTGGGGCAGGCGGCGCTGCGCGGGCCAGGCGCGGCCCGGGGTGGGCGACGTGACCGCCGCCCACCCTCGGCCTACGTCAGGTGCCGTCGTCGGCGAGGCGGTGCCGGTTCGCCTCGATCCACGCGTCCAGTGCGGCCGGGTCGTCCGGGTCCACCCCGTCGGCCATCAGTTGCGCCACTGCGGCGGTGGCCGCGCTGCGCCGCTCACCGGTCGAGTAGAGCCGGGCGAACTCCGGCACCATCTCCTCGATCGCCTCGTCGGTACGCGTCGCCGCCGCCTCGGGCAGCCCGCGTTGGCGCGACGCGTACCGCGCCCAGGCCCGCAGCACCCGGGGCAGCATCGCCGCGTCGTCCATGTCCAGCACAGCGCGGCGGTGCACCCAGTCGAGCAGGAACAGCCCGGACACCGCAGGGCTCCACCGCATCGGGTCGGCGTCCGGGAAGCTCGCCGAGTGGTCCAGCAGCAGGCTCAGGCAGAAGTGCAGAGAGGCCAACTCGGGGCCGTCGACGGCATCCAGACCGAAGCGGACGGCCTCCGGCGCGGCGAGGAACCGTCGGACCAGGTCGGTGCGCTCGGCCGCGGAGAGCGGCTCGACCTCCGCCAGGCCGATCGGACCGGCCGCGGTGGGCAGCATCGCCAGCCGGGCCCCGACCAACGCCCGGTCGGTGGCGAGTGACCCCTCGCCGGGCAACTCGCCCAGGTCGTCGGTGACCGCCAGGTGACGGGTCACCTCACCCCGGAGCCGGGACGGATCTTCGCTACGGAACCAGGTCAACTCGTCGTCGGCGCACATCTGCCGGACCTGCTCCAGGATCCGTTCGGCCGGCCCGCCCACGAAGATGTCCTTGGTGATCCCGATGTTGTGGTCCACCAGGGCGACCAACGCGTGCTCCGAGCCGCCGGACTCATCGTCGTAGGCGAAGGTCGCGAGGTAGGAGGTCTGATCGCCGTACACGTCGCCGTACGCCCAACTGCCGGTGAGGTGCACCCGGCCGAGCTGGGTCGTCCAGGTGGGCGCCTGGCTGCCCGGCCGCACCCGCTCGGTGCCCCCGGCGGTCGGCACGAGGGTGGCGAAGACCTGTCGGATGGTGGTGGCCGCCGCGATCCGGCGGCGGGAGGTGGCGGCGAGGAAGCCGGTGACGAACTCCCGTACGGCGGCGTCGCGGTCGGTCTCCGCGATCGCGTAGACACTGCCCAGCAGAGCACTGCCGAGCATCTCGGCGTCGAGGGCGGACTCCAGCTTGGTCACGTCGCGTGCGGCGTGCAGCACCGCGTCGTAGGGGGTCTGAGGCGTGGCCATGCTCCGACCCTACGCCGCTGTGGGCGTACCGAGAGCGGTAGCGGGCCGTGCGGAGCGTCAGCGGCGCGCGGCGTCCCGCAGCGCGTCGCGGGCCTGCGCGTACGAGCCGAGCACGATCCGTACCGGTGTCAGCACGTACTCGTCGCCCACCTGGCCGACCCGGGCCGTCAGCCGCTGTTCGGCGCGGACCCGGGCGCGCCGCGCCGCCCACCGCACCGCCGGGCGGGTCGCCGCCGCCAGCAGCAGGCCGGCCAGCAGGCCACCGAGCAGCAGTAGGGTCGGCAGCGGCACCTGACCCACCATCGGGTTGTCCAGCGCGGGCAGGCCGAGCGCCCGCAGTGCGTAGCCGAGCACCAGCCAGCCCAGCCCGACCACGGCGGCGAGGGTGACCAACCACTGCGTACCGCCGACGAACCGCCACCACAGCGGCCGACGGTCGAGGCCGAGGTCGGTGCCGGCGATGGTGCGGTCCAGGGCGTCCGGCAGGTCGCCGAGGCGGGACCGGGCGGCGGAGGTCACCGCGCCGGGCCAGGCGGCCGGCAGGTCGGCGGCGGCCCGGTCGGCCACCGCGCGGATGGCGAGGCCGAGCGCCGAGCGCTGGGCGGCCGTCGGGTCCGGTACCGAGGTGGCGGCGACCAGGCTCTCCGCCGGGTCGGCCTGGTCGCCGGCCGGGCCGTGCAGGTGCAGCCGACGCAGCGGGTCGGGTCGCAACCGCCGCCAACCCCGGACCACCGGCCAACCGGTGGCCGCGCCGGCCCGATGCCGGTACGCCCGTTCCACGGCCGCGGTCACCGCGGGCACCCCGGCCGCCCCGGCCAACGCCCGGTTCAGCCCGTCGACGGCGGCGTCGTCCGGCCCACCCGCCGGCCGGGCCGAACCGACCAGCGCGTCCAGGCCGCCGACGACCGTGTCGACGTCACCCGCGAGCCGGCGCAACGCGGCCTGCCGCTCGGCGACGGTGCGTTCCAGGGCGGCGCGCAGCCCGACCATCCCGGCCGGATCGATGGCGGCGGTGGCCAGCAGTGGCACACCGGTCAGCCCGTCCGCGTCGAGGAGCCGACGCAGGTCGTCCAGGACCCGGGGCACCTCGGCCGGGGGCAGCCGGTCGGCCTGGTTGAGCACGACAACTGTGACGTCGCGGTGCCGGTGGAACTCGCGCAGGTAGCTGTCATGGATGACCCGGTCCGCGTACTTCTGCGGGTCGACCACCCAGACCACCTGGTCGACCAGGCCGAGGAGGCGGTCCACCTCAAGCCGGTGCGATCGCTGCACCGAGTCGAAGTCGGGAAGGTCGAGCAGGATCAGCCCGTGCAGGGCCGTCTCGTCGTCCCCGTCCAGGGCGCTCTCCCGGACGAAGCGGTGTCGGGGCAGGACGCCGATCCAGTCGAGCAGATGGTTGGCGCCCTCCAACGGCCCCCACACGCAGGCGTGGGTGACGCCGGTGGTCGGCCGGCGGACCCCGACCGGCGAGAGTTCCAGCTGAGCCAGGGCGTTGAAGAGGCTGGACTTGCCGCTGCCCGTGGCACCGGCCAGGGCGACCACGGTGTGGTCCCGGGACAGCGCGAGTCGGGTGCCGGCCCGCTCGACCAGGGTGTGCGCGGGCACCAGGTCGGAATCCGGGAGCAGACCGTCCACCACGGTCAGGAACCGGCGTACCGCCTCCAGCCGGGCGATCAGCGCGTCCGGGTCGACCCGCTGGTCGCCGCGGAACACCTCGCGTACCCGGCCGGCGATGTTGCTCACCGGAGGCCCTCCTCGTCGCCGACGGACAGGCCACTGCGGTGCCGGGCCAGCTCGACCCGGGCGGCGGCGCGGCGCAGCTCGTCGCCGGCGTCCACGGCGGGTCGGGCGTCGGCGGTGCGGTTCAGGAACCGGTCGGCCTCCGCGTCCAGCAGCGTCCGTACCCGGGCCAGCAGGTCGGTGCGGGCCTTGGCGGCGAGGGTACGCACCGCCTGGTCGCCGAAGATCGCCTGGAGGACGGCCTGCGCGGCAACCGTGGTGCCGGCGCCGGTGGCCACCTCCAGCCCGGTCGGGATGAACGCGGTGGAGGCGAAGACGGCGATCATCACGGCCAGCCCGGTGGCGTTCACCGCGTACGCGGCGGTGCGGGCCACGAACCGTTTGTCGCCGCCCTCGACCCGGACGAGCTCCAGCACTCCGCGCTGCCAGTCCCGAACCATGCGCTCGGCGCGTTCGGGTAGGTCGTCGCTGGGGTGGGCGAGCGCCGGGTCGAGCAGCCCGGCACCGGCCGGGTGGGCCTTCCACCCGGTGTACGCCGACTCGGCGGCCTCGGAAGCCACCCCGCGCAGCAGCGTCACCAGCTGTGATTCGATGGCGTTGCGCAGCTCGACGGCGGGTGCCGGCCGACCGGTGACGGCGGCCACGACCCGGTCCCGGAGGTGGCCGATCCGCGCCTCCAACGTGCGGAACAGCTCGCCGGTGCCGATGAACTCCTGCCAGCGGGCGAGCACCTCACCTCGGAGCAGCCGGCCGTCCTGGAGCCCCTGCTCGACGGTGCGTTCGGCACCCCGGTACGCGGCCCGGACCCGTTCGTCCAGCCCGTCGGCGGCGGCGAGCTGCTCGTCGGCGGCGTCGGCCAGATCTTCCACGATGGGGTGGAGCGCGGCCAGCGCCCCGTCGAGGGTCTGGCGGACCACCGCCGCCCGCGCGTCCGCGTCGGCGGCCAGCCGGGCGAACCAGTCGGCCAGCGGCGCGGTCACCCCCTCGGGCAGCAGCCCCTGACCGTCGACCCAGGTCTCGGGCAACACGAACAGTGGCGCCCGGTCGAGGTCCTGCTCGGCGAGCATCTCGGCCAGGTGTGCGGCGATCTCGTCGGTGGCCTCGGCGGGCACCCGGTCCAGCACCATGGCGATCACCGTGCCGCGCGCCCGGGCGCTGCGCAGCAGCTCCCAGGGCACCGCGTCGGCGTACCGGGCGGCGGTGGTGACGAAGAGCCAGAGGTCGGCGGCGGCCAGCAGTTGGCTGGCGAGTGCCCGGTTGGCGTCGACGACCGAGTCGATGTCGGGGGCGTCGAGGAAGGCCAGCCCGGCGGGCAGGGCGGGGGCGGTGACGAGGTGCAGGGAGCGTGGATCTTCGCTCGGCTCGGTGGTGCGGGTCAGCCCGGGTAGGAGGTCACCCTGCCGGAACCAGGCCGCGTCGGACGGGTTGCAGACCAGCACCGGGGAGCGGGTGGTCGGCCGGAGCACGCCGGCGGCGCTGACCCGGGCCTTGACCAGGCTGTTGACCAGGGTCGACTTACCCGCGCCGGTGGAGCCGCCGACCACCACGAGCAGCGGGGCGTCGAGCCGGGCGAGCCGGGGCAGCAGGTAGTCGTCGAGCTGGTCGGTGAGGGCGGTGGCGGTGTGCCGGGCGGAGCTGGCCGACGGCAGCGCGAGGGGATACCGGGTCGCGCCGATCGCCTCCCGGAGGCCCGACAGCGCGCCGGGGAGGCTGTCGTCCCCGGTCGGGGCGGGCGGCTCCCCCGCTGGGTCCGGCGGGTCGGTGCGGGCTGCGACGGCGGGCGCGCCGGAACGGGTGGCGGGATCGCCGTGCGTCGTCACCGCTAAAGCGTGCCCGACCGATGCAAGGGAAGACAACCGGACGGTAGTAACGGCTGGGTTGCGTCGGGTTGGCTCAAGTCAACTTGACGATTGGCTGACGCGTGGCACTATTGAGCCAAGTTCACTCAACTTGTGGTGGGGCCCGCTGCGGGCGGTGCTCGCCAGCAGCCCACGGGCGACGCCCGTCACCTGCACAACCTTACGAAGCGAGGAAGCGAAGATGGCACGTGCGGTCGGTATCGACCTCGGCACGACGAACTCCTGCGTCAGCGTTCTCGAGGGCGGTGAGCCCACCGTCATCGCCAACGCTGAGGGGTCGCGGACGACTCCGTCGATCGTCGCGTTCGCCCGCAACGGCGAGGTGCTCGTCGGTGAGGTCGCCAAGCGCCAAGCGGTGACGAACCCGGACCGGACGATCCGGTCGGTCAAGCGCGAGGTCGGCACGAACTGGTCCGTCGACATCGACGGCAAGAAGTACACCCCGCAGGAGATCTCGGCCCGGACGCTGATGAAGCTCAAGCGGGACGCCGAGGCGTACCTGGGCGAGCAGATCACCGACGCGGTGATCACCGTCCCGGCCTACTTCAACGACAGCCAGCGCCAGGCCACCAAGGAGGCCGGTGAGATCGCCGGCTTCAACGTGCTGCGGATCGTCAACGAGCCGACCGCGGCCGCCCTGGCGTACGGGCTGGACAAGGGCTCCAAGGAGCAGACCGTCCTGGTCTTCGACCTCGGCGGCGGCACCTTCGACGTGTCGCTGCTGGAGCTGGCCGAGGGCGTCGTCGAGGTCAAGTCGACCAGCGGTGACAACCAGCTCGGTGGCGACGACTGGGACCAGCGGATCATCGACCACCTGGTCAAGACGTTCCGTGGTGAGCACGGCATCGACCTGTCGCAGGACAAGATGGCCCTCCAGCGCCTCCGTGAGGCCGCCGAGAAGGCCAAGATCGAGCTGTCCGCCGCCACCACCACCAACATCAACCTGCCGTACATCACCGCCGGCGCGGCCGGCCCGCTGCACCTCGACGTGACGCTCAGCCGCGCCGAGTTCCAGCGGATGACGCAGGACCTGCTGGACCGGTGCAAGGGCCCGTTCGAGCAGGCCGTGAAGGACGCCGGGATCAAGATCTCCGACGTCGAGCACGTCATCCTGGTCGGCGGTTCGACCCGGATGCCCGCCGTGACCGACCTGGTCAAGCAGCTCACCGGCCGCGACCCCAACAAGGGCGTCAACCCGGACGAGGTGGTCGCCGTCGGCGCCGCCCTCCAGGCCGGTGTGCTCAAGGGTGAGGTCAAGGACGTCCTGCTGCTCGACGTGACCCCGCTGAGCCTGGGCATCGAGACCAAGGGCGGCATCTTCACCAAGCTGATCGAGCGCAACACCACCATCCCGACCAAGCGCTCCGAGGTCTTCACTACGGCGGACGACAACCAGCCGTCGGTGCTGATCCAGGTCTTCCAGGGTGAGCGCGAGATCGCGGCCTACAACAAGAAGCTCGGCACGTTCGAGCTGACCGGCCTGCCGCCGGCGCCGCGTGGCGTGCCGCAGATCGAGGTCGCCTTCGACATCGACGCCAACGGCATCGTCAACGTGCACGCCAAGGACCTGGGCACCGGCAAGGAACAGAAGATGACGATCACTGGCGGCTCCTCGCTGCCGAAGGACGACATCGAGCGGATGCGCCGGGACGCCGAGGAGCACGCGGAGGAGGACAAGCGCCGCCGCGACGACGCCGAGACCCGCAACGTGGCCGAGGCGCTCCAGTGGCAGACCGAGAAGTTCCTCGCCGAGAGCGGCGACAAGCTGCCCGGTGAGAACCGTGAGCAGCTCAACGAGGCGCTCGGCGAGCTGCGTGGCGCCCTCGGCGGTCAGGACATTGAGAAGATCAAGTCCGCGCACGAGAAGTTGGCGCAGGTCTCCCAGCAGGCCGGCTCGCTGCTCTACTCGTCTCAGGCCGAGCAGGGTCAGCAGCCGGGTGGCGAGCCCGGCCCGGGGGCGGCCGGCGCGACCGGTGCGGCCGGTGCGGCCGGTGCGCAGGCCGGCGGCGCCGACGACGTGGTCGACGCGGAAATCGTGGACGAGGACGGCAAGAAGTGACCGTCGGTCTCCGACACGTGTCCACCGCGAAGGGGATGAGGTAGCCGCATGACGCAGAAGCCACGAGCCGCCGACCCGGACGACACCGGGTCGACGCCGGGTGGCTCCGCGCCCACGGAGCCGACCACCGGCGACGGGGAGCGGGTCGTCATCCGCAACAACCGCAAGCTCGTCGACACCGCCGAGCCGGAGGGGACCGCCGCCGACGCGGAGACCGGGGTGCCCGCCGAGGGTCTGGTCGAGGACGCCGAGGTCGTGGTCGACGAGATCGAGGTCGAGGTCAACTCCACCGACGGGCCGGAACCGTCCGGCCCGGCGGTGGTCGACGCCCCGGCGCAGCCGGTGGACGGCGGCACGGGCACCCCGCTCGGCGTCGAGCTGGAGGCGCTCCGGGCCGAGCTCGACGAGCGGACCAGGGACCTGCAGCGGGTGTCGGCGGAGTACGCCAACTACCGCAAGCGGGTCGACCGTGACCGCAGCCTCGTGCAGGAGCAGGCGACCGGTTCGGTGCTCGCCGCGCTGCTGCCGATCCTGGACGACCTGGACCGGGCTCGGGAACATGGCGACCTGGTCGGGCCGTTCGGCACGGTGGCGGAACAGCTCACCACCGCGCTGGGCAAGTTCGGCCTGAACGCCTTCGGCGAGCAGGGCGACCCGTTCGACCCGACCCGGCACGAGGCCGTCGCGCACCAGACCTCGGCCGACGTCAGCGAGCCGACCTGCGTGCAGGTCATGCGACGCGGCTACCAGCTCGGTGAGCGGCTGCTGCGCCCCGCGCTGGTCGCGGTCGCGGATCCGGAATAGTGCCAGACAGTGACCGGGCCGTCCCGTCTGCCGCGCAGCGGTGGGCGGGACGGCCGGGCCACCAGGGTCGGAAGGAGGTGGACCGGTGAGTTCGAAGGACTGGATCGAGAAGGACTTCTACGCCGTGCTCGGCGTGGACAAGGCCGCCTCCGCGGATGACATCAAGAAGGCGTACCGCAGGGTGGCCCGGGAGTCGCACCCGGACCACAACCCGGGCGACCCGAAGGCCGAGGAGCGGTTCAAGGCCGCGTCCGAGGCGTACAACGTGTTGTCGGACAGCGGCCGTCGCCGCGAGTACGACGAGATGCGCTCGCTCTTCGGCTCGGGCGCGTTCCGCCGCAACGCCCGGGGTGGGGGTCAGCCGGGCGGCATGCCGTTCGACGTCTCCGACATGTTCGGTGGTGGCGGCGGAGGCGGTGATCGCCGCTTCGGAGGCGCCGGCTTCCAGGACCTGTTCAGTTCGATCTTCACTGGCGGCCAGGCCGGCGGGCAGGCGGCGCCACGCGGTCCGGCCCGTGGCCGGGACGTGGAGACCGAGGTGGCACTGGACTTCGGCGACGCGGTACGCGGGGTGACGCTGCCCCTGACGCTGCGCGCGCCCGGAGTCTGTGACACCTGCCATGGCAACGGGGCCAAGCCCGGCACCCAGCCGCGTACCTGCCCGGTCTGTCATGGTGCCGGGGTGACCACCCGCAACCAGGGGTCGTTCAGCTTCTCCGAGCCGTGCCGCAACTGCCAGGGCGTCGGCACCGTGGTGGAGGAGAAGTGCCCGGAGTGCCACGGCAGCGGCGGTGTCACCAAGACCCGCACCATGAACGTGCGCTTCCCGGCCGGGGTGGCCGACGGTCAACGCATCCGGCTGGCCGGGCGCGGCGAGCCGGGCGAGCGCGGTGGCCCGGCGGGTGACCTCTTCGTGCAGGTCAAGGTTCGGCCGGATGAGCTGTTTGGGCGTACCGGAGACGACCTGACGCTGACCGTGCCGGTCACCTTCGCGGAGGCCGTGCTCGGCACGGACCTGCGGGTGCCCACGCTCGACGGGGCGGTGACCCTCCGGGTTCCGCCGGGGACGCCGAGCGGGCGGGTGCTGCGGGCCCGGGGCAAGGGTGTGGTTCGACGCGATGGGCAGGCCGGTGACCTGCTGGTCACGCTGGACGTGGTGGTGCCGGCCCGGTTGTCGGACGAGGCGCGTACGGCGCTGGAGTCGTTCGCCGAGCAGACCCCGCCGGCGGGCCGGGAACATCTGGACGCACGGGTGCGTCGAGTCAGTTAGTCCGGTGGAATGGACGCGGAGGTGAGCGGGATGTCCGGCGAGTTCCTCGGTTCGGGCGACCCTGGCTACGAGGCCAAGGTTCTGATGATCTCGGTTGCGGCGCGGATGGCGGGGATGCACCCACAGACCCTGCGCCAGTACGACCGGCTGGGGCTGGTGCAGCCCGGCCGGGCCGCTGGTGGCGGGCGTCGCTACAGCGTCCGTGACGTGGTGCTGCTGCGCGAGGTGCAGCGGCTCAGCCAGGATGACGGGATCAACCTGGCCGGCGTCAAGCGGATCATCGGGCTGGAACGGCTGTTGGAGCAGGCGCAGCAGCGGGTGGCCCGACTGGAGGCGGAGCTGGACGCCGCGTACCGCCGGGTGGCGGAGTTGGAGTCGTTGGCCCGCTTCCCGGGCCGGGACCTGGTGCCGACCAACCGTACATCCACCGCACTGGTGGTGTGGCGGCCTCGCCGCACGCCCGATCGCTGACCTGCCACACACCCGGATCTGTCTCCTCGGCCCGGGCCGCGCTGGGATTCCCCGGCGCGGCCCGGGCCGCCTCGGTTAGCCTGTCAATAAGGGTCCAATCGGCTCAATCCGGACCTACCGGCATGGCGAGGGGGAGCGATGGCGGAGCCGGCGAAGAAGGTGGCCCAGCAGACGGAGGACCGGTTGGAGAACCTGGCCGAGACCATCCGCAAGAAGTTCGACAAGGTGACCGAGGGGACCTACCGGGACCGGATCATCGCGGGCCGGTTCGCTGAGGACGGCGACCACGCCGACGAGCGGAGCCGGGCCGAGCCGGAACGCCAGCGGGACTGATCGGTGACTGACGTGCGGGCCGGGAGCCACGGGGGGTCCCGGCCCGTTCGCCTGTCGTCAGGTGCCGGCCGGGACGCGGGGAGCGCAGCGGCGTAGGAACCCACACCCCGCTGGCGATCAGTTCGGTCTCAGCCGAGGCGGCGGTTCTCGCGGACCAGGCCGCCCTCGCACCAGTCGCGGTAGACGAAGAGATCCGGTCGCGCCAACAGCACCCGACCGTTGTGCGCCCAGATCTTCATCAGCTCGTCGCCGTCACGCTCGGCCTGTTCGACGAGCTTGCGGAAGCGACGCTTGGGGTGGGCGCGGAAGTTCGTCCGGATGCCGTCGGCCGCGTAGATGTAGAGGCAGTGCAGCGCGAACCGTCGGGCCGGGCAGGTGGAATCCATCGCTAACTCGAAGAGCGTCAACACCAGCCGGTCGCCGGAGACCAACAGGTCCCAGTCGGGTGGCATCGAGGCCAACGGCACCGAATCGGGCTTGTAGGCCCAAGCTCGCAACTCCGCCGGAGTCGGATCGACGGGGTTGGCGAAGCCGTGGAACGTCGATTCCTGCACGCTCACCGGCCAACCTTCCGCTCTCGCCCGCGTCTGGCAACGCTGCCTGCGGACCCTGGCTGCTGGGGCGAAACGGTAACCCGCCGTCGGGTGCTGCGGTAGTCCCCGTGGGGAGCAATTCAGCAACCGTTGGGCGGGTTACCGACCGTCAGTCGTGGATCGGGATCGAGGCTGGCCGCTGGGCCGCCGCACGGTTGCGCAGCCAGCGCTTGAACCACGGGAAGTCGGGCAGCCGAGCCAGGATCGGCCCGGTCACCACGGTGATCAGGACGTACGTCGCGGCCAGCGCTGCCAACCGTGGTTCGACGCTCCCGGCGGCCACCGCGAGCCCGGCGATGACGATGGAGAACTCACCTCGCGGTACGAGTGCCAGGCCGGTCCGCCATCGACCGGGCTCCGCGATGCCGACCCGGCGGGCGGCGAGGTAACCGGTGAGCGTCTTCGTCGCCATGGTGACCACGGCCAGGGCCAGAGCCGGCAGCAGCACCGGCGGAATGTCCTGCGGGCTGGTGGTCAGACCGAAGAAGACGAAGAACACCGCGGCGAACAGGTCCCGCAGCGGCGAGAGCAGCTCGGTGGCGTGGTGCGCCACCGGGCCGGAGAGGGCGATGCCGACCAGGAACGCGCCGACCGCCGCCGACACCTGGAGCGACGCGGCGATGCCCGCGATCAGCAACGTCAGACCGAGTACGCCGAGGAGCAGCGCCTCCGGGTCCTTCGCCGACAGGGCGGCGGAGATGAGGTGGCCGTACCGGATGGCGAGGACCAGCACGAGCAGCACCGTACCCACCGCGACGGTGAGCGCGATCCCGCCGCCGAGCAGGCCGGTACCGGCCAGGACGGCGGTGACGAGCGGCAGGTAGAGCGCCATCGCCAGGTCCTCGATCACCAGGACCGAGAGGATCACCGGGGTTTCCCGGTTACCGACCCGGCCCAGGTCGGCGAGGACCTTGGCGATCACGCCGGACGAGGAGACCCAGGTGATGCCGCCGAGTACCAGGGCGGCGACCCAATCCCAGCCGAGCAGCAGGGCGAACCCCGCCCCGGGCAGCGCATTGAGGACGCCGTCGATCAGCCCTGCGGGGGCCGCCGACCGGAGGTTGCCGACCAGTTCGTTGGCCGAGTATTCCAGGCCGAGCATCACCAGCAGCAGGATGACGCCGATCTCGGCGCCGACCGCGAAGAACTCCTCGCTGGCGTCCAGCGGCAGCAGCCCGCCGTGCCCGAACGCCAACCCGGCGAGCAGGTAGAGGGGGATGGGAGAGAGGCCGAAGCGCCGGCTCAGCCGGCTGAGCAGCCCAAGCAGCAGCAGCAGCGCACCGACTTCGATGAGCAGCGTGGTGAAATCGTGCATCCGCCTCAGCCGTCCGGGTCACTGTCGGCAAGGATGGCGGACACGCCGTCGAGACCCCTGCGGGTCCCGACAACGACCACCACGTCGCCGGCGGCGAAGCGGAAGGAGGGGAGTGGCGAAACGATCACTTCGCCTTCGCGCAGCACCGCCACGATGGAGGCGCTGGTGCGGGTACGCGCCTTGGTGTCGCCGAGCTTCCGGTTCACGTACGGCGAACCGGCCGTGATGGCGATCTGCTCGGTGAGGAGCCCGGCGGCCTGCTCGCGGAGCCCGGACAGCTGACCGAGCATCAGCGAGGCGCCGAGGATGTCGGCCAGAGCCTCAGCCTCGTCGTCGGTCAGCGGGATGTCCGACTGGCAGGCATCAGGGTCGTCGGGATCGTAGAGGACGAGATCACGTCGGCCGTTGCGGTGGGAAACCACGCCGAGCCGCCGCCCGGATTCGGTCACCAGATCGTGACGCACGCCGATGCCCGGTAAGGCAGTCTGTTCCACACGTACTCGCACCCGGGCAAGGCTACCCCCTTGGAGACGCCGATGATCGGCCGGATGTCGGGTCGGGCGGTGGTGCTGCTGCTCGTACCCCTGTTGGCTGGGTGTTCGATCGGCGATGTCCGCCGTGAACCGCCGACCGCGTCGCCCCGAGCAACCGTCACCGCGCCGCCTCCATCGGCCGCCGTCGCTGAGGTGCGCCGCGTCCGGGTCGCCGTTGCACAGCGGTACGCCCCGCCGTACGTCGAGTTCGTCGACGCCGAGCACGGCTACGCCCTCTTCGCCAACTGCGGCGAGCCGCCGCCCGGCGACGACTGTCCGGCGCGGCTCTTCGCCACGGATGATGGCGGACGGTCCTGGCGGGAGGTGCCACATCCCCACCCGGCGGCGGAGAACCACCAGCTCTATGCCGCGCCGGGGGTTCTGACGTTGTGGAGCGAGCCGCACGGCTGGTGGACCTCGACCGACGGTGGCACCTCGTTCACGCACGCGCTGGACGGGCCACCGCCGCAGTGGGTCGGCGCCCAGAGTCGAGTCCAGTTGATCGAGGACAGCGGTCAGGTCGGCGAGTGGGACGGCCAACGGCTGCGCCCGCTGGCCGCGCAGCCGCGCGTACCCGGGTTGAACACGGTCGATGCGGGCGACGGCCCGCTGGTGGTCGCGGCCGGGGAGAAGGACGGGAAGCCGTACGCGGCGGTCTCATTCGACCGGGGGCGGAGCTGGCAGCAGACCCCGGTGCCGGCACCCGACGGGCGCGTCGGTGTCCTGCGGGCCGTGGTCGAGCGGGACGGGACGGCCTGGCTGGTCGGGGAGCGGCCGGACCGCAATTCCTTCCCGGCGCTCTGGCGACTGCGCCGAGGGTGGGATCCGATCAGCGCCGACGGGCATCCGCCGCATATCCAATCCGTCGCGCCGATCGGCGGCGGGCTGCTCGCGGTGACCGGCCCTGGGGGCGCCGGGGCTGTCGGGGACGGTCATTACACGACGTTGCTCTGGCCGATCGGCCCCGAGCGCAGCCTGTCCGTGCTGGCCGACGGCACGATCGTGGCCGTCGGCGGGGACGGTGGAATCCTGCTCGGCGTCGGCCGGGTGGCCGAGCGCCGCTGGACGAAGATCATCCTCGACAACTCCTGACGACCCCACCGACGATCCGACCTGCGCGGAATGCCCCCTTACGCGGGACAGAAGGCGCAAGATCGCGGCCGAGTTCGGTCGATCATGGAGTTTTGGTGCCTGGTTTGGGTTTTTGCTGGCACTTGTCACCCGCCACAACTCCATGATCGAAGGGCGGGGCGGACTACGGCCACTCCGCCGGACGCAGCGGTGTAGTACTTGATCACCGAGAGAGATCTTGGATGAATCCGGCCCCGCCGGGGGCGCTTTCGCGCCTAGATCTACTTCTCGGCCACGTACGTGCCCTTGCCTTGGTGGCCCTGCCTTGGTGGCCCTCGATCAAGCCCTCGGCCTGCAGGATCAACAGGGCTGAGCGGACTGGCTCGGCGGACACGCCATAGTGCGAGATCATCTCGCGCCGACTTTCTGAAAGTCGAGTGGATGTCGAGTGGATCAAGCGTCGGCGCCCGCCCCGGTCGAGCGGAGCGGGCACCGATCAGTCGCACCGGACCTCGAGGTCAGCGGAGGCTGGCGAAGAACTCGCGGATGTCGGCGACCAGGACATCGGTGGCCTGGTGGGCGGCGTAGTGGCCACCGACGTCGCCGCGGCCGTCGACGTCGCTCTCGTACGCCGTCCAGCGGACAATGTTCGCGTGGTCGCGCTCGGCGAAGCGGCGGATGGACTGGAAGTCGCCGGGGAACATGGCCAGCGCGGTCGGAACGGTGGTCGGCTCGGTCGGCGGCTCGCCGGCGTGCGCGTCCTCCCAGTAGAACCGGATGGCCGAGGCGGCCGTGCCGGTGAACCAGTAGAGCGCCACGTTGCCCAGGATGAAGTCGGCATCCAGGCTCTCGTCGAAGAGCTGAGCGTTCCAGGCGAGCAGCCCCACCGGCGAGTCGGCCAGCGCGAACGCCAGGGTCTGCGGCTGCTGGCTGTGCACCTGGTTGAAGGAGAACTTGTTCTCGTAGAACCACTGGAGGTGCCCGAGCGCCGCCTGGTCCGCCTCGGAGAGCCCGGCGAACTCGGCCGGGTCACCCGAGGGGAACGAGAAGAGTTGGGTGACGTGTACGCCGAGCACGCGCTCCGGAGCGACCCGGCCCAGCTCCGGCGCGATCATCGAGCCGGCGTCGTTGCCGACCGCGCCGTAGCTGTCGTACCCCAGGCGGTTCATGAGCTCGGCCCAGGCGCGGGCGGTGCGGAACCGGTTCCAGCCGGCGCTGCGGGTCGGGCCGGAGAAGCCGTAGCCGGGCAGTGACGGGATGACCAGGTGGAAGGCCGGCGCGTCCGGGTCGGTCGGTTCGGTGAGCGGGGCGATCACGTCGAGGTACTCCAGCACCGAGCCGGGCCAGCCGTGGGTGAGCACCAGCGCGGTGGCGTCCGGCCGGGACGACCGGACGTGCAGGAAGTGGATCTGCTCGCCGTCGATCTCGGTGACGAACTGCGGGTGGGCGTTCAGGCGGGCCTCGACGGCACGCCAGTCGAACTCGCCCCGCCACCGGTCGGCGAGGGCGCGCACCCGGTCGGTGCTCATCCCGTACGAGTCGCCCGTGCCGGGCAGGTCGGCGGGCCAGATGGTGCGGCCGAGCCGGGCGGCCAGGTCGTCGAGGGCGGTCTGCGGGATCTCGACGCGGAACGGGCGGATCGCGGTGTCGCTCATGCCGGAACTCCTTCGGAACGGAATGTTTCGTTCTGCTACCACCGTAGCAGAGCGGAACGATCCGTTCCACTGTTAGGCTGGCGACATGTCACCGACTTCCCGTCAGGCGCTGGGCGGTCGCCGCGCCCAGGCCGCCCGCAACGACGAGGTCATCCTCGCCGCCGCCCGCGCCGTCTTCCTCGACGATCCGAAGGCCCCGATCGCCGCCGTCGCCGAACGCGCGGGCGTCGGCATCAGTGCGCTCTACCGGCGGTACGCGGGCAAGGAGGACCTGCTGCGTCAGCTCTGCCACGACGGGTTGCGCCGGTACGTCGCGGAGGCCGAGACCGCCCTCGCCGAGCCGGACGACTGGGCCGCGTTCACCGGTTTCCTGGCCCGGGTGGTCGACGCCGACGTGCACTCGCTCACCGTCCACCTCGCCGGCACCTTCACCCCGACCGAGGAGATGGGTCGGGACGCGGTGCGCGCCAACGACCTGGCCGTGCTGCTCTTCGAGCGGGCCCGGGCCAGCGGACGGCTGCGCGCCGACGCGGTCGTACCGGATCTGGGGTTGGTGTTGGAGGCGTGCGCCGCGGTCCGGGTCCCTGATCCGGAACGGACCCGCGAACTGCGCCGCCGGCAACTCGCGGTCCTGCTGGCCGGCCTGTCGACGGGGTCGGACGCGGACCCGCTGCCCGGCCCACCCCCGGCGGCTGGCGAGTTCGACTGGCGGTGGCGACGTCGGGAGTGATGGGCGTCACGCGCTAAGGTTGAGCGGAATACGCTCAACTCTGGTTGTGTCCAACCCAGTGGACAACGCCGATCCGGGGGAGCCCATGAACACCGAGAAACTCACCACCAAGAGCCGCGAAGCCATCACGGGCGCTGTCGCGCTGGCCAACCAGCGTGGGCACGCCACCGTGGAGCCGTGGCACCTGCTCCTGTCACTCCTGGACACCGACGGCTCGACCGCCACCGGTCTGCTGCGCGCCGTCGGGGCCGACCCGACCGAGCTGCGCCAGACCGCCCAGCGCGCGGTCGACAACCTGCCGGCCGCGCGCGGCTCCAGCATCGCCGAGCCGACGTTGGCCCGGGAGTTCGTCAACGCCATCGGCGCCGCGGAGCAGATCGCCCGGCCGTTGGGCGACGAATACACCTCCACCGAGCATCTGCTCGCCGGCCTGGCCCGGGTGGGCGGGGCGGTGTCCGGCGCGCTGAAGACCGTCGGTGCCACCGAGGAAGCCCTGGTCGGTGCCTTCCCGACCGTGCGCGGTGGGGACCGTCGGGTCACCACCGCCGACCCCGAGCAGACCTACCAGGCCCTGACCAAGTACGGCGTCGACCTCACCGGCAGCGCCCGGGACGGCAAGATCGACCCGGTCATCGGTCGGGACTCCGAGATCCGTCGGGTCATCCAGGTGCTCTCCCGGCGTACCAAGAACAACCCGGTGCTGATCGGCGAGCCCGGCGTCGGCAAGACCGCGATCGTCGAGGGCCTGGCCCAGCGGATCGTCACCGGCGACGTGCCCGAGTCACTGCGCGACAAGAAGCTGATCTCGCTGGACCTTGGCGCGATGGTCGCCGGCGCGCAGTACCGCGGGCAGTTCGAGGAGCGGTTGAAGTCCGTCCTGGAGGAGATCAAGAACTCCAACGGGCAGGTCATCACGTTCCTCGACGAGCTGCACACCGTCGTCGGCGCCGGCAAGGGCGAGGGCTCGATGGACGCCGGCAACATGCTCAAGCCGATGCTGGCCCGGGGCGAGCTGCGGATGGTGGGCGCCACCACGCTGGACGAGTACCGCGAGCACATTGAGAAGGACCCAGCGCTGGAGCGCCGCTTCCAGCCGGTCCTGGTTGGTGAGCCGACCATCGAGGACACCATCGGCATCCTGCGGGGGCTCAAGGAGCGCTACGAGGTGCACCACGGCGTACGGATCACCGACGCCGCGCTGGTCGCCGCCGCCACACTGTCCGACCGTTACATCACCGACCGGTTCCTGCCGGACAAGGCGATCGACCTGGTCGACGAGTCCGCGTCCCGGCTCCGGATGGAGATCGACTCCCGTCCGGTCGAGGTGGACGAGATCGAGCGGGCGGTCCGCCGGTTGGAGATCGAGGAGATGGCGCTGGCCAAGGAGCCGGACGCCGCCTCGGCCGAGCGGTTGGAGCGGCTCCGCCAGGAGCTGGCCGACAAGCGCGAGCAGCTCACCGTGCTCTCCGAGCGCTGGCAGACGGAGAAGAGCCACATCACCAAGCTCTCCACCGCCAAGGAGGAGTTGGAACGCCTCGGCGGCGAGGCCGAGCGGGCCGAGCGGGACGGCGAGTTGGAACGCGCCGCCGAGCTGCGCTACGGCCGGATCCCCGCCCTCAAGGTCGAGCTGACGCAGGCCGAGGAGGAGCTGGCGCAGCTCCAGGCCGATGGCGCGATGCTCAAGGAGGAGGTCGGCGCGGACGACATCGCCGCGGTGGTCGCCTCCTGGACCGGCATCCCCGCCGGCCGTCTGCTGGAGGGTGAGACGGCCAAGCTGCTGCGGATGGAGGAGTCGCTGGGCGGCCGGGTGGTCGGCCAGGCCGAAGCGGTCGGCGCGGTCTCCGACGCGGTACGCCGTGCCCGGGCCGGAATCGCCGACCCCGATCGGCCGACCGGCAGCTTCCTCTTCCTCGGCCCCACCGGTGTCGGTAAGACGGAGCTGGCCAAGGCCCTCGCCGAGTTCCTCTTCGACGACGAACGGGCCATGGTCCGCATCGACATGAGCGAGTACGGCGAGAAGCACTCGGTCGCTCGCCTGGTGGGTGCGCCACCCGGCTACGTCGGCTACAACGAGGGTGGTCAGCTCACCGAGGCGGTGCGCCGACGGCCGTACTCGGTGGTGCTGCTGGACGAGGTGGAGAAGGCCCACCCGGACGTCTTCGACGTGCTGTTGCAGGTCCTCGACGACGGCCGGCTCACCGACGGCCAGGGCCGCACGGTGGACTTCCGCAACGCGATTCTGATCCTCACGTCCAACCTCGGGTCGTCGGTGATCAGCGACCTGACGCTCGCCGACGAGCAGCGCCGCGAGGGCGTGCTGGCCGTGGTCCGATCGCACTTCAAGCCGGAGTTCCTCAACCGGCTCGACGACATCGTCGTCTTCGCCTCGCTGCGCGGGGACGACCTGCGCTCCATCGTCGACATTCAGCTGGATCGGATGCGGAACCGTCTTGCGGACCGCCGATTGGCACTGGAGATCACCGAGTCCGCCCGGCAGTGGCTCGCCGAGCACGGCTACGACCCGATCTACGGTGCCCGTCCGCTGCGCCGTCTGGTCCAGACCGCGATCGGAGACCAGTTGGCCAAGGCCCTCCTGGCCGGCCAGATCCGCGACGGCGACACGGTAAAGGTGGACCGCACCCCCGACCCCAAAACCCTCTCAGTAACCCCCGCCTAAAACCCACCCCTTAAGGCGGTGATCAAGAGGTTTGCGTCAGATCCGCGTCTTCTCATGACGCAAACCTCTTGATCAACAGGGTGGGGCGGGGGTGGGCGGGGAAAGAGTTGGGACATGTTCGGGATTGGGAAAGACAAGTGGGAACGGGAACTCCGTGCGGCCGTTGACACATTGCTGACGGCCGACACGCTCGCCTTCGGAGGAGTCGGCATCGCCGGGAAACTGCTGCCGGTGACCGAGGCGTACGAGCGGGTCTCGGCCGCTCTCGACGACCACCCCGAGGAGGTACGCCGCCAACTCGACCGGGTGCTGGCCGACGGCACACCCGCCGGCCGGGCGTACGCGGCCACGCTGCTGGAGCGCGTCGACCCGGCAGCGGCCCGAGCGGCCTGGACGTCGCTGCGGGACGACCCGAGTGAGTTCACCACCTTCGTCGGGTGCGTGATGGACCGCGAAACCCTTGGCACGTACGCCAGTGGGCGGCTCACCGCGACGTGATCCATTCGCCGGTCGGTGCTGCCCGATTGGTTCTGCCGGTCGCCGACAACGCGCCGTACGTTGCGAGCCATGAGCCCGCCCGCCACCGCGCCGCGTCCGCCCCGCCCGGTTACCGTGACCATCGCCTTCTGGCTGCAACTGACGGTGGTGCTGGTGCTGCTCGGTCTGGCCGCGCTGACCGTGGTCCAGGCGGTGCACTTCGACGGCCAGATCGACCGCGCGGTGCGACTGGTGCCGGACGCCGACCCGGACGAGGTGACAGGCGAGCGGCAGGGCAACATCGCGATGGCGCTGATCCTCGGCGTACCGGCGGTGCTGCTCGCGGTCTGGCTGGCGGCCACCGTCGTGCCGGTCCGGCGGGGCGCCAACGTCGCGCGGATCCTGGTCTTCGTCGCCAGTGGCGCGCAGCTGCTCGTCTGCTTCACGCAGTGCTGTTCCGGAGCGTTTGTGGTGCCACTGCTGGCCGCCCCGGAGATCGGGGGCGAGCCGCCACCGGAGTGGGACGACGAGTGGGAGACGTCGACGTTCTTCGACACGCTCTACGCCGGCACCGACCCCTGGGACGATCTGATCTTTCCCGCGGCAGGGGTGGGCGTGCTCACCGTTCTGATGCTCTCCGCGGCCGTGGTCCTGCTGTTGGCGTTGCCGCCCGCGAACCGCTGGTTCGTGCCGCGTACCGCGAACGAGACGTTGCCCGGCCCGACCTGGGCGATGCCCATTCCCACCTACGCCCCGATCGGTTACGGATACCCGACGACTCCGTTCGTGCCGGGCTTCCTGCCGCCGAACCAGCCGCTCCCACCCGGCTACCTGATCTGCCCCGACCCGGCCGCGCACCTGACGCCGGGCGTCCCGGGTACCTCGCCCGGGCCGACCGGACCGCCGACGGCGCCCCCGGAGGACGCGCCCGACCACCTTCGCTAGCTGAGCTGTCGGCCACAGCACGGGTCTTCCTGGTGCCGAGCGTTGTTACCGTCTGCGCCGACGTACCTGGGGAGGTGGTCGGGTGGACACGCTGGTGACGTGCCTGCTGGCGGCTGTTGCCGTGGTCGCGGTGGCCGTGATCGTCGTGCAGGCGCGCCGATGGGCGGCGAGCCGGGCGGACGGCCGGCCGGCGGAGTCGCCGCGCGGCGGCCCGCTGCGTCTGGCCCCGGGTGACCGCGTGCGGATTCGCGAGCAGGAGTACGCGGTGACCGGCACGATCCGCCTCGTCGAGGGCGACTGGAGTTGGGCGCAGCACCTGCTCGACGACGACTCCGGGACCCGCCACCGGCTCTCCGTGGAGAACGGCACCGAACTCGAACTGGTGCTCTGGACCGCCGAACCGGGTGCCGCCGTCACCCCGGGCGCCCCGACCATCGAACTCGGCGGGCGGCGCTACACCTGGGCCGAGACCGGGCAGGCCCGCTACACCGCCACCGGCGAGACCGGACTGCCGTCGACCGGAACGATGCGCTACCACGACTACCAGTCCGGTGGCGCCGCCCGGCTCTCCTTCGAGGCGTACGGCGAAGAGGGTTGGAGGGTGGCCCTCGGTCACCTGCTCGACCCCGCCGACCTGACGATCCGCCCCCACGCCTGAGGCCACCTGAGCCGGACCGGGCGGGCGCGCCAGGCTGGTCGAGGCATGCCGAATTGGCCGGATGTCGATACGGTGTGGGCGCGATCTTAGGGAAGGAGAATCGTGGTCGATTCCCAGAGCACGCCGGCCCGTCAGCGGCCATCCATTGTGTCGATTTCCAGTTACCTGCTCTTCCTGTTCGTGGCGCTCCAGGTGATCAGTCTGATCATCACGCTCAGCACCTTCGGCAAGACGCGCGACGCGCTCCGTGACGCGTACGCGGACAGCACGGTGGAGGGCGCCGACCAGGTGGCCGACGTCTTCGCCGTCGTCGGCATCGGCGGCAGCATCGTCCTGCTGCTGCTCGCGGTCGTGCTGGGCGTCCTCGCGCTGTTCAACAACCAGGGCCGCAACGGTGCCCGGATCACCACCTGGATCGTCGGCGGCATCATGGTCTGCTGCGTCGGCGGTGGCCTGCTCAGCAACGCGGCCGGCGGTCTCAACGCCGGTGGTGGCGGGACCGGCGGCGACGGGCCGACCCCTGAGGAGGTCCAGCGCCGCCTGGAGGACGCCCTGCCCGACTGGGTCACCCCGGTCAGCCTCCTGCTCGGCGTGCTCAGCCTGATCGCGCTGATCACGGCGCTGATCCTGCTGGCGCTGCCGAAGGCGAACCCGTTCTTCCGCAAGCAGGCCGCAGCCTGGGAGCCGCCGACTCCGGGCGCCAGCTACCCGGGTCAACCGCAGGCGCCGGGTCAGCCCGGCTACCCGCAGGCAACCGGCGAGCCGGGCTATCCGTCGACTGGGGAGCCCAGCTACCCGCCGCCGCCGGCCACGAACCGGCCGGACGACACGCCGCCGACGGACCGGCCCGGGTCGACTCCGCCGTCGAGCTGACGGCCCGATAAGCACGACGCCGACGATCCCTCCGAGTAGGTTGCAACCCGACGCCTACCGGAGGGATTCGTCGTGTCGTACCCCGAATCGGCACCGGTCCGCCGGCCCGCCGCCGTCCTGTCGGCCACGACCGTGCTGCTGGTGATGGCGGTCGCCGCGCTCGCGTACGCGGTGGTCGACCTGGTGGTGCTGGGCGGGACGGTCGACGCGTTCCGCTCCGCCGCCCGGGACACCTCGGCCAGCCCGGAGCAGATCAACGACGTGGTGACGCTGCTCCGCGCGTCCGCGGTGCTGGCGGCGGTGGTGGCGGCGCTCTCCGCGCCACTGCTCGCCGGCCTGGCCCTCGGGCTGCTGACCGGTCGCAACGGCGTCCGGGTGGCGACCTGGGTGGTCAGCGGGCTTGGCCTGCTCGCCGGCTGTTGCAGCGCGGCGGTGGTCGTCGGGGAACGCGCCGCCCCGCTGCAACTGGGCTCCGACGAGCAGGCCCTCGCCGAAGTGCTGGGTCTGCTCGGCGACGCGTACCCGTCCTGGTGGATCCCACTCAATGCCGGGCTTTCCGTCGCGCAGGGGCTCGGTTACCTTGTAGTAGCTT
Source organism: Micromonospora violae (assembly GCF_004217135.1). Lineage (NCBI taxonomy): Bacteria > Bacillati > Actinomycetota > Actinomycetes > Micromonosporales > Micromonosporaceae > Micromonospora > Micromonospora violae. Next base: position 5,786,508 of record NZ_SHKK01000001.1, read on the forward strand.
TGCTGCTGGCGTTGCCGGCGGCGAACAACTGGTTCGGTCGCCACCGCTCGACCACGCCAACCGCACCGCCAATGTTCCCGCCCGCCGCGCACCAGCCCCCGTACCCGCCCCCGTACCCGCCCAGGTGAGGACCGCCCCCGTGACGCTCGACCCCACCGCCGCCGAGCGCCGTGCCCTGATCACCGGGGCCACCGCCGGCATCGGCGCGGCGTTCACCCGGCGACTGGCCGCCGACGGCTGGCACCTGGTGCTGGTTGCCCGCGACGCGGCGCGGCTGACCGAGTTGGCCACCGAGTTGGGTTCCACGTACGGCCGCGAGGTGGAGACAATCCCAGCGGATCTGTCCACCGACGACGGCTGCGCCACCGTGGAGCAGCGGCTCGCCGACGGCAGCCCGGTACACCTGCTGGTCAACAATGCGGGGATCAGCCTGAACAAACCGTTCCTGCGCTCCACGGCGGAGGACGAGGCGCGGCTGCTGCGGCTCAACGTGCACGCAGTCATGCGGTTGACCCTGGCGGCGCTGCGGCCGATGACCGAACGGCGAAATGGGGCAGTGATAAATGTCTCTTCCGTTGCCGGTTTCGGCACGGCGATGCCCGGATCGACGTACTCCGCCAGCAAGGCGTGGGTGACCAACTTCAGCGAGTCCGTGGGCCAGTCGACACGGCCGTTCGGCGTTCAGGTGATGGCTCTCTGCCCCGGCTACACCCGCACGGAATTCCACCAGCGGGCCGGCATCAACATGTCCAAGACGCCGGAGTGGCTGTGGCTGCGGGCCGAGGATGTGGTCGACGAAGCCCTGCGTGACCTGCGAAAAGGCAAGATGGTCAGCATCCCGGCGTGGAAGTACAAGGTGGTCGTCGCCGGTATGCGACACGCGCCGCGCCGACTCCTCCAGGCGGTCGCCCGGGACACCCGCGGCCGGATCGGTCGCGACGAGCGCTGAGCTTCGACAGGCCCGTCGACCCCGAGGCAGTGGCGGGACAACGTTGGCGCGCCGCTGTCAGGCCAGTCGCTGAGCGTAGTCGAGCATCGCCAGTCATCGGTTCCCTCCGGGGCTGATCAGGGTGGACCCCGCACGCGGCGTTCAGACTTGCGCAGTAACCTCTATCGCCATGGGGGACCACGACGACCTGCGTAAATTCATTACCGACCTGGCTGTGGTCCACGGCCGGGTCGTCCTCTCGTCGGGGCGCGAAGCAGACTGGTATGTGGATCTGCGGCGCGTCACGCTCCATCACCGGGCCGCTCCTCTGGTCGGCCGGGTGTTGCTGGACCTCACCGCCGACTGGGAGTTCGACGCCGTTGGGGGCCTCACCCTGGGCGCAGACCCTGTGGCGCTCTCGATGCTGCACGCCGCCGCTCCGACCGGCCGGGCCCTGGACGCCTTTGTGGTGCGCAAGGCGGGCAAGGCCCACGGTCTTCAGCGGCGGATCGAGGGACCGGAGGTGGCCGGCCGCCGGGTGTTGGCGGTGGAGGACACATCCACGACGGGCGGAAGTGTTTTGACCGCTGTCGAGGCGCTTCGCGAGGCCGGAGCGGAAGTCGTGGGCGTGGTGGTTATTGTTGATCGAGGCGCCGGCGACGCGGTGCGAGCCGCCGGATTGCCGTACCGGGCGGCCTATACGTTGGCTGACCTCGGCCTTGTGGCGTAAAAGTCTGCCGATTCGGATCTGCTGATATGCAGGCGGATCGATGCTGCTGGTGGAAGGATGGAATACGTGGGAACTGCGTTGGCCGAAATGACTATGCCTCAGATCTCGCCGCTAAACGGCGAGCCGATCGAACGTGCCGATGCCGAGCGTCTCGCCGGGGTCCTCAAGGCCCTTGCTGATCCTGCTCGGTTGCGGCTGCTCAGCCTGATCCAGTCGGCCCCCGAGGGCGAGGCGTGCGTCTGTGACCTGACGGCGCCGCTCGGCCTCTCTCAGCCGACGGTCAGTCATCACCTGCGTATCCTCACCGAGGCCGGCTTGTTGCAGCGGGAGAAGCGCGGTGTCTGGGCGTACTACAGCCTGGTCCCGAGTGCGATCGCGACGATCGCGGACCTGCTGACCCCGCCGCGTAAGCGGGCCACCAAGAAGGCCCGCTGACGTAGGCACTACACGCCGTCCTGAGTCGGGACGGCGTCCGGTGGCGAGCCAGGGGTGGCGCCACCGGTGGGTGACACCTGCTCGTCCCCGGTCGCACCACCGGAGGCCGGGTTCGACATGCTGACGGCCGACCCCCTCACCAGGGGGCCGGCCGTCGTCGTACCCCTCAACGGTCCTGGCCGTGCTCCGGGCGCTGGTGGCCGTGCGGGTGCCGGTCGTGGTCGAACGCCTCGCGGGCCGCCTCCACCGCGCCGGCGGCGCTGGCCGCCGCGACCACCGCGACCGCCTCGCCGCGCTTACGAGCCCGCCGGTCCCGGAGGAACTCGAAGAAGATCGGCAGCACCGAGATCAGAATGATCAGGGCGACCACCGGCAGGATGTAATGGTCGATCTTGTCGCCGATGGCCTGGTAGATCTGTTCGGCCAGCAGGTAGCCGATCAGCAGGATGCCGTCCACCCAGAGCACCGCGCCGACGATGTTCCAGAGCAGGAACTTCCGGGCCGGCATGCCGAGCGCGCCCGCGACCGGGTTGAGGAACGTCCGGACGATCGGAATGAAGCGGGCCAGCACGACGGCCTTCGCCGGGCCGAACTTCTCGAAGTAGTACTCGGCCTTCTCCACGTACTCCTTCTTGAAGAGTCGGGAGTTCGGCCGCTCGAACATCGGCCGGCCGTACCGCGCGCCGAGCCAGTGCCCCAGCTGGGCGCCGACGATCGCGCAGATCGGCCCACCGATCAGCAGGCCGGCGAGGGAGAGCCGGGTGCCGTCGCCGAAGATCGCGTCCGCCACCGGTGACGAGGCCACCCCGGCGAGGAACAGCAGCGAGTCGCCCGGGAAGAAGAAGCCCACCAGCAGGCCGGTCTCGGCGAAGAGGATCACCCACACGCCGATCAGCCCGAAGGTCTGCAACAGTTCCTTGGGATCGAGCGGGTTCAGGGCGACGCTCTCCACGAGGGCGCGGGTCTTCTCAGCTGTGTCCACGGCCACAAAGGGTACCGAAGCCCGGGGCCCCGGCCGCGCCGGACCGGCCCGGCACCACCCGCCCGCGCCGTGGGGCGCAACGACAGTGCCGGGTGGATCAGACTCACCGCAATGTTCAGGCGGTCCGCTTCCGTCATCTCTGGCAGAAGCCCCCGGGAGGTGCAGTGACGTACGAGGAGTTCGCGGACACGCGGCTGGCCCCGCTACTGAGATACGCGGTGATGCTGACCGGCGATCCGCACCAGGCCCAGGATCTGGTCCAGGACACCATGGTCCGGGTCCAGGTCAACTGGCGTCGGGTCGCCCGCGCCGACTCACCCGAGCGGTACGTACGCCGAATGCTCACCAATCAGTACGTCGACTGGCGGCGCGGCTCGTGGGTGCGCCGGGTGCTGTTGCGTGGGGAGCCGGACGCGTCGGTGCCGGCGCCCACCGACCATGCCCAGTCTGCCGTGGACCGGGATCAGATCTGGTCCTGGCTGTCCCGGCTGCCGCGTCGGCAGCGGGCCGCCCTGGTGCTGCGCTACTACGAAGACCTGCCCGACGTCGAGATCGCCGACATCCTCGACTGCGCCGTCGGCACCGTCCGTTCGTCCATCTCCCGGGCCCTGGCCACGCTCCGGGCCGAGTACGTGGAGGCGTGAACATGATCGAAGATGACCTGCGTGCCGCGTTCGCCCGGCACGAGCCGTTGACCCCGTCGACCGGCCCGCTGCGAGCCGCGATCGACCGGCTCGCCGCCGTTCGCCGTCGCCGCCGGCAGCGGTTCCAGGCCGCTGGCGTCGCGCTCGCGCTGCTGGCCGCGCTCGGAGTCGGCGTGCCGCAACTGCGCCCCGATCGGCCGGCGGCGGACCCGTTGTTGCCGGGGCAGTCGGCGGGCGAGCGCTCCGAGGCGCTGAATGTCCTGCTGCTCGGTGTGGACGGCTTCGGCGAGGCACCGTCGTACCGATTGGCGGATTCCGTTCTGCTGGTGCACATTCCGGCCGACCGGAGTCGGCCGTACCTCATCTCGTTGCCGCGCGACCTGGAGGTGTCGATCCCCGGCCGGGGAACCGACAAGCTCAACAGCGCGTTCTACCACGGTGCCGGTGCGCCCCGGCCCGACCTGGACGCCGGCTACGACCTGACCCGCCAGGTGGTCGCCGATCTGACCGGGGTACGCGTCGACGCCGGCGTGGTGCTGACCTTCGCGGGGCTACGCAAGATCACTGAGGCGGTCGACGGGGTGGAGGTCTGCCTACCGAAGGAGGTGCGGTCCTGGCACACGCGACGGGTCTTCCCGGCCGGCTGTCAGCAGCTCGACGGTGCCGCCTCGGTCGACCTGCTGCGGCAGCGGCGGTACCTGCCCGACGGCGCGTTCGATCGGGACCGTAACGCCCAGCGCTACGTCGACGGGCTGATCCGCCGGGTGGTCGCGCAGGACGTGCTGACCAATCCGGCCCGGCTCGCCGCGCTGCTGTCGGCCGCCGGCAAGAACGTGACGGTCGACGACGACGGCCTGCCGCTGACCAAGCTGGCGGCGGTGCTACCCGAGCTGAAGAGCGTCGACCCGGTGGGGCTCAGCCTCCCGGCCGGCCCGTCCGGGGACAACGCCGCGCGGCTGTCGCTGGACCCGAAGCAGGGCCCGGCGTTCCTCGCCGCGCTGGCCGAGGACCGGTTGGCGCAGTGGGTGGAGCAGCACCCGGGGCAGGTCAACCGCACCCGGTGATCCGAGGAGTTTGCGACGGTGCCCCGCCGGCCAGGTTCGGGCGGCGGGGCACCGGTCGGACGGGGTGGGGTCAGGCGCCGAGGCGGGTGGGGCGGCGTCGGCCGAACAGGTAGCCGGCCACACCGGTGACGAGCAGCAGGACGCCGATGCCGGCGATCAGGGTGGTGGGGGTGCCGGTGATGGGCAGCGAACCACCACCGCCACCACCGTCGCCATCACCACCGTCGCCATCATCGTGGCCACCGCCGCCCTGGGCCGCGTTGACCACGATGGTGGCCCGGTCGTTGGCCGGTTTGGTGTCGTCCTCGAAGCTGCCGCCGCCGGGGCACTCACACGGCGCGTTGACCCACACCGTGCCCCGGGCGTTGGGAACGACCTTGTCGATGCGGAGCCGGAACGTCACGGTGTAGCTCCGCCCGGCCACCAGGAGCATCTCCGAGGCGCACTGGTACGTGCGGGTGCCCGGCCGCAACTGGCAGCTGTCGGGGACCTCCACGGCGGTGGTGCCCGGCGGCAACTCGACGGTGCTGTGGGTGGCGGCCTCGTAGTCGTCGTTCACCTTGTCGAGCGTCGCCGGGCCGTTGTTCCGGAATCCGACGGTGGCCGCGACGACGGCGCCGACTCCGCCCTTGAGCGTGGCGCCGATCGCCGCGAGGTCGGTGCCGTTCGTGCCGGTGGCCTTGACGATCCAGCCGGTGTGGTCGTTGCCCGGGCCGACATCGGTCTGGGCGGCCTGTCGCAGCCTGCCGGGCACCTCGGTCAGCGTCAGTTTCGGGCCGCTACCCGGGGTGGCCGTCTGTGCGCCGACGGCTTCCCGCACCCGGGTCAGGTCCTCGAAGTCGGCCGTGGTCATGAACTGGGCGTGGCCGGACTGGTTGGTCGGCGCGTAGGTGTCCTTGCCGAGTTCGAGGTTCAGCGTGGCGACGAGCGCGGTGCCCACCGGGATCTCCTCGTCGAACTGGCAGGAGACCAGGTGGTCGTCGGAGTAGCGGCAGTTGCTGAACCGGTCCTTGGTCCGGATCGCGTAGGCGAGGTCGAAGACCGCGACGAATCCGCTGACGGCCGTGTCGCCGGCGTTCGCCACGGCCAGCGGCACGGTGAACTTCCCGCCCGGTTTGGCGGAGACGGTGGTGTACGGCCCGCCGGCGAGATCCACCGCCTCGCCGACCCGGACCTGCGAGGTGTAGCTGCCCCGTCGCCCGCCGGCGGCCTGGAAGCTGACGACGACGTCGCCGGAGTCACCGAGCTGCGCATCGTCGGTGAGGCCGAGGCGAACCTGCTTGGCCGCGTTGCGGTAGACCCCGCTGCCCAGAGGTGGCATCTCGGTGAGGGCGACCTCGCCGGGCTCCGTGCAGACCAGAACGCCCGGCTCCGGTGCGTCGCACTCCTGCCCGTCGGCCGGGGCCACCGTGATCGTGCCGGACAGGGAGCGGTAGTCGTACCGCACGGAGACGTCGGTGAGGACCATCGGCTCGTCGGCGTACAGGAACACCGCGCGGGTGGTTGCCGCCGCGCCGACCGCCAGGGTGGCGTCCTGGAAGTAGGGCTCGATGGTGGCCGCGGCGACGGCGGGGGTGGCGGAGGCGGCGACCAGTGCGCCGGCGGCGCCGAGCCCGGTCAGCCAGCGGAGCGAGTGTTTGAGCATGGGGGTCCTCCCGTGGGCGTACGCGTGGCGCCCGTCCAACCTAGGGAGAGTCCGGCCCCGCCGTAACCCTCTGGGATCGATATTTGTCGTACGGGCCGAACGGCTGAACACCCCTGTCGCAACGGGCAACCGACCCGGCGGCGGGGTCAGCGATAGTCGTCCTCGTCCCCGGTGACCACCCGGGCCTGCTCCATCGCGTCCCAGTCGTCGACCTCCAGACCGCGGTGTGGCTCGGTGTCGACGTCGGCGGGGCCGGCGACGGTGGCCTGCTCGACCGCGTCCGCCGGATTTGCCTCCGGGTCGCGCTCGTTGGGCGCGAGGTGATCGCCGGGGGTGAAGTCCTCATCGGGCTGACCCATCGTCCCTCCCGGGGTCTCGGAGCACGGTTCCCACCCACCGTACGGGCTCGGCGGGCGTGCCGCCCGGAAGCGGAGTAGGCGGAATCAGCCCTCGATGACGCGGCCCGATGCCAGGATGGTGCCGTGGGCTTCCTCATCAGGCTGGCGATCACCGCGGTCGCGTTGTGGATAACCACGCTGATCGTGCCCGGGGTGGACGTGCACGCCCGATCGGGTGGCAACACCGTCCTCACCCTGATCGTGGTGGCGCTGATCTTCGGCGTGATCAACGCGGTGCTCAAGCCGGTGATCCGAGTTGTCGGCTGCGTGTTCTACCTCCTGACCCTGGGGCTGTTCGCGCTGGTCGTCAACGCGTTGCTGTTCCTGCTCACCGACCGGATCGCCCGCGGGCTCGACCTGCCGTTCCAGGTGGACGGTTTCTGGGCGGCGTTCTGGGGAGCCATCGTGATGACCGTGGTGACCTGGTTGATCAGCGTCATCGTGCCGGACAACCTGGACCGGCGGTGAACGGCTAGCACCCGGGTCGGTTGTTCCGGCGCACCTCACCTACGGGATACTTCCGGGCGGAGGACAGCGCGGTCCGGCGCACAAATGAAGAACAGCGGCCAGCACGGCCGAGAGTGGTAAGTAAGGAGCACATCACATGCCCATCGCTTCCCCCGAGGCTTACGCGGAGATGCTGGACCGCGCCAAGGCTGGCCGGTACGCGTACCCCGCGATCAACGTGACCTCCTCCCAGACGCTGAACGCGGCGCTCAAGGGCTTCGCCGACGCGGAGAGCGACGGCATCATCCAGGTCTCGACCGGTGGCGCCGAATACCTCTCCGGCCCGTCGATCAAGGACATGGTCACCGGCGCGGTGGCGTTCGCCGCGTACGCGCACGAGGTGGCCAAGAAGTACTCGGTCAACATCGCCCTGCACACCGACCACTGCCCGAAGGACAAGCTGGACAAGTTCGTCCGTCCGCTGATGGGCATCTCGCAGGAGCGGGTGAAGCGCGGCGAGGAGCCGCTGTACCAGTCGCACATGTGGGACGGCTCGGCCGTGCCGGTCGCGGAGAACCTGGAGATCGCCGCGCAGCTCCTCGACGAGGCCGCCAAGGCCAAGATCGTCCTTGAGATCGAGGTCGGCGTCGTCGGTGGCGAGGAGGACGGCGTCGAGAACGCCATCAACGACAAGCTCTACACCACCACCGAGGACGGCCTGGCCATGGTCGAGGCGCTCGGCCTCGGCGAGAAGGGCCGCTACATGGCGGCGCTGACCTTCGGCAACGTGCACGGCGTCTACAAGCCGGGCAACGTCAAGCTCCGTCCGGAGATCCTCAACCAGATCCAGGAGGCGGTCGGCGCCAAGTACGGCAAGGACAAGCCGCTCAGCCTGGTCTTCCACGGTGGCTCGGGCTCCCTGCTGAGCGAGATCCGTGAGGCTCTGGACTACGGCGTGGTGAAGATGAACATCGACACCGACACCCAGTACGCCTTCACCCGCCCCGTCGCCGACCACATGCTGCGCAACTACGACGGCGTGCTGAAGATCGACGGCGAGGTCGGCAACAAGAAGCAGTACGACCCGCGCGCCTGGGGCAAGGCCGCCGAGGCCGGCCTGGCCGCCCGGGTCGTCGAGGCCTGCGAGCACCTGCGCTCGACCGGCACCACGATGACCAAGTAACGACGTCCCACCCGACGGCCGGCCCCCCACCCGGGGAGCCGGCCGTCGTCGTCACGTCGTCAGCAGGCGTACCGCCTCGCGAACGTCGTCGGTGAGGTGGATCGTCGACGACAGGTCACCGATCGGGGACGCGGCCAACAACGGTCGCAACAGCGCCTCCACCGGCAACTCCTGCGTCCAGTAGGCGCGGTCCAGGAAGATGTACGCCCCGCTGGCGCCGTCAGTGCCGTAGTAGGTCTTGGTGGCCGCCTGGAACACCTCCTGCACCGTGCCCGCCCGCCCCGGCGCGAAGACGATGCCGCCCCGGGCGAGGCGCAGGATGGTGTCCTCCCGGATCGCGTTCGAGAAGTACTTCGCGATCCGCCCGGCGAACAGGTTCGCCGGCTCGTGCCCGTACAGCCAGGTCGGGATGGCCAGACCACCCGCCCGCGCCCAGCCCAACTCGTCACCACGTTGCCGGGGAACCCCCGCGTACCGCTGCCGGACCGTCAGCGCGGTGGCCGTGTACCGGTGGTGGTCGGTGAAGTCGGGGGCGGTGGCCAGCAGGTCGATCGCCGCCGTCACATCGGTGGCCGGCCGGTCCGCCAGGTAGGCACCGAGGTTCGCGGCCTCCATCACCCCGGGACCACCGCCGGTCACCACCAGCCGGTCGGCCCGCGCCAGCTCCCAACCCAGCACGGCCGCCATCCGGTACGCGGGACTGCCGCGCCGCACCGCGTGCCCGCCCATGATGCCCACCACCGACTGCGGCCCGTACGCGGCCAGCCACGCCCGGGTGGCGTCGCCCAGCGCGTTGTCCACGCCGTGGTCGTGCAGCCGCTGACCCAGCGCCTCCTTCACGTCCGGAAGCGCGCCGCCGTGCGCCCGGTAGTGGTCGTACACCCGGGTGTCGTACATCCCGGTGAACCCGCCCTCGGCGAACCCGGCGGCCAGGTCCTCCGGGGTGTAGAGGTGGGTCGGCTGGGTCGGGTACGGCAACCCCGAGAACGGCGGCACCACGTTCGCGCCCCGCCGAACCAGGTCGGCGCCCACGTCCCGGGACGCGAACCGGCAGCCCACGAAGAGGGTGCCGACGACGTCGACGCCGGTCAGGTCGGGCGCCGGCGCGAGATCGAGCCGCAGGCCCTGCACGGTCAGCCCGGTCAACCGGCCGGTGGCCAACTGTTGGTCGAACTCGGCCCGGGTCTGGATCTCACCGGCATGCAGGTGCGGCTCGATGACGTCCGCGGGAGGTGGGGTCGGCACCCGGCCATCCTGCCCGTGCGCCGGGGCCGGCCAAACCTCGGGCCCGGGGGTGGCACGGACAGGAGCCCGGCGGTCGTGGCCACCGGGCTCCTGCATTACCGGTTCCTGGGGAGGCTCCGGACCATTAGTTGTAGTGGAAAACACCAGGCAGCGGCATAGGCCGCAGGCGTGACCAACTCCTCAGCCGTTCAGCGGAACACGTTGGCCGACCCGCTCGCGTGTCGCCCTGTCCAGCGGGTTGAATGGGGCGATGCAGAACCTTTTGCCAGAGCCACCGGCCACCCGCCTGCCCGTGAACGACGAGGCCGACGCCGCCCTGGCCGCCGCCGCCGAGGCCGGCACCGATGAGGCGTACGCCAACGTGGCGGCCGGTTTCCCGACCTACAGCGCGGCCTGGGCGGAGCTCGCGGCCCGGGCGTTCGCCGAGGGCCAGGTGGTGATGGCGTACGCGTACGCCCGCACCGGCTACCACCGGGGCCTCGACCAGCTGCGCCGCAGTGGGTGGAAGGGGCACGGCCCGGTGCCGTGGTCACACGAGCCCAACCGGGGCTTCCTCCGCTGCCTGTACGTGCTGTCCCGCGCCGCCGACGAGATCGGCGAGGCCGACGAAGCGGCCCGCTGCGCCCAGTTTCTGCGCGACTGCGACCCGGAAGCCGCGGACGCGCTCGCGAGTAACTGACCCCGCCCCGACGGCCGGCCCGACCCCGGGCCGGCCGTCGGCGGGCTACAACCCTTCGGCGACCGCGGCGGCGATCTTCAGCCAGGCGTCCCGGGTGGCCGAGGAGAGCCCGCCGTACCGGATCGGCTCACCACTGTCGATGAGCCGCTCGTACGGGGCCAGCAGCACCGCCCGGGTGCGGGCCGCGAAGTGCTCCTGGATGGCCGGCAGGTCGATCTCCTTACGGGACGGCGGCATCGACACCACCGTCACAGCCTGCCGGACCAGCCGTTGCCGGCCGCTCTGCTCCAGGTGGTCGAGCATCCGGGCGGCGGTCTCAGCGGAGTCGTTACGGGCCGACATGGTGACCACCAACTGGTCGGTGGCGTCCATCGACGCCTGCCAGTTCTGCGCCCGGACGTTGTTCCCGGTGTCCACAAAGATCAATTTGTAGAACCGGCTGACCACCTCACGGATCTCGGCGAACGCGGCGGCGGTCAACATCTCGCCACCGGTGGCCGACTCGTCCGAGGCCAGGACGTCGAACATCCCCTCGCCCTGCGAACGGACGTACTGCGACAGGTCACCGACCCGCCCGTGCGCGCCCTGGAACTGCCCGAGGTCGCGCAACATGTCCCGCACGGTGCGGGAGTGGAAGTCCTGTTGGGCGCGCATCCCCAGGGTGCCCTGGGTCTCGTTGTTGTCCCAGGCCAGCACGTAGCCGCCGCGTTTCTGACCGAACGTCATCGCGAGCAGCAGGATGGCCACCGTCTTACCGGCGCCGCCCTTCGGGTTGACCACGGTCACCTGCCGCAGACCGCCGAAGTTGCGGCGGACCATCTCGATGTCCCGCTTGAGCTCCTGCTCGTGCCGCCCCGGAGAGAGCCGGAGCAGGCCCATCTTGTTGACCACCGCGCGTACACCCATGGTCGCCACCGGCTCGGCGGGTCGGACCTGGCGGCGTCGGGCGAAGTCCTCGGCGGTCGGCGCGGCGGTCTCCTCCGGTGTCCAGCTCGCATCCGGATACGCGGTCGCATCCGGGTACGGCGGAGCCGGCACCCGGGCCACCCCGTCGGCCTCCTGGTACGGCTGCCCAGGCGTGCCGCCGGGCGAGCCCTGCTGCCAGGGCGGGGGGTACCAACCCGGCGAGGGCGGGAACGGCCCGGGTGGTGGGGTCGCCGGCCCGGCCTGCGTGGGCGCATGCTGCGCTGCGGGAGGGATGTGCGGCGGGGTGCTGAACTGCGTCAGGTCGGGAGGAGGCGGAATCTGCGCCGGGCCGGCCTGACCGGGGATGGCCGGCGTGAACGACTGCCCGGGGTGTGCCTGCCCGGGGTGTGCCTGTGCGGCCTGTGCCTGTGCGTTGTGTGCCTGTCCGGGGTGTGCCTGTGCGGGGCCGGTGTGTGGGACGACCGGGGGCGGTGGAACCGGAGGTGTCGCGCTGACCTCGTCCTGGGCGGGTGCCGCGCCGGCCGGGCGTTGCGGCGGATACGCCCACGGCGACTCGGCGATCGGCCGCGCCGGCCCGTCTTCACCGGCCCCACCAGTCGGTCGCGGTGCCGGCTCACCAGCCTGCGGCACCGGCCCACCAGCCTGCGGTGCCGGCCCACCGGCCTGCGGTGCCGGCCCACCGGCCTGCGGCGCCGGCCCATCGGGCTGCGGGGACGGCCCGTCAGCCTGCGGCGCGGGCGTGCCGGGCTGGGGTCCGGGCGTGGTTGGCCGCGGCGCCGGCCCATCAGGTTGCGGCGGCGGTCCGGCCGCCGTCGGGCGGTCGGCGGCTACCGCTGCGGCGGGGCGGTCGGTGGCGGCGCTGGGGCGATCCAAGGTGAACGGTAGGTCCAGGTCCACGCCACCCGGGGTGGTCGGCACGGCGGTCGGACCCCGGTCGCCGGGAGGTGCCGGCGTCGCCGCGCCGGCCCTGCTGGTCGCGTCGGGTGCGGCATCGGCCGGAGCGCTTGCGGCGCTCGCCGCTGGTTGGCCGTCCCTCGGCGCGGAGGTGGTGTTCGGTGTCGCCGTGGCGGCGGGGGTGCCGGCACCAACTGGCCCGCCGTTGCTGTCGGGGCCGGTTGCCGGTGGGGTCGGCTGCGCGCCGGTTGCGGGCGGTCCGGGCGGTGATGACACGGCCGGGTCGGTCGGTGGCGGCCAACTTGGCTGCGCCGGGGCCCAACCCGACCCGGACGGGCCGTTCGGCCCCCACCCCCCAGGCGCGGGGACCGCGTCGCTGAGTGACGGGTAGTCCGAGGGAGAGGGCGGCGGCAGCGCCGCAGAGCCGGGTTGGCCGGGGACCGGCGGTCGTCCGATCGGAGGCGCGGCCACCGGTGGCGTGACGGGCGACGTGACCGAGGACGGCCCGCCCCGTTGCTCGGAGACCGCAGCCCAGGGTGGCACCGCGCCCCGGTCGCCCGAATCTGGCGGCCAGGGTGGTTCGATGTCCCGCTCCGGCACCGGCTGCTGGCCGGGCACCTGCGCCCGGTCGGCGTTCTCGTCCATTACGGCCCTCCCCAGTCCTCCTGCGAGGATAGGCCCATTCGCCGGGCAGGGCCGATCGACGCAGGCAGGTCGGGCGGTCGGCGTGGTCCGGGTCAGATCGACCAGACCGCCCACGCACCCGGCTCGATCCACCACGAACGCTTGCGGGTCAGCTCGCCCTCGACACCATCGTCGAGGTACGGCACCTTGCCCTCCCGGGGCAGCACCGAGACCGCCCGGCCACGGGCCCGCCGAACTTCGAGGCGTACCCGCTTGCGCCCCCACGCCGAGCGGACGACCACCGGAACGGCCACCGCGACCTCGACCTTCCCGTCCGCCGGGTCCGGCGCGGTCAGCAGCGTCACGTCGTCGAGCGTCGCGTACCCGCCGGCGTTGCCGACCGCGCAGGCCAGCAGCGGTTCCGCACCGTCGGTGAGAATCGCGTCGTCGACCTCCACCCGGGCGCGCCAGTGCAGCGGCCGACCGGCGTCGTCAGCGGCGCCGAGAAGCGCGCCGTCCAGGGTCACCGAGCCGCCGTCGTTGCGGAGCAGGTCCAGCCGGCGTGGCTTGCCGTCCAGCACCGCCGCGGCCACCGCCGCCGGGTCCCGGGGCAGCCCGAGCTGCGCGGCCAGGTCCCGGTGGGTGCCACCGCGGGCCGGATCAAGCGGGAGTACGGCCACCGGTGGCAGGTCGGGCAGGGTCCGGTTGGCGGGCAGGTCCGCCGGGCGGCGGCTCGGCGCCGGGGCGTACCGCCGGACCAGCCGGCGCAGCACGGCGCGCAACTGTCCGTCGCTGGCCGTGGCCACGACCAGCCGGGTCTTGCTGTCCGAGTCCGGCCAGGTGAGGCCGTCCGGGCGGGCTGGGCCGTCAAACCGGGCCAACACCGCGTCGATCTCCGCGTCGGAGCGGGCGGTGACCGTCTCCACCCGAGCGCCCCGGGCGTTCAGCGCATCGGCGCAGGCCAGCACCGGCACCCGTGGCCGTTCCGTCGCGCACTGCTCAACGTCGGTCCGGCCGGTGTCCGTGTGGCCGGTGTTCGTCAGGTCGGTGTCGGCCTGACCAGCGGTCGTCTGGCTCGTCGGGTCGGTGTCGGCCCCGGTCGCCCCGCCGCAGCAGGCCCCGCCGTTGCCACAGCCCCCGGGAGCGTCCCGCTCCGAACCGAGGGTGAGCAGCACCACGTCGTACACGGAAGGAGCCTCCTGCCTCTCGGCGCGACCCCTGCCGGGCACGCCGTCACTACTTGTTAACCTGACACCCCGGGCTCGCCGAGCGGTCGCCACCTGGCACCCGAGCCTTCTGGAGGCGGAAAAGATGCCAGCGATCGTGCTCATCGGCGCTCAGTGGGGCGACGAGGGCAAGGGCAAGGTTACCGACCTGCTGGGTGAGCGGGTCGACTACGTCGTGCGCTACTCCGGCGGCAACAACGCCGGACACACGGTGATCACCCCGGACGGGCAGAAGTACGCGCTGCACCTGATGCCGTCCGGCGCGCTCTCACCGGACGCGATGATCATCATCGGTAACGGTGTGGTGGTCGACCCGAAGGTGCTGCTCGCCGAGATCGACGGCCTGGCCGAGCGCGGCGTCGACGTGTCCCGGCTGCGGATCTCCGGTGACGCGCACCTGATCATGCCGCACCACCGGGCGCTGGACCGGGTCATCGAGCGCTACCTCGGCTCGTCCCGGATCGGCACCACCGGCCGCGGCATCGGCCCGGCGTACGGGGACAAGGTCGCCCGGATCGGCATCCGCCTCCAGGACCTGCTCGACCCGGGCATCCTGCGGAAGAAGCTGGAACTCGCGCTGCGCGAGAAGAACCAGATCCTGTTCAAGGTCTACAACCGCAAGGCGATCGACCTTGAGGCGACCGTCGAGGAGTACCTGGAGTACGCGGAGCGGCTCAAGCCGTACATCGCGGAGACCCGGGCGATGCTCTGGGACGCGCTGGACCGGGGCGAGACGGTGCTGCTCGAGGGTGCCCAGGCCACCATGCTCGACATGGACCACGGCACCTACCCGTTCGTGACCTCGTCCAACCCGACCGCCGGTGGGGCCTGCGTGGGCGCGGGCATCCCGCCCACCGCGATCAACAAGGTCATCGCGGTGAGCAAGGCGTACACCACCCGGGTCGGCGCAGGGCCGTTCCCGACCGAGCTGTTCGACGCCAACGGCGACCACCTGCGCAAGATCGGTGCGGAGTACGGCACCACCACCGGGCGGGAACGCCGGTGCGGGTGGTTCGACGCGGTCGTCGCCCGGTACGCGTGCCGCCTCAACGGTGTCACCGACCTGGTGATCACCAAGCTGGACGTGCTCACCGGCCTGCCCACCGTGCCGATCTGCGTCGGCTACGAGATCAACGGCGTCCGGGTCGACGACATGCCGATGAGCCAGACGGACTTCCACCACGCCAAGCCCGTCTTCGAGGAGCTCGACGGCTGGTCGGAGGACATCACCAAGGCCCGCAGCATCGACGACCTCCCGGAGAACGCCCGTCGCTACATCGCGAGGATCGAAGAACTCTGCAACACCCGAGTGAGCGTCGTAGGCGTAGGCCCAGGCCGAGAAGAAAACGTCCACCTCCACCCCCTCCTCCCCTAAACCCCACCCCAGGCCCTCCCCCTCTTCGGCCCCCTCCGGCCCCGCCCTCTTCGGTGATCATGAGGTTGACGGAGTATTTGATCTACAAAGGTCCCGTCAACCTCATGATCACGAGATGGGGCATTTGTTGTCCACAGGGTTATCCACAGGGGTGGTGGTTGGGTGGAAGAGCGGTCAGCGTGGGCTTTGTGGATCGCGCAGGGCTTGTTCGCTCGATTGCTGCCGCCCAGGATGACCTGATCACCCGGGCGCAGGCGCTGGCAGCCGGCTTCAGCCGGCACGACATCGATCACCTGGTGGCGGTGGGCCGTTGGCGGCCACTTGCTCGAGCGGTCTATCTGACGGACGGCTCGCGCGGTGAGCCACCTCCTCGGCGGTGCCGCATTCGCGCCGCAGTGCTCTCCCTGGGCCCGGGGGCTCATGTGGTGTTCGGCACCGCCGCTGAGTTGCTCGGCATCGCCGGGCTGCCGCGTCGCGACGAGATTCATGTGGCGTTGCCGGGCAGGGCGGCGAAGCTGGCGCGGGTGTCGGATCCGGCGATCGTGCTGCACCAGCTCGAACACCAGCCGGGCACGGTGGTGCAGGTGAGCGGGATCGCGGCGAGCGAGCCACGGTTGACTGTCGCCGAAATCATTCTGCGGGAGCACCGGTACGCAGCGGTCTCGGTGCTCGATTCGGCTCTCAACCGAGGACTACTCACGGCCGAGTGTCTAGCAACCGTTCCGGCGCTGATTCGGGGTCGACGAGGTGCCGTCGCAGCCCGCCGCTACCTTGCTGAGGCGGATGGCCGGGCGCAGTCGCCGCTGGAGACGCGCACCCGGCTCCGGTGTGTGGACGGCAGGGTGCCGCCGGACGCTTTGCAGCTGGAAGTGCGCGACGACGACGGCTATCTGCTGGGCGTCGGCGACCTGGGTTGGCGCGGCCCGAGGCTGATCGCCGAAGCGGACGGCCGAGACGCGCACGGCACCCCGGAGGCCGCCTACGCCGACCGCCGTCGCCAGAATCTCCTGGTCAACGCTGGCTGGACCATTCTCCGTTTCACCTGGCAGGACACCCTCCACCCGGCCTACATCCCGCACACGGTCCGGCAAGCGATCGCAGCCCTCCGTGCCCGTTGATCGTGAGCCGGTTGATCATGAGGTTAGCGGGCGGATGGATCATCAAACGACCCGCCAACCTCATGATCAACGGGAGCGTCTGGGGGGGACAGTAGGATGCCGGGTTGTGCGGGTTCTTTTGGTGGGTGGTGGTGGGCGGGAGCATGCGCTCGCGCTCGGGTTGGCGGCGGACTCGGCGGTCTCCGCCCTGATTGCGGCGCCGGGTAATCCGGGGATCGCCAACGTGG
The DNA here is from genome assembly GCF_004217135.1 of Micromonospora violae. Classification (NCBI taxonomy): domain Bacteria; kingdom Bacillati; phylum Actinomycetota; class Actinomycetes; order Micromonosporales; family Micromonosporaceae; genus Micromonospora; species Micromonospora violae. Next base: position 5,803,279 of record NZ_SHKK01000001.1, read on the forward strand.
CTGAGCTGCGGACGGTCACCGCGACAGATCCGGCCGCAGTGGCGGCGTTGGCCGTGGAGACGGCGGCTGACCTGGTGGTGATCGGGCCTGAGGCGCCGCTGGTCGCCGGGGTCGCCGACGCGGTACGCGCCAAGGGCATCGCCGTGTTCGGTCCGTCCGGCGCGGCCGCCCAGTTGGAGGGCTCCAAGGCGTTCGCCAAGGACGTGATGACCGCCGCTGGCGTGCCGACCGCGCGGGCGTACGTCTGCACCGACGAGCAGAGCACCGCCCAGGCGCTGGACGAGTTCGGCGCGCCGTACGTGGTGAAGGACGACGGGCTCGCCGCCGGCAAGGGCGTGGTGGTGACCGACGACCGGTCCGCCGCGTTGGCGCACGCCCGGGAGTGTGGACGGGTCGTGGTCGAGGAGTTCCTCGACGGCCCGGAGGTGAGCCTCTTCGTGGTCACCGACGGTGAGGCCGCGCTGCCGTTGTTGCCGGCACAGGACTTCAAGCGGCTCGGCGACGGTGACACCGGGCCGAACACCGGCGGCATGGGGGCGTACGCGCCACTGCCCTGGGCCCCGTCCGGCCTGGTCGACGAGGTCATGCGCGATGTGGTCCACCCGACGCTCGCGGAGATGCGTCGCCGGGGCACCCCGTTCGCCGGCCTGCTCTACGTCGGGCTTGCGATCACGGCGGCCGGCCCTCGGGTGATCGAGTTCAACGCGCGCTTCGGTGATCCGGAGACGCAGGTGGTGCTCGCGCTGTTGGAGACCCCGCTGGGTGGGCTGCTGAACGCGGCGGCCACCGGCACGTTGGCCGAGCACCCGCCGCTGCGGTGGCGGGACGGCAGCGCCGTCACGGTGGTGCTCGCCTCCGCGGGTTACCCGGCCGCGCCGCGCACCGGCGACGTGATTACCGGCGCGGAGGGTCCGGGCATCATCCACGCGGGCACCGCCCGGCGGGCCGACGACGGCGCGTTGCTCTCCGCCGGCGGTCGGGTCCTCTGCGGTACGGCCACCGGCTCCGACCTGGCCGCCGCGCGGGATTCCGCGTACGCGCTGGTCAACGGGGTGGAGTTGGCCGGTTCGCAGCACCGCACCGACATCGCCGCCGCCGCGATCGAGGGGCACATCACGATTCCGGGCTGATGCCGGGCAACCCTCGCCCGCCTCGACTCCGTTTGTTCCGTGAGGCGAGGGGGTGGCGGATGCCGGTCGATGTCGAGGGCTACCGCGACTACGTCGGCGCGCGGCTGGAGCCGTTGCGTCGCACGGCGTACCTGTTGTGCGGTGACTGGCACACGGCTGACGATCTGGTGTCGATGGCGTTGGTCAAGCTGCTCAGGCATTGGCCGCGGGTGTCCGCGATGGACAGCCCGGACGCGTACGTCCGGCGGACCCTGTTGCGGGTCTGGCTGGACGAGCGGCGCCGGCCGTGGCGACGCGAGGCCGCCTGGGCCGAGGTGCCGGAAGGGCCGGCTGCGGCAGGCGGCACGGACGGCGCCGCCGACCGACTGACCATCCTCGCTCTGCTGGCCGAGTTGCCTCCGCGTCGTCGGGCGGTCCTGGTGCTGCGTTACTTCTGTGACCTGTCCGTGGAGGAGACCGCCCGCGAGTTGGGCTGCACCGTCGGCACCGTGAAGAGCCAGTCGGCTCGCGCGATCGAGGCGCTGCGCGGTCGCCTCGTTGACGTGCCGACTCGAATCGAGGAGGTACGGACCGATGGATGAGCTGACGAAGTACTTCCGGGAAGCCGTGGCGGGGTCGCCGCCGAGCCGGATCGATCTGGACGGGTTGATCGCCGTCGACCGGCAGCGCCGTCGACAGCGGGCGTGGACGTTGACCGGTGCCGGGATGGCTGCGGCCGTCGCCGCCGTCGCGGTTCCGACCCTGGTCGCCGGGCCGGGACCAGGCGGGATGGCGCTGCCGCCGATGAGCTCCGGGTCAGGCGACACGTTGCTCTGCGCGGCACCGATCCCGTTGGTCAGTGGACCGGAGCCGTCGTCGCAGACGTACGACACGGTGCGCGTGCGCCCGACGGAGCCTTCGGAGGCGGGCGTACCTCGGCTGACCGCAGCCCTGCGGGCGGCTCTGGCCGGCACCGTGCCCACGAACCTCACAGTGACCGGGGCGGTGCCCGAGTGCGATCGGCCGCAGTTCGCGTACGAACCTCCTTACCGGCAGTACGAGACGATCGCGACCCTCAGCCGCGACGGGCGGCGCAGCCATCTGAGGGTGACCGTGTATCCCACGCCGGCCGACGCGAATGCGGACTGTGCGAACGCGCCTGACGGCCGCAACTGCGAGGTGTGGGGGCTGGGCGACGACGGGGTGGCGATGCTCAGCACCAGTACGGACCCGGCCGGGGGCACGCTTCGCTGGGTGCAGCTCATGCGGGTTGACGGCACGTCGGTAACCATCACCGTAGGTAATCTTCTCTACGGGGACACCGGTTCAGCCGATCTGGCTGCCCGGGAGGCGCTGTTGACCTCGCAGGAGCTGGTCGAGCTGGCGCGGGCGCCGGGCCTGACCCTCTATCCCTGAACGGCGGTCAGCCGTAGTAGCGGCGCAGTTCGCGGGCGAGCACCTTGCCGGTGGCGTTGCGGGGCAGGTACTTCACGAAGATCACGTCCCGGGGGACGCTGAATCGGGCCAGGAAGCGCCGGACGTATTCGCGTACCGCCTCGGGGTCGAGCGTCTCGCCGGGGTGCAGAGCGAGGAACGCGGACAGGCGTTGGCCGTACTCGGGGTCGGGGACGCCGATCACGGCGGCTTCGCGGACCTGCGGCAGTTGCGCGAGCAGGTCCTCGACCTCGGACGGGAAGACGTTCTCGCCGCCGGAGACGATCATGTCGTCGGCCCGACCGTCGACGAAGAGCAGTCCGTCGGCGTTGAGCCGGCCGAGGTCGCCGGTGTCGAGCAGGCCGTCGTGGGTTTCCCGGCTGGCACCGGAGGTGTAGCCCTCGAAGAGCATCTCGTTGCCGACGAAGATCCGCCCGACCCGTCCGTCCGGTACGGGCTGGCCGTCGTCGCCGAGCAGCTCAAGTCGGGTGCCGTGCGGTGGACGACCGGCGGTGGTGGGCGCCTGACGCAGGTCCTGCGGGCCGGCGATGGAGGCCCAGGAGACCTCGGTGGACCCGTAGAGGTTGTAGAGGACGTCTCCGTAGACGTCCATGAACTTCGGTGCCAGCCCGCCGGGTAGGGCGGAGCCGCTGACGGCGACGACCTTGAGCGGGGGGCGCGGGTCTGGCGGGGGCACCTCCAGCAGCCGCTGCACCATCACCGGTACGGCGAAGAGGGCGTCGCAGCGGTGCGTGGTCAGGGCGGCGAGCGTGGCGCTCGGGTCGAAGCGGCGGTGCAGCACGATTGTGGCTCGCAGGGCGAGGCAGACCTGGAGGGCGGCGAATCCCCAGGTGTGGAAGATCGGCGCGGCGATCATCACCCGGTCCCGGGCGTGCAGGGGGATGCGGTCGGTGATGGACACCAGGGGGCCGAAGCCGCTGGGTGTCGGCCGGCGAGCGCCCTTGGGCGTGCCGGTGGTGCCGGAGGTGAGCACGATGATCCGGCCGTCGCGTTCGGGCGGGTGCAGGTCACCTGGCAGCGCGCCGGCCACCAACTCCTCGCGGGCGCGTTCGTCGAGCCGGGGCAGGTCGGCGGGGAGGCCGAGGACCCGCTCGGCGAACTCGTCGTCGTGCACCAGCAGCCGAAGCCGCTGTTCGTCGGCGACGGTGCCCAGTTGGGCGGCGCTGAGCCCGGTGTTGACCAGCACCGCGTCGACGCCGAGCAGGGTGGCGGCGACGATCGTCTCGATCAGCCCGTGGTGGTTGCGGCAGAGCACGCCGATCCGGTCGCCGGCCTGTACGCCGAGGCCGGCCCGCATCGATCGGGCCATCCGTTCGGCCCGGTCGAGCAGGTCGTGGTAGGTCAGCTCGACGCCGTCCTCGTCGATGACGGCGGGGCGGCCCGGGTCGCGGGCGGCTGCTTGGCGTAGCTCGCCGGCCAGGCTCCACCCCCACGTTCGCAACGCGTTGAGCTGCGCGGCGACCCGGATCGGGCCGCCGGGGGCGAGTAGCCCGCGTCGGGTCAGCGTGGCAACGAAGAACGGCAGGTCCATGCCGCAGACCTCCTCGGGGTGGTGCGCGGACGGGGCGGTGGCCCACCCGTCCATCAGGGCTTCTTTCCTTGATCATGCACTGGGCGCGGCTGGAGGCCCAGTTGGCGGCGGCGTGGGGTGACGAAGACGGCACAGATCGTGGAATGCGGCCGCGGCCCGACCCGTGGCGGAGGGTCGGGCCGTGGCGCAGGGCCGGACCGTGGCGCCGGGCCGGACCGTGGTGCCGGGCCGGACCGCAAAGGCGGTCAGCGGATCTGCATCCCGGAGATCGCCCGGGAGATCACCAGTCGTTGGATTTCCGAGGTGCCCTCGAAGATGGTGTAGATCTTGGCGTCCCGGTACCAGCGCTCGACCGGGTGGTCACGCAGGAAGCCGGCCCCGCCGAGCAGTTGCACCGCCTTCTCGGTGACCGACACCGCCACCTCGCCGGCCTTGAGCTTGGACATCGACCCCTCGCCGGCGGTGAACGGGCGGTTGTTGCGGCCCATCCAGGAGGCCCGCCAGACCAGCAGTCGTGCCGCGTCGATCTCCATCCGCATGTCGGCCAGCGTGAACGCGACCGCCTGGTTCTCGATGATCGGACGTCCGAACTGGACGCGGTCCCTGGCGTAGTCCAGCGCGTACTCGTAGGCGGCCCGGGCAACGCCGAGCGCCTGGGCGCCGACCGTGGGTCGGGACAGTTCGAAGGTGCGCATCGCGGCCTGTCCGGTGGCCCGCTGACCGGAGCGGGCCCGGTCGAGGCGTTCCAGCAGGGCGTCACGTCCGCCGAGCAGACAGCGGCCGGGTACGCGTACCCCGTCGAGGAAGACGTCGGCGGTGTGGGACGCGCGGAGGCCGAGTTTGCGCAGCTTGCGGGTGGCGGCCAGGCCGGGGGTGCCCGGTGGTACGACGAACGCCGCCTGGCCACGGGAGCCGAGCGTGGGGTCGACGGAGGCGGTGACCACGTGCACTCCGGCGATGCCGCCGTTGGTGGCGTACGCCTTCTGGCCGGTGAGCACCCATTCGTCGGTGGCCTCGTCGTAGACGGCCCGGGTGCGCATCGCGCCGACGTCGGAGCCGGCTTCCGGTTCGGTGGTGCAGAAGGCGGCGACGGCCGGCGAGTCGACGTCGCCGAAGCACTGCGGCACCCATTCGACCATCTGATCGGGGGTGCCGGCGCCGTAGATGGCGGCGACGGCGAGTGAGGTGCCGAAGATGCTCAGGCCGATGCCGGCGTCACCCCAGAAGAGTTCCTCGCTGGCGATCGGCAGGGAGAGCCCGGTCGGGTCGGCCCAGCAGGTGGCGAGGAATTCGAAGCCGTAGAGGCCGACCTTGGCGGCTTCCTGGATCACCGGCCACGGGGTGTCCTCGCGCTCGTCCCACTCGGCGGCGGCCGGGCGCACGACCTCGGCGGCGAAGCCGTGCACCCAGTCGCGGAGGTCCCGCTGTTCCTCGTTCAGGTCGAGCGAGAACTCAGCCATGTCAGGCCTTGGGGATGTCGAACAGGTTGGCGATGTTGGCGGCGAGGCCCAGGTCGCCCTTCGCCTTCAACTTGCCGGTCATGAACATCATCACCGGGTTGGCGCCACCGGAGACGATCTTCAGGAACTCGACCGGGCCCATGGTGAGGCTCAGCTTCGGGTCGTGCTGCGGGGTCTCGTTCACCACGCACGTGCCGTCGGCGATGACCACCTCGTAGGTGTCGCTGCCGCCGTCGGGGCGACCGGTGATGACCCAGTGGATGACCGCGTTGGTGGAGCCGGCCCGGTCCGCGCGGAACAGCGACGGCATCCGGCCGAACACCTCTGCCAGGATCTTGCCGCGCAGGTCGCCGGACATCACCTGGGCGATCTTGTCGTCCGGGGTGGACTTGACCAGCTGGGCGAACTCCTTGGGGCCGACGTTGGCGAAGGTGGCCGGGTCGAAGTCAGTCATCAGGTGCGCCTTCCGGAAGATTTGGCTACTCGCGCGTAACCCTACGCACGAGTAGGTATGCTCGCAAGGTGTCCACCGTTCCCGCCTTCAAGCGACTGCCCCGCGCCGTCCGCGAGCAGCAGATGCTCGACGCGGCCGTGAAGGTCTTCTCCCGGCGCGGCTTCCACGCCGCCAGCATGGACGAGATCGCGGAGGACGCCGGCATCTCCAAGCCCATGGTCTACGCGTACCTCGGCACCAAGGAGGAGCTCTTCGTCGCCTGCCTGCACCGGGAGGGCACCCGGATGATGCAGGCCATCGCCGGGGCTGCGACGGCCCCCGACCTACCGGCCGACGAGCGGCTCTGGCGCGGGTTGAAGGCGTTCTTCGGCTTCGTGGGCGCCCACCGGGACGGCTGGGCGGTGCTCTACCGGCAGGCCCGGGGCGAGCAGCCGTTCGCCGGCGAGCTGGCCACCATGCGGACCCGGCTGGTCGAGGTGGTTGCCGGAATGCTCGACCACGCGCTGCGCGCCGAGGGCCGCGAGATCGCCGCCCTCGACCTGGAGGTCGTCGCGTACGCCCTGGTCGGCGCGTCCGAGTCGCTGGCCGACTGGCTGGCCGACCACCCGGAGGCCGACCCGGAGAAGACGGCCACCCGGATGATGAACGTGGCCTGGCTCGGTGCCGCCCAACTCCTACACGGCGTCACCTGGCGTCCGCCGGCCGACTGACCTCACCCCACCGGCAGCCGATCCACCGGCTCGGCCGTCGGCAGAGTCGACCGGCGGCGGTCGCGGAGCCAGCGGACCACCTCGACGACCACCGTCACCGTCAGGGCGAGACCCAGACCGAGCAGGAGACCCCGCAGCGGGTCCTGCTCGAAGGCCAGCCCACCGAGGTAGCCGACCAGCGCCGAGTAGATCCCCCAGGAGCCGGCGGCCAGCGCGTCGAAGGCGAGGAACCGTCGCCGGGGATAACGCACCGCGCCCATGGTGAGGGTGACGGCGGTGCGGCCGCCCGGAACGTAGCGGGCCACGGTGAGGATCAGGCCGCCGCGCGTCGCGATCCCCCGGCGGGCCCAGTCGGCGGCGGCCCGACGTCGACCGTCGGGCGGCAGCCGGTCGAGCAGTCGGGTGCCGCCGCCGCGTCCGATGGCGTACGAGATGTGGTCACCGACCAGCGCCCCGGCGGCGGCCACCAGAATCACCGCGGGCAGGTACGGCGCCCCGGAGGCCGCGAACACCCCGGCGGTGATCACTGCCGTCTCGCTCGGCACCACGGGGAAGAAGCCGTCGAGCACCGCGATCGCGAAGATCGCCAGGTACACCCAGGGCGAGGACATCGTCTCGTGCAGCAGGTCGAGCAGTTCCATGATCCTGATGCTCGTCGGGGCGGTGGCTGCCGACATCGGCCAGTGGTCAGGTGGGCGGCACTACTTAGGTAGCGTCCGGCCCGGAGCGCGGGTCGGGGTCATCCCCCACCTCACCCGGGTCCGGCGGCGCGCGGTGGGCCGATCCGTCGGCCGAGCCCTAGGCTCGCTCTGTGGCCTCCAGCGCCGTCGCCCTCCGGCGGGTCGTTCAGCGGTACGGCCCGCTGCTGCTCGCCGTCACGGTCGGGGCAGCGGTCTGGGCCAGCGCGACCGGTGACATCGGGGTCCGCTCGCCGCTCCCGGCTGCCGTCCCACTGGTGCTCGCGCTGCTCTCCGGTTGGACCGCCGGCATGCTCCGGACCCGCCGCTGGCCGTTGTTCCTGGTAGCGGCGGTCGGCTGGTGGGTGCTCGCCGCCGCGGCGGCCGGGGTGGTCGCCTCGTACCAGGCGGGCCTGCGGCTGCGTGGTCGGCGGCTCGCCGGCTTCCTCGCCGGCGCGGCAGTGGTGCTGGCCGGCGGGGTGCTGGTCGGGCTGGCGGTGGGTGGCGTACGCCGGATGACCACCGCCTCCACCGGCAACGTGCTGCTTCTCGCCGCCTGTCTGGTCGGGCTTCCGTTGGTCTTCGGCCTCTGGGTGCGGGCGCGCCGGGACACCCTTGCCGCCCTGCGGGACCGGGCCGAGCGACTGGAACGCGAGCAGGCGGCCCGTGCCGATCGGGTTCGCGCCGAGGAGCGGACCCGGATCGCCCGGGAGATGCACGACGTGGTCGCGCACCGGGTCTCGCTGATGGTGGTGCACGCCGGGGCGCTGGAGGTGACCGCGGCCGACCCGGCGACCGTTGAGGCCGCCGCGTTGATCCGCACCACCGGCCGGCAGGCGCTCACCGACCTGCGCGAGGTGCTGGGCGTGCTGCGACAGGCCGGTCCGGCGGTGGTGCCGGAGCGAGGGCTCGACGCGCTGGACGAGCTGATCGGGGAGTCCCGTGCCGCCGGGCTGCGGGTGTGCCGGCGGGACGAGGGTGTTCCGTCGGCCCTACCGGCGACGGTGGGGCGTACGGCGTACCGGGTGGTCCGGGAGGCGCTGACCAACGTGCGCAAGCATGCGGGCGACGCCGAGACGACGGTCTGCCTGCGCTACCTGTCCGACGGGCTGGAGGTGGTGGTCCGCAACGGCCCATCCGGAGGCGGCCAGCCCCTGCCCGGTGCCGGGCAGGGGCTGCTCGGGCTGCGCGAGCGGGTGGAGGTGCTCGGCGGCCGGCTGGAGGCGACGCCCGTGGACGGTGGCTTCCTGGTGCGGGCCCTGATCCCGGTGGCGGGTGCGGCGTGATCCGGGTGGTGGTGGTCGACGATGAGCAACTGGTCCGCGCCGGGCTGCGGTTGATCCTGGAGGCGACCGAGGACATCACGGTGGTGGGTGAGGCGGCGGACGGCGCCGGCGCGCTGGAACAGGCCCAGCGGTTACGCCCCGACGTGGTCCTGCTCGACGTGCGGATGCCGGGAGTCGACGGGCTGACCGTCGCGCCCGACGTGGTCGCCGCCGGACCCAAGGTGATCATGTTGACCACCTTCGACCTGGACGACTATGTGCACCGGGCGCTGCGGGCCGGCGCTGTCGGCTTCCTGCTCAAGGACACCCCGCCCCGCGAGTTGGCGGCGGCCGTCCGCACGGTGGCCGCCGGGAACGCGATGCTCGCCCCGACGGTCACCCGGCGTCTGATCAGCTCGTTCGCCGAGCGGGGTCCGGCCCGCCGAGATGCGGCTCGGGCGCGGCTCGCACCGTTGACCGAGCGGGAGTTGGCGATCGTCCGGGAGGTGGCGCGCGGGCACGGCAACGCGGAGATCGCCCGGCGGTTGACGATGAGCGAGGCCACCGTGAAGGCGCACGTCAGCCGGGCGTTGGCGAAGCTCCAGGCGGGCAACCGGGTGCAGGTGGCGATCATCGTGCACGACGCCGACCTGCTGTGACGGATGCGGCCGTCACCGTCGGGCGGCGGCGCGGCGGTGCGCCCGACGGCGTAGCCACCTGATCCCCTCCAGGCCGAACGTGACGATCAGCGAGAGCCCCACACCGACCAGTACGCCCTTCACCGGGTCACGTTCGAAGGCCAGCCCGCCGAAGTAGCCGAGCAGCCCGCAGTACAGCGCCCAAGTGCCCGCGCCGATGCTGTCGTACAGCAGGAACGCCCGGCGTGGATAGCGCACCGCGCCCATGGTGAGGGTGACGGCGGTCCGCCCGCCGGGCACGTACCGGCTGGTGGTCAGGATGATTCCGCCGCGCCGGTCCACGGCCCGGCGGGCCCACTCGGAGCTGGCCCGCCGGCGGCTGCCGTCCGGGAGGCGGGCCAGCCGGCGGGCGCCTCCGCCCTGCCCGATGGCGTACGAGATGTGGTCGCCGACCAGCGCGCCGAGGGCGGCACTCACGATCACCAGGGTCAGGTTGGGATGCCCGCCGTCCGCCGCGAGCACCCCGGCGGTGATCACGGCGGCCTCGCCCGGCACCGCGGGGAAGAACGCGTCGACCGCGGTGAGCGCGAAGATCACCAGGTAGACCCACGGCGACGTCACCGTCCCACGGAGGAGGTCGAGCAGGGCGTCCATGCCCCTCATGCTTGCCGGGCGTGACGGACCCGGTGGGCGAGTCGCCAGATCCCCCGGGGTTGTCAGTCGGCGTGCACGAGGGCCGGTGGGGCGAGCAGCGGGCCGTGCGTCCTCTTGTCGTCGGCGGTGGGGCCGTGCGAGGTCAGCACCACGGGTGCTCCCAACTCCGCGCGGACCGCCTCGGCCCAGTTCGTCGGCGGGTCGTCGTACACCGGGCGGGAGCGCAGCAGGCGGGCGGTGAGCGCGGCCTGCCGGCCCAGGTCGCCGGGCGGGCCCGGGGTGAGCCGGTCGGTGCTGTCGTAGCGGCGGCAGATCCGCAGCCCGGGGCCGGCCAGGTCGAGGTGGGTCAGCGCCAGGCCGTCGACGCCGCCGGCCGCGGCGAGGGCGTACCGGTGGGCGACCGCGTCGAAGTGACCGAACCGGAACCGGCCCTGCCACGGGTTCGTCGGGTTGTGCGGGTCGGCGAAGGGCAGGGCGGGGTCCTCGGTCACCAGCGGGCCGGGGCCGTGCCGGGTGGTGACCAGCCGGAGCACCCCGATCCGGGTCACCTCGCCGGGCTGGCCCGCCTCGGCGAGCAGGCTGTCGACGTTGGCGAACGTGGTGGTGCTCCAGGTGGTGTACGGGTGGAAGCCGTGCCACTCGTCGAGCAGCACCCCCTGCGCGCCCTCGAAGACGCAGGTCCCGGTACGCAGCGCCGTGGCGAGCCAGTTGCCGTCGACGATGTCGACCCGACCGGCGAAGGCGGTGAACGCGGGCAGGCAGCCCTCGATCGGTGGCGCGTCCAGCGGGCCCAGCTCGGCGGTCAACCGGTCCCGCAGGGTGGTCAACCGCCGGCGCAGCAGCGCGGGGTGGTGGCAGTCGGCGACCCGGGGCGCGTCGTCCGGGTGGGCGAGGCCGTACGCGACGGCCTCGCCCACCCCCAGCCCGCAGGAGCCGTGCCGGTCGGCTCCCCGGGCGTTCTCCCGGGCCCGGTTCGCGGCCCGGTGGTACGGGGTGGCGAGCAGCGCGTCCCCGTCGACGGTCAGCCGGTCGAGCGCGTCGGGCACCCCGACCGTGGCGAGATGGTCGGCCTCGGCGACCAGCGCCAACGGGTCCACCACCACGTGCCGGGACAGGTGCGTGCCGACACCGGGATGGAACGTACCGGCGCCGAACTGCGCGAACGTGTGGTGCCGCCCGTCGCGCAGCACGACGTTGTGCGCCGCCTGCGCGCCCCCGTTGAAGCGGACCACCGTCTGCACGGGACGGGTGGCGCAGAGCCAGTCCACCACCGTGCCCTTGCCGGCGTCGCCGTAGCCGAGGTCGACCACCGCCACGTGCCTCACAGCCGGGTCACCCCGCTGGTGGTGTCGCGGAACGCCGGCAGCGTCGACACCTCGGCCCGCCGTTCCCGGCCGAGCCGGGCCAGCGCCTTCGACACGGTGCCGGTGGCGGCGGAGCCGGCGCGGTCCAGGTCGCGAAGGCCCTGGTCCAGGTCGATGGCCTGTTCGCCGAGGCCGATGGTGAGCGCGATGGTCTCGCAGACCGCGTCGAGGTCGTCGAGCACGACGGCGTTCTGCCCGAGCAGGTCCCGCCAGAAGTCGAGCACCTTGCTGTTCCGGGCGTAGTGGCTGCCGGCGGGGAGCAGGTAGTAGGTGTCCCAGCGGCGGGTCACCTCGTCGACGACCTGCCGCAGCGGCACGTCCTCGCTCAGGCCGTCGCCGATCAGGCTGGCCACCTCCCGGGCCTTCACCCGCTGGTACGCCAGCTCGTCGCCGATGATGAAGAGGTAGCCGCGTCGACCGCGCTTGTCCCAGTTGTCGGTGACGGTGTGCCGGGCCATGAAGTACATGGCCAGCTCGTACGACTCGCTCATCTGCCCGCCGCCACCGCCTTCGAGGACGATCCGGCCGAGGTCGTCGTCCATCCGGTTGTCCGACTCGAACTGGCCCACCTGCAACGGCACCCGGTCGCAGGTGGCGTCGCCGATGGCACCGAACATGATCTGCGGGTCGCTGGCGTAGCCCTGCCGTTGCAGCAGCCCGAGCAGCTGCGGCAGCTTGGTCTGCAGGGTCCGCGGCACCGAGCGCATCGAGCCGGTCACGTCGAAGAGCACCGCGACGGGCGTCGACCGGGGGTGCTCGGCGGAGTCGCGGCTCTCCCGGGTCGCGCCCCGGGGGTCGAGCGCGGGGTGCACGGTGCGCGCTCCGCTGTCGCTGTAGGAGAAGGCGCTCTTGCCGGTGGACCGGCGGTAGCGGTCGGCGGCGTCGTACACGTCGGTGGACCAGATTCCACTGCCCATGACAGCTCCTTAGGGGGTGAGGGTGAAGGGTCGGAAGGTGCGTGGCCCGTAGAGGCGGTCCAGCACCTGGTCGAGTTCGCGGAGCAGGCCCCAGGCGTCGTCCGGCCGGGAGTGCAGCGACCGTTGCCGGCAGCCCTGCGCGAAGGTGTGCAGCTCGCGGGGTGCGCGTGGCCCCATCAGCCAGCTCATGCAGTGGCTGGCCATCGCGATGTCGGTGCCCGGGCCGCAGGGCTGTTTCGTGACAACTTCCTCCGGGTCCCAGCCGTGGCCGGGCACGACCGCCGGGATCGTGGCCCCGACCGCCGCCGAGAAGCACCAGTCGACGAGCACCACGCCGTGGGCGTCCGGCTCGATCAGCACGTGTCGCGGCAGGACCGCGCCGTGCACCACGCCCGCCCGGTGGGCCAGGCCGAGCACCACCAGCAGCCGCCGCCACATCCAGGCCACATCCCGGGGGTCCAACCCGTCGGGGTACGCGCGCCGCACCTCGTCGAGGTCGTGCAGGCCGGGTGCGGTGGCGAGCACGTTGATCCGCCGCTCCGCCCCGGTCTCGGCGTCGCGGTGCCGGAACTCGTCGACGAGCCGGGGCACGTACGGCAGGTAGCGCGGGTCGCCGCGTTCGGCGATGGTGCGCAGGGCGTGCGCCTCGCGGGCCATCAGGTCGTTGTCGGTGGGCCGGCGGGGGAGCTTGAGCAGCCGGTCGTCGCCGACGTCGTAGAGGTCGGCCAGGTCACCCGGGTAGACCGGCGCGCCGAGCCGGTAGTCGCCGAGGACGGTGACCCGCCGTGCCTGCCAGCGGGTGGTGACGCGGATGAACGCGTCGAGGGCTTCGGCGCGTACCGCCGGGTCGGTCGGCAGGCGGTCGGGGTGCAGGGCCGCGACCAGCTCGCGGTAGCGGCGGGCCGGCTCGTCGGCGCCGAACAGGTCGGCGTCGGTGCGGGCGGTCGCGACCAGGCGGATGGCCTCCGCGGCCCTCACCGGATCGTCTCCTCGCGGGCGGGGCGCAGCAGCGCCGGGTGCAGCAGCCGGGCGTCGCCGGCCCGGTAGAGCCGGGCGCGCGGGCCGCCGCGGGCGCCACCGCGCTCGGTGCTGCCGCCGGTGCTCTCCACGAAGCCCGGCACGGAGAGCACCTTGCGGTGGAAGTTGCCGGCGTGCAGCGGGTGCCCCCAGACCGTTTCGTAGACGGCGCGCAGCTCGCTGATGGTGAACTCGGCGGCGAGGAAGCGGGTGGCGAGCGGCGTGTATTCCAGCTTGGACCGGGCCCGTTCCAGCGCGTCGTCGATGATCCGGCCGTGGTCGAAGGCGAGCTGTCGGCTGCTCAACGCGGCCACCGGCAGCCAGATCGCCTCGTCGGCGTCGCTGCCGGCGGCCGGGTCCGGCAGGTCGGGGGCGAACGCGAGGTGGGCGATCGAGACGACACGCATGCGCGGGTCGCGGTCGGGAGCGCCGTAGCTGCCCAACTGCTCCAGGTGTACGCGGCCCAGCGTCTCGCCGCCGATCCCGGTCTCCTCGGCCAGCTCCCGTCGGGCGCCGGCGGTCAGGTCCTCGTCGGGACGGACGAAGCCGCCGGGCAGCGCCCAGTGCCCCGCGAAGGGTGCCTCGCCGCGCCGGATCAGCAGCAGGTGCAGTGCGTCGTCGCGGATGGTCAGCGCCACCACGTCGGTGGTCACGGCGACCGACGGGTAGGCCCGGGGGTCGTACGAGGCCAGGAACTCCTGCTCGTTCATCATGTCTCTCTCACTTTGAGAACATCTCGCTGTGAGAACAACTTAGCGCAGAAGTGTGCGCCTGCCAAGCGGCGATTCAGCGCACGAGACCTGTGAGGTGGGGTCGGCCGTGGGAGTCGTGCAGGGCGAACCCGCCGTCCGGCAGGAGCGCGAAGTTCACCGTGCTCGGCAGCGGTACGGGCAGCTTGAAGGCGACCTCGACGGTGTACGCGTCCGGCAGCCGGGCCTCCACCGCGGCCAGGCAGCGGGCCTTGCTCCACATGCCGTGCGCGATCGGCCGGCGGAAGCCGAACAACCGCGCCCCGAGCCGGGAGGTGTGGATCGGGTTGTGGTCGCCGGAGACCCGCGCGTACTCCGTGCCGACGCGCGGTTCCACCCGCCAGCGGGCGGTGGCGGCCGGTGCCTCGGGGCGTTCGCCCCGCTCGCGCCCGCCCGGCGTGCGCTCCCGACCGAGGTACGTCGAGACACCGCGCCACACCTCCTCCCCGTCCACCGAACCGACCAGCACCACGTCCACCTGCCGCCCCCGGTCGTGCGGGCGCAGGTTCTCCGCGTACGTGGTGACGTCGAGGGCCTGGTCGGCGGTGATCGGGCGGTGCACGGTGATCCGGTTGCCGACGTGCACCAGACCGACCAGCGGAAGGGGGAAATCCGGCGCGGTCATCAGGCGCAGGGCCAGCGGAAAGCCCATGACATGCGGAAACGTCGCGGGCAGCCGATCGGTGAGGCGGAACCCGCAGACCCGGTCGTAGTCGGCCAGCTGCGCCCGGTCGACGGTCACCCCGCCCACGGTCAACTCGACCGCCGGCAGTTCGGGCCCGCGTCGCCCACCGCCGAGGCCCGGTAGCGCGCCGAGCAGCGCCCGTCGGTGCAGCGCCCCGACCGCCGGCATCCGGGGCAGGTCGACCCGGGTGCGACCGCCCGACTCCGGCTGCGCGCCCATCACGCCCCCAGCAGGCTCTGGCCGCAGACGCGGACCACGTTGCCGCTGACCGCGCCGCTGGCCGGCCACGCCAGCCAACCGATCGTCTCGGCCACGTCCACCGGCAACCCGCCCTGGGCCAGGCTGTTCATCCGCCGGCCCGCCTCGCGGACCACCAGCGGGATGCGCGCGGTCAGCCGGGTCTCGATGAAGCCGGGGGCCACCGCGTTGACGCTGATCCCCCGCTCCCGCAGCGCCGGGGCGAGCGAGTCGACCAACCCGATCACGCCGGCCTTGCTGGTGGCGTAGTTGGTCTGCCCCCGGTTGCCGGCGATCCCGGCGATCGAGGAGACCGAGATGATCCGCCCGCCGGCCGGGATCAGCTCCCGCTCCAGTAGCACGTCGTTGATCCGTTCCTGGCTGGACAGGTTGACGTCGATGACCTGGTCCCACCGGTCGGCGTCCATCCGGCCGAGCGTCTTGTCCCGGGTGATGCCGGCGTTGTGCACCACCACATCGACCCGGCCGTGCCGGCTGGCCAGGTGCTCGGCGAGACGGGTCGGCGCGTCCGGCGCGGTCAGGTCGAGTTGGACGGCGGTGCCGCCGATGTCGTTCGCCACCGCGGCGAGCGCGTCGCCGGCGGCCGGAATGTCCAGGGCCACCACCCGCGCGCCGTCCCGGGCCAGCACCTTCGCCAGTGCCGCGCCGATACCCCGCGCGGCACCGGTGACCAGCACGACCTGCCCGTCCAGCGGGCGGTCCCAGTCGGCCGGGGCGCTCGCCGCCGCGCCGCCGCCGACCCGGATGACCTGCCCCGACACGTACGCCGACCGGCCGGACAGCAGGAACCGGATGGTCGATTCGAGGCTCGTGATGGTGCCGGCGGAGTGGGCCGCGTTACCGCTCACGTAGACGAGTTGCGCGGTGCTGCCCCGCCCGAATTCCTTGCCGATGCTGCGGACCAGCCCTTCGAGGGCACGTTGCGCGGTCGCCTCGCGGGGTGTCGCGCACTCCTGCGGCGGCGTGCCCAGCACGATCACCCGACCACTGGGCAGCACCGACCTGGCCTGCGGGTGGAAGAAGTCGTAGAGCTGGCGCAGCTCGGTCGAGTCGGTGATCCCGGTGGCGTCGAAGAGCAGTGCCCCGTACCGCTGCGGGGTGTCGCCAGGCGCGGTGGCGGCGGCCGGGTCGGCCAGCTCAACCCCGGCGGCGGTCAGGATCGTGGTGACCGGCTCGGCGAGCCGGCCGCCGGTGGCCGCGCCGAGCAGGGCCGGCCCGGGCAGCAGCGGGTCGCCGGGGCGGTGCCGGCGCAGTCGGGGCGGGTCGGGCAGCCCGAGGCGCTTGACCAGCGCGCGGCCGGCGGCCGATTGGACGAAGCTCGCGTACCTGTCGGTCATGGGCGTAGCCTACTGGCGAGTAGGGTTCGAGCAACACATGTCGAGGAGGCGGATCGTGCAGAGCATCCGGCGGGTCGCGGTCATCGGGGGCAACCGCATCCCCTTCGCCCGTTCCAACTCCCGCTACGCGGACGCGTCCAACGCCGACCTGCTCGGCGCGGCGCTCGACGGCCTGATCGCCCGGTACGGGCTGGCCGGCCAGCGGATCGGCGAGGTGGTGACCGGCGCGGTGCTCAAGCACTCCCGCGACTTCAACCTCACCCGTGAGGTGGTCCTCGGCTCCCGGCTCGACCCACACACCCCCGCCTACGACATTCAGCAGGCGTGCGGCACCGGCCTGGAGGCGACGATCCTGGTCGCCAACAAGATCGCCCTCGGTCAGCTCGACGTGGGCATCGCCGGCGGTGTCGACACCACCTCCGACGCCCCGCTCGCCGTCAACGAGGAAATGCGGCGCACGCTGCTCAAGCTCAACTCGGCCCGCACGCTGGGCGAACGGCTCAAGATCGCGGCGAAGTTGCGCCCACTCCAGCCGTTCAAGCCGGAGATCCCGCGCAACGCCGAGCCGCGTACCGGCCTGTCCATGGGCGATCACGCCGCCCGCACCGCCCTGCGCTGGCAGATCGACCGGCGATCCCAGGACGAGCTGGCGCTGCGCTCCCACCAGCGACTCGCCGCCGCGTACGACCGGGGCTTCTTCGACGACCTGATGACGCCGTACCTGGGCCTCACCCGCGACCAGAACCTCCGCCCGGACAGCAGTCTGGAGAAGCTCGGCGCGTTGAAGCCGGCCTTCGGCACCCGCGGCCCGGACGCCGAGCAGGCCACCATGACCGCCGGCAACTCGTCGCCCCTCACCGACGGCGCGTCCACCGTGCTGCTGGCCAGCGAGGAGTGGGCGGCGGCCCACCACCTGCCCGTGCTGGCCTGGTTCAGCTGGTCGGAGACGGCGGCGGTGGACTTCGTGCACGGCGACGAAGGGCTGCTGATGGCACCCGCGTACGCGGTGCCCCGGATGCTGGCCCGGGCCGGGCTGACGTTGCAGGACTTCGACTACTACGAGATCCACGAGGCGTTCGCGTCGCAGGTGCTGGCCACCCTCGCCGCCTGGGAGTCGCCGGAGTTCGCCAAGGACCGGCTCGGCCTGGACGCGCCGCTGGGCGCGATCGACACCGACCGGCTCAACGTCAACGGCTCGTCGCTGGCCGCCGGGCACCCGTTCGCCGCCACCGGCGGGCGGATCGTGGCGACCCTGGCCAAGCTGTTGGCCGAGCGGGGCAGCGGGCGCGGGTTGATCTCCATCTGCGCCGCCGGTGGTCAGGGCGTGACCGCCATCCTGGAGCGTTGAACGCGCGATCGTCCCTTACTGGGCCGACCGCCGGTAGGCGTTAACGGACCGTTCAGGAGTTGGTCCGCTGGTGGTGGGTTTCACACGCGACGGTGATCGTCACCGCGCCTCGGCGCGCCTCGATCACTCCTGCGTGCGGAACGGGGCCGTATCACCATGGAGTCCATCTCTCCTCGGACGACCATCCTCTCGGTGGTCATTCCGATGTTCAATGAGGCTGCGGTCATTCCGGCGCTGGTCGCCCGGCTGCGACCGGTGCTCGACGCGCTCGGCGTCGACTACGAGGTGGTCGCCGTCGACGACGGTAGCCGGGACGACACCGTGTCGGTGCTCTTTGACCACGGCCGGGCCTGGCCGCAGCTGCGGGTGCTCCGGCTGCGACGCAACAGCGGCCACCAGGCGGCGTTGACCGCCGGCCTGCACCGGGCCGTCGGCCAGTGGGTGGTCAGCCTGGACGCCGATCTCCAGGATCCGCCGGAGACCATCGCCGAGATGCTCCGGGTGGCCCGCGAGGACGGGGTGGATGTCGTCTACGGCGTTCGCGCCGACCGCAGCACCGACACGGTTTTCAAGCGCAACACCGCCCGTGGCTACTACTGGGCGATGCGCCGGCTCGTCGGCGTCGACCTGCCCGCCCAGGCCGGCGACTTCCGGTTGCTCAGCCGGGACGTGATCGAGGTGCTGCGCCGGTTGCCCGAACGCGCCCCGGTCTACCGGCTGCTGGTGCCGTCGCTCGGCTTCCCCAGCGCCGAGGTGCGCTACGACCGCGAGGCCCGCGCGGCCGGCGAGACGAAGTATCCGCTGCGCCGGATGGTGGCCCTGGCCTGGGAGAGCACGGCGAACTTCTCCGCCGCGCCGCTGCGCCTGGCCACCTGGATGGGGATGTCGAGCTTCCTGCTCTGCCTGGCCCTGATCGTGTTCGGCATGGTCGTGCACGTCTCCGGCGCCACCATCCCCGGCTGGACCTCGATGTTCGTCGCGGTGCTGTTGCTCAGCGGGGTGCAGTTGGTCTGCCTCGGCCTGCTGGGCGAGTACGTCGGCCGGATCTACGCCACCGTGCAGAACCGGCCCGCGTTCCACATCGGGTTCGACTCCCGGGACGGGGTCCCGGGCGCTGAGACAGGTGCAGGTGCTCATGTCGGTGACAAAGTTGTCGGCCTCCGTGGCTGACACCCTGCTGGCCGAGCGGGTCAACACCCCAACCCCGGCCCCGCGTCGGGGTGCTCTCGTGCCGGTTCTCAGCACGCTCCCGTGGGTGCTCGTGATCGTCGCGCTGCTCGTGGTCTGGTCCCGCGGCAGCGTGCCCGCCCCGGTGATTGCGCGGTTCTCCGCGTACTGGGTCCTCGCACTGGTGCTCCCCGGGGCCTTGGTGTACCGCGCGTTGCGCGGCAGCCGGGGCAACCTGCCGGAGGATCTCGGCTACGGCGCGGCCACCGGCCTGCTGCTGGAGATCATCGCGTGGGCGTTGGCTGCGGCGACCGGTCAGCAGTCCCTGCTGCGGTGGTGGGCCCTGCCCGTTCTCGTCGTGTTCGCCGCCGTTCCCGGGCTGCGCCGGCATTGGCGGGTCGGGGAGCGCCGTCCGCTGCCGCTGGCCTGGCACTGGGCGATGGGCGCGGCGCTGTTGGTGGTGCTGGCCTGGGGATACACCCAGTGGCGGACGGTCCCGCTGCCCCCGGTGTACGGCGGCTACTACCAGGACATCCTCTACCACCTGGGTCTGGTGCAGGAGCTGACCCGGGCGATGCCGTTCGAGTTGCCGCACGTCGCCGGGGAGGCCCTGCGCTACCACTACCTGTCCGACGCGCACATCGCCAGCGGCAGCATGATCACCGGAATTTCGCCGGCGGTGGTGCTGCTGCGACTCTGGCTGGTGCCGGTGATCGGAACCGCCGTGCTGCTCGCGGCCGGGCTCGCCCGGGACCTGAGTGGAGCCGTCTGGGCCGGCCCGGTGGCCGCCCTCGCCGCCTTCACCGGGGCCACCGTCACGCTCGGGTCGCCGGTCGGCGTGTCCGGCGA
The DNA here is from genome assembly GCF_004217135.1 of Micromonospora violae. NCBI lineage: Bacteria > Bacillati > Actinomycetota > Actinomycetes > Micromonosporales > Micromonosporaceae > Micromonospora > Micromonospora violae. Next base: position 5,822,923 of record NZ_SHKK01000001.1, read on the forward strand.
GATGCCGCTGTCGTACGCGAGCCCTTCCCAGACGTACGCGCTGGTGCCGTTGCTGCTGCTCGCCGGGCTCATCGTCGACGTGGCCCGGGGGCGTGCCCTCGGCGCGGCCTGGCCGTTGGTTCCGGTGCTCGGGCTGGTCTGTGCCGGGGCGAAGTCCAGCGCGTTGCCTCCGCTGATCGCCGGCCTGGGTCTCACCGCCGTCGTGTTCTGGTGGCGCAAGCGGCAGGTCCCGCGGCCCGCCCTGGTGGCGCTGGCCTGCCTGGTGGCGGCGATGGCGCTCGGTTTCCGGCTGTTCGCCGGTGGCGGGGCGGGTACGTTGCGCGTGCAGGCGTTGGCGTTGCTGCACTTCATCGCCCCGTACGCCGAGACCCTCGGACCGGGTGACGGCATCTGGCCGAGTGCGCCGCTGCCGCCGGGGATCAACGACGCTGGTGCTCTCGGTTGGCTGCTGGCGTTCGCCGTGGTCGTCTGGTGGGTGCTGGGTCAGGCGCCCCGATGGGTGGGCATGAGCCTGCTCGTCGACAGGGGGCACCGGGCCGACCCGGCCGTCTGGCTGCTCGCCGGCACGGTCCTGGCCGGTGCGGGCGCCACCTGGGTGTTCCAGCACCCGTCGATCAGTCAGATCTACTTCTGGATGGGTGTCATCCCGGTCGGTGTCGTACTGACCACCTGGTCCCTCGCCGAGGCCCGAGCGCCCTGGCCGGTGCTGGTGGTGCCCGCCGTGGCCGGCGCTCTGGCGGGGCTCGCCACGGCAGGCACGGTGGTGGGCTTCGCCGTGCCGAGGATCAGCCGTCCCGGCACCCCCATCACCTCGACGATCGAGGGTTGGCTGCGGGTGCTGGGTCTCTCGGCGGCCCGGTACGTGCTGTTCGTGGCGGTGGCCGCCGCGCTCGCCGTCGGGGTGGCCGCCCTGTGGCGGGGTCGCGTCCGGTCGTCGCCCCCGGTGCAGGTCGCCCCGGTAGGTCGTCGGCGGGTGGCTACGATCGCCCTGGCCGGGGTCACCGCGGCGATGCTCGGGGCCAGCGCGGCCGTCGTGGTGGGCGGCACTGTCCGCTCGGTGCTGACCGAGCCGGTGCCGGTGACCGGGCCGCAGCCGTACGCGCTGACCGTCGACGAGATGCGCGCGGCGCTGTGGCTGGACGACAACGCCGCCGACGACGACGTGGTCGCGACCAACGTGCACTGCCGGCCGGTGCGGACCACCCCGCACTGCGATGCCCGTGCGTTCTGGGTGACGGGCCTGGGTGGGCACCGCGCGGTGGTGGAGAGCTGGGGCTACACGGACGCGGTCGTGGCCGCGCACGGCGTCGAGAACCTCGGGTACGCCCGACAGAACTTCCCCGACCAGGCGCTGCTCGCGCTCAACGACGGGGTGTTCAGCACGCCGACCCAGGCGAACCTGGACCGGCTCCGCACCGAGCACGGGGTCCGGTGGCTCTTCGCCGACAGCAGGGCGGGCGCGGTGTCGGCGGAGCTGGCCGGGTTGGCGCAGGTACGGCTGGTCGCCGGCCCGGTCACCGTCTACGAGCTGACCCGGCCCGGACGGCCGTGACGACCCCGGCCCGGTCCCGGCCCCGACCAGCGGGTGCGGGACAATGAGGTACGTGACGACGATCCCGAACGTGCTCGCCAACCGCTACGCCTCGCCCGAACTGGTCGCCCTCTGGTCCCCGGAGGAGAAGGTCCGGATGGAGCGGCGGCTCTGGCTCGCGGTGCTCCGCGCTCAGCGCGACCTGGGCGTGCCGGTGCCCGATGGCGTGGTCGAGGCGTACGAGCGGGTGCTCGACCAGGTCGACCTGGCGTCGATCGCGGAGCGGGAGCGGGTCACCCGGCACGACGTGAAGGCCCGGATCGAGGAGTTCAGCGCGCTCGCCGGGTACGAGCACGTGCACAAGGGGATGACCTCCCGGGATCTCACCGAGAACGTCGAGCAGCTTCAGGTGCGCGCCTCGCTGGAGCTGATCCGCGACCGGGTGGTGGCCACCCTGGCCCGGTTGGCCTGGCTGGCACACGAGCACTCCGAGCTGGTGATGACCGGCCGTTCGCACAACGTCGCGGCGCAGGCCACCACGCTGGGCAAGCGCTTCGCGTCGGCCGCGGAGGAGCTGCTGATCGCGTACGAGCGGCTGGAGGAGCTGATCGCCCGGTACCCGCTGCGGGGGATCAAGGGACCGGTCGGCACGGCCGCCGATCAGCTCGACCTCTTCGACGGGGACGCCGACAAGGTGGCCGAGTTGGAGCGGCGGGTCGCCCAGCACCTGGGCTTCTCGCGGGTGCTGGACAGCGTCGGGCAGGTCTACCCGCGCTCGCTCGACTTCGACGTGCTGGCCGCGTTGGCGCAGACCGCCGCCGCGCCGTCGTCGCTGGCCACCACGATCCGGTTGATGGTCGGCCAGGAGTTGGCGACGGAGGGCTTCAAGCCGGGTCAGGTCGGCTCCAGCGCGATGCCGCACAAGATGAACACCCGCTCGTCGGAGCGCGTGAACGGCTTCGCCGTGATCATCCGGGGTTACCTGTCGATGGTCGGCGAGTTGGCCGGTGACCAGTGGAACGAGGGGGACGTGTCCTGCTCGGTGGTCCGACGGGTGGCGCTGCCGGACGCGTTCTTCGCCGCCGACGGGCTGTTCCAGACGTTCCTCACCGTGCTCGACGAGTTCGGCGCGTACCCGGCGGTGATCAACCGGGAGTTGGAGCGCTTCCTGCCGTTCCTGGCCACCACGAAGATCCTGGTCGCGGCGGTCCGCCGGGGCGTCGGCCGGGAGGTCGCCCACGAGGTGATCAAGGAGCACGCGGTCGCGGTGGCGCTGGCGATGCGGGAGAAGGGCTCACCGGAGAACGACCTCTTCGACCGGTTGGCGGCGGACGGCCGGCTCGGCCTGTCCCGCGCCGACATCGACACCCTGGTCGCCGATCGCAGCGCCTTCGTCGGCGCCGCCCCGGCGCAGGTGGCGTCGGTGACCCGTCGCATCACCGACGTGGTGACGGCACACCCGGAGGCGGCCACCTACAGCCCGCCCCCGATCCTCTGAGCTTGGATGCTGTTGGGTCGCTCATGGTGATCTGACAGCTTCCGAACATCCGGTCCATAGCGTCATCGCATGCGACCAAAAATGACCTTGGCGGCGCTCGCCACCGCAGCGGTAGCGGCGGCGCTGTTGAACCCGATCTCGGCGGCGGCCAGCGCCGCCTCGACCTCCTCCGTCTCCATCGGTGTGCCCCCGGGGGCCGCGCAACGGGTGGAGTCGGTCCGGTACAACCTGGGTGACCAGGCGTTCAAGCCGCCCGCGGAGATCGGTTACGTCGGGGACAACGAGCTGAACGGCGTCGTCTACTACCCCAAGGATCTGGGGCGGGGCACCCACCCGCTCATCATGATCGAGCACGGCTACTGGGGCACCTGCGCCGACCGGGACGCCGAGCGACGTCAGAACGCGGCGATCCGGGCCCGGGACGCCGCGACGGCGGCCGGCAACACCGCCGAGGTCGAGCGGCAGGAAAAGATCATCAATGAAATGGCCGCCCGGCTCTGGGGCTGGCCCTGCCGGTCCGGCGTGCCGCAGCTGCCGAGCCTGGTGGGCTACGAGTACCTCGGTCGGCAGCTCGCCGCCGCCGGTTTCGTCGTGGTCTCCATCGGCACCAACGGCATCAACGCCAACGACCCCGGGCAGGCCGACACGACGTTCTACAACCGGGCTGCCCTGATCAACAAGCAGTTGGAGATGTGGCAGCAACTCTCCACCACCGGGCGTGGGCCGCTGCGCGGCAGCTTCGTCGACCCGCAGAGCGGGCGGCACCGCGATGTCGACTTCCGGGGGCACGTCGACCTGACCCGGGTCGGCACCATCGGCCACTCCCGGGGCGGCGGTGGGGTCATGCAGCAGGCCGCGGATGTCCGCCGCGACCAGTGGCCGGCCGGCGTGCAGGTCAAGGCCGTCTTCGGCCTGGCGCCCGTGTTCAACTGGAACGGGGAGGCGGTGACCAGGACGCCGTTCGCCGTGATGTGGGGCACCTGCGACAGCGACAACAGCGGAAGCTACTTCGAGGACAACGTGGGTGCCAACCGGGTGCCGATCTACAAGTACACCCTGACCGGCGGCAACCATGACTCCTTCAACACCCAGTGGTCGCCGAGCAGTGGGCAGGTCGGCAGCCGGGACGACGCGGAACCCGGGTCGCGGCCCGGCTACTGCCGGTCCCAGTTTCCCGGCGACGACTCGCACCGGGACCAGAAGGCCCTGACCGAGGAGCAGCAGCGCCGGATCGCCACCGCGTACGCCTCCGCCTTCTTCCTGCGTCACCTCCAGGGGCAGCGGCAGTACGACCCGGTGCTCAACGGAGTTCGGCGACTGCCGAACCTGCCGGACGCCGTCCAGGTGAAGTTCGCACCTCCGGTCGCCCGCTGACAGGTGCGGTCACGGGTTCGGGGTTTCGGCGGCGGAGCTGAGGTTGGGGGCGCTGGCGGGTTCGGCGATGCCACCGGGAGAGCCGGTGAAGCCCGCGACCTCCGCGGTCTCCGCCGCCACCGCCGGCTGGTCGGCCGGCATGACCTCGGGCATCGTGGGTACGGCGACCACGGCCGTCCCGTACGCGCAGATCTCCATCCACATCTCGCCGCAGTCCCGACTGTCGAACCGCATGCCGATCACCGCGTTCGCGCCGAGCCGCAGGGCCTCCTCGCCGAGGCGGGCCACCGAGTCGGTACGCCACCGGGTCAGGTTGTCCGGGGCCATCGGGTCGTACGCGCCACCGCGCAGGTTCTTGACACCCTCGCGGTACGGGTTGCGCGTCCTGGCCATCGATGACACCACCTCACCGAGAATCTGGCGGATCTCGTAGCCGGGCAGTTGCTCTGTCGTCACGACCAGCACGGTTCCGATGCTGTCAGGAGTGGCGCGACCCGATCGGGTGCATTGTTCACCTGATCGGATGCTGCAAAACAGCGCGGCGCGGACGGTCGGCACGGTGCCGGCCATCCGCGCCGCGTCGGGCGTTAACCGTCAGACACCGGCCACCGAGGTGATCCAGGCCCGGTTGTACGCAACGCTGCCGTAGTTCTGGATGCTCGACCCGTCGGCGGTGGAGGCGACACCGACCTGCTGACCGTTGTAGAACTGCGGGCCGCCGGAGTCGCCGCGCCAGGCGTTGCCGTTGATCCGGGTGCTGCGGATCGCCTGGCCGCCGTACGCGTCGGTGACGCTGTTGCTGGTCACCCGGACGGTGGCGGTCTTCAGCTGGGTGGACGCGGAGCAGCCGCTGTAGCAGGTCATGCCCCAGCCGTAGATCGAGTTCGTCGAGTTGATCGGCGGGTTGCTGCTGGCCAGGCTCACCGCGGAGGTGCTGACGGTGCTCGAGAGCCGCATGAGCGCGAGGTCGTAGCGGGTGTAGGTGGCGCTGACCGTGCGGGTGACCCCGCCGGAGGTGCGGTTCACGCTTCCGATGCGCACCGACATGGTGCCGTTGAGGCAGTGTCGGGCGGTGAGCACCCACTGCGCGGCGATGACGCTGCCGGAGCAGGTGAACGAACCGTTGCTGAGCACGGCGGCGGCCCAGGGGGCGGACGAGACGGTGCCGCCGCCGATGATGGGTTGCGGGCCGGCGGGTGCGGCGGACGCGGCGGACGTGACGCCGAGGGCGCCGACCAGCGCGGTGCTGAGGACGGCGAGCAGGGAGCGGATGCGCATCGGGTGGACTCCTTGGACGGGGGCGGGCCCGGGGTCGCCGGGTGCGGGTGCGGCGGCAGCGGGGGTTCCCGTGGACGCCTCAATCGACTTACATCGATGTAGAGTAAGGCCCGAAGTGATCATTATCAAGAACCTGATCGAGGTTCGACAATGTAACGATTCAGCTACCAGCAACGCCGTATATGTCCTGCTGAGGCCACCTGTCGCGCCTGACGGGTCATCCTGGGCGGCGGCAGTGTCGATCACTGTCTGAACTGCGGCCGGCCGGTGCGTCCGCGGCGATATCTGCCAGGTACGCTGGCTGCGCTCGCCCATTGTGGGTCGGCACCCAACTGCGTACACAGTCAGGAGTGCCCAGTGCCTCGCGTCGTCGTCGACGTCATGCTCAAGCCCGAGATCCTCGATCCGCAGGGCCAGGCCGTCGCAAACGCGCTGCCCCGGCTCGGCGTCAGTGATGTCGCCTCGGTTCGGATCGGCAGGCGGATCGAGATCGAGTTCACCGGTGAACCGGATCTCGACCGCGCTCGGGAAATTGCCGACAAACTGCTCGCCAACCCGGTCATCGAGGACTTCACCATCCGCCTGGTCGAGGCCGACGAGACCGCGGACGCCCGCTCGTGACCGCCCGGGTCGGTGTGGTCACCTTCCCCGGCTCGCTCGACGACGGGGACGCGGCCCGGGCCGTCCGGATCGCCGGCGCTGAGCCGGTCCGGCTCTGGCACGGCGACCCGGACCTGCACGGCGTCGACGCGGTCGTCCTGCCCGGCGGGTTCTCCTACGGTGACTACCTGCGGTGTGGTGCCATCGCCCGGTTCGCCCCGGTGATGGAGACGATCGTGGACGCCGCCCAGGGTGGTCTGCCGGTGCTCGGCATCTGCAACGGCTTCCAGATCCTGTGTGAGGCGCACCTGCTGCCGGGCGCGCTCACCCGCAACCAGCACCTGCACTTCCGCAACCGGGACCAGGTCCTGCGCATCGAGTCGGTCGGGACCGCGTGGACCAACGTGTTCCAGCCCGGCCAGGAGGTGCTCATCCCGGTCAAGAACGGTGAGGGCTGCTACGTCGCGGACACCGCGACGCTGGACCAGCTCGAAGCCGAGGGCCGGGTGGTCGCACGCTACGTCGGCGGCAACCCCAACGGGTCCCAGCGCGACATCGCCGCGATCACCAACGCCGCCGGCAACGTGGTCGGCATCATGCCGCACCCCGAGCACGCGGTGGAGGCGCTCACCGGCCCTTCGCTGGACGGCCTCGGCTTCTTCACGTCGGCCCTCAAGCACCTGGTGGGGGCGCCGGCATGACCGGCGGCACGATCATCGGTCAGCTCAACCGCCGGTCTGGCGGGCACGAGCGCAGCGAGGAGAGGTCATGACCACCCATCCGGACCCGGTACGGGACACACCGGAGGCGTACTCCGCCCCGGCGCAGCCGGCCGAGCCGAGCCCGGCGCAGCCGGTCGCACCGGCGGCCGCTCCCGCCCAGCCGGCCGCCGCCGTCTGGACCGAGGGCGTGGACACCGTGCCGCGTGCCGGTGCCACCCCGGGCGAGCTTCAGCCGTACACCGAGCTGGGCCTGCGCGATGACGAGTACGAGCGGATCCGGCAGATCCTCGACCGCCGGCCCACGCAGTCCGAGCTGGCCATGTATTCGATCATGTGGAGCGAGCACTGCTCCTACAAGTCGAGCAAGGTGCACCTGCGCCAGTTCGGTGAGAAGGCCGTGCACAGCGACCGGCTGCTCGCCGGCATCGGTGAGAACGCCGGCGTCGTGCAGGTCTCCGACGAGCTGGCGGTGACCTTCAAGGTCGAGTCGCACAACCACCCGAGCTTCGTCGAGCCGTACCAGGGCGCGGCGACCGGTGTCGGCGGCATCGTCCGGGACATCCTCGCCATGGGCGCCCGCCCGGTCGCGGTGATGGACCCGCTGCGCTTCGGTGCCGCGGACCACCCGGACACCGCCCGGGTGCTCACCGGCGTGGTCGCCGGGGTGGGCGGCTACGGCAACTGCCTGGGCCTGCCCAACATCGGTGGCGAGCTGGTCTTCGACCCCTCCTACCAGGGCAACCCGCTGCTCAACGCGCTCTGCCTGGGTGTGCTGCCGGTCAGCCGGCTGCAGAACAAGGCCGCCGCTGGCCCGGGCAACGTTGTCGTGCTGATGGGCGCCAAGACCGGCCGCGACGGCATCGGCGGCGTCTCGGTGCTCGCCAGCGCCACCTTCGACGAGGGCAGCGAGGCTCGCCGCCCCGCCGTGCAGGTCGGTGACCCGTTCACCGAGAAGCTGCTGATCGAGGCGTGCCTCGAGCTGTACGACGGCCAGCTGGTCGTCGGCATCCAGGACCTCGGCGGCGCCGGCCTGACCTGCGCGCTCACCGAGACCGCCGCCGCCGCCGGCACCGGCATGCGGGTCTGGCTGGAGCGGGTGCCGCTGCGCGAACCGTCGATGGACCCGCACGAGATCCTGGCCAGCGAGTCGCAGGAGCGGATGCTGCTGGTCGTCGAGCCGGACAAGCTCGACACCGTGCTCAAGACCTGCGAGAAGTGGGGCGTCCTCGCCACCGCGATCGGTGAGGTCACCGCACCGGAGCCGGACGGCAGCCCCGGTCGACTGCTGATCACCTGGCGGGACCACCTGGTCGTCGACGTGCCGCCGGGTTCGCTGGTCGATGACGGCCCGGTCTACGCCCGGCCGATGCGCGAGCCGGCCGACCTGATCCTGCTCCAGGCCGACCGGGCCGAGACGCTGCCCCGCCCGGCCGACCCGGAGGCGCTGCGGGAGACCGTGCTGCGCATGATCGCGTCGCCCAACCTGGCCGACAAGACCTGGGTCACCGAGCAGTACGACCGCTACGTGCTGGGCAACACAGTGCTCGCCCAGCCGGAGGACGGCGGCGTGATCCGGATCGACGAGCGGACCGGTCTCGGCGTGGCGCTGTCGGTGGACGGCAACGGTCGGTACGCCCGGCTCGACCCGTACAACGGCACGAAGCTGGCCCTGGCCGAGGCGTACCGGAACGTGGCGGTGACCGGCGCGAAGCCGATCGCCGTGACCAACTGCCTCAACTTCGGCTCCCCGGAGGACCCGGGCGTGATGTGGCAGTTCGCCGAGGCCGTGCGCGGCCTGGCGGACGGCTGCGTGGAGCTGGGCATCCCGGTCACCGGTGGCAACGTCAGCTTTTACAACCAGACCGGTGCCGCGGCGATCCACCCGACCCCGGTGGTCGGCGTGCTGGGTGTGCTGGACAACGTCGCCGACCGGGTGCCGATGGGCTTCGTGCCGCGTGCCGGTGGCGACAACGACCAGCTCTACCTGCTCGGTGAGACGAACGTGGAGCTGTCCGGCTCGGAGTGGGCCTGGGTGACGCACGAGCACCTCGGCGGTATTCCGCCGCAGGTCGACCTCGGACGGGAGAAGGCGCTCGCCGAGCTGCTGGCCGAGGCCGCCCGCGTCGGTCACCTCAGCTCGGCGCACGACCTCTCCGACGGGGGTCTTGCCCAGGGCCTGGTCGAGTCCTGCCTGCGTCGCGGGGTCGGTGCCCGGGTCGCAGTGCCGGAGCAGTTCGCCGAGGGCTCGATGCCGTTCGTCTACCTGTTCAGCGAGTCCGCCACGCGGGCGCTGGTCTCGGTGCCGCGCGGTCACGACAAGGCGTTCGCGGCGCTCTGCGCCGAGCGGGGCGTGCCGTTCGAGTTGATCGGCGTCACCGACCCGTCCGGCGGGGCGCTCGAGGTGCACGGCCAGTTCCGGATCGGCCTGGACGAGCTGCGCGCCGCGCACACCGAGACGTTGCCGCGCCTCTTCGGCGGCTCGGCGGCCGTCGAGGTGCCGGCGCCGGCTGCTGGCGTGGCGGGTGCGGTCGAGGCCGTCCCGATGCCGGGGGAGCCGGCCGAGCCGGTCGACGCGGCCGAGGTGGTCTCCGAGCCGATCGCTTCCTCGGGTCCTTCCCCGGAGACCGGCGCGGTCGAGCCGATCGGGTCAGCGCAGCCCGACGGGGCGTCCGAGTCCGGCCCCGGTGTCACCGAGCCGTCGGCTGACGAGCGCTGAGGCGTTGGCGGCCGCTGTCTACGGCCAACCCGGATCCGGTGCCCGGTTCGACTGGGGGCTGACCGGGGCGGCCGAGCTCGGTCGGGTCTGCGCGGCGTTGGTGGTGGTGGACGTCCTGTCGTTCACCACCGCCGTGGAGGTGGCGGTCGCCCGGGGCATGCGGGTGCACCCGTTCCCCTGGGGTGAGCAGGCCGCCGAGTACGCCGTCCGGGTCGGCGCGACCGCCGCCGTCGGGCGGCGGCAGACGACCCCGGAGCATCCGTGGTCGCTGTCGCCCGCCGCCCTGAGCCGCGCCCCCGTGGTGGCGGACCTGGTGCTGCCCTCGCCGAACGGCTCCGCCATCAGCGCCGCCGCCAGCGCCACCGGCCTGCCGGTGGTCGCGGCGTGCCTGCGCAACGCACGCGCCGTCGGGGGTTGGCTGCGCCGCCAGGGGTACGGCACGGTGAACGCCCCGATCGGCGTGATCGCCTCCGGGGAGCGCTGGCCGGACGGGTCGCTGCGCCCGTCGGTGGAGGACCAGCTCGGCGCCGCCTCAGTCCTGGACGCCCTCTCCGGCGTACCGGGTGGGCTCTCGGTGGAGGCGGCCATGGCGCTCGCCGCGCTGGCGAGCACCCCCGATGTGCCCGCCGCCGTGCGCGGCAGCGTCTCCGGCCGGGAGTTGACCGAGACCGGCTTCGCCGCGGACGTGGACGTCGCCGTGCGGATCGGCGTGTCGGACGTCGTGCCGGTGCTCCACCAGGGCGTCTTCTCCGCCGCCTGACCCCACGCCCCCGCCCGGCGCGCTGTGATCGACTCGGCTTTCAAGAAATCGGGGTGTCCAGGTCTGGGGGATACCCCCGACTTCCTGAAACGCGAGTGGACCTGCCACGACGAAACGGCCACCCGGATCTCCGGGTGGCCGTTTCGTCGTGCGTTGTGGTGGGTTAGTCGTCGAGCCAGTCGAGGCGGCGACCGCCGCGCTCGGTCGGCGGCGGGGTGTCCGACCGGTTCCGCCCGGCGGGCTGGCCGTAGTTGCCCTGGTCGTAGCCCCGGTCGTCGTAGCCGCCGCGCTGTTGCGGGGGCTCCTGGCCGTAGCCGCCGCCCTGGTCGTACCCGCCAGCGGGCTGGCCGTAGTTGCCCTGGTCGTAGCCCCGGTCGTCGTAGCCGCCGCGTTGCTGCGGGGGCTCCTGGCCGTAGCCGCCACCCTGGTCGTACCCGCCGGCCGGTTGGCCGTAGCCGCCCTGGTCGTAGCCGCCGGCCTCGGCACCGCCGTACCCCGCGGTCGGCTCGGCAGCACGCCCGCCGTACGGGGCGGGATCGGGCTGACCGTACCCCTGCCCCTGCTCCGGCTGGTAGACGCCGGTGGCGTACGGGTCGGCCGGAGCCGGGTACTGGGTGCTGTCGCCGGAGTACCGGCCGGTCGGCTCGTCGAACCGCTCGCCGTAGGCCGCTCCGCCGGCGGGGGCCGGCGGGTAGGCGGTGGTCCCGCCCGGGGCGTCGTAGTCACGACCGCCGTAGCCGCCACCGGAGGCCGGCGCGTTGCCGTAACCGCCACCGGACGCGGGCGCGCCGCCGTAACCGGCGCCGGAACCGGGTGCGTTGCCGTAACCGGCACCGGAACCGGGTGCGTTGCCGTAACCGGCACCGGAACCGGGTGCGGTACCGTAACCGTCACCAGCCGCACCGGCGCCGTAGCCACCGTCCGCGCCGGCCGGAGCGCCGTAGCCGCCACCCGACGCGGGCGCGTTGCCGTAGCCGCCGGCACCGTAGCCACCGGGCGCCGGCTCGTCGCCGTAGCCGGCAGCGCCCCAGCCCTGCTGACCCGCGCCGCCGTACGTCGGGGCAGGCGCCCCGTACGGGTCCGGCGGAACGTCGTCGACCACCGGGCGGTGCATCATCGTCGGTGCCTCGCTCAGCGCCGCGCCGCCGACCATCGTCGGGTCTGCTCCGCCGGGACGACCACCGACCACCCGGGTCTGGTCGTCGGCACCGCGGTACCCGCCCCGTGCGGGCGGCACCACGCCGCCACCACCGGCAGCCGCGGGAGCGCCGTCCTCGTCGTCGTTCTCCTTGCGCTTCATCCAGAGCAGCACGATCGTGCCGACACCGGCAGCGACCAGAAGACCACCGAGCAGGATGATGATGTAGTTGCCGAGACCGCCACCGTCCTCGGTGTTCGCCGCGTTCGCCGGAGCGCCCTCGCTGGCCGCCTCGGTGGGCTCCTCCTCGGTGCCCTCCTCGTCGGTCACCTCGTCGCTGGGAGTGGCCTCGGGAGTGGCGGACGGGGTGGCGCTGGGCGTCACCTCGACCCTGAGCGCGAGGCTGATCCGTTGCCCGGTGACGGCCTGCCCGGCGGCGGCGTTGATGGTCTTGGTGGCCACCACGTTGTCGAAGCTGGCGCCCAGATCGATCCGGCCCGGCGCGATCGGCTTGTCGCTGGTACCGGTGAAACGGAAGTCGCCGCTGCCGTTGCTGGTGGTGTCGAACTGCCGGCCGGTGCTGTCGCGCAGCATGACCACTGCGTTCGCGACCGCCTTGCTGTCGGCCTGCGAGATCACCTTGCCGGAGATCGACCGCACGGTCTGGGTCTGCGGCGGCGTCGGCGGAGCGGCCGCCTTGACGGTGACTCTGATGGTGACGGAATCACCCCTGACCCGGATCGACGCTCGCGTGTTGTTCGCCGCCGGAGCATTGGCAGCCGCCGTCAGCGTGATCGACACTGGCTGCGCGGTTGGCACTCCAGCCGGGAAGTTGACCTCGCCGCATCCTCCGCAACTGACTCCACTCGGAAGGCCGGTGACGGTGACTTCGGTCGAGCTCTCACCGAGGTCCGGGGTCACCTGGAGCGCTACGCTGGCGCTGCCACCTGAGTCGAGGGTTACGGCATCCTTGTCCGCTGTGACCTTTGCGGCCATTGCTGGCGTGGCGGGGACGGCGAGCAGAGCGCCGGCAACCAGCGCTACGACCACACCGGCCCGCTGCTTCCAGGCACGTCGGTGTGTTGACACGTCCACCGCCTTCCGGGCTGACGTCCCTCTGACCGGCGGGGCGCCGGGCCGGGGATCATCACGGTACGAATACGCCGTCGGCAACTATGCCTTGTCCGACTGCATGAGCGCGACCCAGGGCCAGCGTCGCGTGTCTGGCGCGGGGGTCGTATCGTCCCGTCGTGTCCTCTCCGCACAGTAAGTCCGCTGCCGTTACGGCCGTTCTGTCAGCGCTCGACGAGGGGCGTGCACCCGAACGGTCGGTGTTCCGAGAGGCGGTCCGGTCGATGTTGGCCGTCCTCGCGGAGCGCGCCCCCGGCCGTTCGGTGGAGGTGCGCGTTCCACCATACGGGGCGATCCAGTGCGTACCGGGGCCTCGACACACCAGAGGAAACCCACCAAATGTGGTGGAGATGGCCCCGAATACCTGGCTGGAGCTGGCTACCGGCAGGATTGGCTGGGCGGAGGCGGTCACCGACGGTCGCGTTCAGATGAGCGGCAATCGTGCGGACCTCTCGGCGTATCTGCCCCTCTAGTCATCCCGATGTCCCACTCTGCGTAACGGAGCGCAGGGGGATCGTGACTTTCTGTATTGACAGCGATTCGCGTACACTGTCAGGCGATGACAGTGGTCCCGGCAGAGGAGTGTGGATCCGCCCGTGATCCCCGCCCGGCCGGTCCAGACCAGCATGAGGGAGCGGTAGGTGCCCCGAGGCGACGGCCGGCTGAGCCACGACCTTGACCCCCAACGACCTGGCCCCCAGGACGCCTGTGGCGTCTTCGGCGTCTGGGCCCCTGGCGAAGAGGTTGCCAATCTGACCTACTTCGGCCTCTACGCCCTCCAGCACCGCGGCCAGGAGGCTGCGGGCATCGCGGTGAGCGATGGTTCCGGCGTGGTGGTCTACAAGGACCTCGGCCTGGTGGCGCAGGTCTTCGACGAGCCCACCCTGGCGAGCCTGCGTGGTCACCTGGCGATCGGGCACGCCCGTTACTCCACCACCGGCGCGTCGAACTGGGAGAACGCCCAGCCGACGATCCGGTCGACCACCTCCGGCACGACCATCGCGTTGGCCCACAACGGCAACCTGGTCAACACGACCGACCTGGAGAAGGAGGTCGCCGAGCGCGGCCTCATCGCGGACGGGTCGACCAACGACACCTCGCTGGTGACGATGCTGCTCGCCAGCCGACCGGATCTGTCGGTCGAGGCGGCCGCGCTGGAGGTGCTGCCGCAGCTGCGCGGCGCGTTCAGCTTCGTCTTCATGGACGAGTCGACCCTGTACGCGGCCCGCGATCCGCACGGCGTCCGCCCGCTGGTGCTCGGCCGCTTGGAGCGCGGCTGGGTCGTTGCCAGCGAGACGGCCGCACTGGACATCGTCGGTGCCAGCGTGGTGCGTGAGGTCGAGCCGGGCGAGCTGATCGCCATCGACGAGAACGGGCTGCGCTCCACCCGGTTCGCGGTGCCGGAGCCGAAGGGCTGCCTCTTCGAGTACGTCTACATCGCCCGCCCGGACGCCACGATCGCCGGGCGCAACATCCACGCGGCGCGGGTGCAGATCGGCCGGCAGTTGGCCAAGGAGCACCCGGTCGAGGCCGACCTGGTCATTCCGGTGCCCGAGTCGGGCACCCCGGCCGCGATCGGGTACGCGGAGGAGTCCGGCATCACCTACGGCGCCGGCCTGATGAAGAACCCGTACGTGGGTCGCACCTTCATCCAGCCTTCGCAGACCCTGCGTCAGCTCGGCGTCCGCCTCAAGCTCAACCCGCTGCGGGAGAACGTCCGGGGCAAGCGGTTGGTGGTCGTGGACGACTCGATCGTGCGCGGCAACACTCAGCGCGCCATCGTCCGGATGCTGCGCGAGGCGGGGGCGTTGGAGGTGCACGTCCGGATCTCCTCACCGCCGGTCAGTTGGCCGTGCTTCTACGGCATCGACTTCGCCACCCGGGCGGAACTGCTGGCCAACGGGTTGGACAACGACGGCATCCGGCGCTCCATCGGCGCCGACACGCTGGGCTACGTTTCGCTGCCCGGCCTGATCGCGGCGACCGAGCAGCCGAAGTCCCGGCTGTGTCGGGCGTGTTTCGATGGGGAGTACCCGATCGAGCTGCCGGCCGGCAACCTGATCGGCAAGCACGTGCTTGAAGGGGTGGGTCGACGCGTCGCCAACTCGGCGCTGGAGACCCCGCCCACCAATGGCTCGTCCGTCGCCACTCCGGGTGGCGTTACCGCAAACCGCCCGTAGCACCAACCGGCGCGGCCCGGCTACCGCCGGCGGCACCGAGAACCAAAGGGGAGAACCGTGACGCACGTGTCCGAGCGCAGCGGCGCAGGAAGCAGCCCGACCGGCGCAGGCGGCGACCGCCAGCCGTGGACGGGCGGCGCTGGCCGCCAGGCGCGCAAACGCTCGGTCTCGTACGCCGACGCCGGCGTCTCGATCGACGCGGGCGACCGCGCGGTGGAGTTGCTCAAGTCGAAGGTGCGCCAGACCCGCCGCCCCGAGGTGCTGGGTGACCTCGGTGGCTTCGCCGGCCTGTTCCGGCTGGACACGAAGAAGTACAAGAGCCCGATCCTGGCGTCCTCCACCGACGGGGTGGGCACCAAGCTGGTGATCGCCCAGCAGATGGACATTCACGACACGGTCGGTATCGACCTGGTCGCGATGGTCGTCGACGACCTGGTGGCCTGCGGCGCCGAGCCGCTGTTCCTGCTCGACTACATCGCCACCGGCGAGGTCGTTCCGGACAAGGTCGCCGAGATCGGCGCGGGCATCGCCGACGGCTGCCGCTACGCCGGCTGCGCGCTGCTGGGCGGGGAGACCGCCGAGCACCCCGGCGTCCTGCGCCCGGACGAGTACGACATCTCCGCGACCGGTGTGGGCGTGGTCGAGGAAGCCGACATCCTCAGCCCCGAGCGGGTCGAGGTGGGCGACGTGGTGATCGCCATGCGCTCCTCCGGCCTGCACTCCAACGGCTACTCGCTGGTCCGGCACGTGCTGCTCGGCGCGGCCCGGATGCGTCTGGACATCGTGATCGACGACTTCGGTCGGCAGCGGACCCTCGGTGAGGAGCTGCTCACCCCGACCAAGATCTACGCCAAGGACTGCCTCAAGCTGATCGCCGAGGCCGAGGTGCGGGCGCTGTCCCACATCACCGGCGGCGGCATCCCCGGCAACCTGGTGCGGGTGCTGCCCGAGCACGTCGACGCGGTGGTCAACCGGTCCACCTGGAAGCCCCAGCCGATTTTCGACCTGATCCAGTCGAAGGGTCGGATCGACGACCAGGACATGGAGTCGACCTTCAACATGGGCGTCGGCATGTTCGCGATCGTGTCGGCCGAGGACGCTGACCGGGCGCTGGCCACCCTGACCGGCCGTGGCGTCGAGGCGTGGCAGGCCGGCGAGATCATCGAGGGCACCGGCAACGTGCAGATGGTCGGTCAGCACACCCGAGGATGATCACTTTCCGGTGATCGTACGGGCACCTGATCAGGGCTTCACCCGAGTGGCCAATGCCGCCTAGCCTGAAGGGCACCCTCAGGCTAGGCGGAGGAGGGCGATGGCTGCTCGGGGACAGTCGTTCAGCGGGATGCGCGGTCTGGCCGCCGTCCCGTCGTACGTCGTCATGCAGCCCACCACCCTCTGCAATCTCGACTGCGCGTACTGCTACCTGCCGTTTCGGGCCACCGACCGCCGGATGCCGGTGGCGGTGGCCGAGGCGGTCGCGGTCGCGGTGAAGCCCTGGGCGGCGAACGGTCGCTTCTCCGTGGTGTGGCATGGCGGCGAACCCCTGGCCGCCGGTCGGGAGCACCTGGCCGATCTGATGGCGCCGTTCGGGCCGGAGGTCGAGCACCACGTGCAGACCAACGCCACCCTCATCGACGACGACTGGTGCGACTTCTTCGTCCGGCACAGGATGCGGGTGAGCGTCAGCGTCGACGGGCCCCGGGCCCGCAACGGGGACCGGGTCAACCGGGCCGGTCAGCCGGCGTACGACCGGATCGTGCACGGCATCGCGGCGCTGCGCCGGCGTGGTCTGCCCTTCTCCGCGTTGGCCGTGGTGTCCCGACCGGAGCCGGGGCTCGCCACCGAGCTGTACGACTACTTCCTCGAGTTGGGCTGTGACGTCCTGGGCATCAACATCGAGGAGACCGAGGGGGTCAACACCCGCGACAACCGCCACGACCCGTCGGCGGTGTCCGCGTTCTGGGCGGAGTTGGTCGGGGCGTGGCGTCGGGAGCCCCGGATCCACCTCCGCGAGATCGAGTGGTCGTTGCGCTATGCCGCGGCGGTGCTCGACAACTCGGCGGACGGGGTGCTGCCCCGCCACCTGGACCCGATTCCGACGATCGGTCACGACGGCTCGGTGATCGTGCTCTCCCCGGAGCTGGCCGGCTTCACCGACCCCCATTACGGCGACTTCAGCAGCGGCAACGTGCTGACGACCCCGTTGGCGCAGATCCTCGGCACCGCGGCGGCGACGCCGTGGGTGGGGGAGTTCCTGGCCGGGGTGGAGGCGTGTCGGGCGTCCTGCCCGTACTTCGGCTTCTGCGGCGGTGGCCATGCCGCCAACCGCTACTTCGAGCTGGGGCGTTTCGACGGTACCGAGACCGAGCACTGCCGCAACAGCAAGATCCGCCTATTGGAGGGAGTGTTGGAGCATGCCCGAGACCACCAGTCACCGGCGGCCTGAGCGCGAAGCGGACGACGGAGTCACCGAACGGGTGCGGGACGCGGGTCCCGCGCTCGTCGCCCTGCTCCAGGAGGCCGAGGACGCACGGCGGCTGCGTTCGGAGGTGTCGGGCGGGGACGGCTCCAGCGCGGTCTGCGCGTGGAACCACTTCGAGAACATCCCGACGTTCTACAACTGGAACAACCGCCCGCGCTGAGGTAGCCGTGGTCAGGGGCCTGTCGAGCGGCCGGAGTGACTCCGGTCGGGCAGGCCCCTGATCGTCGGCGACTGCACCTGCACGGGACGTGCGTGAGCACGCGGAGGTTACCGCGTGCTCAGTTGCGTCGAGAGGTCAGCGGGTCGGACGGACCCAGGGATCCGGATCGTCGTCCGCGTGATCCTCATCATCGTCGTCGACGAACTCTTTAGAGTCGTCGTCGAAGTGGTGCTCAGACTTACCAGCACCCGCCAGTTCGCGCTGCAAGGCGGTGAGGTCGGTGTTCGGGGAGTGGTACTTCAACTCCCGCGCCACCTTCGTCTGCTTGGCCTTAGCACGGCCGCGCCCCATGGCTCGACCCCCTCGCACAGAATGCGGGGCAGCCCGAAGGCGGGCCCCGATGACGTCAGGCATCTCTCGTGGCTCTTACGGTACATGGGGATGCCATCGTTCGGCACCTCGGGTTACCGTCGGCCGGCTCTGCGCGTCGCGTCGATCCGGCCGTCACCCAGTGTACCGGGTAAGGAGCGGAACGGTTAGCACCCGTGACACCGGACAAACCGCACCAAAATCGACCCGGCCTCAGCTTACCCAGCAACCGCGGCACCGGGGGCCCGGGGGCGGATCTCGTCGATCCGCCCCCGGAAACGCTCAGCGCAGGTGGATCGCGCGCAGCCGGCCGACCTCCGCCATGCGCCGCTCCGCCAGCCGGTCGGCGGCGACCGCCGGCGGCACACCCTCCGCGTCGGCCAGGTGCAGGATCTCGCGGGTGGTGTCGTAGATCCGGGTCGCCCGCAGCTTCGCCCGCTCGAAGTTGAAGCCCTCGATCTCGTCGGCCACCTGGATGACGCCGCCCGCGTTGACCACGTAGTCCGGGGTGTAGAGGATGCCCCGGTCGGCCAGCAGCTTCTCGATGCCCGGGTGAGCGAGCTGGTTGTTCGCCGCCCC
Organism: Micromonospora violae; assembly: GCF_004217135.1. Classification (NCBI taxonomy): domain Bacteria; kingdom Bacillati; phylum Actinomycetota; class Actinomycetes; order Micromonosporales; family Micromonosporaceae; genus Micromonospora; species Micromonospora violae. The sequence goes on from NZ_SHKK01000001.1 coordinate 5,841,441, forward strand.
GGTCACCACCTTGGCCCGCAACGCCGGCACGGTGTCGTCGTTCAGGGCGCCGCCCAGCGCGCACGGCGCGTACACGTCGATGTCCGCGGCGACCAGCGCGCTGGAGTCGTCGACGAGGGTGACCTGCGGGTGGTTGGTGCGGACCCAGGCGAGCGCCCTCGGGTTGACGTCGGTGGCGACCACCTCGGCGCCATCCTCCAGCAGGTGCCCGGTCAGGTACTTGCCGACCTTGCCCAGGCCGGCCACGCCGACCCGCCGACCCCGCAGGCTCGGGGTGCCCCACACGTGCTCGGACGCGGCCCGCATCCCCTGGAAGACACCCCAGGCGGTGAGGATCGACGAGTCACCGGCACCGCCGTGCTCCACGCTGCGCCCGGTCACGTAGCGGGTCTCCCGAGCCACCACGTCCATGTCCGCCACGTACGTGCCGACATCGCAGGCGGTGTAGTAGCGGCCGCCCAGCGACTCCACGAACCGGCCGTACGCGCGCAGCAGCGCCTCGCTCTTGATCTGCTCCGGGTCACCCCAGATGACGGCCTTGCCGCCGCCCAGGTCGAGCCCGGCGAGCGCGTTCTTGTACGCCATCCCGCGGGACAGGTCCAGCACGTCGGCGAGGGCGTCGTCCTCGCTGTCGTACGGGTAGAAGCGGGTGCCGCCGAGCGCCGGGCCCAGCGCGGTGGAGTAGATCCCGATGATCGCCTTCAGGCCGCTCTGCTTGTCCTGGCAGAACACGACCTGTTCGTGACCGGTTGATACCGGATCGTCGGTGCTCGCGAATACGCCCATGGTTTGCTCCTACGATGGTGTGCGTCCTTGTGGAACGCGGACCTGGTGGACCCCGGCGGGGATGCTGCCGGTGAGATCGAGCCTAGTATCGGCCGTCGTGCGGGTGCTCGACGCGCCGCCGCCGTCCCACGTTGCGGCGCGCGTACCCCCCGCCGCTGAGCGCGTACGGGCGTGGTTCGTGGGAGGATCGCGCGGTGCCGTCGCTCTTCGCTTCTTACCTGCGCGTGTACGAACCGTTGGCCGCCTTCGACCGAGACCGGCAGAGCTACTGGCGCCGTTACGTCTCGGAGGGTCGCGCGATCGCCCCGGTCGAGGGGCCCGGTCGGCAGCGGACGGCGGTGATCGAGGCGTTGGGCGCCGGCTGGACCCGGCTGCCCGACCTGCCGGAGGAGGCGTACGTCCTGGAGACGGACGACAGCCTGCTGGTCTGCCCGTGGAACCTGCGGATCCGCGTCGCCGAGGCGGCGCTCAGCGCCCGGGACGGGGTGCCCTCGGTGCTCGCCGACGCCTTCGTGCCGCCGGTGCTCGCCGGGCAGGCCAGGGCGGTGGTGGACGACTGGCGCAGTGGCGCCCGGGTGCTGGAGCACGGGGTGCCCCGGGTGCACGAGCAGATCGCCACCTGGGGCGTACCGCTGCGGTGGTTCGTGCTGTTCGACCCGGTCGAGCGGGACCTGGTCACCCAGCCGGGCCGGCGGTCGCTGCGCTACCGCACCGAGATCTCCAAGGCTCGACGCCGCTCGTCGCGGGCGTTGTCGGTGTTGCGCAAGTCGGTGGGCGAGGCGCCGATCACCGAGGCGGTGGAGGAGGCGGCGCGCTGGCTGGAGGAGTTCCATCCGCGGTCCGTGGTCGAGCTGGACTACGGCGGTCTGGTCGACCTGCTCTCCGACGAGACCCTCGCTGCGGACGACTCGCCTGAGCTGGTTGCCGGTGGCCTCGCGGGGTTGTCCCGGGGCGAAGCCGAGGAGGCGTCCGCCGCGTACGACAAGTTGGTGGCCCGGTGGCGCGCGGTGCAGCTGCTGGAGCGGTGCAACTAGGGCATATCACCCGAGGAGCGCTCCCAAGGTGAGTTGCGCTCGTAGTTGACGCATCACGAACCGTGATCATGAGTCCGAATAAGGTAGTTTCTGCCGTGTAAAAGTCGTAAAAATCGGGCATGGTTCATCCGTCCGTCTAGGGACCTTCATCCGTTCGGCCCATGTCGGACATCGGGGACTAGCCGGACCATGGGAGACGCGTCGGCCGGCGGGACCCCGGCCGATGTCTATACATGTGGAGGAGTGACCGATGGCATCGCGAACGCACGAACCAGAGCCGCTACTCACGCCGGCCGAGGTGGCGTCGATGTTCCGGGTCGACCCGAAGACGGTGACCCGGTGGGCCAAGGCTGGCAAGCTCAGTGCCATCCGCACCCTGGGTGGCCACCGTCGGTACCGCGAGTCGGAGGTCAGGGCGCTGCTGCAGGGCCAGATCCCGCAGCAGCGGCAGGGCGACTGAGCCGGCAACAGCTTTTCGGAAAGGGGCGGTGGATCTCGATCCGCCGCCCCTTTCCATGCCCCGACGCGGTTGCGGGGGTCAACGCCGCGACTCGGCCAACGTCACCCGGATGCCGACCGTGCCGCCCTCGCCGCGCCGCAACCGGCTGCCCAGCAGGCTCAGCCGACCGAGCAGGCGGTACTTGTGTTTGAGCAGGTCGCGGACCCGACCGGTGTCTGAGCCCCCGTAGATCGTCGCGTGCGCTGACACCTCCGCCCCGTGTGGCCGGCCCCGCACGTCGCACGGCGCAACGGTCACCTCGCCGTTGTTGCGGATCCGTTTCACCTTGCCTGAGTCCGCCCGGGTCCAGACCGCCAACGCCTCACCGTCGCGTACCGCCCAGACCGGGGTCGGCACCGCCCGACCGTCCTTGCGGAAGGTCGTGAGCAGGATGTACTTCTCGGCCGACAGCCGGTCCAGCGTGGTCACGCCGCCAGGATACGGCCGGCGCGGGCCACTGAGTGGCCGGATAGCGTGAACGCCGTGACGGTTGAGCCTCTAATCGGTGACGTGATCGGCGAACTGCTGCGGGACACGCTCGCCGTGGCCACCGGGGTGGGCCCGCGACCCCTGGTCGGCGGTCGACTACCGCGACCGGTCATCGAGATCATCGAACGGGACGACGGTCTGATCAACGGCGCGCCGGCCGCGCACTACCTGGACGCGCCGGCGCAGTGGCAGCCGTACGACCACCGCGCGGTGGACCGCACGTACGGCGAGACGCTGGACATCGGCACCGGAGCCGGCCGGATCGCGCTGCTGCTCCAGGAGCGCGGCGTACCCGTCACCGGGCTGGACACCTCCGCGGGCGCGTTGGAGGTGAGCCGTCGACGCGGGGTCCGGCGACTGGTGCACGGCACCGTCGACACGCACCTCGGAGACGGCCCGCGCTACGACACGTTCCTGCTGCTCGGCAACAACCTCGGGCTGTTCGAGGGCCGGGAGCGCGCTCCCGCGTTCCTGGCCGCGCTCGCCGCACTGGCCCGACCGGGGGCGCAGATCATCGCGCAGGGCACCGACCCGTACGGCACCCGCGACCCGCTGCACACCGGCTACCACGAGCGCAACCGTCGGCGTGGCCGGCTCGGTGGCCAGCTGCGGCTGCGGCTGCGTTACCGCGAGTTGAGCACTGAATGGTTCGACTACCTGGTCTGCTCGGCGGACGAGTTCGCCAGCCTGGTGCACGGCACCGGCTGGCGGCTGACCGATGTGGACGACCGCGACGCCCCGTACTACCTGGCCACGCTGCGCCTCGTCGACTGAGTGCCGACGGCCCCCGCGTCCGCCGGGCGGAGGCAGGGGCCGTCGTACGTCTCAGACCTGGACGGTCGGGGGGAGTTGCTCGGGCGGGAGACCACCGTCGCCGTCGACCACCTCGTCCGGGGTGCCGTCCTCATCGATGTCGACCATGGTGATGTCCACCTTGCCGTCACCGTCGGTGTCGAACTGGAACAGGTCGGCCTTGCCGTCGCCGTCGGTGTCCACCACCCACACGTCGGTCTGACCGTCGTTGTTGGTGTCGGCGCGCAGCAGCTCGACCCGCTCGTCGCCCCGGGTCTCCACGATCTCTCCGTCGGTGACGCTCTCCGGTGCCTGGCTCATGTCGATGCGGTCCTTCCCTTGGTTGACGGGCCGTCATTACCCGATCCGGCGCTCCCCCACGCATGGGCCGGGTCGTCGCGCTGTCTAGGGTCGCACCATGAGCGAGCGGAACGGGCGGGACACCCGGGTCGGCGTGGCGGGGATCCCGCGCGCCGGCGGAGGGGACAGGGAGGCGTGATGAGCGATCGTTTCGTGGTCGTCGGTGCCGGCACGATGGGGCTCGGCATCGCGTACGTGGCGGCTGGCGCCGGGCACGCCGTCGAGCTGGTCGAGGTGGACCCCGGCCGGGGTGCGGCCGCGCTGAACCGGCTCGCCGAGCTGTGGGAGCGGGCGGTGCAGCGCGGGAAGCTGAGCGCCGACGAGGCCGCCGCGAACCGGCAGTTGGTGACGCTCCGCCCCACCCTCGCCGAGGTGGCTCCCGCTCCTGCGGTGATCGTGGAGGCGGTGCCGGAGCGCCTCAACCTGAAGCGTGCGGTGCTGCGGGAAGCCGCCGCGCTGCGCCCGGCGCTGCTGGGCAGCAACACCTCCAGCATCGCCATCGGTGAGCTGGCCGCCGAGTTGGACGCGCCGGAGCGCTTCCTCGGCCTGCACTTCTTCAACCCGGTCTGGGCGATGGCCCTGCTGGAGATCGTGGTCGGCCCGGCCACCGCCGAGGAGACCACCGCCGCGGCCGTCGCGCTCGCCAAGCGGCTGGGCAAGGACCCCGTCGTCGTACGCGACATGCCCGGCTTCGCCACCAGCCGGCTCGGGGTCACCCTCGGGCTGGAGGCGATCCGAATGGTGGCCGACGAGGTGGCCAGCCCGGCCGACATCGACAAGGCCATGGTGCTCGGCTACCGGCATCCGATCGGGCCGTTGGAGCTCACCGACCTGGTCGGCCTCGACGTGCGGCTGGACATCGCCCGCACCCTCCAGGCCGCGTACGGGGACCGCTTCGCGCCGCCGCCGCTGCTGGTCGAGATGGTGGCCGCCGGGCGGCTGGGTAAGAAGTCCGGGCAGGGCTTCTACCGCTGGGAAAGCGGTGTCAAACAGTGAGCGGGTTGCGGATTGAGGAACGGCCGGACCGGCTGGTGGTCACCCTGGACCGGCCGGAGAAGCGCAACGCCATCGATGCCGACCTGATCGCCGAGCTGCACCAGGTCTGCGCCGAGTTGGAGGCGCACCCGCGTCTGCTGCTGCTCACCGGTGGTGCGGCGGGCATCTTCGCCGGTGGCGCCGACATCAGCCAGCTGCGTGAACGGGGTCGCACGGATGCCCTCGCCGCGATCAACTCGGCCGCCTTCGCCCGCATCCGGGCGCTGCCGATGCCGACCGTGGCGGCCGTCGACGGACCGGCGTTGGGTGGTGGCGCGGAGCTGGCGTACGCCTGCGATCTGCGGGTGTGCACGGCCCGGGCGGTCTTCGGTCAGCCGGAGGTGCGGTTGGGCATCCTGGCCGGTGCTGGCGCGACCCACCGGCTGCCCGCGTTGATCGGTGAGGGTCGGGCCAAGGAGCTGCTCTTCACCGGCCGGCGGGTGGACGCCGCCGAGGCGCTGCGGATCGGCCTGGTGAACCGGGTGGTGGACGAGCCGGGCGAGCTGCTCACGGTGGCGCACGCGGTGCTGGACGAGATCGCCCTGGGCTCCCCGTTGGCGGTGCGGCTGACCAAGCTGGCGGTGGACGCACCCGCCGCCGCGCATCCGCATCTCGACCTGGTCAGCCAGGCGGTGCTCTTCGAGGACGAGGAGAAGCACCGCCGGATGACCGAGTTCCTGGAGCGCCGCCGACCGCGCTGATCCCCACGAACCAGAGACGGCCGCACCGGCGGGAAGCCGGTGCGGCCGTCGTGGGTCTGCGGCCGGGTTACTGCTGGATCTGCACCCCGGCGTCGGCCAGACTGCGGATCACCTGGGCGGACTCACCGAACCCGATGATCAGTACGGCGTCCGCGCCGAACTCCTTGACTTCCTTCGCGCCGTCGGTGAAGTCGACCGGGGGCGCCTTCGCGTCGGCCGGCGGCTCGTACGTCATCAGCTTGAGCCGGTCGACGGCGACACCGGCCTTCTCCAGCTCGTCGCGGACGGTGGCCTGGAGGCCCTCACCGTAGGAGTCCTTGCGGGCGACGATGACGATCTTCTGCGACCCGTCGCGGAGGATGACGTCGGCCAGCGCCCGGCCCTGGAGGCTGTCCGGCGGGGCGGTGCGGAAGTAGAGACCCTGGTCGTCCGCGTCGGTCAGGCTGCTGTCGGTGTTCGACGGGGAGAAGAGGATCTTCCCGGCCTGCACCACGTCCGGCAGCACGGCCCGGGAGATGCCCGAACCACCCGCGCCGATGATCACGCTGACGCCGTCCGTCACGTGCTTGGCCACCGTCGCCTTGGCCACCGTCGGGCTGGTCCCGTCGTCGCCGTCAAGCCAGGTCACCGGCTTGCCCAGCGCGCCACCAGCGGCGTTGATCTCGCGGATCGCCAGCTCGGCGCCAGCGGCCATCGGCGGGTAGGCGATAGCGAGGTCACCGGTCTTCGGCAACAGGCCGCCCAGGATCAGCGGCTCCTGGTCGGGGTCGCCGCCCGCGCGCTGCTTCTTCGGCTTCGGCGGCGTCTTGGTGCTCGCCGCCGACTCGATGCCCGCCCCGACGAACTCGGTCTTGCCGTCGTTGATCTGCTGCCCGTCGAAGGTCAGCGTGGCGTAGCTCGCGGTGGCCGGCTCACCCTTGTCGGTGAAGCCCGCCCGGGTCAGCGACACGCCGCGGTACTCGATGTCCTGCCCGTTGCGGGCCAGGGCGAGGCAGCTGGCCGGATCTTCGCAGCGCTGCCCGTCGTTGGTAACGGCGACGATCTGCTTCGTGATGGCGGCCGGGTCGGTGCTCCCAGCCAACTGGGCGGCGAGCACGGCGATCACCACCGCGTCGTACGTCTCGGCGGAGTACACGTAGTCCGTCAGCGCCGGATCGACGGCCCGTAGCCGGGTCTTGAAGTCATCCGGCAGCGGAACGAGGGGCGTGGTGCCCTTCATCCCGTCGACGAGACTCGCCCGTTCCTTCAACTCCGCAGGATAGGAGTTGAGCATGTTGCCGTCCGTGCCGTAAAGGCGCACCTGTTGGGCGCTCGCCTCTTCGGGCTTGTCATCCCCGCAAGCGCTTGTGGCGAGCAGGATCGTCGCGCAGGCAGCCAGTGTGGCTACCCGCGAGCGGCGTGAATCGAACATGGTCGTCCTTCCTCCGGCGAAGGTCCGCTGCGCACATTAGCGTGCCGAGGCCGGCGGCGGGACCGTGGAGGTGGCGTAATGCGCAGGTCGCTCGCATTGAACACGGACAGTGACGGTCGTTGGTGGGCTTGACCGCCCGTCCTACTGTGCGCTGAGTGACGGACCTACCACAGCAGACGTTCGATGACGCGGCCGCCGTGCTCCGCTCGGCGCTGACCGGCGATGGAGATGCGGTGGTGGGAGCATTCGACGCGGTCGTCGACCGGGCCGGCCTGAGCGGCGCGTACGGGGTCGCCTGGTGCCTGGCCGCGACGATGCTCGGCGACGCGCCGACGGCCAGCGGGGCGGCGCTCGACTTTCCCGGGATCGACCAGGCCGGGTACGACACCCGCTGGGTGGCCCGCTTCGTCAGCGCGTACGCCAATCGGGACGAACCGACCGGTGAGGCGCTGTTCGGCGCGGCGGCGGCCGACGGGCTGCTCCCCGACTGCCTGCTCACGCTCGCCGGCTCGACGATCGCCACCCTGCGCAGCCGCGCCGAATGAGCGCCCGCGCCGGGTGACGTGCCGGTAGGTCGCGGCGTCCGTCGGGGGGCGGACGCCGCGACCGCGCGGGTCAGTCAGAACGCGTGGTACGCGATCAGCGGCTCGTACTCGTACCGCAGGTTCTCGAAGCGGACCCGGAAGTTGACGCCGTCCCGGACGTTCGTCGCCACCGTGATCCAGCCCGAGTTGGCCGGCAGGTAGGTCCAGTAGTTGCAGGCGCTCGTCTTGTCGACGAATATCACGCACGCTTCGGTGGCGTACACACTCGCGTTGCGGACGTTGATGTCGCGGCAGCGTGTCGTGGTGCGGTACTCGCCGGCCGAGCCCCCGTAGCGGCCGGTCTCGAAGTACGACCGGACCGCCCCGCCGTAACAGGTGGCGAGCGGGGCGAACGCATTCAGCCCGGAGCTGACCGGTGGGGTCGGTGTTGTCGGCTCCGCCTGTGCGGGCGTGCCGACGGCGAGCAGGGCGGCGGTCGTGGCGACGGCGAGCAGACGAGCGGTCGGAGATGGCATACGTTCGTTCCTCCGGGAGCGGGTGACTGACCGTCCGTATCGGACTGATCATCTGGCCGTGACGATGATACGTATCGATTGATTCCGGCGCGGCCCCGAGGATGTCCGGCCCGTGTGGTAGCTCTGTAGCCATGTCCGAGGCCATGCTCAGCAAGGTGCGCAAGCTGCTGGCCCAGGCCGAGGATCCGGCCTGCACGCCGGCCGAGTCGGCCGCGTTCACCGCCAAGGCGACCGAGCTGATCGCTCGCTACGGCGTGGACCGGGCGCTGCTCGCCGCCCGGGACCCGACCACCGACCCGGTTGGTGACCGCGTGCTGGACGTCGTCGCCCCGTACGCCCGCGACAAGGTCGGCCTGCTCGCCGCGGTGAGCGAGCCGCTGCGCTGCCGCTGCGTACGCCGGCGGCGAGGCAACGGCTTCTCGCTGCACCTCTTCGGCTTCGCCAGCGACCTGGAACGGGTCGACCTGCTCTTCACCTCACTGCTCGTGCAGGCGGCGCACGGCCTGGCCGCCACCGAGGTGCCCGCGGACGACCACCCCGCCGCCTTCCGCCGCTCCTGGCTGGCCGGTTTCGCGGAGGTGGTCGGCGGCCGACTCTGGGCGGCCGAGACGGCAGCGGCCAGCGAGTCGGGCACACCGTCGATGGCGCTGGTGCTGGCCGACCGGTCCGACCGGGTGCAGCGACGGCTCACCGAGGAGTACCCGCGGTTGCGCACCGCGCCGCCACGCCGGCTGGGCGGCACCGGCTTCGGCTCGGGGGCCGAGGCCGGCGAACGCGCCAACCTCGGTGGCCGGAACCTCGGCGGTGCCGCTGCTGATCGGCGGCTCGGCCGCTGACCCGGTGTGCCGTCAGGCCGTCGCGGTGGGGCGGTGCCGCGACACCGAGGCGACGTACCGGGTGAGGAGCTCGTGCCAGCCGGCGGTGAGCGCCTTGCGGTAACCCTCGGCAGCCTCACCATGCCGGTCGAAGTGCCGGTGCTCCAGCTCGACCCGGGTGCGTTCCGGCCCCTCCGAGTGGAACAGCACCTCGACCTCGCTCGCCCGGGCCGGGTCCGGCACCGGCGCCCGGTCGGGGCCGATCTGCCAGACGAAGACCAGCCGGCGCGGCGGATCCCAGGTGAGCACCCGTCCCCAGTCGGCGCGGAAGCCGTACGGGCCCAACTCGTAGAGCATGCCACCCGCCCGCGGCTCCATGCCCAGCTCCGCCAACGCGTCCGGGCCGGACCAGGTGTATTCGGTGACCCACCAGTCAGTCAGCTCGTCGGTGAAGACCGCGAACGCGTGCTCGGCGGAGCTTGGGACGAGGAGGCCGCACCGGAGCGAGAACTGGTCGACGTCCTGCCGGATGTCGGCCGGATCAGTCAATTCCTGTCCCATAGGCCCGGACCATACCGGCTGATGCCCGGCTGTGCAGCTTCGCGCGGTGCCCGGTTCCAGACAGAGGGTCGTCGACTCGTCACGGACGGGATGCCCCGCCGGAAAGCGGGTAACCGGCGGTCGACCGGGACTCTGTGCAGGCGGGCGGGAGAGCATGAGCGAGAACGCGCAGCAACCAGAGCCGGCCCGGAACGTCGACAACCCGGAGCCGGACGTCCTGCTCGACATTCCGAAGGTCTCGGTCGACTCGATCCGGCTGGCGGTCGACGGTCTGGACGCCGACCTGTCGCTGCGGGCCCGGGTGGCCAACCTGCTCCAGGTCGACGCCGGTGTACGGGTGCACATCAGCGGCGCCGAGTTGAACGTCAACGGGGTGAACGCTGAGGCGCAGCTGCGGGTGCGGTTGGAGCAGCTGACCAGAATCCTGGGACGAGCGCTCGAGACGCTCGACAACAACCCTGACCTCATCGAGGCGCTCGCCCGCACCACCGTTGACGACGCCCACCGCAGCGCCCAGCAGTTGGCGGCGGAGGCGGCGAGGGTTGCTGAGGCGCGGGCGCCGGGGGTTGCTGAGGCGCGGGCGCCGGGCGCTGCTGAGGTGCGGGCGCCGGCGCGGCGCTCGAACGGGGTGACTGAGTCTGGTCAGCAGGTGGGCGCGGTGGGTGCTGTCGCCGACCGCGACCGATCAAGCCCCGGCCAGCCAGGGCTTGATCGGTCGGGTGCCGATCGGCCCGGTTTCGGTCGGTGGGGTGTCGATCGGTCTGGTCGTGGTCGACCACAGCCGGGTCGGCCCGGACCGGGTCCGGTCAGCTCGGAGCCGACGGCCGGAGGCCCGGGGCCGCTAGCCGGCGGGCCGGGGCCGCTAGCTGGCGGCCCTGGCCCAGCCCAGCAGGCCCACCCGGAGAGCAAGCGCCCGGAGAGTTGGCACCCTGAAGGGCGGCATTCGGAGGGGCGGCACTCGGAGTTCCGTGGGCCGGAGGGCCCGACCGGGCGATCCGGCGACCGGCCCAACCAGTCGGCTGCGCCGGGTCCGAGCCCGTCCGGCGGGGGTGACGGCGGTCTGTCGGCCGCGGCGCAGGCTGCCGCGCAGAACGCAGCCCACAACGCCGCCCAGCTCGCCGAGCAGGCCGGGGAGACGCTGCGACAGGCCGGACGCAGCGTGTGGGAGGCGATCCAGGGCGGCGTTGCGCAGCATCGCCCGCAGGACCGCCCCGACCGCTGACCCCGCGCGGGACGGCCCCGACCGCTGACCCCGCGCGGGACGGCCCCCGACCGCTGACCCCGCGCGGGACGGCCCCCGACCGCTGACCCCGCGCGGGACGGCCCCGACCGCTGACCCCGCGCGGGACGGCCCCGACCGCTGACCCCGCCCGGAGGCGCGGCCGTCGCTGGGCGGTCGACCGCTGACGTCGCCACCACATGATCGACTCGGCTTTCTGGAAATCGGGGTGTCCCGACGCCGGCAACACCGCGACTTTCAGGAAGCCGAGTCGATCATGCGGCTTTCCGGCGCCGGGGTGGGCCGGGCGCGGGCAGGTCGCCGGATTGCCCAGTCGAGCCCTCCGGACCGCGGGACTCCGGATGCCGCCCCGCCACACGGAGTGAGAGATACCGCCGGAAACAGCAAGATCCCCACCTGCGTATCCGCTGGTGGGGACCTCTGTAGCCCGGCGAAAGGCTATGTGGCCAGGGGCGGGGTCGAACCGCCGACCTTCCGATTTTCAGTCGGACGCTCGTACCAACTGAGCTACCTGGCCGTGTTGCTCGGCTCATGCTACCCGGCGACCGGACGAACCGGTGGCAGGGCGACCTGCTCCGATACGCAGAACGCCGCGCGGGGCGCGGCGTCAGCGCTGCGGTCCTGACGGGACTTGAACCCGCGACCTCCGCCTTGACAGGGCGGCGAGCACTCCAACTGCTCCACAGGACCTAGCTTGTGTTGCTCCGGCTTGCGCCGGTCGTGCCCCCAACGGGATTCGAACCCGTGCTACCGCCTTGAAAGGGCGGCGTCCTGGGCCGCTAGACGATGAGGGCGGCCCCGCCATCATTGCATATTCGCAACTTCAAGCGGACTTGCTCCCATCCGGCCCCGCCGGAGGCTTCAAAAGCATACGTGATGCCTGGTCGGTCGACAAAATCGGTATGGGCGGGGGCTTGGGACGAGTTATAACCGCAGGTCAGAGCGGTTCTAGCGGAGTCGGGCGATGCCGAATCTTTGCTTCAGGTCGGCGATCAACTTCGGGCAGGCGGCGAGCGTTGCGGCCCGGTTTCCGCCTCCGTCGTGCAGCAGAACGATGCCGCCGGGGCGGGTGGCGGCGTGGACTCGCTTGCCGATGGTCGCGGCGCTCGGCTTGTCCCAGTCCTGTGGGTCGACCGACCAGTGCAGCGGGCGCATGCCGAGGCTCTTGGCCACTGCGATCACCTCCGACGTCCACCGGCCGCCGGGCTGCCGGTAGAACGACACCTTCGCGCCGGGGGCGGCCTTCTGGATGGCCTTGCTGGTGCGGTCCAGGTCGGCCCGGATCTCGGCGACAGGTCGCCGGGCCAGGTCGAGGTCATGTCGCCAGCTGTGGTTGCAGAGCTGGTGTCCCTCCCGGACGATCCGCCGGACCAGCTCCGGGTGGCGCTGCACCTCGCGACCGACGACGCAGAAGGTCGCGGTCACCTTCGCGGCACGTAGTTGGTCGAGCACCTTCGGTGTCCAGGTCGGGCTGGGCCCGTCGTCGAACGTCAGGGCCACCGGTCGTACGCCGGTGTTGCGACCCAGGCCGGCGGGGAGCTTGGCCGGCAGCGGCCGCAGTGGCGGCTTGGCCGGCTTGGTGACGCTGGGGTGCGGTGTCGGGGTGGGTGACGTGGTCGATTCCACCGGTGCTGGCGCGCTGGCGCGTGCGATGGTGCGGTGCCGCTGCGCGCAGCCGGACAGAAACAGCGCCATGGCGAGGACGGACGCCAGGACGGCGCGGGCTTGCATCTGCTTGCTCCCGGAGGGTCGGGGTCGGCGGACCCGCCCGACGGTAGTTCACCTCGCCAGCTGGCGACAGTGCGATCAGTCACGCCTCGACTGGTCCAGGGAGTCGCGGACGGCGGCGCAGAGCGAGACCGCTTCGGCCAGCTCCACCGGTCGCACCACCCCGGCGGGCAGGGTGTCGGCTTGCCAGCCGGGACCGGCGGCGAGCACCAGCAACGGGCGTCGGGGCGCGGCGAGCAGCGCGCTGAGTTGGGCCGGGTCGGCGGTGGCCCGGGTGTGCGACCAGAGCACCACGGCCGCCGGACCGGTCCGGTTGACCGCCTCGACGAGGGCGGCGACCGGCACCCGTGCGCCGAGCATCCGGTAGCTGACGCCGGCCTCCGCGAGCGCCGCGGCCAACGCCTCCAGCGGCAGGGTGTGCTGTTCCTCGTCGGCGCAGGAGAGCAGGATCCGGGCCGGTCCGGTGGGGACCTTGGCCCGGCTGGCCGCCGCGAGAGCCTCCGAGACGCAGCGGGACACCAGGTGTTCCACCTCGATCAGGCCGGCGGTGGCGGCGTGGCGTTCGCCGATGCCGGCGAGCACCGGGCGCAGCAGGCCGTCCCAGGTGGCGACGACTCCGCCGGTGCCCAGGGCGTGCGCGATCGTCTCGCTGATCGCCGCCGCGTCCAGCCGCATGGCGGCCCGGGCCAGGCCACGGGCTGCCGGGGCGGCACGGCCGACCGGGATGGTGCCGCCGCCGTCACGGCCGGTCGGGTGGATCCGGGCGGTCGCGCTGGCGCCGTTGGGTGTCGGGTCCGGTGCCTGGCGGGCCCAGCGGGCCGCCTCGGCGGGGCTCACGCCCTCGGCGGTGAGCCGGCGCATGATCTCCAGGCGGGCCAGATCGGTGGGTGTGTACCGGCGGTGGTGGCCGGGGATGTGTTCGCTGGGCCCGAGCCCGTAGCGCTGGTGCCAGGTGCGCAGGGTTGTCACCGCGACCCCCAGCCTGCGTGCGACCGCGCCCGCGCTCAGTGCCTCATCGACCACCCGACCGCTCCGCCGTGTTGTCCGCCGACCAGCCGGGCGGGGTCGTGCCCGGCCCGATTGCGTCAGACCGGGACCCCGCGGGGCGGAGCAGCCGGTTCACCACCCCGCCCAGCCAGGGTGCGTACGACCGGGGGTCGAGCGCCAACTCGGCCTCCAGCGCGGTGGGGTCGGCCCACCGCAGCTCGGCCACCTCGTCCGGGTCCGGCAGTAGCGGGGCGCTGGGCCGGAACTCGCCTCGCAGTACGTGGTCGTACTCGAACTCGACCCGGCCGGTCGCCGGGTCCTCGGCGTAGTAGACGTAGGTGCCGACCTCGGTGAGCTCGACCGGGCCCGTGCCCAACTCCTCGCCCAGTCGTCGGTTGGCCGCCTCGGCGAGCGACTCCCCGGGACGGGGGTGCCCGCAGCAGGAGTTGGCCCAGCGCAGCGGGAACCGGGTCTTGACGGCGGCTCGACGCTGGAGCAGCACCTGGCCGTCCGGGTCCACCAGCAACACCGAGAAGGCCCGGTGCAGCCGCCCCGGCGGTTGGTGCGCGGCCGCGACGGTCGTCTCGCCGTGCGCCTTGCCGGTCTCGTCGACGAGTTCGACGAGATGTTCCTCACGTGCGCTCATCGGCCTTCCCCAGTGATTCGGCCGGCGGCGAGCTTGCCGGAGATGAGCACCATCGGCACGCCGACCCCGGGCTGCGTCCCGGAGCCGACGAACACCACGTTCGACAGGTCGCGGTGCAGGTTCGACGGGCGGAACGGGCCGGTCTGGAAGAAGGTGTGCGCGGCGGCGAACGGAGTGCCGGCGGCCATCCCCTGCTCCTCCCACTCGGCAGGGGTGATCGCGCGCAGCACCTCGACCCCGGCGCCGAAGCCGACGTAGCCGCGCTCCTCCAGGGTGCCGATCAGCTGGTCGGTGTAGCGCTGGGTCAGGTCGCCACGCCACTCGAACGGCGCCCGGTGCAGGTTGGGCACCGGGGCGAGCACGTAGTAGGTGTGCCGGTCCGCTGGGGCCACCGCGGGGTCGGTCCGGCTCGGGTTGGTGACCAGGAGCGACGGATCGGTCATCAATTCACCCCGCCGGATGACCTCATCGAAGGTGCCCTTCCACGCGCGGCCGAAATGGATGTTGTGGTGGGCGATCTTCGCATAGCCCTGTCGGGAGCCGACATGCAGAACGACGCAGGACGGCGAGTAGGTGAGCCGGCGCTTCGGCGCGGCGGGCAGCAGGTCCCGGTAGGCGACCGGCAGATCGGGGTTGAGCACCACCACGTCCGCCGGCACCAGGTCACCGTCGGCGGTGAGCACGCCGGTGGCCCGACCGTTCGCGGTCTCCACCCGGGTCACCGTGGTGCCGTAGCGGATCTGCACGCCGTGCTTCTCGGCCGCGCCGGCCATCGCCCTGGAGACCGCGTGGATGCCGCCGCGCGGGAAGTAGACGCCGGCCACCGAGTCGAGGTACGCGATGACCGCGTAGATGGCGAGCGCGTCGTGTGGCGCGAGGCCGGCGTACATCGCCTGGAAGGAGAAGATCCGCTGGGTACGCGGGTCGCGGAAGAACTGGTTGATTTTCGTCTGGAGGCGGCGGAAGGCGCCGCCGCCGAGCAGCTTGAGCAGGTTGCCGGTGATCAGATCGGTGGGCGCGTCCAGGTTGCGCTCGATGAAGTCGGTGCGCTCCAGCCGCCACAGCTCCCGCGCGTACTCGACGAACCGCAGGTAGCCGTCGGCCTCACACGGCCCGCAGACCCGGGAGATCTCGGCGGCCATCCGGGTGGTGTCGGTGAGCACGTCGAGAGTCGAGCCGTCCGGGTAGTACGCCCGGTAGGCAGGGTCGAGCGGGGTCAGGTCCAGCCAGTCGCGCAGCTCCTCGCCGACCGCGCCGAGCGCCTCGGCGATCAGGTCGGGCATGGTGAGCACGGTCGGGCCGGTGTCGAACTCGTAGCCGTCCACGCCGAGGCGTCCGGCCCGCCCGCCGGGCACGGGCTCGCGCTCCAGCACGGTCACCTGTCGACCGGCACCGGCCAGGTGCAGCGCGCAGGCCAGCCCACCCAGCCCGGCCCCGACGACCACCACCCGGTCCGTCCGTCCTGTCACCGTCCGCACGTGACCACCTCCTCGTTCCAGTCGCCCATCAGGCCCGCCGGTTGGTAGCGGCGGTGGCCAGCCCGGTCAGCGCGGTCCGCGCCGTCTGGTCCACGGGTGCGGCGTCGAGCGCGGTCAGCGCGTCGCTCACCCGCTCGGTGATCATCTCCTCCACCCGGGCCGCCGCGCCGGTCTCGGCGACCAGCCCGGCGAGCGTGTCGACCGGCCCGTCGGCGGCCCGCTCCAACGCCGTGAGCTGGGCCGGCGTGGCCAGCTCGCGGGCCAGCACGAGCAGTGTGGTCGGTTTGCCGGTGCGGAGGTCGTCGCCGGCCGGTTTGCCGGTGGCCGCCGGGTCGCCGTAGACACCGAGCAGGTCGTCGCGGAGCTGGAACGCCTCGCCGACGGCCAGCCCATAGCGGGTGTACGCGGAGACCAGCGGATCGTCGGCGGGTATTCCGGCCAGGCAGGCCCCGAAGAGCAGTGGTCGCTGGACGGTGTAGCTGGCGGTCTTGTAGCGGGCCACCCGCAGCGCCCGGTCGACCGACCAACTCGCCGGGTCGTTCTCGCCGAGCACGTCGAGGTACTGCCCGGCGACCGTCTCCACCCGCATCTGGTCGTAGCAGCGACGCACGTCGAGGAGTCGGGTCGACGGCACCGAGGCGTGCGCCAGCAACTGGTCGGCCCAGACCATGCAGAGGTCGCCGATGAGCACGGCGACGGCCTCACCGAACCGGCCGGGATCGCCCCGGAGGCCTGCGGCGATGTGCTGGTCGGCGAGCGCGACGTGTGCGGTGGGTCGGCCCCGGCGGGTGGTGGACGCGTCCATCACGTCGTCGTGCACCAGCGCGAAGGTGTGCAGCAGCTCCAGCGCGGCCAGCGCGGGCAGCACGGGCGGCAGCGCCGCGGTGGCGCCGACCGCCCCGCGCCAACCCCAGTAGGCGAACGTGGAGCGGATCCGTTTGCCGCCGGTGAGCACGGCCTCCCGCGCGGTGGCGGCGAAGCGACCCATCGATGCGTCGATGTCGTTGAGGGCGTCCACCTCGGCGGTGAGGAAAGTGTTCAGCGTCTCGTCGATCGCCGTGACCAGATCGTGGGTATAAGCCGCCAGAACGGCGCGGACCGGATCGTCCCCGTCTCCCGGCCCCGCCGGCGCTACGCGGGTCACGTTGCCCGCCACTGCGTCGTTGGCCATGCGGCTGAGCGTACCTTAAGCTACGAGCTGCGTCGATTGGTGCGTCGATAATTGGAGGAGGTTCAGTGGAACCTGATCTCGCCGCCGCCTATGGCCGGTGCCGTGAGCTGCACAAACGCCACGGCCGCACCTACTATCTCGCCACCCGCCTGCTCCCCGCCTGGAAACGACGGCACGTGCACGCCCTCTACGGGTTCACCCGGTACGCGGACGAGATCGTGGACCGCACCGAGGACCTGCCCCAGGCCGAGCGGGCCGCTCTGCTGGACCACTGGGCCGGGCAGTTCATGGCCGGCCTGCACGGGGCACCGGTCGATGACCCGCTGCTGCCGGCCGTGCTGCACACGATCGCGGTCTTCGATCTCGACCGGGACGACTTCGCGTCGTTTCTGAAAAGCATGGCGATGGACCTCACCGTCACCGCGTACCCGACCTACGACCACCTGCTCGACTACATGGAGGGCTCGGCAGCGGTCATCGGCACCATGATGCTGCCGATCCTGGGCAGCTCCGACCCGGCGGCGGCCCGGGAGCCGGCCCGGCAACTCGGCTTCGCCTTCCAGCTCACCAACTTCATCCGGGATGTCGCCGAGGACCTCGACCGGGGCCGCACCTACCTGCCGGACGAGGACCTGGCGAAGTTCGGGGTCACCCGCGAGGACCTGGCCGAGGCCCGCGCGCGAGGCCGCGGTACGCCGCGCATCCGCGAGTTGATCGAGTACGAGGTGACCCGCGCCCAGGCGCACTACGCCGCCGCCGCACCCGGTGTCACCATGCTGGCGCCCGCCTCGCAGGCCTGCATGCGCACCGCGTACGCGCTCTACGGCGGCATCCTCGACGAGGTGGCCGCGCAAGGTTACGACGTCTTCGTCCGGCGGGCCGTGGTGCCGCAGCGGCGACGGATGGCGGTGGCCGCGCGGGCCCTGCTCAGCTCGACCGGTACGCCGGTCGTCATCCCCGGGCCGAGGATCCACCCGCAGAGCCGATGACCGCCCTTCAGAGCACCGAGTGCAGGACGTCGGCCAGCTCGTTGACGCGGTCGTGTTCGTCCAACCGGGCCGTGGCGTACGCGCAGGCGTACCCGCGTTCCGGGTCGGCCCACGCGCCGCTGCCGCCGACACCGCCCATGCCCCAGCTGCCGTCCGGCTCCCGCTGCATGCCCAGCGTCCACTGGGCCGGACGGTCCAGCACCAGGTCCGGCCCGTCGTACTGGACCCGGGTCGTCTCCGCGATCAGGTCCGGGCTGAACAGCCGGACGCCGTCCAGGATGCCGCCGGCCAGCAGACCGGCGTAGAGCCGGGCCAGCCCGGACGCGGTGGCGTGCAGATTGACCGCCGGCATCTCGGCGCCCCGCCACAGCGGGCTGTTCACCACGGCCAGGTCCAGGCCACCGGCCGGGTTGCCCATCGCGCGCGCCCGCAGCGAGCCCGGCTCGCCGAGCTTCCGACTCGGCCACTGCGGGTCGCCGTAGCGCAGGTCCGCGCAGCGCCGCTGGTCCGCCTCGGTCAGCCCGAAGCCGAGGTCGAGCTGCCACCGGTCGGCGATCTCCTCGGCCAGGAACCGACCCACCGACCTACCGTCGACCCGCCGGACCAGCTCGCCCACCAGATGCCCGTACGTCCAGGCGTGTTCCCCGGCGACCGAGCCCGGCGACCACTCGGGGTCGGCGGCGGCCAGGTCGCCGGTGAGCAGCGCCCAGTCGGCGACCGCGATGGCTGGCCGGGGCACCGGGAAAGCCGGAAGCCCGGCGGTGTGCGACAGCACCTGACGCACGGTGGCGGGGGTGCGGAACTCCGGCCAGTACCGGTCCACCGGCGCGTCGAGATCGACCTTGTCCCGGTCGACGAGCATCAGCAGGCAGAGCGCGGCCACCGGTTTGCCGACCGAGTAGACGTTCACCAGCGTGTCCGGCCGCCACGGCTCGCCGCCCGGTCCAGGGTCGGTGCGGGAGCCGCCGATCAGGTCCACGACCGGCTGCCCGTCGTACCAGATGGTCAGGCCGGCACCTGTCTCCCGCCCGGCGGTGAACAGATCGTGGAAGCAGTCCCGGACGGGAGCGAAGCGTGCGTCCATCCGGTCACGGTAAGCGTCCGGGCCGGTGAGCGCGTCGACTTTTCATCGGCCCTGGTGGTCGGGGCGGTGTCGCTGGGGGATGCTGTTCGGTGTGGCGGAGCCGGAGCTGGTGGATGTGGTCGTGGTCGGGCTCGGGGTTGGCGGCGAGGAGGTGGCCGAACGGCTCGCCGAGGCCGGCCTGAGCGTCGTTGGCGTCGAACGGAATCTCGTCGGCGGGGAGTGCCCGTACTGGGGTTGCATCCCGAGCAAGATGATGATCAGAGCGGCCAACGCGCTCGCCGAGGCTCGCCGGGTCGACGGGCTCGCCGGGGCCGCGCAGGTCCAACCGGACTGGGCGCCGGTGGCCAAGCGGATCCGCGAGGAAGCCACCGACACCTGGGACGACACGGTCGCGGCCGAGCGGTTCATCGGCAAGGGCGGCCGGCTCGTGCGGGGCAGCGGCCGGCTCGACGGTCCGCGCCGGGTTCGCGTCGGCGACCAGGTGTTCGAGGCCCGACACGGCGTGGTGCTGGGCACCGGCACCCGCCCGTCGGTGCCGCCGATCGACGGGCTGGCGGACACCCCGTACTGGACCAACCACCAGGCGATCGAGGTCGAGGAGTTGCCCGATTCGCTGCTCGTGCTCGGTGGCGGTGCGATCGGTCTGGAGTTGGCGCAGGTCTTCGTCCGCTTCGGGGTCCGGGTCACCGTGGTCGAGGCGCTCGACCGGGTGCTGGCCGTCGAGGAACCCGAGGCGTCCGAGGTGGCCGCCGCGGCGCTGCGCGCCGACGGCGTGGAGATTCACACCGGGGTACGCGCCGAACGGGTCGAGCACGACGGGACCAGGTTCACCCTGCACGGTGGTGGCGGCGTGGAGTTCACCGCCGACCGGCTGCTGGTGGTGACCGGGCGCAAGGCCAAGCTGGCCGAGCTGGGTCTGGACACGATCGGCCTGGACACCAACCAGCGGTACCTGCCGGTGGACGACCGTCTGCACGTCACGGAGCACGTCTGGGCGGTCGGTGACCTGACCGGCGAGGGTGCCTTCACCCACATCGCCATGTACCAGGCGGGGATCGTGATCGCCGACATCCTGGCTCGCGCCCGGCAAGCGACGGCCGGGGCGGACGCCAGCGGCACCGCCAGCGTGGTCGGCGGGGCGATGGGCGCGTCCAGCTCGTTGGCCGCCAGCGGGTCGAGCGGGTCCGCCGGCACCGTCCCGCGCGCCGACTACCGCGCGCTGCCCCGGGTGACCTTCACCGATCCCGAGATCGGCGCGGTCGGGCTCACCGAGCGGCAGGCCCGCGAACGCGGCATCAACGTGCAGGTGGGTTTCACCAAGCTCGGCAGCTCGACCCGAGGTTGGATCCACCGGGTCGGCGACGGCGATTTCATCAAGGTCGTCGCGGACGCCGACCAGGGGGTGCTGGTCGGCGCGACGTCGGTCGGCCCGGCCGGCGGCGAGGTGCTGTCCGCGCTGGTGGTGGCGGTGCACGCGGCGGTGCCGCTGAGCCAGCTCCGGCACATGATCTACGCGTACCCGACCTTCCACCGGGCCATCGGCGACGCCCTCCGCGACCTGTCCTGACGAGTGCTCCGCGCCCCGCGCTGCGGCGCCCCGCGCCGGGCCTCGTTTTCACAGCGGGCTGAGCAGGTGAGGTGCGGTACAGAGCCTCGCTGGGTCCGCGGGGTCGAGGACCCAGTTGTCCGCCCTTTGCTCTGCACCCGCGGAGGCACCAGCTACAGACCGTGAGTGTCGCCTCCGCGGGTGCAGAGCAAAGGGTGCGAGGGAGACCATGGGCACCCGGACGGGTGGCGCATGGTGCGGCGACGGAGACCATGGGCACCCGGACGGGTGGCGCATGGTGCGGCGAGGGCGCAGGTGCGGGCCGTTCAGGCCGGGCGGCGGGCCACCAGGACGTCGCGCATGATCGACTGATCCACCCGGTGCCGCAACGCGCGGTAGGGCTGATCTGACTCCAGCGCCACCTCCGGGATGGGTGAGCGCGGCAATTTGGTGGGCGAAGGGAAGAATGAGGCAGCCGGCCAGCAAATGGTGCGCAGTTCGCTGTTCATTTCTTTCATAGCCGTGACGTACGATTGCGGCCGTGACCAAGCGGTTGACTGAAGTTGCCAAGAAGGCGGGCGTCAGCGAGGCCACCGTCAGCCGGGTGCTCAACGGCCGGGACGGCGTCTCCGAGGCGACCCGGACCGCCGTGCTGACCGCGCTTGACGTGCTCGGTTACGAGCGGCCGACCAAGCTGCGCGGCGAACGGGCCCGGCTGGTCGGGCTGGTGCTGCCCGAGTTGCAGAACCCGATCTTCCCGGCGTTGGCCGAGGTCGTCACCGGCACTCTGGCCCAGCGCGGCTACACCCCGGCGCTGTGCGCGCGGACCATCGGTGGCGTGTCCGAGATGGACTACGTGGAGATGCTCCTCGACCACCAGGTCTCCGGAGTGATCTTCGCCGGTGGCTCGTACGCGCTCGCCGACGCCAAACACGACCACTACCGTCGGCTGACCGACCGAGGGCTGCCGGTGGTGCTGGTCAACGCGGGTGTGGACGAGTTGGGTTTCCCCCGGGTGTCCACCGACGACGCGGTGGCGGTGGAGCAGGCGTACGGGCACCTGCGCTCGCTCGGGCACGAGCGGATCGGGATGGTGCTCGGCCCGGAGGGGCACGTGCCGTCCCGACGCAAGCTCGACGCGATGATCCAGGCGGCGGGCTGGGACGAGGGCGACGCTGAGTGCGTCGAGCGCTCCAGCTTCTCGATGGAGGGGGCGCGGGTCGCCGCGACCAAGCTGGTCGAGCGGGGCGTGACCGGCATCATCTGCGCCAGCGACGTGCTGGCGCTGGGCACGATCCGGGCGGCCCGGCGGTTGGGGCGTTCGGTGCCGACCGACGTGTCGGTCGTGGGTTACGACGACTCCGCCTTCATGACGTGCACCGATCCGCCGTTGACCACGGTGCGGCAGCCGATCGAGACGATGGGGCAGGCCGCCGTGGATCTGCTGGTCACCCAGATCGAGGGTGCCGGCGTCCTCCAGGACGAGTTGCTGTTCGAGCCGGAGTTGGTGGTGCGGGGCTCGACCGCGCCCGCCCCCGGCCGCTAGGGGCCACAACCGCACGACGCTTCGGCCGTCGACCGCTTCTCGCGGTCGGCGGCCGTTTTCGTCGTTGCTCGCCGCGGTCGGCACCGACCGGGTTGAGTGACCGGGCATAAGGCGTCAATATCCAGCAAACCGGGTCACTTTCAGGGTCTTGCCAACATCTGTCGTAATCACGTCGTGTCCTTTCGGCACAAGGTCGATACCTTGCTGAAATGGGTCGGCCTCGCTACAGTGACTCCACTCACACCTGGCTCCGACGCAGCTACTGGGCGTCAGGTCGTATCACCGCAGATCAGCGAAGGTCATTGGAGACACCCGTTCCCGAAGGGATGGACAGATGTCCGTACCGCAATACCGAAAGGCTGCGGCGGTCGCGCTCGTGGCCGGCCTGGGGCTCAGCCTCACGGCGTGCTCCACGAAGAGCGACGACAGCGACTCGACCGCAGGCGGCAAGGTCACCATCACGGTCGACTGCCAGCCGGTCGGCGCCCAGAAGGAGCTGCTGAAGAACTGGAACGACGACGTCGCCGAGTTCCAGAAGCAGAACCCGGACATCACCATCAAGAGCGTCAGCGTCGGCGAGCAGTGCAACAACCCGCCGGACTTCACCGCCCGCCTCGCCGGCGGCACGGTGACCGACGTGTTCTACGGGTACATGACCGATCTCCAGCAGGTGCTCGACTCCGGTCAGGCGATGGACATCGGCCAGTACGCCAACAAGGACACGATCCCGACCTGGGACAGCGTCGACCCCGCGCTCAAGGAGGTCTTCACCGACGCCGGCAAGCTCTACGCCGTCCCGGTGAAGAACTACTCGATGGGCCTGGTCTACAACAAGGTCCTGTTCCAGCAGGCGGGGCTGGACGTGAACAACCCGCCCAAGACCTGGGCCGAGGTCCGGGACGCCGCCAAGAAGATCTCCGCGCTCGGCAACGGCATCGCCGGCTACTCGGAGTACAGCGCCGGCAACACCGGTGGCTGGCACTTCACCTCCCTGCTCTACTCGCAGGGCGGTCGGGTGCTGACCGAGGACGGCAAGAAGGCCGACTTCAACAACGCCATGGGCAAGCAGGTCCTGCAGAACCTCAAGGACATGCGGTACGGCGACAACAGCATGGGTGCCCGTCAGCTGCTCCAGTGGGGTGACCTGCTGACGAACGCCGGCGCGGGCAAGGTCGGCATGTTCATCGGCGCGCCGGACGCCACCCAGGCGATCGTCAGCCAGTTCCAGGGCAAGTTCCAGGACTGGGCGATGGCCCCGCTGCCCGGCCAGGACGGCGCGGCGAAGGGGACGCTCGGTGGTGGCGAAGGCTACTTCTTCAAGAAGGACCTCACTCCCGAGCAGGTCAAGGCCGGTCTGAAGTGGATCGCCTACCAGAAGCTCACCCCGGGCAAGGGTCAGTTCGACTACGTCCGGGCCAAGCCGCAGAACTACCCGGTGGGTCTGCCCCAGCCGCTGCTCTTCGCCAACGGCAGTGACGCCCAGAAGCAGGAGCTGGAGCTGCGCAAGGCGAACGCGAACGTCGACACGTCGAACTTCGCGCTCTTCGAGGCGACCCCGGTCCCGATCAAGGGTGAGCCGCGCAACGCCCAGGCCATCTACGCGGTGCTCGACGCCGCGATGTCCGGTGTGCTGACCAACCCGAACTCCAACATCGACGCCCTGCTCAAGACCGCCGAGGAGAAGGTCAACCAGCTCCTCACCGCCGAGAGCTGACCGACCGGGGTGGGGGCCGGTACGCCGAGCCGGCCCCCACCCCGTTCGCACCGCGTCGTCGACGTCACCGACTCACCCAGGAGTTGCCTTGGCGATCACCACCGTCCCGGAGACCCCCAGGAAACCGGGCCGCCCGCCGTCGCCGTACTCGACGAGGCCGCAGCGCACGAGCCTCGGCCGCAAGGTACGGGACAACCTCACCGGTCACGCCTTCCTGATCGGTGCGGTGCTCTGCTTCGTCGTCTTCTCCTGGTACCCGATGATCCGCGGCATCGTGATGAGCTTCCAGCGCACCCGGCGTGGCGAGACCACCTGGGTGGGCTGGGACAACTACTCCCGCATCATCGCCGACCCGAGCTTCTGGACGGCCTGGCAGAACACGTTCTACTTCACCGTGCTCGCGCTCGCCCTCGGCTACGTGGTGCCCTTCTTCGTGGCGGTGTTGCTCAACGAGTTCCGCCACGGCAAGGGTTACCTGCGGATCCTCGTGTACCTGCCGGTGATGCTGCCGCCGGCGTCCGCGCTGTTCCTCTTCAAGTTCTACGCGTACGACCCCAGCGAGGCGGGGCTGTTCAACGCGATCCTCAAGGCGCTGCACCTGCCCACCTCGCAGTGGATGCAGTCGCCCGAGATGACCATGCCGGCCATGGTGGTGGCGTCGACCTGGATGAACATGGGCGGCGCGGTGCTGATCTACCTGGCGTCGTTGCAGAACATTCCCGGCGAGCTCTACGAGGCCGCTGAGTTGGACGGGGCCGGGATCTGGCGGCGGATCGTGCACGTGACCATCCCGCAGACCCGGCTGATCCTCGCGCTCCTGGCGATGTTGCAGATCGTCGCCACCATGCAGCTCTTCATCGAGCCGCTGATCCTCGCCAACGGTGCGGGCGCGGAGGACTCCGCGACCTCGGTGGCGTACCTCATCTACCAGCACGGGTTCTTCCAGAACGACCTCAACGGCGCCGCCGCACTGGGCGTGATCATGCTCGTGGTGCTGGCCGGCTTCTCCGCCGTGTACGTGCGACTGACTGCGAAACAGGACTAGGACGGCGAGGAATGGCACAGGATTCCGGAACCCGGACCCTCATCTCCCAGACCCAGATCAGCCGGGGGCGCGGCCGGGTCGTCTACTGGACGCTGCTGGTCGTCGTCGTGGTGGGTTTCACGCTCGTCTTCCTCGGGCCGCTCTACTGGATGGTCACCGGCGCGCTGAAGTCCGGCCAGGAGATCGCGCAGACCCCACCCTCGCTGTTCCCGAAGGATCCGCAGCCGCAGAACTACATCGACGCGTGGAACAACCTGGCCCTCGCCAAGCTGCTGTTCAACACGTTCTACTACGCCATCGGTGCGGTGCTGTTCCAACTCGTCCTCGACACCGCGGCCGCGTACTCGTTGTCCAAGCTTCGGCCGATCTTCGGCAACGCGATCCTCGCCCTGATGCTCGGAACCCTGATGATCCCGGCGATGGTCCTCATCGTTCCGCAGTACGTGACCGTGATCGACCTGCCGATCGTGCACATCAACCTGCTGGACTCACCGTTCGCGATCTGGTTGCCCCTGGTCGCCAACGCGTTCAACATCTTCCTGTTGAAGCGGTTCTTCGACTCGATCCCCGAGGAGTTGATGGCCGCCGCCCTCATGGACGGGGCGACGTCACTGCGCACCCTCTGGTCGATCATCCTGCCGCTGTCGCGGCCCATCCTCGGCGTAGTCTCGATCTTCGCCGTGACCACGGTCTGGAAGGACTTCCTCTGGCCCAAGCTGGTCATGCCCTCACCCGAGACCCGGACGGTCAGCGTCGGCATCTACGCCTTCGCCGGCGGCACACCGATGAACGTCGTGATCGCCGCGTCGGTCATCGCCGCGATCCCGACCGTCATCATCTTCCTGATCTTCCAACGGAACATCATGTCCGGTCTGACCACGGGCAGCATCAAGGGATAGCCACCAGCGCATCCTCCCGCGCGGCGAACAACGACCGTTCGCCCGACACATGACCAGGTCCGGCGAACCCGCCGACGTACTGACGCAGAAAGCAGGTGCTCGTGTCCACAGCTGACAGAAGTCCGTGGTGGCGGGGAGCCGTGATCTACCAGGTGTATCCCCGGAGCTTCGCCGACGGCAACGGCGACGGCATCGGTGACATCGCCGGCATCCGGTCCCGGCTCAACCACCTGTCCGCGCTCGGCGTCGACGCGATCTGGTTCAGTCCCTGGTACCCCTCGCCGATGGCGGACGCCGGCTACGACGTCTCCGACTACCGTGACATCGACCCGGTCTTCGGCAGCCTGGCCGAGGTGGAGGCGCTGATCGCCGAGGCGCACGCACTGGGCATCCGGACCATCGTCGACGTGGTGCCGAACCACTGCTCCGACGCGCACCCCTGGTTCCAGGCCGCGCTCGCCGGCGGGCCCGGCGCACCCGAGCGGGACCTGTTCTGGTTCCGACCCGGCCGGGGCCCCAACGGTGACGAACGGCCCACCGACTGGATCGGCGAGTTCGGCGGCGAGACCTGGACCCGCACCACCAATCCGGACGGGACCCCCGGCGACTGGTACCTGCACCTGTTCGCCCCGCAGCAGCCGGACTTCAACTGGGACCACCCCCGGGTGCGGCAGGAGTTCGAGGACATCCTGCGGTTCTGGTTCGACCGGGGGGTGGACGGCATCCGGATCGACTCGGCCGGATTGCTGGTCAAGGACGGGACGCTGCCCGAGGTCCGCGAGGACGAGCCGCACCCGTTCCACGACCTCGACGGGGTGCACGAGATCTACCGGGGCTGGCGTCGGGTCGCCGACGAGTACGCCGACCGCGCGCTGATCGGTGAGGTGTGGCTGCCGGACCGGCAGCGGTTCGCCAACTACCTGCGCCCGGACGAGTTGCACGCGGCGTTCAACTTCGACTTCCTCGGTTGCGCCTGGGACGCCACGGCGCTGCGGGAGAGCATCGACGGGACGCTCAGCGCGCACGCGCCGGTCAACGCGCCGGCCACCTGGGTCCTGTCGAACCACGACGTGACCCGGCACGTCACCCGCTACGGTCGGGCGGACACCCGGTTCAGCTTCGCCGCCAAGCGCGAGGGGATCCCCACCGACCTGGAGTTGGGCACCCGCCGGGCCCGCGCCGCCGCGCTGCTGTCCCTGTCGCTGCCCGGTGCCACCTACATCTACCAGGGCGAGGAGCTGGGCCTCTACGAGGTCGAGGACATCCCGTACGCGCTGCGTCAGGACCCGATGTGGGAACGGTCCGGCCGGATCGACCCGGGGCGGGATGGCTGCCGCGTACCGCTGCCGTGGGCCGGGGACGAGCCGCCGTTCGAGTTCAGCCCCAAGGGTGCGGCCGCGCCCTGGCTCCCGCAGCCGGCGGACTGGAAGGACCGCACGGCCCAGGCGCAGACCGGCGACTCGGCCTCGATGCTGGAGCTGTACCGGTCGGCGATCCAGGCCCGGCGGGCCGAGCCGGCGCTCGGTGACGGTGAGCTGACCTGGTTGCCCGCCCCGGACGGGGTGCTCGCGTTCAGCCGTGGCGGTGGCTTCACCTGCCTGGTCAACCTCTCCGCCGGGCCGGTGCCGATGCCGGCCCAGGGGGAGTTGCTGCTCGCCAGCGGGCCGCTCGACGACGGACTGCTGCCGTCCGACACCGCAGTCTGGCTGCGTACCCCCGATGTGGCGGACGGGCCTGTCCTGACCTGACCGTCGTGGTGCCGGCGGTCCCGTCCCGCCGCCGGCACCACCACCCACCAGCCCCCACCTGCCGGGGGAGGAAGGAGAACCGAGGGGCAACGTGTCACGCGACGGCGTACCCCCTGCACCCGTCGCCGGGCAACGCACCGCACCCACCCCCGAAAGAGGTGTAGCGACCCCATGTCAAGAAACCACACGAGACCAGACACTTCGCCGACCGGCGGCCCCGTCCCCCGGGCCACCCACCATCGCCCGGCCCGCCGGTTGCTCGCCGGCGCGCTCGCCGGAATGCTCCTCGCCACCGCCCCGGTCGTCACCCCCACGGCCAGCGCGGCACCGGCGGTCGACCCGGTCGCCGCCGCCGCGCGCGTGGCCATGCTCGCCGGGCTCTCCGCCACCATGACGGCCAGCAGCCACAACCAGAACTACGTGGCGGGCAACGCCAACGACGGCAACGCGTCGACCTACTGGGAGAGCGCCAACAACGCCTTCCCGCAGTGGATCCAGGCGGACCTGGGCGCCACGGTCAACGTGGACCGGGTGGTGCTGAAGCTGCCGCCCTCGTCGGACTGGCAGACCCGTACGCAGACGCTGTCGGTGCTCGGCTCGACCAACGGCTCGTCCTTCACCACGCTGAAGGCGTCCGCCGGCTACACGTTCAACCCGAGCAGCGGCAACACCGCGACGGTCAGCTTCACCGCCGCCAGCACCCGCTACGTCCGCGTGCAGGTCACCGCGAACACCGGTTGGCCGGCCGCGCAGTTCTCCGAGGTCGAGGTGTACGGCGCCACCGGCAGCACCGACACCCAGGCACCCAGCGTCCCGGGCAACCTGGCCTACACCCAGCCGGCCAGCGGGCAGATCCGGCTCACCTGGTCGGCGTCGACCGACAACGTCGGGGTGACCGGCTACGACATCTACGCCAACGGCGCGTTGCGCGGCAGCGTCAGCGGCTCGACGCTCACGTACACCGACAGCCAGCCGGACAGCGCCACGGTGTCGTACCACGTCCGGGCGAGGGACGCGGCCGGCAACCAGTCGGCGAACAGCAACACCGTGACCCGGACCGGCACCGGCAACCCGCCCACCGGCAGCAACCTGGCCGTCGGTAAGCCGATCACCGCCTCCGGGTTCGTGCACACGTTCGTGGCCACCAACGCCAACGACAACAACGTGGCCACCTACTGGGAGGGCAACGGCAACCCGAGCACGCTGACCGTGCAGCTCGGCGCGAACGCCACCCTCAGTCAGGTTGTGCTGAAGCTCAACCCGGACCCGGTCTGGGGCACGCGGACCCAGAACATCACCGTGCTCGGTCGGGACCAGGGCTCGTCGAGCTTCACCACCCTGGTCGGCGCGGCGAACTACACCTTCAACCCGGGCAGCGGCAACACGGTGACCATCCCGGTCTCTGGCGCGGCGGCCGACGTCCGGCTCTCGATCGCCTCGAACACCGGTGCCCCGGCCGGGCAGGTGGCCGAGTTCCAGATCTTCGGCACCCCCGCGCCGAACCCGGACCTGACCGTGACCGGCATGTCGTTCAGCCCGTCCGCGCCCGTGGAGACCAGCACCATCACGCTCTCCGCGACCGTGCGTAACGCGGGTTCGGCGGCCTCCGGCGCGACAGGAGTCAACTTCTACCTGGGCGCCACCCGGGTCGGCACGGCCTCGGTCGGCGGCCTCGCGGCCGGTGCCTCGACCACGGTCAGCGCCAGCATCGGCACCCGCGACTCGGGCAGCTACCCGCTCAGCGCGAAGGTCGACGAGTCGAACACCGTCGTCGAGTCCGACGACACCAACAACAGCTACACCAACCCCAGCCCGCTGGTGGTCGGCGCGGTGGCCAGCTCCGACCTGGTCGCCTCCGCGGTCGACTGGTCACCGGGCAACCCGCCGCCCGGCAGCACGGTCACGTTCTCGGTGTCGATCCGCAACGCCGGCAACCAGGCGTCCGCGTCCGGTGCGCACGGCATCACCCTGACCGTCCTCAACGAGTCCGGCACCGTGGTCCGTACGCTGACCGGCTCGTACTCCGGGGTGATCAACGCGGGTGCGACGGTCGGCCCGGTCAACCTGGGCACCTGGACCGCCGCGAACGGCAAGTACACCGTCCGGGTGGTGCTCGCCGTGGACGGCAACGAACTGCCGGTCAAGCAGACCAACAACACCACCGACCGGCCGCTCTTCGTGGGGCGCGGCGCCAACCTCGGGTACGACATGTACGAGGCCGAGGACGGCACGACCGGCGGCGGTGCCGGGCAGGTCGGGCCGAACCGGGACATCGGCAACCTCGGCGGTGAGGCGTCCGGACGGCGGGCGGTGACCCTGAACACCACCGGCGCGTACGTCGAGTGGACCACCCGGGCGGCGACCAACACCCTGGTCACCCGCTTCTCCATCCCCGACTCGGCGGGTGGCGGAGGCATCGACTCGACGCTGAACATCTACGTCAACGGCACCCTGCACAAGCCGATCAACCTGACCTCCAAGCACATCTGGTTGTACGGCTCGGAGGCCAGCCCGAGTGACTCGCCGAGCGCCGG
The DNA here is from genome assembly GCF_004217135.1 of Micromonospora violae. Lineage (NCBI taxonomy): Bacteria > Bacillati > Actinomycetota > Actinomycetes > Micromonosporales > Micromonosporaceae > Micromonospora > Micromonospora violae. The sequence goes on from NZ_SHKK01000001.1 coordinate 5,871,339, forward strand.
CCCGCCCCGCCACCTGTACGACGAGGCGAACGTGATGCTGAACTCGACCATTCCGGCCGGCAGCACGATCCGTTTGCAGAAGGACCCGGCGAACACCACCACGTACGCGATCGACTTCATCAACCTGGAGCTGGTCGCACCGCGTGCCAACCCGGACCCGGCCCGTTACCGGGTGCCGTCCGGCTTCAGCCACCAGGACGTGCAGAACGCGCTGGACGCGGTCCGGATGGACACCACCGGCAACCTGGTCGGCGTCTACCTGCCGGCCGGCACGTACGAGACCGCGCAGAAGTTCCAGGTGTACGGCAAGCCGGTAACGGTTGTCGGCGCGGGCATGTGGTACACCCGCTTCCAGACGCCGACCGGTCAACAGAACACCGACGCGGGCTTCCGGGTGGAGTCCTCGGCCAGCGGGTCGTCCTTCTCGCACCTGGCGTTCTTCGGCAACTACACCAACCGGATCGACGGGCCGGGCAAGGTCTGGGGTGAGCTGAAGGACGTCGACAACATGACGCTGGACAGCGTCTGGGTCGAGCACACCGTCTGTGCGTACTGGGGGGTGAGCGTCAGCGGGCTGACCATCCGCAACAGCCGCTTCCGCAACACCTTCGCCGACGCCGTGAACCTTACCAACGGCAGCACCAACAACCTGGTCACCAACTCCGAGGGCCGGTCGAACGGCGATGACGCGTTCGCCCTCTTCTCGGCGACCGACCAGGGCGCGTCGGTCGGCAACAACGGCAACGTGTTCGAGAACCTGACGGCCACGCTGACCTGGCGGGCCGCCGGTTTGGCGGTCTACGGCGGCTACAACAACATCTTCCGCAACCTGTACATCGCGGACATGTTGACGTACTCGGGCATCACCATCAGCTCGTTGGACTTCGGTTACCCGTTCATCGGGTTCGGGGCCAGCCCGCCGACCCAGTTCCAGAACATCTCGCTGATCCGGGCGGGCGGGCATTTCTGGGGCTCCCAGACCTTCCCGGCGATCTGGGTCTTCTCCGCCTCGAAGGAGTTCCGGGGCATCCGGGTGTCCGACGTGGACATCGTCGACCCGACGTACACCGGGATCATGTTCCAGACCAAGTACAACGGGTCGCAGCCGGAGAACCCGATCACCGACACGGTCTTCACCAACATCTCGATCAGTGGCGTCCGTAAGAGCGGTGACGCGTACGACGCGAAGTCCGGCTTCGCGGTCTGGGCCAACGAGATGCCGGAACCCGGTCAGGGCCCGGCGGTCGGCTCGGTCACCTTCAACAACCTGCGGTTGACCAACAACTACCAGGACATCCGCAACACCACGACAACCTTCACCATCAACCGCAACTGAGCTAGCGCCTGGTCGACGCCGTCGGGAGGGTCCCCTCTTCCGGCGGCGTCGTGCCGTGCCGGCCCGCACCTGCGGCGAACCGGGCCGCGCCGGCCACCGCGTCCGTGGCCAGCGAGTTCATCCCGTACGCCAACTCGGTCGCCAGCGCCTCCGGCTCGGGCCGTCCCGCGCCGGCCAGCAGCGCCGCCCGGTCGTTGCGCAGGCAGGTCTGCGGGTGCCGGGCGATCTCGGCCGCCAACTCCTCGGCCGCCGCCCGCGCCTGGCCGGGTGGCACCAACCGGTTGACCAACCCCATCGTGTACGCCTCGTCCGCCGACACCGGGCGGCCGGTGAGGATCAGGTCCATGGCCCGGCTCTCCCCGATCAACCGGGGCAGCCGGACGGTACCGCCGTCGATCAACGGCACTCCCCAGCGGCGGCAGAACACCCCGAGTGTCGCGTCGGACTCGGCGATCCGCAGGTCACACCAGAGCGCCAGTTCGAGCCCGCCGGCGACCGCGTACCCGGAGATCGCCGCGATCACCGGTTTGCTGAGCACCATCCGGGTCGGACCCATCGGCCCGTCCCCCTCCGGCTCGACCCGGTTGCCGCTCGGCGTGCCGATCGCCTTGAGGTCGGCGCCGGCGCAGAACGTGCCACCGGCACCCCAGAGCACGGCCACCGCCGCGTCCGGGTCGGCCTCGAAGGCCCGAAAGACGTCGGCCAGCGCCCGCGCCGTCGGCCCGTCGACGGCGTTGCGCGCGGCCGGCCGGTCGAGGACCACCGTGGTAACCGCCCCGGCCCGTTCCACCCGCACACCCATCCCGCCAGCATGCCCGCCCCACCCCACCCCGACAATCCCCGTCGATCTTGCAGCCGTGGGCCGGCCCGGGGCAGGTTTGTCTCCACCGACCGGTTTGCGACGCCGATCGCCGGGAAGTCGGTACTCGTGCGAGCGTTTCTGACGAAAGTTGAGCAGGACTCCCGGCTGGACCGCGCGGGTGACCGGTTGCAGAAGGTGGTCCTGGGCACGCTGCGTCCGCGCCGGCTGCGCGACCTGCTGCACGGGGTGACCCTCGGTCATCCGCTGCACCCGGCGATGGTGCAGGTGCCGGTCGGCGCGTGGATCAGCGCCGCCGTCCTGGACCTCATGCCCGGGCAGCGCCGGCCCGCCACCGTGCTGGTCGGGCTGGGCACCGTCAGCGCGGTGCCGGCGGCGATCGCCGGTCTGAACGACTGGGCGGCACTGTCCCGGGACCAGCGCCGGGTCGGCCTCGTGCACGCCGCCGCGAACACCGTCGGCGTGGCGCTCTACGCCGGCTCGTTGGCCGCGCGGCTGTCCGGCCGACACGCGATGGGCCGTGCCCTCGGGCTCTTCGGACTCTCCACCGTGAGTCTCGGGGCGTACATCGGGGGTCACCTGGCGTACAAGCAGGGGGCGCAGGTCAACCAGAGCGTCTCCGAGCTGCACCGGATGACCGACGGCTGGCACTCGCTGGCCGACATGGCGACGTTGCCGCAACGCACCCTGATCACCCGAGAGGTGGACGACGACATCTCGGTGATCCTCTACCGCCACGGTGACGAGGTGACGGTGATGTTGGAGCGTTGCCCGCATCAGAGTGGGCCGCTCGGTGAGGGCGAGGTGCGGGAGATCGACGGCCACGCCTGCGTCGTCTGCCCGTGGCACGGCAGCGCGTTCCGACTCAACGGCGGCGAGGTCGTGCAGGGGCCGTCCGGCAACGACCAGCAGATCCTGCCCACCCGGATCCAGAACGGCGTGCTCCAGACCCGCCTGCCCTGACCGCCTGCCCTGACCGCCCGCCCGGTAACGCTCCGTGGCGACCCCGGAGGCAATGACACGCTCGACGTTGATGCCTGTGGGTCATCTTGATGACTCACAGGCATCAACGCTTCCCGAGGAATTGCTTCCGCTGCGGCCGGGTGACCAGACCGTCGCCGTGTGCTGGCCGGCCGCCGTCACCGCGGACAGGCGGCACACCACCGCACCAGACGCGGAGCCTGAACAGGGCCAGCCGTGCGACAGCGTCGCGCCGGTCGATCGCCTCAGCTGCGTCGGTGGCGGCCGACCGGCGGTCCGTCCGGTACGGAGTCCAAGCCGTGCCCACCGTTGAACAGCCCGCCTTCCGCGCCGCCGCCGACCCAGCCGTCGTCGCCACTCCACTCGCCAGGGCTGTCGGTACCCATTCCGCCGCCGACCGGTGCCGCGCCGCCGCCCGGTGCCGCGCCGCCGCCCGGTGCCGCGCCGCCGCCCGGTGCCGCGCCGCCGACCGGTGTCGCGCCGCCGACCGGTGTCGAGGGGCCCTCGATGGCCGCCGCCCGGCTGGCAGCCCACGCGGCCCCGCTCCCGGCCAGCCGGGGAGCGCCGGCTGCGGTGGCCGGTCGGCGGCGCAGCCCCAGGACCGCGCCGATCTGCGCGCCGACGATGCTCGCCACCGCCAGTACGGCGGAGACCGCCAGCGGCCGGTTCACCCGATCGGCCGCACCGACCCGGGCCGCACCGACAGTCATCGCCGGTGGCTGGCCCGCTGACTCCGTACCGCTGGGTGGTGCCGGGGCCACCCGCGGCGGTGCGGCAGGTTCGGGCGCCGGCCGGGGTGCGGGCGGCTTCGGCGCTGCGGGCCGGTCGACGAGCCGGCCGGTGGCGTGCCGCCGGGCCCCCTGGTCGGTGGCCTCCGAGGGGAGTCGGAGCAGTTGACCAGGGCGGATCCGGTCCGGGTCGTCGAGCTTGTTCAGCTTGGCGAGCTGTCGGTAGTCGCCGAACTCGTCCAGGTACCGCTCGGCCACCTCCCCGAGGTAGTCGCCCCGCGCCACCCGGTACACCGGAGCGGCCGTGTCCGGCGTCGTCGTCACCCGGGGTGGGGCGGCCATCGTGGTGGCGACCGGTGCGCTCGGACTCGCGTACGCCGGGGCACCGTAGATCGCCGCGGCGCTGGCGGCGGCCGGGCTGGCGACCAGGATCAGCGCGACCGAACCGACCAGCGCGGCGGCGGCCCTCTGCTGGCGGCCCATCCCGGGCAGCTTCGGCGCCGGCCGGCGCAGCATCTGCGCGCCCAACTCGACGAGGACGGAGAGGGCGAACGTGGCCCAGCCGAACCAACCGGCCACCGCCAGTGCCCGCAGGAAGAGCTGACCGTCGTCCCGGCTGGTCAGCGCGGTGCCCACCGCGCTGATGGTGGGGAGGTGATCGGGGAGGGGGTTGCCGGCGAAGGCGAGCAGCGCGATCGGCGCGCCGAGCAGCAGCACCAGGAGCACGGCCAGCGCGCCGATGCCGGTGAGGATCCGTCCGGTCCGCCGTACGACGGACCCACCCGATAGGGGCATGGCTGCCTTCCTTCCTACGGTCCTGCGGTGATGGCACGCGCGGTCGCCTCGCCGGTGACGGTGACCGTCCTGGCCCGGACGAACGGTCCGAGCATCGAGCGGTGGTAGGTGATGGAGACGGTCACCCGGATCAGGGTTTCCCCGTCGACCTGGGGAAAGTTCACGGTGTGGCCGGAGGTGCCCACGGCGGCCAGGTACCTGGCGACCGCTACGCGCGCCTCCGGCTCGTCGATCCGCTTCGGCCCGCCCTCGATGGCGGTGGCCCGGTCGATGGCCTGACCGCCGGCCCGAGCCGCCTCGGAGGCCAGGTTCTGGGCACGTTGCAGGGTGCGGAGCTGCCCGGCGGCGTCGAAGGAGAGGCCGATAATGGCCAGTACGCCGATCATCGTCACCGCGAGGAAGATGCTCACCCGGCCGTGCTCACCTGCCGGGGCGGAGTTGGCAGCCGGCGTGGTGGTGGTCATTGCCGACTCCGGTAACGGTCCAGGGGGGAGGTGAACTCTCCGGTGATCTCCCGCTGGCTCATCATCCCGGGCAGGATGCCGAGCGTGATGTCCCGGAAGGACACCAGGCAGCTGATCGTCACCGTCACCGAGGCGTCCGTACCCGGGTCGCTGCGGAATGCGGCGTCGAAGCTGGCTGGGCCGCCACCCTTCCAGCCGGTGAACGTGGGTTCCAGGTCGTTGGCGCAGGCCAGGCCGTGCCAGTCCAGCTGCTTCTGGGCCGCCTCCAGCGCCTTTTGCTGTGCGGTGGCGGAATCCCGGGAGATCGAGGCCGCCCGGGCGGCGTCGTGCGCGGCCGCGTCGAGCGCCTCCGCCGCCACCGCGTTGCGCCCGACCACACCGGCGAGCACCATCAGCGCGATGAACGCGGGCGCGAGCACCGCCACCTCGATGGAGACCGAGCCGCGCTCGGTGCTGCGGGTCATGGCGTCGTCACCCTCTCCACGGTCCCGTGGGCGGTCTGCCGTACCGCGAAGTCCACGCCCGGCACCACGGACAGGGACCGTCCGCTCACCGTGCAGGTCACCTCGGTCGGGGTGGGCACGTCGGTCGGGGTGGTCACGCAGGTCGGGCCGGCCTTGTCCCAGCCCACCAGCCATCCGCCGGCGGCTCGTAGGAAGCGGGAGGCGCTCTCCACCCCGGCGCCGTCGCGCGCCTGGTACGTCCGCTGCGCGTTGACGCCACTCTGCGCGGCGTTCAACGCGGTCGACCGGGCGAGGAAGACGGCCGCGACCTGGATCGAGGCGAAGAGCAGCACCAGGATCAGCGGCATCAGCACGGCCAACTCCACCGGGTTCGCACCCCGCTCGCTGTCACCGGCCGCGAGGCGGCGCCGGGCGGCGGTTGCCACCCGGTGCCACCTCGGGAGCACGGCTCGGCGCATCCCGGCTACTTCGGGTCGGTGTGGTCCGGGATGCCGTTCATCCAGTTGTTGGCCTTGGCCAGGGCCAGCGTGGTGACGGCCATGGCGACCACGACCAGGCCGGCGATGATCACCGCGGTGGGCACCGGGCTGTCGCCGCGCTCACCGTCGCGGCGCAGCTCGGCCAGGCGCGTCGTCAGCACGACGTGCAGGTAGCTGAGGATGGGCATGGTGTTCTCCTTCGGGGGTCAGAGACGGGCGACGAACGGATAGAGGACGAACCCGAGCAACACGAAGACGAGCAGCGCGCCCGGGATGTCGAGCTTGCTGGTCACCGCCTCGGCGCGAGCGAGGTTGTCGGTACGGATCTGGTCGCGCAGCGAGTCGGCCCGGCTGCGCAGGGTCTCGTGCACCTGCGCTCCCTCGCTGCCGGAGGAGCGCATGATCGCGCCGACGTCACCCAGCTCGGGGATACCGATCTTGTCGGCGAGGTCGCGCAGCTCGTCCCAGGGCGCGTGCATCTGCATCTGGGCGATCCGCAGCGACTCCTGGAGCCGGTCGAACACCCAGCCGTCGCAGACCGCCGCGGCCCGTTCCAGCGACTGCACCGGCCCGTGCGCCGCGGAGAGCTGCAACGCCACCAGGTCGAGGTAGGTGCAGACCGCCTGGCGGAACTCGTCGCGGGCGGCGGCGGCCTTGGTCAGCACCGCCCGGTGCGCCAACAGGCCGGCCAGCAGCGCCAGTCCGAGGCTGCCGAGCACCGGGACGACGAACGGGAACGGGATGCCGAGCACCCACAGCGCCACCCCGAGCAGGGTCGGCAGGGCCAGCCCGAACAGGGTCGAGAGCAGCACCGACAGCGTGTACTGCTCGGAGGTCTGACCGATCAGGGCCAACTGCTGGTGCGGCGGGCGCAGCCAGCGGGACAACCCGGTCAGCCAGTCGAGTCGCCGGGACGCGGGCGCGGCGAGGCGGCCGGTGCCCGGTGGCTGATGCAGCCGGCGCAGCGCCGGGCCCAGCGCCGGAGTCGCCGGCACCAACTCCCGGATCACCAGGAACACCCCGAACCCGATGCCGGCGCCACCGCAGACCGCCACGACCAACTGCCAGTTGACGATCATGGGAGCCGCCTCTCGCTCACGCGATCGCCTCGCTCGGGTCGGGCACCGGCAGGAAGCGGGCCGGCCGTTGCGGCTGACTCATCGACCGCACCCAGGCCAGCAGGCCGATGAAGGTGGCACCGAGAACAGCCATGATCACCTGCCCGACCGGGGTGCCGTACGGCTCGATGTACTCGGTGTTGACCAGCCCGTACGCCAGGGTCGCCAGGGTCATTCCGGTGAGGAAGCGGACCGCGAACCGGGGCTGGGTGCGCTTGGCCTCGATCTCCCGACGGGTCGCCACCTCGGACGACGCCGCGCCGGCGATCGACCCGAGTACGTCACCCAGCCGCTCGCCCCGGTCCGACAGGTGCAGGATCAGCGCCGCGACCACCTGGTCGCAGACCGGGTCGGCGATCTCGTCGGCGAACGCCAGCAGCGCGGAGCGGGCCATCCAGCCGGCCTGTAGACGGGCGGCGAGCAGCCGTACCTCGTCCTCGATGCCGGGTGGCACGCTGCCGATCGTGCCGATGATCGACTGCTGGAGGCCCTGCCCGGTGCCGGAGACGTCCTTGAGCCGGCGGGTCCACTCGCCGACCGCCTCGATCCGGGCGATCGCCCGCTGTTCGGCCTTGCCCACCCCGAACAGCCACGGGGTGCCGGGCACCGCCACCGCCACCAGCAGCCCCACCACCGGCAGCCCGGTCACCAGGAACGCCAACGCACCGGCGACCAGCGCGGCGACGAGCAGCGCCTGGTGGGCCCGCTGCTCGGCCGGGGTGCTCCCCGGCCCGCGCCACAGTCGGGCGATCCCCGGCCCGCTGCCCGGCCCCGGCCCCGGAGGTCGGCGGGTGCCGACCAGCGCGACCACGGCCAGCAGCAGCCCGGCCACGCAGGCGGCCCCGGAGACCACCGCGATCAACTCCAGGCTGGCGGGCATCACATCACCGCCGGGCCAGTCGGGTCTGCCGAGGTCGCCGCCAGGCACCGGCACCGGCCTCGACCCACCGGGTCAGCAACCGCGCGTCGTACCCCACCCGCAGCAACTGGTCGCGGACCCGTTCCGGCAGGTGCCGGGGGACCGCACGACCGTCCGGGCCGGGCCCGAAGACCGTGGTGGTGGTGATCCGACCGGCTTCACCGGCTCCGATCACCTCCTCCACGTGCGAGACGAACCGGTGTTTGCGCCCACCGATCGCGGTCTCGTCCTCGACGGTGACGTAGACGATCAGGTCGAGCGCGTTGCCGGCCATCCGGCGGGCCTGGTCGACGGTCATCTCGCGGCCGTGCGCCAACGCCAGCTCGACGATCCGTTCACCCACTCCGGAAGCGGTACGGGCGTGGATGGTGCACATCGACCCTCGACTGGTGGTCATCGCCTGGAGCATCGGCACGATCTCCCGGGACCGCACCTCGCCCACGATGATCCGCAGGACGCCCATCCGCAGCGACAGCGGAATCAGGTCGGCGATGGTCACCTCACCGGCGGGACGGCCGTCGAAGCCGCGCTCGCCGTGGCCCTCCCGGGCCTCGAAGCTCATCACCGCCCGGTGCCGTTCCCGGCGGCGGGCCGGGAGCAGCTCCCGACTCTCCTCCAGCAGCACGTACGGCTCGTCGGGCGGGATCTCGTTCATCAACGCCCGGATGACAGTGGTCTTTCCGGCCCCGGCCAAGCCGGCGACCATGATGTTCAGACCGGCGCGCATCGCCGCGCGGAGGAAGTCGCGCAGCAGCGGGTCGATCATCTCGTCCAGGTCGCCTCGGGCGCCGGCGAGGTCGTCGAGGCTCACGTCCAGGGTGTTGTGCTTGCGGATAACCGCGTAGGGGCGGTGGCTGACCAGGAACACCGCGGCCAGCCGGCTGCCGTCGGGCAGTTGCAGATCGAGGGTGGGCTTCACCGTGGAGAGGGACCGCTCGGTCGCGCCCGCCCGACGGGCCGCCGCCTGGAGGATCTCCACCAGTTCGGCGTCGCTGTCGGCGATCGGCTCGGCCCAGTCCACCCCACCGCCGTGCCGGGTGATGCGTACCTGGTCGCAGCCGAGGATGTGCACCTCCTCGATGGTGTCGTCGACCAGCAGGGTCTGTAGCCGGCCGAGCCCGACCAACTCGGCGGTCACCTGGTCGAGCAGCAGGCGTTCCTCACCGGCGGCCATCGGCGTGCCGGCCCGGCGCACCGAGTCCGCGTACGCGGCGACCACCGCGACGGCGAGTCGGGCCCGCTCGGTGTCCTCCTCGTCGACGGTGAACTCCCGGCCGCGCTGCCAGAGGGTGAGCCGTTCGGTGAGTTCCCGGCGCAGCTCCCGGACCACCTGGAAGTCCACCCGGGGTCGAGGCGACGACTCCGGCGGTGGGGTGACCGCTGGCGTCGGCTGCGGCAGCGGCACGGACTGGTGGTGCCGGCCGTTCGGCCCGGTCAGGGGTGGCGCGGTGGAGGTCACGCCCGGTGGCTGTTGGCGCGGATCGGTGGAGACCGGCTCAAACCGCATCCGGCACCCCCTGCTGCACGGGCCACGCCAACCGGGCCCGCCGCCGCTCCACGAGCGCACCGACCGGGACCTCCAGCGCGGCCGCCGCGCGCATCAGTGGCCGTCCGGCCCGTACGGTCCCGCCCAGGGCGAGCACCCCGGCGGTACGCGGATCGTGCGGCAGCCGCGCGATGACCGGCAGTTTCAGGGCGCGGCTGATCTCGGCCCGCCCGTGCCCGTCGCCGACCAGCAGCAGTCGCAGGGTGCCCGGAGGCACCCGGTGCTCGACGAAGTCCCGTTCGATCGCGGTGACCACCGCCCGGGTGCCGGACAGGTCCGGCAGGTGCGCCCGGGTCACCAACAGCACCACCGAGGCGGCCCGCAGCACCGGCCACGGCGGCCCGGTCACGTGCAGCCGGCCACAGTCGACGAGGACGTCGTAGCCGGGGGTGCCCCGGTCGAGGGCGTCGAAGTAGTCGGCGAAGCGCTGCCAGAGCGGGGTGACGCTGCCACTCTGAGCCGGGTCGACGAGGCCGGGCAGGAGCAGTCGTTCCCGGCGGGGCGCGTCCAGGTCGACCAGCTGCGACCAGAACGCGGTTTCGAGGTTGCCGTCGCGCAACTCCCCGACGGCCAACTCGCCGATGCCGCGCGGGCCGTCCAGTTGGCCACCGAGGTATCCGGCGAGGATCGACCCGCCGGCCGGGTCGCATTCGGCGACCACCAGCCGCCGGTGCCAGGCCAGCGCGCAGGCCAGCGCCGAGGTCGTGACGCCGGGCGAACCCTTCGCGGACACCAGCGCGATGATCGCCATGCTCAGGCCGCCTCGGTCAGCACGACGGCGAGCCGTTCCTGGGAGGCGAGCGCCACCACGGCCGGTACGTCGCGGGTGAGCAGCGCCAGGTACAGGACCCGGTTGTCGTTGGCCGGGCTGACCATGTCGATGACGGTGGCGGTGAACCGGGTGGCGGCGGCGGTGTTGTCGTCGGCGTTCTTGTCCGGGGTGCTGACCAGCAGGACCTTGTCGCCGGGGTGCAGTTCGCGGGCCGGCACCTGGGCGGTCTTCAGGCCGAGTGCGATCTGCTGCTGCCCGGGGCCGAGCAGCGGGTCGTCGGTGACCTGTCCCAGGGTGAGCAGCGTGCCCGGCACCAGGGCGACCGCGGCCCGTTTGCCGACCACCTCGTCGAGTCGCCCGGCGGGCACCGGGCGCAGCCCCTGACCGCCGGCGACCTGCACGGTGACCAGGTCACCGGCGCTGATCTCGCGGCCCACCTCCACCGGCCGGGCCACCGCCAGGTAGCTGCCGGTGGCCCGGACGGAGGTGACCGCGAACGCCGCGCCCAGCCCGCCCAGGGCGATCAGCAGGACGGCGAGCCCGAGCAGCCCGGGGCGGACCCGGCGCTGGCGGACCACCGTGGGCGGGTTGACGGGCGCGTCCACGGATCCGCTCCCGTTGCGGGTCGCGAGGCTCATCGGGTCACCACCTGAAGTTCGTTGATCTGGATCGGTACCGTGCCGCTGTTCCGGGTCACCGGGATCACTCCGCTCTCGCCGCCGCCGCTCCAGGTCACCGTCCAGTACGTGGTGGCGGTGACCCGGTAGGTGCCGGCCTTCTGGTAGCCCTTGTCGTAGCCGCAGTCCGGGGAGGGTTCGCCCGCCCACTTGCCCTTCGACTCGTACCTGGTGCCTTCATCGGGGCAGGAGACCTTGTCCCCGTTGCCCATGTCCCAGACGATCTCGGTGACCTTGGCAGTGATCTCGACCCGCAGGCCGCGGTCGGTTTCGTCGGCGTATATCGGGCCGAAGTAGCTCGTGTTCTTCTCGGACCACATCCACACCGGCAGGCCGACCAGGCCGGGGCCGACGCGCTTGCGGGGCGCGACGCCCAACGGGGCTGGCAGCAGTTTGATCGACGCCAGGGCGCGCCGGGCCAGCTCCTCCGGGTTGGGTGGCGCGCCGAAGCCGGGTGGCGGCTCGGCCAGCGTGACCAGGTCCTGGGCGCCCAGGTCGCCGCCGTTGCAGGTCTGCAGATACCACTGGTGACCCTCGGGCGGGTCTTCCGGTCCCTCGGTCAGCTTGTAGTAGCAGCCGTCGCCGTTGTTGAACCAGCCAAGGTCCTCGTCGTAGCAGGGGACGGTGCGTTCGTTCCACTGGCAGACGCCGCCGCCCCCACCGCCGCCGCCGTCGCCGCCCCCACCGTCGCCCCCGCCCCCACCGTCGCCCGGCTTGCCGGGCTCGTCGTCCCAGACGCTGCAGTCGGGTTGGTCGGGCGGGCAGCCCGCTCCCGGGTCGGCCCGGCGGGCGGCGGCCGGCACTGTCGCACCGACCACCAGCAGGAGCGCGAGGCCGATCCCGGCGAGCGCCCGTCGGGTCGTCGCGGACCGGCTCAGCACGGCTGGTCCCGGTGCGTCGCGCCGTAGTTGATCAACCAGCGGCCGTCCGGATACCGGGTCGCGGTGGCGGTGGAGAGGTGTCTGCCGCCGCCGCTGCCCGGGACCGGGCGTTTGTCCTTGGCGTAGACCAGTCGGTAGCCGGTCGTGTCCAGGCAGTCCTGGATGTCCACGGTGGCCGGCTTCGCGTCCAGGCTGACGGCGGTCACGGTCGGGTCGGATTTCAGCGTCCCGGTACGCATGGCGCCGTGCTCCTTAGCCTGGCGAATGGACACTCGGACTCGGGTCAGCAGTGGGTCGCCCAGAAACCGCGACAGCTCCGGCGCGCGTGGATCACTGCGCAGGCCCGCCGCGCGCGAGGCCGTGAGATAACCGGAGTACGCGTCGAGCGCCGATTTCTCGGCAGCTCGCCGTTCGACGTCGGGATCGGTCCGCTGTTCGTTGTCGCGGACTGCCGTCGGCCGTTCGACCGTTTCCCGTCCGCTCGCGCAGGCGGTGAGCGGCATCGCCGCGATGACCGCCAGCAGGCAGATTGCCGCTCGTCTGAGCTGCCGTCCGCGCACCGTCGAGCCTCCTCGTGGTCGCCCGGTGCGGTGACGGTCCACCGCCGTCGGGCATGCGGAAGCGCGCCCGGATCAGCACATCCGGAGCGTTGATCGCGCTTCTGCATTCACCGTTACGGATCTTTTACAAATGCCGGGGTCCTGTGTCGTCCGATGGTGAAGGTGAGGCTTGCGTCACACCCAAGGGGCGAGCATAGGCTGACGCTCGCCGATGCAACAGAGGCAATTCAACTGAACACTCTGAGTTATGACAGGTGGTGGCGATGGGTGTCCACACCCCGCCCCGAGCAATGATCGAGCGAAAGGTCGTTATTGATGGGGCGTCGCCGGGTCGAATGCGCTCACCGAGGTCCCGCTACGGTTCGCGCGAGTGGACATCGCGGCCTCATCCCGGCATTCGAACGGTCCGGTCGGCGGTTTGGCGGGCCAGTTCGTCCGGCGCGGCGACCCCTGCGGAAGCTGTCGAAACCACCCGCGCAAGCCCGGGTGGGCACGTCGCTTTCTGCGCCATCCGCTACACCACAGCGAACTGTCAATCACGATCCGTGTTCGCCAGCGGGGGCCAACGCCTGGCCGCACAGGAGGCGACATGGCGCTGACCGGTCCCCCCGAGGCCGTCCCCGGTCGGGAAGACCAGCCCGATCGGCGCCCGGCGCCCCCACCATCCGGCGGAACGACCGAGACACCCGCCCAGCGGGCAACGCCCGCTCCGCCACCCGAACGACCAGCGGGCCACGACACGCCGGTGGTCCGCGCCCGGGTCTCCACCGTGTTGGCGATCCTCGCGGTGAGCCCGCTGATGCGCCTGGCCGCGCTGCGCTACGCCGTACCCCCGGGCCTGCCCAGCCGGACCGGCTGCGACGCCTGCGGCGCGCCGGTCGGCCTGACCCGCCCCTGGCCGGCGCTGGGCCCGGCGGCCCGGTGCGGCCACTGCCGCGCCCGGGTCGGCCCACCGCCGGGCACCGTCGAGCTGATCGTGCTCGCGACGGCGGTGCTGCTGGTGTTCGCTGGTCCATCCGACGGGGCGCTGCCGGCGTTGATCTGGTGGCTGGGCTGGACGATCCCGGCGATCCTCGTCGACCTGGCCGTGCACCGGCTACCGGATCGGCTCACCCTGCCCGCGGCGGCCGGGACCTGGCTGCTGCTCGGCGTGGCCGCGCTCGACGCCGACCCGGGGCACTGGCTGCGGGCCGTCCTCGGCGGCAGCGGGCTGGCGCTGTTCTTCGCCAGCACCGCGCTGCTGCTCGGCCGCCGCGGTTTCGGGCTGGGCGACGCGAAGCTGGCGCTCAGCGTCGGGGCACTGCTCGGCTGGTACGGCTGGCCGGTGCTGCTGTTCGGGCTGCTGCTCACCTTCGCGCTCTCCGCCCTGGTGAGTCTGGGCCTGCTGGCCGCGCGCCGGGCCACCTGGAGCACCCACCTGCCGTTCGGTCCGTTCCTGCTGCTCGGCACCACGGCTGCCCTCCTGCTGGCGGCCTGACCCGTCGCGCGGCTGGTCAGGGGCGGGAGCGGCTGGCCAGTTTGGGCGCCGGGCTGTCGGCGCGGTCGGCCCGGCGGCGGAGCACCTCGCCGGTCGGGCGGGCCAGCAACGGGGTGGCCACCACGGCGACCAGGGCGCCGAACAGCACACCCGCGATCACGTCGTGCGGGTAGTGCACGCCCACGAACACCCGGGAGAACGCCGCGAGCGCGGCCAGGGGCAGCGCGACCAGGCCGAGTCGGCGGGAGAGCAGCAACGTGGTGACCGCCAGCGCGCCGGCCACGGTGGCGTGGTTGCTGGGGAACGACCAGTCGCCCGGGGGTGGACAGGCGCCCGCGATGATCGCCCGGCCGATGGTGCGGCAGGGGCGTTCCTCGTCCACCACGGTCTTGAGGAACTCACTGCCCACGTACGCCAGCAGGGCCGGCGCTGGCGCGATCAGGGCGAGCGCCCGGCCGTGCGGGCCATCGGAGCGGCGGCTCAGCGCGGCCATCAGCAGCAGCGCGCCGAGCAGCAGGATCACCCCCTCGGTGGCGTGCCCGACGAACCACTGCACCGGCTCGGGGCTGCCGGCGGCGGCGTCTACGACGTCGCTGTACCACTCGGCGCTGATCTCTGGAACGTCCATGCTGGTGTAGTCGACCATGCATCACCTCACTACATGTTCATACCCCGGTCACCTCGTGGACACCCTAGGAACGCGGCAGAGGGCACCGCCGCTGTCGAAGGTCAGGTGGTCTTTCCGACTTTCGGTGGCTCAGATCGCCGCGGGGCCGCCGGCCATCCGCTCGCGGACGGCCTCCAGCGCCTCGAAGGCGTACGCCCAGTTGTGGCACTTGAAGCTGCGCAGACCGTCGATCGCGGTGTGACAGTCGGAGCAGCGCACCCCGGCGATGGCATCCGGGATCTCGGTGTTGACGTACTTGCGCTCACCCAGGATGACCGTGGCGATCATGGCCTTGTCGTGCAGGCCGGAGAGCGCCGACGAGACGATGTCGTACCAGGTGATGCGTCGGCGGCACTTCGGGCAGTCGGGTTCGTCGCCGCTGACCCAGAGCGGGGCGCCGATGCTGCGCGCCGGTATGCCGAGCAGTTTCTCCAGCCGGCGGACGTCCGACTCCGGGGTGGTCCACCGGTGTTGGCCGGGCAGTGCTGCGGGCGAGTCGTACACGGCGCGGAACAGATCGTGGTCGACCTGCACGGTCTCGCGTTGAGCGGTCATCGGCGCGTCCCTCCTCGTTGAGTGGGTGCCCCCACCGTGGTCAGCGGTGACCATGGGCGCAGCCGGATCAACGACACGAGGGGCGCGTGGGTCGTCCCTTCCGCAGCTGACCGCTTTCGCCTCCGGTAGCCGACCCCGGGTGGTACGACGGACGGAGGGCGCGCGCCACCGGGAGGAGCGGCCGATGGCGAGCAGACCCGAACGGTTGCTGCGGGGCGGCGGCTCGCCGCTGAGCGCCTCGTTCCTGGAGCTGTTCTTCGATCTGGCGTTCGTGCTCGCGCTCAGCCAGCTGGCCGATCACCTGCTGCACGACCTCACAGTGGTCGGCGCACTGCGTACCGCCCTGCTGTTGGCCGGTGTCTGGTGGATCTGGGTGACCACCACCTGGTTCGCCGACTGGTACGACCCGCAGAGTCCGGCGGTGCGGTGGCTGCTGGTGGGTGCCGCGCTGGGCAGCCTGCTGACCGGGGTGGCGATCCCACACGCGTTGGACGGGCGGGGCCTGCTCTTCGCCGGCGCGTACGTCTCGGTGCACCTGGCCCGGGGCGCGGTCACCGCCTTCGCGCTACGCGGTCACCCCCGGCAGAGCCGGGCGCTGCGCATCCTCTGCTGGTTCAGCGTCTCCGCCGTACCGTGGCTGGTCGGCGGGTTCCTGCCGCAGTGGCGGGTGCCGCTGTGGCTGCTAGCCCTCGCCATCGACCTCACCGGCCCGCGCATCGGGTGGCCCACGCCGGGGATGGGCCGGATCGGGCGGCAGGAGCTGCACCTCGCTGGTGAGCACTTCGCCGAGCGGTACCAGCAAATCATGATCATCGCGCTCGGTGAGGTGGTCCTGGTCGCCGGTCTCTCGTACGCCGACAGCGACCTCGCCCTCGCGCAGACCGCAGCGTTCCTGCTGGTCTTCGCCACCGCGGTGCTGATCGGTCTGCTCTACGTCACGCCCGCCGGTCAACGCCTCGGCCCGGCCATCGAGCACGCCGACCCGTCCTGGCTCGGGGTCATCACCGGTTACCTGCACCTGCTGATGATCGCCGGGTTGGTGGTCACCGCCGTCGGCGGCGAACTGAGCATCGCGGATCCCCTGCGTACCGGTGACCTGACGGCGGTCCTGGTCATCCTGGGCGGCCCGACGCTGTTCCTGGTGGGGCGGATCCTCTTCTCGGCGGCGATCCACCGGCGACTCTCCTGGCCTCGGGTCGTCGCCCTGTTCGTGCTGGCCGGTGCGGCGGCCGTGCTGCGACTGCCGCTGCTGGCGGTCAGCGCGGTCGCCGCCGGGGTGGCGCTCGCGGTGGTCGTGCTGGACCACGCCGGCATCCGGTCCTACCGCCCACCCCCTGGCGCGTAGCCGAGAAGCCTGACTAAAGTCAGGTAGATGGACTCGGCTCTCATCGCCGCCGTGCGGCGGTTCAACCGGACGGTCACGCAACGGGTGGGTGCGCTCGACGACGAGTACATGGCCCAGGGGCGTCCATTGGGGCAGGCTCGGCTGCTCTGGGAGATCGGCCCCGCCGGTGCCGAGGTCGCCGCGCTGCGGGCCCGGCTCGGCCTGGACTCCGGACACCTCAGCCGACTTCTGCGCACCCTGGAAAACGACGGCCTCATCGAGGTGGCGCCGACCGACCAGGCCGGTGCTGACGGCCGCGTACGCGTCGCCACGCTCACCGACGCCGGTCGAACCCAGTGGGCCGACCTCGATCAGCGGTCGGACGACCTCGCCGCCTCGATCCTCGAACCGCTCAGCGAACCCCGCCGCGAACGACTCGTTGCCGCGATGGCCGAGGTCGAACGGCTGCTCATCGGGTCGATGGTGGTCATCGAACCGTGCCCGCCGAGCGACCCGCGGGCCCGCGCCTGCCTGCGGGCGTACGTCCGGGACATCGCGCGACGGTTCGAGGGCGGATTCGACCCCGCACTGAGCAAGCCGGTCCACGACGACGCGCTCGTCCCGCCCAACGGGGTGCTCCTGCTCGCCACCCTCAACAGCGAACCGATCGGCTGCGGCGCGGTCAAACTCCACCCCGGCGCGCCCGCCGAGATCAAACGCGTGTGGGTGGCCGACACCGTACGCGGGCTCGGCGTCGGCCGGCGGCTGCTGGGCGAGCTGGAACGGTACGCCGCCGAGCGGGGTGCGACAGCCGTCCGGCTGGACACCAACCGCAACCTCACCGAGGCGATCGCGCTGTACCGGGCGACCGGTTACCGGGAGATCGAGGCGTACAACACCGAGCGCTACGCCCACCACTGGTTCGAGAAGCGCATCGGTCGGTGACGGCGGGGCGCTGACCTGCGTGCCCCGCCGTAGCGATCCGCACCCTGGGGCGGGCCGGGACGACGAACCCGTCGGGTTCGTCGTCCCCCCACCCGGTGATCGCCTACCTGAGGTGCCTGGTAGCGCCGATCAGCCCTTCACCGCCCCCGCGGTGAGCCCTTCGGTCAGGAAGCGCTGCCCGAGGGCGTACATGACCACCACGGGGATGCTGACGAGCAGCGACGCCGCGGCGAGTTGTCCCTGTGGCACCACGTCTCCGGCGATCATCGACTGCATCCCCACCGGAAGCGTCTTGTACTCGTCCTTCGTGATGAACACGAACGCGAACAGGAACTCGTTCCAGGCGTTGGTCAGGGTGAAGAGCGCGACCGCCAGCAACCCTGGCTTCGCGAGGGGCAGCACCACCCGGCCGAACGCCTGGAGCCGGGTGCAGCCGTCGACCAGCGCGGCCTCCTCCAGCTCGATGGGGATCGACGAGAAGTACCCCACCAGCAGCCAGGTGGCGAACGGCAGCGTGAAGGTCGGGTACGTCACCACCAGAGACCACAACGAGTCGCTGAGCCGGGTGCCGATGAGCATCTGGTACAGCGGGATGAACAGCAGCGCGCCCGGCATCACGTAGGTGAGCAGCACCGTGACGGTGAAGCCCTGCGCCCCGCGGAACCGCAGCCGGGCCAGCGCGTAGCCCGCCAGGGCTGCGCAGACCAGCGCCACCGCGGTGGACGCGGCCGACACCAGCAGCGTGTTGAGGTACCAACGACCGAACGGCTGGTTGTCGAAGAGCGCGCCGAACTGCTCCAAAGTCCACGGCGTTGGCCACAGGTCGTCGGTGCGCATGACGACCTGGCCCTCGGACTTGAAGGCGGTGACGGCGATCCAGTACAGCGGGCCCAGCGCGAAGAAGAGCAATCCGGCCAGCACGGCACCGGACCCCAGACCGGACACCACGGACGACGCCCGACGACCACCTCGGGACTGCAGCGCCGAGACCACCCGGCCGACCCCTGCGGCGATCAGCAGAATCACCGCGAGGACGACCGCCGCCTTCCAGAAGATCTGTGGCGACGCCCAGAAGAGCAGACCGGTGACCACCGCGGTGACGATCCATGGAAGCGCCTTGCGGCCCGTCCCGGTCCACCACTGCGCCCCGATCCACCGCGCTACCCGGCGTCGCCGGGGCAGCTTGATGGTGCCGTCCTGGCGCAGCAGGCGGACCAGCACGAACACCAACCCGCCGATGATGGGCAGCATGACGAGTGTGACCGCCGCGCCGGCTCCGTACTGCAATTGCAAGATCGCCTTCGAGTACGCGATGAGCACGTACGGCGCCGTCACGTCGCCCGGACCGCCCTGGGTCAGCAACCAGATGAGGTCGAAGTTGTTGAACGTCCAGATCGACGACAGGGTCACCGTCACGGTGATCACATGGCGCAGTCCGGGCAGCGTCACGTTGGCGAACCGTTGCCACGGCGAAGCGCCGTCGATGGTCGCCGCCTCGTAGAGGTCCGTGGGGATGGCCTTCAACCCGGCCAGGAAACACACGGTGAAGAACGGCACACCCTTCCAGACGTTCACGAGGATCACCGACGGCATGGCCAGATTCGGGTCGGACAGCCAGCCCGCCGGCCAACTGTCGACCAGGTGCACGCTGGCCAGCAGCGGCCCGATCCCGGTGGCGGTGAGCAGCGTGTTGACGCTGCCGAAGATCGGGTCGAGCAGCGAACGCCAGCTGAACGCCGTCACCACCGTCGGCACCACCCACGGCACCAGGAGCAGCCCGGCCAGCAGGGCCCGCCCACGAACCCGGTGGTGCAGCAGCAGGGCCGCGGCCAACCCCAGCACCACCTTGAACACCTCGGCGTACGCGGTGAAGACGAACGAATTCACCACGCCCGTGTGGAACTGGTCGTCGCCGACGAGCGCGAGGTAGTTGTCCAGGCCGACGAAGACGGTGTCCTGCCCGTGCCGTTCGGTGGTGCTGGTGATCATCGACCGGCCGATCGGCACGAGCACGAGCGTGCCGACCAGCACGGCCATGGGCGTCAGGAACAGCGCCGCCAGCCGCCAGTCACGACCCAGCCGCCGCTGGATCGCGGTGAGAGAGCCGGGCCCCGACGGCGGGGAGGATCTCCGCGCCGTCGGGACCCGCGCAGGACGGACCGATCTCACTGCCGCAGCCCCTGCTGGTTGAAGATCTGCACCATCTTCGCGTGAGCGGCTGTCACGGCCTGCGCCGGCGCCGTGCCCTGGACGACCTGCTGCATCATGTCGGTGAGCACGTAGGCCGACCCCACCGCCTGCTGGCCCGCGCTGGCCTTCTGCGGGAAGGCCAGGCCGTTCTTCGTGTTCAGCGGCAGCGACAGCTCGGTGATCTTGCGCAGCATGGGGAACGCCGCGTCGCCGCTGGTGAAGAACGGGTCGGCGTCCCAGACCTTCTCCCAGGCGGGCATCACCAGGCCGGGGGCTTCCTTCGCCACCCCGAGCAGCGCGGGCGCGCTGACCAGGTACTGCGCGAGGAGCTTGGCGAGCGCCGGGTTCTTAGCACCCTTGAAGACGACGAAGCCCTGCGACTGGCCGAGCAGCAGGGGAGTGTCGGTCGCCGGCCCGATGCAGTCGGAGAACACGTGGGTGTTCGCGTGCACCGGGTTCTTCTTGGTCCGGGAGTCCGCGTAGACACTGAACTGGTTGCGGGTGTAGCCCAGGACCCCGGCGAGCCAGTTCTCGTTGTTGCTGGTGTCGGTCCAACTGGCCACCCCGGGCGGCAGCATCGGCTTGTACTTGGGATTGGTGTAGATGTCGCCCAGGAACGTCACCGCCTGCACCGTCTCGGGGGAGTTGAACGTGACCTTGGTGCCATCGTTCGAGGCGATCGACCCACCGTAGGCGTTGATCAGCGCCTCGATCATGCCGTTGCCGTCACCGGACCGATTCACCGTCATGCCCCAGCCGAACCGGCGCTTGGCCGGATCGGAGATCTCCAGGCAGACGTCCCGCAGCTCTTCCCAGCTGTAGATGTCCTTGGGCGTGATGCCCTTGTCCTGCATCCAGTCCTTGCGCAGGAACGACCCGATTCCGATGAAGTGGTACGGGATCGCGAACCACCTGCCGTCGAAGACGCAGAAGTTCTTGGCCTCCGCGCAGGGTTCGCCGTACTTGGCGGTCAGCGCCTGGACGACGTCCGTCACGTCCTCCAGGTCGCCCAGCGCGTGGAACTGTGCGACGAACCGCGAGTCGGTCATGAACGCCAGATCGCGGGCCACCCCACCCTTGACCTCGGCGTCGATCTTGGCCACCACGTCACCGGCGTCGGCCTGGACCAGGCTGTTCTCGATCTTCGTGCCGGTGGTGTCGGCGAACTTCTTGATCGAACTGTCGAGGGCGTCGTTCGCCGCCGTCGAGTAGAGCTTCTGCGACAGCATCCCCATCGAGGAGCCCTTCATCGCCGCCGCGGCGTCGATGAGCTCCTGCGGAACTTCCGGCTGCACCTTGGTCGGCGGGTCGGAGTCGCCCCCGCACGCGGCCAGACTGGCCGCGCCGAGCACTCCCACCCCCAACCCCAGAAAGCCGCGCCGTGACACCGGTTTGATCTCCATGGACATTCGCCTCCTTCAAGTCCCCGTGCCACCGCACACCGAAGGCGTGCGTGTGCTTCGGGTATCCCTGTGCGGGCGACCGCCGACCTGTCGCCCGCATCGATCAGCGCGTGCGCGTACTACTCGTTGCCGAAGTGCGTGGGCTTGCCGCGGTGGCGACGGGCACGCTCGTGCCGTCGTTCACCGTCGCGCTGCCTTGGCGACCGAGTGGGTCGCGCGAGAGAATCCGCGTGCCACTCGCCGGGTAGCGCGATGAGGGGTGCGGTGATCGGCGACCGGGCCGAGGAAGCAGTGCTGACGTTCCAGTTCGGTCGGGCCACGGGACCACCACCGTTCGAGATTTCGAACTGAGTTCGAGATTTCGTATCGAGTGGACGCGACGCTAGGCCAGCCTCGTCAGGAATGTCAATGTTTCGATGTTGTTTCGAACCGAAAACGGGAGGCGGACTATCAGGGCCGCGCCCGGTAGCCCATCCGAGTCGACAGCACGGCCGCGCCCTCGCGAACCAACCCGGTCCACTCCGCCTGCGCCTGTGGCGTCCAGCGGATGATCGGCGCGGACAGGCTCATCGCGGCGATGGTGGCACCGGAATGATCGCGGATCGCCGCGGCGACACAGCGCATGGCGCTGTCCGACTCGCCGATGTCCACCGCGACGTTCTCCGCCCGGACGCGATCGAGGTGCTCGCGCAGCCGGTCCGGGTCGGTGATGCTGTCCGGAGTCATGCCCGGCAGAGGATCCTTCAACAAGACGGCGTCCAGATCCGCCTGATCCAGGGCAGACAGCAGCACCTTGCCGACGGCCGTGCAGTGGGCGGGCAGCCGCAACCCCACACCGGAAACCATCCGAACAGGGTGGGTGCTGTCAAACTTCACCAGGTAGATGACATCGGCGCCGTCGAGCACCGCCACATGGACCGCCTCGTCACACTTGGCGGCCACGTCCCGCGCCACGCACTGCGCCTCCCGGACCAGATCAAGCCGGCCGGCGAACGCCGCGCCCAACTGGAACAACGGCATGCCCAGCCGATAGTGCACCGGCTGGCCCGGCACCGAGATCAGGTACGAGCGAGCCTCAAGCGTGACGAGCAGCTCGTGGACCGTGGTGCGGGGCAGGTCGAGCCGCTCCATCACCTGGCGGGCCGACAGCTGGGGGCAGTCCAGGAACAGTTCGAGAACGTCGAGCGCGCGGTTGACCGCCGGTACCACACGGGGCATGTCGAATAGTCCCTTCGCAGTGCCGAACCCGTGTCAACGATCTCCACACGGGCCAGCACCTGAAGAGGATATCTACGTCCGCCCGCAGCGCCAGGTGCCAGATTCATCACCGATGGGAGTTGGGTGACCGGCGGGCGGGAACGCCGGAGGCAAGAGGTACCCGAACAGCTTCGGTCACAGCCACCCCGAAATTCCGCGTAGCTCACGGCCGCTGACATGCACGAATGATCAGCTGGCAACCGGGTGGGGAGCCCGGCTGCCAGGTGGATCACCGTCGGTGGCGCGGCAAGGCTTGTCGCGTGGTCTTATCCAATGACCGCCAGAAAATCCGAGTAGAACACGCCCAGTCCGATCGCCACGCAGACGCCGGCCACGATCCAGAAGCGGACCACAATGTTGACCTCGCTCCATCCGGCCAGCTCGAAGTGGTGGTGCAACGGCACCATCCGGAAGACGCGTCTACCGGTGGTCCGGTAGGAGACGATCTGGATCACCCAGGTGACCGTGATGATGACGAAGAGGCCGCCGATCAGGATCGACAGCAGCGTGGTGCGGGTTACCACCGCGAGCCCGCCGATCAGGCCGCCGAGTCCGAGCGCGCCGACGTCACCCATGAAGATCCGCGCCGGGGACGTGTTCCACCACAGGAAGCCCACGCAGGCGGCGGCCGCCGCCGCCGCGATTATGGCGATCTCCAGGGGATCCCGGACCTGGTAGCAGTAGTCGTTCGCGCGGCCGTACGCCTCGTCGGCGCACCAGTGCCGGTACTGCCAGAAGCCGATCAGCGCGTACGCGCCGAGCACCAGGATCGACGCGCCAGTGGCCAGGCCGTCGAGGCCGTCAGTGAGGTTCACGCCGTTCGACATCGCCGTAATCACGAAGACGATGACCATGACCGCGCCGACCTTGCCGACGTCGAGCCAGCTGATGTCGCGGATGAGCGAGATGTGCTCGCTGGCCACGGTCTGGCCGTTGGTGCTCGGCACGTAGAGCGCGGCGATGCCGAAGCCTGCGCTGACGATGGCCTGGCCGAGCAACTTGCCTTTGGCGGACAGCCCGTCGGAGTTGCGCTGGCGCACCTTGAGGAAGTCGTCGAAGAAGCCGACCGCGCCGCAGAAGACGAACAGGCCGAGTAGCACCAGGGCCGTCATTGTCGGGCCCTCCTGCGCGATCTGCCGCTCGGGCAGGGTGGTCAGGGCGATGTGCCCGGCGACGTAGGCGAAGACGGTCGCCACGATGAAGACGACGCCACCCATCGTGGGTGTGCCCTTTTTGCCGTGATTGCTGGCGAGCCCGATGGATCGGATCGGCTGGCCTGCCTTGAGCGCGGTGAAGACGCGAATCGCCACCGGCGTGCCGAACAGGGAGATGATGAACGCGACCGCGGCCGCGACGATGACCGCCCTCACGGGCGAACCTCCACGCGATCCGGACTTCTCACGGCGTCCCCACCGAGCTTCCAGATCAGCGCCTGACGTCTCGACCTGAGCTGGCGGTGCAGATAGTCCGTGGCGAAGTCATGGATCATGAGGCATGAGCTTGCCATCCGACGGCGAGCGGAGCAGCCCGGGACTTCAAAGCGCCGTGCTCCGTAAGCTCGCCGACGCGCATCCGACGACGATCTTGCAGGCCAAGTCCGCTTGACCCGCAGGAGCGCGTAGCCGCCCGGCCCGCCACGTCAGGCGGACCTTGACGCACGTTCGGACGCGGGTCGGCGGTGGTCTGCTCGGCTCACCCCGGCCACCGCCCACCCATTCATCCCGTGAGGTCCGTGGCGCCTTCGAGGTCAGCGGAGAGGAGATGCCCCTCACCGTCCAGGGTCAGATGCGCGCTCATCTGGACACCCGGCCTGCGCCTGGTGCTCGACCCGATGCGCCACTGCCACCTGACCAACCCCTGGGCATCGGCCGTTGCCGCACCCAGCCCTCGGGCGTGGCTGGTGCGTCCGCTGGGATAGACGATCCGTAGGTTGCAGGGGGCATGGGCGCGGGTGGAGGCGAGCACCCGGCAGTGCCCACCGATCCACGGGGTGCCGATGGCGGCGACGTCCAACACGAAGATGTTCAACGTGTCGCAGATCCTGGACAACGACCTCCCCCAGGCGCGGACCTCCGGGCTGCTGATACTCATGAAGTGCAGTCCGACCGCCGTGAAGGTGTTCCGGTCCAGCCACAGTGCCCCCGAGTCGCCGTGATCGCTGAGCACCCCCTGAGGCAGCTCGAAGTCGTCGGGAACGACCGAGAACTCGACGCCGTCGGTGCCGTCGATGGTGCCGCCGGTGACTCCGGTCCGCAGCCCGGATTTGAGCACCTTGAGGCCGACCACGTGCGGTTTGCTACCGGCCGCCGGCAGTGGCAGCCCTTCGATGTCGGTGGAAACGTTTCGGCTGCGGGTGCCGTCCTGCTCGCCGATCGAGATGACGGCGGCATCCAGGCCCTGGTCCCACCGCAGCAGGCGACCGAGGAAGTTGTTCGGCGGTTCCGGGTCGGGCGCAACCGGGTCGGGTTGGATGATCGGATCCATCGGAACCGGCGGACTGGCGACCGCTACGTGCCAGTTCGTCAACGCCATGGGCCGCAGCGTCCCCCGTTCGAACACGATGGACCCCAGCGTCCCCGGATCCCCGGTGCCGGGGCCCCCTACCTTGAGGTTTCCGACGTTGATGCCGCCGACAACAGGATCGCGCCGGGCATGCCGGACACTCGCATTCGGCACGGGATTGCTCTCGATGACGTCGACCGGAACCCCCTCGATCTCGTCCGGGAGTCGCTCGGACGGGGTGAGACTCCGGTCCGCCATTTTGCGGGTGACGTGAACCCGGATCGCCAGCCGGTCCGAAGGGCGCCTGCGTTTGAACTCGAAGCCGATGTCAACAGATCGGGCGTTCGGGAACGACATCAGCCGCTTTCGGTGCCGACGCATGAACCTGAGCATCTGGTCCTGTTCTCGTGAGGTGATTTCGTGCATGGCGGTCCCCTCTCGCCGACCTCACCTGCTGCACCATTCCCCAGCTGGGCCGCGCCATGCCGCCGCCACGGACCGGATGCTTGCTGGCATCCTGCTGATTGCCGACCGTCAGGGCTCAGCCCGCCGGGCACCCTCGTCCGGCCCTGCTCGCCTCGCCCGGTACGATCGCGAGCTTGTCGGCACTGCCGGGAGTCCATGTGATCCGCGTGCGGCCGCACTGGCAGCTCCCCCGCTGAGAGTAGGTTTCGCCAATGGCATGCCGTATCGGTGAGCTCGTGCTCAAGTGCCGCGACCCCGAGGTGCTGGCGCGGTTCTGGTGCGAGATCCTGGACTTCGTAGTGCTCGATCGCGAAGAGGGCGTCTACATCGAGATAGGCCCGCGCGAAGGGTTCGGCGGCCCGCAGCCGACGATCTTCCTCATCCGCAGCGACGAACCGAAGAACGGGCATGCCCGGCTGCACATCGACGTCAACCCCACCGACCGCGATCAGGACGCCGAGCTTGAGCGCCTCCTGGCCGTCGGGGCGAAGCCCGTCGACATCGGTCAGCCCGCGGATGCGTCCTGGCACGTCCTCGCCGACCCAGAAGGCAACGAGTTCTGCTTGCTCAAGCGTCGCCTCGACCCACTCTGACGGCCCCTGCCGAACGATCGACGCGGCCGCCGACCCGCAGCCGCGCGAGAAGATCTAGCGACGGGTGATCTGAAAACGCTGCGCACGATGCGTTCAGAACCAGCCACGGTCATCTGGCCTGGGCGTCCCTTCGGTGGCCGCCAAGCCTTCGAGCGCTGAACTTATGGATTGCCGGCGAGCCGGTCTTCTGCGGTGTGGTTCGAGGTCATCCGGCCTGCTGGCGCGCTTCTCGGCCGGGTGCGGCTGGCACGGCTGCTGTACTTCGCTGCTGTATTGCTGGCGTCAGACGAGGCGCTGGATGCGGATCTTCGGGCGCTCGTTCTTGAGGTGGCCTTGCTTGTGCTGGCGGACCTGCTCGTCCCAGACCTCCTGGTCGTAGTCCGGGTCCGGCGGGATCCACTTGTGGGAGCCGTCGCTGTAGTGGAACTTCTCGTCGCCGGGTCGCAGGATGCTCATCGGGTCCAGCCGAGGAAGCGGTGGTGCAGGTGGCCTGCGGGGACGTGGGTCAGGTCTTGGGCGGCGTCGACGAGTTGCGCCGCCAGGTAGAGGGCCAGCGACACGGGAGCGCGGTCGTACTCGGCTCGCAGCTCCCGACGGCGGGTGTGGCAGGGCCAGTCGCCGCCGCAGCCACCGCAGGTCCAGGCCGGCGTGATCGGGAGGTGGGCGGTCATTGCGGGCCATCCTGATTTGGCCAGTGGCCACGGTTGATCGGGATGCGGTGGCGGCTCCGGCATGGCAGGTCGACTCCGCAGCGGCAGACGCGTCGCCAGTGCCGCCAGGACCAGATCGGACGGTGGCGGCGAGCCAGGGTGAGCGCCACTGCGATGACGTACTCGTCGTAGGTCACGCGCCGCTGAGTACTCTCCGACCTCCGTTGCCAATGTCCGGAATCCCCGTTCGCACGGCCGGCACCTGCGGTTGAGGCAGTTGCATCGTTTGGTCTGGTCACCATGCCTCCCGCCGACGCCTGGGGGTTCCGTGGGCACCCGGTCAGCCGTGTCCGGAGACAGGGCACCCACGGCGGGGTGACCCGGCCGCCAAGCTGGGTAACCCCACAAGCAACGTAGGACGCAATGTGCGCATAGTCAACGACTGGCAACACATAGCGTTGTAAGTCGAGCCTGGGATGTGGTCTGCTTGCACCAGCCGCCAAGCTGGGAGCACCACCTATGTCTGAAGCTGCGTACCTACAGGTCGCCCGAGATATCCGCGAGCAGATCAGCTCCGGCCAACTGAAGCCGGGTGACAAGTTGCCCTCGTTCGCCGCCTTGTGCGAGCACTACGAAGTCAGCAACACGGTGATCCGCGCCTCCATGCTCGTGCTCAAAGCTGAGGGCTTGATCGACGGGCGGCAAGGCAAGGGCGTCTACGTCGCCAACCCGCTTCCGCGGTAAGCCCGGGTCGCCCTCCGGACGAAGCGCCTGTCACGCCGAGTTGGAGGAAACGATGCACCCCGTACTGAGTGAGTATGTGAAGCGGGCCGGCTTTGACGAGGCCCGTTCGCGCCGCATGGTCAACGGATTGCGTGTCCTGCAGGAGATCGCAGCTAAGGGCGACCAGCCGATCACGTACGCAGTCTTCGCCGAGAAGTTGCAGCCCGGCCTCGCGCCGCTGGCGACCGGCGCGATCTTGGAGGACATCGGCGTTTTTTGCAATCAAGCGGGGTGGCCGAACGTCACCTGTTTCGTCGTCTCCGCTACCACTGGTGAGTGCTCGAACGGATTTACCAAGATCTCCAGTGAGAGCCCCATGGTTGCCCGCGATGCCGCCTGGTTCGCCTACGCGGTCTACAAAAGCGCGCCACACGTTGATGACGAGATCTGACTTGGTCCGGGCAAGTTGGCCGACGAGACCTCACGGCCACTCCCTGGACTGGCTTGACCCTTCGTCCCGAACTCGCGGCGGTTGATTCTGGTGCAGTTCCGCCGAAGGTCAAGCGGGCTGCAGCAGTCGGAAGCGGTGGGGTGTGGCCGTCCTGGTGAGGCGCTCTGGGGTCGGCATGCCCGGAGCGCGCGTCCCCTGTTGGCAGACCCCTACGACTGCGACCGGGGCGTCGCGCATCCCCGACGGGTCAGCCACTCCGCCAACGTCTGGCGGGCGCAGGACCAGCCTGCACCTCCGCAAGGACTGCGATCATGAGGCATGACTCTGCCCCTCCCTCATGGCTGGACCTTGGAGCGCATCCGCCATGTATCTGGGTCCAAAACTGCCGTCGTTTTACCAGCAAACCAACCTGCGGCAGTCTGGCGGCCAGGCTCGGGCTTCAACCCGATCTTGCCGGACCTCGTACTAGGCTTCAGCGGTCTTTGCCTCGCTCATGTAGCCGATGACGGCTGGTACATGGGCAGCATTAATGCTGATGGTTCTCTGTCCTGTTGGGCATACTACGGCGAGGACCTTTACGAGGCCCTGCGCGGCCTCTAGCCAGTACACGGCTCGCCTGCTATCCCGCCGCTACTCACTTATCTTCGGCCTGCTCCGCGACACCCGCACTACCCATCGACGCGAAGAGGACGACGGACCGTCAGACACGATCACCGTTGGCGCTCTCACCTACATCGGGTTCGGCTGCCTGACCGAAGGTGACGCACTGCTAGCCAACACCGCCGCGAGGCAGCGACGCGAGAGCAGGCGCGTCGGTCGAGAAGAACTTGCCCACGAGGCGTGGCTGGGGGTGGCCGCATGAGCCGAAACCACACCCCGCGTTGGTACTTGCCCGCCGAGGTCGCCGTACTGCTCGGAACCGTCGGCGCTGCTGGCTCAGCGCCGGTCCGACTACCGGTCGCCGTAGTGGTACCGGCAGGCGACGATTTCGACGTCGTCCTTGGTGATCCGATACACCAGCCGGTGTTCACGATCGATCCGGCGGGACCAGAAGCCGGCCAGCTCTCCCCGCAGGGGTTCCGGCTTGCCGATGCCCTCGTATCCGTTGCGCATCACGTCAGCGATGAGATCGTTGATGCGCTTGACCAGCTTTCGGTCGGTGTGGCTGAGGTACTGGCTCCAGGCCGTCGCGGTGAAGACGAGCCTCACGCGACGTCCCGCACGGTGGCCGGGTCGATCAGGTCCCGCTCGGCCGCGTCACCGTCCTCAAGCTCGGCGATCGATCGGCGTAGGGCTGCGGCGTTGGCCGGGTTGCGCAGGAGATACTCGGTTTCCTTCATCGCCTCGTACTCGGCAAGCGGGACAATGACCACCGGTTCGTGGCCCGACCGGGTCACCACCACTTCCTCCGCGTCGTTGATGACGCTGTCGAGTTCGGCGGCCAGGTTCTGGCGTAGTTGGGTGAAGTTCACGGTCCGCATGACGACCTCCAGGTCAGGTACAGAAAACTGTACCTCGGGCGGGCGCCGTTGCCCCACTCGTGACCGATGCCGCATCTCGCTGCTGTACGCGCCGTGCTGACAAAAACAGCGGCCCTACAAGGGGCCGCCGAGCTGCAAGAGAGTGGGCCGCCAGGGACTCGAACCCTGAACCCCTCCCGT
Organism: Micromonospora violae; assembly: GCF_004217135.1. Taxonomy (NCBI): domain Bacteria; kingdom Bacillati; phylum Actinomycetota; class Actinomycetes; order Micromonosporales; family Micromonosporaceae; genus Micromonospora; species Micromonospora violae. The sequence continues at coordinate 5,900,742 of NZ_SHKK01000001.1, forward strand.
GCCGGATTGATCATGGCGAATCGGGCGGATCGACACTCTGACCTGGGCGAAGTCTTCCGATGTCTGACAGCCGTTTACAGCTCTTCTCGGCCTCAGATGTGCCGGATCTGTGCCGGACGATCATGTCCTCGGACTCGTCGTTGTCCTGCCTCCAGGCTGTCCGACGGTGGCCCAAGCCCTGAACTGCGGTGCCGGTCGGCTGCGGTCGACGGAGTTCGCCTGGCTACCTGTCGAGACCAACGGTGCCAGGCACGGTCGCCGTCAGGTCCGACAGGGCTTGCCGGTTCAGGGCGCGCGCCATATGAACTAGACGATCCTCTAGCCGTGGGTGCAGCTCTCATCCATAAAGATCCGCTAGCCATCTTGTCCGATCGACTGCATCAACTAGTAGGGACACGCCTTGGCCTACTCGGCTGAGTCTTTCGGCTGTCTAGGCCATCAGCAGCATGGGGTTGGACACTCAGCGTCTCATCGACCAAGCTGTCAGTTATGCCTCGGCCGTGGTCTAGCTCACGCCCTCAGGTCCGGTCCTGCGCCCCTCGGGAAGTTGGATCATGACCCGGAAGTGGGACTTTTACCGGGCCGCTGGAGGGGGAGACCCTGTGCGTAAGGAGATCCTCAAATCAAGACTTACGAAGGCTGAGGCTGCCAAGGTCCAAGCCATCATGGACCGAGTGGCTGAGGGGCGCACTCGCCCCGGCGATGTCAAGCCGCTGCGCGACGGTGTGCTTGAGGTGCGTATCCGGGTGGGTGACCGCCGCCTCAGGCTGGCGTTTGCGGAGGGGACGGACAGCCTCGTCCTCCTGGCGCTCCACTTCTTCCAGAAGCAGCAGCAGAACGAGAGCCGCCACGTCGAGGTCGCTGTAGATCGTTTTCGTGACTGGAAGTCACGACACGGCGGGTAGTGCGATTATCGCTTATAGGCGATACGCTAGCGGCCAACCAAGGGGAGCCAAGACATGGGGAACGAACTTTTCGATCTTCTCGGACTGGATCCGGACAATCCTCGCGTTCGGGCTATGCTCGAAGACGCTAAGGGTGTCGAACGCCTGGTCGACACACTTGTTGGCCTGAGGGTTCGCCAGGGCCTCACCCAGGCCGATGTGGCCAGCGAGATGGAAACAACGCAATCAGCCGTATCGAGATTTGAACGATCGGGTGGAGATCCGCGACTTTCGACCGTCCAGCGCTATGCGAGGGCAACCGGCGGTCGACTGCGGATGATGGTGGAGGTGACCCGCCCCGCCGCGTCCTGGGAGGCGAGCTTCCACATTCCCTCTCCGGTCGACAGTGACATAGATGAAACGGACAGTCCGACGGAGCTGTGTCCCGTAATTGAACTGGCGTCATGACCTCAAAAACTGTCTCCAGTTTCGCTGAGTTCATCACTCTACTCAGCCTTAAAAACGTGCGCGTGTATGAGGTGTCGGCGCGGCGGCGTGACGGTTTCGACACGGAGGAAGTCCCCGTTGATGACGGTTTCTCGGATCTGCACGTGCAGCAGGGGATATCGGACGAGGGTTTCACGTTCCGCGCTCGAATCGAGATCCGTAGCGAGCGGGCAATAATAAGAAGTGACGTCGCAGCGATTTTCGAAGTAGCTGAGGAGATCAGCAGACCGCCTAACGAGGTTCTTGATGAGTTTGCTCACGAGGCCGGCTTGCCGGCAACAATGCCTTATCTTCGCGTTTATGTGCAGCAAGCGGCGCGACTAATTGGGGTGTCGGCTCCGTTGATCAAACACTACTGGGGCAGCGAGATGCGGCAACTTGAGATGCGTCATGATAAGCCTCAGGACGATGAAGAGGATCCCGAGATGTTGGGTCAGTAGGTTCACGGTGACACTGCCTGTCTTTAGTCATCCCGTCGGCCTTCGTCCGCACCTACGTGGAGTGGGTGGGGCCTGTCTGGCCAAGGTGGAGCACCCCACTGTCTGAACGACCTTGGCCAGACAGGCCCCAGCTGCTCGGCTTTGCCCGGACGAAGGTTGTCGGGATGACACCGCCATCCCAGAGCGTCTGAGCGCCCCGCCGGAGGCACGGCCTGGTCGCCGCCTTCGACATTGAAGCCCCGGATCTGCCACTCACTCGTGGCGGCCCGGGGCTTCTTCGTGTTTCGCACCGCCGGCGGGGCTGCAACCGTTCGGGGTGCGCCCGTGCGCTTGCGCTAAGGGCGCGGGGTCCCCGATCGGCGGCCCGTTTGGGTCGGCCCCTGGTCGGCGGTGCGAGCGGCCTGCGAAGCGGGCCGCCTTGATCTCGTACAGAAAGTTCTCACAGAGGTACCACTTGGGGCAGACCTTACCCTGTCGCCGGCTACCTCGGCACGCTGATCCGTAATAGAATACGGGTGGCCAAAAAGAAGTACGGCTAGAGTTGCGTACATGAGTCGTGACTCTCGGTTGATCAGAAAGGTTGGCTGCATGTTTGCCCTAGTGGTGCGATTCGATCTCAAAGACGAGGAGAGCGCTCAAGCGTTTGACGCGCTTGTCGCCGAGACTGGGATTCAGATCCGTGCTCAAGAACCGGGGACGCTGATCTACGCCACGCATTCTGTCGAGGGTGCGCCGCTCGCCCGAGTCTTCTACGAGTGCTACGCCGACCGAGAAGCATTCGAGGCGCACGAGGTGCAGCATCACGTGATCCGCTTCCACAAGGAGCGCGAACCGTACACGCAGGACGCGCGGGTTGAGTTCCTAACGCCCGGGCCTAGCAAGGGCCTCGGTTCACTGAATGCCTGACAGCAACGAGCAAGGTCGACTTATAGCTACGCGGCGGCAGAAGCGTGGGCTTTCTCAGCGTGAGTTCGCCGAGATGATCGGACGGTCTGAGGCTTGGCTTTCGCAGGTCGAGCGTGGGGTACGTTCGATCGATCGGGTCTCCATCTTGGAGCGGATTGCGGGTGCGCTCGGCATCCCAATGGCCGAACTAGCCCCGGGCACTGCGGATCCGGAGAACGCCGAGGTCCCCTCGGCGGCTGCCGCCCTACGTTCGGTGCTAAGCACCAGCTACCTCATGGCCGCGATCCTCGGCAAGGACCGAGAGCTTCCCCTGCCCCAGACGGCCGAGCGAGCCGAGCTGTGCTGGACGTACGCACACGCCGCCCGTTACGAAGACCTAGCCGAGCTGCTGCGGGGCCTCCTGCCGGATTTGGAGAGAGCAACACGATCCGCCACAGGCGAGGTGCGAAAGACGTACCTCACCGAGCTGGCGTCGGCATACCACGCCCTCTCAGCCGCACTATCGAAGCTTGGCCAGCATGAAGCGGCCTGGGTCGCAACCGATCGAGCGCTGCTCGTTGCCGAGCAGGTCGGAGACCCGCTATTGGTCGCCGCTGGAACGTTCCGCCTCGCCCTGGTGTTTCAGGGCGGACGGCAATTCGAACAGGTTATAAGCGCTGCATCGTCGTCCGCGGCAGCGCTTGAGCCCGAGGCATCGGCGGACAAGCCGGCGGCCGTGTCGCTGTTCGGCGCACTGAACCTGCAACTGGCTGTGGCCTCTGCACGGATGGGAGACGACCAAAGGGCTCAGGAGTATCTTGCAGTTGCGCGAGAGGCAGCCCAGCTCCTAGGGGTCGACCGCAACGATTACGAGACCGAGTTCGGCCCCACCAATGTCCAGCTACACGAGGTCGCGGTGGCAGTCGAACTCGGCGACGCCGGGTCTGCGCTCCGGACGGCGGAGCGGATCGACCCGTCCGTCCTATCGTCTGAGCGACAGGCTCGGCTCCTCATGTACGTGGCACAAGCCTGGACTCAACGCCGCAGGGTCTCGGAGGCGGTCGATGCGCTTGAGCAGGCCGAGGCGCTGACCCCGGAGCAGGTCAAGGGACACCCGGTGGTCGAGACCATGGTTTCCGACCTTCTACGGATGGAGCTCACCCCTTCTGACCGACTCGCAGCCTTGGCGCGCCGCGTAGGAGTGGCCTAGCTAGCGTCACCCGTTCCGAACTGCACCGAAGGGCGTCCCACAGCGGGGCGCCCTTCTTCGTGCCAAGATTCTGGTCGATGGCCCGTACTCAAGTACTAGACACGTACTTTTGTACGGGCTAGGCTGATCCCATAGAACACGGGCAATCGCTCAAGGTGAGCGAGCCCCAGTCGGAAGGAGTCAGTCATGGGACGTCTGCTGCTGGACACCTCGCGGGTGTCGTACGAGGTCGCGGTGAACCCGGTTCCGAAGCTGGACCAGACGGGTCAGCAGAAGTTCGACCGGGAGACGAAGCAGCCGATGTGGGCGGTGCAGCTCTACGCCCTGTCGGAGGGAAGCGCGGAGGTCATCAACGTGACGGTGGTCAGCCCGGTGATGCCGGCGGTGGCTGTTCGTCAGCCGGTGGTTCCGATGGACCTGGAGGCGCTGCCCTGGGTCAACGACCGCGACGGCAAGGTCCGCTCCGGTGTCGCGTTCCGGGCGTCGGCGCTGACCGCGATGGAGACCGCCGCCGTCTAGCGGCCGGTGTTCCTGTTCGGCTCCACAGAAGCGAGAGGTGGACACGGGGTCGCCGTTGATTGGCGTCGTCTGCGACCCCGCGTCCTGTCCAACAAGGTCCCTAGGTAGGGAGGACTTGTCGTGTCCAAGTCTAGCCAGAGGTCCCCGTTCGGCTGGTCGAACCGTGGGGGTCAAGTCACTGTCATCGAAGCGCCGGTTGCCCGCTCGTACCGTCGTCGGGCCATCATCGCGTTCTGGGTCACCCTCGGTGTGGTCGGCCTTCTGGCCGCCACGGTGGCCTCTGAGTACATGCACCCGATCCTGGGTGGTCTGCTCGGCGTCGTCCTCGGCGCTGTGCTCGGAGCGGTGCTGTTCGCGCTGATCGTGGCGTGGCCGGTCCTGCGCGTGTTCTGGCACTGGCTGCCAGAGATCCTGCTCGGCCTGGCCGCCGTCTACGGCTGGACCACGCTGATGCAGTCGACCCCGCTGTGGGGTTCGCTGCTCATCGTCGCCCTGGTCGTCGGCGTCCCCGCCGCCATCAAGCCGATCCGTTCGCGGGTCATGGCCTGGGTGTGGTGCCTGATCGTGCGGCACCGGCTGCGGTTGTGCTTCGCGGCGTTCATCGCCACCAACCGGCACGGCTCGCTCCCGCTGATCCTGCTCGCCAAGCCGACCCCGGCCGGCGAACGGGTCTGGGTGTGGCTACGCCCCGGCCTGTCTCTCCGCGATCTGGAGCAGGACGGCCAGGTGCAGAAACTCGCGGTGGCGTGCTGGGCCAACGAGGTCCGCGTCATGCGCGCCGGCCGCAAGTACGCCGCGTTCATCCGGCTGGACATCACCCGCCGCGAACCCCTGGCACACACCGTCGTGTCGCCACTGCCGGACTACGTCCCCACCGACGTGCCGTCGAACGCTCCCACCTCACCGGGCATGCCGCCTGTCGGCCTGGACCTGCCCGACGTGCCGGACCAGCCGGCCACTTCGCCGGCCGACACTCCCCGCCAGCGCAAGCCGCGCAACCCCACCACCAACACCGCGAGCCCGAACGGGTTCGACCCTTCCGACTACGCCTAAGCACCGGGACGGCGCGGACCACGCACCCCTGACGGGTCAAGCGTCCGCGCCCCTCCCATCCCCCACCCGCTTTGACACGTACGTGTCAACCGACCCCGGGAGCCATCCATGGACCTCACGGACACCATCGAACTGCCCCCGCAGCCCAACGCGCCGCAGACGGTGCCGGTCGGCGCGGGCCTGTCCATCTTCGACCCGGTCTTCCTCGGCATCGACGAGTTCGGCCACCCGGCCTACCTGCCGATGATCTACCGCAACATCCTCATCGGCGGCGAGCCCGGCGCGGGCAAGTCCAGCCTGTTGAACACCATCGTCGGTCACGCGGCGCTGTGCCCGGACGTCCGGTTGTGCCTGCTTGACGGGAAGCAGGTCGAGCTGGGTTTGTGGAAGGACGCCGCCGACGTGTTCGTCGGCCCGGACATGGACCACGCCATCCGCACCCTGCGCCGGGTGCAGACGGTGATGGACAACCGGTACTCGTTCCTGCTGGCCCGGCGTCGCCGGAAGATCGGCCCCAACGACCTGTTCGGTCAGATCCTCGTGGCCTGCGACGAGATCGCCTACTTCTCCGCCACCGCCGGGGACAAGAAGGACCAGGATCTGTTCGCCGCGCTGCTGCGCGACATCGTCGCCCGTGGCCGCGCTGTCGGCATCATCGTCGCCGCCGCGACTCAGCGCCCGTCGTCGGACATCATCCCGCCGTCGCTGCGGGACCTGTTCGCGTGGCGCTTCGCCGGCCGCTGCACCAACGACGTGTCCTCGGACATCGTGCTCGGACACGGCTGGTACGCCCGCGGCTTCTCCTCCAACAGCATCGACCCGAACAACCAGGGCGAGGGCTACCTCATCGCCGAAGGCGGCATCCCCAACCGCGTGAAGGCCGCCTACATGACCGACGCCGACATCATCCGCGTTGCCGACTACGCCACCTGGACCCGCCGCCGCAGCGGCCTCGCCGCCCCCGCCGAGTCCGCCTCGAAGGTCGCGGCATGAAGACCCGGACCGCTGTGACGACTCGGGTCCTGGACCTCGTGCTCATCGGTGACGGCGAAGACATCGCCGCACTCACCGCCATCGCCCGCCACGCTGGCGCGCTCGTCTTCCGCTCCGCACCCACCGCCGCCAGCGACGGCCGGCAACGGGTGACTCTTCGGCTCCACCTGCACCACCGATAGAGGAACGGCCGACAGACCGGGATCTGCCCTAGGAAAGCTGCCCGATCTGCCGGCCACCAACCAACGCCCACGAAAGGACGTGGCCGCCATGAACCCTACCCAAAATCAGCCCACCATCCCTGGCGCGCTGGCCGACCTGACTCCGGCCGACATCCTGCGCTGCGCCGCCCGCTACCTCGAAATCCGAGGCTGGACCCAGGGCAGCTACTACGACTGCACCACCGAAACCGCCTTCCCGCCGGCCTGCGTGACCGGCGCTATCGGGATGGCTGTCTACGGCGACCGCATGGCCGTACTGCTCGGCGAAACCGCCGAATGCGACAGCACCTTCCGGCACCTGGCCGACTACCTATGGCGCGACGGTCGCACCCCTGAGCACAACTACTACGGCGCGCTGTGCTCCTCCGACCGGGAGATCGTCGCCGACTTCAACGACCACGCCGGCCACACCCTGGCCGATGTCCTCGACATCGTCCGCGATGCCGCCGACGACTACGACTGGACCCACGCCACCGAGGACGACCTCGAAACCTACGCCGACGCCTGCGTGTGGGCTGAGAAGCACCCCACCCGCGCTGGGTTCCTCGCCTGGCGGGCCGCCCGATGAGCACCGTCTCCGCTCTGCCGACCGGCAACGTTCACGCCGTCCTCGACCGCGCCGCCCTCTACCTGGGCCGCTACGGCTGGACCCCCACCAACCTGTACGACACCCACGACGCCTGCCCCGCCAAGTGCGCCTGTCACCGCACCGGCACCTACCCGGCGTCGATCCTCGGCGCGATCCGGGCCGCCGTGTTCGGCCGCCCCCGCTGGTACCTGACCGGCATCACCGACGCCGACCAGCACGCCTACAGCGCCGCCGTCGAGTGGTTCAACACCTACCTCATCGCGGTCGGCCACGCCGGCCTGCACGCCCCGGTCTTCGACTGGGAAACCCTGCCCGGCCGCAAACCGGCCGACGTCATCGAGGCGCTGTGCGCCGCCGCCATCGCCTACCGCCGACACACCATCCGGAGGGCCGCATGAGCACCGCCGCCCAGATCACCGACATGACACGTACGTGTCAAGACTCCGTCTCCACCGCCGCCCTCGTCGGCGCGCTTGAAGCCGCCTGGTCGGCCATCCGCGCCCAGCACACCGAAGTTCCGGCCGCTGTTCTCGTGGTCGGCTCCGGCTCACCCACCAAGCCCAGTCAGGGCATGAAGTGGGGCCACTTCGCCGCCCTTCGCTGGCAAGCCGGCGAGCAGCAGCTACCCGAAATCCTCATCTCCGGTGAAGGGCTCTCCCGCGAACCGGAAGCCGTGTTCACCACGCTCCTGCACGAAGCAACCCACGCCCTCGCTGATGTGCGAGGCGTCCAAGACACCTCTCGGCAGGGTCGCTGGCACAACAAGAAGTTCGCCACCCTCGCGGCCGAACTCGGCCTGTCCACGACCAAGGACGACAAGCTCGGCTACTCGCCCTGCACCCTGACCGACCTCACCCGCGCCCGCTATAAGGCCACCATCGCCGGCCTCTCCGTGGCGCTGCGGTTCTACCGCCACCCCGAACCGACCGGGGAAGGCAAAACCCGCACGAACAACAACAACGGCGTCTCCTGCGAATGCGAGTGCCCCCGCAAGCTGCGCATCTCCAAGGCCGCCTTCGAGGAAGGCCCGATCGTCTGCGCGGTCTGCTCGGCGGCGTTCCTGCCCGAGGACATCGACCGCGACACCTACGAACACCCCACCTTCGCCACCGGCACCCCTGCCGGTGACGACGGCCAGGCCGACGACGACTCGGAGGACCCGATGGTGTTCTACGACCCGACCGGCGAGCGCTACGGCCTGCCGACCTACCCGTTCAAGTTCGCCCCCGACGGGCTGCTGACCCGCCGTCAGCTTCGCGCCCGACAGCTGCGCCCTGGCGGCCAAGACCCCGCCGCGCAAATCATGTGGCGTCGCGGTAAGCGCGTCGCCTACCTGTTCCGCCTCGACCTGGCGATGCCCAAGCGCACCGCCACCGCCGCCCAACGCGCGGCCATCGACAAGGCGCTTACCGCGCGGCGTACCTGCCCCGATTGCGGCCAGGTCAAGCCCTACTACATCCCCCGCCGTACCGGCACCTGCCTCGACTGCGGCTAACCCGAAAGGACACGCCCATGCGCTACTACGTCACCTTCACCCACACCACCGCCAACGGCGACACCCTCGAATTCTTCGAGTACCAGCCCGCCGACCCCATCGCCGGCTACGACGACATCGACAAGCTCACCACGATGATTCGCGGCTGGGGCCGCACCAACGTCACCGTCATCGCCTTCTCTCCCCTCGCTGACCCCGCCCCCACCTCGCAGGCGGCGTCATGACCACCTCGAAGAACGGCCGCGTCTACGCCTACATCGGCGCACTGTCCGGCGGCACCGTCTCCGTCGCCGCAAACATCGCTCACTCGTTCATCGCCCCGAAAGACGCTCCGCAGAACTGGAGCCCGGAACCTGGCGCGGTCATCTCCGCGATCGTGTGGCCACTGTTCCTGTTCATCGCCATCGAGATCCTTGCCCGCACGCCCTGGCCGACCGGCTGGGGTTGGAACGTGCTGCGCTGGGTCGGGCTCCCGCCCGTCGCCCTGGTCGCCGCGTTCGTGTCCTACCGGCACCTGTCCGGACTACTCGACCACTACAACGAGGAAACCCTCGTCGTCTGGTTCGGTCCCCTCGCCGTCGATGGCCTGATGCTCATGGCCACCGCCGCGCTACTCGCCACCGGAAACCGCAAAATCCGGCCCACCGAAACTGTCACGGCACCTGCGTCGGCCACCCTCGCCGAGGCGTCGTCACTCGACATCCCCGCCTCGCCGACGGTCCGCCCGGCCGCCGCGACCCCGGCCACCAACCCCGCACCCGAAGCGATCCCCGCACCTGCCCACGAACCCACAACCCTGCCCACCTCTGGCGAGGACACCGACACCCCGACGACGGTCGAGCCCACCCCGGCCACCACCGACAAGGACCCGACCCCGGCACCCGCCGCGCCTGCGGTAGCTGCTGGCCCTGCGCCCGCGCTGCTCTCCGGAGCCCGGATCGTCGCCAGCGCCCACGAGAAAGCCCACGGTGAACCCATCACCCCCGGCCAGCTCGCTGTGCGACTGCGCATTCCCACCGCCACGGCCGCCGACATCCTGACGGCCCTCAACACCCAATCGAGCACCAACGACAAGGCACACAACGGCACCCCTGTGGGAGCCACCGCGTGACGTCCTCGACGTTGCCTCTCGTGCCCGAAACCACCACGGTTTCGGGCACGGGAGCCTGCGCTGAGTCCGCCGACTACTGGCCCTGGGCCACCCCCACCACCGGCCCGCGCAACCCCGCCGCCGACGGGTGGGTACGCGGCCACGACCCGCGCACCGTCGCGTCCGGCCGCGCCCGCGCCCAAGACCCCGACTACCCGGAATGGCTCGGCCACGTCCGCGCCGCGTCGGCCTGCAAGCACCCCATCCGCCTCGCCGGGCAGATCCACGTCAACGACGCCGACGGCAACCGCATGGCCACCGTCGACACCGAGGACATGCCCGACGGCGCGATCTACACCCCCTGCGGCAACCGCCGCGCCGCCGTCTGCCCGTCCTGCGCCGAGCTGTACCGCCGCGACACCTACCACCTCATCAAAGCCGGCCTCCAAGGCGACCGATGGGGACTACCCCCGCTCAACGAACACATCGCCATCTTCCTGACCGCCACCGCACCATCGTTCGGCCCGGTGCACCACCGGGTGGTGAAAGTTCACGCGGCGGACTGCCGCAAGAAGGACGGCTGCACCTGCCGGCCCTCGGTCTGCCACCCCTTCGGCCGCACCTGCCCGCACGGCGTCGAGCTGCGCTGCGGGCAACGCCACAAGGCAGCAGACACCCACCTCGGCCAGCCGCTATGCCTGGACTGCTACAACCACACCGGCCAAGTCGTCTGGAACCACGAAGCACCCGAACTGTGGCGCCGCACCATCCAACAAGCCGACCGGGAACTACGCCGCCTCGGCCGCACCCACGGCGTGGACCTACGCCGTCGCTACATCAAGGTCTACGAATTCCAGGTACGCGGCGTCATCCACTACCACGCTCTGATCCGCCTCGACGGGTACAACCCCGACTGCCCCGAGGCCATCGTCCCGCCGCCCCGCGCCATCACCCGGGACATGTTCGAGCAAGCCGTCCGGGCTGCGTTCGTCAAGACCGCCTACACCTCCGCCCCGCACCCCGCCAACGGGCGGCAGGGCTGGCACATCGCGTGGGGCGACAAGGGCCTGGACCTCAAGCACGTCAACGCCCCCGGCACCGAGGTCAACCTCGCCCAGATCACCGGCTACATCGCCAAGTACGTCACCAAGAGCACCGAGGTAACCGGCCTGAGCCTGCGCCGCGTCGACGACCTCTCCGTCCAGATCCACGGCGACCCCGGCACCCACCTCGGCCGGCTCATCCGCGCCTGCTGGGACCTCGGGGAGCACCCCCACTACGACCGGCTTCGCCGGTGGGCGCACCAGTTCGGCTACGGCGGACACATCGCCACCAAGAGCCGCGCCTTCTCCGTCACCCTCGGCTTCCTGCGCCTCCAACGCACCATCTGGCGACGCACCGAAGGCCACCCCCACACCTGGGACGACGAACAGACCGAACGGGTCATCTACGAACTCGGCTACCAAGCCACCGGGTGGATCACCACCGGAGACGCCCTACTCGCCAACACCGCCGCCGCCATGGCCCGCGCACAACACCTCGCCGGCATCGACGCCCTGGCCGACGAACTCACCGCCGCTCACGCGGTCCAACCCCTGGCCGCTTGACACGTACGTGTCAACACCAGTGAAGCCGTTCCTTGACAACTCCACAGCGCACGCAACAACCCACCCACCCACCCAACCGACACCGGAAGGAGCACGCCGTGCCCACACGTCCCCGCCCCCTGGTGGCGGTCCGACTCATCGGCCCGACCGCCACCGTCACCGCCCACGCCGCCACCATCGCCGCTCAGCTCACCGCCCACTACGGCCGCGACCGGGTCACCTGCCGCACCAGCACCCGACCCGCCGGCTACAGCGGCGAAAGCCGCACCTACATCACCATCACCCGAAAGGAGCCACGATGACCGCACCCACCCCTACCTCGCCGCCGGAACTGTGGTCGATCACAGAGACGGCCGCGTTCCTCCGCATCCCCGTCGGCACCCTCTACCAATGGCGGCACCGCCGAACCGGACCACGTGCCTCCAAAGTCGGCCGACACCTGCGCTACAACCCGGCCGACGTCCGGGCCTGGCTGGAAGACCAGGCGGCCTGACATGGCAATCGACGACCTGTGGTACCTGAAAAAACGCAACCCGGACACCAAGAAGTTCATCCCCTCGAAGCGGCACGGCCGAGGCAAGCGCTGGCGGGTTCGCTACACCGACGCCGACAACGAAGACCGCGAGAAGCTATTCCATCTCAAGCGCGACGCGGACACCTTCGACCTGGAGTGCCGTTCAGGGGCAGCGCCCGAGGTTCGGGTGAAGCGGGAAGCAGCTCGACTGACCTTCGCCGAGTACGCGCAGCGGTGGAGGGAAGCCCGGGAATCCGGTTGGGCAACCGAGACGCGGCGGCGCATTCCGCAGAACCTGCGAAAGCATCTCCTGCCCGTCTTCGGCGAGAAGGCCATCCGCTCTATCAACTTGACTGACGTGCTGGCGTGGCTGAGCCGGCTACTCGATGACGGCACGCCGAAGTCGTCGGTCAGTCTGTACTTCGGCCTGTTCAAGACCATCATGAACGCCGCCGTTATCGACAAGGTGATTCCGGACAACCCCTGCAACGGGGTGAAGCTCGCGCAGATCCTGCGTGGTTTGTCGCGGGCACCGAAGTGGGTTCCCACCGGCGACCAGGTGCTCAAGCTCGCCGAGGTGGTGCCGCGCCGATTCCGGGCCGCTGTGTGGTTGGGGGCAGGGGAGGGGCTTCGCCTCGGTGAGGTTTTGGGCATGGAGGCCGGGTCGCGCTGCGCCGATTATGAACGTGGAGAGCTGCACGTCGTCCAGCAGCTACGGCACTCGCCGGAGCACTTCGGCGGCTTCTACCTCTCGACGCCCAAGAGCGGTTCCACTGGCACCGTGGACCTGGACGCGGTGGTCGCCGAGGAACTGACCGCACATCTCAGCGAAGTCGGCCCGGTCGAGTTCGACCTTCCCGACATCACCACCGGGGAGCGGCTGACTCGTCCGGTGGCCGTCCTGTTCACCTCGGCCCGGGGGAAGCTACTGACCGACACCTACTGGTCGGAGTTGTGGGCGGACTGGCGCGAGGCGGCCGGATGGCCGAAGGAAGGCACGTTCCATTCCCTGCGCCACTTCTTCGCCACCACGCTGATGAGCAACGGCGTCGAGCCGCAAGAGGTGCAGAAGGCGCTACGGCACGCGAACCTGCGGATCACGCTGGAGACCTACGTTCATTGGCTGCCGAAAAAGGACCGCCCGCGCGGCTTGGTGGGCAACCTCCTGCGGCAGGCAGACGGCCAGCGGCGGGAACCCTCCACCGGCCAAGATCGGATCTAGGTTGTGCCCTGGTTGTGCCCGATGATCTTTGCCTGGCGTTTTTGCAGCTCAGGCGGGCTAGAGAGTGGGCCGCCAGGGACTCGAACCCTGAACCTATGGATTAAAAGTCCACAGCTCTGCCATTGAGCTAGCGGCCCGCGCGCTCAGGTTACCCGACCGTCCGCACAGCGGCTGATGTCCGCCCCCGGTCTGGCGGAGCGATGCCGATCTACGCCCCGCCGCTGCAAAACTTCTGCACCGCTTTGCCACCGGTATAGCTTCATCACCGATATATTGAGGCCATGGCCACACCCACGCCACTGCGGGAACCCACCTTTCTGATCCTCACCGCTCTCGCCCGGGAGCCCATGCACGGCTACGGCATCATCAGCGACGTCGCGGCCCTCTCCGGTGGGCGGCTGGCGCTGCGGCCCGGCACCCTCTACGGCGCACTCGACCGCCTCACCGACGAGGGCTTGGTCGAGCGGGACCACGAGGAGGTCGTCGAGGGGCGGCTGCGCCGCTACTACCGGCTCACCGAAACGGGCCGGTCCGTGCTCACCGCCGAGACCGAACGGCTGCGCCGCAACGTCGAGGCGGCCACGCAGCGGTTACAAGCGCGACCTGCGGGCACCCGCACCGCCGGCGGCACCGCGCGCGGCCCTCTCACCATCCCGGGTACGGCCGCCCACCCCGTCCTTCGACTGACCGGAGGCCTGGCATGAAACCGACCGGAGATCTGGCATGAACCAGCCCAACCCCGCGCAGCATCAGGCCGGGTCACCGTTGGAGTCCCGCTACCGGCGGCTGCTGTGGGCCTACCCGGGCGACTATCAGGCCGAGCGGGGCGACGAGATCGTCGGGACGTACCTCGACACCGTCGGCCCGGGGCGGCGCTGGCCGTCCCCACACGACGCCGTCGACCTGCTCGGCGCCGGGCTTCGGGAGCGACTGCGTGGGTACGGCGCCCTTGGGCTGGTCGCGGCCCTCCCGCTGGCCGCGACCGCCGCGTTGAGCGCCCTCGTCGCGGTCTCCGTTTTCCTGCTCTTGCAGGTCGAGTTCGAAGACCCGCGCTTCGCGGGGCTGGACCCGGTCGGTCCGTTCCAGACCCTCGGCGCGGTGATCTGGTTGGGCTGGCTGGTCGTCGGTCTCGCCGCCACGACGCTGCCGGGGTCCTGGGCCCGGACCGCCGCGGCCGGTGGTCTGCTGCTGACTGTCGCCGTGCCGCCTGTGGCCGCCGTTCTCGGGCAACCGGGGCCGCCGTTGTTCGTGCTGGTCCCCGCTGTCGCGCTCGGCCTGGCCACGCTCGCGCTGCCGTCGCATCCCGGTTGGGTCGCGCGTGGCCTGCCGCTGCTCACGGCCGGCTGTGTGACGGCCGCATCCGTGGCATTCAGCGCCGCCGAGAACGGCGGAAACATGTTCACCACGTACGGCTCGACCCCCGAACTGCTGGCGATGGCCGGGGGTTTGCTGTTCGCGCTGGTCCTGCTCGTCGGGCTCGGCGGGGCGCTGCGAGCCGACGACGCCGGCCTCTGGGCGACCCTGCTGCTCGCCACGCCGGCCGGCCTGTTCGGCGCCGACCAGCTCAGCCAGGGGATCTGGGGCAGCCAGGGAGGCGGACCAACCCCGATGGCGTACGCCACCACGACCGCGTCGATCCTGCTGGTCGGCGCGGCCCTGCTGGCAGCGGCCCTCGCCGGCCAGGCCGCACGGCACCAGACCGTACGTCGACGGGTGCTCGACGACGCGTGCCCGACCTGCGGACACCGCTCAACGGCACCGACACGGACCTGACGAAACTCCTCCTTGATCGACTCGGGGTTCTGAAAGTCGGGCGGTCCGGCGCGCTCGGAGGCCCCGACTTTCAGGAACCCGAGTCGATCAACGCCGCGCGCGCCCCGCCCCCGCCCCGGCCCGCGCCCCCGCGCGGCGGGGGCGGTTGACGGGCCGCTGGGCGGGTACGGGGTCGGGCATGCGGATCGTGGTGGTGGGGGCGAGTGGCAACGTCGGTACGGCGCTGCTGCGGCGGCTGCGCCGGGAGCGGGGCGTGGAGTTGGCCGGGGTGGTCCGACGGTTGCCGGGTCCGGCGGCCGGCGAGCCGTACGACCAGGTGGAGTGGCACTCGTGCGACATTGGCGCGCCGGGCGCGACAGGGCAGCTCGCGGAGGTGTTCGCGGGTGCGGACGCGGTGGTGCACCTGGCCTGGCAGATCCAGCCCAGCCACGACCAGCGGGTGTTGCGCCGGACCAACGTCGACGGCAGCCGGGCGGTGATCAACGCGGTGCTCCAGGCCGGGGTGCCGGCCCTGGTGTACGCCTCGTCGGTCGGCACCTACGCGCCCGGCCCGAAGGACCACCCGATCAGTGAGCGGTGGCCGGCCACCGGGGTGCCCGGTTCGTCGTACAGCGAACACAAGGCGGAGGTGGAGGCGCTGCTGGACAGCGTCGAACGGGACCATCCGACGCTGCGGGTGGTACGGATGCGACCCGGGTTGATCTTCCAGCGGGTCGCCGGTACGGAGATCACCCGTTACTTCCTCGGCCCGCTCGCGCCGGTGCGGCTGCTGCGTTTCGGACGGATCCCGCTGGTGCCCACGAACCGCCGGTTGCGTATGCAGGCGGTGCACGCCGATGACGTGGCTGACGCGTACACCCGGGCGGTGTTGGGTGACGTGCGCGGCGCCTTCAATGTCGCCGCGGACCCGGTGCTCACTCCGGAGCTGGTGGCCCGGCACTTCCATGGTTGGACGGTGCCGGTCGCCGCGCCGGTGCTACGGGCGGCGGCGGCGCTGACCTGGCGGGCGCGGCTGCAACCGGTCGACCCGGGCTGGGTGCAGCTGGGTCTGCACGCTCCGCTGATGTCCAGCGAGCGCGCGGAGACCGAGCTGGGCTGGCAGCCCAAGATCAGCGCGCTGACGGCGCTGCGGGAACTCTTCGCCGGAATGGCCGACGGCGCCCACACGGCCAGCCCACCGATGTCCGGTGCGCGGGACCTGCCGGGCCGCCCCGCCGCCCTCCTGCACGCCCGAGCGCCGGGCAAGGGAAACCCCTACTGAGGTACGCGGCCTCAGCTCAGCTTGGAGCCCGTCACCGTGGGGTTGCGGGCGCCCAGGAAGAAGATGCCGGGGAAGCCACGCGTCTCGAACTTGCCGCTGGGGTTGCGGCGCAGGGTCGAGTTCTCGATCCGCATCGTGCCGGTGCGGTTGTTGCTCACGAAGAAGATCGCGCCGCCACCCTCGTTGGCCTTGTTGTTCTCGATGATCGTGCCGGCGAGCCGTACGGTGAACTCGTTGCCGTCGCAGTAGATCGCGCCGCCGCTGCCGCCGCCGGGCGTGCCGGACTTGGCCGGGTTGGCCCCGTTGCCGATCGCCTCGTTGTTCCTGAGCACGCTGTTCAGCACCACCCACGACACGCCGATGCTGCTCAGCGCACCCCCGTTGGAGCAGGAACCGCCGTCGAAGGTGCTGCCCACCACGTACACCGGCTTGTTCTCGTACTGGCTGAGCACCCGGATGGCCGCGCCACCCAGGTCCGGGCCGGTGCGGTCGCAGCGGTTGCGGACGAAGCGCGAGTTGACCACCTTCAGCCGCCCGCCGCGTACGAAGATCGCTCCACCGCCGCCACCCTCGACCTTCTGGGCGGTGGAGTTGCCGTCGGCGAAGGTCAGGTTCTGCACGGTGAGCTGCGGGTGGTCCTGGTTCTGGCAGTGCGAGGTGGTGAAGCCCTGGGCCTCGTCGCAGGTGTTCATGTAGAGGATGCGGCGCTGCCCCTGGCCGCTCAACGTGACGGTGCCGCCGCCGTCCAGCACGATCTTCGGCCCGTTGGCGTTGCGGACCTTCGCGGTGGCGGTCATCTTGATCGTCACCGGGGCCGGTCCACAGTTGAACGTGATGACGCCGCCGGCCGCGACGGCCTTCACGACCGCCGCGGAGGTGCAGCTCGCCGGGGTGCCGGTGCCGATGGTCCGGGTCGGCTTCGAGGTGTCCACCGCCCGCGCCTCGGCCGGCACGGTGGCCTTGCCGTTCGGGTTGCCGGCCGCCAGCACCTTGTTGGCGGGCTTCGGGCTCGCGCTGGCCCCTGGGCCACCGAGGCCGTCGCGCGCCCCCGGCGTCTCCGCCGCACCGGCGGCCGGTGGCGGCGTCGGCGACGCGGACGTGCCGACCTCGAAGGCGGGGTCCGGGTCGTCGGGCGCGCAGGCGGGCAGAGCCGCGGTGGCGACACCGAGGACGAGGAGAGCGGCAAGCGACGTCATGCGCACCCCGTGATGCTAGGAGCCGCGAGGGCGCCACGACGAATCCGCCGAGCCGGTTTAATGCAGTGCTAAGACGCCATCCCGAGTCGGGCTCAGAAGTCGGCGAAGAGGTACGGCACCCGGCGGGGGAAGAGGCCGCGCAGCTCGGTGGCGGCGTCCACCGGCACCTCACCCAGACCGCGTAGCGGCAGCTCGGCCGGGTCGAGCACCCCGTACGCGAGGGCGGAGAGCCCGGCGGCGGTGAGCGTGGCGGTCGGCACGCGGCCGGTGCTGTCGTCGACCAGTTCCAGCGCGCCGGTCGTGCCGTCGAGCAGGTGGGTGCCGGTCAGCCAACGGTCCCCGGTCAGTTCGATCCGCACCCGCCCCGGGCCGGCGGGCAGCCCACGCAACGCGTCCAGGGACAGCAGCCGGGCCATCGGCGCGGACGAACCCGGCACGGCCGTGCGGGCCTCGACGTGCACGTCCAGGTCGGTCAGCCACAGCTCGGGCAATTCGTCCGGCGGAACCTGGACGGTGATCCGCTCGATCTGGTCGACGTGCCGGGCGAAGAACTGCAACAGCAGCGTCCGCGAGAGCGGATCGTTGACCAGAAGTTCGTTGCCGTGCAGGGTGCCCCCGTGCTCGTCGATCCGGTACGTCACCGCGCCGGTGACCTCCCCGCCCACCCGGGCGGTGAGCAGCCAGAACTCGTCTCGGTCGCGCATGCCGACCGCCCGGTGCTCCGGGAAGATCGAGAAGCCGTGCCGTTCCTGGAGGTTACGCTCGGTGAACGCCCGCCACGCCGGATAGCCGGCGGCGATGCGTTCCCAGCCCACCTCACCGGGCAGGTCCACCCGAAGCAGCGCGCCCAGGTTGGCCGGAGTGAAGGTGACCCGTCGTGGCTTGGGCAGCCCGACGTAACCGAACCGGGCGTAGAAGCTGGGCCGGAACGGATAGAGCGCGCTGAGCGAATGACCCTCGTCGCGCATCTCGTCGAGGAGTTGGTGCAGCAACGTCCGGACGTGCCCCTGCCGGCGGGCCAGCGGATGGGTCGCCACCCCGGCGACACCGGCCATCGGCAGCACCGTCCCGCGCAGGTTCTGTCGCATCGGAATGGCCGTGACGGCGGCCAACGTGGTGCCGCCCTCCTCGGCGATCAGCGTCCGGTTGCCCTGGTTGTAGGGCAGGTAGTCGCGGAACTCCGCAGCCCGGGTTGCGCTGATCGGCGAGGACTCGAAGGCGTACGCGGCCAGCGGGAAGCTGGTGGTGAGACGGTCGTCGTCGGTCACCCGGCGGATGGTCATTCGCCCATCTCAACCCGCCGCGAGGGTTGCAGCAACCGGATTCGCCCGATCCGCGGCACCGGTTGGTGCGGCGGTCAGCCGACCGGCAGGTGCCGCAGGTGCCGGCGGCGGCGCAGGCGGACGCTGGACACCGCGGCCACGCCCAGGGCCAGCAGGACGGTGACGACGAGCCCGTGCACCAGGCCACGGGAGAGGTAGCCCTGGTCGGTGTGGTCCACCGTCCAGGTGGCGATCTCCCGGCTCGACCAGAACGGCGTCAACCTCGCCCCGGACCCGGCCGGGTCGATCAGCATCTGCACCGTCACCACGGTGAGCAGCAGCAGCGTGCCCTCCAACTCGCGGGGCAGCAGCGCACCGATCAGCATCCCGAACGGTGCCGCCACCGCGACGGAACAGAGCATCGCCGCCGCCAGGCCGCCGTACCGCAGGTCCGCGTCGTCGACCATCGGGAGCAGGAAGAACGGTACGGAGATGACCACCCCCACCGTCCACAGGCCGAGCATCCGACCGAGATAGAGGTGGTGCGGCCGGTAGCCGGCCAGCCGCAGCCTCGGCTCCAACTCCCGCGCCGCGGTCGTGGCGAACAGCGCGGCGGTGCTCACCGCCCAACCCACGCCGAGCAGCAGCGAACGCACCGACTGCCCGAGGTAGGCGTCCCGCCGGATCAGGTAGAAGGTCAACGGCATCAACAACAACAGCAGGAGTACGCCCCGACGCCGCAGCAACTCCCGCACTGTCATCTCGGCGACGGTGACGAGCCGGTTCACCGGCGACCTCCCTGGTTGTCGGGCGCGCGCCACCCGGTCTCTCCGGCCGGGGTCAGGTCGAGCACGATGTCCACCCGGTCGAGGTGGTTGAGCAGGTGGGTGACCACGACGATGGCGGTGCCCGCATCGCGCAACCTGCTCAGCTGATCCCAGAAGTTGACGTACGTGCCCTGGTCGAAGCCCTGGTACGGCTCGTCGAGCAGCAGCACGTCCGGGGCGCTGAGGGTGGACATGGTCAGGTTGAGCTTCTGCCGGGTGCCGCCGGACAGGTGGCGGGCCTGCACGTCCCCGCCCGCTTCCCAACCGAGCTGACGGGCCGCCGCCCGACCGGCGCGGCGGGCCGGCCCACGGGCCACGCCCTGACCGGCGCCGACCAGCACGAAGTGCTCGTCGGCGAGCAGGAAGTCGGCAGTGCCGCCGGACTGCGGGCAGTAGCCGAGCCGCCCGGAGACGGTCACCTCGCCGGCGTCCGGTGACATCAGCCCGGCGCAGATGCGCAGGAAGGTGCTCTTGCCGCAGCCGTTCGCGCCGACGACGGCGGCGATCTGTCCGGCCCGGACGGTCAGCGTGGCGTCGCGCAGCACGGTGCGCCGGCCGTACCTCTTGGTGAGGCCCGACGCGTGCAGCCGGACCGGCCCGGGGCGCGGCCCGGGCGCGGTGCCGATGCTCTCCACGACCGCACCCGCGTACTGCTGGGGTGGACCGAAGACGACCCAGGGGTCGCCACCGCCCTCCCGCAGGTGGGTGGCGGCCTCGGCGACCACGTGCCGGGCGGCGTCCGCCGCGACCCGGCGCTGGTGCAGCTCGACCGTGAGCGTCCGCAGCCAATCGTCGGCGTTCACCGGGTGACCCCCTTCGTGACGATGTCGTTCACCGGCTGGACGAAGGTGAGCCAGGCGCTGCCGTCGGTGCCGAGCGCGGCGTGCCCGTCGTCGGTGAGCCGGTAGTACTTGCGGGCCGGGCCGGCGCTGCCCTCCCGCCACTGCGCGGTCACCAGGCCGGTCTTCTGTAGACGCAGCAGCACGGGATAGAGCGTGCCGCCCTGGATCGGCCCGACGCCCGCCGCGTCGAGCGCCTGGGCCAGCTGGTAGCCGTAGGACTCGCCTTCGGACAGCAGGGCCAGGACGCAGATGTCGAGCACCCCCCGCAGCCACTGCCCACGTCGGTCGGAATCCACAGGGTCGGACAGTAGCGGTGCAAGCTAGATGGCACAACCACCTACTGAGGCGGCAGCGCCCGAACCGGCCGGTCCGGGCGAGCCTTACGGGTGGCCGTACGGGTGGGTCAGCGGGTGACGACGTCGGAGACCACGACGGTGACGTTGTCCGGTGCGCCGGCGTGGTGGGCCAGCTTCACCAACTGCTCACCGCACTGCTGACGGTCGGCGTACATGCCCAGGGCGGCGGCGATGGCCTCGTCCTCGACGTAGTCGGAGAGCCCGTCGCTGCACAGCAGCAGCCGGTCGCCGGGGACCACGGTGAGCACACCGACCGCGGGTGGGGTGTCGGCACCCTGCACGGCCCGGGTCACCAGGGACCGCTGCGGGTGGTGGCGGGCCTGCTCGGGAGAGAGCGTGCCCTGATCGACCAGCGCCTGCACGAACGTGTCGTCCCGGGTGAGCTGGGTCAGCTCCCCGTCGCGCAGCAGGTAGCAGCGGGAGTCGCCCACCTGGGCCAGCACCAGCGTCTCCCCGGCCAGCAGCGCGGCGGTGAGCGTCGTACCCATGCCGTCCCGGCTCGGGTCGACGGTGATCGCGGCGTGGATGCGCTGGTTGGCGGTGCTGACCACCGCCCGCAGAGCGTCGGCGGCGCCGTCGGGGTCGGTCGGCGGAGCCAGCTCGTCCAGAATCCGGATCACGATCTCGCTCGCCACCTCGCCCGCAGGCAGCCCGCCCATACCGTCGGCGACCGCGATCAGGCGGTCACCGGCGAGGGCGGAGTCCTCGTTGTTGGTGCGCACCAAGCCGATGTCGTTGAGGATGACCGAGCGGAGGATCAGCGTCATGGGGTCAAGCTTGCCAAGAACAACCCGCATTCGTCTCTACGCCTCCTACCTCGGTCGAGAAATGATTGCGATTTTCGTCGCCGGGCCGGCGATCCGGGCCCGATCGGGCGGGGCTCAGCGGCGCGGA
This sequence comes from Micromonospora violae, assembly GCF_004217135.1. NCBI lineage: Bacteria > Bacillati > Actinomycetota > Actinomycetes > Micromonosporales > Micromonosporaceae > Micromonospora > Micromonospora violae. The sequence continues at coordinate 5,922,382 of NZ_SHKK01000001.1, forward strand.
TAGCGCAGCAGCAGGCTGGCCGCGACCTCCTCGTCACCCACCGCGGCGTAGCTGTGTGAGACGTCCGACACCCAGCGGAGGTGACCACCGGCCGAGGCGGTCAGCGGCGCGTCGGCCGGCCCGGCGCGCAGCACCCCGGCGAAGACGGTGATGTGTTCGGTGACTCCCGACGCGTGAGCGGGGGAGAGCTGCACGACGCCGGGCGCGACCCGCATCCGGTACAGCTCGTAGGTCGCGTCGGTGTCGGTGAACACCTCCAGCAGGGTGGCGGTGACCGCGGTGCCGTGCACGGTGGGCTCGGCCGTCGGTTCGGCCAGCAGGGCGGTGAACGGTACGCCGAGCTGGGCGGTGACCGACCAGAGTGTCTCCAGGGTCGGGTTGCGCGTGCCGTTCTCCAGGCCGGAGAGGGTGGCCTTCCCGACGCCGGCGAGTCGGGCGAGTGTGGACAGCGAGATCCCCTGTTCCTCGCGCAGGGCGCGGACCCGGCGTCCGACGACGGCGGGATCCACATCGAGGCCCGGGCGTGGTGCTGGTGGTGGATGCGGCACCCAGCTATCGTGCTACACGCTTCCGTTCCGTAAACGGAACAGTTGGGAGGGGTGGCGTGGCCGGACGCGTGCAACCAGTGCTGGCGGGTGTGGTGACCGCGCTGGTGGGCTTCGCCAGTTCGTTCACCGTCGTACTGGCCGGGCTCCGAGCGGCGGGCGCGTCGGACGCGCAGGCCGCCTCCGGTCTGCTCGCCCTCTGCGTGGCGAGCGGGCTCGTCGCCGCCTGGCTGGGCTGGCGGTACCGGATACCGATGAGCGCGGCCTGGTCCACCCCGGGCGCGGCGCTGCTGGTGGCCACCGGACCGCCACCGGGCGGATGGCGGGTGGCGGTGGGCGCGTTCCTCATCTCCGGACTGCTGATCGTCGCGGCCGGGCTGTTCCCGCCACTCGCCCGTGCGGTGGCCGCCATCCCCAAGCCGGTGGCCGGCGCGATGCTCGCCGGGGTCCTGCTGCCGCTGTGCACCGCCCCGGTCCGCGCGCTCGTCGAACTGCCGGTGGTGGCCGGGCCGGTGGTGATCGGCTGGTTGCTGCTGCACCGGTTCGCCCGCCGCTGGGCGGTGCCCGGTGCGCTGGTGGTGGCGGTCGCGGCGATCGCGCTGACCGCGCCGCCGGCCGGCCTGACCGGGGCCGCACTGATCCCGTCGGTCACGGTGACCGTGCCGGCCTGGAACGTGTCCGCCCTGGTCGGGCTGGCCCTGCCACTGTTCCTGGTCACCATGGCCGCGCAGAACGTGCCCGGCATGGCGGTGCTGGTCGGCTACGGCTACCGGCCGCCGTTCGGCGCCGCGCTGCGAACCACCGGCCTGGCCAGCCTGCTCGCCGCCCCGGCCGGCGGGCACGCGGTGAACCTCGCGGCGATCACCGCCGCACTGGCCGCCGGCCCCGACGCGCACCCGGACCCGGAGCGCCGGTGGATCGCCTCGGTCACCGCCGGCGCTGGGCTGGCCGTGCTCGGCCTGGGGGCCGGGGTGGCCACCACACTGGTCGCGGTCGCCCCACCGATCCTCATCGAGGCGGTCGCCGGGCTGGCCCTACTGGGTGCCCTCGCCACCGCCCTCGCCTCAGCGGTGACCGACCCGGCGACCCGCGAGGCGGCCGTGGTCACCTTCGTGGTGACCGCGTCCGGGGTGACGTTGATCGGCGTGGGCGGCGCGTTCTGGGGCCTGGTCGCCGGGTGCCTGATGCTGCTGCTCTTCCACCGCCGCCAGCCCGCCCCCGCGCCGGCTGCGCCGGCCCAGCCCGCCCCCGCGCCGGACCAGCCCGAGCGGGCCGCCTCGGACCAGCCCGCCCCCGCGTCGGACCAGCCCGCGCCGGCCGGGTTGGGGAGATCCACTCGGGTTTCATGAAGTCGGGCTGTCCCGGAGCCCCGGACGCCCCGATTTTCATGAACCCGAGTCGATCACTACGGGAGGCCGGTGGGACGGGAGGCCGGGGACGGGAGGCCGGGGACGGGAGTGCGTGGGGCTACTCCTCGGGCGGCAGGTCGGCCACCCCGACGGCCAGCAGGACCCGGCCGTCGGCCACCGACCCGATCTGGTCGGCCGGTACGTAGACCGCGCCGGTGCGGGTCAGCTCGGTCGAGACCTTCAGGTAGCCGGTGTGCAGCAACCGTGCCGCCAGATCGGCCGGGACGTCCGGCTCCTCGACAGCGGTCGCCTCGATCAGCTCGTCCAGACTGCTGCCCGGGTCGGCGGTCGGTGTCTGGACGGTCACCGCGTTCGGGTCGCCCCGCTGGACGAGGTCCACCGTCCCGACCTCGGTGCCGGCCGAGTCGATCACCGGCATCCCGGTGGTGATCCGCGAAATGGTCGCCTGCTGCTCCATCCCGCTGCGGTTCCCAGGGCGGTATGCCACTAAACGCCGCCGCCCACCCATCCGTCCGATGCTCAGCAACTACGGCAGCGACCTGGAGGCGATGGGCCGGGAGGCAATGGGCCTGAAGAGCCTGATGACTCTGCGGCATCAATATGCCTCAGAGTCATCACTGTCGAAAGCAATACCGCCTCCACGGCCCGCGTAAGGTGGCGGGCGACGTGCCGCCACGCCAGCGGCACGCAGCCCATTCAGGTGTTCGGAAGGGTCCAGCCGCTGGGCGGGCGGGGGGACAGTTCCCGCCAGGTGTCCGGCCCGTCGAGGAGAGCCCGGACGGTCTCCTCGGCCTCGTCCGCACTGCCGTACTCGTAGAAACGAGAGATGCCCTCGGCGCCGCCGGCCCGCTGCTCGACGTGCCACCGGTCGGCGTCCACGCGCAGGAAAACATCCCGCCGGGCCAGCCGCCCCCACTTCCCGTTCCACCAGTGCTTTCGCTGCTCCATGGCGGGACTCTATCGAACACACGTACGAGAAGGTGCGGCCCCTGCGGGAATCCCACAGGGGCCGATGTGCATTCCGTTCGGGTCAGCGCTGCGTCGGCGGCTCGGTACGGCGGCCCAACACGTCGTCCAGCGCTCCGCGCTGCTGGCCCGGGGTGGTGTGGCCGGCGGAGACCAGCGCGTCGCGGATCTCGGTGAGCAGCTTGACCTCCTCGCTCGGCGCGGCCGGCGGCGGCTCCTCGCCCCGCTTGCGCCGCTCGGCGAGCCGGTTCATCGGGTAGACGACCAGGAAGTAGAGCGCCGCCGCGGTGAGCAGGAAGGTGATCACCGCGTTGACGAAGGCGATCCAGTCGAACGCGATGCCACGGAACTTCGGTGCCGTGCCGGCCAGGCCCTTGTCGCTGCCGGTGATGAGCAGCACGAAGACCCGGATCAGCGGGTCGAGGAACGACTTGGTGAGCTGGGTGACCACGCCCGTGAACGCGGCGCCGATGACGACACCGACCGCCAGGTCGACGACGTTGCCGCGCATGATGAAGTCTTTGAAGCCCTTGAGCATTCGTACTCCCGAGGTGTCCGCTTTTCCGTCGGGGACAACCTATGCCCCTTCGGCGGGCTCCAGAAATGCGCCAGCTTCGATCGCCGCCCGGCCCGGATCGCCGGCCCGGATCGCCTCGACCAGCCGGGTGTGGTCGACGTAACGCTCGGGGGTGAGCGACCCGCCCATGGCCTGGGCGACCGTGTTGCGCAGGGCGGTGCCGACCGAGGCGTACAGCTCGGCGAGCATGCTGTTGTGCGCGGCGGCGACCACCGCCGTGTGCAGTGCCGCGTCGGCCTCGACGAACGCGTCGACCCGGCCCCCGTGCCAGGCGGCCTCGCGCCGGGCGAGCGCGCCGTCGAGCGCCGCCAGGTCCTCCGGTGTACGCCGCAGCGCGGCGAGCCGGGCGGCCTCCACCTCGAAGGCGCGGCGTACCTCGATGACCTCGGTCATCCGGTCGTCGCCGAGGCGGCGGGCGACCACCGGTGCCAGTTCGTCGGTGGACACCACGTAGGTGCCGGAGCCCTGCCGGCACTCCAGAACCCCGGCGTGCACCAGGGCGCGGACCGCCTCGCGGACCGTGTTGCGTCCGACGCCCAGCGCGGCGACCAGTTGTGGCTCGGTGGGGATGCGCCCGCCGACGGGCCATTCGCCGCCGAGGATCCGGGCGCGGAGCTGCTCGGTGGTCTGCCGAACCCGGTGGCCGCGCGGCGGCACGGCCGGCTGGTCGCCGGGCGGCACTGGCGGCGCGGACGGGAATTCAACCGACGGTGGCACTGGTTACATCACCGGTCCCGAATTCATCCCATGATTGTAGGTTAGCGGTCATGACCCCGCCACCAACCGCCGCTCCGGCGTCGCCCGCCCCCGTCGCCGCCGACCCCCGCCCGACGCGGGACCCCGGCGCCGGCCGGCGGACGCCCCCGGTGACCGGTGGCGCACTGGTGCTGGTCGGGATGCTGCTGGTCGCACTCAACCTGCGTGCCGTGGTGACGAGCCTCGGCGCGCTGCTCGACGAGGTCCGCGACGGGCTCGGCCTCTCCGGCGTCACCGCCGGACTGGTCACCACCCTGCCGACCATCGCGTTCGCCGGCCTCGGCGCGCTCACCCCGTGGCTGGTCCGCCGGGTAGCGCCGGCCCGGGTGCTGGTGGTCGCCATGATCGCCCTCGCCGTCGGCCAGGTGCTCCGGGTCGCCACCGACTCGGCCTGGATCTTCGTGCTCACCAGCGCGCTGGCGCTGTCCGGCATCGCGGTCGCCAACATTCTGCTGCCGATGCTCGTCAAGCAGCACTTCCCGCACCGCACCGGCCTGGTCACCGGGGCGTACACGATGGCGTTGACAGTGGGCACGACGGTGGCCGCCGCCACCGCGGTGCCGATCGCCCACGCCTTCGGGTCGTGGCGGGCCGGGCTCGGCATCTGGGCCGCGATGGCCGCGGTGGCCGTACTCCCGTGGGTGCCGCTGGCGCTGCGGACCCGCGCCGCGGCACGGCGGGCGACCCCGACGGCGGTCGCCGCCGCGCCGCCCCGGGTCCGGCCGGCGCGGACCCGGCTCGGCTGGGCGATGGCCATCTACTTCGGGGCGCAGTCGCTCAGCGGGTACGCGATCATGGGTTGGCTGGCCCAGTTGTTCCGTGACGCCGGTTACCAGCCGGAGTCGGCCGGGCTGCTGCTCGCCGGGGTGACCGCGCTCGGCGTGCCGATCGCGCTGCTGATGCCCACCCTGGCCGGTCGGCTGCGCAGCCTGCGTCCGCTGGTGCTCGGGCTGACCACCGCGTCGACGCTGGCCTACCTGGGGTTGGCGCTCGCACCGCACGGTGCCGCGCTGCTCTGGGTCGCCCTGTTGGCGATCGGTCAGGGCGCTTTCCCGATGATCCTGACCGCCATCGGCCTGCGCGCCCGTACCGCGGAGGGGACGGTCGCGCTCTCCGCGTTCGCGCAGAGCACCGGGTACGTGATTGCCGCCCTCGGCCCGCTGATGGTCGGCATCCTCTACGAGGCCACCGGCGGCTGGACCGCACCGCTCGGGTTCCTGCTGGGCGCCCTCGCCGTGCAGACGACCGCAGGCATGGCGATCGCTCGTCCCCGTTACGTCGAGGACGAGTGACGAACCGCAGCGGTCAGGAGGAAGCCGGCGTCGACTCGCCGGCGACTGCCTCATCCACCGTCGGGTAGGTGTGCAGCACCTCGACCAGCCCGCTCACCTCAAGGATGCGCAACACGCCGCGCTGCGGGGCGGCCAACCGGACCACACCGCCGGAATCGTCGCAGCTGTTCTTGGCGCGGACGAAGACCGACAGGCCGGTCGAGTCGCAGAACGAGACCTCCGCCAGGTCGAACACCAGCCGGTTGCGGCCCTTGTCGAGCAGGTCGGTGATCTGGTCCTGTAGCTGCGGCGCGGTGGCCATGTCCAGCTCGCCCGCGACCGACACGACGACCACGTCACCGCGTTGTTCCGTGTGCACCGTCAACGACATTCGCCAGACCTCCTGTTATCGGGGGAACGGTATCCCACGACCATGCTCGAACGCAGAACGGGAGCCGTGATCCGGTGGCCCTCGTCATTCCGTTGCTACGGGGCAAGTAGTTGATCAGACCCCGGTGATAGAGTCCGCCCGGTCCAGGTCAAGGGGGTTCGAAATGGCGTTGAGCACCGAAGAAAGTGGTCGGCTCGCCGCGCTGCTCAGCGGGCAGGACGAACGGGTCACGACTCGGTGGACCGAGATCGTCACCAGTTCGTTGCGGGGCCGACTGAGCCAGGCAGAGCTGCGCCGACAGGTCCAGGACCTGCACCGCGCCATCGTCACCACCAGCGAGCAGGGCGTCATCGACCTGTCCGCCGACAGCGCCGCCGAACTGCGCGCCGCGCTCTCCGAACTGTCCCGGGGTCGGGCCCGACAGGGCTTCTCCGCCACCGAGACCACGATCAGCATCTTCGCGCTCAAGGACGTGCTGGCCGAGCTGATGCAGGAGGCCGGCGGCGCGGACGCGCTGCACGACTACGTCGCCTTCTCGAAGCTCGTCGACGAGCTGGGCCTGTTCACCTTCGAGACCTTCGTCCGTACCCGGGAGAGCCTGATCGCCGACCAGGCCGAGCAGCTGCTGGAACTCTCCACGCCGGTGGTCAAGCTCTGGGAGGGCGTCGTCGCCGTGCCGCTGGTCGGCACCCTGGACTCGGCCCGGGCCCAGGTCGTCATGGAGCGGCTGCTGCAGACCCTGGTCGACACCAGCTCGCCGTACGCGATCATCGACATCACCGGCGTGCCGGCGGTGGACACCCAGGTCGCCCAGCACATCCTGAAGACCGTGGTGGCCGCCCGGCTGATGGGCGCCGACTGCATCATCTCCGGCATCCGCCCGCAGATCGCGCAGACCATCGTGGCGCTCGGCATCGAGTTCGGCGACATCGCCACCAAGGCGAGCCTCGCCGACGCGCTGCGCCACGTGCTCCGGCTCACCGGGGTGGAGACCGCCCGCCGCCAGCCGCGCAGGGACGCCTGATGGAACGCGTGCCGATCCTCAAGATCGGTGACATCCTGCTCGTCTCCATCCAACTGGACATGTCCGACCAGACGGCGGTCCAGCTCCAGGAGGATCTCGCCGAGCGGATCGTGGCAACCGGTTGCCACGGCGTCATCATCGACATCACGGCGCTGGACATCGTCGACTCCTTCGTGGGGCGGATGCTCTCCACCATCGCGTCGATCTCCAAGGTGCTCGACGCGGAGACGGTGGTCGTCGGGATGCGCCCGGCCGTCGCCATCACCCTTGTCGAACTGGGGCTGTCGCTCAACGGCATCCGTACCGCGCTGAACGTCGAGCGCGGCATGGAGCTGATCGCGGCGGCCCGCGCCGACGAGCTCGATCTCCAGCTCGACGACGATCCGGACGCCGAGACGGCCACGCCGTGACCGCGGGCATCGACCTGGGCCACCCGCAGGCGCAGGCGATCCGGAGCGACGAGGACGTGGTGCGCGTCCGGCAACTGGTCCGTGCCGTGGCGGTGGCCGTCAAGCTGTCCCTCGTCGACCAGACCAAGGTGGTCACCGCGGCGAGCGAGTTGGCCCGCAACACCCTGGTGTACGGCGGCGGCGGTGCGGTCGAGGTGACGACCGTGGACAACGGCCGACGCAAGGGCGTGCAGATCGTGTTCGCCGACTCCGGGCCGGGCATCCCCGACCTGGAGCTGGCCCTCACCGACGGTTACACCACCGGCGGCGGCCTCGGCCTCGGGCTCAGTGGTGCCCGACGCCTGGTCGACGAGTTCCAGATCGAGACGTCAGCGGAGAGCGGCACGCGCGTCACGGTCACCAAGTGGTCGCGGTGAGCGCCGAGCCGGTCACTGACAGTGGCATCTGGTTTCGGGTCGAGGCCAGCAGCGCGGCGAGCGCCGTCCGGCGCGCCGCCGAGCGTCTCGGCGCGCAGCTGGAGATGGGCGAGGCGCGCATCGCCGACCTCGCCATCGTCGCCGCCGAGCTGACCAGCAACCTGGTCAAGCACGCCGACGACGGCGTCCTGCTGCTCCGGCCGGTACGCCGCGCCGGGCAGGCCGGGGTGGAGCTGGTGGCCATCGACTCCGGGCCCGGCATGGCCGACCTGACCGTCTCGTCCCAGGACGGGCACTCCACCACCGGCACCCTCGGCATCGGTCTGGGTGCCATCGTCCGGCAGGCCAGCTGGTTCGACGGATACTCGCTGCCCGGCCGGGGCACCGTCCTCGCCGTGCAGGTCTGGCCGGCGGAGACAGCACGGCCGTCCTGGGCCGGGGCCCTCACCCGACCGCTGACCGGCGAGACGGTCAGCGGCGACGGGTACGCCGTCCGGGTCGCCGACGGCCGGCACCAGGTGCTGGTCAGCGACGGGTTGGGGCACGGGCCGCTGGCCGGGGCCGCCACCGACGCGGCGCTGGCCGCGTTCCGCGACGCCCCCGCCGGCCCGCCGGCGACGGTCGTCGGCCACCTGCACCGGAGCATGTCGCACACCCGTGGCGCCGCGCTCGCGGTCGCCGAGCTGGCGCCGACGGCCGGCGTGCTGCACTACGCCGGTTTGGGCAACATCTCCGGCTTGGTCGTCGAGGGCGACGGCCACCGCCGAGGGCTGGTGTCGCTGCCCGGCATCGCCGGCCACCAGCGGCCGACGATCCGGGAGTACGACTACCCGTTCCGCCCCGGCGCCCGGCTGGTGATGCACAGCGACGGGGTGGCCGACCGATGGCGGTTGGCCGACTACCCCGGTCTGGAGGAGCGATCCCCGCTGGTCATGGCGGCGACCCTCCTGCGCGACGCCGGGGTGCGACGGGACGACGCCTGCGTGCTGGTCGCGAGGTCCTGGGAATGACCGACGAGGCGGCCGGGCTGCCGCTGCTGCAGATGGCGCTCCGGGTCGAGCAGGACATCTTCGTGATCCGTCAGCGGGGGCGTGAGGTGGCCGCGGTGGTCGGCCTCGAACACCAGGACCAGGTGCGGATCGCCACCGCGCTCAGCGAGGTCGCCCGGGACCTGCTGCGGACGGTCGGTGGTGCCGACGTCTCCTTCCACGTCGACACCGGCGTCGACGGCCGGTTCCACCTGCGCGCCGACCTGGCCCCGGTGTCCCCGCTCCCGGACGGCCGCTACCAGCCGCAGTCCGGCGCGGTCTCGCGACTGGTCGACACACTGAGCGTGACGACCGTCGAGGGGGTTACGGTCGTGAGGATGTCCCGACGAGTCCCGGCCAGCGCGCCGACGCCGACCCCGCAGCGGCTCGCCGAGTTCCGTACGGAACTCGGCGGTACCGCGCCGGCCAGTGCGCTGGACGAGCTGACCGTGCAGAACGGGCAGCTCATCGCCGCGCTCGACGAGGTACGCAGTCAACGCGACGAGCTGGCCGTGCTGAACGAGGAACTGGCCGAGACGAACCGCGGTGTGATGGCGCTCTACAACCAGCTCACCGAGGAGTTGGAGGAGACCAACCGGGGTGTCGTCGCCCTCTACGCCGAGTTGGACGAGAAGTCCGCCCAGCTCCGCGCGGCGAGTGAGTCGAAGAGCCGGTTCCTGGCCAACGTGAGCCACGAGCTGCGCGCCCCGGTCACCGCGATCATCGGCCTGGGACGGCTGCTCACCGACTCCGCCTCCGACCCGCTCACCGACGAACAGGGCCGTCAGGTCGACCTGATCCGCTCGTCCGCCGCGGACCTGCTCAACCTCGTCAACGAACTACTCGACCTGGCCAAGGCGGAATCCGGCCGGATCGAGCTGGACCTGACCGACGTCGACCTGCGCCCGGTCTTCGGCCAACTGCGCGGCACCCTGCGCGCCCTGGCCACCCGCCCGGACGTGGAGCTGGTCGTGGAGGAGCCGGCCGCGCCGGCCCTGCTGCGCACCGACGAGGTGCTGCTCGGCCAGGTGCTCCGCAACCTGCTGCACAACGGCTTGAAGTTCACCGAGCACGGCAAGGTGCGACTGCGCGCCGGCCAGCACGGCGACCGTTGGCAGTTCGAGGTCAGCGACACCGGGCCGGGCATCGCGCCCGAGCTGCAAGACCGGATCTTCGAGGAGTTCTACCAGGTGCCGGGCGCCACCCGGGTCGGTGGCACCGGCCTCGGTCTGCCGTACGCCCGGCGGTTGGTGACGCTGCTCGGCGGCACGCTGGAGCTGACCAGCGCGCCCGGTCAGGGCAGCACATTCACCGTCTCCCTGCCCGCCGGCAGGGCGTGACGGCGTGGACGGCATGCCGGCGACCATCCTGGTGGTCGATGACAGTCGTACCAAGCGCTACCTGCTGGTCAGCTGGCTGACCCGGGCCGGGTTCAGCGTGCTGGAGGCCGAGAACGGCGCCGAGGCGCTGACGCGGGTCGAGGCGGACCGGATCGACCTGGTGGTCCTCGACGTCCGCCTGCCCGACGTCAGCGGCTACGAGGTCTGTGAACAGATCAAGGCGCGGCACCCGGCGATGCCGGTGATCCACGTGTCGGCGCACGCGGTGGACGTCGCCGACCGCGCCCAAGGGCTGACCCGGGGTGCGGACGCCTACCTGACCGAGCCCATCGAACCGGAAGAGTTGATCGCCACCACCCGGGCGGTGCTGCGCTACTACCAGGCCCGGCAGCGCGCCGAACTGCTCGCCGAGCGGCTGCTCGGGCTGGCCGACACGACGGTGGCCGTACACGCCGCGCCGACCTTCGCGCGCCTGCTGGAGGCCGCCGCCGAGGGCGCCGCGCAGATCTTCAAGAGCCCGGCCGCAGTGATCGCCGAGACCTTCGACGGTGACTGTCTCGCGGGAATCTGCGCCGGTCCCGGCGCGGTGGCCGCCGTGGTGCCGTGGGTCGTCGACGACGCCGGGGTGCCGACCGGCGCCACGGTCCGGGTGGAGCCCCCGGCGAACTGGGCGCTCGTCGACTGGCCGACGGACGACACGGTGACCGTCGCCGCCGCCCGGCTGCGCGAGGACCGGGCCCCGCTGTACGTGGTGGTCCCGACCGCCACCCAGACCGCCCGGACCCCGGTACTCAAGCAGTTGGCCCAGGCCGTGGCGGCGGCCGTCGAGGCGCAACGCTCGTTCGACGAGGAACACCGGATCGCCGTCACCCTCCAACGCAGCCTGCTCCCGCGCGGGCTGCCCACCGTCGCCGGCCTCGACCTCGCGGTGCGCTACGAGCCGGCCAGCGCGCAGACCGAGGTGGGTGGCGACTTCTACGAGCTGGTGATGCTCGACGGGCACCTGCTGCTGGCGATCGGCGACGTCGCCGGCCACTCGCTGCACGCGGCGACCGTGATGGCCGAGCTGCGGCACGCGGTGCGGGCGTACGCGGTCGAGGGGCATCAGCCCGGCGAGATCCTGCACCGGGTCAACGAGCTGATGCGGACCCTGCTGCCGAACGAGTTGGCGACGCTCTGCGTCCTGCTGCTGCACCCGCCGACCGGACGGGTCCGGCTGGCCAGTGCCGGGCACCTTCCGCCGCTGCTGATCAGGGGCGGTGAGGTCGAGTTCGTACAGCACTCCGCGCCGCTGCTCGGCGTCCGCGCCCCCCGCCCGGCCGACCTGGAGTTCGTGGTGCCGGCCGGGGGCACGCTGGTCTTCTACACCGACGGGCTGATCGAACGACGGGACGCCACCATCGACGAGGGGTTGGCCGCGCTGGCCGCGGCCGCCGCGACGGTCGACGGTGACCTGGACCAGTTCTGCGCCCGGCTGCTGGTGGAACTGGCCCCACCGGAGATCCAGGACGACGTCGCCGTGGTCGTGCTGCGTCGCCGCTGACCGAGCGCTGTCGGCTTGCTCAGCGCACCGAGCGGGCGTACGCGGCGGGGGACACCCCGGCCACGGCGGTGAAGTCACGAACCAGGTGGGCCTGGTCGCTGTAGCCGAGGTCGGCGGCGAGGTCGGCCCAGCTCAACGGGCCACCGGCGGCCTGTTCGACAGCCTCCTGGAGCCGGTAGCGGCGAATCACCCACTTCGGCCCGACCCCCACGTACTCCAGGAAGAGCCGCTGCAACCGGCGGACCGAGACGTCGTGCCGCGCGGCGAAGTCGTCGACGCGCCGCACGGTCCGGTCGGTACGGATCGCCTCGGCCAGCCGGACGGCCTCCTCGGCCGCCGGCTCCGGTTCCGGCCGCCAGGCGGTGAGCAGGGTGTCCAGCGCCCTGCAGCGCTCATCGTCGTCGCTCGCGCACACCATCCTGTCCGGCACCGCCAGTCGGCCGGCGGGCAGCGGCACCCGACGTCCGGTCAGCTCGTTGACCGGGCGCTGCCAGAAGGGGTGGAAGCCGCCGGGGCGGAACTGCACCCCGCAGACCCGGCCGGTGCCGTTGATCGTGATCCGAAACAGATCGTTGCCGACCCCGGCCACCTCGCCGGACTCGGGCCCGTCGCCGTTGCGTTGGAACACCACGTTCACCGCCGGGTGTGGCACGACCCGCTGCTCGAACGGCGTACGCACCGCCCAGTCGATCAACCAGTAGTGCTCGACCCACGGGCGCAGCGACTCCGCCGGCAGGTGTCGCCGGAAGCGCACCTCGCGCAGCAGGTGCCCGGGATCGAGAATTCCCCGGCTGTCGCCCCGCGGTCGCTGTCGCATTTGTTCAAGACCACCCTCATACGCTGGCCCTATGTCCACTCAGACTAGCGATCTGCTGGCCGCCGCCGCGCCGCGAACCGTCGCCGTGGTGCGTGGCATCTCCGACGACCAGCTCGACCTGCCCACGCCGTGCGACGACTACCTGGTCCGTGATCTGCTCAACCACCTCTTCCAGGTGGTGGTCAACTTTCAGGGGCTGGCCGACAAGCGACAGGTGGAGTGGGTCGACAAGCCCGACCACCTGGGCGACGGCTGGCGGGACCGGTTCGAGGTGGAGACCGACCGGTTGGTCGTTGCCTGGTCGGACCCGTCCACCCTGGACGGCGTGTCACCGGGGATGGGCCTGCCGCAGCCCGTCGTCGGCGGGATGGCCCTGCTGGACCTGACCGTGCACGGCTGGGATCTCGCGGTCGCCACCGGCCAGCCGTACCACCCGGCCCCGGAGGCGGTGGCCGAGCTGCACGGGCTGGTGGAGCGATTGGGCCCGACCGCCCGCAAGATGGGCGTCTTCGCCGACCCACCACCCACCCCCACCGAGGCACCCGTCCCCGACCTGGCCCACCTGCTAACCCAAACCGGCCGAACCCCCACCTGGCCCCAAACCCCCTAACCCCACCCCCACCCCCACCCACCCCCACCCACCCACCCCCACCCACCCCCTGCCTGCGCCCTCGGTGATCAAGAAGTTTGCGTCAAGTTTCGGCGCGCTGGTGACGCAAACTTCTTGATCACCAGGGGGAGGGGGTCTGGGGTGGGGGTGTTGACTTGGGTATTCGCTGGGTGAATAGTGGGCGGGGTGTCCACGCCGCATGTTCTGCTCGGGTTGCTCGCTAGGGGCAGCCGGCACGGGTATGAGCTGAAGCGTGCGCACGATGAGCGGCTGCCGCGGGCGCGACCGCTGGCCTTCGGGCAGGTCTACGCCACTCTCGGTCGCCTCGAACGAGACGGGCTGGTGGAGACCGCCGGGCAGGACCGCGTCGCCGGGCCGGATCGCACGGCGTACGCGCTGACCGACCAGGGGCGCAACGCGCTGGACCAGTGGCTTTCCACGGTGGAGCCACCCATGCCGTACGTGGCGAGCACGCTCTTCGCCAAGGTCGTGGTGGCGTTGCTGGTCGCCGACGTCGATCGGGCCCGGTCCTACCTGGTCGCCCAGCGGGCCGCGCATACCGCACGGCTGCGTGAGCTGACCACGGTCAAGGCCGACCCGGACGCCACCCTCAGTGATGTGGTCGCGGCCGATTTCGCGATCGCCCACCTCGACGCGGATCTGCGGTGGCTGCACGCCACCCTGGGCCGGGTCGCCGACTGGCACCGGGAGGTGCATCCGTGACGCAACTCCAGGCTCGCGGCGTGGTTCGGGCGTACGGTCCGACGCCCGCGCTGCGCGGCGTGACGCTCGAGGTGGGCGAGGGTGAGATCGTCGCCGTCACCGGGCCGAGTGGCTGCGGCAAGTCGACCCTGCTGCACTGTCTGGCCGGGATCCTCCGGCCGGATGCCGGCGAGGTCACCTGGCGCGGGCACCGCATCGACACCTGGTCGGAGGCGGCCCGGTCCCGGTTGCGGCGCACCGAGTTCGGGGTGCTGTTCCAGTTCGGGCAACTGGTGGCGGAGCTGACCGCCGCCGAGAACGTCGCCCTGCCCCTGCTCCTCGCCGGCACGGGGCGGCGAGAGGCACGGACGGCGGCGCTCACCTGGCTGGACCGGTTCGGTGTGGCCGAGGTGGCCGACGTCCGGCCGGGTGAGATGTCCGGCGGGCAGCAGCAACGATGCGCCACCGCTCGGGCGCTGGTGACCGAACCTCGGGTGCTCTTCGCCGACGAGCCGACCGGCGCGCTGGACACGCTCACCGGTGAGCAGGTCCTCACCCAACTGGTCCGGCTCGCCCGTGAGCAGCGCACCGCCGTCGTGCTGGTCACCCACGAGCCGCGGATCGCCGCGTACGCCGATCGGGAGGTCGTGCTGCGCGACGGCCTGGTGGACCACACCGGCCTGGGGCTCGACGTGCCGCTGGCCGGCGGTGCCCGGTGAGACCGGCGACGCTGGTCCGCCTCGCGCTCGCCGGCACCCGCACCGACACCGCCCGGGTGGTGCTCACCGCGCTCAGCGCCCTGCTGGCGACGCTGGCCGGGCTCGCGGCGCTCACCGTGCTGGCCATCGAGAAGCCCGCCGGTGACGCCTGGGCGCAGTCCGAGCAGTACCGCAACGCGTTGCTGCGGGAGCCCGGCCTGCGCGGCGGTACGGCGTTCGCGTTGCTGATGCTGATGGTCCCGGTGCTGGCGTTGGCCGGTCAGTGTGCTCGGCTCGGCGCGCCGGCCCGGGACCGTCGGTTGGCCGCGCTCCGGTTGGCCGGCGCGACTCCGGGGCAGGTCACCCGGTTGGTGGTGCTGGAGACCGGCGTGGCCGCTCTGTTGGGCACGCTCGCCGGGCTGGGTGTCTACCTGGTCGGCCGCGATCTGCTGCACCGCCCGGACGCGCGAGGTCAACTGGCCCTGCCCACCGACGTGCTGCCGTCGACCGGCGCGCTGGCCGGCGTGGTGCTCGGTCTGCCGGTCGTCGCGGCGCTGGCCACCGCCCTGATGCTGCGTACGGTCACCACCAGCCCGCTCGGGGTGACCCGCAAGGCGGCCCGTGAACGTGGTCCAGGCCCGTGGGCCGGGCTCCTGATCGGGTTCGGCGTGGTGTCGTTCGCGATGGTCCGCTCGGTGGCGTTTCGGTTGGACAGCAACGGAGAGCTGGCGTGGCTGCTGCCGATGCTGTTCGTGGTGGGCGCGTTGGTGGCGATGGTCGGGGTGGTGATCGGCACCGGCTGGATTTCGTACCACTGTGGGCGGTTGTTGCGCCGGTATGCCCGCCGTCCGGCGGCCCTGCTCGCGGCGGGCCGGCTGATGGCCGACCCGTGGGCGGGCAGTCGCACCTTCGCCGCGCTGCTCGCCGCCCTGATCTTCGGCGGGGGCGCAGCCGCACAGCGCGCCTACTTCGCCACCAAGGACGAGATCGAACGGGAGCAGAGCCGACTCCTCGGTGCGGACTTCGGCGGCAACCCCTTCTACCTGTCCACGATGGATCTGGTCGACGGCGCGGTGGCGGTGGCCATCCTGATCGCGGCGGGCGGGCTGATCGTCGCGCTGGTCGAGGGGATCGTCGCCCGTCGGCGTGCCTACGCCGCGTTGGTCGCCACCGGGGTGCCCCGCGCCACGCTGGGCCGTTCGGTGGCCTGGCAGGCGTTGGCACCGGCCGTGCCGGCGATCCTGCTGGCGCTCAGCGTGGGCACGGTGCTCGGCCGAGGGCTCGGCGGTGAGACGGTGTCGACGGGGGTCTCGTCGACTGGTGTCTGCGAGGCCACAGCGGCGCTCTGCGACGACCCGGCCACCCGTGACCAGTACACCCGGATCGTGTACAGCCCCGACGTGCAGCGCGCCGTTCCGGTGCCTCTGGAGCACCTGGCCTGGCTCGGTGCTGGCGCGGTGGTCGCGGTGCTCCTGACGATCGGCGTCGGTCTGCTCTTCCTGCGCGCCAGCACCGCCATGGACGAGCTGCGGACGACCTGAGCCCGGGGGCCACCCCCGGCCCAGGTCGACCCGGCGCGTTCAGGCGGTGAGCAGGCCGGACGAGAGCGCGATGAGCGCGCCGACCACCGCCGAACAGCAGCAGACCAGGAGGCCGGCGACGAGCGCGAGGATCAGCCAGACCCGGCGATCCCGCGCCACCGCCGCCATGCTCGGTCGGTGGCTCACGCGCGACCGAGGCGGTCCAGGATCCAGGCGTTGATGAACGCCTCCTCGCGCCAGGAGTCGTAGCGACCGCTCGGGCCGCCGTGCCCGGCACCCATCTCGGTCTTCAGCAGGTAGTCGCCGCCCGGGGCGACCGCCCGCAGCCGGGCGATCCACTTCGCCGGCTCCGAGTAGAGCACCCGGGTGTCGTTGAGGCTGGTCACCGCGAGGATCGCCGGATAGTCCACGGCCGCCACGTTCTCGTACGGCGTGTAGGACTTCATGTACGCGTACACCTCGGGGTCGTCGAGCGGGTTGCCCCACTCCTCCCACTCGGTGACGGTCAGCGGCAGCGACGGGTCGAGGATCGACGTGAGCGCGTCCACGAACGGGACCTGAGCCACGATGCCGGTGAATGCGTCCGGCGCGAGGTTGGCCACCGCACCCATCAGCAGGCCACCGGCCGAGGCGCCCCGGGCGACCAGTCGGTCGTTGGCCGTCCAGCCGGCCTTGACCAGGTGCCGGGCGCACGCCACGAAGTCGGTGAAGGTGTTCTTCTTGGCCAGCAGCTTGCCCTGGTCGTACCACCGTCGGCCCAGTTCACCGCCGCCCCGGATGTGCGCCACCGCGAAGACCACGCCCCGGTCCAGCAGGGACAGCCGGGCCACCGAGAACCACGGGTCCATGCTGGCCTCGTACGAGCCGTAGCCGTACAGCTCGCAGGGTGCCGAGCCGTCCCGGGGGGTGCCGACGCGGCAGACCAGCGAGATCGGCACGCGGGTGCCGTCGTCGGCGAGCGCCCAGTCGCGGTGCTGCTCGTACTCGGCCGGGTCGTACGGTCGGCCGTCCGGCCCGGGCAGCACCGGCTTCTGCTTGAGCAGCACCATCTGCCGGGTGACCAGGTCGTAGTCGTACACCGAGTCGGGGGTGATCAGGGAGGAGTAGCGCAGCCGGACCCGGCCGGTGCGGTATTCCGGGTTGGCGTCCAACCCGACGCTGTACAGCGGCTCGGGGAAGTCGATGTCGTACCCGTCGTCGCTGCCCACCGGCAGCACCCGCAGCCCGGTGAGCCCGTCGGTGCGCAGCGACACCACCAGGTGGTTGGCGAAGGCGTCGACGGCCTCCAGCCGGGTGCCGGGGGTGTGCTCGATCAGCGGCACCCAGTCGCCCGGTACGTCCGCCGAGGTGAACGCCAGTGCGAAGTCCTCGGCGTTTTCGTTGTGCAGGATCAGGAAGCGGTGCCCGTGGTGCTCCACCGTGTATTCGACGCCCTGCCGGCGGGGCGCGATCACGGCCGGCGCGCCGGTCGGGTTGCCGGCGGGGATCACCAGCACCTCGCTGGTGATCTTGCTGTGCACGTCGATGAGGATGAACTTCTCCGACCGGGTGAGCTCCACCCCCACCCAGAACCGCTCGTCGTCCTCCTGGTGGACCACCACGTCGTCGGCGGCGGGGGAGCCGATGGTGTGCCGCCAGACCCGGTTCGGTCGCCAGGCGTCGTCGACCGTCACGTAGAACAGCACCGAGGCGTCGGTTGACCAGGCGGTGCCGTAGAAGGTGTCCGGCACCTCGTCGGGCAGCAGCTCGCCGGTGGTCAGGTCCTTCACGCGCAGGGTGAATCGCTCGTCACCGGAGAAGTCGGTGGAGTAGGCCAGCCAGCGGCCGTCCGGACTGACGTCGAACGCGCCGAGCGAGAAGAAGTCGTGCCCTTCGGCCAGCAGGTTGCCGTCGAGCAGCACCTCCTCGCCGTCGAGCGGAGCACCGTCCGCGCTGACCGGAGGCTTGGTCTCGCCGTCGCGGACCGCCCGGCGGCAGTGCACCCCGTACTGCTGCCCCTCGACCGTCCGGGTGTAGTACCAGTGCCCGCCCTTGCGGGTCGGCACGGACAGGTCGGTCTCCTGGGTGCGTCGGCGAGTCTCCTCGAACAGGTCGGCGCGCAGCTCGGCCAGGTGGGCCGTACGCGCCTCGGTGTACGCGTTCTCGGCGGTCAGGTAGGCGATCGTCTCCGGGTCGTCCTTGGCGGCGAGCCAGGCGTACTCGTCGATGACGGTGTCGCCGTGGTGGGTGCGTTCGCTGGGCACCCGCTTCGCCGCGGGCGGGGCAGTCTCGGTGGTCACGGCGGCCACGTTACCGGCCGGCAGCCGCGGTGCGCCGGACCAGCGGCATCCCGATAGTCGCCACCACCTCTTTCGAACACATGTACGATGGCCGACATGGCGGCAGCAGCGAGTTCCCTCGGTCGGTCCGGCGCCCTTGAGATCACCCGGCGGTTGTCGGCGATCTGCGGTTCACCCTTCTCGCGGCTGGCCGGTCCCGCCGATGAGGTGGCGGGGCGGCCGGCGCGTTGGGTGGCCGTTCCGGGTGGTCCGCACGCCGCCGCCGAGGTGCTGCGGTTGGCCGCCCGACACGACCTGGCGGTGGTGCCCCGAGGGGCGGGCACGAAGATCGACTGGGGTGCCACGCCCGTTCAGGTCGACATCCTGCTCGACACCGGCCGGCTGGCCGGCATCGGTCACGAGCCGGCCGGCGCGCTGGTGGCCGACGTGGGGGCCGGCACTCCACTGCGGGCGGTGCAGGCCACCCTGGAACGCGCCGGGCAGCGGCTCGCGATGGACGCCCCGTCACCCGGGGCGACCCTGGGTGGCGTGCTCGCCGCCGGCGAGGCCGGGCCGCTGCGGCACCGTCACGGCAGCCCCTGCGACCAACTGCTCGGCGTGCGTTACCTCGCCGCCGACGGCGAGCTGATCAGCGTCGGCGGCGGCGCGCCCGGGCTCGACCTGGCCCGCCTGCTCTGCGGTTCCCAGGGCGCGCTCGGCGTGCTGGTGTCGGCGAGCCTGAGGGTGCAGCCGGTGCCGGCGAGCAGGCTCTGGGTGTCCCGCCCGGTGTGGACCCCGTTGGAGGTGCACGACCTGGTCCGGACGATCCTCGCCGCTCGGCTGGAGCCGGCGGCCATCGAGCTGGACCTGCCCGGAGGCACCCCCCGCCCCCGTACGCCGTACCCGCCCGGCCACCCGGCGGCCACCGCCCGGGAACGCCACCCGTCGATGTCCGGCCGGGCTGGTGCCCCGTCCCGGGCCGGCAGCCTGGTGGTGCTGCTGGAGGGCGGCCCCGCCGAGGTCACCGAGCGGGCCGAGCGGCTGGTCGGCCTGCTGCACGGGGAGGCGACAATCGCCCACTCCGCGCCGACCTGGTGGCGCCGCTACCCGTTCGCGCCCGGCGACACGGCCCTGCGCCTGGAAGTGCCGATCAGTGACCTGCACGCCGCCGTCTACGCGCTGCGCGACGCCGCCGGCGCGCCGGTGCCGGTGCGCGGGTCCGCCGGGCTGGGCATGGTGCACGCGGCACTGCCCGGAGCGTTGGCACCCGACCGGGTGGCGTCCATCCTGGCCGCCGTCCGAGGGGTGCTGCTGGCCCGGCAGGGCCGCTGCGTGGTGGTCTCCGCTCCGGCGGCGGTCCGCCAGGCGGTCGACCTCTGGGGTGAGCTGGCCGGCCTGGCCCAGCTGCGAGCCGCGAAGCGGCACCTGGACCCGGAGCACCGGCTCGCGCCCGGCCGGCTCCCCGGCGGCCTGTGAGGCCGGGTCGCGGTCAGTCCATCCACCACCGGTGCATGTCCAGCAGCGGCGGGGTGAAACGGGCCACCAGCACCAGCAGGCCGCCAACCGCCCCGCCCAGCAGCAGTGTCCTCGTCGCCCGCGGCAGGGCCTCGCGCTCCCGGGCGGCCACCGCCGCCGCGACGATCGCCAACGGCAGCCCGAGCACCGCACCCGCCAGGTAGAGGACCGCCACCACGGGGTGCAGCACCCCGAAGACGGCAATGTCCTTCGGGTCGTACGCGCCGGTCAGCATCTCGGCCGGGCCGACGCCGGCGGTCGCCATCCGACCCAGGTAGAGCAGAAGCACGGCGAGGAACCCGCCGATGGCCGCGAGCTGCGCGACGACCAGGGCGCGGACAAACGGCCGGGAGTACGACGAGACCTGCGCGACGCTCGACATGGCCGTCAATCTACTCAGCTGCCCCGAGATGCGGGTGCCGCGCGGCGGTCAGGTCGCGTCGTTGCGGAGCACCAGGACGGCGATGTCGTCCCGGGGCGGCTCGACCGAGAAGTTGATCGCCGCGGCGCGCAGCCGGGCGGCCACCACGTCGGCGGAGTAGCCCGCCAGCGGTGCGGCGGCGTCCCGAAGCCGGTCGGTGCCGAACAACTCCCGGCCGCGTCGGCGTTCGGTGACGCCATCGGTGTAGAAGATCAGCGAATCGCCACGGGCGAGCGTGATCTCCGCAGTCGGCGACGTGATCGTGTCGAGCAGACCGAGCGCGGTGCCGCCGGTGCCGACGAACTCGGCGCCGCCCGCCCCGGCCAGCAGCACCGGCCGGTCGTGCCCGGCAAGGTGCAGCGAGACGTGCAACTGGTCGCCCTCGCCCGGATCCACCGCCGCCAGCGCCAGCGTGCAGTACCGGCCGCCGCCGCGCTCGACAAGTGTCTCGTTGAGCCGCGCCAACGCCTCCGGCAACGGCTTGCCGTCGCCGACCAGCACCCGGATCACGTCCCGGACCAGCCCGGTCACCGCTGCCGCCTGGACACCCTTGCCGGAGACATCACCGATCACCACCAGCCAGCGCCCGTCGGGCAGCGGCACCACGTCGTAGAAGTCGCCCCCCACCTCGGCGTCGTCGCCGGTCGGGACGTACTCGGCGGCGAAGCCGATCCCGTCCACCAGCGGCAGCACCGGCGGCAGCAGAGACTGCTGGAGCGTCTGCGCGACGCGGCGGCGTTCGGCGTGGATGCGGGCGTTCTCGATGGCCAGGGCGGCCCGCCGGGCCACGTCCTCCAGCACGGCCACCTCGTCCGGGTCGTGCCGGTGGCGCTGGTGGCGCCCCACCGCCAAGGTTCCGAGCCGCTGCCCACGGGCGATCAGCGGGACCGCGAAACCCTCCATCGGCCCGCCCAGCGGGATCTGCGCCGCGCTGCGCGACGCCTCGCGCAGGCGGGCCTGGATCGAATCCGGGCCGGTCTCCGCCAGCACCTTGTGCAACTGCGGAAGCATCGACTCGTCGGCGTGGCTGGCCGCCGCCAGCCGGAGCCGGCCCCACTCGTCGGTGGTGTGCACCGCGCACCACTGACCGAGTCGCGGCACCACCAACTGCGGCACCAGCGCCATGGTCAGGTCGACGTCCAACGACTGGGCCAGCAGCTCGCTCGCCTCGGCCAGGAACGTCAGCCACACCTGTCGACGGACGTCCGCCCGGCGCAACCGGTCGTTCTCCAGGTGCAGCGACAGCCGCTCGGCGGTGAGCACCGCCAACGGTCGGGCGTACGCCGACGGCGCGGCGTCCAACTCCAACTCCCCGGCGTACGGGCGGTGCACCGTCAGCGGCACCCGGAGGAGTTCGCTGCCGGGGCGAGGTGGGCGACCGAAGCGGGCCAGCACCTGGGGGCCCTGGCCGTCGCCCCGGTCCAGGCGGATCGCGCCGCCGGCCGCGCCCACCATCTCGGCGACCCGGCTGAGCAGGCTGGTGGCGAAGTCGGGCAGCGGGTCGTCCCCGTACAGGTCGGGGGCGGTCTGCATGAGTTCGCTCATCGCGCTGGCGCTCGGCGCGGACCGGTCGGTGCCGGGTTGCGGGCCGGCGCTGGCCGGTGTCGACTCGCCGACGGTGCCTGCGGAGGGCGGGTCGACGCCGGGGCGGTCGAGCCGGAACCAGACGCCCTTCCCGGTGGGCAGGTACGTCGTGCCCCAGCGGCTGGCGAAGTGGTCGACCAGCAGCAGGCCCCGGCCGCGCACGGAGATCTCGTTGATCTCGGTGGAGTCGTTGCGGTCGCCGACGGTCAGCTCGTCGCCCGAGCCGGGGGCGAAGTCGGAGACGGTGACGGTCAGCCCGATTTCGTCGGCGACGACCTCGATGTCCAACTCGGTGCCGGCGTGTTCGACGGCGTTGGTGGTCAGCTCGGTGGTGAGCAGCAGCGCCTCGTTGGCCAGTTCGTCCAGGTGTGACTCGGTCAACACCGAGCGGACCACGGCGCGGGCGGCGGCCGGCGTGCGGCGGTCGGCGGGCAGCCGGACACGCCGGACGGCCCCGTCCCGGGCCCCGGCCGTCGCGGGCCCCGCCTCGGCTGACACCCCCGTATCCTCCACCGTCCCCCTGCCGGGTGCCAAGCCGATCACGCATCGCAAGCTGTCGCGTCGCTCAGGCAGCGCGCGGGCCGACGTGGCGAAACGACCGGTCCGGGAGCCGAGGCGAGGTTTGCGATGCGCCGTGCCGGCCGGGGCCGATCGGGCGGGTCGGCGGGCGATCGATGCAAGCTGGCGGGTCGCGCACCCTGGCACTACGGCGCGCGCGGGCACAATATGGGGTGCCGGTGTGTCCGTACGGACCGTCGCCCCCGAGTTGAGCGAGGAATGATGACCACGGCGAAGCAGTCGGTGGCGGATCCGTCCGCGCCCGACCACGAGGCGCTCCTCGGTGAGTTGACCGAGGCCCTGCGACGGATCGGTCGCGGCGATCTGAAGGTGCGGCTTCCCCGCCGCGCCGGCGCGGCCGGCGAGGTGGCGGACGCCTTCAACGAGGTGGTCTCGCTCCAGGAACGGCAGTACCTCGACCTGCGGCGGATCAGTCGGATCGTCGGTCGCGACGGCCGGCTCACCGAGCGGCTCGACGACGAAGGGCTGGACGGCTCCTGGGCGGAGGGCCAGCGGGCGATCAACTCGTTGATCGACGACCTGGGCCGACCCACCACCGAGATCGCGCGGGTGATCGTGGCGGTCGCCGACGGTGACCTGTCCCAGCACATGGCGTTGGAGATCGACGGTCGGCCGCTGCGCGGTGAGTACCTGCGCATCGGGCGGACCGTGAACACGATGGTGGACCAGTTGTCGTCGTTCGCCGACGAGGTGACCCGGGTGGCCCGTGAGGTGGGCACCGAGGGCAAGCTGGGCGGCCAGGCCGACGTCCGGGGCGTCGCCGGCACCTGGAAGGACCTCACCGACTCGGTGAACACCATGGCGTCGAACCTGACCTACCAGGTCCGGTCGATCTCCCAGGTGTCGACGGCGGTGGCGAAGGGTGACCTCTCCCAGAAGATCACCGTGTCGGCCAAGGGTGAGGTCGCCGAATTGGCGCACACCATCAACTACCTCACCGACACGCTGCGGCTCTTCGCCGAGCAGGTGACCCGGGTGGCCCGTGAGGTGGGCACCGAGGGCAAGCTCGGCGGTCAGGCCGAGGTGCCGAACGTGGCGGGCACCTGGAAGGACCTGACCGACAGCGTCAACTCGATGGCGTCGAACCTGACCGCCCAGGTCCGTAACATCGCGCAGGTCTCCACGGCGGTGGCGCGGGGTGACCTGTCGCAGAAGATCACGGTGGCGGCGCAGGGCGAGATCCTGGAGCTGAAGGACACCGTCAACACGATGGTGGATCAGCTGTCGTCGTTCGCCGACGAGGTGACTCGGGTGGCCCGTGAGGTGGGCATCGAGGGCAAGTTGGGTGGTCAGGCCCAGGTGCGCGGCGTCTCCGGCACCTGGCGGGACCTCACCGAGAACGTCAACCAGCTGGCCGGCAACCTGACCAGCCAGGTCCGCAACATCTCCCAGGTCTCCACGGCGGTGGCGAAGGGCGACCTGTCGCAGAAGATCACCGTGGACGCCCAGGGCGAGATCCTGGAGCTGAAGAACACCGTCAACACGATGGTGGATCAGCTGTCGTCGTTCGCCGACGAGGTGACTCGGGTGGCCCGTGAGGTGGGCACCGAGGGCAACCTGGGCGGGCAGGCGCAGGTCAAGGGCGTCAGCGGTACGTGGCGGGACCTGACCGACAACGTGAACTCGATGGCGTCGAACCTGACCAGTCAGGTCCGCAACATCGCCTCGGTGACCACGGCGGTGGCGAAGGGTGACCTGTCGCAGAAGATCACGGTGGACGCGCGGGGCGAGATCCTGGAGCTGAAGTCGACCGTCAACACGATGGTGGATCAGCTGTCGTCGTTCGCCGACGAGGTGACCCGGGTGGCCCGTGAGGTGGGCACCGAGGGCAAGCTCGGCGGCCAGGCCCAGGTACGCGGGGTCGCGGGCACCTGGCGCGACCTGACCGACAACGTCAACTCGATGGCCTCCAACCTGACCGCCCAGGTGCGCAACATCGCCCAGGTGTCGACAGCGGTGGCGAAGGGTGACCTGTCGCAGAAGATCACGGTGGACGCGCGGGGCGAGATCCTGGAGCTGAAGTCGACCGTCAACACGATGGTGGACCAGTTGTCGTCTTTCGCCGACGAGGTGACCCGGGTCGCGCGTGAGGTGGGCACCGAGGGCAAGCTCGGCGGCCAGGCGCAGGTCAAGGGCGTCAGCGGCACGTGGCGGGACCTGACCGACAACGTGAACTCGATGGCGTCGAACCTGACCAGTCAGGTCCGCAACATCGCCTCGGTGACCACCGCGGTGGCGAAGGGCGACCTGTCGCAGAAGATCACCGTGGACGCCCAGGGCGAGATCCTGGAACTGAAGTCGACAGTCAACACCATGGTCGACCAGCTCTCGTCGTTCGCCGACGAGGTGACCCGGGTGGCCCGCGAGGTCGGTATCGAGGGCAAGCTCGGCGGTCAGGCACAGGTGAAGGGCGTCTCCGGCACCTGGCGTGACCTCACCGAGAACGTCAACCAGCTCGCCTCGACGCTGACCACGCAGTTGCGCGCCATCGCCCAGGTGTCCACCTCGGTGACCCGCGGCGACCTGACCCAGCGGATCGCGGTCAAGGCGCAGGGCGAGGTCGCCGAGCTGAAGGACAACATCAACCAGATGATCGTCACCCTCCGGGAGACGACCAAGAAGAACGCCGAGCAGGGCTGGCTGGACTCCAACCTCGCCCGGATCGGCGGCCTGTTGCAGGGCCAGCGCGACCTCGGCGAGGTCTGCCGCATGATCATGGCGGAGGTGACTCCGCTGGTCGACGCCCAGCTCGGTGCCTTCTTCCTGGCCGACGACGCCGACGGCAGCATGCGGCTGCGGCTGACCTCCTCGTACGGGTACGTGGCGCGGGGGCACGACGTCACCTTCGGGCCGGGTGAGGGGCTGGTCGGGCAGACCGCGCTCTCCCGCCGGACGATCCGGGTGAGCGCCTCCCCGAACAGCCGGCTCACCCTGCGGTCCGGTCTGGCCGAGACACCCCCGTCCGACCTGGTGGTGCTCCCCGTCCTGTTCGAGGGCGAGCTGCTCGGGGTGATCGAGTTCGCCAGCGTGTCCGCCTTCTCCGATCTGCACCTGTCGTTCCTGGAGCGGCTGGTGCTCACCATCGGCATCGCGGTCAACACCATTCAGGCCAACCGGCGTACGGAGGAGCTGCTGGCCCAGTCGCAGCGCCTGGCGCACGAGATGCAGGAGCAGTCGGCGGAGTTGCAGCGCACCAACGCCGAGTTGGAGGAGAAGGCCACGCTGTTGTCCGAGCAGAAGGGCAACATCGAGACGAAGAACCGGGAGATCGAGCTGGCACGGCTGGGCCTGGAGGAGAAGGCGCAGCAGCTGACCCGGGCATCGGCGTACAAGTCGGAGTTCCTGGCCAACATGAGCCACGAGCTGCGCACCCCGCTGAATTCGCTGCTGCTGCTGGCCCGACTGCTGGCCGAGAACTCGGAGCAGAACCTCACCCCGAAGCAGATCGAGTTCGCCAAGACCATCCACGGGTCCGGTTCCGACCTGCTGCGCCTGATCGACGACATCCTCGACCTGTCCAAGATCGAGGCGGGCCGGATGGACGTCGAGCCGACCGAGATCCGCTTCTCCGAGCTGCGCGGCTACGTCGAGCAGGCGTTCGCGCCGCAGGCCGAGGAGAAGAACCTGGACTTCCAGGTACGGGTCAGCAAGGACCTGCCGCCGGCGTTGGTGACCGACGCGCAGCGCTTGCAGCAGATCCTGCGCAATCTGCTCTCCAACGCGGTGAAGTTCACCGACAACGGCGCGGTGACGCTGCGCATCGCCCCGGCCGCCGAGAACGCGGTCTTCGACGTCCCGGCGCTGACGAACGCCCAGCAGGTGATCGCGTTCACCGTGATCGACACCGGGATCGGCATCTCCGACGACAAGCTGTCGATCATCTTCGAGGCGTTCCAGCAGGCCGACGGCACGACCAGCCGCCGGTACGGCGGCACCGGCCTGGGCCTGTCGATCAGCCGCGATCTGGCCCGACTGATCGGTGGCACCATCACCGTCTCGTCCGCGCCCGGTCAGGGCTCGACCTTCACCCTGTTCGTGCCGCAGGTGCTGGCCCCGGACGCCGTGGTCGTGCCGCAGACACCGTCTCCGCAGCGCGCCGGCCTGCCGTCGTCGCTGCTGATGCCGCCGCTGGAACTGCTGCCGGAGCGGCCGGAGGCACCGGCCACCCGCCAACTGGACGGCGCCACCGTGCTGATCGTGGACGACGACGTCCGCAATGTCTTCGCCTTGACCAGCGCGTTGGAGCTGCACGGGATGACCGTGCTGTACTCGGACAACGGGGCGGACGGTGTCCGCCTGCTGGCCGAGCATCCGGAGGTGGACATCGTGCTGATGGACGCCATGATGCCCGACCAGGACGGCTACGAGACCACCCGTCAGATTCGCCGCAACCACCGGTTCGCCGACCTTCCGGTGGTCTTCCTGACCGCGAAGGCGATGCCCGGTGACCGTGAGTCGGCGCTCGCTGCCGGGGGCAGCGACTACATCACCAAGCCGGTCGACCTGGACGACCTGATCGAGTTGATGTCGTCCTGGATCAACGGCAGCCGGACCGAGGAGACTTCGTGACCCAGATGGCCAAAGCGCTGCTCGTGGACGACCGACGGCAGAACCTGACGGCCCTGGAGGCGATCCTCCAGGGCCTGCCGGTCCAGTCCGTGGCGGTGGAGAGCGGCGAGGCGGCGCTCAAGCAGCTGCTGGTGGACGACTTCGCGGTGATCCTGTTGGACGCGCAGATGCCGGACATGGACGGCTTCGAGACGGCGAGTCACATCAAGCGCCGCGAGCGGACCCGGCACGTGCCGATCATCTTCCTCACCGCCGCCGACCGGGACGCCCAGCTCGCGCTGCGGGGATACCAGGTGGGCGCGGTGGACTACCTCACCAAGCCGTTCGACCCGTGGGTGCTGCGGGCGAAGGTGTCCGTCTTCGTCGAGCTGTGGGTGAAGACGCGGCAACTGGCCACCCAGTCGGACCTGGTCCGGGAGCGCGACACGCAGTGGCGGCGGCTCACCGACGCGGTCGACGAGGCGACGGCTCTGCTCCGCTCGGACGACCCGGAGGTCCGCGACCGGGCGGTACGCATGCTCGAACAGGCCCGCTGGGGCAACACCGACTGACGCGGTGGGGTGGCTCAGCCGGTGGGCTGGTCGTTGCGGATCATCAGGGCGCTGCGGAGACCGGTGATGTCCAGCACGCGGATCAGGAAGTCACCCACGTGGGTCAGCATCAGCAGGCTCTGCGCGTGGCTGGCCTTGCGGCTGAGCACGACCAGGGTGCCCAGACCCTGCGAGTCGCAGAAGGTGACGCCGCCGAGGTCGAGCACGATCCGCGGGGGCGGGTCGGCCAGTACCTCGTTGACGACGGTGGAGAGCTGCGCCGCCGTGAGCATGTCGATCTCACCGGCCAGGCGCAAGACTGCTTCGTCGCCCGTCCGGTGTAGCGTGATGGACAGTTCGGCACGATCCACCCGGTCAGCCTAGCGCGATCCGACCGACGCGGCCTGTCGAGGCCACGGGCCGCGGCCGGGGCCGGCGTCCAGGCCACAAGCCCGGGTTGGCGCTGCTCACGGGCCCAGGTCCTGGGTGAGCCGGGTAACCCAGCCACGGGGTGGCTGCTGGTTGACCGTCCGGCGCTGTCACAATGGCGGCATCGTGACCGACATCTTTTCCGCCGGATCCGGCCGCTACCCAGCCGACGCGCCGGCCTCCGAGGCCCTGTTCGACCGCGCCCGCGCCATCGTGCCGGGCGGGGTGAACTCCCCTGTGCGCGCCTTCCAGGCGGTCGGCGGCACCCCGCGTTTCATGGTCCGTGGTGAGGGCCCGTGGCTGTACGACGCCGACGGTCGCCGCTACGTCGACCTGGTCTGCTCGTGGGGCCCGCTGATCCTCGGGCACGCCCACCCGGAGGTGGTGGAGGCCGTCCAGGCCGCCGCGGCCCGGGGCACCAGCTTCGGTACGCCCACCCCCGGTGAGGTGGAGCTGGCGGCCGAGATCGTCGCCCGGACCCCGGTCGAGCAGGTCCGCCTGGTCAACTCCGGCACCGAGGCGACCATGTCGGCGATCCGGCTGGCCCGCGGCTTCACCGGCCGCTCGAAGATCGTCAAGTTCGCCGGTTGCTACCACGGCCACGTCGACGCTCTGCTCGCCGCCGCCGGCTCCGGCGTGGCCACCCTGGGCCTGCCCGACTCGCCCGGTGTGACCGGCGCGGCGGCCAGCGAGACGATCGTCCTCCCGTACAACGACATCCGGGCCGTCGAGGAGGTCTTCGCCGCCGAGGGCCCGCACATCGCCGCGGTGATCACCGAGGCCGCCGCCGGCAACATGGGCGTGGTGGCCCCCCGCGACGGCTTCAACCAGCAGCTCGCCCGGATCGCGCACGCCCACGGCGCCCTGCTCGTGGTGGACGAGGTGATGACCGGGTTCCGGGTCTCCCGCGCCGGATGGCACGGCCTCGACGCCTCCGACGCCGACCTGTGGACGTACGGCAAGGTCATGGGTGGTGGCCTGCCCGCGGCGGCGTTCGGCGGGCGGGCGGACATCATGGCCCGGCTCGCGCCGGCCGGCCCCGTCTACCAGGCCGGCACCCTCTCCGGTAACCCGCTCGCCTGCGCCGCCGGTCTGGCGACGCTGCGGCTCGCCGACGACGCGCTGTACCAGCGCCTCGACGAGACGGCCGCCGTGGTGGGCAAGCTGGCGTCCGACGCGTTGGCCGCCGCCGGGGTCCCGCACCGACTGTCGTACGCGGGCAGCATGTTCTCGATCTTCTTCACCGACGCCGACGTGGTCGACTACGACAGCGCGCGCACCCAGCAGGTGCCGGCGTTCAAGGCGTTCTTCCACTCGATGCTCGCCGACGGCGTCTACCTGCCGCCGAGCGCGTTCGAGTCGTGGTTCGTGTCGGCGGCGATCGACGATGCCGCTCTGGAGCACATCGCGGCCGCGCTGCCGACGGCGGCGAATGCAGCGGCAGCGGCCGGTCACGGGGGGTAACAGACAGTGGCGAAGACGGTGGTTCACGTGCTGCGGCACGGTGAGGTGCACAACCCCGACCAGATCCTCTACGGCCGGCTGCCCGGTTTCCGCCTCTCCGAGCTGGGCGTGCAGATGGCCAAGGCCGCCGCGCAGGGCCTGGCCGAGCGGGAGATCGTGCACGTGGTGGCCAGCCCGCTGGAGCGCGCCCAGCAGACCGCCGAGCCGATCGCCGCCCAGTTCGGGCTGCCGGTCGGGGTGGACGAGCGGCTGATCGAGAGCGCCAACTGGTTCGAGGGCAAGAAGGTCTCCCCGGGTGACGGGTCGTTCCGCGACCCGCGCAACTGGTGGGTGCTGCGCGACCCGGTGACCCCGTCCTGGGGCGAGGCGTACCGGGTGATCGCCGAGCGGATGTTCGCCGCCGTGCACGCCGCCCGGGTCGCCGCCGAGGGCCGCGAGGCGGTGCTGGTGTCGCACCAGCTCCCGATCTGGACGCTGCGCCGCTACGTCGAGCGCAAGCGGCTCTGGCACGACCCGCGCAAGCGGCAGTGCGGGCTGGCCAGCCTCACCTCGTTCCACTTCGACGGCGCGAAGGTGGAGGGCATCGGCTACAGCGAGCCGGCCGCGCACCTGATCGCTCTCTCCGCGACCGCCCGGACGGCCAAGGGGGCCTGATGAACGCCCGGAGGTGGACCGCCGGACTGCTCGCCACCGTCGCCGCGGTGGCGCTGGTCGGCTGCACGTCGTCGAAGGCGCAGGAGAAGACCTGCACGACCACCACCGACGGGATCTTCGAGTGCGCCCCGGACCAGCGCTCCGCACCACCGAAACTCGCCGGTGAGCTGCTTCTCGGCGGCACCTACGACGTCACCGAGGCTCGCGGTCAGGTGGTGGTGGTCAACTTCTGGGGTTCCTGGTGCGCGCCGTGCCGCGCCGAGGCGGACGACCTGGAAGCCGTCTACCAGGCCACCAAGGGTTCCGGGGTGAGCTTCCTCGGCATCAACGTGCAGGATTCGCGGGACAAGGCCAAGGCGTTCGAGAAGGGCCGGGTCACCTACCCGAGCATCTTCGACCCGTCGAGCAAGACGGCGCTCGCGCTGGACATCCCGCCGAACAGCGTGCCGGCGACGGTGATCCTCGACCGGGAGGGTCGGATCGCGGCGGTGATCCGGGCCGCCGTCAAGCAGGAGGGCCTGCAACCGATCGTCGAGCGGATCGCCGCCGAGAAGCCGGCGTCGAACTGATGGGCGAGACCTTCCGGCAGTTGGCCCTCAACGGGCCGCTGCTGCTCGCCATGGGCGCGGCGGCGCTGGCCGGCCTGGTCAGCTTCCTGTCCCCGTGCGTGCTCCCGCTCGTCCCCGGTTACCTGTCGTACGTGACCGGCCTGGCCGGGGCCGACCTGGAGGGCCGCCGGCCGACCGCCGATCCCGCACCGGGCAGCGGGGGTGTCGCGGTCAAGGAGCGGGCCACGACCGTGGCCGTCAAGGGTCGGGTGCTCGCCGGGACGCTGCTCTTCATCGGCGGCTTCACCGTCGTCTTCGTAGCCACCGCGATCCTCTTCGCCAGCATCGGCCGGGTGTTCTTCGACTACAAGCGCGAGTTGCAGATCGGCGTCGGCGTGCTGATCATCGTGCTCGGCTTGAGCTACCTCGGGATGATCCCCGCCCTGCAACGGGAGTTCCGGATCTCCCGGCTGCCGTCGGCCGGGCTGCTCGGCGCACCGGTCTTCGGTGCGGTCTTCGCGCTCAGCTGGGTGCCCTGCACCGGCCCCACCCTCGGCGCGGTGATGGGCATGGCCGCCACCAGCGGGCAGAGCGACCGCGCGGTGGTGCTGGCCGTGGCGTACTGCCTCGGGTTGGGGATACCGTTCGTCGTCTTCGGGCTGGGCTTCGAACGCCTGCTCGGGGTCTTCCGCGCCGTCCGGCGCAACAGCCGCTGGGTCACCCGGGTCGGCGGCGCCCTGCTCATCCTGATCGGCCTGGCCCTGGTCACCGGCGGATGGCAGAGCTTCGTGATCTGGCTGCAGACCACCGTCGGGGTGGGCGAGGTGAGCATCTGATGACGGTCGTCGACGACCGACCGGAGACCGTGGCGCCCGCGCCCCGCCGCCGGCCGAACCGGCTGCTGGCCCTGCTGCGCAACTCGTGGCGGCAGCTCACCAGCATGCGTACGGCGCTGATCCTGCTCTTCCTGCTCGCCATCGCCGCCATCCCCGGCTCGGTGCTGCCGCAGCGCGGAATCAGCCCGGAGAAGGTCAACGAGTACTTCGTCGACCACCCGGACTGGGCCCCACGGCTGGACCGGATCGGCGCGTTCGAGGTCTTCGGCTCGGTCTGGTTCTCCGCGATCTACCTGCTGCTGTTCACCTCCCTGATCGGTTGCATCACGCCCCGGCTGCGGGATCACGTCCGCACGCTGCGGTCCCGGCCACCGGCCGCGCCGAAGCGGATGGCCCGGCTGCCGCAGCACACCGTGCTGCCCGCCCCGCCCGGTGGCGCGGCGGCGATCGCCGAGGTGCTGCGCAAGCGCCGCTGGCGCGTCGAGGTGCGCGGCGACGAGGTCTCCGCCGAGAAGGGCTACCTCAAGGAGACCGGCAACCTGCTGTTCCACACCTCGCTGATCGCCGTGCTGATCGGCGTGGCGCTCGGCTCCTGGTACGGCTGGAGCGGCAACCGGCTGCTGGTGGCCGGCGCGGACAACGCGTTCTGCAACACCCGCCAGCAGTACGCCGAGGCGAAGCTCGGCCCGCGGGTGAACAGCGCCGACCTGCCCCGCTTCTGCCTGCGGCTGGACGACTTCCAGGCCCGGTTCCTCGACAGCGGTCAGCCCGAGTTCTTCAACGCCACGGTCACCGTCGACGGCCCCGACGAGCCGACCCGCCGCGCCGACTTCTCGGTGAACTCGCCGCTGCGCCTGAACGACGCGAGCGTCTACCTGCTCGGCCACGGGTACGCCCCGGTGATCCGCTACACCGACCGGTTCGGCAACAGCCAGATCAGCGACGAGCCGTTCCTGACGACCGGCGACATGGGTCTGACCAGCGAGGGTCTGGCCGCCTTCCCGGACGCCAACGTCGACCCGGCGACCGGCCAGCGCGCACCGGACCAGCAGATGGCGTTCACCGGCATCTACCTGCCCACGGCCCCCGAGCAGGCGCCGTTCGTCCGCTCGCAGTACCCGACCGAGCGCAACCCGGCGCTGAACCTGGTCGCCTACCGGGGCAACCTCGGCCTGGACGCCGGCATCCCCGGCTCGGTCTACCAACTCGACCAGCGGCAGGTGCGGACCGGCAAGGTCAAGGAAGTCGGCACCAAGCTGCTCCGCAAGGGCGAGACCTGGACGTTGGACGACGGCACGACCGTCGAGTTCCTGGGCACCGAGCGGTACGTCACCCTCTCCGTCCGGCACGATCCCGGCTCGACGATGCTGCTGCTCAGCTGCGGTGTCCTGCTGGTCGGGCTGATGGGTTCGCTGTTCGGGAAGCGTCGCCGCGTGTTCTTCCGGGTGGTCCCGGGCGACCCCGGGGAAGGATCTCCGACAAGCGGTAGTAGCTTGATGGAGGTCGGTGGGTTGCCGCGTACCGACTATCCAGGGTTCGCCGACGAGTTCACCCAACTCGTCGCCGCGGTCAAGGGTGACGACGGCGCGGCCGAACGGGCCGGCGTGCGAGAAGGAGCCGAGTGATGTCCGCACTCTCCGACAATCTGGTGACCTTCGCGATCCTTTACTACCTGATCGCGA
Organism: Micromonospora violae; assembly: GCF_004217135.1. Classification (NCBI taxonomy): domain Bacteria; kingdom Bacillati; phylum Actinomycetota; class Actinomycetes; order Micromonosporales; family Micromonosporaceae; genus Micromonospora; species Micromonospora violae. The sequence continues at coordinate 5,955,456 of NZ_SHKK01000001.1, forward strand.
TGATCGGGCACGCCGTCGAGTACGCCCTGGGCAACGTGCGTACCCGGGTCGCCACGGCGGCTCCGGTGCGCGAGTTGGTCGGGGTCGGAGCCGGCGGCGGTGTCATCCCGACGCCGCCCGCGTCGGTCCCGTCGCCGCCCCCGGCCGACCGTTCCGGCCGGCGGGCCCGGCTCGCGGGCCTGATCGGGGTGGGAGCCACCGCGGTAGCCGCCGTGCTGCACCTGGCGGCGCTGGTCACCCGCGGTCTCGCGGCAGACCGGATGCCCTGGGGCAACATGTACGAGTTCGTGCTCACGGTGACGTTCATCGGGGTCGCCGCCTGGCTGGTGGTGCTCTGGAAGCGACCGTCGCTGCGCAAGCTCGGGCTCTTCCTCACCCTCGTGATGGTGCTGCTGGTCGCCACCGCCGAGCTGGTGCTGTACGTGCCGATCGTGCCGCTGGTGCCGGCGCTGAACTCGTACTGGTTCGTCATCCACGTCTCGACGATCGTCTTCGCGTCCGGCATCTTCCTGCTCGGCGTGGTGCCGGCGGTCGGCTTCCTGATGCGCAACGGGTACGAGCAGGGCAAGCGGAGTTTCCCGTACACCCTGGCCAAGCGGCTGCCCGGCGCGGCCGGCCTGGAGCGGCTGACCTTCGCGCTGCACGCCTTCGCCTTCCCGATCTTCACCTTCGCGGTGATCGCCGGTGCCATCTGGGCCGAGGCGGCCTGGGGTCGGCCGTGGGGCTGGGACCCGAAGGAGACCTGGGCGTTCATCTCCTGGGTGGTGTACGCCGGTTACCTGCACGCCCGCGCCACGCCCAGCGTCAAGCGCAACGTGGCCACCTGGATCGCGGTGCTCGGCTTCCTCACCATGCTGATGAACCTGTTCGGCGTGAACATCTTCTTCACCGGCCTGCACTCGTACGGCGGGCTGAACTGACCTGTTCGATGACGCGCGGGCCGGCCACGGGATCGTCCGTGACCGGCCCGCATCGTTCAGCCGCGGTCAGCTCACGATCACCGGAGCGATGTCGTTGCTCGGGTTGTCGTCCACTCGCGGGTAGCGGCCGTGCGGCTCGACCTGCCCGGCAGCGCCGCCGAGTCGTTCGATCCGCAGGTCGAACGTGACCGTGTGGCTGGTCCCGGCGAGGAACACGGACACCCGCCCGTCGCAGTACCAGGTTGCCGGTGCATCAGCGGTGCCCTCGTCGTCGCCGAACGGCCAGCAGTCCGAGGGATGGTCCACGACGGTGACGCCGACGGGTGGGGTGAAGTGGAACGCGCCGACGACGTCGCCGGAGTTGGTGCCGTCCGGCGCGCCCGGCCCGACATTGCGGAGGCCCACGGTGGCCTGGACGGTGTCACCGACAGCTCCGGTAACGGCGGCACCTTCGGCCACGATGTCGAAGGCGCCCCGGATCTGATCCAGGTAGGTCCCGCCGCCGGCGCTGGTCACCTCGACCGGAACCACGTCGAGCGGCGCGCCGACCGGCCGTAGGCGCAGTGCCTGGTCGGCGTCGCGGCTCTTGAACTTCACATTGCTCGGAAGCGGCTCGGCGCTGGCCAGCGGCTCCACGATCTGGTTGATTCGCTTACTGCCGAGGGCGGCCGGACCGAGAGCGGTGGGGAAGCCACCGCGCAGTTCGTGCCGCTGGCCGGGTGCGAACGTGCCCCGCACGGTGCAGGCGACCCTGGTGCCGAGCGCTTGGTCGGTGCCGTAGCGGCAGTTGCGGTAACTGGCCGGAACCAGGCCAACCGGAAAACGGAAGGTGAGGCGAAGATCCACAGCCGGCTGGTCGCCGGCGTTGACCACGGCCACCGGCATGGCGTAACTGTCACCGACATCGACGCCGGCGACGTTCTCGTTGACCATGTCGAGCAGGTCAGGCCCGGATCGCACGGTGACGACCGACTGTTGGGTGTATGGCTCGGTCTGCTCGCCGAAGGTGGTGTAGGCGAGGGTGCCGGTCGCGCCGTCGGCAGCGCCGGGGGCGGCGTGGAAGACCACCGGCACGTCACCGGTGGCCGAGCCGGACGCGTCCGGGTTGGCCGTCGATGGCATCGGGCAGGTGACCGAGGCGCCCTCGGTGACGCACCAGGAGGGGAAACTGGCGTTGGCCACCCCGGCCAGGCCGGTCAGGTCGAGGGTCACCCGGGGCTGGACAGCCCGTGAGCTGTTCAAGGTCAGCGGCACCGTGCGGCCGGGGGCGCCGGATGCGCCGACGGTGACATCACCCAGCCAGCCGCCAACCCAGCCGGGGTCGTCCTCTGCCGCAGCCGGCCCAGCCGCCACGCCGATCCCCGCGACGATCACGACGAACGCGGTCAGGCCGCGCGTCAGGTGCACAGATCTCATCGATCTCCTCGAGAAGGGCTGAACCGGTCGGAAGAAGCCGGGGCCGCATCACCCCCGGCCCGCCGGCATCCATGATCTTAGAGATTGCCTGTGACACTCTTCGATCACTTGATCCGCCTCCGTCCGTTGATCCACTCGGTCTTCATGAAGTCGCGGTGTCCAGCGGCCTGGAAGGCCCCAACTTCCTGAAACCAGGGTGGATCTCGCAGTGGTGTCGGCCGTCGAGCTGGGGCAGGCGGCGCCCAACGAGGCGTACCTGACCCGGGCCGACGAGGTGCTCGACACGGGTGGCCTGTTGGTCTCGCTGCGCGAGCTGGGTCGGCGTGACGGCGAGCCGGTCTGGTTCCGCCCCTGGCTGGAGGTCGAGCGGGTCGCTACCCAGCTGCGCTGCTTCGGCGCGACGATGGTTCCGGGGCTGTTGCAGACCGCCGACTACGCCCGGGCGGTGTTCCGGCTCGACCTGGGGCTCACCGCCGAGCGGGTGGAGGAGTTGGTGGCAGCCCGGCTGGAGCGGCAGACGATCCTCGACCGGGAGCACCCGCCGCAGCTCACCGTCGTGATCGACGAGGCCGCCCTGCAACGCTTCGCGGAGGGCTGCGCCGGGGTGCTCGCTGGTCAGCTGCGGCATCTGGTGGCGTGCGCCCGCCGTCCGCACATCCGCGTGCACGTGCTGCCGCAGGGGGTGGGGCTGCACGCCGGCCTCTTCGGGCCGTTCATCCTCGGCCGCATCACCGACGGCAGTTGGCTCGGCTTTCTCGACAGCCAGACCGGCGGCACTGCCGTGGACGACATCTTCGAGGTGGCGACCCTGCTTGGAAGGTGGGAGAGTCTGCGCAGTGACGCGCTGCCCCGGCAGCAGTCGATCGACCTGCTCGAGGAGATCGTGAAGCCATGGATCTGACCGGAGCCCGTTGGCGCAAGTCCACCCGCAGCGGCAACGATGCCGGCGCGTGTGTCGAGGTCGCCGACAACCTGGCCGGCCGGGTGCACGTCCGTGACTCCAAGGACCGCGATGGCGGCCTGCTGACCTTCACCCCGGCCGCGTGGCGCGCCTTCGTCGAGCCGGCCCGCACCCACTGACCGGCCACTGAGCCGCGCAGCCCGCGATCAGCCGCCGAACCAGCCGGGCACGTCGAGCCGGAACCAGTTGGCCGAGGCCATCGTGTGCAGGTCGTCCTCCATCGCGGTGACCCGTTCCGGGCCGAGGGTTTCGACCCACTGCGCGCGTAGTCGGTCGAAGATTTCCGCCGAGCGGCGCAGTCCCTCAGCGCCGCGCGCTGTCACCCGGACCAGCCGCCGTCGGGCGTCGGTGGGGTCGTCGACCCGCTCCAGGTAGCCGACGGCGACCAACCGGTCGACGGTCTTGCCGGCGGCCTGTTTCGAGATGCCCAGCCGCTGGCCCAGCTCGGTGGCGGTGGTGCCGGCCGCGCCGACGGCCTGGAGCACGAATCCGTGCAGCGGTCGCAGCTCCGGATGCCCCTCCCGGGCCAGTTCGGCATGCAGGTCGTCGATCAGCGTCCGGAAGCCGGCCAACAGCAGCAGCGGCAACTGGAAGCCGGGGCGGGCGGGGTCAGCGGTTGCCATGTTCGACAACCACGTTTACTATTTCGTCAACCACGTTGACTATCGTAACGTCCCCCCACCCAGGCTCTGGAAAGCAGGTAACCATGTCCGTCTTCACCGCCCACACCGCTGAGACCGCACCCGCCGGCGCCCGTCGGTCCATCGAGGGAGTACGCGGTCGGTTCGGCTGGCTGCCCACCCCGGTGGCGCTGATGGCCGATTCGCCGCAGCTGCTTACCGGCTTCCTCACCGCCAGTGCGGGCTTCGAGCAGACCGACCTCGCCCCGTTGGAGCGGGAGGTGGTCATCCTGGCGATCACCACCAGTCACGAATGCCATTTCTGCGTAGCCCTGCACACCGGCAAGCTCACCCAGCTCGGCGCGACCGCCGAGCTGATCACTGCGCTGCGTGCCGGTTCGGCGCTCCCCGAGCCGCGGCTGGAAGCGCTGCGCCGGTTCACGCTGGCCGTGCTCGACCACCGGGGCGGCGTGCCCGACGACGAGTTGGACGACTTCCTGAGCGCCGGCTACCAGCCCCGACACGCGCTGGACGTGGTGCTCGGCGTCGGCGCGTACACCATGTCCACCTTCGCCAACCGGCTCACCCGGGCACCGCTCGACCCGCCGCTGGCCGCCCACGCCTGGACGCCCACCACTCGATCGTCCGCCAACCATGCCCCGCACTAGCGTTGATCAAGAGGTTTGCGTCACCGGAGGGGCTCCGGATGACGCAAACCTCTTGATCAACTAGTGGAGGTTCGAGGGTTGCTCAGGCCGCCCCGAGGAAGTCGCGCAGCAGGGCGAGCATCTCGTCCGGGCGCTCCTCGTACAGCCAGTGCCCGCAGTCCTCGACAACCTCACCGCGGACCGTGTCGGCGTACCGGCGCACCTGCTGGGCGACCTGGTCACCGAGGCTGGCCGCCGCACCGACCGCCAGCACCGGCATCGTCAGCTTCGTGCCCCGGTACGTCGCGTTGTCGGCGATGTCCTGGTCGAACGCCCGGAAGTAGGCGAAGCTGGCCCGCAGCTGCGCCGGGTCGCGCAGATGGCTGGCGAACTCCTCGACGTCGGGCGCGGCGATGCTGCCCTTGCGCACCATCAGGGCGTCGGTGAACCGGTCCACCCAGAGTGACTCCCGCCCGCTGACCAGCGCCTCCGGAAGCCCGTTGCCGATGGAGAAGTAGCCGAAGTTCCACACCCCGGGCCCGCCTGCGGTGAGCGCGGGGAACGTGTAGATGCTCTCGTCGGGGATCGGCGCCTCGCTGAGGACCAGCCGACTCACCCGCTGCGCGTGGGCGGCGGCGTACGCGTACGCCACCATGGTCCCCAGGTCGTGCCCGACCAGCCGGAGGTCACCGACCAGGCCGAGCTGGTCGAGCAGTCCGTGCAGATCGGCGGCGACGGTCTTCTTGTCGTATCCGCCGTCCGGGGCGTCGCTGCCGCCGAAGCCGCGCAGGTCGGGCGCGACCACGTCGAAGGAGCGCCCCAACTCGGGCAGCAGGTGCCGCCACATGTGCCAGCACTGCGGGTAACCGTGCAGCAGCACCAGGGGCGGGCCGGCCCCGCCCCGGACGTAGTTCATGGTGATCTGGTCGACCCGCGCCCGCTGCTCGGTGAACCCCGCCGGAACCCGCTCGCCACCCATCGCCGCCTCCGCCCGCCCGCCTCGCCCGCGCGCCGCCCGCCCGTGCGTCCTCTGCCGTCCCGCCCGCCGCGTGCCGTCCGCCCCGCCTGTCGGCCCGCCGCCCGCTCCGCCTGTCGGCCCGCCGCCCGCTCCGCCTGCCTGCTGCCTGCCGTCCGCCCCCGCCTGCCAGGCCGCCGCCGGGCGGCCGGCCCGGCAGTGGCCTGGCCTACCCGCTCCACCGCCCGCCATGCGCGAGACGGCCGTTGATCCACTCGGGTTTCAGGAAGTCGGGCCGTCCCAGGCCGTCGGACACCCCGACTTCCGGAAACCCGAGTGGATCAAGCCGAGTGGATCAAGCGGTGGGCCGCAGGCGCGCGGGCGGTCGCGGGTGTCACAGCACCCGGCTTGGGGCGTACCGGAGCCGGTGCGGGAGACTGGGCGACATGGCGGCTCGTGGCTTCCCGTACACCGATCTCAAGGACTTCATCGCGGCGCTGGAGCGCGCGGGGGAGTTGCGCCGGGTCGACGTCCCGGTCGACCCGACCCTGGAGATGAGCGAGGTGGTCACCCGCACGGTGCGGGCTGGCGGCCCGGCGCTGCTCTTCGAGCGTCCGACCCGGGGCGAGATGCCGGTGGCGATCAACCTGTTCGGCACCGAGAAGCGGATGGCGATGGCCCTCGGTGTCGACTCCCTGGACGAGGTCGGTGCCCGGATCGGCGCGCTGATCAAGCCGGAGTTGCCGGTCGGCTGGTCGGGCATCCGCGAGGGTCTCGGCAAGGTCATGCAGCTCAAGTCGGTGCCACCGCGCAAGGTGAAGACCGCCCCCTGCCAGGAGGTCGTCTACCGGGGTGAGGACGTGGACCTCAACCGGCTGCCGGGGTTGCAGGTCTGGCCCGACGACGGCGGGGTCTTCCACAACTACGGGCTGACCCACACCAAGCACCCGGAGACCGGCAAGCGCAACCTCGGCCTGTACCGACTCCAGCAGCACGGCCGCAACACCCTGGGCATGCACTGGCAGATCCACAAGGACTCGACGGCGCACCACGCGGTCGCCGAGCGGCTCGGGCAGCGCCTGCCGGTCGCGGTCGCGATCGGCTGCGACCCGGTCGTCTCGTACGCGGCCAGCGCGCCACTGCCCAGCGACATCGACGAGTACCTGTTCGCCGGGTTCCTGCGCGGCGAACGGGTGGAGATGGTCGACTGCCTCACCGTGCCGTTGCAGGTGCCGGCGCACGCGCAGATCGTGCTGGAGGGCTACCTGGAGCCCGGTGAGCGGCTGCCCGAGGGGCCGTTCGGCGACCACACCGGCTACTACACGCCGGTCGAGCCGTTCCCCGTGCTGCACATCGAGGCGATGACCATGCAGCGCAAGCCGGTCTACCACTCGATCGTCACGTCGAAGCCGCCGCAGGAGGACCACGGCCTGGGCAAGGCCACCGAGCGGATCTTCCAGCCGCTGCTCAAGCTGATGATCCCGGACATCGTCGACTACGACCTGCCGGCCGCCGGTGTTTTCCACAACTGCGCGATCGTCTCGATCCGTAAGCGCTACCCGAAGCACGCGCAGAAGGTGATGAACGCGATCTGGGGCGCGCACCTGATGTCGCTGACCAAGCTGATCGTGATCGTCGACGAGGACTGCGACGTGCACGACTACAACGAGGTCGCCTTCCGGGCCTTCGGCAACGTCGACTACGCGCGGGACCTGCTGCTCACCGAGGGGCCGGTGGATCACCTCGATCACTCGTCGTACCAGCAGTTCTGGGGCGGCAAGGCTGGTGTCGACGCCACCCGCAAACTGCCCACCGAGGGCTACACCCGTGGTTGGCCGGAGGAGATGAGCATGAGCCCGGAAGTCGCGGCCCTGGTCGACAAGCGCTGGAAGGAGTACGGGATCTGATGGCCGTCCTCGACGCACCGGCAGCGAAGCCGGGCCGGACCAGGTCCTTCCTGAAGCTCGTCGCCGTCGAGCACTCCGTGTTCGCGCTACCGTTCGCGTTCCTCTCCGCGTTGGCCGCGATGCGGGCCCTCGATGGGCGGGTACGGTGGCTCGACCTGCTGCTGATCACCGTGGCGATGGTCGGGGCGCGGACGTTCGCGATGGCCGCCAACCGGATCCTCGACCGCAAGATCGACGCGCGGAATCCGCGTACCGCCGGGCGGGAACTGGTCACCGGAGCGGTGAGCGTGCGGACGGCCTGGACCGGCGCGGCCGTCGCGCTGGTGGTCTTCCTCGTCGCTGCCGCCCTGCTCAACCCGCTCTGCCTGGTGCTCGCGCCGCTCGCAGTAGTGCCGCTGGTCGTCTACCCCTACGCCAAGCGGTTCACCAACTGGCCGCACGCCATCCTCGGGGTCGCCCAGGCCGTCGGCCCGGTCGGCGCCTGGCTGGCGGTCACCGGCACCCTGGACGGCTCCGGGCCGGCGTGGCTGCTCGGCGCGGCCGTCGGGCTGTGGATCGGCGGCTTCGACCTGATCTACGCCTGCCAGGACTCCGAGATCGACCGGGAGATCGGCGTGCACAGCGTGCCCGCCCGCTACGGTCGACGCTTCGCCCTGCACGCTTCCACTGTCGCGCACGTGGTGACGTTCGCGCTGTTCATCTGGTTCGGTGCGCAGATCGATCTCGGCTGGCTCTGGTGGATCGGGCTCGCGCTGACCGCTGTGGCGTTCGCCTACCAGCACGTGGTGGTCACCCCGACCGACCTCAGCAAGGTCAACCGGGCGTTCTTCACCGCGAACGGGTTCGTCGGCATCGCGCTGTTCCTCTTCGCCCTGCTCGACCTGGTGATCCGGCTCGGCCTGCGGCCCTGATTCCGGCTCGGCCTACGACCCCGATCCAGCTCGGCCTACGGCCCTGAGCCGGGCGGCGCGGTGCTGACCGGGTAGCGGGCGCTCTCGAAGGTCCAGTCGACGGTCCCGCGCACCGCGTACGCGACCCCGTCGAGATAGTCGGCGACCGTCGTGTCCAACGCCGGCCCGAACGACGGCACCGCGGCCCGCAGCGCGACGAAGCGTCGCATCGCCTCCCGCCAGTGCTGGGCTGCCCGGTCGACCGCCTCCGCCTCCGACCCGGCCAGCTCGGCCTGGAGGGCGAGGACCAGGTTGTGCCCGCCGGCCGTCGCCCGGTCCCGGTCCAGCGAGGCCAGGTCGTTGTACCAGGAGAGCAGGTCGTTGCCGGTGCGGGCGATCTGACGCAGCAGCGGATGGTGGTAGACCGGGTCGGGCAGCGGGCGGCCCCTGACGAACTCCACCAGCGGGTACGACACCTCCGCCGCCGAGGTCGACCGACGCAACTCGACGTACTCGTCGACGCCGGGACGGCGGCCGGCTTCCTTGTTGACCGCCTCCTGCCAGGTGCCGTCGAGGTGCCGGGCGACCGCGTCGGCGAAACGCTGCCGCCACCGGGCCGGCATCCGGCGGCGCGGCTCCCGCCAGGCCAGCACCAGCAGTCGCCGCAGCGGGCCGGTCAGCCCGGTCTGCCGCAGCCGGGTGCCGCCGTGCAGCACCGCCAGCGTGCTGTCGCGCAGCGCCCGGATCTGCTCAGGGGTCAACCGGTTCGGCCCGTCGCAGGCGTCGTCGACCAGGAAGAACCAGGTGAACAGCGCGGCCAGCACCCGCAGGTCAGCTTCGCTCGCCTCCGGGTAGAGCCGTCCGGCGTACCGGGCGAAGGCCCCCCGGGACAGCCGGTTCAGCGCGGCGTCGTCCAGGGGAAAGCCAAGCTCGGGTAGCAGACCGAGCAGCCAATCCTGCACCCGGTCGGCGTGCGGTGGAAGCCGGGACGGGATCGGACATTCGGCACGCAGGGCCCGGAGGATCTCGACGGTCGTCACCGATGCCTCCTCCGCGAGATGGTTCCGGTGCGAATTGCCAGCGGCAGCATGCCAGGTCGACGAGGTGCGCAGGTACCCCGTCCGACATGTTCGACCCGATCATCCGGGGGTGCCCATCAGCGGACCGGTCGGACCAGGCAGGCTGGGGGTATGCGGGAACCATGGGTGGTCGGGGTCTCCGGTGCCTCCGGCACGCCGTACGCGGCGGCCGTCATCGGCGGACTGCTCGACGCGGGCGAGCCGGTGGACCTGATCGTGTCCCGGGCGGCACGACTCACCGTGCTCGACGAGACCGGCCGGCCCTTCCGTGACGGGCACTGGGCCGAGGACCTCGCCGCCTGGCTCGACCGGGACCTGACCGCGGCGGATGTGCGGCACTGGCCCGCCGGTGACCTGGCCGCCGGGCCGAGCAGCGGCTCCTACCGGGTACGCGGGATGGCCGTCGTCCCGGCCAGCACGGCGGCCTGCGCGGGCGTGGCGATCGGGCTCTCCAAGGACCTGTTGCAGCGCGCCGCCGAGGTCAACCTCAAGGAACGGCGTCCCGTGGTGATGGTTCCCCGGGAGACACCGGTGACCCGCAGCCACCTGGAGCACCTCCTGGCGCTGCACGACGCCGGCGCGGTGGTGCTGCCGGCCAGCCCCGGCTTCTACGGTGCCGGCGCGGCGGCCAGCGCGCAGCAACTGGTCGACTTCGTGGCGGGCAAGGTGCTGGACGCCCTCGGCGTCCCGCACACCCTGTTCCGCAGGTGGTCCGGCCAGCTCGGCGCAGCCCGAAGCTGAGCCGAAGCGGGACGCGGACCGGACTGGTGTCCGGTCCGCGTGGCGTTGTCCGCACCAGTTCAGTACATGCCGGCGTTGGCCGGACCCGGCCCCGTGGAAGCGGCCGGCCCCACATTGCGTGGCTTTCCGACCTCATCCACCTCGTCCAGCATGCCCTCCCCCTCAAGCAGGGCCCGCACCTCGGATTCCCGAAACCGGCGATGCCCGCCTGGAGTCCGGATGCTTCCTATCCGGCCGGCCGCCGCCCATCTCGTCACAGTTTTCGGGTCTACCCGAAACAGCGCGGCGACCTCACCCGGTGTCAGCAGGCGATCTCCAGTGTCCACAGCCCCCTCCTCGCGTCGACGAAGCCCCCGGCTGAACACACTGCCCCCGGCTGGTGCGTAGCCCAGAGCCGTCATGAGGGACGTATGGCAATTACAGCACCAGGGACAGGGCCTGTCCGCCCAAACGCGAAAAATGCACTGAGTGGGGAGTTAGTAATGTTACTGGTGCTACCTCTGCCTTGACCGGCGGTTTGCGAACAGTGACTCACCGCTCAGTCCAACAGGTGCCGAGGGGCGCACGTTACGCCTGAACGGTTAAGGTCACTCTCTGTGGACGCCATCGACCTGAGCCTCGTTGACCTGCTGCGCGGCAATGCCCGCCTCTCGTACGCCGAGCTGGCCCGACAGGTGGGCCTCTCGGCCCCGGCCGTGCACGAGCGGGTCGGCAAGCTGGAGAGCAGCGGGGTGGTTCGGGGCTACCGCGCGGACGTGGCCCCCGAGTCGATCGGGCTGGGCGTCACCGCGCTGATCGGCATCGTCGAGGACTCCGGCGCCGACAGCGACGACATGCTGGAGTCGCTGCGGGTGCTGCCCGAGATCGAATCCTGCTACTTCATGGCCGGCGTGGAGTCCTTCCTCCTCAAGGCGCGGGTCGGCACGATCGCCGAACTGGAGCAGTTGATCGTGCGGTTGAACCGGACGCCGGGGGTCGCCTCCACCCGTACCGCCATCGCCCTCTCCACGAAGTGGGAGAACCGCCCGCAGCCGGTCGGCCCGCCCGCGGCCTGACCGCCGCTGACCACCGCTGGCCAGCTTGCTACGTTTCCGACTGTGACTCATCTCGACCGGTGCGACGAGGCCAGCCGGACCTGGGTGACCGAGGCGATCGCCGCCGTCGAGGCGGACGCGAACCGGTCGGCCGACACCCACCTACTGCCGTTGCCGCTGCCCCGGGAGTGGGGGATCGACCTCTATCTCAAGGACGAGTCGTCACACCCCACCGGCTCGCTGAAGCACCGGCTGGCCCGCTCGCTGTTCCTCTACGGGCTGTGCAACGGCTGGATCGGGCCGCGCACCACGATCGTCGAAGCGTCGTCGGGTTCCACGGCGGTCTCCGAGGCGTACTTCGCCCGGATGCTCGGCCTGCCGTTCATCGCGGTGATGCCCGCCTCCACCTCCCCGGAGAAGATCGCGCAGATCGAGTTCCAGGGCGGCCGGTGCCACCTGGTGGACGACCCGGCCAGTGTGGTGGTCGAGGCCCGGTGGCTCGCCGAGGACTCCGGCGGGCACTTCATGGACCAGTTCACCTACGCCGAGCGGGCGACCGACTGGCGGGGCAACAACAACATCGCCGAGTCGATCTACGCGCAGTTGGAGTTGGAACGGCACCCGATCCCCGCCTGGGTCGTGGTGGGCGCCGGCACCGGGGGCACCAGCGCGACAATCGGCCGGTACGCCCGGTACCGCCGGCTCGCCACCAAGCTCTGTGTGGTCGACCCGGAGAACTCGGCGTTCTACCCGGCCTGGCTTGCCGCCGACTGGTCGGTACGGACCGGCAAAGGCTCCCGCATCGAGGGGATCGGCCGGCCCACCGTGGAGGCGTCGTTCCTGCCCTCGGTGGTGGACCGCATGGTCCAGGTGCCGGACGCGGCGTCGCTGGCCGCCATGCGCGCCGGATCGGCGCTGCTCGGTCGCCGGGTGGGCGGGTCCACCGGCACCAACCTGTGGGGCGCGTTCGGCCTGATCGCCGGGATGCTCGCCGAGGGTCGGACCGGCTCGGTGGTCACCCTGATCTGCGACCCGGGCGACCGGTACGCCGACACGTACTACGCCGACGACTGGGTGGCCGCCCAGGGCCTCGACCTGACCCCGCACCTGGCCACCATCGACCGCTTCCTGGCCAGCGGAGCCTGGCCCAGCTGAATCGGGTGCGCACCGCTCAGCGGGGCTCGAACCGTTCGGCCAGCCCGGGGTAGCGCACCACGTAGCCGCTGTCGTCCAGATCGATCTCGGCGGTGAAGGTGCCGCTGGCGAAGCGCACCCGACCCGGCCCGAGCCCGGTGTAGATCTGCTCGGCCGGCACCACCTCCAGGCCGGGCAGCAGCACCCAGGCGACGGTGATCCGGTGTGCCACGTCGGCCGGCTCGGCCGCCAACCGGAGCCGGTGCACCGGCAGGGTGTTGAACAGCGGTGAGCCGCTCAGGTCGACGTCGAGGGCGTCGACCAGCCGGTCCGGGTCGTCGGTGCCCGGCAAACCGGCCCGGGGATGACCGGCCGCGACCAGGGCGGCGTCCAGGTCGCCCTGCTCGGCGGTGGTCACCCGCCACCGGTCGGCGGCCCGCTCCAGCTTCACCCGCCGCAGCCAGCCGAGCCCTTCAGCCTCGACCTCGACCCGGGTGGTGGCCCAGTCCGGCGTGGTGGTCAGCTGGTACCGGGCGGTCCACGGGATCGGGTCCACGGCGAGCAGGGTGCCCCGGGCCGCCAACCCGTGGCCGTCGTCGAGCAGAACGTGCTCGCTGCCGGCGGTGTCCGTCCGGGACCAGAAGATTGACTTCGGCATGGTCGGCATGTGCCGGACGTTACGCGACCCGGTCGGCATCGGCAGGGCATGCGCGAACGCCGCCGCGAAGCCTGAGCTTCGCGACGGCGTTCGGTGGATCAATCAGTGGGTACGCGCCGGCGGTCGCCCGCCGAAACCGCGCCGGTCATCGCGCGGCCGGTCGTCCCGCGGCCGGTCATCGCGCGGCCGGTCATCGCGCGGTCGGTCGTCCCGGACCCGGCTCTCCGGGCGGAAACCACCCCGAGTGTCCCGGTCGCCGAAGCGCCGCTCGCCCTGCGCCCGGTCACCGAAGCGCCGGTCGCCGGTGGGCCGATCGCCCCGACCGTCCCGGTCACCGAACTGCGGCCGGTCACCGAACCGCCGCTCACCCTGCGGCCGGTCGCCGTGCTGCCGGTCGCCGAAGCGCCGCTCGCCCTGCGCCCGGTCGCCGTAGTTGCGGTCACCCTGGGGCCGGTCGCCGTAGCCACGCTCGCCGTGCGGTCGGTCGCTGTAGCTGCGGTCGCCCTGGGGGCGGTCGCCGAAGCGGCGCTCGCCGGTGGGTCGGTCGCCGTAGCGCCGGTCACCCTGCGGTCGGTCGCTGTAGCCGCGGTCGCCCTGGGGGCGGTCGCCGAAGCGGCGCTCGCCGGTGGGTCGGTCGCCGTAACGGCGGTCGCCCTGCGCCCGGTCGCCGTAGCCGCGGTCACCCTGGGGCCGGTCACCGTAGCTGCGGTCGCCCTGCGGTCGGTCACCGAAGCGGCGCTCGCCCTGCGGCCGGTCGCCGTAGCGGCGCTCGCCCTGCGGCCGGTCGCCGTAGCGGCGCTCACCGCCCGTGCGGTCACCGAACCGACGCGGGCCTCCGGCCCGGTCGTCGAAGCGGCGCGACCCGCCAGAGCGGTCGCCGTAGCCCCGGGGCTCCGCCTCGACGCGGACCGGGACGCCACTGGGCTCGCGGGCGCCGACCAGTTCGGCCAACGCCGCGTCGCCGACCCGGACCCGGGTCTCGGCCGGCGCGACGCCGGCCTTCTCCATCATCGCCAGGGTGGTGCGGCGCTGCTTGGGCAGCACCAGCGTGGCCACCGCACCCGACTCGCCGGCCCGGGCGGTACGCCCCGCGCGGTGCAGGTAGTCCTTGGGGTCCTTCGGCGGGTCGACGTGCAGCACCAGGGTGACCCCGTCGACGTGGATGCCCCGGGCCGCCACATCGGTGGCGACCAGCACGTTCATCCGGCCCTCACGGAACTCGGCCAGCGTCTTGGTGCGCATCCGCTGGGTCTTGCCGCCGTGCAGCCCACCGGCGCGTACGCCGACGGCCGCCAGCTGCTCGACCAGCCGGTCCACCCCGAGTTGGGTACGGGCGAAGACCATGGTCCGACCGTCCCGGGCGGCGATGGAGGCCGCCACCGGGAACTTCTCGTGCGGCGGGATCAACAGCATGTGGTGGTCCATGGTGGACACCGAGGCGGTGGACGGCGCGGTGGAGTGGGTGACCGGGTCGGTCATGAACCGCTTGACCAACGCGTCGACGTCACCGTCGAGAGTGGCCGAGAAGAGCAGCCGCTGACCGTTCGCGGGCGTCTTCGCCAGCAGTTCGGTCACCTCGGGCAGGAAGCCCATGTCGGCCATCTGGTCGGCCTCGTCGAGCACCGTGATCTCGACATCGTCGAGCTGGCAGATGCCCCGCTCGATGAGGTCGCCGAGCCGGCCCGGGGTGGCCACGATGATCTCCACGCCGCGGCGCAGCGCGTCGATCTGACGGTCGTACGGGACACCGCCGACGGCGGTCTTGAGGAAGATGCCGACAGCCTTGCCCAGCGGCACCAGGGCGTCGTTGACCTGCATGGCCAGCTCACGGGTGGGCACCAGGATCAGCGCGCGCGGGCGCATCGGGCGGGCCCGGTTGCGGTCGGCCAGCCGGGCGATCACCGGCAGGCCGAAGGCGAGCGTCTTGCCCGAGCCGGTCTGCCCACGGCCCAGCACGTCGCGGCCGGCGAGCGCGTCCGGAAGGGTGGCCCGCTGGATCTCGAACGGGCTGGTGATGCCCTGCTGAGCCAGCGCGCGGACCACCGGCTCGGGCAGGCCGAGGGAGGCGAAGCTGATCGGTTCGGCGGTCTCCGCCGGGGCGAGCTCGGCCTGCTCGGCGTCGGTCGCTGCCTGCTCGGCGTCGGTCGCCGGGACTGAGTTGAAAACGGACGTAACGGTGCTGGAGTCAGCAGAGGTGGTCAACAAAAGCCTTTCGAGCGGGGCGCATCTTCGCGATGGCCTGCCGCGGCTGTGCCGCCGGATCGCCCGCAAGATCGCCCAGGGGCGCGCACCACGCGCGCCGGGTCAGTGATCTCAGCCAGTGTACGGCGGTCCGGCGAAGCCGCCAGCCGGTTGTCCGACCGTAGTGGGCGGACTCACCATCGCCACCACTCGCTGGCTCACCCGCTGAGCACGCTGCCCACCAGACCGTCCAGGGCGTCGCCGGCCAGCAGGACGACCACGACGCTGATCGCCACCAGCAGCCCCAGTGCGGCGGCCAGGACGATCATCACCCGGGCGTTACTGGACCGCTCGGCCGGTGTGTCGGACCAGCCCTGGGCCAGGATGTGCCCGGTCAACGAGCCGGACGTCTCCACCGCGTTGGCGGGTATCGCGATCGTGGTGAAGCCGGCCCCCTCGCCGTTGCCGTAGACGGTGCCGGCCAGGTCGGAGCCGCCGTCACGCCGTCCACCGCGAGGGCCGGGCGTGTCCCGCCCGACGGAACCAGCCGGTGGGCTGCTCGACGGCGCGGTCATTCGGGAGGTGTCGGTGCTGTTCCGGGTCGACGACGGAGCCCCGGCGGTCGACGGTGGCCAACTCGGCAGCGCCGGCGCGGGCACCACCGGGGGCGGGGAGCCGGCCGTCCCGGTCCAGCCGCCACCGGACGTCGGGTGGGTCGCCCCAGCGGTGGACGGCCACCCGGCCGGCGGTGCGGAGACCGACGCCGTGGCCCGTACGCCGGGCGTGTCGGTCGTCGCGGGCGGCGGCGGGAACGGGGGTGCCGGCATCGGGCCGGGTGGGGCTGGTGGTGCGGGCACCGGCGGACCGGGTGGCGGCAGCGGCGGGCTCGGAACCGGCGGCGACGGCGGGCCCGGGATGGGCGGCACCGGCGCGGGCGGCGGGGTGGGCGGGCCGGGGACGGGCGGAACCGGACCGGGCGGCGGCGTGGGTCGAGGGCCGGGCGTCGGCGTCGGACCGGGCGGGTACGGGCCGGGGGCCGGCGCGGGTTCCGGTTCCGGTGGTGACGGCTGCGTCGGCCCGGGGCCGGGTGGCGTGGGCTCCGGGCTCGGCGGCGTCGGGGGTTGGGCCGGCTCCGACTCGGCACCCACCGGCGTGGCTCGGTAGACGCCGGGCGTGCTCTCGCGCAGGCCCGGGGTGCCCAGGACGGCGGCCGTGCCCCGGCTGCTGCTCGGCACCGTGGCGCTGGCCCGGGCCGGCGCGGGCGAGTCGTTCCGCTGCCCCGGCAACGACACGTCGGCTGGGCTGGCCGAGCCGGTCGCGCGGTAGGTGGTCGCGGTCACCGGAGCGCTGGCCGGCAGGTCACCGCGGAGGGCTCCGGCGGTCACGACGCTGGCGCGGGCGCGTACCGGTGTGGTGCCCTGGCCCGGGCGGGCGTCGACGGCCGCGGCCGACTCCCCGCCGCCGGTCCCGGAAAGGTCCACGGCGGCGTCCGTGCGCGCGGCCTTGACCACCGGCTCGTCCGTGCCGTCGGGTACGTCGTCCGTGCTGGCCGACGCGTCGTCCGTGCCGCCGGGTGCGTCGTCATCGGCATCGATCGGGGCGACCGGTGCGGTGCCGCTGTCGGTCGGGCTGGCCTCGCTGTCGGTCGGGCCGCCGTCGGCCGGGTCAACGTCGCCGGCGGTCGGGCTGCTGTCGGCCGTGCTGGCGGTGTTGGCGGCCACCGGGTCGGCGGTCTCCGGCCCTGGTGGGCCGGCCTGGTCGACCAGGGGGTCGACAGTCTCCGCCGGATCTCTCTGCTCGGCCATTTCCGCCCTCCGCGCCATGCTCGCACCCGGACCCGTGACGTCGAGTCGGATGTGCCTGGTTGTCACGGTGCCACAGATCTTCCCGAGCGGACAGCCGGAACCGGTCGTGGCGGATCAGCCCTCGGCGTCGGGGCTGCCCGTCGGGCTGCCGCTGCCCGTCGCGCTCGTGCTGGCCTTCGGCGTGGTCGTCGGAGACGTGCTGGTCGGCGCGGTGGTCGGGGCCGAGGGCAGGGTCGTCGGAGTGCTGCTCGGCGTGAGGCTCGGGTTGTCGCCCGGGGTGTTCGACGGCGTCGGTGTGGCGCTGCCGGTCGGCGTGGGCGTCGGGGTGGTCGTCAGGGTCGGCGTCGGCGTCGGGCTCTGGGTGGGCGTCGGGGTGGCGGACCCGGTCGGCGTCGGCCTTGGCGTCGCGCTCTTCGTGGGCGTCGGGGTGGGCGTCGGTTTCGGGGTCGACACGGGCGGGGTCGGGTTGGTCACGACCGGCGCCGGCACCGCCCCGATCACCCGGGTGGCGGCGTACAGCCGGGACCAGCGGACGACCGAGATCTTGACGACGTCGCCGGTGGTGGGGGCCTGCACCATCTTGCCGTTGCCGATGTACATGGCGACGTGGTGGATCGTCGTCCAGCTGCTGCCCGAGGCGAAGAAGAGCAGGTCGCCGGGGAGCAGCGCGCTCTGCGGAACGGTCCGGGAACGGGTGGCGGCGTACTGGTCGCGGGAGACCCGGGGCAGGTCGAAGTAGTCGGCGCCGGGGGACCGGTACGCCGCCCACATCAGGCCGGAGCAGTCGAACTCGTCCGGCCCCTCCTCGGACCACTTGTACGGGTCGCCGAGCTGGGCGAGCGCGTATCGCACGGCGGCCAGTGCCCGGGGGTGCGCGGCCATGCCGCTGACGCTCTGGTTGGTGACGTAGCCGGCACCGATCTGCTGCTCGGCGGCCTCCTGCTGGCGCTCGATCTCGATCAGCGCGGCGGCGTTGTCGCGGCGCAGCTTGAGCAGGCTCGCCTCGGCGGTGCGCAGCGCCGCCTCACCTGCGGTGAACTCCGCCTCGGCGGCGGCGAGCAGATCCTTGGCCTCGGTGTGCTTCTGGTACGCGGCCTGCTCACCGGCGCGGGCGCGGGACAGCTCTCCGGCCACGCCGGTGGTGCCGCCGTCGACCTTCTCGCCACGGGTGATCTGTTGGAGGCGGCTCAGCCCGCGGATGTCCTCGGCGAGGTCGCCCGGCGGCAGCGCGGCGGCTTCCTTGATGGCCTCGGCGGCGGCGGTGTCGGCCGTCTGCTGGGCCCGCAGCAGCGCGTCCTGTGCGGTCGCCAGCGCCTTGCCGGCCGCGGTGAGCTGCGCCTGCGCGTCGACGCGTTTCTGCTGGCTTACCAGCAACGCCTCGCCGAGCGCGCCGACCTGAACCTCGCCTGCGGAGATCGCGGCGGCCAGCGGGCCGTTGCCGACGGTGACCACCGGCGGGACGGGTACACCGGCGACCGGTGCGCCGCCGGGAAGCTGAAGCGAGCCGGTGACCGCCGGGCGCGAGCCGGTGTCCGGCACGGTGCTCGGCACGGCGGGCTCCGCGTAGGCGGGGGTGGCCAGCACGGCTGCGGCGATCGCCCCGAGCAGGGCGGCCCAGAGCTTCGGACGCAGGACCGGCGAGATCACCGGGCTCCGCCGTCGCTGCCGTCGCCCGCGCCCGCTGTAGACCATTCCGCTCCCCGTCCGACTGCTCCTCGCCGCGCTCGGTGGGCGCGACCGTCGGGACGGTACCAGTGTGTGTGTTCCGCCCCACCTTGTTACTACCGCACCTCGCCACTCATGTCGATGCGTTGTCGGGTTACGGGAGGCTGAGAGTCTGGTGAAGTGGGTCGCTGGCGGCGACCGTGCCGCCGGGCCCGTCGGGGTCGCGACGTACGCTCGATCCGGACCGCAGGTGGAAGGGACGTGCCATGGACGCCGGACTCAAGCGTGAGCTCGAAGCGAAGGTGTACGCCGGTGAGCGGCTGACCCGGGAGGACGGGGTCGCCCTCTACGAGAGCGACGACCTGACCTGGCTGGGACGGCTGGCGCACCACAAGCGCACCGAGTTGAACGGCGAGCGGGTGATGTTCAACGTCAACCGGCACCTCAACCTGACCAACGTCTGTTCGGCGTCCTGTGCGTACTGCTCCTTCCAGCGCAAGCCGGGCGAGAAGGACGCGTACACGATGCGCATCGACGAGGCGGTCCGCAAGGCCAAGGAGATGGAGGACGAGCAGCTCACCGAGTTGCACATCGTCAACGGCCTGCACCCCACGCTGCCCTGGCGGTATTACCCCAAGGTGCTGCGCGAGCTGAAGGCGGCGCTGCCGACCGTCAAGCTCAAGTGCTTCACCGCGACCGAGGTGCAGTGGTTCGAGAAGATCAGCGGCCTGAGCGCCGACGAGATCCTCGACGAGCTGATGGACGCCGGCCTGGAGTCGCTGACCGGTGGTGGCGCGGAGATCTTCGACTGGGAGGTCCGGCAGCACATCGTCGACCACGCCTGCCACTGGGAAGACTGGTCGCGCATCCACGCCCTGGCCCACAGCAAGGGCATGAAGACCCCGGCGACGATGCTGTACGGCCACATCGAGGAGCCCCGGCACCGTGTCGACCACGTGCTGCGGCTGCGGGAGTTGCAGGACGAGACCGGTGGCTTCGCGGTCTTCATCCCGCTGCGCTACCAGCACGACTTCGTCGACTCGGCGGACGGCAAGATCCGTAACCGGATCCAGGCGCGCACCACGATGGCCTCGCCGGCCGAGTCGTTGAAGACGTTCGCCGTCTCCCGGCTGCTCTTCGACAACGTGCCGCACCTGAAGAACTTCTGGGTGATGCACGGGCTGTCGGTGGCTCAGCTCTCGCTGAACTTCGGCGTGGACGATCTGGACGGCTCCGTCGTCGAATACAAGATCACGCACGACGCCGACTCGTACGGCACTCCGAACACCATGCACCGCGACGACCTGCTGAACCTGATCTGGGACGCCGGTTTCCAGCCCGTCGAGCGGGACACCCGCTACAACGTGGTCCGGGAGTACGACAAGGCTCCGTCGTTGGCGCAGCGGCGCGCCGAGCCGCAGCAGGTCTGGGCCTGAGTCGCCACGTACCCTCGCAGGCGATGACCGAGCAACGAGGACCTGAGCAGCAGGGCGGGTTTCCCCGCCGGGACGCCGAGGGGCGCATCCGTACCCTGGGCGATCTGCTCGGGGTGTGCCTGGCCGGCCTGGTCATCGGCGTGCTGGCATTGGTGCTGTTCGACTGGGCGTTCGCGTCGGTCGGGGCCGGCGACTTCGGGCACACCAACGGTTGGCTGGCGGTGATCCTGCCGGCCTGGCTGTTCTGGGACGACTTCCGGGCCTGGGAGTTCGGCGCGGCCCGGGTGGTGGCGGCGGTGGTCGCGGCTGCCGTCGGGGTGTTCGTGGGGCTGCTGATCGCTGGTCTGGGCGCCGGTTTGCCGCCGCTGCTCTCCGGCGCGTTGGCGGCGGGGGCGTTCACCGTGGCGTACGCGGCCGTCTGGTTCCCGGGCGTCCGTTGGCTGGCCCGCCGGACCGGTTGACCACGACCGCCCGCCGGGCGGTTCGACCCTTCCGCCGGGTGGCGGGCGACGGAGAGAACGGAGTGGTGCAGGTGAGCGCCGCGCTCAAGTACACGCTGGGCCGGATCGGGCTGTTCGTCGCCGTGCTGGCGGGCCTCTGGCTGATCGACATGAACGTGTTCCTGAAGCTGATGCTGGCGCTGGTGTTCTCCGCCGCGCTCTCGTTCTTCCTGTTGCGCGGTTGGCGGGACGAGATGGCCGGGGAGATCGCCGAAGCGGCCGAACGCCGCAAGGCGGAGAAGGAACGCCTCCGCTCCGCCCTGGCCGGCGAAGACGAACCCCCAACCCCCACCACCCCTCCCACCGACTCATCACGTTGATCAAGAGGTTTGCGTCACCGGAGACGGAATCCGTGACGCAAACCTCTTGATCACCAGCGCAGGGTTCGGGGTGGGGAGGGGTGGGGGTTACCAGTTGGTGGAGCCTGGGGCCTTGGGCCAGGGCTTGGAGATGGGCTTGATCAGGTAGGCGATGCCGCCGGAGCCGCCGGAGACGCCGCCGCTGGCGTTGGTGCGCTTGGTCCGCAGCCAGATCTGCTCGAACTGCGCACGCTTGTAGACGTTGCGCACCACGTCGTTGCTGGACGAGGCGGGGTCGTTGACGATCACGTCGCCGTCGGCGGTGAAGCCGACCACCACGAAGAGGTGCCCCGACGTGCCGTAGTTCGCCCCGTCCAGCTCACTGGCGAGGAAGGACTGACTGGTCACGACGGGGATGCCGGCGGCGATGAAACGCTCCAGTTCGTCCAGCGAGTGCAGCCGGGTCACCCGGCCCTCCAGCCCGGGGAAGCTGGCCGCGTACGCGGTGTTGAACGGCCAGTTGCCCGCGCCGTCGTACGCGTAGTCGAAGGTCATCCGTGCGGCGTGGTTGACCGTCGGGTCGGGGTAGGTCGGGTCCACCCAGGAGGTGTCGGCGGCCGACGGTTTCCGGCCCCAGTACTCGACGACCATCTCCGTCGAGGTGGGTGAGCACCACGCCTCGCCGCCGCCGTCGTACTCGGGGTAGTGCCCGGCGTGCACGTTCTGCGAGTAGCGCGGCACCGGCAGCTCCCGGCCCCAGGCGATGTGCCCGGCGCTCGGCGGCACGGTGAACCGGTCCGGCACGGTGGAACTCATCGCGCCGAGCATCCGGACCACCGGCGCGGCGGTCTGCCCGGGTGCGCGGTAGAGGGTCAGCTTGAGCTGGTACGACCGCAGCAGTACCCCGGCGGTGGCGTCGTCGATGCTGAAGGTGTCGGTCCAGATCGTCGACCAGGGGTCGCCCTGGCGGTTGACGCTGGTCCGCTTGATGTCGGTGTCGCCGGACGCCCAGCGACCCAGGACGTACCACGGGGTCTGGTCGCCGCTGGTGTAGTTGCCCTGCATCTCGACCTGGATCCAGGTGCCGGCGGGGGTTTCCGCGTTCCAGGAGGCGATCAGTTCGGTGGCGTCGAACCCGATCCGGGTCACCGGCGAGGTCCAGGTGCCGTACTCCCAGGTGCGGGTGACGCCGCTGTGCGGATCCGCGTACTCGACGGTGCCGGCCGGGCGGGCCAGGGTGATGCCCGCTCGGGCGCCGGGCACGACGCGGGTGCCGGCCTGGCTGCCCCGGTGCCAGTCGGCGGGCCCGGACCAGTCCTGGTAGGTGATCTGTTCGTCGTGGGCGGGCGCGGGTGGGTGGGCCGCGATCGCGGGCGTGGCGGTGCTGAGCAGGGTGAGCGTGGTGAGGCCGGCGAGGGCGGCCGCGCGCAGGCGGGATCTGGCCATGGGTGCTCCGCGGTGTCGAGGGGGATCGTCGCTGGTCAGTTTTCCGCTTGGAGGGAAGTTTCGCCAGATGTTGATGAGTGGAAAATCATTGCCGCCGTGATGATCCACCTGGGATGCATAAGACAACGATCAATATTGATATGACCATGTGACAGGTGGTGAAGTGTGCTTCACCGAGCGGGATCTCCCGCCCATCGAGGAGGTAGTCCATGGCCCTCCGCACGCCCATCCCCTTCCGCCGCGTCCTGGTGCTCGCCGTCGTCACCGGACTGGGCATCGTCACCGTCGCCGCCGGTCCGGTCGCCGCCCGACCGGCGCCGGAGCGCACCGCAGAGCAGGCCGCCGCCAGCTACCGGGTGCTCGGACCCCGGACCCTCGCCGACCGCAACGCGGTGGCCCGCACCGGAGCGGCCATCGACTACTCCGAACACGGGGTGCTGCACATCTCGGCAACCGCGGCCGAGGCCGCCGAGATCGGCAAGCTCGGCTTCCGGCTGGAACCGCTCGCCCCGCCGCCCAACGCCGAGCGCGGCGCCGGCGAGATCGGGACGCAGGCCTTCCCGCCGGCCGACTCCAACTACCACGACTACGCGGAACTGACCGCCGTCGTGAACCAGGTCGTCGCCGACCATCCGGCGATCGCCCGCAAGATCAGCATCGGTTCGTCGTACGAGGGCCGCGACCTGATGGCGGTGAAGATCTCCGACAACGTCGGCACCGACGAGAGCGAACCGGAGATCCTGTTCAACTCCCAGCAGCACGCCCGTGAGCACCTGACCGTCGAGATGGCGATCTATCTGCTCAACCTCTTCACCGACAGCTATGGCAGTGACTCCCGGGTCACCAACATCGTCAACAGCCGGGAGATCTGGATCGTGCCGACGGTCAACCCGGACGGCAGCGAGTACGACATCGCCACCGGGTCGTACCGGTCGTGGCGCAAGAACCGGCAGCCCAACAGCGGCTCGTCCAACGTGGGCACCGACCTGAACCGCAACTGGGGCTACAACTGGGGATGCTGCGGCGGCTCGTCCGGCAGCACCTCGTCGGAGACCTACCGGGGGCCCTCGGCGTTCTCGGCCCCGGAGACGCAGGCGCTGCGCAACTTCGTCAACAGCCGGGTCGTCGGTGGCGTACAGCAGATCAAGGCCAACATCGACTTCCACACGTACTCGCAGCTGGTGCTCTGGCCGTACGGCTACACCACGGCGAACACCGCGACCGGGATGAACGCCGACCAGTACAACACCTTCGCCACCATCGGTCAGCAGATGGCGGCCACCAACAACTACACCCCGGAACAGTCCAGCGACCTCTACATCACCGACGGCGACAGCATCGACTGGATGTGGGCCACCCACAACATCTGGGCGTACACCTTCGAGATGTACCCGGGCTCGTCCGGCGGTGGCGGCTTCTACCCGCCCGACGAGGTGATCCCCGCGCAGACCTCGCGCAACCGGGAGGCGGTGCTGATCCTCAGCGAGTACGCCGACTGCCCGTACCGGGCCATCGGCAAGCAGGCGCAGTACTGCGGCGGTGGTGGCACCACGGTCTGGTCGGACACCTTCGAGACCGCCACCGGCTGGACCATCAACCCGTCCGGCACCGACACCGCCACCGTCGGGGCGTGGGAACGTGGCGCCGCCCAGGCGACCACGTCCTCCGGCGCCAAGCAGCTCACCCCGTACGCCGGATCCAACGACCTGGTCACCGGTCGGCTGGCCGGTTCGTCGGCCGGTGACTACGACATCGACGGCGGAGTGACCAGCGCCCGGTCCCCGGCGGTGCCCCTGCCGTCGACCGGCACGCTGACCCTCTCCCTCGCCTGGTACCTGGCGCACGGCTCGAACGCTTCGTCGGCGGACTACCTGCGGGTGAGCGTGGTGCACAACGGCGGCACCACCGTACTGCTCACCCAGACCGCCGCGGCCACCAACCGCAACGGGAGCTGGGCGGTCGCCAACCTCAACCTCACCCCGTACGCCGGCCAGTCGGTCCGCGTGCTCGTCGAGGCCGCTGACGCGTCCGGGGCCAGCCTGGTGGAGGCCGCTGTGGACAACGTCACCATCACGTCCTCCTGATCGGGTGGGGCCCCGTCCCGCCCCGGCGGGGCCCCACCACCCGGTTCCGGGCCTCCAGATCCGGGACATATCCCTCGGGCGGCGCGGTTCGGCCGATCGGTCGGCGTTGATCGCCCCTTGATCGATCCGGCCCGCCCGGGCAGTGCGCTACCGTCTTAGCGACCAGTCCGCAGCGAAGCCGGTGCGAAATCCGGCGCTGTCCCGCAACTGTGATGCCCCACCGGTCGGTGGGGACGAGCCAGGTCGCCTACGGATCGGTCGCGAAACGCGCTCTCGAGGAAGGGCGCCTCGTGGGCGGGCGTACGAAAGTCCCTGTCGGCGAAGCACCACACTCCTCGACCGACAGGAGGCCCCATGTTCAGACGTACCCCTCGACTCTTCGCGGCGACCCTCGCGGTCACCGCGCTCGCCCTCGGCGCCTGCGCCGAGAAGGCCGACGACCAGCCGAGCACCGGCACCGCAGCCGCCGCCTACCCGGTCACGGTCGGCGCGCTCACCCTCGACAAGCGCCCCGAGAAGATCGTCGTGCTGTCGCCCAGCGCCACCGAGATGATCTTCGCGATCGGTGCCGGCCCGCAGGTGACCGCTGTCGACGACCAGTCGAACTACCCGGCCGACGCGCCCAAGACCGACCTGTCGGCGTTCCAGCCGAACGCCGAGGCGATCGCCGGTAAGAACCCCGACCTCGTGGTGCTCTCCGACGACCGCAACAAGGTCGTCGAACAGCTCGGCAAGCTGAAGATCCCGGTGTACCAGACCCCGGCGGCGACCACGCTCGACGACTCGTACCGGCAGATCACCGAGCTGGGCAGGCTGACCGGGCACGCCGACCAGGCCGCCGACGTGGTCACCCGGATGAAGGACGACATCGCCAAGCTGGTCAAGGGCCTGCCCCAGCGCGCCGAGAAGCTCACCTACTTCCACGAGCTGGGCCCGGAGCTGTACAGCGCCACCAGCAAGACCTTCATCGGCTCGCTCTACAGCCAGGTCGGCCTGACCAACATCGCCGACGCGGCCGACGCGGACGGCAAGAACGGCGGCTACCCGCAGCTGTCCCAGGAGATCATCGTCAAGGCCGATCCGGACTTCGTCTTCCTGGCCGACGCCAAGTGCTGCCAGCAGAGCCTCGACACGGTCAAGGCCCGCAGCGGTTGGGCCGGGCTCACCGCGGTGAAGAACAACCAGGTCGTCGCCCTGGACGACGACATCGCCTCCCGCTGGGGCCCGCGGGTCGTCGACCTGCTCCGGGTCATCATCGACGCGGTCGCCAAGGTGCCCGCGTGACCGTCGTCCGTCGGTGACCGGGCCGCGATCCGCGGCCCGGCAGGCCGGGCCGCGACAGGTGGCCCGGCCTGCCGGACTGCGCAAGCGGTGGCTGGTCGTGGGGTTGCTGGCGGTGCTCGTCGCGCTCGTCGCCGGGGTGTCGCTCGGCCCGGTCAGCCTGCCCCCGGGCAGCGTCGCCGCCGAGCTGCTCAACCTGCTTCCCGGGGTGCACCTCGACAGTGGGCTGACCGAACGCGAAGTCGCGATCATCACCGAGCTGCGCCTGCCCCGCGTGGTGCTGGGCCTGCTCGTCGGCGGCCTGCTCGCCCTCGCCGGTGGGTGCTACCAGGGGGTGTTCCGTAACCCGCTGGCCGACCCGTACCTGCTGGGGGTGGCCGCCGGCGCCGGCCTCGCGGTCACCGCGGCGATCGCCCTCGGCGGCGCCGGCCGGGACGGCACGCTCTCCGGGTTGCCGATGACCATCCCGCTGGCCGCGTTCGCTGGTTCACTGCTCGCCGTGACGATGACCTACGTGCTCGGCGCGGCCGGCGGGCGACGCGGGTCACCGGCGATGCTGATCCTGGCCGGGGTGGCGGTCTCCGCGTTCCTCTCCGCCGGGCAGACGTACCTCCTGCAACGACACGCGGACAGCATCCAGCCGGTCTACTCCTGGCTGCTCGGCCGGCTGGCCACCGCCGGTTGGCACGACGTGCTGCTGGTGCTGCCCTACGCGGCGGTGACCACCGTGGTGGTGCTGCTGCACCGCCGCGAGCTGGACGTCCTCGCGGTCGGCGACGACGAGGCGAAGAGTCTGGGCCTGCACCCGCAGCGCACCCGGTACCTGTTGATCGCCGCCGCCTCCCTGGGCACCGCGGCGGCCGTCTCCGCGACCGGGCTGATCGGCTTCGTCGGCATCATCGTGCCGCACACCGTCCGGCTGCTCGCCGGGTCCAGCTACCGGGTGATCCTGCCGATGTCGCTGCTGTTCGGCGGCGCGTTCCTGGCGCTGACCGACGTGGTGGCCCGCACCGCCGCCGCCCCGTCCGAGGTGCCGATCGGAGTGGTGACCGCCCTGCTGGGCGGCCCGTTCTTCGTCCTCGTGCTGCGGACCGCCCGGCGGGTGCTCACGTGAGCCGCGAACCCGCCGTCGGCGAACCCGCTGTCGGCGTGCCGGCTGTCGAGGTGCGCGGGCTCCAGGTCGCCCTCGGTGGCACACCGATCCTGACCGGCGTCGACCTCACCGTCGCCGCCGGCGAGTGGGTCACCGTGATCGGCCCGAACGGCGTCGGCAAATCGACCCTGTTGCGGGCCGTCGGCGGCCTGCTGCCCGCGCCGGGGGCGATCACCCTGTTCGGTACGCCGAGCGCCGCGCTGCGTCGTCGGGACCGCGCCCGGGTGGTGGCCACGGTGGCACAGTCCCCGGTGGTGCCACCCGGTATGTCGGTGCTGGACTACGTGCTGCTCGGCCGTACCCCGTACATCCCGACCCTGGGCCGGGAGTCGACCGCCGACGTCGACGCCGTCCACGAGGTGCTCGGGCGGCTGGACCTCACCGGCTTCCATCGTCGCGAGCTGGCCACCCTCTCCGGGGGCGAACGGCAGCGGGTGTTCCTGGCCCGCGCGCTCGCCCAGGGCGCGACGCTGCTGCTGCTCGACGAGCCGACCAGCGCGCTCGACATCGGCCACCAGCAGGACGTGCTCGAAGTCGTCGACCAGCTTCGCCGTGAGCACGGCCTGACCGTGCTGGCCACGATGCACGACCTCTCGCTGGCCGGTGAGTACGCCGACCGGATGGTGATGCTCGCCGGCGGTCAGGTGGTGGCCGCCGGGACGCCACCGGAGGTGCTGACCGAGGAGTTGCTCGCCACCCACTACCGGGCCAGCGTGCGGGTGGTCGCCGGTGCCCACGGTCCCCTGGTGGTCCCCGTCCGCCCCACCCGCGCCTGAGGCTGCGGGGTCGGGGTGGTCGGGGTCAGGGGCCCAGGTCGATGACGGAGAAGAGGGCGCCCTGAGGGTCGCGGAGGGCCGCGAAGCGGCCCGCCGGGTTGTCCCGGGGCGGAACCAGGATCGTGCCGCCCAGCTCGGAGGCGCGGGCCGCGGCGGCGTCCGCGTCGGCCACCGCGAAGTACACCGTCCAGTAGGCGGGCAGGTCGGCCGGGAAGTCGTCGGCCAGCGGCGGCATCATCCCCGCGACGATCTGCGTCCCGAGCCGCCACCCG
The DNA here is from genome assembly GCF_004217135.1 of Micromonospora violae. Lineage (NCBI taxonomy): Bacteria > Bacillati > Actinomycetota > Actinomycetes > Micromonosporales > Micromonosporaceae > Micromonospora > Micromonospora violae. The sequence goes on from NZ_SHKK01000001.1 coordinate 5,983,316, forward strand.
GTGTACGTCATCGTGCCCACCGCCTGGTCGTCGGGCTGCCAGCCGAACACCAGCTCGTAGAAGACCTTCGCGCCCTCGGGATCGGGGGTGACCAGCTCGTTCCAGCTCATCGCACCCGGCACGTTGAACACCTCGGCACCGGCCATGGCCAGCGGCTGCCAGACGCTGAAGGTGGCACCGGCCGGGTCGGCGAAGACCGCCATCCAGCCCCGGTCGAAGACCTCGAACGGGGGTACGACGACCTGCCCGCCGGCCCGTTCCACCCGGCCCGCCACCAGTTCGGCGTCGTCGGTGGCGAGGTACGTCGACCAGATCGGGATCTGGTCCGGGATCGCCGGCGGGCCGGCCCCGGCCACCGGCTTACCGTCGAGCAGGAAGACCGTGTAGCCGCCCGCCTCCGGCTCCGGCGTGACCTGACCGGTCCACCCGAACAGCTCCGGGTAGAAGCGCCGGGCGTCGGTCAGGTCCGGGGTGGCCAGGTCGGCCCAGCAGGGCGTACCCGGCGGGACGGTGCTCACGTCAAGACCCCTCTCGGCCCGGGCGGCCACGGCGACCCCCTGCCGGAATCCTGGCACCGTCCCGCCGCAGCCCGGGGCGGAAACGGACGAATCGTCAGCTGAACCGGCGACCCTCGTCCCGTCGGTACGCCCAACCGGCGAGTGCGGCGAGCAGCACCACCCAGACCCCGAGCATGATCAGCGCCAGCGGCTCCACGGCGTAGTCGCCCACCGCCGACCACATCAGTTCGGCCGCGCCCCGGGTGGGCAGGTACGGGGCGATCATCTCGATGAACCCGGGCGCGTCGCCGGGCGCGGAGAGCAGACCGCCGCCGAACGCCAACGGCAGGAAGACCACCTGTGCCACCACGATCGCCGCCTTGCTCGGCAGCGAGTAGCCGATGGCGAGCCCCATCAGCGTGAACGGCACCGAGATGACGGCCACCGTGCCGAGCGCCAGCAGGAACGCCGCCGGGGTGAGCTGGGCGGCGGTCAGCGTCGCGCCGATCACCACGACCGGGATCAGCGAGAGGTACGTCAGCGCCAGCCCGGCCAGCACGCGGCCCGCGAACCGCGGTGCCGGCCCGGCCGGCAGGGTCCGGGTGTACGGGTTCCAGGGCTGGTCGCGGTCCTCGGCGACACCGACGCCGTACTGGAAGATGTTGGCGCTCATCACCGAGAAGGTGACCATCGAGGCGGTGGCGTAGGTGGCACCGACCGCGTCGTCACCGGCGAAGGGCACCACGAAGAAGATCATGGCGGCGGCCGGGAAGAAGGCGCTGCCGAAGACGGCCACCGGAATCCGGATGATCTCCAGGAGTTGGTAGCGGGCGTGGACCAGGGCAAGCTGCACGGTCGCCTCCTCAGACGCTGGTGGGTCGGCCGCCGGCAGCGGCGGTGGTGGGTCGGGCAGAGCCGGTGGCCGCGTCTCCAGTTGCCGCGTCCCCGCTGGCCGTGTCCCTGCTGGCGGCGTCTTCGCTGGTGATGGCGAGGAACGCCTCCTCCAGCGACGTCGGCCGTACCTCCAGGTCGGTGAACGGGACCTGGGCCGTGACCAGCGCTCGGACCAGTTCGTCGGCGTCCGTGGTGAGCAGGTGCAGCCGGCCGTCGACCCGTTCGGTGCGAACAACCCCGGGCAGGTCGGGCAGGTGGTCGGCGACGAGGCTGACCCGGCGTACGCCCACGATGCCGCGCACCGCGTCCACGCTGTCGTCGGCGAGCACCCGACCCTGCCCGATGACCACCACCCGGTGGGCGAGCGCCTCCACCTCCTCCAGGTAGTGGCTGCTCAGCAGCACCGTGCCACCGTCGTCGTGGAATGCCCGGATCGCGTCCCACAGGGTGTGTCGGGCGGCCACGTCCAGGCCGGTGGTCGGCTCGTCGAGCAGCACCAACCGGGGCCGGCCGACGAACGCCAACGCCACGGCCAACCGGCGGCGCTGCCCACCGGAGAGCCCGCCGGTCTGCCGTCGGGCGAGGTCGGCGAGGCCGAAGCGGTCGAGCAACTCCGCCCGAGGCACCGGATCGGGGTAGTGCGCTGAGACGAAGTCGACGACCTCGCCGACCCGCAGCGTGCCGGGCAGGCCGGTCTCCTGCGGGGTGACCCCGATCTGCCGTCGGCTCGCCGGGTCGCGGGGGTCGCCGCCGAAGAGTTCGACCCGCCCGGAGCTGGGACGACGCAGACCCACCAGCAGGTTCATCAGGGTGCTCTTGCCGGCGCCGTTCGGCCCGAGCAGGCCGACCAGCTCACCGGCCCGGACTTCCAGGTCGACGCGGTCGAGGGCGAGGACGTCGCCGTACCGGCGGCTGGCCTGGTCGGCGCGGGCGAGGGTCATGACTGCTCCTTCGACGAAGTGGGGTCGAGCAGGGCGCGGATGGTTTCGGTGTACTCCTCGAACGCCAGTCGGCCGCGTCGGCTGAGCCGGACCAGGGTGGCCGGGGTGCGTCCACGGTGGGTCTTGCTGATCTCCACGTAGCCGGCCTCCTCGAGCTTGCGCAGGTGCACCGAGAGGTTGCCGGCGGTCATCGCGAGCAGCTCCTGGAGGCGGGGGAAAGCGATCTTGTCGCCGACGTTGAGAGTCGAGAGGCTGGCGACCACCCGCAGCCGGGCCTGCGCGTGGATGACCGGATCCAGCTCGGTCACGACTGCTGTCGCTGTCGCCGGTGGGCGAGCGCGCCGACCACCAGGATCCCGCCGCCGCCGGCCACCGCCACGACGAGGGCGTGCCAGCCCGGCCCGGCGATCGCACCGATCAGGTTGATCACGCTGATCCAGACGCCCAGCCGGAACAGGTCCCGGTCCAGCCAGATCGCCCCGCCAGCCATGTGCAGAGCGCCGGTCAACCCGACGGCGGTCGCCGACCAGAGCAGCGCCCCCTGGTCGGGCGGCAGGTGTTCGGAGATCCGGCCGAGCCCGGCGTAGACGCTCACCGAACCGAGGGCCCAGGCGTACCCGTACCACTTCCCCCGTCGGGCGGAGTCGCCGATCACCTGACCGTAGGCCCGGGTGCTGACCACCGCCTGGATCGCTCCGGCAGCCGCGAGCAGGACGAAGAGGACGGTCAGCGGCAGCCAGCTCGGCAGCGGGACCAGCGCCTTCCCGCCGGGGGTGAGCCGGAGGAAGAACAGCCCGAAGCCGACCAGCCAGGCCACGCCCCACGGCCAGTAGATCAGCCGGGCATCGGGAACGAGCCGGCGTGCCGTCGCCGACCGCTGGTCCTGGATCAGCCGGAGCGCCGCCGCTGCGTCGGTGGGTGGGGCATCATCGTCGGGTTCCACGCAAACTACTTTACGGAACAAAGTCAAGGCGCGTGACCCCGCCAGCACCGGCGGGACCCCCGACCACGGCGCGACTCCAGCCGCCCGCCGCGGGAGGTCGCGGCGACCCGGTCAGCCGGCCGACCCACCAACGAGCGGGGCAGGCAGCGGCGCGGCGTGCAGCACCGTCAGCCGGGACACCGCCCGCGTGAGCACCACGTACAGCCGGTGCAGCCCGCGCGGCTCGGCCGCGACGATCGCGGCCGGCTCGACCACCACCACATGGTCGTACTCAAGGCCCTTCACCAGCGTCGCCGGCACCACGGTGACCCGCTCCGCGGCCGCCACGTCGTCGGCGGTCGCGGTCTCCACACCGGCCTCGGCCAGTGCCGCACGCAGGCCGTCCACCGCGTCGTCCGCGGCGATCACACCGACCGAGCCGTCGTGCGCGAGCGCCGCCCGCACCTCGGCCACCGCCGCCGAGGTCAGGTCGGTCACGGTACGCACGTCCAGGCCGCCGTCGTGGCGCAGCGACTCGGCCGCCGGTACGTCCACCGCGAGCGCCGGGAGCAGCAGGTTCGCGAACGCGACAACAGCGGCGGGCACCCGGAAACCGATAGTCAACGGAACCACCACCGCGTCCGGCTTGCCGAGATGGGCGAGGGACTCCCGCCAGTCCGTAGCCGCCCACGGCGCGGTGCCCTGGGCGAGGTCACCCAGGAGCGTGACCGAGCCGTGCTCGCTGCGCCGAGCGATGGCCCGACACTGCATAGGGGACAGATCCTGCGCCTCGTCCACCACCACGTGCCCGAACCCGGAGAGCCGCTCCAGCAACCCGGTCGCCTCGTCGATCAGCACCGCGTCGGCGGCGGTCCACCGGGTCGCCTTCGGGGTACGGGCCGGCTTGGCCCAGACCAGCTGCGCCTGCTCCTCGTCGCTGAACAGGCCGTCCGCCGCAGCGGCGAGTCGGGCCGGGTCGGAGAGCAGGCCGTGCACCAGCCCTTCCGGGGTGAGCGCCGGCCAGACCGCGTCCAGGAAGTCGAGCACCGGCCGACAGCGGCCCATCCGCCGTAACCAGGCATCACTGGGCGACTCCGCCCGCCGCGCCTCGGCCTGCCGTTGCAGCAGGCCCACCACCCGCGCCTGGACGCGTTCCCGGCCCGTGCCGTACGGCAACCCCTCCCGGCGGGTCTCCTCGACGATCCGGTGCAACGGCTCCACCCCGATCCGCCAGCGGAACGAGCCGTCCGACACGGTGATCGAGTCGGTCGGGGTGCTGATCTGTGCCTGCACCGCGCGGCGCAGCACGCTCGCCATCCGTACGTCGTGTTTGAGCGCGGCCACCGCCGGCGTCTCCACGGCCCGGACCGGCACCCGAGAGATCAGTTCCTCCACCGTGGCCTGTTCGACCTCGACCTCACCGAGCGCCGGCAACACCGCCGCGATGTACGACAGGAACGCCCGGTTCGGCCCGACGATCAGCACACCCGCCCGTCGCAACCGTTCCCGGTGCAGGTACAGCAGGTACGCGGCCCGGTGCAGGCCCACCGCCGTCTTCCCGGTGCCGGGCGCGCCCTGCACACAGATCGAGTCGGCGAGATCGGCCCGGACCAGCTCGTCCTGCTCTGGCTGGATCGTGGCGACGATGTCCCGCATCGGCCCGACACGCGGACGCTCGATCTCGGCGGTGAGGATCCGACTGGCCGTACCCAGCTCTTCGCCCCGATCCAGCCGCTCATCCTCGAAGCTGGTCAGCACACCGTTGCTGAACCCGAACCGCCGCCGGACCGCCACTCCCTGCGGATCCCGCACGCTGGCCCGGTAGAACGAACGGGAGACCGGTGCCCGCCAGTCCAGCACCAACGGCTCGCCACGCTCGTCGGTGACGTGCCGCCGCCCCACGTGATACCGCCGCCCGTAATGATCGCCACCGGTGTCGGGGGCGGTCGGGGCGCCCATGGGCCTGCCGTTGGTCGTGGTGCCGCTGTCGGTGGTGGCGCTGTAAGTGGTGCCGTTGTCGGTGGTGCCGCTGCCGGCGGTGCTGCTGTGGGTGGTGCCGTTGTCGGTGGTGCCGTTGTCGGTGGTGCTGCTGTGGGTGGTGCGGCTGTCGGTGGTGCGGTTGTCGGCGGTGCCGTTGGGCGTGGCTCCGCCGAAGTCGAGACGGCCGAAGAAGAGCGGTGTGGTCGGGTCGTCGGCCAACTCGGCGACCCGGCGGGCCAGGGTGCGGCCAAGCGTCTCGGCCGCGTACGCGTCGCCGGCCACCTGGTCACCGGTGGCGAAGAGAGACTCGGCCCTCGCCCGCATCCGACCCAACGCCGCACGAGAGGTGGTGAGGTGTGCGCGTTCGGCGGCCAGGTCCGCGTCGAGATCGGTGTCGAGCTGGGTGTCGAGGTGGGTGTCGAGGTCAGGTGCGGACATGCTGACGTCCCATCGTTCACATCTGCTGCGCGCTCGCGTGTCCGGGGGCGGATGGCCGGCCGCCCGGCGCGAAGACGTCCGTGCCGGTGCCGCTCACCTCGGCCGTCAAGCGGCCTGCAACCCTACGCTCCCCAACCCACCGCATCCAGCGAATTGCCGGCGCGACCACCCGTCCGAGACGGCGTGTTGCCCGGTACGAAGTCGTCAAACAGGCGTGTAGCCAGGTGGCGCGGCATTGAGGTGCCCGCGCCCCGCGCCCCGCGCTGTGCCCGCGCCTCGCGCTGTGCCCCGCGCCTCGCGCCCCGCGCCCCGCGCCTCGCGCTGTGCCCCGCGCCTCGCGCCCCGCGCTGTGATCAACTCGGCTTTCATGAAATCGCGGTGTCTGGGTCGGTGTGACGCCCCGTTTTTCAGGAAGCCGAGTCGATCACCGGGAGACGCGGCCTGGCGGCAAGGGTCAGTGGGGTTTTCCGGGGTTTTGTGGCGCTCAGCGCCATCCCGTCCGGGCTGCTGATCGTCCGGTCACGGTGCGGAACGCAATCGTCGGCGGCGTGGGTGTGGTCGGCGGCGTCAGCAGCGCCGGTGGTAGAGGTTGCGACGAGGGGTGCGCAGCGGGTCGAGCCAGCTGGGTGGGAGGAAGTCCGGTCGGTCGTCCGCCGCGATCCGGACCGTCCAGTCGCCGCGATGGATGAACCGGTGGTGGTAGCCGCAGAGCAATACGGCATTGCCCAGCGCCGTCACCCCACCGTCGGCCCAGTGTCGGATGTGGTGACCGTCGCACCATCTCGGCGGTCGATCACAGCCAGGAAAGGCGCAGCCGCCGTCGCGCAGGACCAGTGCGCGCCGCAACGGGCCGGTGAAGAGCCGGCGTTGGCGTCCGACGTCCAGGACCTGACTGTTGCCGCCGAGCACGGCGGGCAGCACGCCCGCATCGCAGGCAAGGCGGCGGACCGCGCCAGGCGTGAGACGCGTGCCGCTTTCCAGTGTTCCGGCGCGTAAGCCATTGACCAGTTCGTCGAGGGACGCGGTCACCACCAGTTGAGGACGGTCGCCGCCGTTGTCGGGCAGTTGGCCGGTGCGGAGCGCCAGTCGGCAGATTTCGCCCAGCGCGTCGGCGCGGCGCTGACCAGGACTGCGGTCATCGTGCTCACCGGCGGGGGTGCAGAGCGGGTCGATCGCCTCGCGCAGCAGGCTCGCGGTTTCGGTGTCGAGGTTGCCGCTGAGGCGTACCTGTCCGTTCTGCTGCTCGGAGAGCGTGACGTGCCGACGGGCCTCGGCCCGCTCGGTGGCCCGCTCCAGAGCCTTCAACTCAGCCTGCTCGGTCAGTTCCGGGGCGACGTGCGTGAGGACCCGCTCGCCGAGCCGGCTCAGGCTGATCGGATCGAAACGGTCGGCCCAGGTGACCAGCAGTTGGGTCGCCTTGTCCGCCACTTCCGGGCCGGCTTCCATTGGCAGGGCGGCGATCGTCTCGGCCACCACCCGACCCTGCTCGACGGTGATGGCACCGCTGAGCAGGGCGTCGGGGACCGGTGGCGGGGCGGCATCGATGGTGGCGGCGAGCTGGACCAGTTGGCGCGCAGTGCGGCTGGAGAGCCGGAGTCGTTCCCGCAGCCAGACCGCGGTGGACGAGGCACCCTGGGCGACCGCCAACCCGCGACCGTCCACCTCGCGGACCAGGCCGAGCTGAACGGTGGCCAACCGCTGCGCCATCATCTGAGTCGCGTCGAGGGAGGCGAGCAGTTCGTCATCGGAGAGCGCCCAGAGTGCGGTCTCGGCGCAGTCGTCAACCGCGCCACCCACCTGTGCCAACGCCCTCAACATGGACCGAGAATAGAACTGACGTACGACAATCCCGGCTCATGTTGATCAATGTGTACGAGCTGATTTCTCCGCCCCGGCGGGTAGCTTGGCCAGTCCGCTGAGCACCCGGGTCAGTGCGGGGTTGGCCACTTCGGGGCGGCCCGCCGAGCCGAGGCCAGCCGCCGGGGCTACGGTCGGGCCATGGCTGAGCGCATCGCACGCCCGCGGGTCGGGCACATCCAGTTCCTGAACTGCCTGCCGATCTACTGGGGTCTGATGCGCTCCGGTGCCCTGCTCGACGTCGATTTGCAGAAGGACTCGCCGGACCGGTTGAGTGCGGCGCTGGTCGCCGGTGACCTCGACATCGGCCCGATCACGCTGTTGGAGTATCTGAAGCACGCCGACGAGCTGCTGCTCCTACCGGACCTGGCGGTGGGCAGTGACGGGCCGGTGCTCTCGGTCAACATGGTCTCCACCCGGCCGCTCGCCGAGTTGGACGGCGCCCGGGTGGCGCTCGGCTCGACCTCGCGGACCGGGGTGATGACGGCTCAGCTGCTGCTCGCCGAGGAGTACGGCGTGCGCCCCGAGTACTTCCGCTGCCCGCCGGATCTGACCCAGATGCTGCTGGAGGCCGACGCGGCCGTGCTGATCGGGGACGTGGCGCTGCGGGCGTACTACGAGGCGCCGCAGAAGGGCCTCACGGTCACCGACCTTGGGCAGGCGTGGCGGGAGTGGACCGGGCTGCCGATGGTCTTCGCCGTCTGGGCGGTTCGCCGCGACTTCGCCGCCGCCCACCCGGGTCTGGTCAAGGAGGTGCACGAGGCTTTCCTGCGCTCGCGGGACCTCTGCCTGGCCGAGCTGGACCAGGTCGCCGAGGCGGCGGCCCGCTGGGAAGCCTTCGATGCCCAGACGCTGGCCACGTACTTCCGGACCCTCGACTTCTCGCTCGGTGACCGGCAGGTCGCCGGGCTCCGCGAGTGGGCCCGGCGGGCCGCTGGCATCGGCGCGGCCCCGGCACTGCCGGACGGTGGCCCGGAGTTCTTCGCCGGCTGACCGCCACGCCAGGCCCGGACCCTGAGCGGCCGGGCCTGGGCGCGGGTCAGGTGCCGGGGCGGAGCAGCGCCTCGGTGATCTTCTCGCAGTTCTTCATGCCGTAGTCGTAGCCCATGTTGATCGGGTACTTGACCATCACGCCCATCGTCCAGGTGTCACCGATGGCCAGGCAGTTGATGTGCATCTCCTGCTCCCTGGTCCGGTCGATCCACCCGTTCTTGATGGCGATCTTCTTCTGCTCGGCGGCTGGGAAGGCCTTGCGGATGCCGAAGTCTCCCGCGCCGCGAACCAGTTTCATCTCGTTGAGCAGCCACTTTGTCCACTTCGACCCGGCGGCGGTGCCGGTGGCGATGCAGTTGGCCATGCGGGCGGTGTCCCGGGGGGAGAGCGCCGTCCGGCTCCAACCCTTGTCAGGGGCGACGCTGCTGTCGGTCAGCTTGCACATGGAGATCAGCCGCTCGATCGAGGCGTCCCGGCCGACCAGGTTGTAGAACTGCTCGGCGCGGGTGTTGTCGCTGTCCCGGATGATCCGCGTCGCGTCGGCGAGCTTCGCGTCGCTCGGGGTCTGGCCGGCGTCGGCGGCGCGACGCAGGTAGTCGGCGACGATCCAGGCTTTGATCATCGAGGCGGTCGTGCTGGTCTCGTCCATGTTCTTCGAACCGATGATCTTTCCGGTCCGGCGGTCGAGGACGCTCCACGAGTACCAGCCCTCGATGTCCAGGTCGAGGTTCCTGGCCACGAAGGGCAGCGGCTCCAGCGACGGGCTGGGGCTCGGTGATGGGGAGGACGGCTGGCGGGCGCTGCGGTCGGTGCCGGTGGAACGGTCACCGGTGCTGGAGCCGGGGTCGCCCCACTTGGCGACGGCGGCCGACTCGAACGGTGAGCCGGGCAGCAGCCGCAGCGACACCAGCACCAACCCGATCAGGATGACCGCGATGGCGATCAGCCGAAGTGGGGACGCCTCGCCGTCGCGCCGGTCGACCCGACGATTGCCGGCCATCAGAGCTTCCCGACCGGCTGCTGCGGCACCTTGAGCGCGGCGCCCGGCTGCGGGGTGACCAGTTGGGTGGCCACGCTGGCGCAGACCTTCGCGCCGTAGTCCAGGCCGGTCCTGATCGGGTAGCGCAGCATCACCGCGAGGCTCCACTTGCTGGTGACGGCGAGGCAGTTGACGTGCCAGTTGCCGTCGCCGTAGATCGGGGTCCAACCGTTCTTGATGCTGACCGGGCCCTGCGAGGTGATCGACTTCGGCAGACCGTCGATGATCCCCCAGCGGCCGCCACCGGACTCGGGCTTCTGGTCTTTGCCCGCTGTGGTGCCCCGGACCTTGCTCATCTGGTCCAGCACCCACTTCGTCCACTTCGGGCCGGCGGCCTTGCCGTCGGCGATGCAGTCGCCGAGTCGGACCGCGTCGCGGGGGGACATCCGGGTGTAGCTCCAGTAGCCGGTGTACGGCTTCGTGTTGCCGCGCTTGGTGTCGGTCAGCCCGCAGATCTTGATCGCCCGCTGTATCACCGCGTCCGGGACGCTGCTCGACGAGGCCTTGTAGGACCCGCCGGCAGCCTTGTGGACCGCGTTGGCGGCCTCGTCGTTGCTGTCGATGATGGCGAGCCTGGCCGCCTCCTTCATCGCTGCGGGCGGCTCCTTGTCACCGAGCTGCCGCAGATAGTCGGAGACGATCCACGCCTTGATCATCGATTCGGTGGAGCTGGTCGCGGTCATGTTCGACGACCCGGAGATCTTGCCCGTCTTCCGGTCCATCAGGGCCCACGAGAAGAACTCACCCTTGAAGCTCACGGACACCGGGCCCGCCGCCAGGGTGGGTGGCGGTGGTGGGGTCGGTGCGGGCGCGGCGACGCTCGACGAACCGCCGCCGCCTCCGCCGCTGTCGTCGCTGGCGAGTCGGGCGTACGCGGTGGGAACCAGCAGCACGCCGCCGAGCACGACCGCCATGATGGCGAGCACCAGGGTCACGCGAGATCGCATGAGTGGGTGAACTCCAGGAGTCAGGGCCGGGGGGACCGGCTTGTCGTCGGGACGAATCGGGTGCGACCGCCGAGGCCGGGGGAGGTGGCCTCAATGGAGATGTCGATGTGTGGCAGCCGATCGGTTGTCCGGCAGAAGTCTACGTCCGGACCGGCCGGCCGCCAGGTTTCGACACTAGGCAACCTGCGATAAAGGCGGGATATGGGGCCGGTATGAGGTTTTTGCAGGGGTTCACCTTTGTTTCGTGGCCCAAGTCACGGCGATCCAATGACGCCCAGGTCGCACAAAGCAGTCATTCGACTACGGATGGGATGCGCGGATTCCTGTTACACCCCCTGGTGCAACGAGGCGGAAGCTGTAACACTTAGCCTCATGTATGGCAACGACTTCTCCGCCCCGGACGAGGCGCCCGGTGGTCTGCTGGGCGAGGTCGAGGCCGCCGAGGCCGAGCTGCGCGCGGCGGCGGCGCGCGGGCGGCGGGGCGGGCCCGCGCCGGACGAGGACCTGGCGGCGTACTTCGCCGAGGTGGTCGACGCCGAGCAGAAGGTCGAGCCCCGCGACTGGATGCCCGAGGCGTACCGGCGGACGCTGATCCGGCAGATCGCCCAGCACGCCCACTCCGAGATCATCGGCATGCAGCCGGAAGGCAACTGGATCAGTCGGGCACCGTCGCTCAAGCGCAAGGCGATCCTGCTGGCCAAGGTGCAGGACGAGGCCGGTCACGGCCTCTACCTCTACGCCGCCGCGGAGACCCTCGGCATCAGCCGCGACGAGCTGGTCCAAATGCTGCTCGACGGCCGTCAGAAGTACAGCTCGATCTTCAACTACCCCACCCTCAGCTGGGCCGACGTGGGTGCCATCGGGTGGCTGGTGGACGGTGCCGCAATCGTCAACCAGGTGCCGCTGTGCCGGTGCTCCTACGGCCCGTACGCCCGCGCGATGATCCGGGTCTGCAAGGAAGAGTCGTTCCACCAGCGGCAGGGCTACGAGATCCTGCACACCCTGGCGCACGGCACGCCCGCGCAGCGGGAGATGGCCCAGGACGCGGTGAACCGTTGGTGGTACCCGTCGCTGGCCATGTTCGGCCCGCCGGACGCCAACTCGCCGCACTCGGCCCAGTCGATGGCCTGGAAGATCAAGCGCTTCTCCAACGACGACCTGCGGCAACGCTTCGTCGACATGTGCGTGCAGCAGGCCGAGATCCTCGGGCTGCGCATCCCCGACGACGACCTGCGCTGGAACGACGAGCGGCAGGCGTACGACTACACCCAGCCGGACTACGACGAGCTGATGCGGGTGATTTCCGGTGACGGGCCGTGCAACCGCGAGCGGATGGCCCACCGCCGGGCCGCGCACGCCGACGGCGCCTGGGTACGTGAGGCCGCAGCGGCGTACGCCGCGAAGCGGGCGGGACAGAAGGAGACGGTGGCCGCGTGAGCGAGCAAGCCGAGCAACCCGGCATGACGAGTCATTCGCCTTTGTGGGAGGTCTTCGTGCGGGCCCGACGCGGGCTGTCGCACACGCACGTCGGCAGCCTGCACGCCCCCGACGCCGAGCTCGCCCTGCGCAACGCCCGCGACCTCTACACGCGTCGCCAGGAGGGCGTGTCGATCTGGGTGGTGCCGGCCGTCGCCATCACCGCGTCCAGCCCGGACGAGAAGGACGCCTTCTTCGACCCGGCCGCCGACAAGGTCTACCGCCATCCCACCTTCTACGAGGTGCCGGACGGGGTGGCCCACCTGTGAGCGAGCGGAGTGAGCGAACCAGTCAGCTCGGCACCGGGGCCGCCACGCGCCGGGAGAGCACGCCGTGAACGGGCCCTTCGACTTCACTCTCGCCCTCGCCGACGACGCGTTGATCGCGGCCCAGCGGCTGGCCGAGTGGACCACCCGTGCCCCGGAGATGGAAGAGGACATCGCGCTGGCCAACATCGCCCTCGACCAGCTCGGCGCGGCACGCCTGCTGTTGTCGTACGCGGGCGAGTTGGAGGGCGCCGGGCGCGACGAGGACGCGCTGGCGTACCTGCGCGACGACCGCGAGTTCCGCAACGCGCTCCTGGTCGAGCTGCCCAACGGCGACTTCGCGGTGACGATGGCGAAGCTGTTCTTCCTGGCGGCGTACCAACTGCCGCTGTACACGGCGCTGGCCGGCTGTGCGGACGAGCGGTTGGCCGCGATCGGCGCGAAGGCACGCAAGGAGTCGGCGTACCACCTGGACCACGGCGCGCTGTGGGTGAAGCGGCTCGGTGACGGCACCGAGGAGTCGCACCGTCGGATGCAGGCGGCCGTCGACCACGTGTGGCCGTACACCCATGAGCTGTTCGCCGCGGACCCGGCGGCGCCGGTTGATCCGGCCGCCCTGCGGCCGGCGTTCGACGAGGTCGTCGGTGCGGTGCTGGCCGAGGCGACTCTCACCCAGCCGGAAGGTGCCTGGGCCCCGGGCGGCGGCCGCACGGGCGTGCACACCGAGCACCTGGCTTACCTCCTCGCCGAGATGCAGGTGCTGCACCGGGCCCACCCCGGGGCGACGTGGTGAGCGCGAGGAGTACAGCGCAGCGGAGCCCCGCAGTCGCGAACGAAGACGGCTCGGTGAGCGCGCGGGAGGCCGCCGCGAACGTGGTGGACCCGGAGATCCGGGTCATCACCATCGACGAGCTGGGCATCCTGCGGGCGGTGGAAGAGGATCCGGCCAGTGGCCGGGTCACCGTCACCATCACCCCGACCTACACCGGCTGCCCGGCGATGGAGGTGATCCGGGCCGACATCCGCCGCGCGCTGACCGCCGCCGGCCACCCGGACGCGGAGGTCCGGACCGTCTACAGCCCACCGTGGAGCACCGACTGGATCTCCGAGGCGGGGCGGACCAAGCTCGCCGCCGCCGGGATCGCCCCGCCGGCCCCGGCGCCCGCCGCCGGCGTCGTGCCACTGACGCTCGCGGTCCGCTGCCCGCAGTGCGGCTCGCCGGAGACCGAGCAGATCAGCCGGTTCGGCTCCACCGCGTGCAAGGCGTTGTGGCGGTGCCGTGCCTGCTCCGAACCCTTCGACCACCTGAAGGCGCTGTGACTGTCACCATCACCCGCCCGGTTCGCCGCCGGCCGGTCTTCCACCCGTTGTCCGTCGCCGCCGTCGACCGGCTCACCGACGACTCCGTGGCGGTGACCTTCGCCGTACCCGAGGAATTGCGGGAGACCTTCGCGTTCCGCGCGGGTCAGCACCTCACCGTGCGCCGGGTGACCGATGACGGCGCGGACGTGCGCCGGTCGTACTCGATCTGCTCCACCCCCGACGACCTGGCCCGGCGCGGCCGGTTGCGGATCGGGGTGCGGGAGATCCCCGGCGGCGCCTTCTCGGCGTTCGCCTGCGGGGCGTTGCGCGGTGGCGACACCGTCGAGGTGCTGCCGCCGCTGGGCACCTTCACCACGGCGTTCGCGCCGGACCGCGCGCGGCACTACGGCGCGGTCGTCGCCGGTTCCGGCATCACCCCGGTGCTCGGGCTGGTCGCGACCGCCCTGGCCGTCGAGCCGGCCAGCACCTTCACCCTGGTCTACGGCAACCGCACGGCGAACACGGTGATGTTCGCCGAGGAGTTGGCCGACCTGAAGGACCGCTACCCCAGCCGGCTGCACCTGGTGCACGTCCTCTCCCGGGAACAGGGCGAGTCGCCACTGCTCTCCGGTCGGATCGACGCCGAGCGGTTGGGCCGGTTGCTGGGCAGCATCGTGCCGGGCGACCTGATCGAGGAGTGGTTCCTCTGCGGCCCGTACGCCATGGTGGTCGACGTCCGGGACGTACTGACCGCACGCGGGCTGCCCGAGTCGGCGGTGCACACCGAGCTGTTCCACGTCGACGCGCCGCCGGAGCCGGTCCGCCGACCCGTCGACCAGGCCGGCGCCGGGGCCGAGGTGACGATCGTGCTGGACGGCCGGTCGTCGAGCTTCACCATGGGCCGTGCGGAACGGGTGCTGGACGCCGCGCTGAAGGTGCGGGGTGAGCTGCCGTACGCCTGCAAGGGTGGTGTCTGCTCGACCTGCAAGGCGAAGGTCGTCGACGGCGCGGTCACGATGGCCCGCAACTACGCGCTGGAGCCCGACGAGCTGGCCGCCGGTTACGTCCTGACCTGCCAGTCCAGCCCGACCACCGACAAGCTCACGGTCGACTACGACGCCTGACGGTGCCGACGGCTGTGGGACGTGCCGCAACCCGGCGGGGTCCGGCTGTCGAGTCGGTCGGGTCGACGTAGGCTCGGGGTGTGACGGTGAGCCGGGAGATCGACGACATCCTGCAGCGCGGCGCGGACGGCGGGCGGATCACGCCCGAGGAGGCGCTGCTGCTCTACACCGAGGCGCCCTTCCATGCGTTGGGCGAGGCGGCGGACGCGGTGCGTCGGCGGCGCTACCCGGACAACGTCGTCACGTACCTGATCGACCGCAACATCAACTACACGAACGTCTGCGTGACGGCGTGCAAGTTCTGTGCGTTCTACCGGGCACCGAAGCACAAGGAAGGGTGGACCCACCCGACCGAGGAGATCCTGCGCCGGTGCGGCGAGGCGGTCGAGCTGGGCGCCACCCAGGTGATGCTCCAGGGCGGGCACCACCCGGACTACGGCGTGGAGTACTACGAGGAGCTGTTCTCCTCGGTCAAGCAGGCGTACCCGCAGCTGGTCATCCACTCGATCGGCCCCAGCGAGATCCTGCACATGGCCAAGGTCTCCGGGGTGAGCCTGGACGAGGCCATCGCCCGGATCAAGACCGCCGGCCTGGACTCGATCGCCGGCGCCGGCGCGGAGATGCTTCCGGAACGGCCCCGGAAGGCCATCGCGCCGCTCAAGGAGTCGGGCGAGCGCTGGCTGGAGGTCATGGAGCTGGCCCACCGGCAGGGCATCGAGTCGACCGCCACCATGATGATGGGCACCGGTGAGACGCACGCCGAGCGGATCGAGCACCTGCGCATGATCCGGGACGTGCAGGACCGCACCCTCGGGTTCCGGTCCTTCATCCCGTGGACGTACCAGCCGGAGAACAACCACCTGAAGGGCCGCACCCAGGCGACCACACTGGAGTACCTGCGCCTGGTCGCGGTGGCCCGACTCTTCTTCGAGACCGTGCCGCACCTGCAGGCGTCCTGGCTGACCACCGGCAAGGATGTCGGGCAGTTGGCGCTGCACATGGGCGTGGACGACCTCGGCTCGATCATGCTGGAGGAGAACGTGATCTCCTCCGCCGGTGCCCGGCACCGCTCCAACCTGCACGAGCTGATCGGCATGATCCGCTCGGCGGACCGGATCCCCGCACAGCGCGACACCCTCTACAACCGGCTCGCCGTGCACCACACGCAGGCCGACGACCCGACCGACGAGCGGGTGGTTTCGCACTTCTCCTCGATCGCGCTGCCCGGCGGCGGCGCGGGCAAGTCTCTGCCGCTGGTCGACGTCAGCTGACGGTCGACGCCCGGCCGTTCGGCTGACCGACGCTCATGCTCCCGCCGGATCACCCCGGCGGTACGGGTGGTCCCCGCCGACGCAGCGTCAGGCTGTCCGGTACGGGCTGGTGGAGCTGATCGTCGGCGGCTAGCGTCCCGGCTCATATCCGTCGTCCCCATGACCGACGACGGGGCTGTCCTCCATCGGCCCGCTGCGGGTCGTTCACATAACGCACGGCGGTACGGGCGGGATGGGTGACCATCCCGCCCGTACCGTCTGCGCAGCTCGGGCCGGACGGTTGAAAACGGGTCCGCCCGCTGGCGTGGAAGATCGGCCTCCGATAGCGTCCGCTCGTTCCGCAACCATTCTTTCTTCCCTACCCCCGGGGGACTGATGACAGCGATCCACCGCTCGACGCTGGTGCGCGCCAGTGTCGTGGCGCTGCTCGCGGCCGGCGGCATCGCCGCCGTGGCCGCCCCAGTGCTGGCGGCCGAGCAGGCTGATCTGGCCCTGGTGCCGCTCAGCTACAACCTGGCCAAGGGTGTCACCGAGGCCAAGAGCAAGCCGTTCAAGTTCACGGTCGACAACAGCCGGAGCAAGGAAGACGCCAAGGGCGTCACCTACACCGTGGACACCAGCAAACTGAACACGGACAAGGTCCGGGTGGTGGTGCCGGACGGCTGCCGGGTGAACGGTGAGAAGTTCACCTGCCGCCTCGGCGACCTGGCCGCCGGCACCAGCGAGGACTTCGGTATT